>JBDSPR010000015.1:0-15115 GCA_039930245.1 Chitinophagaceae bacterium | reverse complement strand
TCATCCTGAGCTCAGCGAAGGATAAGATGAAGATTTTGAAGCTTCTATTCCGACGAAGGAGGAATCTAAAGACAGATTCCTCCTTCGTCGGAATTAATTTGATCGTCAGCCCATCTATTCCTCACTTCGTTCGGAATGACAAAGAGTATCATAATTCAAACTGACCCACTACCGGCTTTTATAATAATTTATTTAGAGATCATCGCCGATAAAGGGTAGCCTGTAGGAAAATATGATCGATCGCTAATCCTTCTGTTTTGGTTCCCTCCATATTCACATCCCCGGCTTGTATTTGCAAACCGGTTATTTTCCCTTCCGTTCTTTTGAAAGTGGCCGTGCCGCCATAGGCTGGTATTTCAAAAACATCGGCAGTGGAGGTTCTTTTGAATTCGGTACTGCCCATAGCGGAACTCGCCATTAAGGCCCCGTTTTCAACGGTCAATGTTACCTCTACTACCGGGCTACCATCAGGAAATTTGTATTTGCCTTTGTATTGTTCTAAAGAATCTGTCTGGGCATTCACAGCAAGAAAACCGAAGGCAAGGAACAGGGAAAGAAATATTTTTTTCATGTTTCGTAATTTTAAATGAGTAACGGAAATTACAGCAAAAAAATTCCAGTTATAAAAAATTATCCGCAGTTTTCATAGATCAGCGCGGCGCCCTGGCCTACCCCCACACACATGCTAGCCAGTCCCAATTTTACCCCGCTCCTCTTCATTTCATGCAATAAAGTAGCTGATATGCGAACCCCACTGCATCCCAGCGGATGACCAAGGGCGATCGCTCCCCCGTTCACATTTACTTTGCTCATATCCAGTCCGAGGTCTTTGACACATGCGATGGACTGGGAAGCAAAAGCTTCATTTAGTTCGGTAAGACCTAAATCCCCGATCTTTAATCCTGCCCGCAGCAGAGCTTTATTGGTTGCAGAAACCGGTCCGATACCCATGATCGCCGGGTCAACACCCGCCACCGCCATCGACCGGATCTTAGCCAGCGCTTTTAATCCATACTTCTTCACTGCCTCCCCGCTCGCCAGCAACATGGCCGCAGCGCCATCATTGATGCCAGAAGAGTTACCGGCTGTTATGGTACCGTCTTTTATGAACGCAGGCTTTAATGCCGCTAATTTATCCATCGAGGTTTCCCGCGGATGCTCATCCGTATCAACCACCAGCTTTTCTTTTCCCCTGCTGATCTCAATGGCTGCAATTTCATCTTTCCATTTCCCGGCCGCTTTGGCGGCAAAATATTTTTGCTGGGAAGCGAGGGCGAACAGGTCCTGTTCTTCTCGGCTTACCTTCCATTGCTTTGCAACATTTTCCGCGGTTTCTCCCATGGTAAAGGGATGATAAAGAGCCGATAAGTTTTTATTGATGAAACGCCATCCCATCGTGGTATCAAAAATTTCTGGCGTGCGACCAAAAGCGTCGCTGCTTTTTGGCATAACAAAAGGCGCTCTTGTCATACTTTCCACCCCGGCAGCAATGATCAGTTCGGCATCACCACATTGGATCTGCCTGGCAGCATCCATCACCGCCTGCAAACCGGAAGCACAAAGCCTGTTTACGGTATTACCCGCAACCGTTACCGGGAGACCTGCCAGCAAAGCGGCCATCCTTGCCACATTCCGGTTGTCTTCACCCGCCTGGTTGGCCGCGCCAGCAATTACATCTTCGATGGCATTTACATCAACAGAAGAATTCCTGTGCAATAGCTGTCTTATCACATGAGCAAGCAAATCATCCGGTCTTAACGTGCTTAATACACCCCCGTATTTACCGATCGGTGTTCGTACAATATCAATCACAAAAGCCTCTTTCATGACAATGGTTTAACCAGCAAATATCCGTGAATTCATTCAATCCATGACCGAGTAGTTATCTTTGCAGCCAGATGAAAAGAACACCCAAGAATATACGTTATCTCAGCTTGCAGGAACTGGAAGAATATTTCGAGAAAATGGGTGAAAAAAAATTCAGGGCCAAACAGGTCTATGAATGGCTCTGGTTGAAACCGGTGCAGCGTTTCGACGACATGACCAATATCTCCAAGGAACTGCGCCAAAAATTAAGTGACGAGTTCACCCTGCCGGGACTTACGGTGGATACGATCCAGCATTCGGAAGACGGCACGATCAAAACCCGTTTTAAAACACATGACGGTCATTTCGTGGAGGGAGTACTCATACCAACCACTTCGCGTTTCACTGCCTGTGTGTCCTCCCAGATCGGCTGTTCGCTGAGCTGTAAGTTCTGTGCCACAGGTTATATCGACCGGAAAAGGAACCTTGAATTCGATGAGATCTATGACCAGGTGGCGATCCTCAATAAACAATGCGAAGAGACCAATGGAAAGAAGCTGAGCAATATCGTTTTCATGGGTATGGGCGAACCCCTGCTGAATTATAAACATGTGCTCAGTTCCATCGAACGGATCGTTTCCCCGCATGGGATGGCGATGAGTCCGAGACGCATCACCGTCTCCACCGCAGGTGTTGCGAAAGGTATCCGGCAGCTGGGTGACGATAAGGTGAAATTCAAACTGGCGCTGTCCCTGCATGCCGCCACTGATGCAAAACGCCACGAGATCATGCCGATCAATGACACTAACAATATCAAGACATTGGTGGAGGCATTGAATTATTTCTACAAACAAACCGGGAACGAGATCACTTTGGAGTATATTCTTTTTAAAGATTTCAATGATTCTCTGAAGGATGCGGATGACCTGATCAAGGTCTACCGGCAGGTTCCTGCCGACCTGGTCAATATCATCGAATACAATCCCATCGATTTTGCAAAATTTGAAAAGCCCGAAGAACAGAAAGTACAGGCGTTCATGGAATACCTGGGCAAACACCGGGTGAATGCACGCCTTCGCAGGAGTCGTGGAAAAGATATTGATGCTGCCTGTGGCCAGTTGGCCAATAAGAATTGAGTCAGTTCCTTCTCATCATATTCAGCGCTTCCACTTTATTCTGTACATGCAATTTCTGGTAGATATGTTTGATATGCTGTTTCACTGTTTCATGACTGATGAACAGTTTCTCCCCGATCTCTTTATAGATAAGTCCCTCTGCCAGTTGCTGCAACACTTCCTGTTCCCGCTCGCTTAAGAGTTCCGATACTTTTTTTTCTTTTGGTTGCTGGAAACTGGCGATCACCCGGCGGGCGATATAAGGACTCATCGGTGAGCCGCCCTGCTGCAGGTCATCGAGAGCAGCGAGTATCTGGTCACCCGAGCTGTCTTTCAGTAAATAACCCAATGCCCCGTTCTTCAGCGCGGAAAAAATGAATTCATCATCGTCAAACATGCTGCAGATGATACATTGCACCGACTTATTTGCCTCGCTTACCAGGCGTACGAGGTTGGCCCCGTTCATCCCAGGTAGTTTGATATCTACGATCACAATGCCGCTCAGTTCGCCTATAACAGGCAAAACCGCTTCCGCGGAAGAAAAAACTTTCCCCAGCTGATAGTTTTTGCTTCCGTTCACCAGTGTCACCAAGGCTTCCTGGTAGTCTTTGCTGTCCTCAATTATGGATACAACTGTCTTAATACGTGTAAATTAAGGCACTAAATCTTAGGAAACAAGTCAATATGAAAAACTGACTAAAAACTAACCCCGGCGTCAAACTACCGGCAGTCCTGTTTCTACGAAAGTTTTCTGATATCCATTAAACCTCAGGGAAAGTACCGGGTCTTTACACCGATAATTTATTATAACAAATAGTGCCGAAAGTTTACCGACCCCTTCGGCGTCCAAAAAGCAAAAAAATATACCATGAAAAAAGTAATCTTTCCATTACTGGCCTTGAGCCTGGGTTTTGCCGTTAATGCACAGGAAATACCCGAAAGAAAAGCAGACAAACCACATATGATGGAAAGAAAAAAACACCATCATGGAATGGATATGAAAAAACTGGACCTTACCGAGGACCAGAAAACAGCATTCAAATCACAGAATGAGAGCTTCCGTAAACAAATGGAAGAGCTGAAAAAGAATGACAATATCACTGTAAAAGAATGGAAAAGCAAGGCGGAAATACTTCGCAAAGAACACAAAACTAAAATGGATGGTATCCTGACCACCGATCAGAAAGAGAAAATGGCAAAAATGAAAGCTGAAGGGAAAGCCAAAGACGAGGGAATGGATAAAGACAGGGCTGCGAGCATGAAGACACGCCTGGGTCTTACCGATCAGCAATCCGCGAAAATGGATGCGAACCGTAAAGATGTAGGTGCAAAAATGAAAGCAATCCGGGAGAACAGTTCCCTGAGTGATGAGCAGAAGAGAGATCAAATGAAAGAACTGCACAAGAAACAGCAGGAGAATATGAAATCGATCCTTACCGAAGAGCAAATAAAGAAATTAAAGGAAGGTCGCCATCACAGGCCGGAAGGAGAAAGAAAAAATCCAGATTCAAAAAGTACCATTTAATAATCCGTTCGTTAGGAGAGCTCCGACCCCCGTAATTACGGGGGTCTTTCTTTATACCTATCTTTGCCACTCACTACTGTTGTAAAACAGCAAATACTCCGCATGCAAAAGAAATCAACGAATAATTTTGGGCAGTTCGCCAAAAAAAAGAGCAACGCTGCCATCAAAGAACAGTTCAGACAGGAAAAAAGAAAATGGAAAAAAGAACGGGAAGATTTCTTTGAAAAAAAGAAGGCAGAAACAAAAGTGGAACGATTTGGTGCCAAAGAACAAAAACTCCAGCAAGCTCCAATTATCAAAGCCGGTGATCCGGGGTTAATGCCCCTGAATAAATTTATCGCCCATGCCGGGATCTGCGGACGCCGCGAAGCAGCCGAGCTGGTTAAAAAAGGGGTGGTAAAAGTAAATGGCCAGGCAGTGATAGAGCCGGGATATA
Organism: Chitinophagaceae bacterium; assembly: GCA_039930245.1. Taxonomy (GTDB): domain Bacteria; phylum Bacteroidota; class Bacteroidia; order Chitinophagales; family Chitinophagaceae; genus JJ008. The sequence continues at coordinate 10,233 of JBDSPR010000015.1, read as the reverse complement.
AAGTCACCCCAAAGGATGAGGTAAAAGTGAACGGGAAAAAGATTTTCCGGGCCAAGAACCTTGTCTATATCTTATTGAATAAGCCAAAGGATTATATTACCACAACCGACGATCCACAAGGAAGAAAAACAGTGCTTGACCTGATCGCCCGGGCTTCACCGGAAAGGGTTTACCCTGTCGGGCGTCTTGACAGGAATACCTCCGGCGTGCTTTTGTTCACCAATGATGGCGAACTGGCACAGAAACTTACCCATCCAAGTAACGAAATAAAAAAAGTATACCACGCCACACTGAACAGGGATCTGGATAAAAAAGATTTTGACAGGATATTGAAGGGAGTGGTACTGGAAGATGGTCCTGCCAGCGTGGATGCACTGGCTTACGCAGATATAAAAGACAAGACACAGATCGGGCTGGAGATACACAGCGGCCGAAACCGTATCGTACGCCGCATTTTTGAATCACTGGGATATGATGTAAAAAATCTTGACCGGGTGATCTTTGCAGGATTGACCAAGAAAAACGTCGAAAGAGGTAAATGGCGTTTTCTTTCGGAGAAAGAAGTGAGAGACCTGAAACATTTTGGAAAAGGGAAATAACCCGTCATGCATTTCAAGAAAACAAAGGAATAGATGGCTTTCAAGATCGCTGCTCTTATAATTTTTGAAACCGATGATCTTGTTGCAATAAACAAGCCTGCCGGGTTGCTTTCTATACCTGACAGGGAAGGAAAAGAAATATCGTTAAAGGTCCTGCTGAAAGAAAAATATGGTGAGATCTATACTGTCCATCGTCTCGATAAAGATACAAGCGGCCTTATCGTTTTTGCGAAAAATGAAAACACGCATAAATTCCTCTCCCGCCAATTTGAAGAGCGACAAACAATAAAGATCTACCAGGGGCTTGTAACAGGTTCCCTGCCGGATAAAACAGGAAGTATCAACTCTCCTATCGCAGAACACCCGGCGCATAACGGGACCATGATCATTCACCGCAACGGGAAAGAATCCCTTACAGAATACGAAGTAATGGCCGATTTCGGGATCTATTCGCTTGTACAATTCCGGATACATACAGGCCGGACTCACCAGATCAGGGTGCATATGAAGGAAACAGGACACTCTATCGTTTGCGATCAGCTATATGGCGATGGGAAACCGGTGCTGGTCTCCTCACTGAAATCCAGGTTCAAGCTATCCAAAGACGAGGAAGAAGAAAAACCCATACTCAAAAGGCTCGCCTTGCATTCTTTCCAGCTTGAATTCAGCGCTCCCAACGGTGAAACAATAAAACTGGAAGCCCCGCTTCCAAAAGACATGCGTGCTACCTTACAGCAATTGGTAAAAAGAAAGCCCCCTAAATCCATTTGACCGGATTAGAGGGCTTGATCCGTTTATACGATCATTACTTGAGATCAGGCTGGGGCGTGTAACGCAGGTAAGGCTTAATCACGTTCACTCCTTTCGGAAATTTTTTTATAGCGTCCTCCGTAGAGACAGCTGGTACAACGATCACGTCTTCACCCTGCTTCCAATCAGCCGGCGTGGCCACGCTGTAATTGGCCGTTAGTTGAAGCGAATCGATCACCCGCAATACTTCCACAAAATTTCTTCCCGTAGATGCAGGATAAGTGATAATGAGCTTGACCAGTTTGTCGGGTCCGATCACGAACAAAGAACGGACCGTAGTCGTTGCTGAAGCATTCGGATGTATCATGTCATACAAAGTGGAAACATTCCTGTTCTCATCAGCGACCAGCGGGAAGTTGACCGTTGTCCGCTGTGTCTCGTTAATATCTTTCACCCAGCCTTCGTGTTTATCCATCGGGTCAACACTTACTGCTAGGACCTTTACATTCCGTTTCGCAAACTCTTCGTTGAGCATTGCAGTTTTTCCCAATTCGGTTGTGCAGACAGGTGTATAATCAGCCGGGTGGGAGAACAGGACCCCCCAACCATTCCCCAGGTACTGGTGGAAATCAATTTCCCCAGCAGTAGTTTGTGCTGTAAAATTCGGTGCAGCATCACCAAGACGCAATCCCATAATTCTTGTTTTTAGTGTTATAAAATAAGCTGTAACAAATATCCTACAAATTTGGTAGCCTTTTACACAACCAGGTCATCGAGTGTTCTTTTTTCCAGGATATTCAGGGAAGCATCCCGAACTTCCACCATCATGTTATGCAGACCACAATTCTTTTCATCGCAGTTCCTGCAGCGTTCATAGAAGTAAAGACTAACGCAGGGCAGCATCGCTATCGGGCCGTTTAGCAGGCGGATGATACTGGCCACCGTGACTTTAGAAGGAGCTTTTTTCATGAAATAGCCTCCCCCTTTTCCTTTCTTGCTGTCGAGGATACCGGCTTTCTTCAATTCAAGCAGGATATTCTCCAGGAACTTCAGGGGTATCCTTTTTTTCTTTGCGATCTCAGCGATCAGGACCGGTCCCTGGTTATACCTCGCTGACAGGTAGGTCAGCGCCTTAAACGCATATTGTGATTTCCTCGAAAGCATGTCCAAATGTAAACTTATCCGATCACCAGTTGATAGTGGATCGGCGAATTCTTCTTCAACATAGCGGATACGCCGCAATATTTATCAAGGGACAGGTCGATCGCCTTCCTCACTTTGTCCTCGTTCTCCTTTGCAGTCTTTACCCGGTAAGTGATGCTAATTTCCCTGAATACCCTCGGATGTTCTTCAGTTTGTTGCGCTTCTGTATCGATCGAAAAATCGGAGAAGGGCACCCGCATTTTTTCCAGGATATCCACTATATCAATTCCCGAACAGGCGCCAAGACCTGCCAACAGCAGTGCCTTAGGGCTAAAGCCATTTTCTGATTTACCGTCGAGGTTGACGGTATTTCCGTCCTGCCTGCTTTCAAATTCATGTTTTGTCTTCCAGCTTGTGGTCGTCTTCATACAGTGAATGTTTTTTATTCGTTGATATGTTTTCTAATGTCCAGGTAATCTTTTTTTCAAAATTATGCTGTCTTACGGGACAATCAGCTTTACTACAGATCTTGCATTGAAAAGGCAGACAGCCATCTGAATGCACAAAGAGTTCCAGCGACTCGCCAAACTCCTTTCGTATCAGTTGAGCGAGGGCATCAATTTCGCGGTGAGCTTCGTGTACATTCAGGTACCAGGGTACGGTGAGGTGACAATCAACATGAAGGACCGGTCCATATTTTATCACCCGCAGGTTGTGCAGGTCCACCCAATTCTCCTGCCGGTTCGCATCGAGCTTCTGTACCATTCTTGTCAGCAGTTTTACATCTGCTTCATCCATGATCCCGGCAATAGAATGGCGGAGTATCCTGTAACCGGTATAGATAATATATGTTCCAAACAAGATCGCCACCACACTGTCGATCCACTTATAACCTGTGATATAAAGCAATACTAGTCCTGCTATGATGCCAACGGTGGACCAGGTATCGGTCTGCAAGTGTTTACCGCTGGCTATTAATGCCATGGAATTATTCCTCCGGCCGGTACGAAGACAGAAATATCCCGTGATAAAATTTACAGCAGCAGTTGAGGCTACCAGCCAGATACCATAGTCGATCCTTTTCAGTCCAACGGGTTGGATCAAATTCTGGATCGCTTTATATAAAATGATCGCCCCGGCTGCGCCGATCAGGGTACCCTCCACGGCGGAGGAGAGAAATTCAGCCTTGCCATGTCCATAAGGATGATCATAATCCCGCGGCTTGGCAGCAATATAAAGGCTGTAAAGCCCGATAAAACCAGCCGCCACATTGACAATACTTTCGAGCGCATCCGTCAGGATGGAAACCGAATACGTGGAATAATAAGCAATAAACTTCACCGACAACAGCAGAACGGAAACCACTGCCACCCATTTCTGAACACGAAGATTTTGCAGTTCTGCTTTCAATTTTGTTGGTTGCTTGATTCTGGAAGCTTGATTCACATTGGTGGGCGCTTACTATTCTCCTATTTTTTCTTTGACATGTTTGAGCCATTCGGTCCGGGCATAGAACAAAAATGGAGAGGGCGCCCCGGCAAAGTCTTTCTCGTTCTCATAACGGCCGAAGCTCCTGAGCATTTCTTCGGTTTCATCCTTGAGTTTGGGCAGGATCGCCAGGTTCACATTGCTGTCTGTCACATTGAACTTGATTTCAGGACTATAAGCAAGCCACCTGTTCCCCTTTAACATATATTTCGTTCCATTTTCATTCATCAGCAGTTTCATGGCTGCCGGGGATACATCGCTGCGGCAGGCCATGGCATACTGGACCTTGGTTTCCGCGATCCCGTCTTTGTCCATATCTGTTACAGTGGTTGAACCCGGAATGAATTCACAGGTAATATCAAAGGGACAGGCTTTTTCCACCTCGTTCAATGTCCAGACCTCCCGGTAATTCCCTTCTTTTTTAGCGTAGTGATAAGCGTGGAGTTCAGCCGTCTGACCGTCTTCCCCGTATTGTTCGTCCTTATCATCGTATGGTGCCATATAAGAAGTGATAAAAATATTCTCACCGAGGTTATCATTCCATTTGAGGGCCTCCTGAACCTGTCCTTTTATTTTGATGGAAGATGGAATATCTCCGACCGCCATGTTTACTGTTGAAATGTTGACAATATGGTTGGGATCATTCATGCGTGCGGTATCATCCATTGACTGGTTGGGATTTTTTTTCCCGGAAGAATTACAACTGGAAAAGATGAAGGCCAGGCAGGCCAGCAAACTTACTCTCATAGCAGTTGGTTTTGGGATGCCGAATATACAGAAATAAAAAGGCACCGGAGAAGCTGGCTATTCCGGGGGAACAGTCTATACTACAAACAGGTGATTTTTCTGATTGCTGTTAGCGAAACAGCTTTAAGCCCGCTGGAATAAGCTTGTTAAGAACCTGGCTATTTTCTGGTAGAACTCCTTGTTAAAGAAGTGGGAGTCTTTCATGGCTTTGTAGATAAGGAAAATACCAATGGCGCCGAGTACAAAAATAGCCATCCACATCCCCGCAAAAGGTGACAAGGTGCTTTCCCGGGCCATTTTCTCCCCGGCATTATTGGAAAAATAAAAAAGCAGGAAAAAAATGATCGCAAAGATCAGGGGAGTTCCCAGCCCGCCTTTGCGTATGATCGAGCCAAGGGGAGCACCGATCAGGAATAACACGACACAGGCCAGGGAAAGGGATATTTTCCGGTGCCATTCGATCTGGTGACGGCGGAGGTTTTTCTCCTTTTCTTTCAAAGTCCCGGCGATGGCTTCCGCGTTGAGCCTTATTGAACCGGCAATATTCTGGACGTTCTGGTTCACATTTACTTCTGCTGAATCAGGAAGGATCTCATCAAAGCTCTTTATTTTTTTTACCGGTGGGGAAGGTGCAGCCCAGGCAGAATCGAGCAGATCAACAAAATGAAATTGCCGGAACATATCTTTTGTTGTCTGTTCACGGAGAATATTATTTTCTTTCTCCAGTGAATCAATAGCCACTTCCAGCTGGCGCATACTGTACATCCGTTCATTGTTCTTGTTCACGCTATCTGCGGTACGGTTGCTGAAACCAAGTGAACTGAGATCGAATTGCTTTTTATATTCCTTGAACCCAATCCGGATGAATTCTGTGCTGCTATCACCATAACTATTGCCTCTTTCCTGGTAACGCCAGCCGTCGCGCAGGTTGAATTCCAGGAAACGTTTGTTGCCTGTTACCCGCATGATGCCGCTTTTCGCGATGATAAAATTATCCTGGAGAGAATTGCCCTGTTCATAAACGATCACATCCCTGATCACACTGTCGTTGGATTCTTTTTTCCCGATCTTGATCGCGAACTGCGGGATCTTATCATAGAATACACCTTCTTTCAGGTCAAATGCCGGTTTGGCAAAAACGATATCGGATAAAAGGGTCCTCGATTTTAAATTGGCGACCGGTATCACATAATTGGAAAAAAGAAAAGCGATACCGCTGATGAGGATACTCATGATAAATAAAGGGCGCATGAAACGCAATAGCGAAATCCCGGCGGATTTGATAGCGACCAGTTCAAAACTCTCCCCCAGGTTACCAAATGTCATCAGGGAAGAAAGCAGCACGGCCAGCGGGAGTGCCAGCGGGACCAGTACCGCGCTTTGGTACAGAATGAATTCAAGAATGACATTTGTACCCAGTCCCTTGCCCACGAAATCGTCGATATAGAGCCAGAAGAACTGCATGACCAACACCAGCAAGGTTATAAAAAACGTTGCTATGAAAGGTCCGATAAAGGCCTTGATGATGAGTTTGTCTAGTTTTTTGAACACCTATCTTTAACTTATGGATGCAGCAAAAATAAGGCTTTCGCAAAAGGAGTTGGGGCAGGTAATTGATGCAGACTGGATTTTAACAAAGAATGCCATCATGGAAAAAACAATAGCGCTGCTGGCTTTGCTGCAAACCAAACAGCAAGCATATATAAATTCCTTCCCGCAGCAACTGCCTGTGGAAATAAAAAGATCAACGCCAAAGATCTCGAAGGGAGAAAAATACCAGGGACTCCCCTACTTGTTGCTGGATTACCCCAGGTATTTTGTACAGCAAAACATACTTGCAGTCAGGACGATGTTCTGGTGGGGAAATTTTTTCAGCGTGACACTCCATCTTTCCGGTGTTTGCAAATCAGCAGCTGAAACGAAGCTCATTGATGCCTATACGCTGCTGGGTGAAAAAGGATTTTATTGCTGTATCAACGAAAAGCAATGGGAACATGATTTTTCTCCCGGCAATTATATAGCTGTGGCAGAAATAGGTGAAACAGGATTTAAGCAGTTGATCAGTGAAAAGGATTTTGTAAAACTCGCTTGCAGGATCCCATTGCGACAATGGGAAGATGCTGGGGTATTCCTGCTCGATTCGTTTAAAGAAATAATTGGAATACTGGCTGGTCAGTTGCCGAGACGGTGAAAAAGTTCTTTCACCTGGTAATCCCATAACCTGCTCTGGTCCTTGATATCTTTTTTCTCTGCAAAATCTTTTACGATCAGTATGGTTTGATTGGTGATCTCAGATTTTTCGATGCGGAATTCAAAGAATTCTTCTTTCGGGGAAGTCTGCCAATGGAAACGGATGAATTTATCATCTTCGCTTTCCATTACATCGGCCTTTTCAAAAGTACCGTTCCAGCCAAAATAAAAGGTATTATCTCTTTCGTCTACTTTATCGGCGAACCACTCTCCGAGTCCCGCCGGTGTAGATAGGAATTCATACAGGATGGAGGGGGAACAGCGAACGGGAAATTCCAGTGTGTATAATTGTTTACTCATTCTTACTTTTCGCTAAAAATCATTGCGATAGCTGCAATAATAGAAAATAAATCATTGCGGCAAAATATTTTATTTCCCCCTCTTAATAACCCCTTTAAACGGGGTAAAATAAATTAGCAATGAAAACGTTAAGAGAGTGTCAAAATTTATTTGGCCAGGATGAGCAATTAAGTTAAATTGCCTTGAAGTTCAATACGTTCTGAACAACCAATGAAACCGCGGTGGGTATTTTTAGAGTCATAAGTGAGCAACCTTATTATTCTTAACCCTTTAAATACACCATTTATAAAACCATACCTATGAGCATGAGACAACTCAAGATCACGAAATCTATTACAAATCGTGAATCCCAAAGCTTAGAGAAGTACCTCCAGGAGATCGGCAAGGTCGAACTCATTACCCCGGAAGAAGAGGTCAAATTAGCCACACTTATCAAACAAGGATGCCAGAAATCGCTTGACAGGCTGACCAAGGCCAACCTCCGTTTCGTGGTATCTGTGGCCAAACAATACCAGAACCAGGGGCTTTCGCTGCCCGACCTGATCAACGAGGGAAACCTTGGCCTGATCAAGGCTGCCCAACGTTTTGATGAGACCCGTGGCTTCAAATTCATCTCCTATGCAGTCTGGTGGATCCGCCAGAGCATTTTACAGTCGCTGGCCGAACAATCCCGTATCGTGCGTTTGCCGCTTAACAAAGTGGGTCTGACCAACCGCATTCAAAAAGCTTATTCCCTGCTGGAACAACAATTCGAGAGAGAGCCCTCGGCCGAGGAACTGGCCGAAGTGCTGGAAATGGATATCGAGGAAGTGTCGGCTACACTGGGCATCAATGCCCGCCACGTAAGTATGGATTCCCCGCTATCAGAAGGCGAAGAAAACACCCTGATAGATGTACTGGAAAACGCGAATGCCGACAAAACCGATGGCCAGCTGGTGCACAACGAATCCCTGAAAACGGAGATCGACAGAAGCCTGAAAACGCTGACCGAACGCCAGAAAGAAGTGATCTGCTTCTTTTTCGGGATCGGAGTTGACCATCCCATGAGCCTGGAAGATATCGGTGAACGGTTCAGCCTGACAAGAGAAAGAGTCCGCCAGATAAAGGACAAAGCCATCACCAAGTTAAAGGCTTCCAACCGTTGTAAATTACTCAGGACCTATCTCGGGACTTAGTTTTAATTAATTTAAAAAGATTCAACCCGCATAAAACTTTACATTTCTATCTTTGCAATTCTTTTAAAAGTGAACATTTGATGTTCACTTTTTGTTTTAAACCATTGTCAGGCAGAGCTTGTCGAAGTCCTGGCAATGAGTAAAATTTAAATCACCCTTCGTCAAGCTCAGGGTGACAGCAGCAACAGAAATTGAAGTTATGTTCAACAGTTTACAGGAAAAACTAGAAACCGCCTTTAAGAATCTTAAAGGCCAGGGAAGGATCACCGAACTGAATATCGCCACTACGCTAAAAGAGATCAGGCGTGCCCTTGTGGACGCAGATGTCAATTATAAGATCGCCAAGGAATTCACCGACAGGGTGAAAGACAAGGCCGTTGGTGAAAAAGTGATCAATGCGATATCGCCGGGTCAGCTGATGACCAAGATCGTGAAAGATGAACTGGCAGAACTGATGGGTGGCGAAGAAGCACTATTCAATGCAAAAGGCAATCCTGCCATTATCCTGGTTGCCGGCTTACAGGGTAGCGGTAAAACAACTTTCAGTGGCAAGCTGGCCAATTTCCTGAAAACAAAGAAGGGGCTCTCACCCATGCTGGTAGCGGCTGATATCTATCGCCCGGCGGCGATGGAACAATTGAGAGTATTGGGTGAACAGATTGGCGTGGGGGTGCATATCGAGCTGGAAAATAAAGATGCCGTCGACATTGCCAGGAATGCGGTCAAAGAGGCAAGGAGTAAGAATAAAAATGTACTGATCATTGACACGGCGGGTCGCCTGGCAGTGGATGAAGTGATGATGGCGGAAGTAGCCAACATCAAGAACGCGGTGAATCCACAGGAAATATTATTTGTCGTGGACAGTATGACCGGACAAGATGCGGTGAACACGGCCAAAGCTTTTAATAAGCGCCTGGATTTTACCGGCGTGGTATTGACAAAACTGGATGGTGATACAAGAGGTGGTGCTGCACTCTCTATCCGTTACACCGTAGAAAAACCCATCAAGTTCACCAGCAGTGGTGAAAAGATGGATACCCTGGATGTATTCTATCCCGAAAGAATGGCGCAGCGTATTCTTGGTATGGGAGATATTACCAGTTTAGTAGAAAAAGCACAGGAGCAATTTGATGAGGTGGCAGCAAAAAAACTGGAAGCTAAGATCCGGAAGAACAAATTTGATTTTGCTGATTTTAAAACGCAGCTGGAAGCCATCAAGAAAATGGGGAATATGAAAGACATGCTTGGCATGATCCCCGGAGTTGGCAACAAAATAAAAGATCTTGATATCAATGAAGATTCCTTCAAAGGCATCGAAGCCATGATCAATTCGATGACAGCAGCCGAAAGAGCCGATCCCGACCTGATCGACGGAAATCGGAAAAAACGGATCGCCAAAGGGTCGGGCAAGGATATCCAGGAAGTGAACAATTTTATGAAACAATTTGAGCAGATGCGGGGTATGATGAAGAACATGAATAAAATGAGCGCACTGGGTAAGATGATGCCGGGAATGAAGAGATAAGTTCATGGTTCATAGCTTATAGTTCATAGTTACCTTTCTGTATACAGGCATTCCCTTTTCAGGCCAGACCATGAGCTATGAACCATGAACCCCCGCAGTTTGGCATTCTCCCATTTCAACCTTATCTTCGCCGTCCGCACTTTTCTAAGTGTTGGGCTTAACAATTATTGTTTAACAACGTTAAATTTCTATTTAATGTCAGCCAAAATCCGTCTTCAAAGACACGGGTCCAAAAAGAGACCCTTCTATTTCATCG
>JBDSPR010000014.1:0-14247 GCA_039930245.1 Chitinophagaceae bacterium | reverse complement strand
TTGATATGGACAAAAAACAGCTTGCGAAGGCGGGAGGTAAGTGAACAATCAACCCTCATTTATCTCTTGCTTTCAAAAGAAAAAATGACGATATGATCCTTCTTTAAGTGCCTATATACATAGGACCGCCTGTTGTAGGCAGTTTTATCGGGTTGTGCCAATTTCTTCGATGTCTATCAAGGAATAGATTGGGATTACTGAATCAAAAGCGTTTGAATATCTCCATCCATGCGAGTCTTTGTCAGTTTCCTTGTATTTTTTAAGGACTTCTTTCAATTCTTCAACTGTTTGGACATTGAAAAGAACTTTAACCTTTTCAAAATGTCTCAATGATATTAATCTGTCAAATAGCTCAAAATTACCTCTCGTATTGTAGACGTATGTTATAGGAAACCACCTTAAATTATTTAGCCGACCAATGTAGTGGCAAAGTAAATCAGCTTCGATTAATTGGTCTTGGTTGAAGTCTTCAGGGATACGCTTAATTATAAAATCAGCCATAGGGCTATAAAAATTTTTAGAATAAATTTGTTTATAGTAAGCATCAAATATTTCTACATGATTGTAAAAGACATCAAATCTGCTTGGCTCCTTTTTGATTTCGTATTTATCTTTTATGATGTAACCAGAGTAAAGTAATTCTTCTACTAGTTTATAATTTTCATTCTTTAAGGGGATGGCAATTGTATATAGAAACAATTCGTGTATGATAAATCTAAAATTGTCAAATTCGTAATTGCTCCAACTGCTTCTGTCATTAAGAGGTCTCTTGTACACTGGTAGCTTCTCAAAAAGCTTAATTAAAATTTCTACATCGAACTGCAGTTCGGTTTTAGATATTTTATCAAGAAATGCAATGTAGTCGTTGCGTAATTGTGAATACTGATTCAAATTGTCGATAACTTCTTTTCCGACTTCAAGATCGTTTCTGTTTGTAAATGTTATAGAGAAATCTTTTAAGGAGTTGAAATAGTCTTCAAGAAACTCTCTGATGATAGAGTTTATACGCTTAGGATATTTGTCAATCTGGTTTTCGAAACTTCTAACTAGCGTATTCGTTTTAAATAATGACGGAGTTTCTTCAAAAAGATAACTCGGAGCTCTTCCAATTTTTGGTTTTGAATAAGCTGGTCTCTGAAAAATGTTTCTTAGTAATTTTTCGTAGTTAGATTCGAAATGTTCAGAGGACGACAGGTCAATATATATTCGACTTTCCAAATAGGCAGGAAGATATTCTTTCCCATTTTCGTCTCTTTCCGTAACGATAGGAATGAATTTTTCTTGTGACACATTTGAATAAATTTGTGGACTAATAATTTGGGTTTCAGTTCCAACGCCGCCGCTTCTATCATCTGCTTTTTCAGAATATTTTTTATCTAATATTATGAGAACTTTGTCAACGTCTTTTGAAGTAACCATCGATTCCATAAAGGTATACTTGTCATGACCTTCTTTTAAGTTCCATTTATCAATTATTACCTCAACTCCATCTGACATTAATCTTTCAGCCAGATTAATTACCCAATCTTCATGCAAGGGAGTTGTCCAAGAGTAGGAGATAAAAACTTTTGGTGTCTTAGTTGTTTCTAGCATAAAAGTGATGTGTCAAAAAATTGCCTACAATTCATAAATATACGAAACTTGATCAGCGGGTGGATATTGACCCTGAACCATTTAGTTAAGGAAAATTGGGTTTGTTATTGTGTCAATGTAAGACTTCGCTAGTCGTTTCTAAACGACTAAAAACATTTGTGCACGGATAAAAGCCAGCAAGTATAAAGTATAAATTAGCTTTTGACAATAACCCTTTCGGGTTATCCAGACTGCGGGAGTGAGCTTAGTTCAACCCGCTAAAAAAATGCTGCTCCACAGCTAAGATCAGGAGTTTGGTATTGTCGACCGAGAAATAGACAGTCTTGTCACCGAAAGGCTGGGAGTAAAAAGTCCGGTCACCCTGCAGATGTTCACTATAGGATTTTAACCGGGTGGCGGCTTTATTGGTGCCGCGGTGTTATTGCGGGAGCAGCTATAGAGCGTTGGGGTGCTTGCAGGATCTCCAGTAATCAAAAATGACTTTAATATCATTTTTGATCTCCGCATAAGTAGTACCCTTCTTGAAAAAACCTTGTACGGTCATTTTTGTATAGGCATCGTTTACTGCCTGCTCATTGACGGTGGTGGAATAAAAAACAAAAGGAATACTTTTCTTTCTCAATTCTGCGTCATCGTCCAGTCTTCTTTTAAAATCCACGCCGTTTTGAGCAGGCAGGTTGATATCACAAAAAATTATAAAAGGTTGCTCGGGAGATATTTTGATATGATCAAAGGCTTCACGGCTGTTGGTAAACCAGATGGTCTTGTTTTTTATACCAAGCTCCTCTAAGATTTCCATGAACATTTCCTCATCATCGCTGTCATCCTCTATCAGGATGATCGGACCGTGGTGCGCCATAGTTCTATTTTTAAGTGCCTAAATGTACCGAATGCCCTGACCCTTTTGGCAAAACCCCGATACTACTTATTGACATTCTCCTTGTTATGTACTTATTTTTTTTAAAAAAGCACCCTCGCGGATGCTTTCTCTGCAGGTGTTAGTTTGATCGCGACTAGATCTTGAAACCGACGGTCAGCAGGGCATTGCCATTGGTTGTCTTGATGGCAGCACCGGTATAGGGTGAGTTTTGCAAACGGTACGCGAAATAAACGTCTTTGGTCATATTGTGTACATAAGTAAGATCAATAAACATGCCCTTGTTGCGGTAACCCAGGCCTCCACTTACCAGGAACTTACTTCCTTTCTCGGCATGACCAAGATCCTTATAAGGGTTGCCATAATACGCCACACCAAGTCTTGCCATAATGGTCGTAAATTTTAATTCACCACCCGCTTTAAAATTGAAACTGCCTTTGTAAGTATTGTCGATCGTTTTGTTCAGGGATTTCAGGTAGGCTTTTGTTTCTTCGCTGTCATCGCCATCCGGATCGGTGGTATAGGATGATGCTTTGTAATTCACATACTCGATATCAGCGGTTAAAAAACCTTTTTGCTTTCGTACATCTTCTATTTCGCGCAGCACATAGGAAGCGCTGGCCATGATGCGGTATGGAGTAAAATGCCAGTATTTGAATTCCGCATCCTGGTTACCGGTAAAGAGGGCAGAACTTTGGGTAAGCAGCCCCTTATAACTTTCCGTATTGGCCGTTACGGATGCATTGTATTGATCAGTGAGCCGGTAAAAACTGGGGGTATGGACAGCCAGTCCGAGGCGGACATATTCCACCGGTTTGTAGATAAAACCCATTTTAAGATTCACACCCACACCGGAAGTGGTCAGGTTCTCGGTGATCGAAGCAAAATCGAATTTGTTGGTCGCATTGCTGCTGGCATCTGCTTCGGTGAACGTGGCTTCTTTTTCATAGTGCAGGAAAGGAATACCGAGGGTCCAGCCAAAAAGAAATTTATCATGTTTATTTCCCGCAAAGGCAAGCGCCAGTTCGGTGATGCCGCCTTTATTAGTGATCTTATTCTCCTGAAGTAAATTACCAATCGGCGCTCTTGACTGGAACTGGTAATTGCCAGAAGTTCCCCCGTTGATGGTATCGATCCAGTAAGTATTAAACGCGAGACTGCTGCCGAAAGGATAATTGGAAGCCACGCTGTTGGCATCCTTGTCGTTCGCATTCCTGATCTCTTCCAGGAATTTTTGTGAATACGAGTTTTGGTTATTCGCGCCGCGGTACAATATCTTACTGCTGAAAGAAGCCGTGCGGTTGACGGCAAGGGCAAATGCGCCACCGGAGCCATTTTTCTTTTTGGGGTCGTCTGCACTACCGATCACCACACCGCTGGTGCCGATAAAGAGATTGTTCTTCTTGTCCTGTTCTGTTCTGCCGTAATACGTGGACTTATTATTCACGAATTTATATCCGGGACTAAAGACTACATCACCGGTCTTGTAAAAACCAAGTCCCGCGGGGTTGACAAAAGCGGCAGAAAGATCACCGCCAAGGGATGTCATAGCGCCACCAACCGCCTGCTGCCGGGCCGTACCACTGGATGTGTACCAGGAATAACGAAGCGCATCGGCGGGTTCTTGTGCAAAAAGGGCAGGAGCGGACACAAGAGCGGCCAGTACGAAAAATATTTTTTTCATGTTAGTTGAGTTAAGTGTAAATAGATCAGTTCAGATTTTGATGTCATCCTGAGCCTGTCGAAGGGTGACAGCATGGTCGGTCAAATACGTCACATTTCGTCATCCCGATAGCTATCGGGACAGGGTGACAAAGAATGCCAATCATTCTGTCGTTAAAATTTCCTTACCGGCGCCGGCGCCGCACTGCCACCGCTCCCCGAAGACGAACTGGAGCTGCTGGAAGAACTGCTGCTGGAAGAATTTGTGTTAGTAGAACTGTTGTTGTTGGAACTACTGGAAGAACTGCTGTTGGATCCGCGGAAAATATCCCGCAACAGGTTTCCGGCATTATCCTGCTTAACAGGTTGGTTCCTTGGCGCATTGTAAGTGCCATTGCTGTTTGAGTTATTGGATGCACTATTGTATTTCGTATTGGAAACATTCGTACTCGTATTGTTGGGATTATATGCATTCAGGTTAAAGCTGCGGGGCTTGTTATAGACCGCCGTTGTTTTGGGATCAAGAATGATATAAGGCTGGTGATAGGGATTGTAATAATTGTTCCAGTATGAAGAAGGCGTCCAGGGATTGCCAAAGCAACAGCAATTGTACGAATTGTAACTGTAGCGCTTATTGTAATAATAAGAATCATCGAGTTCGCTCCAGCGGTAACGGTCACGGACCTTCATACGCAGGAAGCGGTCATCACTTTCCTGGTAGGCGCTGTATTCATCCTTTTTTTCTTCTTCTTTCTGAACATTTTCTTCCTGCGGGCGGGCGGGAGAATAATAGACATCATCGGGTGTCTGGCCTGTTTTATAGGCGGTGGTGCAACTTGCAAAAATGAGAACAGTAAATGCGGGGAGTAGAATTGATGGTCTCATGCAAAAGGTTTTAACAGTTAATAATGAAGTTACTACTTTTGTGCCCCGGATAACCGGTTTAAGCGGAACACAATCGTTTGCATAACGGCACAAAGATTTAGCCATTTTGTTGAAAAATTGTGCTCTTGAGTGTTAAAAGATAGATAAAAGAAGAGGGAAGACGGAAGACCTAAGACCGGAGACGGAAGAAGAGAGACAGGAAGTCGGAAAGTCCGGAAGTCCGTCCCGGCTTTCGCCGGGATGACCAGAATCCAGTCCCGGCTCTTGCCGGGATGGCCAGAATCGAGAATCCAGAATCCAGAATCAAATAACATGAGCAAAGAAATAACATCAAGGGAAAAAGACTATTCACAATGGTACAATGACCTTGTATTAAAAGGCGAGCTGGCCGACTATTCGGCGGTGAAAGGTTGTATGGTCATCAGGCCCTATGGCTTTGCGTTGTGGGAGAATATGCAGGCTGCATTGGATAAAATGTTCAAAGATACCGGGCATGTGAATGCTTATTTTCCACTCTTCATTCCAAAGAGTTTTTTGAGCAAGGAAGCCGCCCACGTGGAAGGTTTTGCCAAGGAATGTGCGGTGGTTACGCATTACCGGTTGAAGAATGATCCGAATGGCGGTGGTGTGATCGTGGACCCGGATGCCAAACTGGAAGAAGAACTGATCGTGCGTCCTACATCGGAGACAATCATCTGGAATACGTATAAGGACTGGATCAAATCCTACCGCGACCTGCCGCTGCTGATCAACCAGTGGGCCAATGTGGTGCGTTGGGAAATGCGGACCCGTTTGTTTTTACGTACCACGGAGTTTTTATGGCAGGAAGGTCATACCGCCCATGCGACCAAAGATGAAGCGATCGATGAGGCTGAAAAAATGCTGGAAGTGTATGCCACCTTCGCCGAAGAATTTATGGCAGTACCGGTTATCCGCGGCATCAAGACCGCCAACGAACGTTTTGCCGGTGCCGTAGAAACTTATTGTATCGAAGCAATGATGCAGGACGGAAAAGCGCTCCAGGCAGGTACTTCGCATTTCCTGGGACAGAATTTTGCCAAAGCATTTGATGTAAAATTCTCCAATAAAGAAAACCAGCTGGAACATGTATGGGCCACCAGCTGGGGGGTGAGTACAAGACTGGTGGGTGCACTGGTGATGGCACACAGTGATGACCAGGGTTTGATATTACCGCCAAAGATCGCTCCCCTGCAGGTGGTGATCGTTCCGATCTATAAAGGGGATGAACAAAAAGCCCAGATCGACGCGAAAGTGAACGAGATCATGAAGGAACTGAAAGCGGGAGGTATCCGAGTGAAGTATGATGACAACGACAATAACCGCCCGGGATGGAAATTCGCGGAGTATGAAATGAAAGGCGTGCCTGTCCGTCTCGCCATCGGCGCCCGCGACCTGGAAAAAAATGTGGTGGAGATCGCCCGTCGTGATACAAAAGAAAAAAGAATCGTGAGCCTTGATGGTATTGCGGCTTATACCGAAAGCCTGCTGAAAGAGATCCAGGAGAATATGTACAACAAAGCAAAATCTTACCGTGATGAACATATCTCTCCTGCGGAAAACTGGGAGGAATTTGTAAAACTGCTGGATGAGAAAGGCGGTTTTATTTCTGCGCACTGGGATGGCACAGCAGAAACAGAAGAAGCGATCAAAGAAAAAACAAAAGCCACGATCCGTTGCATACCGCTCAAGAATCAACTGGAGAATGGTAAATGTATCCTTACGGGCAATCCTTCTGTTCAGCGGGTGTTGTTTGCGAGAGCGTATTAGGAAAAGCTGATAGTCCGGAGACCGGAGAAGGAAGACGGGAGTCGTGAGTCAGGAGTCAGGAGTCGGGGGAGGAAATAAATTCGTTACATTTATATACAAACCAAAATCAACTTTTTATGGAACAAAATCAAAGCAGTTCATTATTCCAGTTGAACCTGGATGCGCAGAACAGTTATACATTAAGAAGTGCAGCGTCATGGGCCAAAGTGCTTGGAATAGTCGGATTGATCCTGGGAATTTTATTCGTGATCCTTGGCATCATCGTGCAGCAACTCGTAAGCAGCTCCGGTTATAATTACAGGAGTTCGGGGTTTAGCGCCAGTTCCCTCGGCAATGCGGGCCTGGCCGGCTATGCCATCATGGGATTGATCTTTATCGTCAGCTCGATATTTGCCCTGAATGCGGGGAATAAGATCAGCAATGGTTTAAAAGCCAATGACCAGGCTA
Source organism: Chitinophagaceae bacterium (assembly GCA_039930245.1). Taxonomy (GTDB): domain Bacteria; phylum Bacteroidota; class Bacteroidia; order Chitinophagales; family Chitinophagaceae; genus JJ008. The sequence goes on along the minus strand of JBDSPR010000014.1, from coordinate 6,995 downwards.
CGCTGAATGCGGGTTTTGCCGGTGCGAGGAATTATTTTGCTTTCTGGGCCATCATGATCATCATCATGCTCCTATTAGTACTGCTGGGAATACTGGGAAGTCTTGGAAGATCATAATGAATAAAAAAATAGCTTAGTCCTGCTCTTTATGGGGCAGGATTTTTATTTTGTAGACAAGTAATTGTAGTCTTTCAGTAATACTTGCAGGAAATCGAAGGGAGGCATGGCCGATTCGATATGGAGATGTGTTTTTATTTTATTACCGGCTGCTTCGGCCATATTGATATCTCCTTTTTTGCGGGCTATTTCGAGAATACTTTTGATCGCGTTGATGTCTTTATCACTTAGCTGCATGATCTGCGGGAAAGAAGGCACATAATTGTCCGCCACTTCCTGGAAAACGGTCTCTTCGATATTGCCGCGTGTATTGATCCTTATTAAAATAGTTTTCGCCAGCAGGTCGCCGATCCGTTGTCCTTTTTTGGAAGAAACGACCAGCACGATATCGGTGATCAGGAATGCCAGGGCGGCCAGCACCACGAAAGTTGTCTCGATATCACCCCCGAAATCATTGGAAAGCAGGATCACCAGCAGCACGGCAATCCAGACATCGGAAACACGGAGCAGCCAGCGGATGATGAACTGGCTGATACCGGGGCGGCCGCCATTCTCATTCACCACACGGATACCCATGATCTTTTTGCCGATGCTTTGCCCGTTCATCGTGATCTCCATGATGACATGGTAGAGCAGGATCGGGAGAAATAGCAGCAATCCTAAGGCCTGCAGGTCGTAACCGCTGTCCATATTGCGGGAACTGTTACTGACTATACTTTTATATATTTCGCCGGCGATACGCAGGTAAAAGTATTCGATCAGGACATCAATAAGGAGGGAAACAAGCCGCCTGTAAAACTCCGGTATCTCAAACTCTACATCAATATTGAAATTGGTTGGGACCTTTATAACCGCCATCAGCCGGGTCTTTTTGTTTAGGGCTTCAAATTAATATTATTTTACCTAATTAATTTTTTCATCCCTGTCTTTATCTTTTGCAAATGCAGTATTTTACAAGCCAAAGACCCCTGGTTGAGAGAAGCATTGTTCATAAAAAAGAATAAGGACCGCTGGCTGAAGAACCAGCAGGAGCCTTCGGAAGACCCCGATGAGATGGCGGCGGAATTCACGCAACTGGTGGACGATCTCGCCTATGCCAAAACATTCTATCCTTCCGGCAAAGTGACGCATTATATCAACGCCCAGGCGTCGCGGATCTACCTGGATATTTATAAGAACCGGAAAGAGGAATCGAACCGGCTGGTCACTTTCTGGAAATACGATCTTCCGCTGACGATCCGCAAGCACCATAAGGTCCTGCTCTTCGCGTTTATTTTTTTCCTGGTCTTTTTCGCGATCGGTTTTTTTGTATCTGCAAAAGATGACTCGGTGGCCCGCGGGATCTTCGGGGATGATTACGTAGAGCATACACAGGATAATATCGCCAAAGGCAATCCTTTTGGTATTTATGAACACGGGAATGCTTTCCTGAGCTGGCTCAGCCTGATGATACACAATATCCGTGTTTCCCTGTTGATGTTTGCTTCCGGTATCTTCTGCGGTATCCCGAGTCTTTATATGGGCGCACAGAATGCGGTCATGCTCGGAACCTTCGACCAGTTCTTTGCAGCGAAAGGCCTGGGTATCGATTTCTGGCTGGTGGTATTTGTTCACGGTACGCTGGAGATTACCGCATTAATCGTTTCGGTGGCTGCGGGGATCGTATTGGGCAAGAGTTTCCTTTTCCCGGGAACGATACGACGGATCGATTCGTTCAAGCAGGGTGCCAAAGATGGTGTGAAGATCATGATAGGCCTGATGCCGGTATTCGCGTTGGCTGCATTTTTTGAAGGATTCATTACCCGGCTTTACAATGATATTTCCTGGTTCACCACAGCCATATTCGCCTTGTCCGTAGTATTTGTTATCTGGTACTTTATCATCTGGCCCATCCAGCTGAGCAAAAAATTATCATTACCTGTAAACGAGGAGGAAGTATAGTGTTCCCGGTAAAAAAGAATAGGATGAAGCGGGTAATCAGCAGGGTAATCGCCTGTTGCGCCATTTTTTTCTCCTGCTTCTCCGCCACTGCCCAGTATGGAGAGGATACGGTGGTTGCTGTTGATGAGATTGCGGCGGATACGCTTTATAAAGACATACTTGATACCACGGTTAATTACACCGGGGATGACCAGGAGCTTTTTTTAAAAAATTACCAGTACGAAGGGGATAGTTTTTCTGTAAAACAACGCAATGTTCCCGACAGCCTGGTAAAAGCGCTGCAGGAGAAGGATGAATTCTGGTATGCCAATACGGTCATTAAAAAAGAAGAAAAAAAAGAAGAGCCCATCGAACCGTACACACCTATTTCCCAAAGATCCTGGTTCCAGACCCTTGTCTGGCTGGTCATCATCGGTGGCTTCGCAGCATTCCTCATGATCTATCTCAGCGGGAACAATATCGGTTTGTTCCGCAAAAAGAAATTTCTTACAACAGAAGAGGATAGCGGGGAGATGCCGGAAGATATTTTCGCAATCAGCTATGAAAAAGAGATCGAAAAAGCAGCCGCCCTGGGTAATTACCGGCTGGCAGTAAGGCTGATGTTCCTCCGTTTATTGAAGAACATGGCAGAAAGAAATGTGATCAGCTATCAGCAGGACAGGACCAATTTTGATTACCTGCTCCAGTTGCAGCCCACAAAATATTATACTGATTTTTTCCGGATCACCCGGAATTACGAATACAGTTGGTATGGCCAATTTGATGTGAGCGAGGACGCCTATCACATCATCCGGAACGATTTTGATCAATTTGAAAAAGGATTCAGGTAGTGGGAAATAAATACATACCATATATATTGGCGATCGTGCTGTCAGCAGCCATTATCGTGTTGTTCGTAACGGGCAACAACAAGCAAAAAAAGAACCGCGAATTGGATGAACGGATCACCCTGCGGCGACAGGACAAGATCCCTTATGGAACTTATGTGGCTTACCGCAACCTCAAATATCTTTTTCCTGCTGCTTCCATCTCCGTCAACCGCAGTGAACCGGGTTACTGGGAGTCGCTTTCCAATTATGAAACAGGCCAGGCATTTATTGCTATCACAGACCAGTTCAACCCCTTTGAGGATGAATTAAAAAGACTGATCTCTTTCGCGGAAAGTGGAAACGATGTATTTATCAGCACAACCTATATTTCTGCTTCTGCAGATAAATTGCTTGGTTGTATCAGCAGTTCGAACACCCTTTCCACGGACGAGGCGGAACCGGGTAAACAGTCGCAGTTCAGTCTTACCGAGCCGCCTTTTGGCAGTAACAGCGTGTACAGTTATCCTGGTATGTCTCTCGGTGGTTATTTCTCCAGTATTGATACAACAACTACCGAAGTGCTGGGGTACGACAAGGCAAAGCGTCCTGTTTTTATTCACCTGCGTGCAGGCAGTGGTAATTTCTATGTGCATCTCGAGCCACTGGCTTTCAGTAATTATTTCTTATTGCATAAAAAAAATATCAGCTATTACGAGAAAGCATTGTCGGTCATAAATCCCGCGGCTTCCAAAATTGTATGGGACGAGTATTACCTGAACAGGAAATCGGGCAGGAACAGGGAGCAAAAGAAAAGCTGGATGAGTGTATTCTTCCAGTACCCGGCCATGCGGGCGGCCCTTTTCACGGCCATGTTTACCTTGTTGTTGTATGCCATACTGGAAACACGGCGCAAGCAGCGATTTATCCCGATCATTACAAAACCAAAGAATGACTCGCTGGATTTTGTAAAAACGATCGGGCGATTGTATTACGATAAAGGAGATCATCGTAACCTCAGCCGGAAAATGGGTTCCTATTTCCTGGAATATGTCCGCACCCGGTATAAATTGCCGACCGGGAGACTGGATGATGATTTTGTACAAGCCCTGCAGTATAAATCAGGCGCAGAAGAGAGCACGATACGGGGAATTATTTCGTTTATCCGGTACGCGGATGATGCGCCACAGATTACTAACGGCGAACTGGCCGATTTTCATAAACAATTAGAAAATTTCTATCAAAAAACATAAACATGGAAGAACAAATTTTTCAGCCACGCACGGATCTTTCAGCATTGAACGAAGCCGTCCTGTCCATCCGTAACGAGATCGGCAAGATTATCGTAGGGCAGGATGAAATGGTCAGGTTAATCATTACAGCACTGCTGGCTGACGGGCATGTACTGATCGAAGGAGTGCCGGGAGTGGCAAAGACATTGACGGCGAAATTGGTGGCAAAAAGTGTGAACGCCGGGTTTTCCAGGATACAGTTCACGCCCGACCTGATGCCTTCGGACGTGCTGGGTACGCCGGTATTCAATCCCCGGGAGGCAAGTTTTGAATTTAAAAAGGGCCCTGTATTCAGCAATATCATTCTCGTGGATGAGATCAACCGTGCCCCGGCAAAAACGCAATCGGCATTGCTGGAGATCATGGAAGAAAGACAGGCCACCGTGGATGGAAAGACCTACCCGATGGCAACGCCATTCATGGTACTGGCTACGCAGAACCCGGTGGAGCAGGAAGGAACCTATCGCCTGCCTGAAGCGCAGTTGGATCGTTTTCTTTTTAAAGTGACTGTGCCCTACCCGAGCGAGACAGAAGAAGTGAGAATACTTTCACAGTTCCATACTATGGGAAACACTGTGGCACTGGAGATGATCAAACCTGTACTTGGTTCAGAACAGATCACTGCTTTAAGAAGACAGGTAAAAACACAGGTGATTGAGGAAAAACTGTTGCATTTCATCGCCAAACTGATCCACCAGACAAGAAATCATAAATCGATCTATCTCGGTGCGTCACCAAGAGCATCTTTGGCCATCATGAATGCATCAAAAGCAATGGCCGCCATCCAGGGCCGTGATTTTGTAACACCGGAAGATATACTTGCGGTCATTCCGCCGGTATTGCGGCATCGCATTATCCTCGCTCCCGATAAAGAGATGGAAGGGATCACCGAAGATGATGTGATCAAACAGATCATACAGGGGATGGATGTTCCGAGGTAGTTGATGGTTCATGGTTCATAGTTTATAGTCGAAACATTTTGAAGAGTTATGGCATTTAGATTTGAAGAGTTACGGGTTTTTCATCAAGCAGCTGACTTGTCAAACGAAATACACATGCTTGTAAAAACTTTCCCAATAGAGGAGAGATTTAGCCTGGCATCCCAGATGAAAAGAGCGGCTGATTCGGTGGTATTGAATATAGCCGAGGGGAGCACTGGGCAGAGTATCCCTGAATTTAAGCGGTTTTTGGATATTGCTCTTCGTTCTGCTATTGAAGTAGTAGCCTGTCTTTACCTTGCACAAAAGAGAAAATATATTGATGTGATTATTTATAAAAAATATTATGACGAGTATGAAATTCTTTGTAAGATGATAACTAAGCTTCGTGATTCTATGTAGCTGCCGACTATGAGCTATGAACCATGAACTATGAGCCTATAATTATCACCCAGTCCCGGCTTTCGCCGGGATGACAAGCAACAAGCAACCAGTCCCGGCTTTCACCGGGATGACAAACATCAAGAATCGAGAATCGAGAATCAAACATTTTGATACGCACATTTTACCTAAACAACATCGTCTACTACATCGCCGGATCGGCGGCAGTGGTCTTTGTGCTGAGTTATTTTCAACCGGCACTTTTCCGCATTGCCGGATTGATCCTTTTGTTACTGGCTATCGCCGTAGTAGTGGACACCCTGCTTATTTACAGTAAGAAGAAAGGGATCGATGCCGAAAGAGAGCCGGGAGACCGGTTTAGTATTGGGGATGACAATAAAGTGTATCTCGATCTGGTCAATCATTATCCTTTCCCCGTCCGCACCAGCATCATCGATGAATTGCCGGCACAGTTCCAGGAACGAAAATGGATCAGGAAGATGAAGTTGAAAGGCAATTCGGAACAGCAGCTGGTTTATCTCCTGAAGCCCACGACAAGAGGAGAATATGTGTTCAACGATATCAATGTATATGCGCATGCACCATTACAGTTGGTCAAGCGCAGGTATATTTTCCTGGCAGAGCAGGTGGTGAAAGTGTATCCTTCCTATATACAGATGCGGCGCTACCAGTTATTGGCCGTGAGTAACCGCCTGCAGGAAGCCGGTGTGAAAAGGATCAGGAAGATCGGGCACAGCATGGAATTTGAGCAGATCAAGGAATATGTAAGAGGGGATGATTACCGGACGATCAACTGGAAAGCCACGGCCCGCAAGGACGGATTGATGGTGAATAATTTTACTGACGAAAGAAGCCAACAGATATATTGCCTGATCAATAAAGGAAGGGTGATGAAAATGCCATTCCAGGGAATGACCCTGCTCGATCATGCCATCAATGCGGCACTCGTTTTATCGAATGTAGCTCTCGTCAAACAGGATAAAGCCGGTTTGATCACGTTTGAGAAGAGTATCGGCACTTTTTTAACGGCTGACAAGAAGCCGACACAGATGAACATGATCCTGGAGAATCTTTACCGGCAGAAAACGGATTTCCTGGAACCGGATTTTGAAAAGCTTTTCTCCGTGATCCGCAACCGGGTGACCAACCGCAGCCTGCTGATCCTTTTTACCAATTTTGAATCGCTGGAAAGCCTGCAGCGGGAGATGACGGCATTGAAAAAAATCGCCAAATACCATTTGCTGCTGATCGTTTTCTTTGAGAATACCGAACTGAAATCATTACTGGAAAGCAAAGCTTCTTCCCTGGAAGATATCTATATCAAGACCATCGCGGAGAAATTCGCTTTTGAAAAGAGACAGATGGTAAAGGAATTGCATAAGAATGGGATCCCTTCGATCCTTACCACGCCGGAAAACCTGACGGTGAATACGGTAAATAAGTATTTGGAGTTGAAGACAAGAATGTCGATTTAAGTCGTGGTCAGGCCACTTAAGTGGC
>JBDSPR010000013.1:0-11153 GCA_039930245.1 Chitinophagaceae bacterium | reverse complement strand
GGCAGCCCTGCTTTTTATTCTATCTTTTGTTTTTAATAAATTATACAGTAATAATTCGTCGGTTACCCGTGAAGTAAAACTGGCAGAGAAATATATCAATCGCCAAAATGAAGATTTCAACTCATTTTGTAAAGACACGATACTTATAAACCGGCTTTTAGCCCAGGCCGAAACACTCAATGAATTCAATCGCCTGGCTGCAAAAAATTATGGCATCTTTCTTTATTCGGAGAACGCATTTGACAATGTGGACATGCGGTTTTGGAATGACCAGCTGGTAGTTCCTCCTGCTGATATACTGGCCGCTCCTGATGGAGAATACTTTGTTAAAGAATCTAATGGATGGTATTACTTAATTAAAAAGACATTGCCTGATAGCAAAAGAGAGAGTAAACTGGTTTCATATGCCATGGTCCCGGTACGTTCAGAGTTTTTTATTTCTACCGATTACCTCCCGCAAAAATTTTTTTTCAGTAACTCGGCAGACAAACAGGTCAGAATAAGCGAAACCAGTACAGATTTTATTGTAAAGACTGTTTCAGGAAAAAAACTTTTTTACCTGGACAAGAAAGCATCGGTGGCCGTGTCATACAATGACAGACGAACGATTCTATTGAGATTTGGTGCTGTCCTCTTACTTTTTCTTTTTATTCATCTCCTGGCTGAATCGGTACTAAGAAAAGGAAATGTTTGGAGAGCCATTGGGGTATTGGCGATTCTGTTAATAACTATCCGCCTTCTTACTTATTATTATCCTTCTATTTTAAATCTCCGGCAGTTTGAATTATTCGATCCGGCTATTTATGGGGCCAATGCCATTCAACGGTCATTGGGTGACCTGCTCATTAATGCAATATTTTTTTGCTGGGTTATTTTATTTGCCTGGTCAAATCTCAGGAATATAAAAGATCCAATTGCCGGTTTTTCTGTCCGGTTAAAATGGTTTGCAGGCATTCTCGCATTATGCCTGCTGATATTTTCAACATTTATGCTGGCAACTGTTATCCGTAGCCTGGTGTCCGATTCTAAAATATCATTTGATGTCACCAATTTTTTCAGTCTGAATCGCTACACGGTAGTGGGCTTCTTTGTGCTGGCATGCCTCTCACTATCTTATTACTACTTTTCCCAAGTATTATTCCGATTGATCTTTCCTTTATTTGCCGGACGGAATTTCCTTATCTACTTTGCTATTGGCTTTGCCGGGTTGGTTTATCTGACTACCCGGACTGGTCATCCTGAAGTCTTATTTTATTTACCAGTTTTAGTATGGCTGTTAGGATATACCTGGCTGGTTACCCGAAAGGAAGTAATATTCGACCGCATTCATATTAATATCGCCGGCATACTCTCCTGGATATTCATTTTTTCTGTCTCCATCACTGCTATTATGTTTTCACAAAACCGGAAAGCAGAATGGGAAAAAAGAAAACTTATTGCGGAAAAATTAGCGGTGCAGACCGACCGGTCCAGTGAAAGGCTGATGAGTATTGCCATTAAGTATCTTGATAATGACTTTCTTAGTGATAATTTTCAGCGTTTTATCAACAAAGAAGAAGCAATGAAATTCCGGGATAGCATCATCACGGATAGTTACAGCGGATACCTGAATAAATACGATACAAGGTTATATGTGTATGATAAGAACGACAAACCACTGTATAACGAAGATCCCACACCTTATGAAGCATTGAGTACGATCCTTAAAGTTCAGTCCCGTCCAACTGAGACAGAAGGATTGTATTATTATGAAACTTCTTTAGACAAGTTTAACTATATCGCAAGGAGGGATATAAGGGATACAGCGAATAAAAAAATGGGTTCTTTTTTTATAGTTTCCAATTTAAAAAATTACAGCAGGGATGCCTTGTTTCCGGAACTGTTCAAGCAATTCAAGGAAACCGATCCGGAGAATTCACCTATTTACTCAAATGCAGTGTATGATAGTCTGCGATTAGTCTCGCCACCTGGCAATTATCCTTTTCCGATCTGGCTAACAGAAAATGAGATTCCGAAGGATGAGTTTCAGCAGAGAAAGAATGGTGATTATGATGAACTCTGGTACAGGGCCGGCAATGAAAAAGTAGTGGTGATAGCAAGGAAAAAAGAAGCTGCTATTGAAACGATCACTTTGTTCTCGTACATTTTCTGTTCATTTCTTTTCCTGGTAGCCTTTGTTCAGTTAATTTCTTTATTACTGAAAACCGGGTATAACTGGCCGGGTTTGCGAAATGTATTACAGTTAAATATCCGTTCGCAGGTACACACCACTATTATCTTTGTTAGCATTTTTTCTTTCCTCGTTATCGGTGCTGCCACCATCTCATTCTTTATCAGCAGGAATAAACAGAGTAATAGTGAGAAATTAAGCCGCACTATGAAGATCATGGTGAATGAAATGGAGAAAAGGATGTCTGACCACAATACGTTTGATGATGTGGTTAAGATTTATGATTCTGTCTCCAACACTGGTTTGCAAAAACTAGTTGATGAGATCTCTGACATACATGGTGTAGATGTAAATGTGTATGATCTGAAAGGCGACCTCCAGGTTTCTTCTGAAGCAAATGTGTACACCAAAGGAGTGCTTAGCAAAAAGATGGACCCAACAGCTTTCTATCATCTGGACAGGCTGCGGCAGGTGCAGCATACACAGGAAGAAAGGATTGGCAATTTTTCTTATCTCAGTATTTATTCACCAGTAAGGGATAATGATGGAAAAGTATATGCTTATATCAATATTCCTTATTTTACTTCCAAACCGGAACTGCGGCAGGAAATTTCCAATTTCCTTGTTACCATTATCAACCTCAATGCTTTTATCTTTTTGATTGCCGGTTTGATTTCTTTGTTCATTACTAACCGGATCACAAATTCGTTTTCTATTATCAGTGATAAGATGAAAGAAGTAAACCTGGGCAAAAAGATTGAGCCAATCGCCTGGAAACGTAATGATGAGATCGGTGAATTGGTGCTGGAGTATAATAAAATGGTAGCCAAATTGGGAGAAAGTGCAGTAGCATTAGCTAAAAGCGAAAGAGAAGGAGCATGGCGGGAAATGGCAAGACAGGTGGCGCATGAAATTAAAAATCCGTTGACGCCGATGAAACTCAGCATTCAGTATTTACAGAAGGCGATTAATAATAACCAACCGAATGTAAAAGAATTATCAGGCAGTGTTGCAAACACATTGGTAGAGCAGATTGATCATCTTTCAAAAATTGCGGCTGACTTTTCACAGTTTGCCAATATCGGGAATACAAACGTAATAACGTTTGATCTGCATGATGTACTGGCTTCCTTAAAAGAACTGTATACTGCAGATGAAAATGTTCAATTAGAATGGCGACCGGTGAATGGCAAGGTGATGGTGAGTGCTGATAAAACGCAAATGAACCGCCTGTTCACCAATCTTTTTTCCAATGCCATAGAAGCCTGCAAGGCAAATACTGTTTGCAGAATAGAACTGAGTGAAGCGGGCAATGAAGATACTATCAGGATAAGTATAAAAGATAATGGAGAGGGTATTGCACCTGAAATGCAGGAGAGAATCTTCATTCCCAACTTTACCACTAAATCATCAGGCACGGGTTTAGGATTAGCGATGTGTATGGGTATTGTTGAACAGGCACATGGAAAAATATGGTTTGAAACGGAGCAGGGAAAGGGCACTACTTTTTATGTGGAGTTGCCGGTGGTGAATTAAATTTCTTTAATACTTTTTGTTTTTGTTAGAAATTTTTCAAACTCACCCAAAGAAAAACTGCTCAAATTATTTTCCTTTGTCATTCCGCCTTTCTGCGCAGCAAGCACACCATATTTCACATCATCAAAACCGCTAAGGGCATGGGCATCGGGGTCAATAGAAAGAAGAACTCCTTTTTCAATTGCATAGTCAATCCATTTCCAGTCAATATCTAATCTTCGTGGGTGGGCATTTAGTTCTATCACTACATGATTGGAGGCGCAGGCTTCAATTATTTTTTTATGGTCAACCGGGTAACCGTTGCGGCTGAGCAGCAGGCGACCCGTCATATGCCCGAGAATAGTGGTGTAAGGATTCTCAATCGCTTTTATAAGCCGGCCCATAGCTTTTTCTTCGTTCATCTTCAGGTTGCTGTGTACAGAAGCAATAACCAGGTCAAAGGTTTTTAATACTTCTTCAGGATAATCCAGGCTCCCATCGTACAAAATATCGCTTTCAATACTTTTAAAGATCTTAAATGGATTTAGTTTATCATTTAGTTCATCAACCTGGCGATGCTGCTCCCTTACCCTGTCTTCTTTCAGCCCGTTGGCATAAAAAGCCGTTTGCGAGTGGTCGGAGATAACAAGGTACTCAAGGCCTCTTTTAATACATTCATTGGCCATTTCCTCAATGGTATTGACGCCATCACTCCAGTTGCTATGGCTATGGATGATAGAACGGATATCTCCTGTTTGTATCAATACAGGTAACTGGTTTTTTTTGGCCTTTTCAATAATAGATGTTGATTCTCTCAGGCAGGGTGCTATGTATGAAATTTTTGCTTCAGCAAAGACGGATTCATCATTTTCGGCGGCTATATATTTAAGAAATGGAAATGATTTTTGAAAAGCATCTGTAAATTCTCTAGACCCTGTAGTCAGAAATTGCTGCTCAGTTATATTTTGTCCACCGGTATATAAGCGAAGCTTTAAACCATTCTTCAACTTGTATAAAAGAGTATCCTTATTTTCTTCCAGCAACTCCGGTGGTTGTGCTGTTTGAAATTTTGGTTTAATTATTTCATTCGTTTCTGCGATCACAAATTCCAATTCTTCTATCGTTAATGCTTGTCTTCTGTATGCACCGGTTACTCTTACTTTATCCGGAGAAAATAATTTTTTCAGATAATTTTTTATCTGAGGGAACACGGAATCGAGTTGTGCGTAGAGAAAATGGCCCTGGTTTAAAAAATAAAATTCTATTGCTTCCTGGACGTTTTTCTGTGTTTTTTCACCAAAACCCTTAAAAAGGGTCAGGCGGTTTTCGTTGCAGGCATATAGTAATTCACCTAAAGATTCTACCTCCATTTCTTTCCAGATGGTATGAATTTTTTTTGGACCTATACCTTTTATGTTCAGCATTTCAATAACACCGGGTGGAGTTTTATTAATGTAGTCACTCAATATTTCCAGCTTGCCGGTATCAAGCAGCTCGATAACTTTTCTACCGACACTATCGCCAATACCTTTAATGGTAAACAGTTTTTCTCTGGGGGTGTCTTGCAGTTGCATGGGTAGCTTCTCTATGTTGAAAGCCGCTACCCCATAGGTTTTCGTCTTAAAGGGGTTTTCGCCGTTGATGTCCATTAGTTTGGCGAGCAGGTCAAAATTATTGGCAATGGCTGCATTATCCATGGCTCTAATTTAATATAAATTTAAAGTGATTGCATAAAAAAAGTCCCGACCAAATCGGGACTTAATATCTCGTTTAAGAATGTCTTAAACTTATTTCTTTTTCTTTGCAGCTTTCTTCTTAGGAGCAGCTTTTTTCTTTGCAGCTTTTTTCTTAGTAGCCATTTTGATAGAATTTAATGTTAGTAAAAATGGGTTAACGATAGTAAAAATAACAATTATTTTATACTACCCAAATTTTTTTTCCACAAAATTCTTAACAGGGAAGATCGCTTATGCTTCGGCAACTGCTACAGAAACGTAAGTTCTGTTGTTTTTTGCTTTGCGAAATTCAACTACACCATCACTTAATGCAAACAATGTGTAGTCTTTTCCAACACCAACATTCTTACCGGGATGGTAAACTGTACCACGTTGACGTACGATGATGTTACCCGAAATAGCAGCCTGGCCACCAAAGATTTTTACACCAAGGCGTTTGCTTTGAGAGTCGCGGTTATTCTTTACGCTGCCTTCACCTTTCTTATGTGCCATTGTATTAAGTTTGTAAGTTTTAAGTTTATAAGTTGATAAGTGCCTGTAAACATTTCAACTTATTAACCAGTTAACTGGTTAAGCAATGCTCGTTACTTTGATCTTAGTATACGCCGTACGGTGACCTTTTTTCTTGTGGAAACCTTTTCTTCTTTTCTGTTTGTACGCGATTACGGTATCACCTTTTACATGGTCTACGATCTCGGCCTGTACTTTTGTCTTGATACCTGAACCCGTAGAAAGTTTATCATTGCCATAGGCCAATAACACTTCCAGGTCCATTTTATCGCCGGCTTTACCTTCCACCTGGGGAATGTACAAAGTCTGGTCTTTTTCCACTTTGAACTGTTGTCCGGCTACTTTTACTACAGCTATCATACGTTTAAAATTAGTCCCGATCCTTCGGCATGCTCAGGATTTCGGGAGGCAAAGGTAAGGGGAAAAATCGTACCCGCAAACGGGGAATCAAAGATTTATGTCCCGATCGTTCTGGGGATTAAAGGCGACCCTTTTTGCTTCCGCATCCGTTATATTTGTACCCCTCTTCCGGGCGCTGACCGGCCGCGGACAGGTTCCTTAGCTCATAAAGTATGAAAATCAAGTCTTTCTTAGCCAGGCCCTTCGCTTCTTATATATATAAAGGTATCCGTAAAGGCATGGGCACAGCCCTGACCGACCAGGAAAATATCCTCAAAAACCAGCTAAAAATTGGCCGGACCACGGAGATTGGTAAGGAAGCTGGTCTGGATAAAGTGAACAATTACGGGGAGTTCAGCCAGGCTATTCCCATCCGGGATTATGAGCAGTTGAGACCCTGGATAGACCGGGTAAAAGAGGGCCGGCACAATGTACTCTGGAAAGGTAAACCGATCTATTTTGCCAAGACCTCCGGGACCACCAGCGGCACCAAATATATTCCCATCACCAAGGATTCGATTCCCAACCATATCAATACAGCCCGCAATGCCCTGCTTTGTTATATGGCAGAAACGGGGAATACCAAATTCGCAGATGGTAAACTTATTTTCCTTTCCGGTTCACCGGAACTGGAAAGAGTAGGAGGTATCCCGACAGGCCGCCTGAGTGGTATCGTGAACCATCATGTCCCAAAATATCTTCGTACGAACCAGATGCCTTCTTACGAAACGAATTGTATCGAGGACTGGGAAACCAAGCTAAATAAAATTGTGGACGAAACAATCAGCCAGAACATGACGCTGATCAGTGGTATTCCACCGTGGATGCAGATGTATTTTGATGAGCTGATCAAAAGGGGTGGGAAGAAAGTTGGCGAACTCTTTCCCAACTTCAGCGTGATGGTACAGGGGGGCGTGAATTTTGAACCTTACAAGGCCAGGCTATTTGAAAGTATTGGGCGAAAAGTGGATACGATCGAATTATTTCCGGCGAGTGAAGGATTTTTTGCATTCCAGGATTCACAGGAAGCAGAAGGCTTGCTATTAAATACCAATAGCGGGATCTTCTTTGAATTCGTTCCCGCAGGAGAGATATTCAATGCAAACCCAACCAGGTTGTCATTGAAAGAAGTGAAAGTGGGAGAGAACTATGCCATGATCATCACCAGCAATGCCGGTCTCTGGGGTTATAATCTCGGAGACACAGTGAAATTTCTTTCTGTCGACCCTTACAGGTTGGTGGTGACGGGCAGAACAAAACATTTTATTTCAGCGTTCGGGGAGCATGTCATTGGTGAAGAAGTGGAAGCCAGTATGCTGAAAATTGCGAAAGAAGAACAGGTACAGGTCACTGAATTTACTGTAGCGCCATTTGTGAGCGGCGATGCAGGTAAATCCTACCACGAATGGTTTGTTGAGTTTGAGAATATGCCGCATGATCTTACCGCTTTCGCTGCAAAACTCGACCAGGCACTCCGGGAAAAGAATTCCTATTATGATGACCTGGTTGGCGGGAATATTCTAACCCCGCTAAAAATATCTCCCGTACACAAGAACGGTTTTATTGATTACATGAAATCTATTGGTAAATTGGGTGGGCAGAACAAAGTTCCCCGTTTAAGTAATGATAGGGAAATTGCAGCTGAACTGACCCGATGGACAGAACGGGAATTGGTCCCGGATTAAATCCAGGGAGGGATCAGGTATTGGAAATGTCTCCGTGTTGCTACGCCGCATAGAATTTTAAAATATGACTGAACAACCCATAAAAAGAATTGCGATTTTCGGCTCCACTGGTTCTATCGGTACACAGACCCTGGAAGTGATCGCCGCCAACCGCGATAAATTCTCCGCGGAAATACTGACCGCGCATAATAACGATCAACTGCTCATCGAACAGGCGTTGAAATTCAACCCGAATATGGTTGTTATCGGCGATGAAAAAAAATATACCAAAGTAAAAGAAGCGCTTGCCTCAACCGGCGTAAAAGTTTTTGCCGGCGAAAAAGCTCTCGAAGAAGTGGCAGCGATGGATTGTTATGACCTGATGCTGGCAGCGATAGTCGGGTATGCAGGATTAAGACCAACATTGAAAGCAATCGAGAACGGGAAAACGATTGCGCTGGCGAATAAAGAGACATTGGTCGTTGCCGGTGATATCATCATGAGAAAGGCGGTGGAGAACAAAGTTCCCATTATCCCGGTTGATTCGGAACATTCCGCCATTTTCCAATGCCTGGTGGGAGAGACCAGGAACCGGATCGAGAAGATCATACTCACCGCTTCTGGCGGACCCTTTCTTGGACGTAAGCCGAACTACCTGGTGAATGTAAAAAGAGAACATGCGCTCCAGCATCCCAACTGGACCATGGGTGCCAAGATCACGATTGATTCAGCGACATTAATGAACAAGGGACTGGAAATGATCGAGGCCAAATGGTTGTTCAACATGAAACCGGAACAGTTACAAGTGATCATTCACCCGCAGAGCATCATTCACAGCATGGTGCAGTTCGAGGATGGAAGTATCAAAGCACAAATGGGATTGCCGGATATGAAATTACCGATCCAGTATGCCCTGGGATTTCCCCATAGGATCAAAAATGATTTCCCGCGTTATGATTTTAAGAAAGTGAACACCCTGAGTTTCGAAGAACCCGATGTTAAAACATTCAGAAATCTTGCCCTGGCACAGGAGGCGTTGAACAAAGCAGGTAATCTTCCCTGCGTGATGAATGCGGCGAACGAGGTCGCCGTGTATGCCTTCCTGCGCAATCGTATCAACTTTCTTGACATGACCGATGCGATCGAAAAAACCATGCAAAACATCCCTTTTATCGAGAAACCCACGCTGGAGGAATATTTTGACAGCGATGGCGAGGCCCGTAACTTTGCAGCCGATTTAATCAAACTTTAGACGGAAGTCCGAAGACGGAAGTCGGAAGATGTGGCTTAAAGATTGAAAAGTCCTGGCAGACCCGCAGTTTTCTTTACGATTTGCAGATCTGTTATAATTTTTCGTTCTTTCGGACTCGCCTCCGGACTTCGGTCTCCGGACTCCTGATTTTTAAAACTATGAATCTATTAGCTATTAACTGGTCGAACGTGGGACTACAGGCAGGGCAATTATTACTGGCCCTTTCGCTGCTGGTGATCCTGCACGAGTTTGGCCACTATATTACGGCCCGCTGGTTCAAATGCCGCGTGGAGAAATTCTTTCTTTTTTTTGATCCCTGGTTCGCCCTGGTGAAAAAGAAAATAGGTGATACGGTCTATGGCATCGGGTGGCTGCCACTGGGCGGTTATGTGAAGATTTCCGGTATGATCGATGAGAGTATGGATAAGGAAGCGATGAAACAGCCGCCAAAAGAATGGGAATTCCGGGCCAAACCCGCCTGGCAAAGGTTGATCATTATGCTGGGGGGTGTCATCATGAACGTACTCACTGCTTTTGTTATTTACGCATTCATATTGATGATTTGGGGAGATAAGAAGATCCCGACCTCATCAATGAAGTATGGAGTACATGTGCTTGACAGTACGATGATCAATAAAGTGGGGATGCGGAATGGGGATGTGATCTTAAGTATCGATGATGAACCCATCAACGATTTCGAGCGACTGAAAAGAAAAGGATTACTGGGAAACAACATGACAGTTTTGAGAGATGGAAAGGAAATAAAATTGGAAATCCCCGTCAACTTGATCGGCAAACTTGTAGAGAACAGGAAAAAAAGCGGTGGGTTTATCGAACCGAGAAAACCTGCCCTGGTGTTCTGGCTGGAAGATACTTCCAAAGTGTACAAGGCAGGATTGAGGAAGAATGATAAGATCGTGGGGATCGATTCGTCCCGTTTCGAATTCTTTGATGAGTTACAGAACCAGTTGGAGAAAAATAAAAATAAGACCGTCACGCTTACAGTGGAAAGAGCTGGTCAGCCGGTCAGTTTCCCGGTAGAGATCAGCAGCGAAGGGAGGCTGGGTTTTGCGCCTTACGGTATTGATTATTACCAGATGGATAGCCTTGGCTGGCTGAAACTGAATATCACTAAGTATAGCTTCTTTTCCGCTTTTCCTGCGGGTGTAAGAAAGACGGGTACTGAACTGCGTTTTTATATTGATCAGTTCAAAAAGATATTGAACCCTAAGACGGAAGCGTATAAAGGAGTGGGAGGTTTTAAGGCAATGGGTTCCATTTTTCCTAAAACGGGTTGGGACTGGGAAGCATTCTGGCGTATCACTGCTTTTTTATCCATTGTGCTGGCGTTTATGAATCTTCTGCCGATACCTGCCCTTGATGGTGGGCATGTGATGTTCACCTTGTATGAAATGATAACAAGAAGAAAACCCAATGAAAAATTCCTGGAATATGCCCAGGTCGTTGGCATGGTTCTTTTATTGGGGTTGATGTTATATGCGAACGGGAATGACTGGTTCGGATGGGGAAAGTAAATTGATGATTTAAGATTGAATATTGCATATTGAAGATCGCTTAGTAGGCTATTTAAATTTTAAATCGTCAATCTTCAATTAATAGGAATTACTTAGTAGGGGCATTTAAATATTAAATCAACAATCGTCAATCTTCAATTTTTGGAAATTATTAGCAGGTGTATTTAAATATTAAATCTTCAATCTTAAATATTCAAATAAACCAGGGGGCGCCCGGTATTGACAGCATAGATCTTTGAGAGTAGAAGCATGTACTGCGTTGCGTAATTAGCAGTTGAATCTGAATACGAAACCTTTAAATGGCAATACTCAGTATGCCATGGCTGCCTAATCAGTGATTAAGTAGTCATTAGGGCCGCCGGGCCGGTTGTT
>JBDSPR010000012.1:0-49846 GCA_039930245.1 Chitinophagaceae bacterium | reverse complement strand
TTTTCTAAGTGTTGGGCTTAACAATTATTGTTTAACAACGTTAAATTTCTATTTAATGTCAGCCAAAATCCGTCTTCAAAGACACGGGTCCAAAAAGAGACCCTTCTATTTCATCGTTATTGCCGATGCAAGGGCACCCCGCGATGGTAAATTCATCCAGAAATTAGGTACTTACAATCCACTGACCGTTCCGGCTACTATTCAGCTGGATCGACAGAAGGCATTGGAGTGGTTGAACAAAGGTGCTACACCCACCGATACTGTTCGCCGTATCCTGAGTTTTAAAGGTGTGTTATACCTTAAACATTTACTCCGCGGAGTAACACTGGGATTGTTCGATGACGCCACAGCGATGGAAAAATTCACCAAGTGGAGTGCAGAGCACGAAGCACAGGTGAAAAAACGCCAGGAAGATTCATACCGCAACAAAAGAGCCAGGCGTCCTATGCCGGGTCGCAGACCTGAAAGAAGGACCGAAACTGACTCTTCTGCCAGCGCTGAACAGAGTGAAGGATAAATATATCATCCTGAAAGTTCATGATCCCGTCTCGTTTTAAATGAGGCGGGATTTTTTTGTCGCAGATTACAGCGATAACAACAATTTTTCCTGTTAACAAACAGGTCCAGAAGACAGCTCACTCCTGCAATTTGATCAGGTCCAAATCTGTCGTTGCCTTGCTATTACATTCGTGTAAATTTGCCTCCTTAAGTCAACAACTATTATCTTTTCACTATTATCTTACTGTGACGGAATACTATAAAATAGGAAAGCTCGTAGCGGTTCATGGACTGAAAGGTGAACTGTTGCTCAAACATGAACTGGGAAAGAAAACTTCGATGAAGGGGCTGGAGACAGTGTTCATAGAAGAGAAGAAGAACTCGTTTCTTCCCTGGTTCATTCAATCCACAAAAATAAAAAATAACGAAGAGGTTTACCTGAAACTGGAAAGTATCGATACCAGGGAATCGGCTATGAAACTGGTCCGCAAAGAACTCTGGGTGCCGGAAGCTCAGTTCAAAAAACTGGCAGCCAAAACAGCTCCCGCCAGTCTCCTGGGTTATATGATCATGAACAAGCAGGAAGCCCTGGGTGAGATACAGGAACTGATCGAACAACCGCACCAGCTTTTATGCCGGCTGGACATAAAAGGAAAAGAGGTATTGATCCCGCTACATGAGAACTCCCTGCAAAAAGTGGATCATAAAAAGAAACTGGTCTGGGTGGATTTGCCGGATGGCTTACTGGAGATCTATTTGACTTAGAAGTTGAATAGGTTTAGAATGTAAACTTCTTGAATCATTTGAACCTCTTAACCCTTTTAAACTCATTTGGGTCCTTTGGTCATAGAAGTCAAATTGGTAAAATCCCTACTAAGTAGCCTTACCGGCTGCCTCATCCGTAACCCTTTTGACCTTCCTGACCTTTTTGACTTCTATGCCCTATATGACCTGTCTTACTTGCGTTAACTTCACCGTCCGAATGGCCGACCACCCCCGTCATATTGCTCATTTTGACCTGGACTCTTTTTTTGTTTCTGTCGAGATAAAGAACAACCCTTCCCTGAAAGGCAAACCTGTACTTGTGGGAGGTTATGAACGTGGTGTAGTGGCTGCCTGCAGTTACGAAGCAAGAAAATACGGTATCCATTCGGCGATGCCGATGAAGAAAGCCATGCAGCTTTGTCCTCATGCGATCATCACCAGTTCGAGCCGGGGGGATTATAGCAGGTATTCCCGCTGGGTGACGGAGATCATCGCGTCAAAAGTTCCCTTGTTTGAAAAAGCGAGTATCGACGAATTTTATATTGATCTCACAGGGATGGATAAATTTTTTGGTGTAAGTCAATATGCAAAAGAATTGCGTCAGCATATCATCGCCGAAACGGGGCTGCCGATATCCTGTGGGTTATCTTCCGCCCGTTTTATCAGTAAAATGGCCACCAATGAAGCCAAGCCAAATGGTTTTCTCGAAATACCACCTGGTAGGGAGACCGCCTTTCTATGGCCGCTGGGTATTGAGAAAATAAATGGCGTGGGCAAACAGACCGAGCAACAATTAAAAAGCTTTGGCATTTATACCATCGAGGATATCGCCAAAACGCCCATCGAACTAATGGAACGTTATGTGGGCAAATGGGGAGAAGCGCTCTGGCATAAAGCCCATGGAAGAGGCACCGCGGAAATCGTGACGGACTGGGAACAAAAAAGCATGAGCCATGAGAATACATTTGATAAAGACCACACCGATATCAATTTTCTGCACAAGGAACTGGTTCGACTGACAGAAAAAACGGCTTATTCATTGCGGGAAGATGAAAAGCTCACCGGCTGCGTGACGGTAAAGATCCGCTATTCGGATTTTGAAACCACGTCCCGGCAGGAAACAGTAGATTATACGGCGCTTGATGATATACTGATCAGCAAGGTCAAGGACCTGTTCTCCAAATCCTACCAGAAAGGAAGACCGGTCCGCCTGCTGGGTGTCCGCTTCAGCCAGTTCATTCCATTTACCATGCAAATGAGCCTGTTCGAGAATAATGCCGGCAAACTAAACCTTTATAAAGCTGTGGATGATATCAAGAATCAATATGGGAGTAACGCCATTTCAAAAGCTGCTACATCAGGTATGTCGGAAGGATCCCACCGGGATACGACCCGTCATAATAAAAAGAAAAATGCGGAATAAATCTGGTTTATAGTTTAGGGTTTATGGTCTTGGGTCGTTCAAAGAATATAATTTTCTGCATTTGAAAATTCAGACTATTTTAAGATTCATAGGGGAACTCCGCATGAAAAGAACGACAAACCACAAACTCCCCTATCTTCGTTTTCCCAAAAAACAATTTATATGTCACAGGTTTGGAAAGATTACCAGGAAAAAAATAAAGAACGCTTTTTGAATGAAATGCTCGATCTGCTCCGCATTCCTTCGATCAGCGCCAAGAGTGAGCATAAAGCAGATATGGAGAAATGTGCGGAGGCTGTCAGGATGGGTTTATTGAATGCTGGTTGTTCCACCGCCCAGGTGATGCCTACTGATGGTCACCCTGCTGTATATGGTGAAAAAATAATTGATCCCTCCAAACCTACGGTACTGGTATATGGCCACTATGATGTACAGCCTGTTGAGCCATTGGACCTTTGGACAAATCCTCCTTTCGAACCAACGATCATTGACGGGAAAGTATTTGCCAGGGGTTCAGCTGATGATAAGGGACAATTCTTCATGCATGTAAAAGCGCTGGAAACACTTGTCAAAACGGATACGATGAGTACGAACATAAAATTCCTGATCGAAGGAGAAGAAGAAGTAGGTTCTCCCAACCTGGGAAAATTTGTGGCAGCCAACAGGGATCTCCTGAAAGCAGATGTGATCCTGATCAGTGACAGCTCCATGCTGAGCATGGAAAATCCTTCGCTCGATACGGGTGTCCGTGGACTTAGTTATATACAGGTGGAAGTGACCGGCGCTAACCGCGACCTGCACAGCGGTACTTATGGGGGCGCGGTGGCTAACCCGATCACGATCCTTGCACAAATGATCGCTTCCTGTCATGACGAGAACAACCATATCACGATACCTGGTTTCTATGATGATGTGGTAGTAGCAAGCCCCGAAGAAAGAGCACTGATCAATAAAGCTCCTTATGATGAAAAGGAATACATGGATGAACTTGGTGTAACGGAACTCTGGGGCGAAAAAGGATACAGCACCTATGAAAGAACTGGTATCCGTCCCACCATTGAAATAAATGGTATCTGGGGTGGTTACACCGGAGAAGGTGCCAAAACAGTATTGCCTTCAAAAGCATATGCAAAAATTTCCGCCAGGCTCGTGCCCAATCAATCATCCGATAAGATGACGGGTATTTTACTCAACTATTTCAAATCCATTGCGCCAAAATCGGTGGAAGTAAAAGCTGAGCTGCACCATGGCGGTGAGCCGTATATGACGCCCATCGACAGCAAGGGATATAAAGCCGCTTCGAAAGCAGTGGAAACAACTTTTGGAAAAGCACCCATACCGGTACGAGGAGGTGGCAGCATTCCCATCTGCTCGATCCTGGAAAAAGAACTGGGGATCAAGATCATTTTCATGGGCTTTGGACTGGATAATGACAACCTGCACAGCCCGAATGAGAAATACAATATTGAGAATTACTATAAGGGTATTGAGACCATTCCTTATTTCCATAAATATTTTGCGGAGGCATAAACTTCCTCCTCACCGAAAATCCCATTCGTATTTACGGATGGGATTTTTTATTTTAGAACAGGATTTGCAACCACCTGTATGAAAAGACAAAAACCACTACTGCATATTGTATTCTTTCTCTTGTTTTTTTATATCAATAAAACTGCTTTTACCCAGCGGATTGACACCGTTTATTTTAACAAGGGCTGGATGCTCTGCGAAAAACCATTTGCCAGTTATTACAGGATTGGAATGATCAACATGGACTCCCTCCTTTTCTATAAAGGAAGAGTGCTTGATTTTTACATGAGTGATACGATGCAGATGGAGGGGAATTATCTGCCTTACGGGATCAAGGAAGGAACCTTTATATTTTATTATTCAACTGGAAAGCCAAGTGTGATCGGGCAATACACCGGTAATCAAATGGACGGGCTATGGGAATATTTCTATCCAAATGGCCAGACAAAATTAAAGATCGACTTCGCAGGGAACGCAAAGAAGTTTTCTGTATTAGAAGCATTTGATTCCACGGGGAAAATGACCGCGTCGAATGGAACAGGCAAATTTGAGATGCTGGTTCGCTACAGGGATGTCTCCATGACATACAGGCTGGAAGGACAAGTGTTAGATGGCAAAAGACATGGGAGCTGGAGCTTTTACGGCTTTCACCCGATCCTGGAAAAAGAAGTATTGGTAGTAAAAGAAGTTTACGAAAAAGGAGACCTGAAAAAAGGGACTGTTTATACAGCTTACCCAACATCCAGGATTCTTGGTACGTATAAGGATATGGCTGATCATATCAGTGCCCAGGAGTTTGACAAACTTACCATAACAGAGCTGTTCCTTAAAGACCCCGTCAGCTTCCCTAACAGGAACAACAACGATGATCTCATTGAATATTTTTATACAAAAAAAACTTCCACCTATGATGTAAATGATTCTACCTATATGGGCTCAATAGTTGGGGTGCTGAACTCCCTGAACAAGTCTCCCATCAGAAAAAAATTCAATGACCCGGATAAAATATATGGTGGCGAGATCATCTTCTCCTTAAATGATTCAGGGAATATTAAAGAAGTAGAAGTAAACGGGAACCTGTCTGAAAAAGAAAAAGAGCAAATGCAGTTTTTCTTTCAAAAGTTTAAGAATATCCATGAAATAGCGGAGGAGGATGCCGATGTGCTCAATGAACATAAGATCTATTTCTACTCGCTGATCATTGCTGATTTTGTTCCCCTGCGATATCTTCCTGATTACCCGGAGAAAATATTTATCTTCTCTCCCTTGCCCTATAGGGCCTTTATCGATTTCCTGAAAACAAAAAAAAGAAAACAGCGGAAGAAATGAGTGCCCCCAAAGAGAAAATTAGACTGGATAAATACCTATGGTCCATCCGCCTGTTCAAAACCCGGACCCTGGCTACAGCAGCCTGTGATACGGGCAAAGTAAAATTTGATGGCGGTCAAGCCAAGGCTTCAAAAAATGTCAGCACCGGTGATGAATACGAAGTAAAGACAGAAGCCAAACGCTGGCGGATAAAAGTGACGAGGCTGCTGGAAAAAAGAGTAGCGGCTGCCGAAGCGGTCAAACATTATATTGATATCACCCCGGAAGAAGAGATCCAACGGTTGCAATACCAGGCGGCAAGTTTTCATACTGGCAAGCGACAAAGCAAGATCGGGCGACCCACCAAAAAAGAAAGAAGGGACCTGGACGGTTTCTATGATGCCTGATCTTTCTTTTTTTCCCAGAATGGTTCCGGCCATTCTTTGTCCGAACATACGGGGTGATCCTCCAATCCTTTATAAATTTCATTCAATTCTTCCTGCGTAAGCGTTTCTTCGAGGTATTGGTACAATTCTCTTTCCTCGAAGCGGATATGGGATTCAAGCAAGCTGGCCAGCCTGTCAAGATGAAACCCCTCTGTTTCTCTGTCTACCAGGATGATCAATTCACGGATCGCCTGGTGTTCGTTCTTCAATTGCTGAGCCAGTGGGTGTTCTGCCGGCATATAGGGCAGCAGCACTTTCTCTTCCTGGAAAAAATGCGGGCGAATATGGTGCTTCCAGTACCAACCGGTAAATACCCTTAATGTTTCTAAGCCTGTGTAGTTGGCAAGTCCTTGCCGGAGCTTCCAGACAAATAGTAATCCGTCATGATGTTCCCGGCTAAGAGGTTGCAACTGGATGCTTCTTTTTATTGGTTTTATTGCGTTCATATGATAAAAGTACCATGTAGCTGGCTTTGTTACGATGACCAGGGACAGTTAGTTCCGTGATCCCGGTCAGTTTTCCTTCACTGACGGAAATCATCCTTATTGCTGCAGAAAGTCATACCCGGCGGTTCTTGCCTGCTTTATTTTCGCACTGTTCGGTTATGTAAGGGGCGAAAGCCATTAAAATGATAAATACGCTGTATAAAATGCTGCTGCATATAGCACCCAACCGGTTCTTACGTGATGTCCAGGCGGAATTCAACAAAGCTTACCCTTTTTTAAAGCTTGAGTTCTTTACCGGCAAACCACGCCCATACTCAGCTCTTGCGGGGAGTGTGATGCTTTCGGGCAATAAAAAGATCGGCGAATCCCAGTTGAAACCAGCAGAAGGCTATATCGAGATAAATAAGCAAATGAAGGTGGTTGACCTGGAGAATATCTTCAGAGATCAGTTCAAACTGGCCGCACAGGTATTCAGGAAATCTGGAAACCTGTGGATGGAAACAACCATCACCGATAACTGGACCCTGGAACAGCAGAATAAGCATGGCCGGGAGATATCCACCACAGTTGGTGGCCGGGAAGAAGCAGATGATTATGACCTGAATCGCGATGCAGATCATTAATATAAAAGGTTCCTGAGTTTGTCTGCTGAGGGGATCGTTATTTTTCCTTCTTTTATCTCTATTAATTGTTCCGATTTAAAATCACTCAGTGTCCGGATCAGGGATTCGGTCGCAGTACCAACATAATGCGCAAAATCCTCGCGGGAAATTTCCAGTGGATTATTGTTGTTACCGGGATTGAATTTACCATGAATATCCACCAGGGCTTTGGCCACTCTTTTTCGGAGTGATCCATAGGCGAGATTGAGCAGCCGTTCCTCTTTATCTTTTACATTCTGGGTGATGATACGGATGAATTTCACGGCCACATCCATGTTGCCATAGATCATTTGAAGAAAATCCTCTTTGGGTACCTGCAGGATCTCGGAATCTTCGAGTATAACCGCGGAATCATCATAATTTTTATCCTCGATGAGCGCAGTATAACCAATAAAGTCACCCGCGCTGAAAAGATCGGTGATATACTCCTTTCCGTCCTCATGCGTTTTAATACCCTTCACTTTTCCTTTTACCAGGTAATAAAGGTAACGAGGTCGCTTGCTCTCCTGGTAAAGGACCTGTTTTTTGCCATAATTGTTGACATCATACTGTTCTGATAAGTGGGAAATAAGACCGGCATCCTTTGCGTCTTTGATAAACTGGTTGATCCCTTGTTGGGAAGGAGAATACATATTATCCAGTACGGCTGCTTTTTTCAACCTTACCTCGATTGCACTCAGCAATTCAATATCCTCGAACGGCTTGGTGATATAATCATCCGCTCCCATATCCATGCCTTTCCGGAAATCAGTTCGCTCTGTTTTTGCCGTGAGAAATACAAAAGGTATATGTTCTGTTTCCGTGTTCTTTTTCAGCAGATGCAAGACCCCATACCCATCCAGCTCGGGCATCATGATATCACAAACGATCAGGTCGGGTTTTTCCCGTAAAGCCGCCTCTACCCCTTTTTTCCCGTTTTCTGCCGTATAGGTCTTGTAGCCGGCCAAATCCAGAATTTCCGCTGTATTATCCCTGATATCAGGGTTGTCATCAATTACGAGGATTGATTTCATAAACTAAAAATTTGTAGGTATACTAACCTGGATGGTTGTTCCCTTGTTTAATTCGCTTGATAGGCTTATTTCTCCGGAAAGCAGGTCAACATAGCGTTTTACAATATGAAGACCCAGACCGGTGCCCTGGATATTGACGGCATTGGCTGCCCGGAAAAAACTGGAGAAAAGATGCTCCTGGTCCTCTGTTGAAATACCGATCCCCTGGTCAGTGATCCCGATGATGGCTTTGTCAGGCGCCAGTTTTCCAGCTATACGTATTTCTTTTCCTTCACCCGAAAATTTAATGGCGTTGCTGATCAGGTTGATCAGGATATTCCGGAATAATTTTTTATCCGTGCAAGCTTCCGCATTACCCGGGAAATCCAATTTAAATGACTGCCCCTCTTTTAACTGGCTTTTCATTTCATCCAGGACATCTGTCACGACATTTTTCAGGTCAACCAATTCTGTTTTCGCATCAATACGTCCTTCGTTCAGCTTACCAAGGGAAAGAAAATCCTCAAGTATATCATTGAGGTTATTCACAGAGTTTTTTATTCGCTGGATATGTTTATCTCTTTTTTCCTGTTCATCCGGGCCCGTATATCTCGATAAAAGCGAGGCAGATGACAATACGGTTGTCAGGGGGGTCCGGAATTCATGGGAAGCCATCGCAACAAAACGACTTTTTATTTCATTTAGTTGTTTTTCCTTATCCAGCGCTTCGCTAAGCTCCTGTTGTGATTGCTCTAGTTTTTGCAGCGCTTCTTTCAGGATCATGGTGCGTTCTTCCACTTTTACTTCGAGCTCCGCATTCAGCTGGCGGATGCGGCCGGTTATTTTTTCCAGTTCAGCTTTTTGCTTCAGCATATCAGCTTCGATCGCTTTCCGCAAGGTGATATCCACGATAAATGCAATGACATACAATTCCCCGTCCCGCTGGTAATGACTGAGGCTAACTTCCACCGGCATATTCGTTCCATCCTTCCTCCTGGCAAAAAGGTCGCGGCCCTGTCCCATAACCCGGTTGGAGGGTTTATGATAAAACCCATCCCGCAACCCCTGGTGATGTGGCCTGAACTGGTCCGGTATCAGTTTTTCCACGGGATGGTCAACCAGTTCTTCCTGCGAATAACCAAACATTCTCTCAGCAGCAGGGTTCACCAGGAAGATCAGTCCATTCTTGCCCGTCAGGAGAATGCCTTCAGTGGCATTTTCGAATAGAGAGGTCATGTGCGCCTGGTCGAGCATGCGATTATATTTTTAGCAATCCCCTTAATTTTTATGAAGTTAAAAAAGAAAAGCGAAAGGACTATATATGGCTGTTGCCGGGTAGGAAGAATCTATCTTTTTTAGATATATCTTTATATCCGAAAGTAATTCGGCAATATTCTTTTTGTTTACGTGGTCAAAATCGGTGAGCATATTCTTCTTATCTGCAGGGTCCTTTGCAAGCCTGGCACCCATTTTCAACAGGAAACGGTCCTTCCACGAAAGATCCCTCCCGATACACTTTCCAGCTAAAAAATAACAAGTAAATTTTAAGGCCAGTTGCGAAGGAATACCCGAACGGTTATACGACTCCCGTTTTTGGGTTTGTTCCGGAGGGGTGGCCGCCACCTGGTAAAAAAATATTTTTTTTCCTTCCAGGTGGGCAAAATTCTTTTTCAGCCAACTGCTCAATTGCAGTTTGCCGATATAAACACTCGTCCCGAGAATAAAGAAATCAAACCTTTTTAGTTGATTCCCGTTTATCTTATCCGCCGATGCCATCGGCAGTTCCAGTTCATCTGAAAGCCATTTGGCATATTGTTCAGTTGCTCCGTATTTGCCTTTATAGATAATTATTCCTTTCATAAACTATACATTTAATAATTCTTTCTCGATGGCCATTGCTTTGGGAAACAAAACAGTCTGTTCGAGGTAAAAATGTTGTGCCAGGTCGTTATCCAGTTCTTTCAGTTTAGCCAATATGACTTTATGACTGGTACAGGCTTTTTCTGGGGGTATATACAGGTTCGTCAGCTCCCTTATCGAAAAAATTATTTCAGAAACAGTTTTATGCCCTTTGTACATGGTCTCTTTTACCGGTTTCCGCATCGTGTGTACAAAGATCGCAGCATACGGCTCCTTGTGCTTATAAGCATGTGCGATCTGCCTGATATAAGGGAACAGAATTTCTTCCTCCAGCCTGACCGATTCAAGCAGTTCCTTTACAAGAAGCTTAAACTGTATTTCTAATGTCCCGAGGTAAGGGAATCTATTATTATGCTCTTCCACAAATTCAGCCAGCAACTCCCCGGTCTGCAGGAGCGTTTGTCCAAGATAATGATGATGAATATTCACCAGGTAATCCATCAGGAAATCGATATCCCAGTCCTTGTAGGTAAGCTGGTTGGGGAGTTGTATACTCCGGGTAGCCGTTTCCAGTTCCTCCTGTACTTTTCGCGCATCTACTCCCTGCATTTCGCAGGCAATATCTATTGGCCATTTCCCAGCGCAACAGTAACCAATACCATGCCTGCGGAAAATCTCAGCCGTCCGGTAATCCTGCGCCACAATATCGGCTACCAGTGATTTACTATCAATCTTTACAGTTCTTAAAAACATTATACAACCTTTTTATCAATCAAAATAAGGGGTTCTCCGCTTTAAAAAGTATGATTTAGATCACGTTAAGGGTAACATCGGGAAGAATCTTTACTGATGATTATCATTTCATCCTTTGATGCAGGTCATCCACTCCAATTCTGTCCGGGAATAGTTTTGGCCCAATAAAATCAATCATGTTTCAACCATTTTTCACTTAGAAAGAAGGATGCTTTTGAGCATCGGGCTGGCCAAATTTGATAGGTAAATTATTAGAAGATTGTCAGTCAATCATCTGGTGTGAATCATATAACATTTTTACAGAATAGTGTAACAGGAAGAAAGTAAAGGTAAATAGCTTTAATCGCATTGTTTAATTGAGCCCGGAAATGCACCTGAACTGCAATGGGCGGGATACCGGATACCTCCGGGCAAAAAATACGCGATTGTTCCTTTAAATCTTCACTAAAAAAAAGCAATATGAAATCAACAAAATCCCTTGTAATCGCTTTGCTCTTTGGCAGCAGTCTTTTCTTTCTTGCCTGTGGCAGCGAAGGTGTCAAAAAAGATGAACAGCCTGTTGATGTACAGGAATTAAGTAAGGATCAGCCTGAAGTTCACGGTACTGAATTAAAAGAAGCTGATATCACCCTGAATAAACCGCTCGATCAAACGATGGTTACTGCCGGCAAAGGCATCTATGGAATGAAATGCCAATCCTGCCATAACCTGACAGAAGTAAAACTGGTAGGACCCGGCTGGAAAGATGTTACGAAAAGAAGACAACCGCTTTGGATCATGAACATGATCACCAATGTTGAAATGATGCTGGAAACAGACCCCGAAGCACAAAAACTCCTCGAATTGTGTATGGTTCGAATGCCTAACCAGAATATCAGCAAAGATGAGGCAAGGAGTATCCTTGAGTACATGCGCAGCAATGACGGGGAAAAATAAAATGTGGCAGAAAAAAGCAGATGAGCCGGTTAAAAAAGGTTAACGATCAAACAATTTATAAATCTGGTCAATTATTTTTTTATGAAAAGATATCAACTGAAATTGCTCATGCTGCTCTTCTCCGTTGCAGGCAGCTTGCTGATTTTACAAGGATGCAAACCCAAAGGAACACGTTCCGCTGTAAGCGGGGATGCTTCCTCAAGAGTATATGTAGCTCCAGGGAAATATGATGAATACTACAATTTTGTATCGGGTGGATTCAGCGGGCAAATGTCGGTTTATGGGATCCCCTCCGGCCGGTTACTGCGTGTCATTCCCGTTTTTTCTGTTGACCCCGAAAAAGGCTGGGGTTACAGTGAAGAAACCAAACCAATGCTGAATACGTCAAACGGCTTTGTTCCCTGGGATGACCTTCACCATCTCGCCCTGTCAGAAACCGATGGTATCCAGGATGGTCGTTGGGTTTTTGCCAATGGCAACAATACCCCCCGCATTGCACGGGTGGACCTCAAGACATTCCGCACTGCAGAAATAATTGAAATACCGAACAGTGCCGGCAACCACTCCTCCCCTTTTATTACGGAGAATTCAGAATACGTGGTGGCCGGTACCCGGTTCTCCATACCCATGGATAACAGTAACGGAGATGTTCCTATCAATACCTATAAACAAAATTTCAAGGGTACGGTCAGTTTTATTGCTATTGATAAAACTTCAGGCAAAATGAATATCGCATTCCAGATCCTGTTACCCGGGGTGAATTTTGACCTTGCCCGTGCTGGGAAAGGAAAATCACATGGCTGGATGTTCTTTAGCTGTTATAATTCCGAAAGGGCTAACACTTTGCTGGAAGTGAATGCGTCGCAAAAAGACAAAGATTTTATCATGTGCGTAAACTGGAAAAAAGCGGAAGAATACCTGAAGGCCGGGAAGGGCCAGAAAAAACCGGTGAAGTATGCCCATAACATCTATGATGACAAAACACATTCGGCTACCTCTACCCTCGAAAAAGAGGTCATCATGCTTGATCCGAAAGATTGCCCTGACATGGTATATTTTATGCCCTGCCCTAAATCTCCTCACGGTTGCGATACGGATCCAACCGGCGAATACATTGTTGGCAGCGGGAAACTTGCGGCTACTATCCCCGTGTTCTCGTTCACCAAGATCCAGGCTGCCATTGCAGCCAAGAACTATGATGGTGAATACGAGGGTATCCCTGTTTTGAAATATGAGGCCGTATTATATGGTGAAGTACAAAAACCCGGCCTTGGTCCTTTGCATACCGAATTTGACGATAAAGGCAATGCCTATACCTCCTTCTTTGTTTCATCCGAAGTTGTGAAATGGAATGTAAAAGACTTGAAAGTACTTGACCGGGTGCCGACATATTATTCAGTCGGTCACCTCAGTGTAGCCGGGGGGCCTACAAAAAAACCCTGGGGCAAGTACCTGATCGCTTACAATAAGATCACCAAGGACCGTTTTCTACCTACCGGCCCGGAACTAGCTCAAAGCGCCCAGCTTTACGATATCAGCGGTGAAAAAATGAAATTACTGCTCGATTTCCCCACGATCGGGGAACCGCACTATGCTGAAATGATCCCTGCCAGCCTGATATCCAAGAACAGCCTGAAGATCTTCAAGATCGAAGAAAACGGGAATCCTCATGCCGCCAAAGGTGACAATTTTGCAAGAGTGGAACGGAAAGGAAATGAGGTCCACGTGTATGCCACTTCCATTCGTTCTCATTTTACACCGGACAATATTGAAGGTGTCAAAATGGGTGATGTTGTTTTCTTCCACATTACTAACCTGGAACAGGATTGGGATGTGCCGCATGGCTTTGCAATTAAGGGAGCAAATAATGGCGAGTTACTCATCATGCCCGGCGAAACACAAACACTAAAATGGGTACCCGAAAAAGCAGGTGTGTTCCCATTCTATTGCACTGATTTCTGCTCGGCATTGCACCAGGAAATGCAAGGCTATATCAGGGTAAGCGTGGCGGGATCCAATGTTCCCATTTCCTTCGGCACGGGTAAGACAGGGCCAGCAACTACCCCAGCTAAGGATACGGTCAAAACAAAATAATCTTCATCGTAAAACCAGGTCATGAAAAAAATAATTGGGTCATCCATACTTGCACTGGCAGTATTCATTGCCAGTTGCAACAACGATAAAAATGATAACGCAACAACTGAAAGCAATACGACCGTTCCGAATGGCGGGCAGGAAGCTGTGAAAGACGATGAGTCGCAGAAGGACGTGGTAAAAATAGCTGCGGGCTCCAGCGATCATACCACACTGGTCGCGGCATTGAAACAGGCGGAACTGGTCACTTCCTTGTCGAATGCAGGTCCGTTTACCGTATTTGCCCCTACCAACACCGCATTTGGTAAACTACCGGCAGGAACCGTAGAGGGATTGATGAAAGACGACAAGAAAGCCGACCTGCAAAATATCCTGCAATATCATGTTGCTGTAGCCGGGTATAAAACAGAGAACATGCAGGATGGGCAGGTGATCGGGATGGCAAACGGCGATAACATCACGATAAGCATAAAGGATGGCAAAGTAATGATCAACGGTACTGCCACCATCATCGCCACTATTCCCGCCTCCAACGGGATCATCCATGTAATTGATGCCGTGCTCCTGCCGCCAGCAAAAAAATAGATGTTTTTTGCCCGGTATCCGACCCCGGGCAACTTTAAAATACAATTATGAAACAACATCTAAGTGTCACTTCCAGGATCCTGGTGGCTTTTGCATCCGGTGCCTTAGTGACCGTTTTCTTTTTACCTGCCTGGCGGATCGACCTGTTTGCCCCGCAATACCCAGAAGGCTTAACCATGA
This sequence comes from Chitinophagaceae bacterium, assembly GCA_039930245.1. GTDB lineage: Bacteria > Bacteroidota > Bacteroidia > Chitinophagales > Chitinophagaceae > JJ008. The sequence goes on along the minus strand of JBDSPR010000012.1, from coordinate 35,368 downwards.
ATATCTGGATCAATGGCCTGAGCGGGGACGTAGATATTATCAATGGGTTGAATCATTATATCGGGATGAAGCATATCACGGTGGAGATGTTCCCGGAGTTCAAATTCCTCCCCTTTGTTGTTGGATTTTTCATGGTGCTTGGCATGGCAGTGGCTATCACTGGTAAAAGGAAACTGTTGTTGCTGTATCTCGTTCTAACAGTGATCGGCGCGATCCTGGCTATGTATGATTTTTATCGATGGGGCTACGATTATGGTCATCATCTTGATCCCATGGCACCAATACAGGTAAAAGGTTTGTCGTACCAGCCACCCCTGGTCGGTCACAAACGCTTATTGAATTTTGATGCCTACTCCTTCCCGGATGTGGGAGGATGGATTGTGATCGCTGCGGCGGGGCTGGCATTCGGCGTCTGGTTTGCAGAATGGTGGCATCATCGCAAACCCAGGACAGGTGCAAAGAAAATTGTTGCAAGCCTGTTTATTCCCGCTGTCTTGTTTCCCTTACTATTGAATGCCTGTAAAGCCAAAACAGAACCCTTCGTATATGGAAAAGACAACTGTCATTTCTGCAAAATGGGTATTGTGGATCCCAAATTTGGCGGGGAGCTGGTAACAAAGAAAACGAAGGTCTACAAGTTCGATGATCTTGTCTGCATGCTCCGCTTCCTTCAATCAGGCTCATTGGAAGAAAAAGACATAGCAAAAAAAATGGTCATTAATTATGAAAAGGGAAATGATTTTTTGAATGCAGAGCAGACTTTTTACCTCATCGATCCGGGGATGAGAAGTCCCATGGGCAGCAATACGGGTGCTTTTGTCTCCAAACAAGCAGCGGATAAAGCCAAAACCGGGAACGAAGGACAAGTAATCACCTGGGGCGAATTATATAAAAAAATAAAATGAGGATCCCATTTCTCCTTTTATGCTTACTAGTTTCTTTCCATGCTCCTGCCAGGATAATTCGGGTGGGAAGCAACCAGCCCCTGCATTCGTTAAAGCAGGCCATTGGGATTGCGATGGATAAGGATACGATCCTTTTGCAGGCGGGAATATACAAAGAAGGCAGTATCACGCTGGTCAAATCATTGACCATTATCGGGGTGGAAAACCCGGTGCTGGATGGGGAGCACAAATACGAGATCCTGCTTATCAGCGGAAAAAATATCACGGTCAAAGGAATACAATTCCGTAATTCCGGATATTCCGCCATGAATGACTTTGCTTCCATTAAACTGGTAGATGCATCACGGGTATTGCTGGAGAATAATACGATCACCGGGTCTTATTTTGCCATACATATATCCAACAGCAACTTCGTCACGGTACGTAACAATTCGATCACTGGCAACCCGCGATCAGAACAGCTGACAGGAAATGCGATCCATCTCTGGAAATCCGATCATGCACTTATAGAAAAAAATCATGTACAGGGACATCGTGATGGTATTTATTTTGAGTTCGTAACTCTCTCCGTCATCCGGGATAACCTGAGTGAAAAGAATATCCGGTATGGTCTCCATTTCATGTTCTCGAACGATGATAATTATTTTGGGAACAGCTTCCGGGATAACGGCGCAGGTGTGGCCGTGATGTATTCGAAAAAAGTGAGAATGGAACGCAACCTTTTTGAACAAAATTGGGGCCCCTCCGCTTATGGGATATTGTTGAAAGATATTTCGGACAGTTATATCGTTCATAATACCTTTTTTAAAAATACGGTGGGTATCCATCTTGAAGGAACCAGCCGTATAGATATCAGCAGCAATATCTTTAAAGAAAACGGTTGGGCCTTGAAAGTGCAGGCCAGCTGTGAGAACAACAACTTTCACCATAATAATTTTTTTGGGAACAGTTTTGATATCGGCACCAATGGTTCTGTGTCGCTGAATGAGTTTTATAGCAATTACTGGGATAAATACCAGGGTTACGATATCAATAAAGATGGTATCGGGGATATCCCTTATCACCCCGTCAGTTTGTATTCTATGATCGTGGAGCAGAACCCTTATGCGTTGATGTTACTGAAAAGTTTTACGGTACAATTGCTTGATAAAGCGGAGAAAGCTATCCCGAGCCTGACGCCGGAAAACCTGGTTGACAAATCACCCCTTATGAAATCGGTTAAAAAATGATCAGGATCGAACAAATCAATAAACGGTTCCGGAAACTCCAGGTGCTGGATAATGTTTCGGCAGTATTCACCCCGGGGCAGGTTGTTTCGCTCATCGGGCCAAATGGTTCGGGGAAGACAACCCTTATTAAATCCATACTGGGCATGGTGCGACCAGACAGCGGGAAAATATACGTCAATGAAAAGTTGATCAGCCGGGATCATGCCTACCGGGAGAATATAGGGTATATGCCCCAGGTCGGGCGATATCCCGATAACATGAAGATCGGCCAGCTATTCAGGATGATCCAAAATATCCGCAACCTGCCGGTTCATCGAACTGATACCCAACTGGTCAGCCAATTTGAACTTGAAAAGATCTATGAAAAACCTATGAGAACGTTAAGCGGTGGTACCCGCCAAAAAGTCAGCGCCGCCCTTGCGTTTCTTTTTGACCCCACTATTCTTATTCTTGATGAGCCTACTGCCGGCCTGGATCCCCTGTCATCCGAAATAATGAAAGAAAAAATTCTTTCTGAAAAATCGAAGAATAAGCTCATTCTTATCAGTTCGCATATCCTGAGCGACCTTGACGAGATCACCACACATGTCATGTATATGCAGGAAGGGACCCTGCAATTCTTCAAAGACATTGAAGACTTACAGGAGGAGACCGGTGAAATAAAACTGGAGAAAGCCATTGCAAGAGTAATGAGAGGGGAACTACTCTCTGCCCGGGATAAGGATAAAAGAATGGAAGTAAAAGAAGATGGAAAAATTTATTAATGATCCTGTATGATGAAGCTGTCAAAATATGTGTTGTATGATATACTGAGAAGTAAGATCATCATTGCCTATACACTTTTTCTCTTCCTGGTAACCTTCAGCATGTTCCAGATGGAAGAGGATAGCAGCAAGGCCATGCTGAGCCTGTTGAATATCGTCCTGATTGTATTACCCCTGGTCAGCCTTGTATTCACGACCATCCATTATTACAATTCTTATGAATTCATTGAACTCATGTCCTCACAACCGATGACCCGCACCCGGATCTTATTGAGTGAATACGCCGGTGTGGGTATCTCCCTGCTCAGTGCTTTCCTTCTGGGCGTTGGGATCCCGGTTATTCTATACGCGGCCAGTCCTGCGGGTTTTGCCCTGTTATTCACCGGGGCAGCGTTAACGCTCGTTTTCACTTCGATCGCTTTTCTTGCGGCTGTGATCGCACGGGATAAAGCAAGAGGCATAGGGTTTACACTGCTTTTATGGTTTTATTTTGCCCTGATCTATGATGGTCTTGTGTTGTTGATCCTATTTTCTTTCAGTGAATACCCGCTCGAAAAACTTACGCTTTTACTTTCTGCCCTTAACCCGATCGATCTTGGTCGCATTTTCATTATGCTGAAAATGGACGTCAGTGCATTGATGGGGTACACGGGTGCTTTATACAAAGATTTTTTCGGCAGCGGCACCGGGATCCTTTTCACCAGTGGCATCCTGCTGCTCTGGATCTTTATTCCGTTATGGCTGGCCGTTAAAAAATTCAATAAAAAAGATCTCTAAAAATTTTATCAAAAAGTTAAACTTACTTGTATACCCGCCCTGCCGAAAAAAACCTGGCACAACAGCAAGAGTTTCGTGCTTCCCTTCTATTAACCTTGACTGGCTATCTTTGCGGTATGCACATCGACATTCTTACCGTTCAGCCTGAATTACTCGAAAGTCCTTTCGGGCACAGCATTATGAAAAGGGCCCAGGACAAAGGGTTGCTGACGGTACAGGTGCACCAGCTCCGCAAATGGGCCGTGAATGAATACGGGATGGTGGATGATTACCAGTATGGTGGCGGCGCAGGGATGGTAATGATGTGTGAACCGCTGGCAAAAGCTATCGAAGAGCTCTCACAGCAAAGAAAGCCTGCCCGACGCGGTGACCGCGGCGGGTACGATGAGATCATATTCCTGACACCCGATGGTGAACTTTTTGATCAGCGCAGCGCCAACAGCCTCTCGTTAAAAGAGAATCTACTGCTTATTTGCGGGCATTATAAAGGCATCGATCAGCGTATACGCGAACATTTTGTCACAAAAGAGATCTCCATTGGTGATTATGTACTAAGTGGCGGAGAATTGCCGGCAGCGATCCTTGTTGATGCGATCGGGCGTTTATTACCGGGCGTGCTCAATGACGAAACTTCTGCGCTTTTTGATTCCTTCCAGGACAAATTACTCGCTCCCCCTGTCTACACCCGCCCGGAAGATTTCCGGGGGTGGAAAGTTCCGGATATCCTCATGAGTGGTGACCACCGGAAAATAGAGGACTGGCGCCATGACCAATCCCTGCAACGAACAAAGGAAAAAAGACCCGGCTTGCTGGACGAACAGTAGCTATCAAATTTATTTTATTGTATTATCCCTTCATGCCAATACAAGCAAGAGCGCATAATAGAAAAGGATGAACAGCAGGTTAACGGCAATGGTTAGTTTCATAGTACGGATTTAATACATGCCAGCATACTACAGGCGGCAAAATCATTGCCAGAGCATGGTTATCCACATAGGAGTTCTACGGATGGTTTTTACCGGGTTTAAAAAAGAAATGAATAAAAGTAGATTCACTTGTTGTTATCCGGGAGAAGTGAAAAAAACTACGACTACAAATAAGAATACTACCTGTTATAAAGGAAGAACCCCCATTCATCAAAATAGACCCGTTCCTTAAGAGAAAAGAAATTAGTTTACTGAATGTTCCCTTTCTAATTTCTTTCCTGCCTGACGGCAGGCAGGTTTATTATTTCTAATTTATATGAAAGCTTTCCTGCCATCCCTGCTATTGTTATTTTCCGCCTGCACCACGGCACAAACAGGTACTGAATTATTAAAGGAAGTAAAGACTCAGCTGGAAAATGGTTCCGTGACCGTATCAACGATCCTGGCCGACAATAAATATGCCTCGCTTCACCCGGAAACTTCTTTCCGGCAATTGATAGAAAAGTACAGCGCTACAGGAGTATTGAAGATCGCAGCCGCTAATGAACCCGGGAGAAAAATAAAAGTGTTTTGCACCATTAATGACCAGGATGGAAAGCCTGTTCCTGGTGTATCCGTTTATTTATACCAGACAGACTACCGCGGCTGGTATGCAGCAGATGCACCACATGTGGGCGGAAATGAAGGCGATATGCGGCATGCCCGTTTATTTGGCTACGTAAAAACGGATAATAAAGGACAATTCGAATTGCATACAGTAAAACCCTCCGGTTACCCCAGCAGCGATCTACCCGCTCATATACATATTCATTTTTTTGCGGCCGGTTACAACTCTTCTGTAACAGAATTTTTATTTGATGACGATGAACGGCTTGTAGGGAATATCCGGGAACAGGCTGTACGCAACCGTTTCCTGATCGCGCAACCCGGAAAAGCATCGGCTCCATTCGAACAATCGTTCAATTACTCCATTACACTGCAAAAACTGTAATCAGCATCTCAAACGATTGCCTGATTTTATACCATGACGGCTATTTCCCCGTTTATTTGCAGACCTTGCGGGAATAAATAAATGATATGCAATCTGACCGCCGTAAATTCCTCCGCCGCATCGCGATCGGGAGCGCTGTGTTAAGCACAGGGCTGCCTTCTTTTGCCAACCTTGGCGGGTCAACGGATGATGAGATAGATCGTTCAGCCAGCCAGGAGCATAAATCCCAGCATTTTAATATGTGTGGTTACGCCGCTCCAAAGATCCAAACAGTGAGGATCGGTATTGTCGGTCTTGGCCAGAGAGGTTCGGAAGCAGTGGAACGCCTGGGCTATATCGATGGAGTGGAGATCGTTGCGCTTTGTGATAAATACCCTGACAGGATCACCCGGGCACAAAAGTCCCTGGAAAAAATGGACCGGCCCAAAGCAAAAGAATACAGTGGTGAAGAAGGATGGAAGGCTTTGTGTGAAAGCAATGATATTGATCTTGTTTACACCCCCACACCCTGGCACCTGCATACTCCCATTGCCGTACTCGCGATGAAGAACGGGAAACACGCCGCAACGGAAGTGCCTGCTGCCAAGACCATTGACGAATGCTGGGAACTGGTGGAAACATCTGAGAAGACAAAAAAGCATTGCATGATGCTGGAAAACTGCTGCTATGATTTTTTCGAGCAACTGACCCTGAATATGGCCCGCCAGGGAATGTTTGGCGAGATCGTGCATGCCGAAGGGGCCTATATACACGACCTGAGCAAAGACTGGCTTTTTAATAAAAATGCCTACGCGGATATGTGGAGGCTGAAGGAGAATATCGGTCACAACGGTAATCTTTATCCCACACATGGATTGGGACCCATCGCGCAATGCATGAATATCAACCGGGGAGATAAATTCGATCACCTCGTAAGTATGAGCACCAATGATTTCTCGTTGAATGTGCTTGCAAAGGAATTGGCAGCCAAAGATGATTTTTTTAAAGAATATGCAGATCGCCCCTATCGCGGGAATATGAATACAACGCTGATCCGGTCGAATAAAGGCAAAACGATCATGGTGCAGCATGATGTTTCCACTCCGCGGCCTTATTCAAGGATTCATTTACTCAGCGGAACAAAGGGTGCAGCGCAAAAATGGCCCGGACCAGAACGGATCGCATTTGGACATAGCTGGATCAAAAAAGAAGAACTGGATACGCTCTATAAAAAATATTCAACCCCGCTTGTCAATCATATCGGCGCAATCGCCAAAGACGTGGGCGGTCATGGTGGCATGGATTTTATGATGGATTGGCGGCTGATCGATTGCCTGCGCAATGGTCTTCCGCTGGACCAGGATGTATATGATGCTGCCAGCTGGAGTTGTCTATTCCCCCTAAGCCAGCGGTCCGTTGAAAAGCGATCGAGAACACAGGATATTCCTGATTTCACCCGCGGCGGCTGGGAAAAGAACAAACCTGTTGACCTGACATTGACCGGGGGCGCCAATACCGGGGTGCGGCAGGTAAAGCCCGATCTTAAAATGAAATAACAGGAATTAATAATACAGACCAGTTATTATTTCAGCGACCATAGCATGTTCGTTGTTTCCTCTTTTAACGAAGCTGGAATTACAGGGTCATTTTTTAAAGCTTCCTGCAAATATTCCCTTGCCTTTATTTTGTTCCCTGCTTTGGCGTATATCAATCCTGCATGGCTAAGTAATTCAGGGTTTTTGCAGTTCGTTTTTAATGCGGATGCAATAAAAGGTGCTGCTTTTGTATACTCGCCTTTCCCATAGTAAACCAACGCTACCGTTTCATTTACTTCTATGTTAGCTGGCCGTCGCCTGTATTCTGCCAAAGCATATTCGAGGGCCCTGTCAAAATCATTGACACCCATATAAGCATGCGCCATTTCATGGTCTTCGTTTTGTCCCGCTCTTTTATCATTTCCCCCGGCTGTTGAAAGCTGTTTCATCCGGTCAAGTATTTCACCCGCCAATATTCCTGCCTTATCAGCCTGGCCCGTAAGATTGTATACTTCGATCATTCCTTCACTAAATGTATGATCAGGTATCAGTGAATCTGCCTGCCTGTACAAAGCCAATGCCCTATCATACTCTTTTTCGGCAGTCGCTATCCGGGCAAGACCGGCCAGAGCATAAGGATAATTGTGCCGGTTCCCAGCTGCGATCGTGTACTGCATTTTAGCATCGCTGAGCTTCCCGGTTTTTTCATACAGCTTACCCAATTGAACCCGGCACCATTCTGTATTCTCATCACCTGCAGCACCTGCATCCACCGCGAGTTCCATAGCTTTTATGGCTCCCGGAAGGTCCCCGTGAATTTCCCGCAGGTAGGCTATCCGGGAATAAGAACGATTATCGGGACGAATAGAGATCATTTTATCAGCGGCATCCAGGGCAGCTTTGTAATTTCCCAATTCCACATTCCCATCAATGATCAACCCGTAGACATAGGCATTGAGGGGGTATAACTGGCGTGCTTGCTCCGCAATAGCAAGTCCATCCTCAAAGCGATGCTGTGATAATAATATCGTTGACTTGAAAATCAATGCCTCAAAATTCCCTTGATCCATTACCAGTACCGCATCGATGCAGTTGAGGGCCGCGTTATTATAATAATTGAAATTACCGCTGTTCCGTGCTTCCTGGATATACAAGGCTGTTAGTGCCAGTAAGGATTTGGTATCAGAAGGATCTGTTTTTATTTTTTCCTTCAAAACAGCCGCTTTATTCTTCATCAGCACCCATTCGGCATTAGTGGCCATTGCGTTTTTCCTGGGCAGAAGTTCGCTAAAAATTGCTTTATCCTTCTTGTCGCCTTTCCTGAACTTTATTACAGCAAAAGCTGATCCCACTACAAATAAAAGCAATAGGGAAAAATAAACATACTTCCTTTTCATAGTAATAAACTTTAGTTCTTTGTTTGCTGAAAACAACAGGCCGCTGAGCCAGCGAGCCTGTTGTCTTATTTTTAAAATCTAATTCTTTACAATTTTAATCGCTTGTTTATTCATGCCATTTTTAAGCGCTGCGATCACATAAACACCTTTGGCAAGGCTACTGTTATCCCATTGAATGGTATAAACACCGGCATCCTGTTTTTTATCAGACAGCATTTGTATCATTTTCCCTTGCATATCATACGCCACAATTTTTATTTGTGAAGGAACGTCTACACTATATTTAATAGTGCTGCTTCCATCAGTTGGGTTGGGATAAGCGGACATGTTTATTTCTTTTGATGATAAGCCAAGATCAAGGGTTTGTTTTTTAACCGTTGAGGGGGTGCCGCTAATTCCCTGACCTTTATTTGCAGTACTATTACCCTCATTGCAATCACAGTTATGAGTGCCGGACCATGGAGTTGCTACATAAGGGAAATTTGATTTGAGTGCAACATCGTTCGAGGTAACACCAGCAGTATATGTATATACACTGAGTAAATCCGGAGTTACAGGGCTGCCTGCACAATTATAATCATCATACCATAAACCAATTGCTGCCAAAACAATTCCGCTTACTGCCTGCAATTCTATCCGTACCACATCATCTTCCAATCTTCTTCCATTAGGAAAACCATCCATGTTCGGAATATTTTGCAAAGAAGCAGTTGCATTGTAAGCCGGATCAGTTAATCCCAATACAGCAGCCTGAACTAAACCAAGATTACTGAACTGTGGATGATTTCGTGGAGTGACAGGTACTGCCATATTCAAACGAAGCATATCCCCGCCATTCGGAAGAAAATTATTAATGAAAGGTTTACCTGCTGCCAAAGGATTGCCCCCTTTTCCTGTTGCTAACTGGTAAGGCTTTAAGTTGGGTACACCGGTATTAAAAATGGGCCATAGGTCAACGGAACGGGGTGAATTGGCTGCCGGTAAAAGAAGATTTCCAAAAATGGCATCGTCTAATGCACCACCAGCCAATGCCGGGTTTCCTTTCAAACCAAACAAACCATTTTGCCCGTTTCCAAAACCAAAACCGGTTCCGCCAAAAGCACATGCCAGTGAATTTTTTTGAATACGCAGTGGCGTCAATGCCGGTACCGCTGTTCCAAACAGCGCATCATCCATATAGAGACCCAATTCCGGGTTATAAAAATATTTACCGAATACATTTAATTTCTCCAGGTCCTGGTAAGGGGTCAATGAATTCCAGTAATCCTTCATACCAATTGGAACAACCACTTCGTTGGTCAGCGGCATACCAAGACGGGAAACCTGTATCCAGGGACCTTTAGTGGGGTCTTCTTCTTTCTGAATGGGTGTTCCGTTTGCCATATTCTTTTCATAATCCTTATAATCATTCAGTACGGAAATTTTCTGGCGGCTGGCAGAAGCCCATACCCCGATCACATAATTGGGATCAAGGATATTACTTGCCTGTGAAACAGCTTTATGATCTTTTTGCAGTGTAGCTATATCGATCTGGAGTGCAATGGTGGAAACATTTAAACACTTCAACCCGTCAATAGATTGTGTGCCAGTAGTGCGGGGAGCATCTCCAAGATCAAAAATACCGCCGAGATCAACAAAGAAAGGATCATCAGACGTACCACAAAATACTTTTTCCCCGGTTGAAGCAGTCTTGATCGAACTTTGAATCAACGATTCATAATCCGGGGCATTCAGCCCAACGGGACTGCTGATTGAACGAGGGCCGATATTAGGTGGAGGAACAGTCCCATTGGTTACAATGGTGATGAATTTTTTCCCTCCGTCGGTACTTCTTTCCAGTTTGTAAGTGGTCTTCAGGTTTTGCTTACCCAACCGGATATTGAAAAAGGTTGTGGGGTCTTCGTTTGCCTGGTTGAAAGTAAAACGATAGGTAATATCATCACCCTTGGTGGTCAAATTATTATCTACGTGAATTTCATACCGGATTCCTTCACCAAAAGAATAGTAGTTTGGGCCGCCCTGTGGCAATTGTCCCGGAACATAACACGCAATGATAGTAACTTTAGAGGGATCATCAGGACTCCTGAAAGCATACAGATCGGTGTTGTCGGCAAGCGGATCGTTAGCGATTAAAGGAGCTTCGCGGTGGCTGGAGGCAAATGCTCCGAAAGGAAACACATTGACCAGCATCGCCATCAGTAAAACGGATGCATAGATTTTTTTTTTCATAAATGATCTTTTTAAAATTGTTAAAAAAAAACCGGTCATTCACTAAAATGAATGAAAGACCGCTGGTCCTAACCGCTGGTTAAAATAAATTCAAGGGGTGGATAAATATTCCTGGTAAATTCTTAGGGTGGGGTTTAACGTTAAGGATATGAGAAAATGCAGGACAGGTTGTTAGTTACGGAATAGGGTTGTGCGTGGATTTGGGAAGACCAAAACATAATTCCGGGAAGATGGTTTACTCAGCCCAGGGTAAGAAAAGAACCCTTCTGCCAGAAAGAGAAAGTAATTAAACAAAAAGACCATATTGTAGAGAATGATGTATTTTTGATGGGACTTGGTGAACCATAAGATTGGTTTTCAATCAATTGAACCAGGCTAATTGGTTCGGCACATTTTCAACAATCGATTTTATAATTTCCTGAATGAAAGCACTTTCCATAATTACAGATCCTGTATATGTAGAACCGAAAGAATTCAGCCGCTATGAAAAGTTCTGGCTGAAATACCTCAATGATAAAAGAGATCTTCCTTTTATCCATTTACTCACGCTGATTCATGTTCTCGTTATACCTGCCGCGATCATCCTCTTTACTCCACTGCTGAAAGGCTGGTACTGGTGGGCATTATACATCCCCTATTTCTATGTTTCGCAGATGTATTTTAAAGGTCGTTTTGGATTGATGCTGCATTGCATCAGCCACCGTAAGCCCTTTAAGAAAGGGAAAATGTGGATCTATGATTATATCGTATGGGTTGTCTGTCCTTTTTTTGGTCATACACCTGAAACTTATTTTGTTCACCACATGGCCATGCACCATGTAGAGAACAATATGCCCGAAGATGCCAGTAGTACACTTGCTTACCGGAGAGACAGTCTCTGGGATTTCATGAAATACGTAGGTCGTTTTCTTTTGCTAGGTTTCCGCGATACATTTATGTACCTGTTCAGCCGTAAAAGAAAAAAATTATATATGCGGCTTACCTACGGGGAAATGTCCTTTTATCTTTTTTGTATCGGGATGTGTTTTGTGAATTTCCAGTCAACTTTGTTTGTAGTGATCATACCTTTTGTATTCGCCCGTATCGTGATGATGCTGGGTAACTGGGCACAACATTCCTTTATTGACAAATCAGACCCGGAGAATAATTTTACAAGCGCCATTAACTGCATCAATACCAAATACAATAAAATGTGCTGGAATGATGGTTACCATACCGTCCACCATCTTCGTCCAGCGATGCATTACACGGAGATCCCCGGGGAATTCCTAAAACTCCGGCAGCAATTCGCAGCAAAAAAATCACTGGTATTCGATGGTATCCATTACCTGCATATCTTTATTTACCTGATGACAAAAAGGTATGATAAGCTGGCAGACAACCTGGTGAATATTGACAATGCCTTCTCCAGCAAGGAAGAAGCCATCGCCGTCATGAAAGAACGCACCAGGAAGATCGAACTCGTCGCCTAGGTTATTCTTTTTCTTTGGTCTCTTTTTTAAGCCCGATCACCGGTACTGCTTTTTGCCTGATCAGCTGGTTGAGTTTGGCAAGCTCTTCGTCTTTTATCTTTTTTAGTTTTGCCAATTGCTCATCTGTTTGCTTTGCCAGGTCTGCATACACTTCCTTAACCGGTTTGCTAGGGGCCATATTACCACTGTTCGCTGCATTGAAAAGATCGCTCAGTTTATTATTTAGCCGGATCGGGTAATTCAGTACATCCTGCCCGCTCTTGGCTTTTGTCTGGTACAATACTTCCTCGATGGCAGTCAATTGTTTGTTGATACTGTCTGCCAGGGTCTTTATCTCTTTGATCGAATCTTTTTGCTGCCGGCCGGTGAAATCATTGATCTGCGTTCGTAATGCGCGGATATCTTTGATCGCCTGCTGTACTTCATCAAATTTGTTTTTTACTTTCGAAAGAAAATCGAACTGCTCCTCGTAGGCTGCCTGTGTGATCTTATAGTTAGGATCGGCCAGCACCTGGAACCTGCCTTCTGCCGAGTCCCGGTCCACTTTTAATTTGTAGGAATATTCTCCCGGGGGCGCCACGATAGATCCGGGCATTCCATTCCAAAGTATCATACCTTCTATCCTCTCCGCTGGAGGATACTGCAGATTCCAGGCAAACTGGTTCATCCCACTGGTCATCTCTATTTTATCCCGTGTTTCCTTTGCATCGGTGGAATATATCCTGATCTCTTTTTTATCCTTATCATAGATAGACATACTTGCTTTGCTGCTATCCTGTAAACTTTTTACATAATAATTGATTACCGCGCCATTCGGTGGATTGGTTCCCGCGTTGCGCGGAGATCCGAAATTCCCGCCAAAAGAATTACCGGCAATACGCCAGGCAGGACTGGTGGTAAATACATGAAGATTTTTACCGGTAACCGCTGCATTGGCTTGCTGGATCACACTAAGATCATCCAGTATCCAAAAGGCCCTTCCCTGTGTGGCGACCACCAGGTCATTGTCTTTGATCGTAAGGTCAGTTATGGGCACTACCGGCAGGTTCAGCTGGAAAGATTTCCAGTTGGCTCCGTCATCATAACTGATATACATTCCATACTCTGTACCCGCATACAATAAACCGGATCGCTTATGATCAGCCCGCATAGATCTTGTAAAATGCACCCGATTGATGCCGTTAACTATGAGCTTCCAGGTTTTACCATAATCTTCCGTTTTATAGATATAGGGTGCAAAATCATCGCTTTTATATCTTGTCCCAATAAAATAAGCAGCGCCTTTTTTAAATGGATCCACTTCTACGCAGTTCCACATCATCCCTGCCTCGCCGGCAGGCAGGCATTTAGGGCAATCTTTAGGAGTAACATTTTCCCAATTCTTACCAGCATCCCTGCTAACCGATATCACCCCGTCATCGCTGCCGGTCCAGAGCAGGTCCTTTTCTACCCAGCTTTCGGTTGCAGTAAATATGGTACAGTAATATTCAACAGATGTATTGTCCTTGGTAATCGGGCCGCCACTGGATACTTGCTTGTTTTTATCATTGGTAGTGAGATCGGGAGATACCTGCTCCCAGTTGGCTCCTTCGTTCGTTGTTGCAAAAAGGGCATTGCCGGCCGTATATAATTTTTTTGGATCGTGTGGTGAAAAGAAGATCGGGAAATTCCATTGAAAGCGATACTTCAGCACATCCGCCCCGGCACCCATGGGGTTATCCGGCCAAACACTGATCGCACGGTTCTCCCCTGTCTTATGATCAAGCCTCGATAAATAGCCACCATAATTACCCCCATAAACGATTTCGGGGTTCAACGGATCAGCCACCACATAGCCGCTCTCGGCGCCAGCTGTTTGCTGCCAGTCCTGTTCGGTGATCGCGTTGTCATAGGTCCTGCTTTTGATACGGACCGTACTGTTATCCTGCTGCGCACCGAGTACGCGGTAGGGGAAACTATTATCCGTTGACACCCTGTAAAACTGTGCAGTTGGCTGGTTCATATAGGTACTCCAGTTGCCCGCCGCGTCGAAACTTATCTGTGCGCCGCCATCATCTGCCACGATCATCCTGTTGCCGTCTTCCGGGTCGATCCAGAGATCATGGTGATCGCCATGAGGAGTGCCCATGCCCCGGAAGGTTTTCCCCCCATCCGTGCTTACCATAAAGCCAACATTGGGGCAATACACCTTGTTCTCATTCTTTGGATCAACAAACACCTTTGTATAATACCAGGCACGTTGCCGGATATTATTATCACTGCTGGTCAATGTCCATGTTTCACCGGCATCAGCGCTTGTATAAAGTCCGCCCTTTTCATTCTCGATCAGCGCATATACTTTATCAGGGTTGGAGGGTGCTACCGCAACACCAACAATACCCCAAACTCCTTTTGGCAATCCTTTTTTGGTCATGATATTCGTCCATGTTTCGCCGCCGTCCACACTTTTCCATAAACCACTTCCCGCTCCGCCGCTTTCCATGCTATAGGGCGTACGCAGCAGGCGCCATGTACCCGCGTATAAAACGGTAGGATTTCCAGGTTCCATGATCAGATCGCTGCAGCCTGTTTGACTATTGATAAATAATGTTCTCTTCCAGGTCTTGCCTCCGTCAGTTGTTTTATACACACCTCTTTCATCGTTCGGACCAAACAAATGACCCATCACGGCTGCCCAAACTGTATTGGGATCTCTTGGGTGTATAACGATACGAACGATATGCCGCCCGTCTTTTAAGCCAATATTCTTCCATGTCCGGCCGGCATCATCGCTTCGCCACATGCCGCCGAGGCCTTCACTTACATTGCCCCGCATGGTACTCTCCCCTTCGCCAACATACACGATGTTGTCATCAGAAGGGGCCACCGCTACTGAGCCGATGCTGCTGCCAAAATATTTATCGGAGATGTTTTTCCAGTTACTGCCTCCATCGGTAGTTTTCCAGACTCCACCACCAGTGGCACCGAAATAGAAAGTATTCTTATTCCTGTAACTGCCTGTAGCGGCACCGCTTCTTCCGCCCCGCCAGGGACCGATCAGCCGGTATTTTGCTTTGGAGAGCAGCACCGAATCATTATCGTTCTTAGCTGCAACGGTTATAATTTTAGGCTTTTGAGCGCCTGCTGTAATAAAAGAAATAACAGCAAACAGGGAAAACAGTTTTCTCATCATACAGTTGGGTTGACAGGTAAAAAATTCCGGAATCCACCGGGATTGAAAGTTAGTGATTTACCTTTATGAAAATCAAAATGCATGGCTTCCTTTTCGGTCAGCGGTAATTTAGTGGATGTTCACCTGCAAAAGATCTACCCGGCAACAGTTACTGTTGAACATGGAAGGATAGTTTCCTTTGACCCGACTCCGGACTCCGAACCTACAATGCAGGGCTATATCCTGCCAGGTTTTATCGACAGTCATGTCCATATCGAAAGTTCCATGCTCGTGCCAGCCGAATTTGCCCGCCTGGCGGTGGTACATGGTACCGTGGCGACCGTCAGCGATCCGCACGAGATCGCGAATGTCTGCGGAATGGAAGGTGTAGAATTTATGATTGATAATGGGAAGACGGTTCCTTTTAAATTCAATTTTGGCGCTCCCAGCTGCGTGCCTGCTACGATTTTTGAAACGGCCGGCGCAGCATTGAATTCAGGGGATGTAGAAAAATTATTGGAACGGGAAGAAATAAAATACCTGAGTGAAATGATGAATTTTCCAGGGGTACTTCACGAGGATGATGAAGTGATGAAAAAGATTGCTGCGGCACATCGCTTACTGAAACCGGTGGACGGTCATGCTCCGGGTCTGCGGGGTGAAGATGCAAAAAAATATATCGCGGCCGGTATTACCACCGACCATGAATGTTTTACCAGGGAAGAAGCGCTGGATAAATTGCAGAATGGGATGAAGATCCTCATCCGGGAAGGCAGCGCCGCGAAAAATTTCGAGGCATTGATCGATCTCCTGCACGACTATCCTAATCAAATGATGTTCTGCAGCGACGACAAACATCCTGATAGCCTGGTGCTGGGACATATCAACCAGCTTTGCGCAAGAGCGGTGGCGAAAGGCATTAATATTTTCAATATCCTGAAAGCAGCCTGTCTCAACCCGGTGTTACATTATAAACTGGATGTGGGATTGCTGAAGGAAGGCGATCCTGCGGATTTTATCGTGGTAAAAGACCTGGTAGATTTCAAGGTAATTAAAACATATATCAATGGTGAATTGGTAGCTGAAGACGGGAAGTCGTTGATCAGCAGCCCAAAGTGGGGAGTCATTAATAATTTCTCTTGTGCCAAAAAGGAAGTTGATGATTTTCAAATCCCACTCACTACTCCCCACTCCCCACTAGCCGTAATTGAAGCACTGGATGGCCAACTCATCACCAACCGCCTCTCTTTTGACCCGAAACTGGCCGATGGAAAAATTGTGAGCGATATGGAAAGAGATATTTTGAAAATAGTCGTAGTCAACCGTTACAGTAATGCCCCTATAGCTAATATAGCTAAAGCTTTTATTAAAAATTTTGGATTGAAACAGGGTGCCCTTGCTTCTTCCGTAGCGCATGACAGCCATAATATCGTTGCCGTAGGTGTGGATGATGAATATATCCGCGATGCGGTGAATCTTGTCATTGCGCATAAAGGAGGGGTGAGTTTCTGCAAAGAGAATCTGGAGATGATCGTTCCCTTACCTGTTGCTGGACTTATGAGTAATGAAGATGGTTACAAAATAGCTGAACAATACTCCCTGATCGATAAAGCGGTGAAAGAGGCCGGATCAACACTAGGCTCACCGTTTATGACGCTTTCCTTTATGGCTTTGCTGGTGATCCCTCATTTAAAGCTCAGCGACAAAGGATTGTTTGATGGGGACAAGTTTGAGTTAGTCGTATAAGAAAGCGCCCCTCCTTTGGAGGGGTTGGGGGAGGCCCTTGACCTGGGTTTGTTTGATGGGGACAAGTTTGAGTTTGTGAGATAAAAGACATTACAGAAACTCACAACAGAAAGCTATTATGCCCGGATAAATATCACTTACCTCTCTGAAAATAAGCTGTCAGCACCATTTGGCAGTTTTATTCTGTATAAATATTTCTTAACTTGTCTCAGAAGAAATCTTAAATGAAACCGACTCTGCTTTGCCTGTTAACTCTCCTCTTCATGAATATCACCACCGCACAAGTGGTAAACGAAATGAAAAGGGTCGGTACAAAAAAAAGAACCTCACTTGACAGTAATGGATGGAAAAGAACAGGAATATTTATACTGAATGTAAATCAATCTGCCCAAAACGAATGGGGCAGCGGTGGTGAAAACTTTATGCTGGGGTTCAATACCATTCTTAACAAGGCTATTCATCATAAAAAGGGGAAATATACATTTGATAGTTATCTGGATCTGGAGCTGGGATTGGTATTTGCTACCAGCTATAAGCAATTCAGGAAAACGACCGATCGTTGCGATTTCACTGTTGAACTGGAACACCGGATTGGCAAAAGAAATCACTTCAATTATGGCATACTGGGAAACATAAATACCCAACTATTCAGTGGTCATAATTATGTATCAGAATTTCATCAGAAAATCTCCAATTTCTTATCGCCCGGCAAAGCCTTAATTTCTATGGGAATTGACTATAAGAATATTAAACCTAAAACGTATTTTTCTTTTTTTATCTCCCCCACCACCATACGGTGGGTTACAAAAATTGACAGGGATTTTTATAAAAAGAAAGCATTTGGTGTGGATTCTTTACATAAAGTATACACCGAGATCGGTGCTTACCTGTCTGTTCATTTTAATTATATGATTTCAAAAAAAACCAATCTTGTCAGCCGACTGGATCTGTTCAGCAATTACAAACGCAAGCCGCAAAACATCGATGTTCTGTTTAATAATGTTCTTTCTTTAAATATCAGTAAAAGCTTTGCTGCCACTTTTATCCTGGACCTGCTCTATGACCATGATATAAAAAGCAGAACCCAGGTTCAGCAGGTATCTGGTATTGGCTTGAAATTGAAACTGTAAAATAATCGGAATTGGCCTCCCGGCTGGAGATGGGTTTATTTGATGGAGATAAATTTGAGTTCATAAAATAACTGTTATAAATATTAAAGATGACAACTTATCAAGTTGTTGAACTCCTCAACAACTTTATTCCTTTAAAAGATGACGATCTTACTCATACCAATGAGTCATTTTTTTATGAACCGATGGACGAATTAAAAAATAATCAAGATTATGAAATAGCATTTGAGCCTATATTTAAGTTAATTGAAAAATATCCCTTAATTGACTTTGGCTCTCCTGGCCCATTTGTTCACACACTTGAGTTTTTTAAAGGACAATATGAAATTCATTTATTTAACTCATTAAATCGAAAGCCAACTCTATTAACAGCTTTGATGCTTAATCGAATTATTAATGGGGAAAACAATAAGATTATAAAAGTAAATTTAATTGACAGGCTTCAGGCTTTTTCGACACACCCTTTGATTGATAAAGAAACAGCTGAAGCAATAATTGATTTTGTCCTTTTTCAGCGATCAAATACTTAATAAAGCCTAACCTTCCCAACTTTCACAATCCCTTAATAAGTACAAAAGGGTATTTCCGCATCTAATCCATAACTAAGTTAAAAGACCCTGAAGGGTTTGGTCCTGATTGTCATCAGGAGTGTGGACAGGATAGGGTCTGAAACAGTTAAACTACCCTGTCATGAAAAAAGATCTACACATTTCCGCAGTTTTTGACCAGCCTGAGTTCGTCCAGAACCTCGTAGAACGACTGGCTTACCGCCGTTATGACCAGGGGTTTAATAAAGAACAAATGCCCCGGGGCCTGAAAGCCATCGAAACCTCCGGTACAGAGACCTATGTAAGCGGTACCATGGCCATTGATTTTGAAGACGGCCAGGAACCCATCAACATGCCATTTATTACCTGTTTCCTGTTTACCTGTATAAAAGGCAAAACCGATCCATACCAGTTGATCTGGAGCAGTTCGTTGAACTAGACCCAGGCCTAAAGGCCCGGGAAAATCAGCCTGGGAAACTCACCCTCTTATTACCGGCATTCACCGACTCCTGGCGCTACAATACCCATTCCCTATTGCCGATCTACTATTCTCGGGTTAGTTTCGATTAAAATTGAATGGTATGTCAGAAGATCTAGAAAACAAGTCCAGGGATCGCTGGGAAGAACGCCGGAAACGTTGGGACGATCGCAGGATGCGCTGGGAACAGCGGAGAGAAGGTCGTCGGGGCCAGGGTCATGTATGGACAGGTGTTTTTATATTGCTGATCGGTGTTGCGGCCCTGGTAAAAGCCAGTGTGACTGATCTGCCGGATTGGGTATTCAGCTGGCAGATGTTCCTGATCGTGCTGGGATTTTTCCTGGGTCTCAAACATGGCTTTAAAGGCGGAGCCTGGTTTATATTGATAATAGTTGGAGGTGCTTTCCTCGTCAGGGATATTTATCCCGACCTGGAGATCCGGCGCTATATATGGCCGATCGTATTAATGTTCGTCGGCGCCATGCTGATCTTCCGTCCACGTGGCCGTAGTTACCGATGCAGGGACGGGCAAAAAAAAAATCCCAGTTCGGGGATAGAGGAAGCTACGCTGGTTGATGAAAGCCATGATATCAAAGATGATTACGTGGACTCAACTTCCTTTTTTGGTGGCACTAAGAAGAATATTATTTCCAAAAATTTCAAAGGGGGTGACCTGGTCAGCATTTTTGGGGGGACCGAACTTGACCTGACCCGTGCAGATTTTAACGGAACAGCAACCCTTGATCTCACCACGATTTTTGGCGGCACCAAACTCATTGTTCCTTCCAACTGGACGATCAAATCAGAAGTGGTCACGATTTTTGGCGGGATGGAGGATAAACGCAATATGCAGGCTGTCACCGATAATTCCGAAAAGATCCTCGTGCTTGATGGAACGGTGATCTTCGGAGGCATCGAGATCAAAAGTTACTAATCACCCAGCACCGCGCCCATTGTACTACCAAAACCCAACAAATATGAACTGGTATCTTGCAAAAATGGTTTTTCGCATCATCTGCGGCGATGGCAATCATAGCGCGCAGTTCGATGAACAACTCAGGCTGCTGGCAGCAGGCAGCAAGGAAGAAGCTTTTCATAAAGCGCAATTACTGGGCGTCCGGGAAGAAGAGCTATTCTTTAACCAGCAACAGCAATTGGTACAGTGGCAGTATATCAGTGTAAGTGAATTATACCAATTGAATGAACTGATCGACGGCGCTGAACTTTATTCACGGATAGAGGAAAAAGAGAACGCGGACAGTTACCTGCATGTCATTCATAAAAAAGCCGAACAGATCCGTTTTGGCAATTCACATGAACTACTGAACCTCGCTTAACGGTGTCAAGCTCCCCCTTATCCATATTACGGTTCAGGACCATCTTCATTATCTGTTTCCTGGTAATGGTAGCAGACAATGTGATGGTATTAAATTTCTTTGGACTTCCCTGGAAAGCAGCCATCATTGACAGCGCTATCTGCAACACCCTCCTGCTACTGGCTTGTCTTCTCGTAATGAATACACTTCGGTTTTATCTTCCGAGGGGGAAACAATATATCAATATCTTTTCTATTTGTCTTTTCCTTACCATTGTATGGCTATTGTTGTCAAAGGTCCTGTTGAGACTTACCCTTAGTTCATACGAAGGGTATAATGATCTCCTGCATCATTCTCTTTCCATACGATTCAGCATTGCTTTCCTGCTGTTAGGTTGTGTGACCATGATGAGCATACTCTGGTATAACCAGCAGGAACAGGCGGAAAAAGAGGTCAGGAAAACCGATGCCGAAAAGCTGGCGAAAGAAGCAGAACTGTTTAAACTACGGCAACAGTTACAACCGCATTTTTTATTCAATAGCCTGAATTCGATCAATGCATTGATCGGGAGCCGCCCGGATGAAGCCCGGAAAATGGTGCAGCAGTTATCGGATTTTTTAAGGGGGACGATAAAAAAAGAAGAGACCCAATGGGTCACACTTCAGGAAGAATTGCAATACCTCCAGTTATACCTGGATATTGAAAAAGTGCGATTTGGCAACAGGTTGGCCACGGAGATCGAAATTGATGAAGGCACAAGAGAGTTGAAACTTCCAGCTCTCCTGCTCCAGCCGATCGTTGAAAATGCGATTAAGTTCGGCCTCTATGATACAACCGGGGATACGGTGATCCGGCTCTATGCTGCCCGGGAAGAGAATAACCTGGTCATCCGGGTGCTGAACCCGTTTGATCCGGAAACATCCTCGCCGAAGCAAGGAACAGGTTTTGGGTTGAAATCGATACAGCGGAGACTTTATTTGCTGTTTGCCCGGAGCGACCTGCTCAGCACTGGCGCAAAACAAAATATCTTTACTACCATCGTAAAAATTCCACAAGCATAAAAATGAGCAAAGTAATTATCATAGACGATGAGCCACTTGCAAGAAGTATCGTAAAAGAATACCTGCAAAAACACGCCCAGCTGGAATTAGCACAGGAATGCAACGATGGGTTTGAAGGATTAAAAGCAATCCAGCAGCACCAGCCGGACCTCGTCTTCCTGGATATCCAGATGCCAAAAATAACCGGGTTTGAAATGCTGGAACTGATCGACCAGCCGCCTTCCGTTATTTTTACCACCGCTTTTGATGAATATGCCATCAAGGCTTTTGAAGCACATGCGGTGGATTATTTATTAAAACCCTTTAGCCAGGAGCGTTTTGACAAAGCTATTGCCAAATGGAATGAACAAAAATCTTCTGTACCAGATAAAGCAACACAGGACCTGTTGGAATCTGCTTCCCTATCCCCTTCGCAAAGCCAGCGGATCGTGGTGAAGAATGGGA
Source organism: Chitinophagaceae bacterium (assembly GCA_039930245.1). Lineage (GTDB taxonomy): Bacteria > Bacteroidota > Bacteroidia > Chitinophagales > Chitinophagaceae > JJ008. Next base: position 13,290 of record JBDSPR010000012.1, on the reverse strand, counting down.
GCAAGATCAAGATCATCCCGGTACATGATGTTTTTTACCTCGAAGCGGCCGATGACTATGTGAAGATCCATACACCTGAAGGGTATTTTCTCAAGAACAAGACCATGAATCATTTTGAACAGGCGCTGGACGGGCAGCAATTCGTCCGCTCCCACCGCTCCTATATTGTAAATGTGCAACAGATCACGCGGATCGATCCATATGAAAAAGACAGTCATGTCGCCATATTGCGTACCGGGGTAAAAGTGCCGGTAAGCCGCAGCGGGTATGGAAAATTAAAGGAAGTTCTTGGACTATAAAATTGTGAAATTGTTTGTCGAGTTCAGAGGTAAAGGGATTACATGGAAAATAATTTCAAAATTTCCCAATTGTACTTTTCCCAATTCTCTTTAATGCGCTTGTCGTCTTTTGATGATCCCGCCGGACGCTTCGCGGATCGTATTGGCAAAGACAAAGGCATCGGGATCAACTTCATAAACAAGGTTTTTCAATTTCCTTAATTCGAGCCGGGTGATAACAGTGAAAATAATATCACAATCGCTGCTGATCTCATATTTCCCGGGAAGGTATCCCCTCTCTCCTTTGTAGACCGTAATACCCCTGCCCATTTTATTCACTAACTGGTATTTAATGGTCTCGCTTTGCGCGGAAACAATGGTCACCCCGGTATAAGCCTGCAATCCCTCCACCACATAATCAATGCAGCGGGTGGCGGCGAAATAAGTAAGTATTGAGTATAGTGCCGTTTCAATACCAAAACGGAAACCGGCTATCGTGAATATTACGATATTGATTGCCAGGATGATCTCGGTGATGGTAAAAGATGTTCTTTTCAAGGTGTATAGCGCCAATACTTCAATACCATCTAGCGCAGCCCCCGTCCGCATGATCAATCCAATACCGATCCCCAGGAAAACCCCACCAAAAATGCTGATCAGCAATTTATCCGCTGTCAGCGCATAGTTTGGGATCAGCAGCAGGCAAACTCCCAGCAGGATTACACTGACGAGTGTGCGGAAGGCAAATCTTTTCCCCACCGAAAAATAGCTGATAACGATCAGGGGGAAATTCAGCACCAGTATGACCAGGCCAAGATTGAAACCATAGATCTCGTGTACAAGCAGGGAAATACCGGTAACTCCTCCATCAAAGAAATGATTCGGCACCAGGAACAATTTCAGCGCTATCCCGGCAATAGTAATACCCAGCAGGGTAAGTATCGTGTCTTCGAGCAGTCTTATCCCATCTTTCACCTTGTGTTGAACCGGGTGTGCCGGAGTTCCGGTAGCTAACCCTTTTAATGTTTGCTGCTTTCCTTCTTCCAGTAATTTCCTGGCAGAGTTGGTGAAATAATGATGGTTTGACAGAAATTCCTTTTGTTTAAGTAACCATTCCTCTTCTGTCCGGATTACTCCGGCTGTTCTAAATTCCTGGAATAAGATGTCCGCATTTTTTTTATAGTTCTCTTTCCCCAGGTAAAACAGGTCTGCATCCGCTAATATTTCCCCCAAATGATCCACCGGATGTTGTGGTAGTTGAGTGGCCATGATCGCCCGGCAGATCTTTTCAACCTGTACAGGCGAGTAATCATATGCCGGAAGGTATTCACGGGCAAGCCGGCAGGAAATTTCCTCGTGTCCTTCTGCCTTTTCGAGGAAACCTGCATCGTGGAACAAAGCTGCTGTTTTTAATAAGACGAGTTCATCCCCGGAAATATTTTCAGTCCCGGCCAGTTCCTCCACAGCAGCGATCACATTGCGGGTATGACCGGCATTGTGATACATAAAGCGGGTGGATACTTCCTTGTCCAGCTTAGGCATCAGGAATGAATATACTTGTTGATACTGCATAATATTTACCGGTCTCAATCCAGCACTTCGTAAATGGTCACGTTCGCAGCTTTATTTTTAAAACTGGCGGGACCTATTATCCTGCAATTGAAGGATTGCTTTACTTGCTCATAGCATGATTCTGTAATAACAATCTGCCCGGTTGAGGCGGCAGTTTGAAGACGTTGCGCCGTATTGACCGTATCACCGATCACGGTATAATCCAGTCTTCGCAAGGTAGCCGACCCGATATTGCCGGAGATCATCTCACCACTATTGATCCCGATCGACACTTTTGGAGAAAACTCACCGGCAGGAGGAAGGGCATCGATCTTATTGCGGATTGACAGGCAGGCATCGATCGCCCTGTCAAGGTGGTAATCTCCTTTGAATACGGCCAGAACGCAATCCCCGATAAATTTGTCTACCAGGCCGCTTTGCGCGATGATCTCTTTTACCATAACATCAAAATACTTGTTGAGGAGTTCTACCACTGTATTGGGTGCTTCCTTTTCACTGATGGCTGTAAAGCCGCATATATCGATAAAAGCAACCGTGGCTTCAAGGGTATCATTCTCCATCAGCGATGATTCAAATTCGCGGCTTCCCATGAAGCTGAGTACATTCTCATCTACGTACATTTTCAGGATATTATTCTCCTTGATCGCTTTAAGTGTATCCTTCATCTGGTTCACATGCCGGATGGTCTTCTCCATCGTTAGTTCCAGGTCTTCAAAATTGACCGGTTTCGTGACAAAATCAAAGGCCCCCCTGTTCATGGCAGTGCGGATATTGTCCATATCACCATAGGCCGACACCATCACCGTTTTTGTAAGCGGGTTGCTCTCACCCAACCTGGAGAGCAGGGTGAGTCCATCCATTTCAGGCATATTGATATCGCTCAACACGATGGCGATATCAGGATGTTGGTGTATTTTCTCAAGTGCATCATTACCATTGATAGCAAAGACGAACTCGTATTGTTGTTCCCGGATCTTTTGGCGGAACTTTTGCTTGATCAGCACTTCCAGGTCCGCTTCATCATCGGCTACGAGAATCTTGGTCATACACTCGTGGCTTTTAATTTTTCCTTTAATAAAACAAAATCTACAGGCTTAGTCAGGAAATCATCCGCGCCCAGATTCATGGCCTGGTTATAATTCTCAGCATCACCATAGGCCGTGATCATCATAACCACCGGCGGTGGCTTTTCATATTTCTCCTTGATATGTTTTAAAAGTTCAAGGCCACTCATGCCGGGCATATTGATATCTGAAAGGATCAGCACTGCTTCGTGCTCATTCGCCTTCATGTATTCCAGTGCTTCTTCGCCAGAAAAGGCGAAAAACAGCAGAAGCTCCCCGTTTTTGATCTCCCTCCTGAACCGCTGCTCAAACAAAACTTGTACATCTTTTTCATCGTCAACAACCAATACTTTCATATAGTTTATTTTATGCCGGTAAGATAATTATAAATGTTGTGCCTTCGCCTTCTTTTGTCTCCACCTTCAGCATTCCACCATGACCCTTGATAACAATATCATAACTAAGGGATAGCCCCAACCCGGTTCCCTGGCCAGTTGGCTTGGTGGTAAAAAAAGGCTGGAAGATCTTATCCAGTACTTTCTGAGGGATGCCGTTGCCATTGTCTGCAACCTTGATCTCGACCTTGTCACCAACTTTTTGGGTATTTATTGAAACAGTTGGTTCGTAGCGGGTGTCACCCTGAGCTTGTCGAAGGGTCTTTTTTTCATTGACAACATAAAAAGCATTGGTGAGCAAGTTCAATATCACCCTTCCGATATCCTGTGGTACAATATGGATCTTTTCGATTGTTTCATCAAAATCAGTTTTCATTATTGCATTAAAGGATTTATCCTTGGCTCTTAATCCATGATAACTCAACCGCAAATATTCATCACATAATGCATTAATATCTGTCGCTTCTTTTACGCCACTGCTTGCCCGGCTATGCTGTAGCATGCCTTTTACGATCCCATCGGCTCGCTTGCCGTGATGTGTTATTTTCTGCAGGTTTTTCTTCACATCTTCTACAAGAGCGATAACGATATCCGTATTGCCTTTTACCAGTTCCTCTTTCATTTCATCCAGCAATTCGCCGCTTACTTCAGAAAAATTATTGACGAAATTCAGGGGATTTTGGATCTCGTGGGCAATACCGGCAGTGAGTTCTCCCAGCGATGCCATTTTCTCGGAATGAATGAGTTGTGTTTGAGTGGATTTCAATTCTGCGAGGGCCGATTCGACGCTTTGCTTTGCCTGTTCTGTTTTTTGCAGATCGAGAAAGCGGGTATAGATCAGGCCAAATACCAGTGCAAACCGGGTCACTACCGTGCATTCCTCATCCGTCAACGGCTGGCTGGCGACGACATTGATAGTTCCTGCCGGGAAAAAGAAGGAATAAAAATATTCAGTTGCATTGTAAACCTGTTGCTTACGCAAGGTAAAATAGGTAGACATATTCTTGTAATAGTCCCTGACCTCCTCCCCGCTCAATATGGTAAGCGCATAGGGTTTTTTCTTTTGCCGGGCGGGTATGATATTCTCAAAGACAGGGTGAATATGCAAATTGACATAGTCGAGTATCCTGATCACTTCCCGGGTATCCGTATAGCTGGTCAGCCATAATTCCATTGCGTCATTGGCATCGTCAAATATGCCCACTCCGGTACGGATAGCTTTTATCTGCAGTTCATTTAATTGCTGGAATAAAATAGCTGAGGTTTCGGCAAGTTCCGAACTGATCCGCATCGCCGTCGCACGAACCCTTACTTTCTCCAGGGCAGCTTCGATCTCAAGCTGGCGCCTCATCTGCTGCAATTCGGTCGCATCAGCAGACAATTGCTTCTCCAGGGAGGCAATCTGTTCCTTTAACTTCTGTTCCTGGCGCTCATCCATACCTATTTAGTTAAAAACATAGATAACCGTACCGCGTTTTTATCCTGGAGATCCTCATCCCAGGGGATGCCGGCAATGTTTACTGAAAAGTGGTAAGTCATTTTTCCTCTGCTGTCAGTGGATCAATGATCTCGGATATTTCCGTGATACTGTTTGCTGGGAACCCACCGAGCCGGGCATGCTCCCTGATCAACTCCTCGTTGGCGGCCAGGTAAATACAATAGATCTTGTCGCCGGCAACATAACTATGTATCCATTGGATATCCGTCCCCAATATACACAGTACTTCTCTTGACTTCTGGGAAATAGCCTTTAAACTTTCTGAGGTAAGATTTCCGGCCCCTGGGATTTGTCGTTCAATGATAAATTTTGGCATGACCACTTATTTAGCGTTAATGAATCAGTAGTTCTTACGATTCAACCAAGCGAAACCTGGATCGGGTTAGCCTGGAGAAGCGTTTGGTACACTACACAATACCGTTCGGTTAACTTTATTAAGGTAGCGATTTTATCGGAAGTTTCATTGGTCCGGATCTCAAAACGAAGTCGGATAGTCTTAAATCCAACAGGTGCGTTTTTATCAACGGATAAAGTGCCCCGGAAATCCAGGTCGCCTTCCGCATGAACCAGGGCCTCCTGCAGGTCAAATTCTATTGCGGTCGCAACGGCCCGGAGGGTAACCCCTGCACAGGCTGCCAGTGCTTCCAACAGCATATCACCAGAGCAGACTGACAAACCATCCCCTCCTGTAGCAGGATGAAGACCGGCTTCGGCCAGTGATCTTCCAGTTTCAATTTTACAGGTAATTCCTTCGCCTACCCTGGATTTGGTTTTTAAAGTAACCAGGGCCGTGCCTGGTTGCTCCCGGTATCTTGCCTTCAATGGTTCCTGGATATCCCTGAGTTGAGCAGCATTCATTCTTACTGGTTATTTTTATGGGTATTCAAAATTAAATTTTAAACAGGTAGCTGAATAATAAATCTAGAACCCTGTTCTGTTCCCGTTTCAACTTCAATCCCGATACTTCGACAAGTTCAGTACGATCGGGATAACTCCCTACTCATATTGGTAAGGCGATTATAAACTCCGACCCAATATTTTCTTCAGTTTTTACTTCTAAAGTCCCACCATGTCCCTTGGTCACAATATCATAACTCAATGATAAACCCAGCCCTGTCCCCTGCCCCGTGGGCTTGGTCGTATAGAAAGGTTGAAAGATTTTGTCTAATACTTTTGGCGGAATGCCGTTGCCATTGTCGGATACCCTGATTTCGGCCCCCCTCTGTCCCCCGAAGGGGGGATGACCAACTTTGTACTTATAGTGACTATTGGTTCATAGCGGGTGTCACCCTGAGCTTGTTGAAAGGTCTTCTTTTCATTGACAACGTAAAATGCATTGGTGAGTAAATTCAGTATAACTCTTCCAATATCCTGCGGAATGATATTGATGTTGCCGATTGAATTATCAAAATCAGTTTTCATTGTTGCATTAAACGATTTGTCTTTGGCTCTTAAACCATGATAACTCAACCGCAGATATTCATCACACAAAGCATTGATGTCCGTTAACTCTTTTTGCCCGCTGCTGCTACGGCTGTGTTGTAACATGCCTTTTACAATGGCATCGGCTCTTTTGCCGTGATGGTTTATTTTTTCTTCATTGTCTTTTATATCATTGGCTAATTCAATTGCCTGTTGCGTATTGCCTGTTGCCAATTCGGTTTTTAACTCATCGATCAACTCAGTATTTACCTCCGAAAAATTATTTACAAAGTTCAAAGGATTTTGAATTTCATGGGCAATCCCAGCGGTAAGTTCACCAAGGCTGGCCATTTTTTCGGACTGAATCAGTTGGGATTGGGTTTGTTTCAACTGCTCTAAAGTATTAATAACCTCAGAATTCTTTGTAGCTAAACGGGTGTTTGACTTTTGCTTATTCATTATAGCAATACCCAATGTAATAGCAAAAAGTGTCAGCAGGGCTGTAATACCATATAAGTAAAATTTGGTTTTTTTATTACCTTCATCCTGCGCTTTTAGCAGCGCAATATTATTTTCATTATCCTGCATCTTTTTTTCAATATCAAAACTCAGTGATTTTGCGTTCGCAGTTTCATGGGCTAACCTGTCTTTTATTCCCAATAATTCCTGCTGCGTATTGAAGCCTTCATTAAACATTCCTGCAGCCGCATAGGCGTTTGCCAGTAACTGGAGTTCGTTTATAATGGCAACCTTTGCTGTAATTGCCCTCAGTTCCTTTAGCTCAGGTTGCAATAATTGAATGGCCAGGTGAGGATTGTTTTGCCGCAACGCTAAAGCTGCAGCGTAATAATTAGGTGTTAATTCGCCCCAGGGACTTGAAATACCCAGGTGTTGATCATCCTTAAGAAACTTGGCTTTGGTGATGTAATAAGAGGCAGAATCATTTTGATTTTTGTTTAAAAAATCTTTTCCTTTTTCTATATAATACCATGCATACTCAAGTGAACCCATTTTATAAACGCTTAAGAGTTCAAACACCTTATCATAATAATATTTGCTGCTATCGCTTTTCATAAGGGTTTTTACCTTTGCCATTTGTAAAAAAAGGTACGGTGCATCCTTGAATAGCAATGGCGAACTTAATTTATTGAATTGGTTTATTGCTAGTCTCAGGTATTTTTCAGCTGTTTCAGGCCTGTTATCATCTACCATATTACTTCCTAAAATCATATACCTGTTGGTTTTGCCAGAAGTTCCCAATAAACCAAAAAGTGAATCATTTACCGGATTATCATCAAGAAAACTTAGAGATTTTAAGAGGTAGTATTCAGCTTTTTCTGAGAGGCCGATACGAGAATAAAAGCCAGGCAAAACACTATATACCGTGGCTGCGCCATCCCGGTCGTTTTTAGCAACGAAATAGTTTGCCAGGTTGATGTAATATTCAATCCCTTCATATAAATGACTGCTGTTGCGGTAAGGGATCCTCGTCTCCCTGAGAATGTGAAGAAATAAGTTTTTGTGATTTGCCGAATAACCGGCCTTATTTTTTTCAATGAAATCTCGGCCAAATTTTATTAAAATTCCGTTTGGCACACTGTCCAAATTTAAATGACTCTGGTAAAAGGCTGAAAAGAGTGTATTATATTTAATTTCATCTAAAGCAGTCTGCAGGCGATCAAACTCCCTCATAATAGATTCGTTTTTCAGCAGTACCTCCTTTTTATTTTTTCCCATTAATACCAACGCATGCCGAAAGTGATTACTGCTTATACTGTCTCCTCTTTTGATTAGTTTAAGTTGGTTGAGAATAGAATCAGCATAATTGCTTTGCTGTGCAAAACTTTTGCCGGGTATTACAAGCAGGAAAGATAAAACGGACAACAATTTTAAACAACCCATATAATTAATTTAGCCTGAATTAATCTCTTACCATTTACACCGGTAACAGGATTACAAATTTACTGCCTTCAGCTTCCTTTGTTTCAACTTTCAACTCACCTCCATGCCCTTTGGTTACTATATCATAACTCAAACTCAATCCTAATCCCGTTCCCTGCCCCGTAGGCTTGGTGGTAAAGAATGGTTGAAATATTTTATCTAATACTTTTGGGGGAATGCCTGGCCCATTATCTCTTACAGAAATTAAAACCTTCCCGCCTTCCTTTTTTGTACTTATCCAAACAGTAGGCTCATGTTTATAGTTAGGGTCTTTGAACCCCCCTTCGGGGGGCAGGGGGGCTGCATAAAAAGCATTCGTCAGTAAATTTAAAATCACCCGACCAATATCCTGCGGAATGATATTGATGTTGCCAATTGAATTATCAAAATCAGTATTCATTGTTGCATTAAACGATTTGTCTTTTGCCCGCAAGCCATGATAGCTCAATCTTAGATATTCATCACACAAAGCATTGATATCCGTTAACTCTTTTTGGCCGCTGCTGCTGCGGCTGTGCTGGAGCATGCCTTTTACAATGCCATCGGCCCGTTTTCCGTGGAATATTATTTTATCCTCATTATCTATTACATCATTTGCCAATGCTTTTACTTCACTAATATTCCCTTTGTCTAATTCATCTTTCATTTCTACCAGCAATTCTTTGTTTACCTCAGAAAAATTATTGACGAAGTTCAACGGGTTTTGAATTTCATGCGCTATTCCGGCAGTAAGTTCACCAAGGCTAGCCATTTTTTCCCTCTGCACCAATTGCGATTGTGTTGATTTCAATTCTGATAAAGTGGTTTCTATTTTATTTTTTTGTTCTTTTAAAAGAATATTTGCTTTTTGTTTATGACGATTATTTCTGAAAAGCATGAATGCCAGAAGCAGAAATATACCCAATGCGGATAGCAATGCGATATATTTTATTCTATTGCTATACCGCTCTTGCTCCTGACTTATTTTTTGCTGTCGTTCCTGTTCTTCCAACATTAACAACTGAAGTTGTTTGAATTTTTCAGGGCCATACAAACTGTCTTTCATTGCAATTGCAATATCCTGGTAAAAAAAGGCACTATCCGGATTATTGGCTTTCCTGTATAGTTTGACAAGTAAATTACTTGTTTCGAGCACCTCTAATTTCTGTGTAACATTCTGTCCGTTAACAAATGCCTGGCGGGCATAATACAGACTGGAGTCGTATTGTTGAAGAGATTCATATACTTCGGCAATTTTTTTAAGAATCTTGCTAAGATTAAGCTTGTCGTTTGAGAGTCTAGAATTCAACAAAGCTGTATGATAATACAGCAATGCGGAGTCTTTTTTTCCGATGGCGCCATATACATTTCCCATGCCGGTTAAAACATTGGATTTTAAAGCAGGGGGAAAGGTCTTCAAAACTAACAACCTTTTATATGCCTGCTGCATGTAATACATAGCTGAGTCAGATTTCTTAAGCAAATAATACGCATTTCCGATATTGGATAGAACCAAAACACTTGGCATCTTACGGGACAATTGTCGATTAATATTATTAGCCGGCAACAGGTATTGAAGTGCCTGCCGGTATTCTTTGAACTCGATATAAGTAAAACCAATATAGCCGAGGCTCGTAGCCTCCAGTGCAAGATTCTTTAATTGACGGCTAAGCTGCAGTGCCTCAAATTGCATTTTGAATGAGGCAGGATAATCACCCAAAAACCGAAGTGATTCTCCTGCCCTATTTAAAGCCATAACTATCGCAACGGGGTGGTGCAGTTCTCTTGCAAGATCTAATGCTTTTATTGAAAACAGCAGGCTGGTATCGGGTTTAGAAAAATAATATAAGTCAGCAATTTCCAAAAGCAATTCTACACGATTGGTATCCCGTGGTGCTTTTTCAAGCAATTGCTTCAGACTATCTGCTCTCGGGTTCTGAGCATTTGAAATAAAAAACATTACCGTAAAAAGGATTAATGAAAAAACTTTCATGTAGAATTAATTTTGAGTATAATAAAAAACTCTGCAAAACTATCCGGCTTGGTTTCACTATAGATTTGAGCCAAATGGTAAAATAATTTTATCTGAGTACTGTCATTGTTTCCCTTATCTAAAATACCTCTCAAACTATCAACATAGGAGAGCTGTGAAGCAGCGGGTGCAACTACGCAAAGAAACACGCATATATAGACGATTAACTTAACCATTGTCACAGACAATCTTGATTTATTTAACAACAGGCAAATTAAAAACGAAGGTAGTTCCCTCGCCCTGCTTAGTTTCCACTTCTATTAGCCCGCCATGTGCTTTAACTATATCATAGCTCAATGACAAACCCAAACCCGTCCCCTGGCCGGTAGGTTTGGTGGTAAAGAAGGGTTGAAATATTTTATCTAATACTTTTTGGGAAATGCCGTTGCCATTGTCGGATACCCTGATTTCGGCCCCCCTCTGTCCCCCCGAAGGGGGGATGACCAATTTTGTACTTATAGTGACTATTGGTTCATAGCGGGTGTCACCCTGAGCTTGTAGAAGGGTCTTTTTTTCATCTACCGCGTAAAAAGCATTCGTCAATAAATTTAAAATAACCCGACCAATATCCTGCGGAATGATATTGATGTTGCCGATTGAATTATCAAAATCAGTTTTCATAGTTGCATTAAACGATTTGTCATTGGCTCTTAAACCATGATAACTCAACCGTAAATATTCATCACACAAGACATTAATATCTGTTGGTTCTTTTACACCACTGCTGCTTCGGCTATGTTGCAACATTCCTTTTACAATGGCATCGGCTCTTTTGCCGTGGTGATTTATTTTTTGTTCGTTTTCTTTAATATCTTTTGCAATTACTTTCACTTCGTCTAAATTCCCATTATCAGCTTCCACCGTTAACTCGTCAATCAATTCAGTATTTACTTCCGAAAAATTATTAACAAAGTTCAACGGGTTTTGAATTTCATGTGCAATGCCGGCAGTGAGTTCTCCCAGCGAAGCCATCTTTTCTGATTGAATGAGTTGGGTTTGAGTAGATTTTAAATTTTCATAAGATGCCTGCAACTCAACGTTCTTCTTGTTTATTTCTTCGGTTTTCATCAAAAGTAGTTCATTCGATTTTCTTGTTTTTCGCTGATTGCGATAAAAGAAGAGCATAAATATCATCAAGATGAAAGCTATACCACTCGTACCGAACAGGCGAATTCTGGATTGCAATTTTTCCTTTTCTAATTGGAGTTTTTGTGCCCGCTGTTGTTCGGCAATTGTGGCCTGTTGAATCTGATTAATCTTATCCTGACCCAATAAGTCATCTTTTGCTTTTACATTTATACTGAGATATTTATAGGCGCTATCCGTTTGACCGAGTCTGTTATAAATTTTGTGCAGTTGTTCGCTATTATTTACAATTCCCCGTAAAAAGCCCAGCTTGTCAGCTGCATTAAGGCCGGCCTTGCCAACTTCAATAGCTGAGTCAATTTGATTTTGATTCTGAAGAAAAATACAATACCAACGGCTCGCTAAACTATACCCACGCAGATTATTTCCCTTCTTCGATATTTCAAGACTCTTCAGAAAATGAGCCCTTGCTTTTTGAGGATTACTAATAGATTCAGTATTTCCCCAATAATACTGGTAGAATGCCGAACTCAACGCCGAAGAATCGGATACAACAAGATTGAGATAGTACCTTGCAGAGTCTCTCAATCTGGTAGAATATACCCCACCGATTTCTGAGTAACAAGCATTTACTTCACTAACATTTCCAAGCGAATAAAAAATTTCCTTTGCTTTCCGTAAATTGTAAATATACTTTTCATCACTTCCGGCATATAAATAAAGCACACCTATTTGCCTATAGCAATATGCGGTTACGAGCCTTTGATCAGCCTTGGAAGCCTTTTCAAGTATTTCGTAATATATTTTCATGCTTGCCGGTATATCCCTTTCAGCCAAAGCTTCAGCCAGTACGTACTTCGCACCTAATATCTGTTTCTCATTGTTTAAACCTGTAGCGAGTTCAACAGCTTCGTTTGCATATTTTATAGCTGAATCTATATTGAGCGAGACATAACTATTAGATAACGATAAAGCTAACTTAACCTTGTTGCTATCGGTTTTTGCGTCGCTGTATAGCTGAGACACGCTATCAATACTAGCCTTTGTAACTTGTGATTGCGAGAGTGCAGAAATTAATGAGCCAATTAAAATGACTAAATATTTTTTCATTTTTTAGTATGCATTTTAAAATTGATGGTAAATATTAATTCTTCTCCCTCTTTTGTTTATACATTCAATCCTTCATTATGCGCCTTTACAATATCATAATTCATCTGAATCATTGATTTAAAGGATTTATGGATTTCACCGTTCTTACTAATGCGCTTAATCCGTTTCATCTTTTAATCTTTATCATCCGTGATTCAGACGACTGGCAACGAAATAATAAACTCACTCCCTTCACCTTCCTTCGTCTCCACTCTAAACTCGCCACCATGGGCTTTTACAATATCATAACTCAAACTCAACCCCAAACCTGTTCCCTGGCCTGTTGGTTTGGTAGTGAAGAAAGGTTGAAATATTTTGTCTAATACTTTTTGAGGAATACCTGGACCGTTGTCTCTTACAGAAATTAAAACCTTCCCGCCTTCCTTTTTTGTACTTATCCAAACAGTAGGCTCATGTTTATAGTCAGGGTCTTTGAACCCCCCTTCGGGGGGCAGGGGGGCCGCATAAAAAGCATTCGTCAATAGATTCAATATCACCCGTCCAATATCCTGCGGAATGATATTGATGTTACCGATTGAATTATCAAAATCAGTTTTCATCGTTGCATTAAAAGACTTATTCTTTGCCCTTAGTCCATGATAGGAAAGTCGCAGATATTCGTCGCACAAGACATTGATGTCCGTAGGTTCTTTTTGTCCGCTGCTGCTACGGCTGTGCTGAAGCATGCCTTTTACAATGGCATCGGCACGTTTTCCATGGTGGTTAATTTTTTCTTCGTTCTCTATGGCATTCTTCGCAAGCGATATTACTTCTGTAAAATTACCTTTCCCGATCTCTTCATTCATTTCTGCCAGCAGTTCTATATTTACTTCTGAAAAATTATTGACAAAATTCAAGGGGTTCTGTATCTCGT
>JBDSPR010000011.1:0-62637 GCA_039930245.1 Chitinophagaceae bacterium | reverse complement strand
TTATCCCTGTTCATTAAAATGGCCAATACCACGAAAGGGTAGTTTTAGTTAAGATTTTTGATTGCATATTGAATATTTTAGAATGTCTCAATCAGCAATATTCAATCGACAATCTTAAATATTCAATCAAAAAACACGATCAGCCGCGGAGAAGAATACCCGCTGCTTTTACACAGAAACCCGGGATATCCCTACCGGAATGCCCCGCGCTATACAGAACTACGTAGGGCTACCTAAAATCATTTGGTATGCAGGCAAATGAAGGTGCCCGTTATTTGGCCAGTTTTTACCAACCCGGCACTTTTACACCCGCAACACAAACAGAACGAGAAACCAATTTATCCAATCATCCAATCGAAAAAATTCATTCTTATGCAAACCAATCCAACCACCACCCGTACCAAAAAGACAAGCTCCTGTCCTCCCACCACCGTCCGGCTGAGTGACAATGCCTTTTACCTGATCGCCCTGGCCAGCCTGCTGAAGAAAGCTGTTGAACCCGGCTCGATTCACCAGATGCTGCTGCCCGGCGCAGCATCCGGTATAGGTAATTCACCCGCCTGTTAATAGAGCAATCCCTTTTACAAAACCTTTATCATCCAGGTCAACTCACCCCTGACCAACCTTAAAAACCAACCTTGTACTATGAGCATGCGCCAGCTGAAGATCAGCAATTCAATCACCAACCGCGAGTCGGAGAGCCTGGAGAAATATCTCCGGGAGATCAACAAATTGGAACTCCTGTCACCCCAGGAAGAGATGCAACTGTTCCCCCTGATCCGCAACAATGACCAGAAAGCATTGGACCGCCTGACCAAGGGGAACCTCCGCTTCGTGGTCTCCGTTGCCAAACAATACCAATACCAGGGATTATCACTGCCCGACCTGATCAATGAAGGCAATATCGGGCTGATCAACGCCGCAAAAAAATTTGATGAGACCAAAGGTTTCAAGTTCATCAGCTATGCCGTCTGGTGGATCCGCCAGGGTATTCTCCAGGCACTGGCCAATGATGCGCAACTGATCCGCATCCCCTACAATAAAAGAGTACTCGGCAACCAGATTCATAAAGCGAATGCTCAATTAGAGCAAACACTGGAAAGAAACGCCACCGCGGAAGAAGTGGCCGAAGTATTGAAAATAAACCCCGAAGAAGTGGCTGACCGCATGGCCATCCACGGCCGGCATGTAAGTCTTGACACCCCTCTTTCCAGTAACGAAGAAACCAGCCTGCTCGATACCCTTGAAAACAAAGAAGAGATTCACGGCTTTGAAAAAACTTCGTACAACGGCTCCCTGAAAACAGAAGTGGGAAGAGCTATGAAAACACTGAGCCCTCGCCAGCAAGAGATACTCTGTCATTTCTTCGGCATCAGCACCGGCTACCCGATGGGTCTCGATGAGATCGCGGACAAATATCATCTCACCCGCGAAAGGGTCCGCCAGATAAAGGACAAAGCGATCATCCTCCTGCGCAAAAAAGAAACCTATCAACTGCTGAAAAGTTTCCTCGGCGCCTGAAAGATGAGCCCCCTTGCTTGCGCTGAAGAAAGTCAGCAATCCGCTGTTCAACAGATTCCAGGTCATCTTCTGTTACCCGGTATTATAAAATCTATAGCGATAATATCACTTTCTCCACTAATGGAAAACCCTTAGTAAATAACCGGTAATATTTCTATTGCTAATGGATTGACAGGGTTGCTTTGTTATCCCGGCTTTATTTTGTAAATTATTGAGCGGTTCAGGAAATCCTGTCCCGCTGCGGCAATTGCCCGCTAATATACCCTCTGAAAAATATAACCGGACCTGTAAGAACTGCCAGCAAGATTATGGAAGAAACCGGAAAATGGGCTGCGTTGTGCCTTAATTAGAGCTCAATTAATTTAGACAATTATATTGACCTCTTCATCCCAACCGGTAAAAGGTCAGCATATTATTCAGTTAGCCAGAACAACTGAAAAACATGAAAGGAATTAGCAGTTACATCTCACAAGCTGCCGCCATCATCACACTACTGATCGGAGCGCTGATATTAGGCAGCTGGATCTTAGACGGACCTGCCAGTGCCACTGACCGCCCTGTCAAATTTAATACCGGCATCTGTTTATTTTTATCTGCGATCACCCTGCTGATGCTAGATCGCAAAGAGCCCGGCCTCGCTGCAAAAATTATCGCCGCTGTTTGTTCTTTCCTGGTATTGTTGATCGCATCACTTACGTTGGCACAATACATTTTCGGTACTTCCCTGGGTATTGACGAATTTTTCTGGAAAGAATCATATCCTGCCGTCACCACCAAATACCCCGGCCGCATGGCGGCGCTGACGTCTTCCATTTTTATCCTGCTCAGCATTGCCCTCCTGCTGATGCGAAAAAAACGTTTCCGCCTGTTCATCCAGGTCATCTTGCTCACAGGACTGGCTATACTCTCCATGATCTTCCTGCTCTATATCAGCCGTATCGGTAATGAAAGGTTCTCCGTTCTCGTGCCTGCTTCGCTTCATACAAGTTTTACCCTGCTGCTTTTATATATTGCCGCATTCTATTGCTATCCCCTGCGCCATCTCCGTTTCAGCTTCCAGAAAAAAATGGCTGGCTTTTTTACATTTGCCATCCTCTTGCTGATCGTTGTATTTTTATCATTCCGGCAAAATGCCCGCCGCTTTGCTGATACGGCCAACTGGGTGGAACATACCAATACCGCGATCCTGCAGAACCTGCGGATCAAAAGCCTTGCGCAGGATATCGAATCGGGTACCCGGGGGTATGTGATCTCGGGCAATGAAGATTTTCTTGACACCTATTATAAAAGTATTCCCGCTATTCATGAAGCAATAAATCAATTAAGAGAAACAACAAAGAATAGTCCCCTGCAACAGCTGCGGATCGACACGCTTGAAGAACTGGTCAGCAGTAATATTGATGTCAGGAAACAAATGATCGAACTCCGGAGAACGGGCGGTTTCGAGGCCGCCGAACGATTCTTCCGGACGGGCATCGGCCTGCATCGGATGAATGAATTGCTGGCACTGATCGTGGCTATCGAGACAGCAGAAAAACAATTGCTGGCCAAACGCAAAGCGCTTAATAGTGTCAGTATAGGATCCTCCACCCGGGTGATTGTATTATTCCAGTTGGTTACGGGTCTTTTGTTGCTGGCCGCCTTCATCATCATTTATTATAATACGCGTTTCCGCAACCGGGCCGAAAAAGAGATCCGTGACCTGAACGAAAACCTGGAAAAGAAAGTGGAGGAAAAGACCCAGGAGGTATTGAAGAATGAAATGCATTTCCGCATGATCCTTGATAACCTGCTGGAGGGAGCGCAGATCATCGGTTTTGACTGGAAATATAAATATGTGAACGATGCATTCCTCTTACACAGCAAATACGGGCGCAGCCAGCTGATCGGTTACACGGTGATGGAAAAATATCCGGGTATAGAACAGGTACCTATTTTCAGGGTGTATGAAAAATGTTTTAAAGAACGTGTGCCCATTCACCTGGAAAATGAATTCGTATTCCCGGATGGATCGATTGGTTGGTTTGAACTGAGCTTCCAGCCCGTACCCGAAGGGATTTTTATCCTGTCTGTGGACATCTCCGACAGAAAACGGGCTGAGGTATTGCTGAATGAATTAAATAAGACCCTGGAAAAAAAGGCTACCGAGTTACAATCATCTAATACCGAACTGGAACGGTTTGCCTATGTGGCATCGCATGACCTCCAGGAACCTTTGCGGATGGTGAGCAGTTTCCTGCATTTGCTGGAAAGAAAATTAGAAGGACAATTGGATGAAACAAGTAAGCAATATATCGGTTTTGCGGTAGACGGGGCCGAACGGATGAAGACCCTGATCCAGGATCTGCTGCAATACTCAAAGGTTGGAACCAGTAAAGAAGCGATCACTGCGGTTGATTGTAACAAGGTGATGGGTGCCGTCAGCAATATACTGGCGCTTTCGATCGGTGAAACCAATGCAATAGTGAAAGTGGAAAAATTACCAGTGATAAAAGCTGTAGAGCCGCAGATTTTCCAGCTTTTCCAGAACCTCCTAACGAATGCGCTGAAGTATCACAGTGATGCCCCGCCACTTATTGAAGTGGGCTGTGCGGACAAGGGGGGTTTTCACGAGTTCTATATCCGGGATAACGGGATTGGCATCAACCCGAAATTCTTTGATAAGATCTTTATCATTTTCCAGCGACTACACAACAAAACAGCCTATGCTGGCACGGGTATTGGCTTATCTATCTGTAAGAAGATTGTGGAAAGACACGGGGGCATTATCTGGGTGGAGTCCGCCGAAGGAAAAGGCAGTACATTTTATTTTACCCTACCAAAATAAGGAACGATGAAAAAGGAAATACATATTCTGCTGGTCGAGGACAATGAAGGGGATATTATCCTGACGATTGAAGCTTTAAAAGAAGCCCGCATCAACAATACCATTGACGTGGTAAGGGATGGCGAGCAGGCGATGTGCTACCTGAAAAAAGAAGGAGAGTACAGCAATGCCAGCACTCCCGATCTTATCTTACTGGACATCAACCTGCCGAAGATCGACGGCAAGGAAGTTCTTCTGAATATCAAGAACGATGAGCGGCTGAGAGTGATCCCCGTGGTGATGCTCACTACTTCTGATTCGGAAAAGGACATTTTTGAATCCTACCACAACCATGCGAACTGTTATATCACCAAACCGGTAGGCTTCCGTAGTTTTATTGAAGTGATCCATACCATCAAGGATTTCTGGATAACGATCGTACAGTTGCCAAAATCAAACTCTGCATGATCAGGGAAAACAAAATATTGAAAATGCTGGTGGTTGAGGATAATCCCGGTGACTATGCGCTGCTGCATGAATATTTGCAGATGAGTCCGTTGGCTCAGGGCGAGTTGCTGCATGCGGATAGTATGGCAGCGGCGGCTTCCCTGATCAGTAAACATGAATTTGATATTGCCCTGCTGGATCTTTCCCTGCCCGACAGTACGGGCATTGATTCGGTGATCACATTGAACCGTCTGCTGCCGCAAACACCGATCGTGGTGTTCTCCGGGCTCACGGATGTAAGTGTGGCGATGGAAACGATCTCGCTGGGCGCACAGGATTACCTGGTGAAAGGAGAGTTTGATGAAAAATTGTTGGGCAAGATCCTTCACTACAGTATCGAAAGGAAAAAAATGGTGGAAAAACTCCGCCAGATTAATGAACGTTACGAGTTCGTCAACAAGGCCACGCTGGATACGATCTGGGAATGGAATTTTGGCCAGGAACAGGGCACCTGGGGTGACGGCATTGTGTCTACCTTTGGATATACCGCGCAGGAACTGCAGTACGGTCATGAGTGGATAAAGAAATATATCCACCCTGAAGACAAGGCCCGGGTGACAACAGGATTAAGAGCAAGTATTGAAGCAAACAACCAGAACTGGCAGGATGAATATCGTTTCCGCTGTGCCGATGGTTTTTATAAGTATGTATATGACCGGGGTTTTATTTTATATGATGAAAAAGGAGAGGCCTCCCGTATGATCGGTGCCATGACGGATATCACGGAAAAAATGATACTGGAGAAAGAACTGGCTGAGAAAGAACGGGCACAACAAAAACTGATCACCGAAGTAACGATACAGGCGCAGGAAAAAGAAAGGAACCAGCTTGGAAAAGAATTGCATGATAATATCAACCAGGTGCTGGCTACGATCAAAATGTTCCTGGGCTTGTCGATGGAAAAAGAAGGCATGCGGCCCGACCTGATCAGGCGAAGCCTGAGCAATGTGAACTATGCGATCGAAGAGATCCGTAAATTATCCAAGTCACTGGTGGCTCCTTCGCTCGGTGATATAGGTCTCGCCGATGCCCTGCAGGAACTGGCAGATGAAATCAATCTTTCCGGTCAGTTGCAGGTAGAGTTGGTGAACGACCTGAATAAACAGTATACGATGGACAAGAATATGGAACTGATGTTGTACCGGATCGCGCAGGAGCAGCTGAATAATATCCGCAAATATGCCAAAGCTGGCAAGGCGGTCATAACCATTCGAACGGAAAGTGGCAGCTTGTTTTTTTCTGTAGCCGATAACGGCATTGGGTTTGACCCAGGAACGAAGGCAAAAGGGATCGGGCTGAAGAATATCAGCAGCCGGGTAGATTTTTATTCGGGAACGATGCAGCTCATTGCCGCTCCCGGACAGGGTTGTACCATTAAAATAAACATTCCATTACCTTAAAAATAGGGTTATGAATAAAATTTCCGTTGTAATTGTAGAAGATCATCAGCTTGTAAGAGAAATGTGGCTGCAGCTTTTTGCTGATAAAAATGAAATAGCGGTCGTGGGCGCTACCGGGGGCTTTGACGAAGCGATAGAGATGATCAAGACCAAAAGACCTGATGTGGTATTACTTGACATTAACCTTCCCGGGGCATCTGGAATGGATGCCGTTCCGCTGATACGGAAATTCGCACCAGGCGCCAAGATCATCGCAGTATCTATGCACAACCAGCCGGCTTATGCCAAAAAAATGCTCCAGTTGGGCGCAAGAGGTTATGTCACAAAGAATTCTTCGCACGAAGAGATCTTCACCGCCATTGATGCCGTTATGAACGGTAAAACGTATGTATGCATGGAGATCAAGAACATACTTTCTGACCAGGCATTGCAGGATGAACCCACGGGTCCAAATATCAAAGGATTGTCGCTAAGAGAGATCGAGATCATCAAGCTGATCAAGGAAGGTTTGTCTTCCAAAGAGATCGCTGCTACATTGCATATTTCCATCCGCACCGCCGAAGTTCACCGGCACAATATTCTCAAGAAACTCGCTTTGAAAAATACCGCTTCGCTTATTAATTTTATTAACACAACAGATTTGTCATTCTGAACCTTGCAATATCCTGCAGCAGTACGCATAAACCGGTAGTATAAACTACGTAATAAAAGAAAATATAGCCGGCTGGATACCCCGTCGAGCAGAGGTCCTGTTATTTTTGTGTAACTAGTTGTCCTTCCCTATTCAATATTATTTTAACTCTCCTGGCAGTGGCGGTGAATTGCGAAGCATTTTATGTATGCCGAAGCCGATCACTGTATTAATAGCGGATGATAATGTCCATATCCGGGAAAGCCTTCGGGTCCTGTTGGGACCTATCGGGAATATAGATATCATCGGGGAAGCCAAAAATGGAGAAGAAGCTATCGCATTGGCCACCGAACTGGAACCCGATATCATCCTGATGGATATCAATATGTCGCCGGTCAATGGATTTGAAGCGACCCGCAAGATCCTCAAACAACATCCGGCAATCAGGATCATTGGTTTATCCCTTCACAGCGAAGCCTCTTACTGCAGGAATATGTTGCGGCTGGGTGCCAGTGGATATATCACTAAAAGTTCACCCTACACCGAGATCATTACAGCCATCACTGAAGTAGCTGCCGGCAAAAAATATATTGATAAAAAAATTCCCGGCAATTTCTGATCTTCTCTTTGAAAATTTTATTTCGTAACAAATAGTTGTGATCTTCTTTGCTGCGCATTCTTATTTCCCACAGTATTCTTTCTGCGTTTTGTCATCTCGTAAATTACCAACACGATAAGCAGCCCAAGAAGGATCAATGACGAACCTTTTGTGCCGTAGCCCATTCCTCCTTTTTCAGGAGACTTTGTAAGCAGGTCGCCAAATGTGGCGCCGAAAGGACGGGTTAAAATAAAGGCGATCCAGAAAAGAAGTATCCTTGACAATTTAGTAAAGAAGTAGGCCAGGACCACCAGCGCCAATACCGCTGATATTAAAAGGGCGCTACCACCAAAGCCCAAGCCGGAATCATCAGCGAGAAAATCCCCCAATGCAGTACCCAATGTATTGGACACTAAGATGGCCATCCAGTAAAATACCTCTCCGCGAATGGAGCGTACATTCGTTACAGATAATGTTTTCTCGGTAAGTTTCCAGGCAATTAATATCCCCGCCAAGATAGCTACCAGGATCACCGAACCCAGTGCATAGCCCAGCTCAAGTGTCCGGTCCATATAATCAGACATGGTTGTTCCCGCTGTGCTGGTTGCAACGATCACCGCCCAATAAATGGGTGGAATATACCGTTTTGATACAAGCTGGCAGGTAAGCATCACCAGGAAGAACCCAAAAAATATAAAGCTGCTGACCAGGTACCCTACGTTCAATGTTTGGGCAAGCAGGTCGCCGCCTGTTTCACCCAGTGTGGTAGCTGTGATCTTCATGATCCAGAACAAAAGGGTCAGTTCGGGGATCTTATTCCAGCTATAGGCCTCCCGGTCGTTCAATGATTGCATTGCACTTATTTGATGATGATAAATACAACCATGGTGCCACGCTACTGTGCCGGGGTACAATTTCCTCTTCCAATTTCCTTCAGATTTGCAATGCCGGTGACTATTACCGCCTGCTCCAGTTCAAAATATTCTATCACCTGGTTTAAAAGACCTTCCCGGACCACCAGTAATAATTTGCCTTTGCAGTGGAATATTAGTTCTTTAATCACTTCTCCAAAGCCTTCGTCCCTCAATTCAAGCGGACCGATCTCATCGATCAGCAACCAGCCTTTCTTACCGCTGTTATCCTTGAGCAGGGCAATTGCCTTTTCAAAATTCTTTTTACTGAACTTAAATCTCCCGACAGAAAAAATATCGCTTTCATCTATGAATGCTTCCATTGGGAACTGTTCCTTTGTATGCACGTTCATGAAAATCCGCTGACCATTGACAACCGGTGTAAGAATTCCGTAAACATCGTTTCTCCCGGCTGCCCAGTTGAGTAGTGAAGTGGTTTTTCCTGACTGGATGGGAGCTGTTAAGATAAAGACTCCGGCTCCGCCTTCACTAAAGTTGCGGCGGACAAGCCCAGCTCCTCTCCGCGAGGTGGAGAGGGGAGAAAGAGTATTCACCAAGACCATTTTACCAAATACGCTTATTCTTTTTATGCCTTTATGAACAGATGATCTTTTCCAGCTTTCGCCAAGCAGTCGCTGCGTGGAAGGTAATAAGTTCAGTACTTCCTGTATTTCCTGCTGCGACCTGCTTTGTTTCTTTTTTAACCAGCGATGTAATAGTTGTGTAAGCACCGGCCCGATAAAAAATATCCATCCCAGCACAATGATAACTGATCGCAATAATATTTCCAGGGAGATATGCGCCGGCAACAAAGGTTCGCCGAGCTTAAAATAAGATTGTACATATAAACCAATCAGCAGCAACCACACAACCAGTATTCCTTTCTTCAGCCATTTTCGTTTTTTGGTTTTACCAGGCAAGGTTGCGGTAACAGTGCTTGCCGGTTCTACCCGGTATTGTTGATCCTTGGTCCATAAAAGGATCCGCCCTGGCAGCAGGGCTGCCTGCCAGCCAACAAAAATACCGGTAATGAGATGAAGCAAAACATAAGCGCTCCCGATCAGCAGGCTGTAATTGGTTGCAATTTTTTGTTTTGTCAGTCCATTTATAAAACTGTTGAGTGTTGTCCAGAGTCCATTACCGTATACAATAGTAAGCACAAGAATGCGCTGCAATCCAGATTCCAGTAAAGCGATCGGAGCCAGCAGGAGACAGGAGAGTTTGAAATATTTCCTATTCCGGAATAACAGCTCTCCCATCAATCCCTGGAAAAAAACAGCGATATATGCCGGTGGAGGTGCCTGCGGGCTCAGCATCATTTTAAATACCGCAACGATGATCGTGGCTTTGAGGATCGCACCCCTTGCCGGGACATACCAGGCGATCAGTGAAATACAAACCACCGCACAGCTGCCAATGATCAACCCGGAAACAGGGATTCTTAATCCGTGGATGATGCCACCAAGCATTGCTTCACACAACACCCATACCGCTATGAGCCGGTAATAAATTTGCCTGTTTGCAACTGCTGTTTCTCTTTTCAATTATGCTAACTTTAAATATCAATAATAAAGATAGTTTGATACGCTTTATACTTAATGAAAAGGAGATTACGACCGACCTGCCACCCGGGATGGTGCTCCTGGATTTTATCCGCTACCAGGAACAGCTGACCGGGACCAAGATCGGTTGCCGGGAAGGCGATTGCGGTGCCTGTACCGTGCTTGTCGGGGAGACCATAGATGGAAAAATCAGCTACGAATCAATGACTTCCTGTTTGCTTCCCCTGGGAAACGCAGCAGGCAAGCATATTGTAACGGTGGAGGGGATCAATATGGAAGCCCTCAACCCCCTGCAACAAGCCATGGCTGATGAAGGGGCCACCCAGTGTGGGTTTTGCACACCCGGCTTTGTCGTTTCACTGGCCGGGTTTTGTTTGAGTGATAAAGAAGCTACCCCCGCCAATGCTGTTGCCGCAATGGATGGAAATATTTGCCGCTGTACCGGCTATAAATCAATAGAAAGAGCAGCCGTGAAAATAGCCGCATTGATGAAAAATAAAAACGGTGACGACCCTGCAGCGTTTGTTGTAACAAATAAGATACTACCCGCTTATTTTTCAGATATTAAAAAAAGATTGCTATCATTAAAAAATAATATCTCCGGTCTTCCGTCACCTGACTCCCGACTTGACTCCGTAGGAGGCGGCACTGATCTCTATGTTCAAAAGCACGACGAGATGACGCATGCAGCCATCAATTTTTTGTTTGACCGGTCGGCAATGAAAGGAATCCGTAAAGAGGGTAACAAATGTCTGGTCGGTCCTTCCACGACAGTCACCGATCTTAAAAATTCCGATATCATCAATGATGCTTTCCCGGAATTTCAACGATATGCCAAACTGATTTCGTCAACACCTATCCGTAACATGGCAACCGTCGCGGGAAATTTTGTGAACGCCTCACCGATAGGGGATTTCACTATTTTCTTTTTGGCATTGGATGCACAACTATGGCTCATCCCCACCTCCACTAAAGTTATGGCCGACAAGCCCAGCCCATCTCCTGGAGAAGAGGGGAGAACGATTCCATTGAGAAAATTTTATAAGGGTTATAAACAGCTTGATAAAGAACCCGGTGAGCTTATTTCCAGTATATCGTTTGAACTACCCGGCCCTGGTAGTTTTTTCCATTTTGAAAAAGTAAGTAAACGCACCCACCTGGATATTGCCAGTGTGAACTCTGCCATTCATATTAAAATGAAAGACGAC
Source organism: Chitinophagaceae bacterium (assembly GCA_039930245.1). Classification (GTDB taxonomy): domain Bacteria; phylum Bacteroidota; class Bacteroidia; order Chitinophagales; family Chitinophagaceae; genus JJ008. The sequence goes on along the minus strand of JBDSPR010000011.1, from coordinate 51,493 downwards.
CTGGTTGAAAGCGCCGGAATTTCTGCCGGTGGGGTGGGACCTATCCCCTTGTACCTGGAAAAAATCTCTTCTTTTTTAAAAGGGAAGAAAATAAATAATGAAATAGTGACTGGCGCAATTGAAATAATGAAAATGGAAATTTCCCCGATCAGCGATGCAAGGGGAACCAAAGAATACAAAACATTATTATTGGGGCAATTGATAAAAGCACATTTTATGGAGTTGTTCCCGTAACTAAAAAATTGACAATTAATGTCACTCTGAGCTTGTCGAAGAGTGAGCTTGTCGAAGAGTGAGCTTGTCGAAGAGTGAGAAAAAAATTCAGATAATAATCAGGCTTCGCCTGACAACATAAAATGAAGAATATTGATTCATACACACATTTAAGAGGCGAATCCATTTACCTGGATGATATTCCGCTGGTGAATGGAACCTTATACGCCGCTGCTTTTGATTCACCACTGGCACATGGAAAAATAAGATCGCTGGATACAACTGAAGCTTCGGCAATGGCCGGCGTGGTAAGGATCTTTACCGCAGCTGATATCCCCGGTGAGAACCAGATCGGTGGAATTGTTCCTGACGAAGAGTTACTCGCCTCAACACATGTTCATTTTTGCGGGATGCCGGTTGCGCTGGTAGTGGCAACATCGGAAGAGAACGCAAGACTTGCAGTAAAAAAAATTAAAATAGCAATTGATCCCTTACCAGTTATCACTGATCCCCGGGAAGCCAAAGAAAAAGGTGAGCTGATCATTCCACCGAGAACTTTTCAACTCGGCGATACAAGTGCCGCCTGGGCCCAATGTGAATATATCTTCGAAGGGAGAACAGAAACCAATGGACAGGAACATTTATATATTGAAACACAGGGTGCTTATGCCATACCACAGGAGAATGGTGCGATAAGAATTTATTCCTCCACGCAGGGGCCAACAGCTGTGCAACGCACGACCGCCAGAGTGCTGGGTTTGTCCATGCATAAAATAGAAGTCGACACGACCCGCCTTGGTGGCGGTTTTGGCGGCAAAGAAGACCAGGCCACCACCTGGGGAGTACTCTGCGCATTGGCTTCATACCATTTAAAGAAACCTGTAAAATATTCCCTGCACCGGATGGAAGATATGCGGATGACAGGAAAAAGGCATCCTTACTCTTCCGATTTTAAGATCGGGCTGAGCAAGGATTTAAAAATAATTGCTTACGAAGCGACTTTCTACCAGAATGCCGGCGCAGCGGCTGATCTTTCGCCTGCCGTGATGGAGAGAACGCTTTTCCATTGCAACAATTCTTATTTTATACCCAATGTAAAAGCCACGGCTTATAGTTGCCGCACACATCTTCCTCCCAATACCGCCTTTCGTGGTTTTGGGGGACCGCAGGGAATGTTTGTGATAGAAGCCGCCATTGCAAAAGCGGCCAATGCAATGGGCATTCCTGCATCGGCGATCCAGGAACAGAATCTACTGCATACGGGTGATGAATTTCCCTACGGGCAAAAAGCGGAAAGCGAAGCGAATGAATGCTGGAACAGGGCCGACCAGTTGTACAACATAAAAAAACTACAGCAAGAGGTTGAAACATTCAACAAGTCGAATACCCTTTATAAAAAAGGTATGGCCATGATGCCGGTTTGTTTTGGCATCTCTTTCACCAAGACACTGATGAACCAGGCCAGGTCGCTGGTGCATGTGTACACGGATGGTAGCGTCGGTATCAGTACGGGTGCCGTAGAAATGGGACAGGGAGTAAATACTAAAATGCTGCAGGTGGCCGCCAAAATATTCTCTATCGATCCCTCGCGGATAAAAGTGAACAGCACCAATACCTACCGTATCGCCAATACTTCCCCAACCGCTGCCAGTGCCGCTGCCGACCTGAATGGTAAAGCCACCGAGATCGCCTGCCTTAAAATACTGGAACGTCTGCAGCAAGTAGCGATAGAAGAAAAATTATTGGTTCCTGATATTGGAAAAACAGAAATCCCTCCTCTTGAAATAAAAGAAGAATGGATTTATACCAATGGAAAAAAGACCGAATGGACCTGGAACAAACTCGTGATGGCAGCCTATACCAGGCGTATAAGTTTATCCGAGCTGGCGCATTATACTCCGCCCGGTATTCATTATGATGCAACCAAAGAAAAAGGACATCCCTTCGCCTATCATGTATATGGTACCGCTATTATCACTACCACAATTGATTGCCTGCGGGGTATCTATGAGGTTGATTCCGTAAAAGTGGTCCACGATTTTGGCAACAGCATGAACCCTATTGTTGATATGGGTCAGTGTGAAGGAGGGATCGTGCAGGGTATCGGCTGGATGACCATGGAAGAGATCGTGTATGATAAAGAAGGCCGGCTTCGCAGCAATGCCTTGAGCACTTATAAGGTCCCCGATATTTATTCGGTTCCAAAAGAGATCACGATCCATCCCCTGGAAACAGAGAAGGATAATCTCGCTGTTTTTAGGAGTAAAGCGGTAGGCGAACCTCCGCTGATGTATGGTATCGGAGCCTATTTTGCTTTGCGCAATGCGGTGAAGGCGTTCAATCCAACCGCAGATATCCCTTATGATGCACCTATGACTCCGGAAAAGGTTCTGATGAGTTTATACGATCTGATTCATCCATAAGTCACATTTCTAATTTTACCACATAGTCACATAGCAATACATAGATTGCTCATAGGTAAATATATCCACTATAAGAACACGGTAACAAGAAGATTACGACTTTCAACTAAATTTGACAAAGCAAAAAATGTGCAAGAAAATGACTATGTGTAAGTATGTTCCTATGATCCTATGTGGTAAATAAAATGAACCAAATCAAGATCTGGAAACTCATAGCAGATAGCCTGCAAAAGAACACGACGGTTATGCTGCTTTATGTATTAGAAAGCAATGGCAGCAGTCCTGGCCGCCAGGGATTCTTTATGGCGGTAAATGCCGATGGGCAAATGGAAGGTTCAATAGGAGGTGGTATGATGGAACATAAATTTGTTGAACTGGCAAAAGAAAGATTGAAAGACCAGAGACCGGAGTCCGGAATCCGGAAACAAATACACGATAAGGCTGCGCCAACTGATCAGAGTGGTATGATCTGTTCAGGAGAACAAACGATTTTTTTGTATTCTCTAATTGCAAAGGATAGCGAAACTGTACAGCAGATCATCCGTTCGCTCGAATCCCATAAGAGCGGAACGCTTGAGTTATCACCCGCGGGAATGCGTTTCCAGCAATCCGTACTATCAAAAGATTTTGACTACCTGTTCAGATCCGAAGAAGACTGGATCTACCGGGAGAAGACCGGTTATAAGAACAAACTTTTCATCATTGGTGGCGGTCATTGTGCGCTTGCTTTTTCCAGGCTGATGCGGGAAATGGATTTTTATATTATGCTTTTTGAAGAAAGAGAAGGACTCCACACATTGCTGAAGAATGAATTTGCACATGAGGTCATTATCGTGGATGATTATACAGCTTTATCCAACCTGATCCCGGCGGGGCCGAACCAGTATGTGGTCATTATGACTTTTGGCTATCGTACAGACGAAGTAGCATTAAGGGCCCTATTGGGCAAAACATTCAACTACCTGGGTGTGCTGGGTAGTAAAAAGAAAATGGAAAAATTGTTTGCTGATTATAGCACAGAAGGGATCAGCGATGAGCTACTGAATACTGTACATACCCCGATCGGTATTCCTATAAAGAGTCAGACTCCTGAAGAGATCGCCATCAGCATTGCGGCAGAGATAATCAAAGTAAAAAATGAACAGTTATGAAGTTTATTTTTATTTTTATTTTATTCCCTGTCCCTGGTTTTTGCCAGGATGGCTATACTCTTCGCGAGCTGAAGGATGGAAAATTCAAAAAAGACAGCAGCTATATCTATACGCTGCCTTTCGAATATAAAAAGAAAGTATTTCTTATCCAGGGTTATGAAAGTATGTTCAGCCATAAAGGAGAGAAGGCACTTGACTTTAAAGTTAAAGCCGGAACAAAAGTGTGTGCAGCAAGAGCTGGAATTGTAAAAGACACAAGAAAAGATTCCGATAAGGGTGGCCTAAAACCTGGAAACCTTTCCGACGGCAATTATATCGTCATACAACATAACGACGGCAGCACGGCCTGGTACTGGCATTTTCAAAAAGATGGCGTGCTCGTTTCTCCCGGAGATACTGTACGGGTGGGACAATTGATCGGTTTGAGTGGCAATACCGGTTATTCTGCATTCCCACATTTACATTTTGAAGTACAGGGTTATACCGCCGCTGGTAATCATGAACAATTGCCTACCCGTTTTTATACACAGCATGGTGTGATCTATCTAAGACCTGGTAAATTGTACCGCGTCCTTCTTCAATAATATTTTTAGTTGGCCGTAAATGCTTCCAACTCTATCCACTCTATATTTAGGCAATTGATAAGCGGTTTGCCTACCCCCTTCGAAATCGCTACCTTGGCTGTCTTAAACGATCCGCCATGATCCTTGTTTATATTTTTGCTAGCCTGGTTATTACACTGCTGATCATATCGGCACTGATGCCAAAAACATTCAATATTGAAAAAACGATCGTGATCGGCCGGCCGGTGGCGGAAGTAATGAACCGGGTCAGCGATCTGAATTATTACAGCCAGTGGAATCCCTGGCAACAATCCGATCCAACAGCTAAGAGTACTATCACCGGTTCTCCCAAAGCCCCCGGCCACCGGTATAGCTGGGTGGGGAAGAAAGTAGGCGTCGGCAGTTTAACGTTGAATAGCCTGGATGATAAGCATCTCCATTTTGACCTGGAGTTCCTGAAACCCTGGAAAAGCAAAGCCAAAGACAATTGGTTATTTGAGCCCTGGGGAGAAGGTGAAACCAAAGTAACCTGGCAAAACAGCGGGCAACTTCCCTGGCCGATGGCTAGCCTGATGGGGCCTATGATCAATAAGAATCTGAATCACCAGTTTGAACAGGGTCTGAATAACCTGAAAAAAATGTGCGAAGGATAACTTACAAGTGTTTCAATTCCTTTCTCGTCAATTCATTTTCAATATTACCCGTATTTAACGTACCCGCTGGCTCGAAGAGCATGATCTCCACTTCTTCTTTTGCAACTGGCCGGTGTTCAACTCCTCTTGGCATGATGAGAAACTCCCCGGCATTTACGGTGATAGTTCTATCACGGAGCTGCATATCAAAACTTCCTTTAACCACGTAAAACAACTCATCCTCGTTATCGTGGTGATGCCAGATGAATTCACCTTTGAACTTTACAAGTTTTACCTGTTGGCCATTTAACTCTCCCGCAATCCTGGGATTGAAATAATCGCTGAAACCAGAAAGTTTTTCGGCGAGATTTACTTTTTCCATAATCCATTATTGTATTGTGATGAGATCGGCTGCTTTTTTTGCTTTCTCCCTTAGCTGATCCATGTTGCTGTCAACTGTACCATAAGTTAATGCAACAGCCATGCGGCGATAAGGCCTGGTCGTTGGTTTACCAAAGATCCTGATATCCGTGTTAGCCTGCTCCAGCGCCTTATCTATCCCGGCTATAATAACCTGGTCTGAAGTTTTATTTGCCAGCACAACCGCACTGGCCCCGGCTCTTTCCAGTTTTATTTCCGGGATCGGTAGACCCAATATGGTTCTTGCATGCAATTCGAATTCCGACAAATTTTGTGTGCCGGCCAACGTGACCATCCCCGTATCATGCGGTCTTGGACTCAATTCGGAAAAATAAACGCCTTTATCCGTCAGGAAAAATTCAACACCCCAAAGCCCCGCCCCGGTCAATGCCCTGGTTACTTTCTCCGCCATCTCACAGGCTTCATTATAATCATTTTCACTGATCGCCACAGGCTGCCAGCTTTCCTGGTAATCGCCTCTTTCCTGGCGATGGCCGATGGGCGGACAAAAAAGAGTTGGCCCATTCTTTTGCGTGACAGTCAATAACGTGATCTCTGTATGAAAAGAAATAAATTCCTCGATGATCACTTCTTTTATATCGCCTCTTGAATTATTGATGGCATAATCCCACACAGTTTTTTTATCCTGTTCTTTCTTCAATACGCTCTGTCCTTTTCCTGAAGAAGACATCAATGGCTTTACTACGCAGGGCAGACCAATTGCATTGACTGCCTTATCAAACTCTTCAAATTCGGTAGCATAAAAGTATTTTGCTGTCCGCAAACCCAGTTCCCTGCTGGCAAGATCTCTTATCAGCTTGCGGTTCATCGTAAAATTGGCGGCTTTGGCGCTGGGGACTACCTGTATACTCTGTTTCTCATATTCATAAAATCTTTCTGTACGGATCGCTTCGATCTCTGGTACCACGAGATCTGGTTTATGTTTGGCAACGATCTTATCCAGCTGCTCTCCATTCAGCATATCGATCACTTCAGCATCGTCTGCTACCTGCATGGCTGGTGCACCGGCATAACTGTCAACAGCAATAACGGTTTGTCCAAGTCTCTTTAAGGCAATGACCAGTTCTTTTCCAAGTTCGCCACTGCCAAGCAATAAGATCTTTTTGTGCATGCTACAAAGTAAAATAAAAAAGCGATCGGTCCTTTGACAAGCAGCAGACCCATCGCTTACTAACCCGTTAATCCCAATTAAAAGAAAAATTGTTCTTTTACGATCTTCCCGTCTTTTACTTCATAAACGGCGATCTCATCCATTTTAGAGCGGCCCATTCCTTTCATGGTTACTTCCATTCCCATTCCTACTGAAAAATGGTTGCCTCCAATCACGGGTGGGGTAGAATAACCGCCGTGCATTTCTTCCACCATCTGGTTGAAGGCCTCTCCTTTTTTCCTGATCGCTTCCATTCCTTCTGCATTTCCCAATCCCATAGCGGCGGCATGGGCGGGCTCAATACTTACGGCATTGTCGGCATACAGTTCTGACTGGATCTGCTCCCACTTGCCTATCTGTGCCAGTTCATTGAACCGGTTGGCAACATCCTGTGTTGTCATGACTGCTTCTTGTGTTGACATAATGATAAGTTTTTAGTTAAAAAATAGGACATAAAAGTTACGCCCTTCCATATTGGCAAAAAATTAAATAATTATGAATGGTCAGATCCTCAGGATGAACTTATTTTTACAAATAGCATTATGAAGAGACTAGTTTTATTTCTATTTACTGTATTCCTTTTGGCCGTGCTGCTCTGGCCGGCCTGTTCCCCCAGCAAAAATCCCCTGCGCAAACAGGTAAAACTGTTGCAGAAAGGAGTTATTAAAGACGATACCAGTTATGTCTATGCCCTGCCTTATGAAGAAGGGAAAACTTTCCGGGTGATACAGGGTTATTTTAGTCATTTTACCCATAAAGAAAGGGCCGCCCTTGATTTTAATATGAAACGGGGTACGCGGATCACAGCTGCCCGGGAGGGTGTAGTCGTAAGGGTAAAAGAAGACGGAACGCTGGGCGGCCTGAAAAAGAAATACCGTTCCCACGGTAATAATATCGTGATACAGCATTCCGACGGATCGCGGGCCGGGTACTGGCATCTGCAACACAACGACGCTTTGGTTAACGTGGGGGATACTGTGAAGAAAGGCCAGCTGATCGCCCTCAGCGGCAAGACCGGTTATGCGATGGTGCCGCATCTCCATTTTTTAGTATGGATCTCGAATAAGGGCAACTGGCAGCAGATCGCTACCCGTTTTCAGACTTCCGAAGGCATCAAATACCTGCGGAGCTGGAAAAAATACACCGCCCCTATAAATCTCCCCTAAAAGAGGCTTCCCGCTTTTCTCTTTGTATAAGTCTCTTTACGGCAGGATTGGTATTTTTGACAAAATAGATTTTGTCTTTCCAGGAAATATACCAGCAGTTCGTCGAAGGCATGAAGCATACTTCCTGGCTGGAATATATTGCGGTGTTCTCTGGAATTGTCAGTGTATGGTTCTCCCGTAAAGAAAATATTCTTGTCTACCCAACGGGACTTATCAATACTGTTTTTTATATCTATTTAAGTTTCAAGGGAAGCCTGTTTGGTGAAGCCGGTGTCAACCTATACTACACTATCATGAGTATTTACGGATGGATACTTTGGTCAAAAAAAGATGTGCAGCAGCATCCTGTTGTGCATATCAGTTTTTCGGACAGGCGATGGTGGGCGTGGCAACTTGCTTTTTTTGCTTCTTTTTACCTGGCCATTTTCCTGTTGCTGACTTATTTGAAAAAAGATTTTGCACCCGGTGCTATTCCCTGGGCTGATGCGTTTGCTTCAGCAACCGCCTTTACGGGGATGTGGCTGATGACCAAGAAAAAAGTAGAGAGCTGGTACTGGTGGATCGCCACCAATATCGCTTCTATCCCTTTGTATTTTGTAAAAGAATATGTTTTTACCAGTGTTTATTACCTGGTGCTGCTGGTAATGGCTGTATTTGGTCTGATTGAATGGAGCAAACGTGCAAAAGCTTCGTATGCTTAAAAAGATCGTCATTATAGGACCCGAAAGTACCGGCAAGAGCACCCTCTGCGAACAGCTGGCACAGCATTATAATACATTATGGTGCCCCGAATTCGCACGTGAATATTTGCTGACTAATGGTTCCAACTATCAATACGATGATCTGCTTGTTATCGCAAAAGGCCAGCTTGCTTTAGAGGATGAATACGCAACAATGATGGGCGCTTCCCAGTCCCCACTAGCCACTCCCCACTCACCTCTCTTTATCGACACCGATATGTATGTAATTAAGGTCTGGTGCGAATTCGTTTTTGGTAAATGTCACCGCTTTATACTAGAGAAGATCATTGAAAGAAAATACGATCTCTATCTCTTGTGCAATACCGACCTGCCCTGGGTGGCAGATGAACTCCGGGAATACCCCGACCTGGAAAGCCGCCTGAAATTGTACAATATGTACAAGGATATCATGGTCAACCAGGCCACTCCATGGGTGGAAATTCATGGTACAGATGAAGAAAGATTTCAAATAGCGCTAACAGCCGTTAATAGCTTGCTTAGACAATAGTTGTTATTTTCGCAGCAAGATGAAAGGGATTTTTCAAAAAAATCACCGGGTATTCTTTTACGGTTTATGGCTGCTGCTAACACTGATCCAGTCGGGTCTTACCGAGCTCCAGGATGATGAAGCTTATTATTGGGTGTATTCCCATTACCTCGACTGGGGTTATTTTGATCACCCGCCCATGATCGCCGTACTAGTAAAAATGGGCTACGCCATCTTCCCCAACGAGCTGGGTGTGCGGCTTTTCCCGCTTCTCCTGAACATTTTCACCCTCGTCATTATCGAAAAATTGATCGAAAAGAAAAACCCACTGCTATTTTACGGGATCGCTTTGTCCATCGCCGTGATACAGGTAACGGGGTTTATCGCGGTGCCGGATATCCCCCTGCTTTTTTTCACTGCTCTTTTCTTTTTATGTTATAAAAACTTTTGCCGCTCCGCGTCATGGCTGAACACGTTATTGTTAGGTGTCGCAGTAGCCGGGCTTTTCTACAGCAAGTACCATGCGGTGCTGATCGTATTCTTTACCGGGCTTTCCAATCTTAAACTGCTGAAGCAATACAAAACGTATATCGCCGGCACAGCAGCGCTATTGCTTTTTGCCCCGCATCTCTGGTGGCAATACCAGCACAACTGGGAAAGTTTCCGTTATCACCTGTTCGAGAATAACACGCATGATTACCGGCTGGGATTCACCATAGAGTATATCTGGGGACAATTGCTGTTGCCGGGTCCTGTCGCCGGGATCATTCTATTACCCGCTGCGTTTTTATACAAGCCAACCAATACAACGGAAAAAGCTTTGCGCTATACCATGATCGGTATTTACCTGTTCTTCCTGTTCAGCTCATTCCGCGGGGAGGTGGAAGCTAACTGGACCGTGCCTGTACTCGTTCCCCTGTTTATATTATCGCATCAATTTTTACTCCGCAGGATCGGCTGGCAAAAAATATTGTTCCGCTTGTTGCCGCTGACGTTGGTACCGGTTTTGCTGGCAAGGATCGCCATGATTGTGGATGTGGTTCCGCTAAAACTGGTCAAAACCCGTTACCATATGTGGAAGGAATGGCCAGCGCAAATGAAAGTGCGGACAAAAGGATTGCCGGTTGTGTTCAGCAATTCTTACCAGCGGGCTTCGAAATACTGGTTTTACTCAGGGCAGCTGACGCATTCAGAGAATGCCTATAGCGGAAGAATGAACAATTTTGATCTTTGGCCGATCGAAGATTCGCTGCTGGGTAAACCTGTTTATTTCCTCGATATATATGATCTCTGGCGTTTTCCCGATTCATTGAAAACGCCTATCGGCACGATCGGTTACAAATATGACCCTGCTTTTCTTTCTTTTGCCAAAGTAAAAATTGAAGTGCTGCCGGACAAAATTATTGCCAAACCGGGAGACTCCATTGTGTTGACCTGTCGCTTTATCATACCACCTCATTATATACGGTTCATACAGGCAAACCCTGCTTTGTATGATACAACCCGGGTTGGGATCGGTAATACCGAGGGATGGATAAAAAACCAGTTAACTCGTTTTACCCTGCACCAGATGATCAGCCGGCAGGAAGATACCCTGCATATTCACCCGGGTCTTCCACCCGGAAAATATTTCCTTCGCCTTGGTATCAATTCCGGTTACCGGAATGCCACACTGAACAGCGACAGGATCGATCTGCTGATCGAATAATGCATGCTAATTTATGGAGGAGGTAAACCTGTAACCCGCCTGATATCGGGGTCCGTACCAAGATTGTTCATTTGCCGCATGATCACTCCCGACCGGAAAGAGACAAAGGAAGAAACTGGTTTCACCTTATACCGTTTGGGATTCGGCAAGCAAGCAGCGATCAATGCTGCCTCCTGCCTGGTCAGGTTTTTAGCGGATTTGCCAAAATAGGAATTGGCGGCTTGCTCAATACCAAAAATGCCTTCTCCCATTTCGATCACGTTGAGATAAACTTCCAGGATCCTTTTCTTTCCCCAGAGCAGTTCGATCATAAAAGTAAAATAGCTTTCCAATCCTTTCCTGATCCAGCTCCTTCCCTGCCAGAGAAAAACATTTTTTGCCACCTGCTGGCTGATCGTACTGGCGCCACGGATGCGTCCGGGTTTTCTTTTATTATAGCTCATCGCTTTCTTGATGCTCTTCCAGTCAAAACCATTGTGATCCGGGAAGAGCTGGTCTTCCGAAGCAATAACTGCAAGCCCCGCAAAGGGTGATATGTTTTTCCTGCTTACGTAATCTCGTTTTAAGCCATGCCCGCTAACCCAGCTGGATAATTGCGTGATGGTGATAGGCGGGTTTACCCATTTCAGCAGGATGATATAGAATAGGTGGAGAAAAAAAGCCCAGAAGAAGATCTTTTTACTCCATCGCCACAGTTTTTGCCGGAACTGTTTTAATGTTGATTTTTTTTTAGAGCCTTTTGCCATATATAAGCAGTCCCCAGATCAGGGCGATTCCAAAAATGATCAGTATAATGCCATTGACGCGGTTGATGATATGAATATTATGCGGCGTAAGCCGGTTCCTGATCTTTCCCGCCAGCAGTACTTTTAAAATATCGCTGCCAAGCATCCAGATAAGACAGGTAACAAATATAATGATCCGTTGCTGGACTGTATGGGTGATCACGGCCGTGGAGGTGGTGATCCAGAAAATCAACACCGCCGGGTTCAGTGTATTCATCAGGTAACCGGAGAAAAAGGTCTTCGCGTAATCCCTTTTCCTGAAAAGAAAGGTCTGCTGACCCGATTCGTTGACTTTTACTTTTTTAAAGAACAAAAAATAGATCCCCATTGACACAAGAAAGATACAGCCGGCGACCCCGACTTCTGTTTTAAAGTTCTTAATGCTATTGAAGAGTTCTGTAAAAACATTGCTTACCAGCACCAGGGTGATATCGCTGGCGGAAACACCGAAGATAAAAGCAAAACCTCCGCGGTGACCGTTGTTCAGGCTCTGCTTGATGATGGAGAAAAGGACCGGCCCCACTGAAATGCTCAGCAGCAAACCAAACGTGAATCCTTTTAACACAGACTCCCACATAGAATAAAATACGAAATTATAAATACGAAGTAAACAGTGTAGCTAATTTTTTGCAAGCTTCAAATAGGTTTAAAAAGTTTGAAGGGTTTAACAGGTTCAATAAGTTTAAGAATGAGTTTTCCTAACGCTTACTTCCTGTTTTATATCTTTCCTGTTTGGAGGAAGCATTCCCATTCTTCGAGCATTTTGCCTTTCATCACTCTCGGGAATTTATGCTGGCTGCCAAGTTTTCCTTTTGCTTCCATATATTGCATGAATTTTTCTTCCGGAAGCACTTCCAGGAAAACCTGTTTCAGGGCACTATCCCGTTCCGTTGCATAATCGTCGTTGAGTTTGCGAAGGTTCTCATCAATCCGGCGGCGGACCTGCTCCTTATCAATTTTGTCGTTGGTCGCAATATACCAGCGATGTGCAAAAAGTGTTTCGTAAGGAAATCCCACAACGGTATACTCCGGTATACTTATATTGAATTCCTCGCTCACCAATTCTATAGCTTTGTTCATATTCTCCACGCTCAGGTGTTCGCCGGTAAGACTGAGGTAATGTTTCGTACGGCCGGTGATGACTACTTCGCTTTTCTCCAGGTCAACAAATTTGATCGTATCGCCAATAAGATAACGCCAGCTACCGGCATTCGTACTTATCAGCAGGGCGTATTCCTTTCCCTCTTCCACTTCGTGGATCATTTTTGCTTCGGGGTTATCAGCGATCTTCCCTTCGCTGTCAAAATTTTTATCGTCAAAGGGTACAAACTCGAAAAAGATATTGTTATTCAGGATCAGCTGCATGCCTTTGGCGTGCTCTCTTGTTTTATAACCGATAAACCCTTCGCTGGAAAGATAGTTCTCGATGTATACGATCGGTTTGGCGAGTAATTTTTCAAATCCCTTTTTATACGGCTCGAAGGCAACGCCTCCATGCACAAAAAAGCTGAAATTCGGCCAGATATCGTGGATGGTTTTTACCTGGTAGTGCTCCACGATCATTTCCATGCACATCTGGCACCAGGCGGGAACGCCTACTATGTACCCAATGTCCCATTCCCTTGCATGCTCCACGATCTCGTTAAGTTTCTGGTTCCAGTCAGCGATCCCTGCAATACGTCCACCCGGTTTATAAAAGGTCTGGAACCAGAATGGTCTTTTCTTTGCCAGGATACCACTGAGATCACCAGCATACCAGCCTGCTTTTCCTTTTTGCAGGTCAGTGGCGCCGCCCAGCATTAAAAATCCTTTCGTCATCGCCCTTTTGTTCGCCTCTTCGTATTTGATCAGGCTCAGCAACTGCCGGAGATAGTTGATCGTATTGCTGCGCAACAGGTCCCTGGTTACGGGAATATATTTACTGGCTGCTTCCGAAGTACCTGAACTCAGCGCATAGTATTTGATCTTACCCGGCCAGGTTACATCCGGTACGCCCTCGAGGGTTTTTTTCCACCATTCCTCGTAGATCTTATTGTAATCATGAACGCATACCTGTTCCTGGAAACTTTTTGCGGGGTCCTTGCTCAGCAGGATCTCATCAAAGCGGTATTGCTGGCCAAACTCGGTGAATCGTGCTTTCTTCAGTAATTTCTTTAACACCCTGATCTGTTGGCGCCTTGGATCGTTGGGTGGGATTCGTAATGCCGCTGCTATCGCCCTGGGTAATTTGATATCTATAATCGTCGCCATACCTGCTTGTAAGAAAGTGCTTTAAAGTTAACGAATGTTCCCGTTGAAATTGCTGCGAATATAGCTGTACGGGCGTTCATCCGCCCAATTCCCGCAGCATTCTCCATAATAATTTTACATCCGCTACGGGTTCGTAGTCCCGCGCATACCAATAATCCATCTTCTGTAAACTTTCGACAGGTAATACCTGTCTTTTACTCAGCGCAACACCATTGCAGGCGATCACACCGGGTCGGAGAACAGGTAATTTTTTTTCGGGTACTGCATAGCCGACCCAAGTTTTTCCTGAAAACAATACAGCAATGCAATTGGCAAAAAAACGAAACGGTCTTTTAACGACGAATAACTGTACAGGAAAACTAATGAGGCCCAGTAAAGCCGCTGTTATATCGATCAATCTTTTTAAGCGACGGTTATAAGGTCTTGCAAGTTTGAACCCATTCTCTTTTGAGACGGCTTCGCCTGAACTGTCTTTTGAATTACTGCCTACAATACTGGCGCTTCCGCTGGCATGTATCTTCGTAATCACCTCTTTCGGTAATCGTTGTATCCCCGCAATGATCTCTTTGAAAGATAGTTCGCCCTCGCAAAAAATGATCTCACGGAATGGAAGTGAAGAAGATAGTTTTGGCAATTTATCCCAGCTGCTTAATGCGTTCTCGTCTAATTGACCAGTGGAGACCCTGCCAAGCACCCGCTGGTTTTGGCCGGCTTCTTTTAATAATTGTATTGTTTCCTCATACGCTGCCGGCGAAGCCGCGATCACGGTTGCCAGGTGTTCTTCTTTTTCCTTATCACTGAACAGCACATTTGCGCGGATCAATATCCATCTCAGGATGGCGATCACTACAAATGCCAACAAGGCACCGAATAAAATGATCCCGCGGGAAAACCGGTATTGCTCGGGAAGTAATGCGTAGCCTGCGAGTAATACGATCGTTGCGCCCAGCGTAGAGCCCAGCAGCTCGGATCGTTTATACCAGCGATCATACAAGCCGGCATAATAGGCGACCACCAGGTAAAACAAGGTATAAGCAGAAAAAGCGATCCAGAGCAACCTGTTGTCATAATGTACTTCCGTTCTCACATAGCCTGTCCAGATATTTTTCACCAGCCAGAAAGAAACAAAGATCAACATTGCGTCGATCAACGGGAGCCCGATGCGACGGATAAAATTTCCTATAGTGGTCAATCCCGCCCTGAACCAGATGGCAAGGTGGATCAGGAAACTAAAAATACCGGCACGGTTGCCACCATAATGTTTGCGCACAAAAATGCTCATCGCATTGTAAAACATCCGCACATAGTTCATACTGGCTTTGCGGGTGCTCTCTCCTTTAAAGTGAATAATATGACTCCCCGCAAAATAATAATTGCTGTAACCTGCTTTTTGTATACGGTAACTGAGATCAACATCCTCCCCGTACATAAAAAATATTTCATCAAAACTGCCGACCTTATCCAGCACTTCTTTTTTGATCATCATGAAGGCGCCTGCGAGTACATCCACTTCGTGGTTCTGCTGTTCATCGAGGTAGCCCAGGTGATATTTTGAAAAGGTTTTTGACCGGGGAAATAATTTTGCCAGTCCTGATAATTTATACAGGGAAGTAAGTGGTGAAGGAAATGCTCTTTTGGATTCCTTCAGGAATTTTCCGCTTCCATCCAGCATTTTAATCCCCATGGCGCCGGCACCGGGTTGATTGTCCAGGAAAGAAACGCATAGTTGAAGACAGTCCTCCGGCAGGATCGTATCGGGATTCAAGAAAAGAATGTACTTCCCGGAGGCCATGGCCAATCCCTGGTTGCACCCTTTGGCAAACCCGTAATTCTCTTTATTCGCCACGAATTTTACCCGGGAAAATTTGGGTACCAGGTATTCGATGCTGAGATCGGTTGAATTATTATCAATAACTATGATCTCCCCCGGCATGCCATCCATGGCTTTCTGCACCGAACAGAGGCATTGCTCCAAAAAGTGCTTGACATTATAATTAACTATGATAACAGACAGCAACATCCGGTTCCGGTCTTGATTTTCTCAAAAATAACAGTTCTGTTCAGCAATCGATAATTTCCTGCTTTCTTCCGGCGGAGAAGGGTTTATTATCTTTGCCCATGCTCAAATCCACCTTGATCGAAGCGGCTAAAGCAGGTGCCGCTGAAATAACCCGTTTCTTCAACAGTGATTTCAAGATTAGCAATAAAGAAGGTGTCAATAATCTTGTAACTGAGGCCGATCATGCTTCGGAAAAAGCTATCCTGGCTGTCATACAGACAAATTTCCCGGATCACCAGATACTGGCAGAAGAGACCGGGGAGATCCTGCAGGAGTCGTCTTATAAATGGATCATTGACCCGATTGATGGTACGGTGAATTTTGCACACGGTATCCCGTTGAATTGTGTTTCCATCGGTATTGAAAAGGACGGTGAAATGATCCTGGGAGCGGTTTATAACCCGCACATGAATGAATTCTTTTTTGCTGAAAAAGGAAAGGGCGCTACACTGAATGAAAAACCGATCCGGGTAAGTGAACAAACGCAAACGATCAAAGCCTGTCTTGTTACGGGATTCCCATATACCTATATAAATACTCCGAATGGTCCGCTCGAGATCTTTGAACGCTTTATCCGGAAAGGTGTTCCGGTAAGACGGCTGGGTTCTGCTGCCATTGATCTTTGCTGGGTGGCTGCCGGTCGCTTTGATGGTTTTTATGAGCATAAGCTCGAAGCCTGGGACAGTGCAGCAGGTTACCTGGTGGTGGAAGAAGCAGGAGGAAAAGTGACGGACCATGAAGGAAATAAATTTTCGGTTTACCAGCATCGTGTACTAGCCACCAACGGGAAGATCCACGAGGAAATGGTGGCTGTAATAAATAATACAAAGGAATTATGAGCAATGAAAGAACAGAGATCGCATCATTAGGTGAGTTTGGGTTGATCGAACACCTGACCAGGAATATCGAATTCCAGAATGCCTCTTCGATACTCGGTGTTGGGGATGATGCGGCCGTGATCGATCATTTTGGCAAACAAACCGTGGTAACGACCGACCTCTTGCTGGAGGGCGTCCATTTCGATCTTAGCTATACCCCTCTTAAACATCTTGGATATAAAGCTGTGATCGTCAACCTGAGTGATATCTACGCGATGAACGCGACACCTACACAAATCACGCTGAGCATTGGGATCAGCAACCGTTTCAGCCTGGAAGCACTGGATGAATTTTATGAAGGGGTGTACGCCGCATGTGCTGCTTACAATGTTGACCTTATTGGCGGCGATACCAGCACTTCGCAGAAGGGATTTATTATCTCGATTACCGCCATCGGTGAGGTAACACCCGGTAAGTTTGTAAAAAGAGATACAGCTCAAAAAGGCGACCTGCTCTGTGTCAGCGGTACACTCGGCGCGGCTTATGTAGGGCTCTTATTCCTGGAGCGTGAAAAAAAAATATTCCTGGAAAGCCCCGGGGTGCAACCCGACCTGGAGGGAGAGTCGTATGTTATCGGGAAACTCTTAAAGCCGGAGGCAAGAAAAGACATCATTGAGTTCTTTGCAAAACAGGAGATCGTTCCAAGTTCTATGATCGATATCAGCGATGGACTGAGCTCGGAGATCCTGCATCTCTGCAAACAGAGTAACCTCGGCTGTATGCTGTACGAGGAAAAAATACCTGTTGCGGAAGAAATGAAAAAAGCGGCTTTTAAGTTTGAAATAGACCCTACGGCCTGCGCATTGAGCGGGGGCGAGGACTATGAGTTATTATTTACCATTTCCCAGGAAGAACATGATAAACTCGTATTAAATGAAGAAATTAGCGTGGTGGGATATATGACAGATGTGGAACAAGCCGTCAACATCATTACGAAAGGCGGAGGCAAACACCCCCTTACCGCGCAGGGCTGGAACCACCTGAACAAATAAATAAGTGGCCTTGGTAAAAAAAGAATTTTGATACGATCCCGACATATTACCCCTTGGAAACCCGGACCTGCAATTTGGCTGTTAGTTATTGCCTGTTGCATCTTAACCAGTTGCTCCGTTGGTAAATCCTCTTTTTCGCCTGGTAAGAAATATTCGCCCGAACAAGTCCAAAAAGATTACGCTGTTTACCAGCATACACTGGAAGAACATCACCCCAGCCTGTACTGGTATACCAGCAAAGACAGCATGGACTATTACTTCAACTGGGGCAAAGCGCATTTAAAAGATTCCATGACTGAACCGGAGTTGCGGAAAATCCTGACCTATGTTACTGCGAAAATCAATTGCGGTCATACCACCGTTCGTTCCTCCAAAGCCTGGAACAAATACAGCGATACGGCAAGGATTGGAAAAATGTTCCCGCTGAGTGTAAAAACCTGGGATGAGGCGATGGTCGTGACCACCAATCTTAACCGGCGTGACAGCATACTGAAAAGAGGCACGGTCATCACAAAGATCAATGGCCGAACAAAAGATGCGCTGACAGACACGATGTTTGATTATATCTCCACCGATGGATATAACCGGACGCATAAATATCAAACGCTGAGCAACCGTGGTTTCTTCGGGTCAATGTACACTTCGCTGTTCGGTCTCTCAGAAAAATATAACATTGAATTCCTGGATGCTGCGGGGCAAACAAGGTCCGTGAGTATCCCCGTCTATAATCCCGCTGTGGATACCGCCAACCGCGTGGGTACCCGCGATTTCCGCAGGGCGCCCCAGCCTTCAAAAAGAAAAAGAGAAAGAAAAAGACAACAATTGAACACGGTGCGATTGCTAAAAATCGATTCTGTTAACCATACCGCTATGATGGATCTTTCCTCATTTGGAAAAGGGTATGGCTTAAAAAGATTTTTCAGGAACTCTTTCCAGGCGCTTCGTCAAAACGGGATCGGTCACCTGGTCATTGATGTACGTAGCAATGGTGGTGGCAGTGTTACCAATTCCACACTTATCAGCCGGTATATCGCCAGCAACAAATTCAAGATCAGTGATTCGCTTTATGCTGTCCGTAAAAAAAGTCCTTATCAGAAATATATTCAGAACCATTTCTGGAACAAACTCTTTATAGTTTTTTTTACCCGGAAGAAAAAAGACGGAAATTATCATTTTGGTTATTTCGAAAGGCATTATTTCAAACCGAAGAAAGCTCAGCATTACGATGGCAAAGTGTATATCCTGACGGGTGGCAATTCTTTTTCTGCAACGACTTTATTTGTCAGCGCGGTGATCAAGCAGGATAATGTGACCGTTATTGGTGAAGAGACGGGTGGAGGGGCTTATGGCAATTCTGCCTGGCTGATACCTGATGCCACATTACCCGAAACCGGGATTCGTTTCCGTGTCCCTTTGTTCAGGCTGGTAATCGATAAAGATGTTCCTAAGACCGGGAGAGGCGTTCAGCCCGAAATCCCATCCTTCCCCACCATAGAGGCGGTAAAAAGGGGAGCTGACTATAAGCTGGATAAAGCGATGGAACTAATCAAAAAAGACAAAGAGAGCAAAACAAACTGATCTATTCTTCCTGTTCATTCCTGATCACAAATCCATCGGCATCTTTCAGGAAGGGAAGTTTTTCGCGGACTGTTTCCAGGTTTTTTTTCTCCAGGATGACCGTGTGAATATCTTCCGCATCTTTTTTGGTGTATAGCACTTCGCCCATGGCATTAACGACCAGGCTTTCGCCGCTGTAATAAATATCGTTGCCATCTTTTCCTGTCCTGTTCACGCCAACCACATAACACTGGTTTTCGATCGCCCTTGCCTGTAATAATGTTTTCCAGGCATGGATCCTTTGCTCCGGCCAGTTGGCTACATAGATCAACAGATCATACTCGGCTCCCCCCTCTCCTTTGGAGAGGGGGTTAGGGGGTGAGGTCCGGGCAGGGGGTGAAGTCGGGGTCTGCCTTGCCCAAACAGGAAACCGCAGATCATAACAGACCAATAAATTGATCTTCCATCCTTTTACAGAGGCAATTAGTCTTTTTGTTCCTGCTGTATAATGATCGTCTTCTTTTGCATAAGCAAATAAGTGCCGCTTGTCATAATAGCCACAACTCCCGTTAGGTAACATCCAGACCAGGCGGTTATAATATTTTTCGCTGTCTTCTATCATAAGACTTCCAGCCAGGATGATCTTTTTTTCGGCAGCAATTCTTTTCATCCACTGTACGGTCTCGCCTTCCATGGTTTCCGCCAGCAATTCGGGTTTCATGCTAAACCCGGTACTGAACATTTCGGGAAGCACAACGATCTCTGTTTTTTCCTTTATGCTGTTGATCTTTTCTTCCAGCATGCGCCGGTTCGCTATTTTATCTTCCCAGTGAAGATTTGTTTGGATGGTGGTAACCGACAGGGTTGAAGTCATAGCCAAAAATAAGAAAACTATTTAGTGGGGCTTTCTACTATTTGTCTCACCAACTCCATTTCAAATCCCTTACCCATCATATAATCCATCGTCTTCTTTTTCCTCACCAGATATTGTTCTGTTTTCAACGCAGCATACTTTGCTTTTGCTAATTTGGTCAGCACTTTTATATATTCATCTTCATCAATCTGCTTTAAAGCTTTCTTGATACAATACTCGCTAACCTGTTTTTGTTTCAGTTCGTACTTTATTTTTACCCGGCCCCATTGCTTTATCCTGAATTTGCCGCCGGCAAAAGCAATCGCAAATCGTTCTTCATTCAGATAGTTCTCTTCAATAAGCGTCGCGATGATCTCGTCATGATCTTTTTTCCACGCACCAAGCTGGAATAATTTTTCCCTGACTTCCTGGTGACAACGTTCCTGGTAAGCACAATAATGTTTTAGCTTTTGCAAGGCCTGTTCCTTCGTCAATGATTTTTTGTACAGCATGATTAGAAAGCTGCGGGTAAAATTGTGTGATTACTCCTCGAGGCGGGCGATACAGCCATATTCAGTTTTCAAAAAATCATCGTAATAATCTGCCTGCCGGAAAAGATTGCGGAACGAATCGGCACCACCCTCCTTGGTCAGATCGAGATCATACATGATACAACTAAGCACGATATTTTGTTTTACACAACTCAATACTAACCCGTTCATCCTGAAGTTTTCCTGCAGCAGGTACTGGTATAGCGGTTTGATCTTCGTGGTGTCTGCCGGCATCTGGCAGAGATAAGCGTCCCCGGCAATGAAAAAATTTTCCGCGTTATACGTGATCTTGATCTTTGCCGAGCCTTCTTTTACACTCCAGGTATTCACGCCTTCGCGGGCAAGCCGGACGTCTTTACCCAATTCTTTTAATATCTCTTCGATCGTCCTGGCCGCTCCTACTCTGTCAGTTTCCTTTTCAGGTATCTCCGGTAATTTAACCTCGGTGCCGCAACTGGGACAATATTTTCCTGAGTCAATATTTGAAGAAGTTACCAGAAAATCGCAGCTGAAACAACGGGTAGATGCCAGTCCTTTATTGGGCAGGTACAATTGCAGCGCTTCCCGCAAATAATTGACCGGCAGTGCGAAACCAAGATTATCGCCGCCTTTGATGATAAACGAATTCACGCCAATCACTTCCCCATTCATATTCACCAGCGGACCACCGCTATTTCCAGGATTGATCGCGGCATCGATCTGGATGAACTTCAACCCCTCCCGTATCCGGTCCACTTTGGAAATCACACCCTGTGTGGCAGTATAATTCAACCCATATGGATGACCGATCGCGACAACCGCGTCGCCATCTTTCATTTGTTCATATCGACCAAGCAGCACTTCGGGCAATTCGATATTCTTTGGCGCTTCCAGGAAGGCCAGGTCATGCTTACGGTCAGTATACCAGACCCTTGTCAGCGCTTTATCAAAGGCTTTCCCGGCGATCGTTACCTCTGTCGTATCCGCCACCACATGATCATTGGTAACGATCATATCGTACTCTTTTACATAAAAGCCGGTGCCGGTGCCTCCCGTCGTAGCGATCTGGATGATGGCTTTTTGGTATTGTTCTATGATTTGTTGTGGGTCCACCTTTATTTCTATTTTGCTTCCATATTTAAAAGCTCCATTTCCGTTGTAAATGTCATATCAAAATTCACCAGGCTGTCGAATTTCAGGTTTTGTATTTTGAAATCCATCTGGGGATATTTTTCTTTCCACTTCAACTGTATCTCTTTTATCCTGTCAATGATCGCCGGTTGATCCAAAATTCCCCGCTGTGAATTATAATAAGTGACGCCAGACCCGAGCGCTGTAAAAAAATCCGGGTAGTTCACCAACATGTATAAATGGATAAGCTCCGTTATTACTTTGGGTAAACTGTAGGAGTACTGGCAATAGGTGATCCCGTATTCACAGATTTGCGTGGCGATAAAAGGATGGTTATTGTCCTTGTACCAGGCCAGGTTCTGGTTGGCGCCGTGTATCGAATCGGCGATCGTTTTGTATTGCTGCGGAGCCACGATCGAGAATGTATATTTTGAGCGGAACAAGTATTTAAAAATCTCTTCTTTAGGTAAAAGCTGCATTTTTTTGAACTCGCTGATCATATCCCGGTTTTTTTCGACCACCTGGCGTTCGTCTTTTTTAAAGTAGATACTGGTAATCTTTTCCAGGTCATTCAATAATTTACCTTCTGGAGTGACCAGGTAATCAATACGGTAAATAAGCGCCAGCAACGCATAAGCGATACCGCCGGAAAGCTTATCCGCGTCAACACCGGCAATGGTATCCAGTGTTTGTTTTATCCAGCTTTGTAAGTAGGTGTATTTTATTTCTTTTTCCGCATCCGGGATCGCAATAATATGTTCGCCATCGGTTGTTTCAAGGCTGGTAAAATCCTGTACCAGCAGGTCATCCTGTTTATCGGCCTTGGTGGACAATTCTTTCAGGCCATAATAGAGTTTGCTGGGACTGGCAGTTTCAATATCGCTGTCGAAGCGCATGCATAACCTGTCATCATCGAGCGCAAAGCGGCTGTAATAAAGATTGAAGTTCATTTCCAGCAGCCGGCGCATGACCGGTACGCTGGGTTGCGGCATCCGGGCCAGGGTTACCTCTGCTTTCAATAATTCATTATTGAAAATTCCCCTGACGATCTTTGATCCCTGGTAAACCAGGAACCTGCCTTCGGCACCACTACGTTCATAAGCCACATTTAGCACGGAATCGTCCCGGAGGTATTCAAAAAAAGCATCAAAGCTTTCGGTGTATTTTTTTTCCTTGAACAAATTATCGGCATCCGTCCAGCGGCTTACCTTGGTGACGGGCTTATTATTATCAGAATAGCGGCCAAAAGGAAGCTCAGGTGCAGGTTCCTTTCCTGTTTTTTCTTCTTTTTTCTTCCCCCAGCTAAAAAGTTTGTCCAGCATGCCTGTTTATTGAATGAAAGCAAGATACTAAAGAAGCTGAAGGAACAAGACCCCGGCCAGCCCCTTTTTCAGGGCATTTTTATTGCCGTTTGGACGGGAAAATGCCTCTTGCCAACACTCCCTTACGGGATATTGGCTATATACCAAAAATCAGTAGTTTCGCCACTAACCAATGGAGATGAAATAAGCCATAAAAATCCCGGGCAGATTTTTTAGCTGCTTCCATCCGCAAAAAAAGAATACTAAAAATCATTCAGATGAAGTTTATCGCCTCTTCTTCTTCCTTGCTGAAACAACTGCAGCATATCGCCGGTGTGATCAATGCAAATACTGTATTACCCATACTCGAAGATTTTCTTTTTGAAGTGGAAAAGAACAAGCTCACCGTTGTCGCCACCGACCTGGAAACAGTGATGCGGGTACAGCTGGATATTGAAGCCAAAGACAGCGGAAAGGTTTGTATCCCCGCCAAGATCCTGATGGATTCATTGAAAAACCTTCCTGACCAGCCGCTGACTTTTACTATTGATAAAAATTTCGGCATCGAAATAACCAGTGATAACGGGAAATACAAAGTGATGGGAGAAAACCCCGATAATTTCCCCAAAGAACCCGTTTCAGACGATACCACTTCTTTTACCATGACCGCCTCCGCGTTGGTAACGGCTATCAATAAAACTCTTTTTGCCACCAGCAATGATGATCTCCGCCCGGCAATGACAGGTGTTTTCTTTGAGCTGGATAAAAAAGGATTGCAGTGCGTGGCCACCGATGCACACCGGCTTGTCCGCTATAAAAGAACGGATGTAAAATGCCCGAAGAGCGATTCTTTTATCGCCCCCCGGAAACCGCTCAACCTGTTGAAATCGGCGATCCCTTCCGGTGATGATGAAATAACGATCAGCTATAACAGCAATCACCTCTTTGTTAAACATGGCACCACACAAATGAGCTGCCGCCTGATCGATGCCCGGTTCCCGGACTATAAAGTGGTGATACCAACCGACAACCCTTACCGGTTAACCGTGAATAAAAATGATTTTCAAAACGCCCTGCGCCGCGTAAGCGTTTTCAGTAACAAGAGCACCAACCAGGTGGCGCTAAGTATTAGTGGCAGCGAATTGCAACTGGCAGCACAGGATGTTGATTTCAGCTTTGAAGGTAATGAGCGCATGAAATGCCAGTACAATGGCGAAGACCTGATGATCGCTTTCAATGCAAGGTTTTTGATTGAAATGCTCAACGCATCCGACAGTGATGAGATCAATATGGAATTATCCACTCCCACCAAAGCGGGTATCATCAAGCCTTCTGACCAGGATGAAAATGAAGAACTGCTGATGCTGGTGATGCCACTGATGCTGAACCAGTAGAAGAACCCTATTGAATATTGTTTAGTGAATATTGAATATTTTCAGTCCTTCTTTTCCGTTTGCTTCGGCGGATGATCCATTCTGCAGCTACCAGGTTTCCCACCCAGCCCAGCCAGGCCACTACCCTGTACACATCCATCGGTGGCAATTCAACCGTATTGGTGATCGCGTATTTCCAGGCCCTTAATGTCAGTGCAGACAAGGTAAGTGCATAGCTCCTGATCATAAACCTGCGATGGGCTTTGAAGTTTTTTTGCTTCGCTTTCACCAACGCCATCACCGTAAAAAACATCCATAGTACTGCCAGGGAAACAAAGGCGATCCGGGATAACAAACCCCCGTTGGCATAGAATCCCATCACCAAACCCGCCGGCCCGGTGATCAGCAATACATCGGTTACATAGATATAACCAAGCGTCCTATGCAGCCGTGGGCTGTTCCTTAATAAGCGTTTGGAGAACTGGGTAAATCCCGCAAACAACACCCACATACTCGCATATATATGAATAAAGAAAGCGATTCGCCAATGATCAATAGCAATATATTGCTGTTTTATCCGCAGGAAACCGACATCGGTATTATAAGGAATATACGCCAGGGTGATGGAGGCCATCAGCCAGCAGAAAAATGCCAGGGTGAGCAGCAAACCCGCATTCCAAATATTTGTGCGACTAAGAATTTGTGTTATTTTTAAAAGGCCAATCCATCATTCGTCTACTCAAATTTAAACCTTTCACCATGAGAAAATTTTTGTTGCTTCTGCTTACCGGCGCCACAATCATCGCCTGCAATAATAGCAAGACATCTGACAAAACGAGCAAAGAAGAAAAAGATACTACTATTGCCAGTACTACAACTCCTGGGGCGGACCCTGTTTCGCCTCTCAAACAACTCGAAGAGATACTGGGATCTTTTGTTGGCGCTTTTGGCGATAATAAGATCACGATGCTGATCACGAAAGTGACTGGCGATTCCATTGCCGGCCGGAGTATTGTCGGTGGAAATGACCGCCCCTTTAACGGCACCTACAGGTATGAAAATGGTATGTATAATGTGTCTGCCAAAGAACCCGGCGATCACAAGGATGACGGTGTTTTTAGTTTCAGCATCTCAAAAGCCAACCTTAACGAAGTGACCGGTACCTGGAAACCGAACGATCTCAAAAGACCCGCGAAGGACTATGCCCTGCAGCGCAAGATATTTGAATATAAAATGGATGTAGGCGATTACCCCGAAGCATCCCAGCGTTTATTAAAACCAACCGATGTAGAGAATATGATGAAAGAAGACCTGGAGTTCATGCGCAACGAGATCTTCGCCCGTCATGGCTATTGTTTCAATAAAAAGAACCTGCGCCAGCAGTTCGAGATGCAGGACTGGTATGTTCCCAACACGGTGGATATAAAAGGATTCCTTACCGAGATTGAAAAAAAGAACATTGCCATGATCAAGCGTTACGAGAAATATGCCGAAGAATATGGCGATGAATATGGCCGTTAAGAATTAATTGAGGCAGCCTCAAAAGTCGTTTTGATTGTCGTATTGAGCTTGTCGAGATATTGGCAATCAAAACGATTGCCTTCGACGATCTCCGGCTGACAGACTATTTGAGACAGCCTCTTTTTTATGCAAAAAAGATCATTATGCGCTTTATTCCAATCTACTCTTATGATAACTACATGTCTGCCCACATCGTCATGGGCAGGCTGGAAGAGGAGGGTATAAACTGCTGGTTAAAAGATGAGAACACCGTTACGATTGACCCCATTCTCAGCAATGCCATCGGCGGGATCAAATTAATGGTGGCCGAAACACAGGCAGCGCGGGCGATGGGCATATTAAGGATACTCAAAAATGAACACAAAGCAACACACCCCTGTCCCAAATGCCAGTCACTGAATATTGAGGAGGTCACTTCTCCCCGTAAAGCAGCTAATTGGGCCAGTGTTCTTCTTGGCTTTTTCTTTACCAGCTATGCAATGCCAGTAGAAACCGTGTACCATTGTTTTGACTGTGGTCATGAATACCCTGTTAAAGACACTGGCATAGTCAAGGAGGAAATAAAAAACAACTGAACCTCTTTCTCTTTTTCCTTCGTATCTTTTGAAAGAAAAATACCTGCCCGTGTGGAACAATATTATCGGATATTTTGAAACGCTTGAGAACCGGCCGCTGGAAAGAATGGCTATCCTGGTCGGAGGCCTGTTACTATTCTGGATCATTGAAGGCGCTATTCCCCTGTTACCATTGCGCTATAAAAAGAACAAGCTGCGCCATGCAGGGGTTAATTTTTTTTTCACGGTTATCCATCTCATCATCCATACAGGGCTGGCTGTATTGATCATCGGGTTATCCGATTGGTGCCTGCAGAATGGTTTTGGCCTGGTATACTGGTTTGATGCCGGTGTATGGCTTACTATTGTAATAGGGGTGCTGGCGCTTGACTTCAGCAGCTGGCTGGTTCATCTCGTCATGCACAAGATCCGCTTGCTCTGGCGTTTTCACCTGATCCATCACAGCGATACAAATGTAGATGTCACAACCGGCCTGCGGCATCACCCGGGAGACAGCTTATTACGCGGCATCTTTTTTATTCTGCTGATATTTGTTTCGGGGGCACCGATGTACGCCGTAATGATCTACCAGACCCTGGTCGTTCTTTCCACTGCTTTTACACATGCGAATATCAATTTACCCAAAAAGCTTGATAAGGCCCTGAGCTATGTCATTGTTTCACCCAATATGCACAAAGTTCATCATCACTGGAAACAACCTTTTACGGATAGCAACTACGGCGCTGTGTTTTCGATCTGGGACCGGCTTTGGGGAACTTTTATGAAACTGGATACAAAAGATATCCATTATGGGCTTGACCGTTACTATCCTGGCGAGAAAGATGAGAATTTGATCTCTCTCCTGAAAAAGCCTTTTCAGAAACTTGATGCATAATCATTTTCAACCTGTGTAGCTTTACGATATGAAGACCATTGCAATGATACCTGCAAGGTATGCTGCGACAAGATTCCCCGGCAAACTGATGCAACTGCTCGGGGATAAGACCGTTATCCGCCATACCTATGAGGCCACCAAAGCTACGGGCCTCTTTGATGAGGTGGTCGTGGTAACGGACAGCGATATCATCTTTACAGAAATAACCGCTGCAGGAGGTTCTGTTGTAATGAGTCAGCGCCAGCATGAAAGCGGCAGTGACCGGATCGCTGAGGCGGCTTTTGACATGGATGTTGATATCATCGTAAATGTACAGGGCGATACGCCTTTTGTCAAAAAAGAACCGCTGGAGAAATTGTTGAAACAATTCGATGACGATAGCGTACAGGTTGCTTCACTTATGCAGGTCATTACCAACCCCGGCGATATCATGGATCCCAATTTTGTAAAAATAACGGTCGACCAGAATATGAATTCTTTATTCTTCAGCCGCAGCGTGATCCCCTATGCCAGGGATAAGAATTTCCCGGCTGTTTATTATGAACATATCGGTGTGTATGCATTCCGTAAAAAAGCGTTGATGGATTTTACACAATGGCCCGTCGGCTTACTGGAAGCGGCGGAAAAGATCGAATGTCTTCGCTACCTCGAACACGGCATCCCCCTCCGCATGGTGGTGGTGGATTATATGGGGGTGGAGATTGATACCCCGGGGGATTTGGAAAGGGCCTCCAGGTTATTATGATTTTGTTTAACCACAAAGCACACAAAGTTTTAACACTGAAAACACAAAATAACTTTTAGAGATTTTTTTTCGAACAAATCAGCTATCGGCAGATATTATCGGTTTAGTTATAAAAGTTCATTCTGCTTCTTGGCCAGGTATTGACATATTTAAAATTATCTGGCAACTGTCTGGGGCTTCTGATTAATTTCAATGTGCCCTTACTTAAAAAAGGTATCAACCGATTGGTATTATAACTTTGTGGACTCTGTGGAATGTCCTCCGTGTTCTTTGTCGTAAAATTATTATATGAAATTCAGGAACTTCAAAATGATCGGCTATGTAGTCTATGGCCGCGGTTGTTTCAACCAGCTGGACGAGATCCTTGCACCCCGCCGGATCGGCGAAAGACCAATGATCTTCCTGGTCGACCATTTTTTTGAAGGCAAGGCACTGGCCAGCCGGGTGCCGCTAAGAGGAAGAGATGAGATCATTTTTGTGGATGTCACTTACGAACCCAAGACTAGCTATGTCGATAAACTGGCGCAACAGATCAAAGAAAAATTTCGCGAAATAAGCGGCGTGATCGGTATCGGTGGCGGTTCTGCGATGGATCTGGCAAAAGCGGTTTCATTAATGATGAACAATCCTGGTTCCTCGGCCGATTACCAGGGCTGGGACCTGGTTAAATTTCCCGGTGTTTATAAAGCGGGTATTCCCACACTCAGTGGCACCGGCGCGGAAGTATCCAGGACAACGGTACTCACAGGACCCACCAAAAAGCTGGGAATGAATTCTGACTTTACACCTTTTGACCAGGTGGTGCTTGATCCTGAATTAACAGCCAATGCCCCGGTTAACCAACGTTTTTATACCGGCATGGACTGTTATATCCATTGTATTGAAAGCCTGGAAGGAACCTACCTGAACGAGTTCAGTAAAAGTTATGGCGAAAAAGCGTTGCAGCTTTGCCGCGACGTATTTGTAAACAAAGACAACTGGGATACGGAAAGTGATGACAAACTGATGATGGCTTCTTATGCGGGTGGTATGAGCATTGCCTATTCCCAGGTCGGTGTTGCACATGCGGTCAGTTATGGTCTCAGTTATTTACTTGGCACCAAACACGGCATTGGTAATTGCATTGTGATGAATCACCTCGAAGAATTTTACCCGGCAGGGGTAAAGGAATTCAAATACATGGTCGAAAAAAACAAGATCCAAATACCAACCGGCATCTGTAAGGGACTTAGCGATGAGGATTTCAATAAAATGATGGATGTCTCCCTTGGCATGAAGCCCCTTTGGGAAAATGCCCTGGGGAAAGACTGGGAGAAAATAATGACAAGGGAAAAGCTGAGGTTGCTTTATGAAAAATTATAATGGGACGTCACCCAGCTGCGTTTCTTTTACTAACTTTCCTTACTATGAACCTGGAAAAGCTCCGCCCCGATAAATACCTGAAATACCTCTACCTGCCGAACCTGTTTTCGCCTAAGCGGACAAAAGAGATCCTTTCTGTCAACCCGACCATTATCCCTCACCGCGAAGAAGCAAAGGAGGTGAAGGTCACCATCTTTGATTATAATGCCGACAGCCTGGAAGAAAAAAAACTATCCGCAATCGGGGATTGTTTCATGTATAAAACCAGCGGCCGGACCACCTGGATCAATATCGACGGGCTCCGTAAAGCAGAAGTGGAGGCCGTTTGTGCGCATTATGATATACACCCCCTGGTGATTGAAGATATCCTGAGCATTAACCAGCGGCCCAAACTGGATGAGGCGGATAACAGCATTTTTTGCCTGCTCAACATGCTTTATTATAATGTGGAATTGCACGCTGTCGAACAGGAGCAGATCAGCATCATCCTTTCCAAAGATGTGGTGATCAGTTTCCAGGAAGATGCTCACCGGGACGTATTTAATTCACTCCGGGAAAAATTAAAAACCCCGAACAGCAAGATCCGCCAACGGGGCGCCGACTATCTCTGTTATTCCCTGCTCGACCTGATCGTTGACCACTATTTCGTAGTGATGGAGAAGCTGGGAGACCGGATCGAAGAGCTTGAGGAAGAAGTAAGCCGCGCCAATAACCCGCGGGCCCTTGCTAATATCACCCAGTTACGCAAAGAGCTGATCATATTAAAAAGGAATTTCTCCCCCGTAAGAGAGGTTGTAAATGGTTTCCTGCGCAGTGAAAGTGTTTTGCTGGAAGACCGCCACAGCAAGTATTATAAAGACGTGTATGACCATATCATCCAGGCCAGCGACCTGAGTGAGAACTACCGTGATATCATGGTCAGTTTACAGGATCTGCATGTGAACAATGTAAACCTCAAGATGAACGAAGTGATGAAGGTAATGGCTATCGTTACCTGCCTGCTCGCACCCGCTACCGTTATCGGTGGAATTTTTGGGATGAACTTCGATTCGAATGTCAATTTCTTTCACCAGCGCTGGGGTTTTTATACAGCTGTCAGCCTGATGCTTTTGATCCCTATCGGTATGCTGATCGCTTTCCGGAAACGGGGATGGTTTTGAAGGTGAGAGGATAAAGCGGGCCAACTGAAATCTTTGGTCTCCCGTCTAGGGTCTTTTCTTATAAACCGGCACCGTACTGCAAGGCTCTCCATACATAATACTCTTTGCAACAGGTCGCAGTAGTTTGGTTATTTCCATGTATGCATAATCCCCTATCGGGGTTTCACCACAACCCTTTATCACAATCCGCTTGTCAGCGTAATCATTAACATTAATGGCAGCCAGGTTTCTCAGGAAAAGATGCTTGTGCAGTTCTTTCGAATCACCCATCACGATCTCTTTGGCCAATGGTTGAAGATACGTGGCCGTAAGCATCCAGGCCCAGACAGGTATGATCGCATCTGCAGAACAGGTTAGTGCTACATTCTTATTATGGTAAATGGTCCAGTCAATATTTTTCAGCGCCTCCCTGAAATCCTTCTCTTTCAAGATCATTTCCATGTATAAATGATCCTTCAGATCAAACACTGCGGATTCTCCTTTTGGGTAATAGGTTTCCAGGTCGATGGTCACCAACCCGCTTTCGGCTACTTTATTGATAAATGGTTCATTCATACCGCATCGTAAAAATAACAAATTACCCTCCGGGAAGGTTGCGATTTAGGAAAACAAAATCCCGTCCGGCTGATGCTGGACGGGATGATATTCGTTTTAGTGCTGTTTTAACAGCTATCAGAATTTATCGGCCCTATTATCTTTGATCGTAGCGGCTTTCCTTAAAGAATTGACAGGGTAAGCCGGGCTGTTCGGGTTCTCTGCATATTCTTTCGACTGCTTGTAAAAACCTTTGCGCTGCTCGACTACATTGGCTTCTGTTACAGAAGTGGCCGTCAACGCGTCCACTCTCACTACGTAAACCCCGTTGATGCCTTCGATTGGCTCAGGAACAACTTTACTTTTATTGGCAGGATTGAACGCTGCGCCATTGACCCTTGGTTCATAGCCCATGGCGGTAACATTTCCCCTTCCGTTCATTCGGAGACTATCAATTGTTTCGATCGTCTTACCGCCCCAGGCCGCAGCTGCTGCTTCAAGCGTGGTTACTTTACCAACTTTTTGCTTCAGCATTTCTGCTTTTTTCTTATTTCTCAACGCCGCCTCTACAGATGGTCTCGCGGTTGCTGCCGTCTGTACTCCTTCCTTGAACACTTCTGTTACCACGGCGACTACATAATTATCATCGATACGCTCGGGTTTCAGTACTTCACCCAGGCTGGCAGCGTAGATACTTTTTACGAATGGTCTTGATGCCCCTACTCCCCGTACATCAGCACCTATTGGTGTAATACCGGTTGCTACCCCTTTGAGGTATCCTTTGGGTTTCAACGTTTTTTCAAAGTTCTCATCAAAAGCTTTCTGGTCCCTGCTGTCTCCCGCAAACTGCGTGGCCATATTGTTCGCATTGTTATCTGTTTCCTGGCTGGCGATTATTTCTTTTGGCAGGTAGGCGATCTTGTAGGCTGTACCGCCGCCTTTTTGTGAAAGAATTTCCATATAGTGATAACCAAATTCTGTTTTCACCACGCCTTTGCTGCCAACCGGATTCAGGAAAATAAAATCATTGAATGGCGCCACCATCTGGCCGGAAGGAACTGCCTCGTATACCCCACCCTTCTCCTTACTACCCTGGTCATCTGATAGCTTAACGACAAGCGTATCAAAATTCGAACCGTTACGGATTGCTGTTTGTATGCTGTCGACCAGTTTTTTTGCGCTGGCCGTATCTCTTACAGGATACATTTGGTTGGTTTGCGGATCGCGTTGCATGGTTGCAACAAGTATGTGACGGACCTTCACTGTATCCGGCATCTGGCGAACGCCTTCCAATCTTGCCAGTACATAGCTTCCGCCATCAAGGTAAGGACCATATACGCTGCCAACCGGTATTTTGAATATTTCGCGTTTGGCGCTTATTTGTATAACCGTATCACGGATATAACCATTATAAAATGTATTCACGCCTTCACCAGCAAGGTATTGTTCAAGGTTATTTGTACTGTCAAATTCTTCTTTCATGGCAAGAAGCCTGTTCCTGGTATCCACGCTATCGGCCGCAGAGGGCGAGGCGCTGAAATTGACATAACTGATGCTACGGGTTTCTTCCTGTTTGTAATCGTCTTTGTGTTTGCCGATATAAGCTTCGATCTCTTTGTCAGCAACCTTGACCAGGCTATCGGGGATGCTTGTGTACACTTCTCTTACGACAGATATTTTTGCCAGCTGGCTGTTGTCTGCATTGTATTTCTCTACGTACCAGCGGGCAAAGTTCACACTGTTACCAAGCAATGCTACATATTTCTGTTCTTTGCGTTGTAATTCAAGCTGCCCGATATAGTTATTGAAATTATCTTTCTGCGCTTGTTCTTCAGGTGTCTTTGCTTTTTTCTTCAACAACTGGTCCACCGCTGTTTTAGCGGCTATCGCATTGAACTGCCCCGTTTTTTCATCGGTGAATTGTTGTTTCAGATCGCTTGGTGCATTGGGGCCATATAAGATATCTCCCAGTTCTTTTTTACCTATTTCGATACCCAATTTATCAAACTCATCTTTGAGCACAATGCGGCTTACTTCCTGGTCCCAGGCCTGGGTAAGCGCCTGCTGCCTCAACGTCCCTCCAGCAGGATAGCCCTGTTGCTTCATATTCTCTTCCATCTGGTCAACCTTCCTGCTAAGGTCTTCAAAACCAATACTGGTACCGTTAACCCGGCCAACAGTTCCTCCACCGCCAACGCTGCCGCCACCTTTGCCGGAAAAATAGTCCGTCAGAATAAAACCCACCAATGCAAGAGCGATCAATATCACAGAGACCTTGGCTCCCTTATCCCTGATAGTTTGAATAATAGACATAGTGTACCTTGTTTAAAAAGGATGGCAAAAATAGGGGAAAAATGGTGGAAAATATCCACAAAATGCCCGTTTTTAAAGGCTTTAGCCCTTACCTCCTTTTGGGGTGCACCAGCTTCATTTCCTTTACCAGGTGGCTGGCGCCGGCATATTTGTCTACAATGAACAAAACATAGCGGATATCCACCATGATATTCCGGCAAATGGAGGGGTCGTAATTGATATCGCTCATGGTCCCCTCCCAAACCCGGTCAAAATTGAGGCCGAGCAGGTTGCCATATCCATCGAGTACCGGGCTCCCCGAATTTCCCCCCGTGGTATGATTGGTTGCAATAAAACAAACCGCCATTTTCCCGTTGCTGCCATACTGCCCATAATCCTTGTTCACATACAAGGCCCTTAATTTTTCGGGAACATCAAATTCATAATCGCCCGGTTTGTATTTGTCCATTACCCCATCCATATAAGTATAGTGGTCGTATTTCACCGCGTCCCGGGGATTATAACCTTTTACATTGCCGTAAGCGACCCGTAACGTGCTGTTGGCATCGGGATAAAATCTTTTTTCCTTAAATACATCCATCTGCGCCTGCATATAAGTGCGGTTCAGCTTATTGATGTTTGCCTGTAGATCCGCCAGTTTTGTTTGCACATTTACCTGGTAGGTTTTCAAAAGATCCTGGTACAATTTGACCACTGGTTGGTTTTTTAGTTCGGCCACCATTTCTGCTGAGGGTTTTTCCAGCATTTTCAGTGTGCTTTTGCTTTCATCGAGCGTTGTTTCGCTATAGACTTTCGCGGCAAGCTGTTGGAAATTGCGGCCTTCGCTGGCCCACCAGTCACTCAGCGTGGGAGAGACATATTTGGTTTCCTGGTCCTTCATATACATTCCCATCAGCACTTCAAATAATTGCTGATCCACCTGTGTATTGTACTCTTCATAGAGATTCGCCAGCGAGTTTTTGACGCCTGTAAGCCGTTGCTGCAGACCTTTATCACCATCCTTATCATAAGCTGTGATCAATGTGTTCAATTGAGCGGCAATGGTAAACAGTTCGATCTTGCTGATGATCTCGTTATAATAATCCCTCGCATACCCGTAAGGTTTTAATTGCTTGTACTGCGTTTCAAGGTCTCCCAGCAGGGAGCCGTATTGCGTTTTCCATTCAGGATTGGCATTTACTCTTTTTTGGAATTCGGCTTCGTAGGTTTTCTTCTTTCCCAATGCATTAGTGCTCGTTAGTCCCAGCACTTCGCCCTGCCATTTTTTATACGAGTTTTGGATACCGGCATATTTCGCCGCATACTGGATCTTTACCTGTTCGTCCTTCCGCATAAAACCATCAATAACAGTAAGCGCTTTTTCACGTATGCCGATCTTAGCCGGGTCATTCACTTGCATGATCTGTTCCACTGCTGCGGATTGCAGGTATTGTGTAGTTCTCCCGGGAAAACCAAAGACCATGGTGAAATCACCTTCTTTGACACCATCCAGTGAAATGGAAAGAGATTTTTTTGGCGTATAGGGAATATTATCTGCCGAGTATTCCGCCGGTTTATTGTCCTTGCCCGCATAGATCCGGAACATAGAAAAATCGCCGGTATGCCTTGGCCACATCCAGTTATCCGTATCCTTACCGAAATTACCCACCGCAGAGGGCGGGGCTCCCACCAGGCGTACATCCTTATACGTTTCGGTAGTGAACATATAATATTGATTGCCCTCGAAAAAACCGCGGATAAAATTATCCTGGTAGCTTTCCTTTTTGCCGCTTTTCCTTATTTCGGCAATATTCTTATCGATCGCGGATTGTCTTTCGCTTTCGCTCATAGTACCAGTAACTCCCTTTAATACCTGTTTGCTCATATCATCGATCCGCACGATAAAAGTGACAAACAAACCCTGGTTGGGAATCTCTTCGCCGTAATTGTTGGCCCAGAACCCGTCCCTTATATAATTATGTTCAAGCGTTGAATGATTCTGAATGGCATCAAAACCGCAATGGTGATTGGTTAATACCAATCCTTTGGAAGAAACGACTTCGCCAGTACAGAAGCCACCAAAACTGACGATTGCGTCCTTTAGGCTACCACTGTTTATATTATAAATATCTTTTGCGCTGATCTTCATCCCAAGGCTTTTCATTTGCTTCTCGTTAAGCTGTTGTAATAACAGCGGAAGCCACATACCTTCATCGGCCCGGGCAAGCAGGGATGCAAACAAGAGACAAAAGCCAAGAGTGAGTTGCTTTATATATTTCATATCGTTTTTTTGAGATTTTAAAATTAAGTTATTCCTGTATAAAAGGTTTTCCGCCGGTAAATTTTGAATGCGCCGCTTGAAAAAACGATCAAAAACAGCATTTCCAGCATAACCCATATGGGTTTTTCTCCCCACGTGGATGTTAATGAAGCAAAATTTATGTGAATAACAGCCTGTGAAACGGGTATATGAAACAGGATGATTGGATTAATAAATCCCCGCATGTGGGTCGATGATATTCCCCGGTAATAATTCAACCAGTTATCCTGTTCTTATTAACAGGAATTTTATCCGGTTGAGGCAACAAGTTATCCAGCGAGTTGATTTCACATACCTGTGGACAGTATTCATCAAATCGGGTAGCAGCAGTAAATAATAATGTGGATTAGGCTGGTATAAATGTGGATTACTCTAAATCAGTAATTTTGAAAAACAGTTTATCCACTAATCCACAGCTGTAATAATAATATACTTCTTTTTATAAAAATTATATTATTACTATTATTGTATAAATACAGGGTTGGTAAAATTTATTTTGAAAAGTTTGAGGAGTTGATGGAATATTGCTCTCTTGAAAAAACGATCAGTGATGCACAACGAAACTTCAGACCCGGTACTGGCCACGGCAAAAGCAGCAGTGGAAAACAAAGGTTTCCTGGATATTGACCTGGATCCCACGATGGACCTGTTCGCAGAGATCGAAAGGCTGAAGAAGGAAAAAAATGCTATCCTGCTAGCGCACTACTACCAGGAGCCTGATATCCAGGATGTGGCGGATTATATCGGCGACAGCCTGGGCCTGGCCCAACAGGCAGAGAAGACAAAAGCAGACATGATCGTTTTTGCAGGGGTACATTTCATGGCGGAGACAGCAAAAATCTTAAACCCCAACAAAACTGTTGTTATTCCAGACCTCAAAGCTGGCTGTTCGCTCAGCGATAGCTGCCCGCCCCCTCTTTTTAAAAAATTCAAAGAGCAGCACCCTGACCATGTGGTCGTGAGTTATATCAACTGTAGCGCGGGTATCAAGGCATTGAGCGATGTGATCTGCACCAGCAGCAATGCAAAGATCATCGTGGAAAGTTTTCCGAAAGATCAAAAGATCATTTTTGCACCGGATAAAAACCTCGGGGCTTATATCAACAAAGTAACCGGCAGAGATATGCTGCTGTGGAATGGCGCCTGTATGGTACACGAAATATTCAGCCTGGAAAAGATCACTAAACTCAAAGTAAGACACCCGCAGGCCAAACTGATCGCCCACCCGGAATGCGAAGACCCTATAC
Organism: Chitinophagaceae bacterium; assembly: GCA_039930245.1. Lineage (GTDB taxonomy): Bacteria > Bacteroidota > Bacteroidia > Chitinophagales > Chitinophagaceae > JJ008. The sequence continues at coordinate 14,480 of JBDSPR010000011.1, read as the reverse complement.
TTCGACTGGCCGACTATATCGGCTCTACCACCGGCTTATTGAAGTATACCCAGACGGATCCTTCACAGGAATATATCGTGGCGACAGAGACCGGTATCATCCACCAGATGATGAAAGCCTCCCCGAAAAAAACATTTATCCCCGCACCACCCAATAACAGCTGTGCCTGCAACGATTGCCCGCACATGAAAAGAAATACGCTGGAGAAACTTTATCTCTGTATGGAGTATGAAACACCGGCCATTGAAATGGAAGAGGATTTGAGACTGGCTGCGAAAAAGCCGATGGACCGGATGTTGGAGATAAGTAAAAAAGCCGGGTTATAGTTTTAAAGGATAATATGAAAAGAGGTATAATTACTTTTTTGTTTTTTTTCATTGCAGTAACCGGGTATTCACAAGAGCCGAACTGTAAACGATTTAAAACCGGAAAATTTTACTACCCCGACCTTCCCGGCAAAATAAGCCTGAGAAAAGACTCTATACAGGAGAGTTACAACAACGGCAACCTTGAAATGATTTGGAAACTAAGATGGCTGAACGACTGTGAATATGAATTGACTTGCGAAAAAATGTTCGTAGACTTTAACTCATATAAAACCGGGGATAGAATCAAAGCAACAATTATTAAAACAGCGGAGAATTGTTTTACAACCGAAATTATCTTTTACAATAAAGAGAACCCACAGGGGCTGGTTGGAAAAACAGGGGAAATGTGTTTTGTAAAGGAGTAATACTAAAGTATTTCCAATAAAGCCCTCACCTTTTCTCTTATCATATCTCTCACCTTCCGAAACTCCTCTTCATCCATCTCTCTTGGATCAGGAATATCCCAGTCAATGAACTGTTTGGCAGGCATCCAGGGACAGGCATCTCCGCATCCCATGGTCACAACAGCATCAAACGGACCGTATTCTTTTACCTGGTCGAGAGATTTGGAACGATGCGTTTTAAGGTCATATCCCAGCTCCTTCATCGCCACAATGGCTTTCTGGTTGATCCTTCCCGAGGGCTGGGACCCGGCGCTATAGGCCTTGACGTTGGCGCCGCCGATCATCTTGGCAAAAGCCTGGCTCATCTGGGAGCGGTTACTGTTCTCTACACAAACAAAAAGAATTCTTTTGGGCATCTTAGTAAAGGTAAAGAGTCCCGCATTCGCAGGACCCTTTTGTTTTTAGCAACAAGCCCAACCGCTTATGCAACAGGGGCTACCGGGTTCACAACAACCGGGATCTTTCATCGTTTTCATGGCTTTACTATTTATGGTTAATAAAACAATTTAGCAACAGTTGCTACCGGGCTCACAACAGTTCCGATCATCTTTTGCCGGTTTTTCTGCATACACTGTAATACTACTGATACGGGCATTCCCTTTTTTATATCCGGCAATTTCTTCAGGTGCCAGGTAATTTGCCAAAATTTCATCGGGGATCACAATGGTCTTATCTTTTTGCAGCGTGATATTTGTAAAACCAGTTTCTTCAATAATACCCAGGTAGTCCTTTTTTTGGATAGCACCCGAAACACAGCCTGCATATAATTCGGCTACCTCTTTCCATTTCGCTGGAAGCGCCCCCTCCAGTACGATATCTGAAATGGAAAAATGTCCACCCGGTTTTAATACCCTGAAAATCTCACTAAAGACTTTATGTTTATTAGGAACAAGGTTTAACACACAGTTGCTGACGATCACATCGGCCTTGCCGGACGTAACGGGCATATCGTCTATATCCCCGAGCCGGAACTCTACATTATCAAGTCCTAATTTTTCCGCATTAGCTCTCGCCTTTGCGATCATGGCTTCTGTAAAATCAACACCGATTACCTTGCCTTTTTCACCTGTCAACTTGCGGGCTACAAAAGCATCATTTCCTGCGCCACTCCCGAGATCGATTACCGTGTCACCCTCTTTGATCTTTGCAAACTCTGTGGGTAGACCACAACCGAGACCCAGGTCGGCATCGGGATTATAACCGGCCAATTTTGAATAGTCGTCGGCCATTATATTATATACCTCATCGCCACAGCAGGCAGAAGTAGCACCACAGCAGGATGCTGTATTGGTTTCTTTGGGCTGGCTGGCAATTTCGCTGTATTTTTCTTTTACCAGCTGTTTTAATTTTGAATCGTTGTTCATGGCTTTACTTTTTTGCCTCCAAACCCCCGGAGGGGCTGGAGATGTTATTAATGATTGAAACTATCTTTATCAGCAGCAGGCTTTTTCGTTTTTCACTTTCAGGTTGTCGAATAGGGAATTGAATGCGGTATTGAATTTTTCAAAAGCTTTCCAGTTGATGCAATAGCAGCTGCGGGGACCGTCAATGGTTCCGGTGATCAGCCCGGCCGTCTTGAGTTCTTTCAAATGTTGTGATACGGTGGACTGTGCCAGGGGCAGGAGTTCCACGATCTCGCCGCAAATACATTCATTACGTTGCGCCAGCACTTTAAGGATAGCGATACGGGCGGGGTGCGCCATTGCTTTGGCGAAATTGGAAAGATCCTGCTCCTTTTGTGTGAATTCCTCTTTCTTGTTAAAAGCCATTGTTAAATCTTATATCGCAAATATACGATAATGAATACAGGCTTTCCAAATTTATTTTTACTCGCTTTAATAGTTCAGGGAACCGTTCGTCTCCGCTTTACCAGCGAAATGATCACCCCGGAAAGGATGATACAGGTGATACCGCCAAGTGACATGAGGTTGGGGAAGGCATCGCCCAGGGCCATGCCGATGAAAACAGAGAAGATGATATTCGCATACCCGATCGCAGAGACGATACCCGCTTTGTCGGAGCCGTAAGCCTTTGTTACAAAATATTGCCCGAAGAGTGCCGCCAATCCCAGCCAGCAAACATAGAACCATTCAATACCCACCGGCCAGCGCCAGTTGATAAAAAACACATCATCAGGGGGAATATTGCCGATATACCGGATCAGCATAAAAACAGTTGGTACCAGCACGCCTGTTCCGATAAAAGAAAGTACGATGATCCGGGAATCATAATGCCCGGCAAGACGGTTCACCGTTATATATGCCAGTGCTGATGTGATACCCGACAGCAACCCGGCCGCATGATAGTACCAGGGAAAATGCATGGCTGGTTTATAGATCAGCAGCATACCCGCAAATCCCAACAGCACAGCCAGTAAAACGATGCGCCCATGGTATTCACGGAAAAGAAGGAAAGAGAATACAGCAATGAATAAGGCAGAGGTAAGATTATAGGTCATGGCCGTACCCAGCGGGATATGCAGGATACAATACAATAAAGTATAAAGGGCAGTTGTGCCCATCATCCCACGGAAAATAAGCAGGTGAAATTTACCACCCTTGTTTACCGGGGGTTTTATAATAAACCCTGCCAGTAGAACAACCAACCCGATTGCGTTTCTCCAGAATACCAGCTGGCCCGCACCGAAACTTCCTTTCAACAGTTTAGCGGCTCCCCCCATCATTGAAAATCCCAGCGCTGCCAGGACCATGTAAAAGATTCCTTTGTATCGGGGATCGATAGACATCAGAACCGGGATAGTTTTTCAACGGCCGCTTCCAGGGTTTCTTTCTTTTTGGAAAAACAAAAACGAAGCACTTTATCATCTTTTCCATCGCGGTAGAAGGCGGACACGGGAATGGTAGCCACAGCAGCTTCTTTGGTAAGCCGTATCGCCAGGTCTTTATCTGCCTCATCGCTGATCCGCTCATAAGTACCGCAGATAAAATAACTGCCGAAGGAATTCTGCATGGTAAAACGGGTTTGCTGCATCAGTTGCTTGAAATGATCCCGTTTTTCCTGCATCAGTCCAGCAAGTGATAAATAAGCATCCTTATTTGCGAGGAACGTTGCCAGGGCTACCTGTGACGGCGTATGACAGGAAAAACAATTGAACTGGTGAACTTTCCTGAATTCTTTCATCAGTGGAGCCGGGGCAATACAATATCCCAATTTCCAGCCGGTGCAATTATAAACTTTTCCAAAAGAGAAACACACAAAACTCCTTTCCAGCAGATCGGGATAGCGAAGTATACTCTGGTGGGGAATATTATCAAAGATGAGGTGCTCATACACTTCATCGCTGATGATAAAGATATTTGTTCCTTTCACGATCTCCCGGAGCTGGCGGATATCTTCTTCACCAAGCACGCTACCGGTAGGATTGTGCGGGGAGTTGATAATGATCGCTTTTGTTTTTTCATTCACCGCCGCTTTCACCGCTAACCAGTCAATATGATAATCGGGATAAACAAGATTGATCGTGACAGCCTTTGCCCCGTTGATCTCGATATTGGGGATATAGCTGTCGTAAGCCGGTTCAAATACGATCACTTCATCTCCCGGCTGAAGGATAGTGGTCAAAGCGGAATAGATGGCATAGGTCCCGCCCGGCGTGATCGTGATCTCGGTATTAGGGTTCAAATTTGATTGATAAAGAAAAGCCGCTTTTTCTGCGATTGACTCTCTTAGCGGCATCCAGCCCGGCATCGGTGCATACTGGTTAAACCCCTCCTTCATTGCCTGGCTGACAAGTGTGGTCAGCTCATCGCTCATCGGGAAATCTGGAAAACCCTGTCCGAGGTTGACAGCCTTATATTCTGTTGCCAGGCCGCTCATGACGGTGAAAATGGTGGTGCCTACGGCGGGAAGCTTGGATTGAATATGCAAAACAGTCTCTTTAATATAAAAAAAGCAGCTTCTTATGTAAGAAGCTGCGCTAAGTTCTTAATTAATAACCTACTTCACAAAAATCTTCGCAAACTTCAATTCTGTTTTTGCCATCAGGTGTTGCCGCCAGGAGGGAATCACGACTTCATTATTTATCACCAGGGCATGACGCGGCATCAATATCGTTTCCTCGTTGTTGGAAGCAATGATCCTCCGGGTCATTTTACCCGACGAAAGATCCATGGAAACACCATAGATATTGCTTTTCCTCCTGAAGTTGGAAACGGTTTTCACCCTGTCACCATATTGCGGATTCACATTGTTGCTGGTATGATCGTTTAAGAGCAACACAAGGTTATTATTATAGATCAGGCTTTTGTAAGAAGAATAATATGGCATACCGCCTCCCGCTGCAAAATAACCGCTCCGGTCATTATCCAGGCTAAACCAGCTACCATAACTGTTGCTGGTAGAGCGCACTTCTTCCAGTTGTGACTTCGGCAGTGCATTCAGCCATTTGATATTACCCCCCTGGTCAGCATTGATCACCAGGATATCCTGGTTGGTAAACCGGTGAACAAAAGTGGTTGTCCTTGTCCAGGTGCGGGTAGTGGAATTATACGTGGAGTTCACATAGGAGTAATAAGAATACTTCGACACTTCGCTGGTAATGATGATCGAATTGTCAGCGGGGTTGATATCAACCGATTTAATGATAAAACTGTTTGGGAATTCCTCTTCATCATCATCATCCTTTGCTTTTTTAGCCAGCTTCTTACTTTCTTTCATTTCGTCGTCTTCATCAGCAGCATCTTCATAACCCTTGCCCAGCATCCCGGAATTGATCTCTTTAAAAGAACTCAGCAGGAGGACACCCTTTTCCGCATCCACCCGGTTAATGAAAAACCCATTCAGGTCATCCTTTTTCGCGGCATTGCTGTAAAAGCCCGCCAGCAGCAGCTCACCTGTCGGTTGCTCTATTAATTTACCGCTGATAATATAGCGGTCGTCGGAATCCATTATCACATCCTTTTCCTTCTCTCCTTTATTATTATAGATCGCCATCACGTATTGCTTGAACACAAGACGTTTTCTTTTCTTTTTCCCTATCTGTGCTTCTTCATATTCCTTACCGAGCAGTATGATCTTATTGTTCTTCGTGTATTGTACGTCCTGTAACTGGTACAGATCCTTATCAAAAGAAAGATTGATGACGGTATTGCTGATCTTTTTCAAGCTCTTGTCGAGCAAACTAACTCCCAACGACACACGGTCCTCACCGGAGATATTACTTACCATCAGGAAGGCATTTCCATTTTGGATGGGCGAGACCTTCATTTCATAATCGTCTCTTTTTGTTTCCAGCCCATAGCTTCCAAGTTCCGCAAAATCACCCGCCAGTTCGCCGTTGCCTTTGTTGATCTTTGCACCGAATACTTTAAAAAGCTTTGACTTTCTTTCATAGTCAGTCGCGAACAAGAACAATTCATCTCCCAATGACTGGAAGCTCTGGAAATCTTTATCCCTCAATTCTTTTTTAAATTCTTTGTCGAAGACCTCTCCAAAATTCATGTCCATCTTGTAAAGCTTGTGTGTGGAGGGGGGCGGACCGATCGAGAACATGGTCTTTGCCCTTCGTTTTTCAGTGAAATAGAGACCGCTCTTATCCGCCGCCATGATATCCAGGTCGGAGGTACCCTTCTTCAGCTTCATCTCTTCTCCCCAGGTAATTTTATAAGTGGGTTGCGAAAAACTATAGATGCCGCTCAGCATTGCGGCGATGAATATGGAAAGTATTTTCATTGGTATGTTTTATCGAGCGAAAATAACGTAAAGCTGTACGGGTTCTGATCCCGGGCTACCCAAAATAATCTTAAAACACTAGTTCTTTTTCTTTGGGGACCTGGTAGTTACCAGCTCATAGGAGTGATCGATCCATTCTTTTAGTTGACGCGAGCTGACCGACCCATCAACAACAATGGTATTCCAGTGTTTTTTGTTCATATGGTAACCAGGCAACACACAGGAAAACTCCTCTCGCAGTTCTATAGCCTTTTCAGGATCGCATTTTACATTGAACCGGAGCGGGTCGTTATCAAATCCCGTCAGCAGGAAAACTTTGCCGCCCACCTTATACACCAGTGTGTCTGGTCCGAAAGGCAGGGTTTCCTCAGCGCCCGGCTTTGATAAACAATATTCCCGCAGCGATTCGATATTCACCTTTTATTCTTTATTAAAAGATAAAGAGAGCTGGTACACCTGGATCTTGTCCAATACTTTTTTTACGGCGGGCATGTCCGTGTTCAATTCTGTATCTCCCAGCAGTTCATTTGTATCGCCTTCCATCAGATCAAGCCTGAAAAGGATCGGGGATTTGTCAAGGGAGCCGCTATTGAAAGACTGTATATAACCACCATAATCCCAACCAAAGCCCGAGAAATTTATTTTCTGTCCGTTTTGTTTAAGCAGGTCTTGCAGAGTGGAACCGATCTTCAGGCCGGTGCTGGTATGATAAGGAGCTCCAGATCCGCCTGCGCGGAGGGTGCCGATGGATTTGTGATAAGCGCTGTCTTTCCAGTATACAATGATCTCTTTCGGCGTGCCGGTATAGATCACGGTCACATCGAGCGAATCAACGCATTCGGGACCGCATATCCTTTCATCCGTTACATTGCTCCTGCCATATATGGTTTGCAGCCCTGTAAAATCTGTTGAAGCTGTAACAGCTCCCCAGGAACTATCCGTGACAAGCGAAGAGTCGATAGCAACATTAGGAGTATCAGCGGGTGTTTTTTCTTTTTTATCATTAGAACAGGAAATGAGAAGGGCGATAGCTAGAATTACCGGGATAAGTTTTTTCATATACATGTTTGTGTTAATAAAATTAAGCAGCACCGAGCACAGCTGTTGCCTCTATCTCTATTAAATATTCAGGCGCGATCAGCCCTTTTACTTCTATCATGGAGGTACAGGGTTTGATATCTTTAAAGAATTCCCCGTGTGCTTTTCCATATTCTTCCCAGCGGGATATATCAGTTACGAACATCCTGGTCCTGACCACATCTTTCAAAGAAGCGCCGGCTTTTTGCAGCACCTTTTCGATCTTTTCAATAATAAAACGGGTCTGGGCATAAGCATCATCCCTTCCTACCAGCAGGCTGTCCTCGTCCACGGCTACGGTTCCTGTTACCTCGACGGTATTTCCCACTTTTACCGCGCGGCTGTAGCCCACGATATCTTCCCATTTGGCGCCGGAAGAATAGTTTGTCCGTTTCATGGCTAAAAGGTTTTGACTAAGAGTTTAAATGAGGAAAAGGAGAAAATGAGAGTTTTTCCGGAGGCTAAAGAATCCTTCAAAATTTCAGCAACCCTCTTTTTCTCATTCTACTCTTTTAACCTCGTGGCTTTTAATTTCAATATTCTCTTCTTTGATCAGCGGTTCCCCGCTCATACGCAACAGGACCTGCGCCACCGTTACCACGTCTTTCTGGCAATAGGTCACGATCCGGGGCAAGTTCTTTTCTTTCCAGTAAACTTCCCAGACCATACTTCCGTCAATATCATCCTTCGGCGTTGCAATGCCCAGTGTATGCGCCAGCAGGTTCAGCGAGGTATAGCTTTTAAAGTCTCCGAATTTCCAAAGCTCTAGCGTATCCAGGTGATTGATTTCCCAGGGCTTTTTGCCAGCAATGTTCAGCGTGGCGGGAATCGGTATCCCGTTGATGATCATGCGGCGGCAGAGATAAGGAAAATCAAATTCTTTTCCATTGTGTGCACAAAGTGATTTCGCATCTCCCGTTGCCCATTTGTTGAGCATCTGGCAAAACTGCTGTAGCAGGATCTTTTCATCATCCCCCCAAAAACTTTTTAAAACGATCTTCCGCTGCCCGCCACTTCCCTGCAAGATCCCGCAGCTTATACAAACGATCTTCCCAAATTCCGCATAAATACCGGCCCGGGGATAAAGCGTTTCATTGGTTTGTCCTTCGTGGTATTTTACCAGGGAAATTGATTTGGTATCCCAGAGTTGCCGCCAGTCATCTGGCAGATCAGCATAGGCGGGGAATTGCGGAACCGTTTCGATATCGAGGAACAGGATATTATTTATGGGAAATAAAGGCATAACGAGCTTGCTGGATTAAAAATAAGTAAGCGCCAATTAAAAACCCCGGTGATTTCCCGGTTAAATCTGGTTTTTTCCCGGTTTCAGGCTCCCTGGATAAATCCAATATGGTTGCCGAAGGGATCGGCGACAATGGCCACCTGGATGGTACCCCCTACATTGGTAACATCCTGGACAAGAAGGGCCCCGGCTGCGGCAAATTTTTCAACAGCTGCTTTGACGCTTTCTACTGCCCAGTAGGATTCGCTGTAATTCCCCGGTAAAACATTCTCCATCGAGGGGTCGAGACCGAGTTCAAAACCATTGATATCAAAACCCACATAGAAGGGTTCATCAAAATAAGGCTGGAGACCGGTGACCTTGCTGTACCATTCTTTCGCGGCAGAGAGGTCGTCCACATGATAGATCACCGTGCGAAGCTTTTGCAGCATATTAAAGATATTTTTCTCCCTTGTTTCTTTTTACTTCTGCCACGTATTCTTTTATCTCCTGTTCTTTATCTTTTTTACAGATCAGCAGGACGTCTTGGGTGTCAACTACAATATAATCATTAAGCCCCTGCAACAAAACAAGTTTGTTATCGGGGACATGCACGATGCAGTTGTTCGCATCCACGACCATTACATGCTTACCGATTACGGCATTGCCGAAATAATCTTTATCCTTGTTCTCCCAGGCGCTGTTCCAGGTCCCGAGATCACTCCAGCCAAAGCTGGCCGGAATAAGGTAAACGTTGTCGGCTTTTTCCATTACGCCGAAATCAACAGAGATATTGGTACATTGGGGGTAGATGTTTTCAATAGCTTCTGTCTCCTCAGGGGTATTGAACTTATCTTTTTCCGCGTTGAACACATCATACACTTCAGGAAGATGTTTTTCATATGCGGCAAGGATATTTTTTACTTTCCAGGTAAAGATCCCGGCATTCCATAAAAAATCACCGCTGCTGATAAATGTTTTGGCCAGTTCCAGGTTGGGTTTCTCAGTAAAAGTTTTCACTTTATAAACACCAGGAGCCGCTTCCTTGGTATCATGCTGGATATAGCCATAACCCGTATTGGGGTATATTGGTTTAACGCCGATGGTGACCAGTGCATTGATAGGATCTACAAAATCAAGCGCTTTTTTAGCGGTCTTGACAAACTCATTTGTTTCAAGTATAAGATTGTCTGCAGGAGCTGCCATCATCAAAGCCTCCGGATCTTTTTTCAGCAGCTTGAAAGCGATATAGGCGATGCAGGGAGCTGTATTTTTCCTGGAAGGCTCGGCAAGAATATTTTCCGCGGAGATATCCGGCAATTGTTTTTTTACAATGGGAACATATTCGCTGGCGGTAACGATATAGATATTTTCTTTGGGCACCACTTTGCTGTATCGCTCATAGGTTTGCTGGATCAGGGTTTTGCCCGTACCAAGAATATCGAGGAACTGTTTGGGGAAATCGGTGCGGCTCATCGGCCAGAAACGACTTCCTATCCCACCCGCCATGATCGCTACGTAATGATGTTTGTTCATTGTCAATAGTGAATAGTGAATGGTGAATAGGAAATCCACCGTCACCTGTTAAATCAATCCTTCCCTGATTAAATCGTGCAAATGTATCATGCCCAGGTATTTTTTTCCCTCCACCACGACCAGCTGTGATATTTCTTTTTGCCGCAGTGTATCCAGCGCATCTACTGCCAGTTCTTCCGGACCGATGGTTTTTGGATCAGCGGTCATGATATCACCGGCTTTTACCGATTCTATATTTACCCCTTTCTCCAGCATCCGGCGAAGATCGCCATCCGTTATTATGCCCAGCAAAATATTATCCTTGTCCACTACCGCCGTTATCCCGAGTCTTTTTGCCGTCATTTCCACGATCACTTCTTTGAGCGATTGGCTGGCCAATACTTTTGGTTTTTCGTTAACGGCATACAGGTCTGCCACACGCAGGTATAATTTTTTCCCAAGTATACCACCGGGATGGAATTTGGCAAAATCATCGGATTGAAACCCTTTTAATTCCATCAGGCAAATCGCCAGCGCGTCGCCCATTACCAATTGTGCGGTTGTGCTACTGGTGGGGGCGAGATTATTGGGACAGGCTTCCTGCTCAACCGTTGTATTCAAAATGATGGAGGCATTCTTCGCGAGATAAGATTCTATATTTCCCACAATGGCAATAAGGGTATTGCCAAAATTCCTGATCAGCGGCACGAGCACTTTTATTTCGGGGCTTTCACCGCTTTTGCTGAGGATGATCACCACATCTTCCTGCTGCACCATGCCCAGGTCGCCGTGGATGGCATCGGCGGCATGCATAAAAATGGAGGGGGTGCCTGTCGAGTTGAAGGTCGCCACGATCTTTTGTGCTATCACAGCGCTTTTACCGATACCACTTACCACCACCCGGCCTTTAATTCCGGCGATGGCCTGTACCGCTTTTTCAAAATCGTCGTTGACAAATGAAACAAGACCGGCTATGGCCGCTGCTTCTGCCTGGATGGTTCGGGTGGCTACCTGTCTGATTGAAACTGGCATGATTGATATCCGCCGCCGCTGGTTCATCCTGCTATGTTTTCGTCATGCAGGAGCTGGACGGACAACGGCGGCAAATTTAGCTGTTTTGGAAGAAGTCGCCCTTTCCCAATCGTTTACATATAAATTTTAACGCTTGTAAGGTTACTGGTTGGCGAAACAAGCGTAAATTCGCGGTCCTCATTGACGGGGGAAGAAGTTGTGCGATCCCGCAGTAGCGGGACCCGGTTTGTTAAACACTACCCGCTGAAGCCCCGGCCATTAGACAGTGGAAACACATATTTACCCTGTAATTGTTCGTCTTGTGTAAAATTATTGTTTACAAGCCCACTACTACCGCCCAAAAATGAGTATCTTAAATAAATCTGCATTTGTAGCCCGGTAGTCCTGAACGAAGTCGAAGGGCCGGGAAGATGGAAATAATAGCGTAATGGGAACAACAACAGCAAAAAAACCCGCGGCAAAAAAAACTGCCAGGGCGAAAGAAACAACGGCCGCGAAAAAACGATTTGACCTCCACGAAGCCCTCCAGGAATATTTCGGGTTTGATAAATTCAAAGGCACACAGGAAAAAGCCATCGAATCATTAATGGCCGGTCACGATACATTTGTGATCATGCCAACGGGTGGTGGTAAAAGTTTGTGTTACCAGCTTCCCGCCATGGTGAGCGAAGGGGTTGCCATTATTGTCTCCCCGTTGATCGCCCTGATGAAAAACCAGGTGGATCTTGTCCGCGGTTACAGCAGCAACGATGAAGTAGCGCATTTTCTTAATTCAACATTGAATAAGAAAGAGATAAAAGAAGTGCACGATGACCTGCTCGGGGGCAAAACGAAAATGCTCTATGTAGCTCCCGAAACATTGACCAAACAGGAGAACCTCGAATTTTTCTCTGATCTGAAGGTCTCTTTTTTCGCCGTGGATGAAGCTCACTGTATCTCCGAATGGGGACATGATTTCCGTCCGGAATACCGCCGCCTGCGGGAAATGATGATCCAGATAAACCCGGATGTGCCGGTGATCGCATTGACAGCGACAGCTACCCCCAAAGTACAAAGCGATATTGTAAAGAACCTGGATCTGCGCAAGCCGAATATCTTTATTTCTTCTTTTAACAGGGCCAATCTTTATTACGAGGTATTGCCCAAGATCAAGAAGGCACAAGCCGATGAGAACATCGTCCGCTTTATCAAGAGTATGAAGAATAAAAGCGGGATCATTTATACACTTAACAGGAAGACGACCGAGGAGCTAGCGGATATTTTAAATGCGAATGGTATAAAAGCCGTAGCGTATCATGCCGGGCTTGACAGTAAACTGCGGGCCGAAAGACAGGATTTGTTCCTGGGTGAATCGGTGCAGGTGATCTGCGCTACCATTGCCTTTGGTATGGGGATCGATAAGCCCGATATCCGTTTCGTTATACACTATAATATTCCCAAATCCATTGAGAACTATTACCAGGAAACCGGCCGCGCCGGCCGGGATGGACTGGAGGGAAAATGCGTTTTGTATTATTCGCATAAAGACGTCAGCAAACTAGAACACCTGATGCGGGACAAACCGCTGAGTGAAAGAGAAGTCGGGGCGCAACTGATCAATGAAACAGTTGGTTTTGCCGAGACAGGCGTTTGCCGGCGCAAGGTGCTGATGAGCTATTTCGGGGAAGAGTATGAAAAAGAGAATTGCGGTCAATGTGATAATTGCAAGCAGCCGAAAGAAAGAGTAGAGGCAAAAGAGGAAGTGGTGATCGTATTGAAAGCGATCAAGGCATTGGATGAACGATTTGCTACGGATTACGTGGTGCAGATCATCAGCGGTAAACTGACTCCGCAGATACAGATGTTCCGGCACGATGCGCTGGATGCATTCGCCAGCGGCAACGACCGCGATAATCATTTCTGGAACTCTTTGGTCCGCCAATTGTTACTTGAAGGATTGCTGGTAAAGGATATCGAGGAATACGGGGTGCTGAAATTCACCAAGAAGGCGGAAGCTTTTCTGAAGAAACCAAAAACGTTCAAGATCGTGCTGAATAAGCTTTATGATGATGCGAATGCGGATGATGAGGAGGCAACAGAAGCAACGGGCGGGGCGGCACTGGATGAAAAGCTGATCGCGATGCTGATGGAGATGCGGCAGAAGGAAGCGAAGAAAAAGAACCTCCCCCCATTTGTTATTTTCCTGGAATCATCCCTGCAGGACATGGCAACTTTCTATCCGGTTACACTAGAAGGACTGGAGAAATGCCAGGGTGTGAGCAAGGGTAAAGCGATCAAATACGGAAAACCTTTTGTGGAGCTGATCAAGACCTATGTCGAAGAAAATAATATTGTTCGTCCGGATGATTTTGTGATGAAAAGCGTAGTGAACAAAAGCGGGAATAAGGTCTATATCATTCAGAACACGGATAAGAAAGTTTCGCTGGAAACCATCGCCAAGAACAAAGGCTGGAGGATGGACGAGATGCTGGAGGAGATGGAGACCATTGCGGCAAGTGGAACAAAACTGAATCTCACCTATGCGATCGATGAGATGCTGGATGAGGATGACCAGGACGAGATCATCGAGTATTTCAAGGGTTGCCAGACCTCGTCTTTACAAGTGGCCCAGGAAGAATTATCGGAATATAATTTCAACTGGGAGCAGCTGAAGATCATGCGTATCAAGTTCTTGAGCGAATATGGGATGTAGGAGGGATTGAATATTTTCGATTGAAGATTGGCTATTTTTAGGGTAATCCACTATATTTGCAGCCCGTTACGATTGAAAATAAATAATAAAATATTCAATATTCAATCTTAATTAGGAAACGGTGCGGTAGCTCAGTTGGTAGAGCAAAGGACTGAAAATCCTTGTGTCGGCGGTTCGATCCCGCCCCACACCACGAGAAAAGACCTCTGTATATTCAGGGGTTTTTTTGTGCGCATGTATTTTGTGTATATACTTTATTCCATTTGTTCTGGCAAAACATACACCGGGTTTACTAACGATGTGGACCGGCGTCTGAGCGAACACAATTTCGCTGAATCAAAAGGATATACTTTACGCTATCGACCCTGGTTGCTAATTCACAAGGAAGCTTATGGAACAAAGCAAGAAGCAATGCAACGGGAGAAATTTCTAAAAACAGGGCATGGAAGGGATTTTATTAAAGTGATCATCAAACAATT
>JBDSPR010000010.1:0-5986 GCA_039930245.1 Chitinophagaceae bacterium | reverse complement strand
GTACGGGGAGCTACATCCAGGTATTTATAGCCGCCTTGTTCTTCCATTACCTTATTGAACATATAAGCAGCGGCGCCACCAGGTACATCTTCGTCCACAAAGACGATTCGGTTTGTTTTTTTGAGCGAGTCAAGTATTTTATGATGGATATCAAAAGGCAATAAGGTCTGCACATCCACGATCTCGCAACTGGTGCCACCGGCTTCCAGTACGTTCACCGCATCCTGGATGATCCTTAATGTAGAACCATAAGAAACAATGGTAACATCCGTCCCTTCTTTAATCACTTCAGGTACACCAAGTGGTACAGTAAAGTCCAGCAGGTTGGACGGAAGTTTTTCTTTGAGCCGGTATCCATTAAGGCATTCGATCACCAAGCCGGGATCATTACTTCTTAATAAGGTATTGTACATACCGGCAGCCTGTGTCATATTTCTTGGCACACAGACATACATTCCGCGAAGCGCATTGATGATCATTCCCATCGGGGAACCACTGTGCCAGATTCCTTCGAGCCGGTGTCCTCTTGTGCGAACGATCAGCGGGCAACTCTGCTGACCCGCACTGCGGTAATGGAGTGTAGCTGCATCGTCGCTCAGCGGTTGCAATCCATACAGGAGATAATCGAGGTATTGTATCTCGGCAATGGGGCGTAAGCCGCGCATGGCAAGACCGATCCCCTGCCCCATAATGGTCAGTTCACGGATACCGGTATCAAAGATTCGCTGCTGTCCGTGCTTTTGTTGCAAACCACTAAAGCCCTGGTTAACATCCCCGATATAACCCAGGTCCTCACCAAAAGCCACGACGTTGGGATTGGCTGCAAAAAGTTCATCGAAAAATTTGTTCAATACTTCAAATCCATTGATCGAGGGTGTCTCATCCGTAAAAACGGGGTTTACCTCTTCCACTTTCAGCGCACTCCTGGCACCTTCGTTATATAGATTAGTGTTGTATAATTTTTTATTCTCTTCCTGCAGGTCTTTGTAATAATCATTTGTCCAGTAAGCTGCATCCGTCTTACCGGCCAGTTCCAGCGCTGCGCTCAATGTCTTTGTTACATCGCGGCGGAGTGGTTCACGGTTCGAAGATAAATCAGTGACCATTTTCTGCAATGCAGCCGAATGTTGCGGCAATGATCCAGCCATCGTGTTGAGCAGGTCTGCAGCACGGCTGACCTGGTCCCTGATGGGTGTGATGAATTTATTCCAGGCCGCCAGTCTTTTTTCCTTCACTTCTTCCTTCGCCTGTTCGGCTATATTATTGAGCTCCTCTTCTTCGGCAAGCGCATTAGCAATCAGCCATTCCTTCATCTTTCTGATGCCATCCCATTCTCTTTCCCATTCCAGCCGCGCGGCATCTTTATACCGCTCATGGCTACCCGAAGTGGAATGTCCCTGTGGCTGGGTGATCTCTTCCACATGGAAAAGTGCAGGAACATGTTTCTCTCTTGCCAGCCGGATGCCTTCTTCAAACACTTCGCACATACCGGCATAATCCCAGCCTTTTACTTTATAGATATTAATGCCATTTGAATCATCTTTTTTCTGCATACCCGCCAGCGCATCAGAAACTGATGCCTTGGTTGTCTGGTATTCTTTTGGAACAGAGATGCCATATCCATCATCCCATACAAAAACAGCGAGCGGTACCTGCAACACACCGGCGGCATTGATGGTTTCCCAGAAATGTCCTTCACTGGTGGACGCATCACCGATCGTGGCAAAACAAACTTCGTTTCCGTTATTGGAAAGCTTTTTATGATCACGGAGCTGTTCCACCTCGCGGAAGACCCTGGAAGCAAAAGCTAGTCCCAGTGCCCTGGGCATTTGTCCGCCTGTAGGGGCAATATCGCTGGAAATATTCTTGAGCCCGGCCAGCCCAAGCCAATCACCTTTCTCATCCACCATTTTGGTGGCAAAATGACAATTCATCTGCCGTCCGGCGCTGAAAGGTTCATGGTCCAGGTTCGGGTCGGCATATAATTGGGCAAATATCTGCTCAGCAGTAGCCAGCCCGGAGGCCAGCATAAAGGTCTGGTCACGGTAATAACCGCTGCGGAAATCCCCTGGCTGGAAAAACTTGGCCATGGCGGCCTGCGCCACTTCCTTGCCGTCCCCAAAAATTCCGAATTTGGCCTTCCCCCCAAGGACTTCTTTACGGCCTAACAGGCTGATTTCCCGGCTAATACAGATGGTCCGAAAATCATTCAGTACCTCATCCCTGAATTTTTCAAATGATAATTTTTCCGCATTGGTCATGATATCCGGACTTGCTTCCATGGGGCAAAAATAGGAAGATTGATTGGGGGAAAAACCCTGTCAAAAAATTACCTTCTGTCTCCTGCAACCCATCTCTGTAATATGCCATCTTTTTTCTAAATTTGGGGTCTTGTAATAATAAGTAAGCATGAAAAAATTCTTTGCCCTTTCCCTGCTGGTTTCCTCTTTTCTCTTTGCTGGCGCACAAGTGGTTACCCCTGTTGAAGATCCGCTTAAATTAAAGGAAGAAGAACATGATTTTGCCAAGATCCCACAGGGTAAACCGGTATACTACAATTTCGAGATCAGCAATACGGGTAAAACGGAACTTAAACTGGATAATGTACAGGCCAGTTGTGGTTGCACTACCCCGGAATGGAGTCATGACCCCATCGCGCCGGGCGGATCCGCGAAGATCAAAGTGGGTTATAATGCAGCAGGCGAAGGTTATTTCCAGAAAACGATCACCATCACTTATAATACAACTCAATCAAAAGTACTTACCATCAAAGGTACCGTGTGGAAAGCTCCCGAGGGTCCTGCCCCTGCGAATGCCTCTGTTGATTTTTTAAAAAAACAATCCTTTTAAATTTTAAACCATGAAGAAGATCTTCTTACTCGCAACTGCTTTTATGTTCACACTGGGCGCTATGGCCCAACCCGCACAGCCCAAAGCTGAGGACTTTATCAAACTGAGTGCTGAAAAACATGATTTCGGAAAAATCGTTCAGGGTACCCCTGTAGTGTATGCTTTCGAGATAAAGAACATCAGTGATAAACCGATCGTAATCGAGAATACCTGGGCCAGCTGTGGCTGCACTACCCCGGAAAAGATCGTTGACCCGATCATGCCAGGTAAATCTGCCCCGCTGAAAGTTCAGTACAATGCCGCTGCAGCTGCACCTTTTACCAAAGATGTGTATATCAAACTGGCAGGTATCGATCAGCCAAAATCGGTTCAGATCACCGGTGAAGTATTGACCGCTGAAGCATTCGAAACGTACAAGAAAGAGAAAAAACCATTAAATGAAGTGCCAGCAGCAAAGATCACTCCTGTAAAAGATACCAAGGAAAAAACTACTACCAGTACTGCTACGCCCAAGTTGACCAAAGATTAAATCTTTCGTTTTTGACCGAATACATAAACCTCCCCTTAATGGGAGGTTTTTTTATTTTGCACTGGTAAAAGCCCGTTTATGAAAGAACAACTTCTTGATACCTGGAATATGCACCAGCGGTTGAACCTCCTGCTCCTGGATAATACCGGCGATACAGGCATGCAGAAATCCCTGGGAACCCGCGCCGGAAGAACAGTATATCTCCAGTTCCTGCACCTGCACCATGTGAGAATGCAATGGCTGGAGATCTGCGCAAAGGACCTTTTTCAAAAAAATAATACCCTTGATAAGACTGCCGCTTACGACCGGAAATTACTCCGGCAATCTCTCGAAAGCTCGGCCAACGCAATCGGAGAGCTGCTGGCCAGGGGTTGGGACGATGGGGGTAAAATAAAAGGATTTAAGAAAGGTGTATTACCCCTGCTCGGATATTTTATCTCGCATGAATCCCATCACCGCGGAAATATCCTGTTGACATTGAAACAAAACGGGGAAAAAATTCCTGACGCAGTTAAATGGGGTTTGTGGGAATGGGGAAAATAGATCGGGGAACCCCAACGGTTTTTTTACCGGAACATTAAGTTTTGCCTATTGGAGCCAATTTTTCCACATTTTATATATGTTTAAAATTGATTCTCATTCAGCGTTCATAACATTTTCCCTTTCTGGCATGAATCTTTAAGCTATACCCGAAATTAATTGTTATGACAAATCCATTGGCGGGTGATGTTCGGCCTGATGTGCTGAATGAGGATAAAACAACCATTAACTCCTTCCTCAAGGATTCTTATAACCATGCAAGAAAACAACTGGAAGGCGGTGTATCGTTTTTCAGGGAAGAATTCTTCGCGATTTATGATAAAACGGGTCATTACCTGAATAAAATGGTTTTGCCTGTCAATAATTTTCTCAAGGACCTTTCACAGATCGAAGCGGAATTGCGGCAGGAATTGGGCAAAGAATCCCCCGAGATGATCTGTCTTAACGGTGAAATGGTTCCCGTTGAACACGTTCTCCTTTTAACAAGCATGGAGGAGAATTACTGATTCTTTCCACTCATATACCGGTTAAAAATCAGGTGATTGCAAAATAATGCACACGGAAAGACGCGACAGGGATAGACCTCTATAAAAATAAATCCACAACTCACTTCAGAAGGCTTTCGAAAATTGGCCTTAGCTTCTTAAGCTGCAAGTAGCACATTGGAAAAACTGAAGACAATGGTCATTCCACGGTCTTCCTGGCTGCTGATGCCGATATACCCGCCGATCTGCTCGGCAAGGGGTATTATTTCCTGCAAACTTCCAGCTATGGTGTAAGGATTCGTGTTATTGTTATTCCTAAGCTGAACGACAAGAAGGTAACCATAATCTTTAGAAGATATACGGATGCAGCTATTCTCAGCATGGGTGGCGATCGTGGCAAAAAGTTTACCCAACACAGCGCTTATCACCCCAGGATCGGCCTCCACTTTTAAGCCCCAGGGTATCTCGTTCACCATAAAACTGTTTTGGCGTGCAAAGGATGGTACAATGCCGGCAACAAGACGATTCACCATCGTACGGAGGGTAATACCATCTTGTGTGCCGGGGTTCGTTGTACTTACTAATGTTCCCATCTTGTTTTTAGTCGTCATAAAAACATTGCTTTTTCACTGGTTACGGATCGGTTTCTCAAAGGGTCGGAGCTTCACAGGATAAGGATTGGTTTTGCTTCACAGGATTAAGGATAATTGGTTTTTCATGGCCGGATGGTTTATTTCAAAGGATAAAGGATGGTGTGTTTTTCATGGATCGGGATCCTTTATTATTTCACAGGTATTATCAAATTGGTAAAGCAAAGAAAACAAGATGCATAACACCGGTGCATAGAGTTTCCCTCGAAATAAAGTAGTGACTATGCTACCCCTATTGAATAACCATCTAGCTGGAATAAGCGGAAATACGTATGCGGAGGTGTATTAGCGCAACTGGCGGGAAGGGTTTCTCAAAAAATTGTCTTATAACTTCTTTTACTTATACTTCCCTTTGATAACGGGTGGCCCCGATATAAAAAAAATAAAATCGCTTTTTCTTTACAAACCTGCTTTTTACCTGTTTCCCCGATCCCCATTCAATAAAGATCGAGTCGTTCCTGAAACTGAACTTTCCGGTTTGGTTGACCAGGGCTGCACCAGTATCAAGCCTCGCGGTACTGTCTTTGTAAAGCTCGATAAATGCTTTTCCCGAAGCCTTGTGTTTGTAAGTGCCAAATATGGTTTCCGTTTTATCAGTATTGGTTTGCTGATTTGATCCACAACCCGTAAATAGTATGTAAATAAGTAGCGCTAATAGAATCCGCCTTACCATGTTGAATATTTGCGGTAAAAATAGGCAAGTTTATTCCCACCATTGTCGTGTCTTTCCCCCTAATTCCTGGTACTCATTTCTAGGTAGTGGGTTAGTTTGAATTAGTCGACAACGATTCTATTGAATGACCAAGTTGTCATCCTGAGCTCAGCGAAGGATAAGATGAAGATTTTGAAGCTTCTATTCCGACGAAGGAGGAATCTAAAGACAGATTCCTCCTTCGTCGGAATTAATTTGATCGTCAGCCCATCTATTCCTC
>JBDSPR010000009.1:0-12379 GCA_039930245.1 Chitinophagaceae bacterium | reverse complement strand
TTCCCTGCCATCCCTGGCTACAGCATACATTAATTTTGTATGATTATCCCACCTGGTAGACCATAAATTATAGGCAATTCCACCATCTTTTTTCTTGTATCGGTTAACGAATGATTTAACGTCCTGGCCACTTTGAACAAAAGCCGCTATTTCGATGGTTTTAGGTACATCTTCTTCCAACACCAAATTCATGTAAGGCTTGCCAATTAACTCTTCGGGGCTGTATCCCCAATGATTTAAAGCAGCAGCACTCACATACACAAAATTGCCCTGTTCGTTAATGGTACAAAAAACATCTAAAGAGGCATCCATCATTTGATTCTCTTCAGACTTTTGCTTTACTATACGTGTAATATCTCTTGATTGGCAGGCTACCGCAAAAACTTTGTTATCGTCTCCGGTTATAGGTTCAAAAACAATTTGTCCATAGTGAACTTCATTAGACTTTGGGTTGAAGTAATGCTCTTCTATTTCAAAATATTCTCTTTTCAATGCCCTGTTATAATAGGCTTTCCATTTTTCAATATAACCTTCACCAAAGCCTTCGACCAATACAGACTCGTTCAACTTCGTTTCTACCCCGGTCACTTCTTTCATGAGGCTTATATACTTTTTATTGGCATAAACCAATTGAAAGTTTAGGTCAATCATCCAAATAAGGTCTCTGCTTTGCTCCATCAACAGAAAGGGCAACTGGGTTGGCGTCATGTTTAGAATTGGTTATTTACGAGTCATACTAAAACAAATAAAATTTACTGCATGCTAAAGCAAATAAAAGTTACTGTTTATGGTTTAATTTTCAAAAAAAGCGAGTTTAATAGGGGTTTATACTGACTCGTTATTGCTGTTTAAATATTCTTTAGCTTTTAGTCATGCAGGTTAAACAGACCTGTTTGTCTTTAATCAAATGAGTATCAGATACTAACGGCAAATAGCCAACGCTGGAGAGGGGTATTATTAAGAAGATTAAACCAGGTTCGATAAACAGAATCATCTTTCCAGGCATAAGCAGGCGAAGAACAGCTAATACTGATAAAGAGTAACGCGACGACAGCGATGAAAATTTTTTCATTTTCATGAGCGGGGTTTTATACATAATATGAACAAAAAATATTGCCGGAAACGAGGAAAAAAGGAAGAAGAATTTCCCCGTTCCGTGTAAAAAATTCCTGTCTTTTTATAGTATGGCAGGATGTACAATAGAATGTGAGCGGGCTGTTGATTGCACAGGAGCAGTTGTTCTCAGGCCTGAGTTTTACACATTCGACCGCTTGGCATAATTATTTCCGATATAAACTTAGTAGAATCAAACATTCACTCACCATTCGAATTCAAAAACCAAACATATATGGTACGGTTTGAAAAAAGTGTTGAAATGCTTCATGACCTTATGTTGATTCAACAGGAGCGTGCGCTGGTATATGAGAAACTGATAAAATACTCCGGACAGGAAACAGCCGTTTGTAATTTGCTACAGAAAATAGCGGTACAAAGCCGTAACTGTATGATCGGGTTGCGCCGGCATATTGATTTGTGCTGCGGCGATCCCGCAGACCGGGTGGATGTAAAAGGTGATATCTACCGTAATTGGCCCGGGACTAAATATTTATTACCAGGCAGCAGTCTCACTGAAGTGTACCTGAACTGCGAATACAACGAAAAGGAAACCATCCTGGCTTACCAACGGGCCATTAATTCCGGGGAAATATGCGAGTCATTACGGGAAATTTTACATGAGCAACTCCGTTTCATGAGGCAATCTTTCCGGGAGCTTAATGAATGCAAAGAAAAACCCGCTGCACCACTTGCGGAGTATCCAGATGAGAGAAGGGCTTTAAGTTTTTCCCGCCACCTGCCTGAAGCAGTTTAACCAGGAGTGTTTTATTGATTTTCTTCCCCAAAAAGGATCTGTTCATCCCTTTCCTCTATTTTTATTTTTCGGATGAATTCGTTGTATTTTTCATCATGTTCGGAATAAGCCCCATAAGCATCCAGGCTATAACCCACCAGCCCATCATTGGCTTCGACCAGGTAAAGGATCGATGAATCAGCCGGATCAGATGGGCCTTCAAAGCGGTAGGTTTTTATGATAGTAAGGTCTTCAGGATTGTAGCACTTATTGTTATTGCTGGTAAAACCTTCCGGAGTCATTTTAAATTCATTATCCTGTTTCCTCTCGGTTAATTTTTCCAGTACGGCGGTCAGTGTGGTCATCTCAGCAGGCTTTGTTTGCATATTTTTTTTAATATGGTTCAAAGTCCATGCCGTATAACTTCATAGCTAATACCAACTCTGTATCATCGCAGTCATTTCAAAAGGAGAAGAAGATAGTTTATTGCTTAATATTGTTCGAGTCTTCGTAATTCCTCATCTTGTTATAAAGCGTTTTCCTGTCGATCTTTAATACCTCGGCTGCTTTGGTCTTATTGAACTTGACCTGTTTGAGTACGGTCATGATCGTTTCATACTCCGCATGTGAAGCAATGTCTTTAAGATCGGTCGGGGTATTGATAGCGCTGCCGTTACCATGGCCATTGCCATTGTTGGCGTGAGCATGTTGTTCACCTGTATTTATATGTGGGGGAGCGCCAGTAGAAGTTTTATCGGGATTGCCAATGATCTCCCAGGGTAATACATTCGCGGTGATCTTACCCGAAGGAGAGAGCAGGGCGGCGCGGCGGATTACGTTCCGGAATTCACGAAGATTACCCGGCCAGCCATAATTCAGGAACAACTGGGAAACCTCTTCGTCAAATCCATCCAATTTTTTATCCAGCTCTATGCAAACTTTCTCCAGGAAAAATTCCTGGAACAGGGGAATATCTTCTTTTCTTTCACGCAGCGGTGGAATGGAAAGTGAGAACTCATTGAAACGATGATAAAGGTCTTCGCGGAACTTCCCTTTGCGGTAAGCTTCCTGCAGGTTCTCGTTTGAAGCAACGATCACTCTTGTATCCGTACTGATATCTTTATTACTTCCTACACGTTTGAATTTTCTTTCCTGTATCACGCGGAGCAAAGTGGTCTGGACATCCAACGGGAGGTTGGCCACTTCATCCAGGAAAAGTGTGCCTCCATCGGCTACCTCGAAAATCCCTTCCTTATCGGTCAGTGCGCCCGTAAAGGAGCCCTTGATATGTCCAAAAAGCTCGCTGGCGGCCAGTTCCCTTGATAAGATACCGCAGTCAACCGCAATAAAAGGTTTATTGCTCCTGTTGCTACTCTGGTGGATCGTCTTGGCGATCACTTCCTTACCGGTACCGCTTTCACCATACAGGATCACACTGTAATTGGTGGGGGCAACAAGTGCTACCTGCTTATAAAGATCAATGGCAAGAGGGGAAATCCCGGTCAGGAAATCTTCCGAGCCCGTGCTCAGTCTTTTTGCCGGTGAGGCCGAATTGTTTTTTGAAGACCCATTTTCACCAGCGTCTACCCCGGCAAGTCCTTTGTTGATCACGTTGATCACTTCTTCGGGTATCAGGGGTTTGATGATATAATCCAACGCCCCATGCCGCATGACCTCTACCGCCATCTTTACATCGGAATAGCCGGTAATGATGATGACGACAACATCCGGGTTGATGGCTTTTATTTCATGCAGTACTTCACGGCCGTCCATATCACCCAGCCTGAAATCGCATAAAACAACGTCAAAATTTGTTTCTTTGAATTTTGCCAATCCTTTGGCACCTGTATACGCTGTGTCAGTTTCAAAACCCTTCCGTTGGAGGAAATGGCTGAGAAGGCTGCACATATCCATATCATCGTCAATAAGCAGTATGCGTTTCATGGAGCATATTTGTCTTTAAAGTTAAAAAAGAATTCTGGTTAGTATATTTCTTTGAAATTTGCCCCAATTGGTCTTTTCTTCCGGGTGATCGGTAAGAAACCCCTCCACTAAATATCAGAAATCTGTTATGCAAATTGAATGCCCGTTTAATTGGATGGGGTATAAATAAATTTGGGCCGGACTTTTGTTGATTAGTCATTGAAATGTAAAAATCATACCCCTGAATTCGAATAAACTAGCTATGTCACTCCCCGTTAAAATCCTTGTTGTCGATGATGAGCCGGATATCTGTTATTTCCTCACAGATAACTTCAGCAGGCGTGGGTTCACCACTTCATTTGCCAATACCATCGGCGAGGCGGAAAAGAAGCTGGAAGCCGAACCACCTGATATTCTCCTGCTGGATAATCATTTACCCGACGGAAAAGGGGTTGACTTGCTGGGTTCCATTAAAACCAAATACCCGGATATGAAAGTGGTCATGATAACAGCTCATGACAGCAGTTCGGACCGCCAAAAGGCTTACAATAACGATATTGACTTCTTTCTTTCCAAGCCATTTACCATGACTGGTGTGAATCATGTTGTGGATATTATACTTAAAGAGAAACAAGGGTAGTAGGCAGTTTTGCCCAGAGCGGGGAATTATTTCCACATCATATATTTTTTCAATAGCTGGCTTTCAGGAGACCAAATCTAAAGTTATAGTAAAACTTGTGCCTTTACCTTTAGTACTTTGTGCCGTGATATTTCCTTTGTGGTTAAGAATAATATTCTGTGTATTGGTGAGGCCAAGCCCATTGCCTTTGGGTTTATTGGTAAAATAGGCTTCAAACAGGCGTGCCACTGAATCCTGCTCCATCCCCGGCCCGGTATCGCTGATCACTACCTGGCATTTCCCCTCTATGATCCCGGTTTTAAGGCTCAGCACCCGTTCCGGGCTTTGTTCCATTGCCTCAATCGCATTGATGATGATATTCAGGAAGGCGATCTTCATTTTAGCGCTGTCAACGGAAACAATGCAGTTCCCCTTGTAATCCTTGACGATACCAATTTTATTCAGGAGGATCCTATCACCGGCATCTTTCAGGGCTTCATCCAATAAACTGTTGACAGAAATTTTTTCTGAATTCAGGTCTGCAAACTTAGTAGAATTGAGCAGGTCGGCGATAAGCTGGTTGATCCGGGTGCTGTTGCGGTTGATCATTTCGAAAAGAAAGGTGGATTGCTGATCTTTCCCGGCATCATTGGCCTTTAGCTGGTCCGCTGCAAGGTTGATATTGGTAAGGGGGTTTCTTACTTCATGTGCGATAGCCCTTGCGATCCGGCCGGTGGCTGCCAGTTTTTCCAGGCTGCGCATGCTGATCAGTTCCATATTCATTGTATCCAGCTCATTGATCCGTGTCTTCAGCTGGGATTGATATTCCGCTATTTCCTGCGCTGTTTTCTTCCGGGCCCTGCTTACCTGCAGGTAAGAGATAAAACCAAGGGTAACTAATATAAAAGCCAGGCTGAGGGATATGATCGTGATGATGATGATCGCTTTGGTCGTATCCTTTAACTGCTTTTCACGACTCGTAAGCAAATGCTGCTCTTCCTGCTGGAGAACGTTGATTAACTTCCGGATATTATCCATGATCCTGATCGTTGCGGGCTGAAGTTTGACCATGCTGTCCGTACGTTCCATCCTGTTGATGATAAAAGAATTGATGCTAAAATTGAATTGTTCAAAGCGGGTGTCTACCTCTTTTTTCAGGTTTCTCAACATTTCCTGTTGCCGCGGGTTATCGCTGGTCAGCCGGAGTAAATCCTGGTAAAAGGAATCAGTTTTTTCTTTGCTCCCATAATAAGGGCTGAGAAATTGCACGTCACGGGTAATAATAAATCCCCTCACGGCTGTTTCCGCGTCTTTTGTCATTGATTCAATGTTCTCAAGTGTTCTTATCACACTGTTGGTATGCTGTACCCGGGCGATCTGATTGATGATCTGGCGGTTGGCGAATAATGTGATGAGGTAGGAGGAAAGCAAAAGAATAAAAGCAATGATGAACATATTCCGGATGCTGTTGCCGGATCCCGTATCTGAAAGGATGGGTTTCATTGCTTTAAAATAATTGATCGTTTAGTTCCTCTCAAAGGAAAAGACTGCTGCCGCTGGATTTTTCTTTCCCCTTACCAGGTCTGCTATGATCTCCCCGGCAACCTGGCTAAAAGTGATGCCATTGCCGCCAAAACTCAATGCTGCGGGAATCCACTACAGTACACTCAATCCCTTTTTGGGTAAGATAATGCGCAGTCATTGTCCAGGAAATACCACCTACCAATCCACTTGGTCTTGATATCCTTTTCAAGCTTTGGGTAGTCAAATGGTAAACCATTTTTATCAGGCTGAACGGGTAGCTTTCCCTAAGATTCATAAAGGGTTATTACAGGTAACGCCTCAGTGTCCAGGCAATTGTTTCGTGTTCTTTCATCAGGTCTGTCAGGAAATCGGCTGTCCCAATATCCTTGTATTTTTCATCGCATTCGGCAATGTATTTCCTGAGCTGGATGATCACGGCTTCATGGTCTTTCAGCAATTCCCTGATCATGTCCAGTTGGGCGGGATATTTGCCGGGAGCCTCTTTCAGCGAACTGAGCTGAAGAAATTCCTGCATCGTTCCGGGAGTTTTTGTCCCCAATTTATTGATGCGTTCAGCGATCTCGTCAATAGCTTCTTCAAGCTGGTTGTATTGTTTTTCAAATAGTTTATGCAATTCCATAAAACTGTTCCCGGATACATTCCAGTGAAATTTCCTGGTTTTGGTGTACAGTACCATCGCATCAGATAATACGTTAGATAAAAGGCTTGTAATGCTTTTCAGGTTTTTGGCAGAGAGGCCAATGTTAGGTGTCATATCACAGTAATTTAATGTTGATAAAAAAGTGAATAAGATGAGTTTGACCTCACCTGTGCAGATTTACAACTATCGTTCCAGCATTGGGTAAAACGGTTGGCACGATATTTTCAAAGTAGCTCTCAGGTAGGAAATAGATTCTTTAACCCAAAAATCAAAAGCTATGTTACGTTGGACAGTTATATTCCTTGTTGTCGCCATCATTGCAGCCGTATTCGGCTTTGGCGGAGTTGCTGCCGGTGCAGCCTCAATTGCGAAAGTATTGTTCTTCATTTTTATTGTACTGTTCCTCCTGTCCCTGATCTTTGGTAAATCAATGACCAAATCGGATCTCTGACCAGGAAGACCCTGATTCGTTCCTTATGAAATACATGAAAAGTCATATGAAAAAGCTGTATTTAATACTGAGCCTGGTATCGATATCTGCATGGATAATTGCTGTCTTTTTACTGGGTTTATCCGGGTTTTTTCATGTGTTCTTTTTATTGTCGGTGCTGTTTTACCTGCGTTCGCTGATGCTGATCGGGGCAGGGGCAGCTTCCGGGCCGGAATTGGAAAGTACAGAAAGGAAATTTTAATTACGTATTCATTTAATCATTAAAAACAATTATTATGAGCAGTTCAAAAGTATTACTGGGTTTTGTAGCCGGCGCTGCAGTAGGAGCACTAGCTGGAATCTTATTTGCCCCTGACAAAGGTTCAAGCACCCGTCAAAAAATTGCTACAAAAGCGGGTGACTGGACGGATGCCGCAAAAGACAGCTTTGGCAGTCTCATCGATGGGGTGAAAAATGCCTATACGGGAGCAAAAGATGAAGTAGACGAGTTTAGCGAAAAAGCTAAAGCGAAATTCACGACAGCGAAGAATGAAGTGAAAAATACTTTAAGCTAAGTACACCCGGTAAATAAACCAGCATAAGTATAAAAACATTTTCCATGGAATCCACATTAGAACAAATTGAATCGGTCATATCCAAGGCAGCGAAATTTGCAGAAACCAAGGCAGAATTGTGGAAGCTGAAAGCTGCGGGAAAAATATCCGAGACGGTCTCCTCGCTGATCTCGAAAATAGCTATCGTTATCCTTGCAGGACTTGCACTGATCATCCTTAGCCTGGGTGCAGCTTATTGGATCGGTACCCGGCTGAACAATCTCTATTATGGATTTTTTATTGTCGGTGGTTTTTACGCTTTAGCTGGTTTATTTGTTTTTATTTTCCGTAAATCGCTGATCAAAAAACCTTTGACAAATCTTATTATTGACAAAATAGTATAGAAGGATTTACCATGAATAAACTTAAAGCCAAGATCAGGGAACTGGAGATCCTCCAGTTGCAACAGGAGGAAGAGTTGCGTCTGTCTTTCCGGGAACTTTCGCACAGTCTAAGTCCTTCCAACCTGGTAAAAACAGCCTTTAAAAGCGTGATCAGTTCACCGGGCTTACGTTCAACGGCTATAGATACAGCCCTCAGCGCCGGTGCAGGTTTGCTCGGTAAGAAAATGCTGGTGCGGGGTTCTGGTAATATTTTCCGGAAAATGGCCGGAACAGCCGTACAGTTCATTCTAACGAATTTTGTAAGAAATAAAATGCCGGAGATTAAGGAAAAGATCCACGCAGGTACAAATGGTGTTGACCATTCTTAAGAACGGTACTATTTCTATGCTCAGAGCTGGATCTATGATTCGGCTCTTTTTGTATAGTTAATAGTTATCTTTATTTAACCACGAATCTAACTATGCCGGTATGAAGTTCAACGACCGTATAAAGCAAGTGCTGCTCTTATCTCTTCTCATCTTGCTGATCATTGTTTCTGTAAAACAACTTGGGGTTTTCCTTCCAGGTGTTCTGGGCGCTATCACATTTTATATCCTGAGCCGGGGCAATTATTTCCAACTGGTCTATCACAAAAAATGGAAAAGAGGAAGGGCGGCAGGGTTGTATATCATCTATTACCTGTTTCTTCTTGGCTTACCGGTTTTCCTTGCGGTCACTCTTATCAGCCCGAAAATAAATGCATTCCTCAGCGATCCGACAGCTACGATCGAAAGTATTAAACAGGCAGTCAACCAGGTACAACAGAAACTTGGGTTCACGATCGCTTCAGAAAAATCCTTAACGGGTGCATTGGATAAGGTCACTGCTTTTATTCCCTCGATATTGAATAGCACGGCCAACCTGATCGCCAACCTGGCCACCATGCTATTCCTTCTTTATTTCATGTTATACAATGCCCGCGAAATGGAAATGACCCTGTTCAGGATCATCCCCTTAAAGGACTCAAATACCACGATGCTTGCGTCTGAAACAAAAAAGATCGTAAAGGCGAATGCACTTGGGATACCCCTGATCTCCATCATACAGGGAGTTACTGCTACACTCGGTTATTTTATTTTTGGGGTAAAGGAATGGGCGCTCTGGGGTTTCCTGACCGGTATTTTTGCCTTTTTCCCAATAGTTGGTACCATGATCATCTGGGTGCCACTGGTGATCTACACTTTTGTGACCGGCTCCTCTTCCACCATGGCCTTAGGGTTATTACTTTACAGTGTAATTGTTACAGGTAATATCGATTATATAGCCCGGATCACTATCATGAAAAAGATCGGGAATGTGCACCCGGTGATCACGGTGCTGGGGGTTATCATCGGCCTGGGATTGTTTGGTTTTATCGGGTTGATATTCGGACCGCTGCTGGTCAACTACATCATTGTTCTGTTCAAGATATATATGAATGAATTCGTGGAACCAATGGCGGAAGAAACGGTTGCTGTAGAAAAAGCAGAAGCCATCGGGGAAGAGATTGAGACGAAAAAATAAAAAAACTCCGCTGGATGGCGGAGTTCTCAATTAATTATCACGGTTTTTTAATTTCGCTGGAACTTGGAAAGCAGGCGCAGGATTTCCAGGTAAAGCCATACAATGGTTACCAGTAACCCGAATGCACTATACCATTCCATGTATTTGGCGGCCCTTAATTCAACAGCTTTTTCTATCGTGTCAAAATTCAGCAGCAGGTTGAACGCGGCAAGCCCGACTACGAGGATCGAAAAACCGATACCCAGTGGAGTAGCGGCATTGGTAAAACCCCCAATCGGAGAGCCAGATGCCAGGTAAGTGATCCATTGGATGAGGTAGAAGATAGCGATCGCCGAAGTAGCTACCACCACTACGGTTCTTAATTTTTTTGTAACCTTAATGATCCTGTATCGGTAAAGCAGGAACATGATCAATGTCACCAGGAGGGTTAATGCAACAGCCTGCGTAGGCAAACCCGGGTAAGCGTAATCATACATGGCCGAAATGGATCCCACAAAAAGTCCTTCCAGTATAGCGTAAACAGGTGCCAGGTAAACGGCCAGCTTTACCCTGAAAGCCATGATCAATGCAAGGCCAAGACCGCCGAACACACCAATCATCATCAGGGGTTTAGGATCACTGCCTTTATAGAACTGGCTCCAGGCAAAAAGGGTGGAAGCAATCATCAGCATCATCAGTATTCCAAACTTGTTCATTGTTCCTTTCACTGTCATCACTTCACCGGTATCGATCCCTTCCAGGATGGTACCCTGGTAAGTTTTTTCCTGCAGGGTGGGGTTGCTTGATTTGAAAATTGCCATAGTTTGATTTTTTAAGAGTATAAATTTAGGGAGAAATTTGAAATCCTCTTGTTAATAATACCAGCGGACAAAAGCTTCCATGGCGGCATAGTGCGTAAGACCGAGGTCGGCATACAGGTTGGCCGTCTCCGCATTTCTTTCTTCGGCCCTTTGCCAGAATTCGCGGGAATCGCTTCCCTGGAAGGGGATCATATCTTTTTGTGACTGGTGGATAAAAATGCCAAAACGTTTTTTCAATACCTGGTCAGGGCTCATCGGTATCGCCATTTCGATCTCTTCGATATTCCATTCTTCCCAGGCTCCCTTGTATAGCCAAAGCCAGCAGTCCCTGATCCAGTCATCTCCTGCCTGCTTGATCCGCTTCAGGGATTCGAGTACTACATTAAAACAAACGATATGTGTGCCGTGCGGGTCCGCAAAATCACCCGCGCAGAAAACCTGCTGCGGTTTTATTGTACGCAGTAGTTCGGTGGTGATTCGGATATCTTTTTCACTCATTGGTTTTTTCTCGATCGTACCCGTCTCGTAAAAAGGCAGATTGAGAAAGTGAATGTTTTCATCTTTGATACCCACATAACGACAAGTGGCTTTTGCTTCACCCCTCCTGATCAGTCCTTTGATCGAACGGATTGTGGGTGTATCCACCTGGTTGGATCTTTTGCGGGATAAAAAACGCCGGGCATCGGCAAGTATCTTTCCCGATTTATTGGTATTGATACCGGCGATCTCTTCAAAGCCAACGGCGAAATCGAGGAAACGGGTAACGAACTCATCCGTCACCGCGATATTTCCGCTTGTCTGGTAACCTACATGCACTTCGTTGCCCTGGTCGTGCAGGCGCTGGAAAGTACCGCCCATACTGATGATATCATCATCGGGGTGAGGGGAGAAGATGATCACTTTTTTGGGATAGGGATTTGAACGTTCAGGGTGACCCGGTATCACGGAATTGGGTTTGCCTCCCGGCCAGCCGGTGATTGAATCCCTCAGCATATAATAGACCTGGAGATTTATTTCGTATGCATCTCCTTTTTCCACCAACAGGTCGCTGAGACCATATTCGTTATAATCCGTATTCGTAAGACTTAATACAGGTTTTTTCAATTTCAGTGCCATGTTCGCCACTGCTTTTTTGATCATCCGCGGCGTCCAGTCGCAGTCACCTGTCAGCCAGGGAGATTTTTTTCTTGTCAGTTCAGCGGCAGCCGTCTCATCCACAACAAATCTTACATCATCGTGATTCTGCAACAGGGAAGCAGGCACTTGTTCGCTGTCATCATCTTCCACTGCTTTCTTAATGACCGGTGCTTTGGAACTTCCCCATGCCATGAGGATGATCTTTTTGGATCGCAGGATGGTACTGATGCCCATAGTGATCGCCAGCCGGGGTACCTGCGAGATATTCGCAAACTCATACGCATTGGCGATGCGGGTGGAATTATCCAGGGTGATCAATCTTGTTTTAGAATAGATACCCGAACCCGGTTCGTTAAAGCCGATATGACCATTGTTACCGATCCCGAGTATCTGCAAGTCAATACCACCGGCATCTTTGATCATCTTTTCATATAGCTGGCAATGCTCTTTGATCCCTTCTTTTTTGATACCCCCGTCGGGTATATGTATATTTTTCGGGTTGATATCGACATGATCGAAAAGATGAGTGCGCATAAAACGGTTATAGCTTTGAAGCGCATTGTTATCGATCGGGTAATATTCGTCGAGGTTAAAGCTGATAACATTTTTAAAACTCAGTTTTTCCTCGCGGTGCATACGCACTAGTTCGGTATATAATGATTTAGGAGTAGAACCAGTGGCCAGTCCAAGCACACATTTCTCTTTTTTCTGCTGCTTTTCCCGGATAAAATCAGCTACCAGCCGGGCAACATGCAAAGATCCATCCTGGGGAGTGGGGAAAATGGAGACGGGTATTTTTTCAAAACTGTCGGAGAGATCGATGAGGGCAGCTTGTTTTGCCATGAGTTGGGTTGAGTATCAAAGATAAAAATTAGTATTGAAGGTTTCTGCGGTTTTTTGCAGGTTAATGCTAATTCAGTCTCGTGGGTGTCGTGG
>JBDSPR010000008.1:0-128086 GCA_039930245.1 Chitinophagaceae bacterium | reverse complement strand
ATTGCCCTCTTTCTTTGTGCTTACCCAAACAGTAGGTTCATGTTTATATTGAGGGTTCTTGAACCCCCCTTCGGGGGGCAGGGGGGCCGCATAAAAAGCATTGTTGATTAAATTCAACATTACTCTTCCAATATCCTGCGGAATGATATTGATGTTGCCGATTGAAGGATCAAAATCCGTTTTCATCGTTGCATTGAATGATTTATCCTTTGCACGAAGGCCATGATAACTCAATCGCAGATATTCATCACACAAGGCATTGATATCTGTTGGTTCTTTTACACCGCTGCTGCTGCGGCTGTGTTGCAGCATTCCTTTTACAATGGCATCGGCTCTTTTTCCGTGGTGATTTATTTTTTGTTCGTTGTCTTTTATGTCATTTGAAATTGCTATAGCATCATCAATTTTTCCAGATTTCAATTCCTGCTGCATTTCATCAATCAACTCTGTATTTACTTCTGAAAAATTGTTGACAAAGTTCAGCGGATTCTGAATTTCATGAGCAATACCTGCGGTCAGTTCTCCAAGGCTGGCCATTTTTTCTGATTGAATAAGTTGAGATTGAGTGGACTTCAAGTTGGCCAACGTTTTTTCCAATACATCATTTGCTTTTTTCTTTGAGCGAAAACGATAGTAAACCGTTCCTGCAAGTATCAATAATAATGCAGCAAGGCCAATTGTGAAATTCCTGGTGATAGCGCTGATCTTATTTTCGCTTTGCAATTTTGTAATGGACAACTCGTTTGCATTGATCTGTTGCTCTGTTTCAAAACTTAAAGAACCATATTTTTTTTGATCCTGTAACAAACTATCCTGTAAAGCGATAAAAGATTTGTTGTAAAGGTTGGCTTGCTGTAAGTTTCCCTCCCGTTCATATAGAGCTGATAATAATTTATAATCCATCAGCTTTTCCATTCGCAGCCCCACCAATCTACCTATATCCTTTTGAAGCAGCATGATTGCCTCTGGTATACGGTTTTGCTTTTCACGGATTAAAGACAGAAAATAATCAGGATTTAGTATGCCTGCGGCAGCATTTGCCGGATGGTTGTTTTGTCGGATAATTTGCCAACATTGCTGAAGTAATGCTTCCGCTTCAGCCAATTGCCCTGTTTTAATCTTGTATAATGCTTTCGCCTGCAAAGCAAAGGCGATACCATCTTTGCCCCTGTCTGTCGAATCTCTAAGGACATTATTGACAAAGTATTCCACACTATCTGTTTTGCCTGACATCAACTTCGCCAGCGCAATATAAGTTGCCCCATTTCCTATGAAAGCATTGCCTTTTTTTAAGAATTCGTTAAATATAATCCTTGAATATTTCAATGATTCATTATAATCCCGGTCAAGAAAATAATAATTACCCAAAACAGCATTATGATTCATCCATAGGTTAACATTATTAAACGTGACAGAAAAAAAATCTGTTTTAATTTGGCTACTTTTAGAAAGATAGCTGACAGATTTTTTCATACTATAAATAGCCTGAGCCATCAATCCTTTGGTTCTGTAAAAGCCACCTAACACATAATAACAATCAGCTAAACCAAGCGAATCATTTTTCAATTGAAACTCTTTTAGCTTCCCGCTGAAGTAAGCAAATCCATCATCTAACATTCCTGATGTCCGGTAAGGAAGTCTTAATTGCCTGAAAAAATAACTGCGAATGTTTACGGCCAATATTGTTTTACCTGTTTGTAGTGATTCGTAAGTTCGTTTACCATAAGCAATGGCTTTTGCTTTATCGGTTACGGTTAAACTATTCATTATACTTCTCCTTACCAGGTAATTCCAGAAAATATTATCTCCCACTGTTAATTTTTCAGCAGTCTTTTCCAGGGAAGCAACAGCAGCAGCATCCAATGTAGTTTCCTCAATTATTTTTGAAAGCCTGGTGAACATGGTTGTGTCCACACCTTTATAAACATCTGTTTGTTGTAAAACAGCTACAATGGAATCAACATGGTTTTGCTGGGCAATAACCTGGCTTTCGAAGGCCGGCAGAATGAATGTGACTAATAGAAACTTTTTTAAAAGCATACTAACTATTTTAATGGATAAGTGTGATAATAAATGTGGTTCCTGCCTGTCCGGCAGGCAGGCCTTCGCCTTCTTTTGTTTCCACTTTCAATTCACCACCATGCGCTTTTACAATATCATAACTTAAACTCAATCCCAAACCCGTTCCCTGCCCGGTTGGTTTGGTGGTAAAGAATGGTTGAAAAATTTTATCTAGTACTTTTTGAGGAATGCCTGGACCGTTGTCTCTTACCAATATTAAAACTTTATGACCCTCTTTTTTTGTACTCACCCAAACAGTAGGCTCATGTTTGTAGTTAGGGTCTTTGAACCCCCCTTCGGGGGGCAGGGGGGCCGCATAAAAAGCATTGTTGATTAAATTCAACACTACTCTTCCAATATCCTGCGGTATGATACTGATATTGCCAATTGAATTATCAAAATCAGTTTTCATCGTTGCATTGAATGATTTGTCCTTTGCCCTTAAGCCATGATAACTCAATCGCAGATATTCATCACACAAAGCATTAATATCTGTTGATTCTTTTAAACCGCTGCTGCGGCGGCTATGTTGTAGCATTCCTTTTACAATGGCGTCGGCTCTTTTGCCGTGGTGATTTATTTTTTCTTCATTATCTATAACATCATTTGCCAATGCCATTACTTCATTAATATTCCCTTTATCTAATTCTTCTTTCATTTCCACCAGCAATTCTTTATTTACTTCGGAGAAATTATTGACAAAGTTCAATGGGTTTTGAATTTCGTGGGCAATGCCAGCAGTAAGCTCACCCAACGAAGCCATTTTTTCAGATTGTATGAGTTGAGATTGGGTAGCTTTCAAATCCTGTAAAGTACTTTCTACTTTTTCTTTTTGTTGGGCGAGTAAACTATTTGCTTTTTGCTTTTGCCTGTTATTCCGGTAAAGTATAAATGCAATTAGCAGAAATCCGCCCAGGCCACCCAATAATGCGTATTGTCTCATTTTATTTCGATACGCCGTTTTTGAAGTTTCAATTTGTTGCTGCCGTTGCTGCTCATCAAAATCTATATTTTGAAATTGCTGGGCCTGTTTTGAATTGAAAAGACTGTCATTGATTTTAATAATCAAAGACTGGTATTTTACAGCGCTGTCATTGTTATGGGAAGTTTTATAATAATCTGCCAATGCAGTAAAAGAACGCAATAAAAGATCAGGTGCATTTAAGAAATAGGCTACCGGTAACCCATTTCTTATATAATAGAGGCTTGAGTCTGCATTGCCATACTTTTTATACAGGTCTGCCAATGCCAGGTTGCTGGCTACCACTCCCCGAAAATAATTATGTTCCTCGCTTTCCAGCATTGCTCTCCCGAAATATTCCCTGGCTGTTTGCTGTTTTCCCTTTGCCAGGTAAACCCGGCCCATATTCAATAATAAACTTCCCATGAATCTGTTATAATTTGCCTTAACAGCATTCTCGTAACCTTTCTCTAAAAAGAATAAGGCGGAGTCGGGGTGCTTTAATGACAAATAAGCCCGGCCCATTACCATGTAAGTGATGCTTACTAAGGGCAGATTGTTTGCTTGCTGTGCAAGCGGCAGCCCGATCTTATAATAGTATATAGATTTTTCATGATTCCCCGCAATACCATATAAAATGCCAGCATATTGAAGGGTCCTGCTCAGAGTTGTAAGGCGTTGTATGCGAGGGGATGCCGTCCGGTTTCCAAATTCATCAATGGGAGCATATTTACCGGGCAAAATATTCATTTCGCTTTTAGGGTTTTCTGATATAGCTATAGCAGATAAGAAGTATTGCAATGACCGGGGATAATTGCCCAGGTTAAGCAATCCATAGCCCATAAAATCCAATGCAAGTACCTCTTCCAGTTTAAGATCCAGTTTTTTTGCGAGATTGAGCATTTTCTCACCATAGAGGTAAGTGCTGTCAGGATTTATTTCAGAATAAATATCAGCGAGTTTTCCAAACAAGATTAACCGAATGGTATCATTGTTAGAAATGGTGATTTCCTGTTTAAGGCTATCGCTATAAGATTGTTGTCCAGCAACAGCTGTTATACCAAGGAGAAAAGACGTGATATAGATGACTCGTTTAATCA
This sequence comes from Chitinophagaceae bacterium, assembly GCA_039930245.1. Lineage (GTDB taxonomy): Bacteria > Bacteroidota > Bacteroidia > Chitinophagales > Chitinophagaceae > JJ008. The sequence continues at coordinate 123,964 of JBDSPR010000008.1, read as the reverse complement.
TTAGCTTAAATTATCGTGTTGCTAAACTTATAATAAACGTCTTCAGATAACAGGTAACAGAATAATAAATATTGATCCTTCCCCCTCTTTGGTCTCCACTTTTAGCTCCCCGCTATGTCCTTTGGTTATAATATCATAGCTCAATGATAAACCCAATCCTGTTCCCTGCCCGGTGGGCTTGGTGGTGAAGAAGGGTTGAAATATTTTGTCTAATACCTTTTGGGGAATGCCTGGCCCGTTATCTCTTACAGAAATTAAAACTTTATCACCTTGTTTTTTTGTAGTCACCCAAACAGTAGGCTCATGTTTGTAGTTAGGGTCTTTGAACCCCCCTTCGGGGGGCAGGGGGGCCGCATAGAATGCATTGGTCAATAAATTCAATACCACTCTTCCAATGTCTTGTGGAATGATATTTATTTTTCCAAGTGATGCATCAAAATCAGTTTTGATGGTAGCATTAAATCCTGCCTGTCCGGCAGACAGGGATTTGTCTTTTGCCCTTAGGCCATGATAGGTTAAACGGATGTATTCATCCGCCAATTCATTAATGTCCGTTGGCTCTTTTACCCCGCTGCTGTTTCGGCTATGTTGCAACATTCCTTTTACGATCGCATCGGCTCTTTTACCGTGGTGATTTATTTTTTCTAAGTTCTGAATGACATCATTGGCAATCTCTTTAGCATCGGCTGTATTTCCCAAATCTAATTCTGTTTTCATTTCATCCAGTAGCTCTTTGCTTACTTCCGAAAAATTATTGACGAAGTTTAATGGGTTCTGTATTTCATGTGCAATACCAGCGGTGAGTTCTCCGAGGCTGGCCATTTTTTCTGATTGGATCAACTGGGTCTGTGCCGCTTTTAATTCTTCCAATGAACTTGTAAGGGCAGTATTGGTCTCTTCAATAGCTTTTCTTTTCTGCTCCAGCTCTTCAATGGTTTCTTCTAATAATATAGCGGTGGTTCTTTTTACTTTTTCTGTTCTGTCCAGTTTGAAGGAAGTAATTTCTAATTCTTTGTCTGCATCCTTTAATGATTTGGAAATGGCTGTCTTTTGTTCACCAGTTAAATTTTCATCCTGTTGAATAATAGCTAATATGTTTTGCAGGTGCTGGTTCATTTATTTTTCTTTTAATGCTACACAACAAGTAGTCAGATTATGCATTTCCAAATTACCACCGGTTGCCCTGCCCAATTCTGCATTGCTGAACATACCGGCCATCGGTACATTCCAGACATTTTTGATGCCTTCCAGCTCCTGCGTCAGCAAAGGACCGAGGGATAAAATTCTTCCGGCACAACTGAATACCACCACTGCATCGGCTTCCGGCATTTCAGTGGCTTTCAGCGTTTCCACACCCTGGATCACTTTATCCATTACATCAAAATCGGGGGGCAATGAAAAGCGGACTTTGGAACCTTGTGGCACCGTACCGCTGCAATGAAAAGAATGGTCTGTCCAATCAATCACTAAGCCCGGCCGCATAACCGGGTCGCCTTTTTCCCGCTGTAATTGCAAAGGAAAGTTGGCGGCAATTTCAAGTAATAAATTGGGATTGTCGGGACTTACATTTTCGATACCCCCATACTTAGCGGTTAAATCGAGTACAGGCACATGCTCTATGGTGTAAACATGGTTGCCTTCACTTTTGGTGACTAGTTTTTCTGTACCCACGGCTTTCCATCCGCAGGTAGCAATTCCTTTAATCATTATTTTATCCTCATCAAGCGCCAGCACCACCAAACCCTGTTTGCTCTCCCAATTATTGGTAAATACAAATTGTTCGGCAAAAGTGAAATCGTCTCCTGCCATACCACCAAATACATTTACCTGTTCGCCAACTACAGCCTCAAAACCCCTCAGCAAGGCTTCTGCATCGGTAGATGCATGACTGCCCGCAATAAGAAAAGCAGCATTCGAAATTTTTTGTTTTGCTTCTACCGCTAGCGATGACGCAACTTCCTTAAAATTTCCATCATGGTATGTTGTATGCAGGATATGGAAATGTGCCGGGTTTATTTCCAGCAACAAAATAGCCGTGGATAATTTCTCCGGCACTTCATCTGTAAACTCTCCATTGCTGGTAGCACCAAATATCTGCACGCCGGCTTTGTCTAACAGTTCGCTGATGGCTTTTCTGTTTTGGCTGATGGATAGAAAAATAATAGCCAGTGTAGGCTTAAACCCGTCGGCCATGCTTTCGACTAATGCAGATGCTATTTCTTCTGTTGATTTTCCTTTGATTGATTTTGCGTTCATCCTTTATTAAATTTAATTTTCGACAATTCCCATTATTACCGTTGCTCCACCCGTTGCAAAATTTGGCAGATCACCGGCCAATGTCTGTCCTTCTGGTGAACCCATAGCCTGCTGCATTTCGGCAGGGCCAGCAAAATAGAGTTCTGCCATCCGGTAAAAAGCTGCTGCTGTACCATCGGGATTGGGCAAAAACTTTGTCAATTCTGCTTTTACAATTCCCTGCACTTTGCCTACAAGTGACGAATGGCTTTCGGCATAATATTTTTCAAATGCTTCCGGGCTGGTAGGGTGTCCGTACAGGACAGTTATCTTAATCATAAAATTTGTTTTTAATTTTATATTTTGTTTCCGTGTTTTTATTTTTCTTTAAGCACTACAACGCAACAGGTATTGTTGTGAAATTCATGTTTGCCTGTTTTTGACTTCCCAAATTCTCCGTAAGAGAAAAAACCAACCATTGGTGCATTCCAAACGTGTTGAACCTGTTCAATTTCTTCCCGCATCATCACACCAAATGATAAATGCCTGCTGATACAGGAAAACATAATCATGGCATCTGCTTCCGGCTGTTTTTCATTTTTAATTTCAGTGCATTCTGATACAACTTTATCAATGGCATCAAAGTCGGGAGGTAATGAAAAGCGAACCTTGGAACCTTGTGGCACATTGCCTGCACATATCAGGGAACGGTCTTCTTTGTTGGCAAACATGGCCGTACGCATTACAGGTGCCACATTTTCTCTTTCGAGTTGTAAAGGATAATAAGCGCCAATATGAGTTACCACATCTTTGCCGGAGTCGAGGTCAATATCTACTCCCAGGTATTTCATTACCATATCCAGAGCAGGTTTTTCATCGATTGTGTAAACAATATTGCCAATACTTTTTGTTACCGTTTTAGTTGTGCCAATTGCTTTCCATCCGCAAGTGGCAATTCCATTAACTGCTATTTTATCCTCATTAATAATAAGTGCCAATAGTCCATTAACACTGCTTTTACCATTGGTAAAAACAAGAGGGCCTTTTAATATAAGATCATCTCCCGCCATTCCACCAAAAACAGTTGCCTCTCCGTCAAAACCACTTTCAATACCTTCAACAATTTTTTCTCCGTCTATCTGAAGCCAGCCGGAAGCAATAATAAAAGCTGGATTAGCAAAAGCTTTTTTTCCTCTGATGCCAAGTTTCTTTGCATTCTCCAACGTACTATGATCTCCTGTTTCCAGGAACAATACTTTGAAATAATCCGGATTGATGTCAAGCAGCATTATAACAATACCTCCTTCTCCTATTTCACCGTCAATAAATTCTCCGGAAGTTGTAGCACCAAATATTTGAATGGCTTGTTTATCAAGCAGGCTGACGATAGCATCCCTGTCTTGTTTGATAGATATAAATACAATGGCCAGTGTGGGTTTGAAGCCATCGGTCATACTTTGTTGCAAAGCAGTTTGAATTTCTTCAGTTGACTTTCCTTTGACTGATTTTGCTTTCATTCTATAATTTAATTTCGGTATATACAATTGTCACTGTAGTATTACCAATATTTTCAACATAGTGTTTGCCCACATAGTCCATCCATGAAGCTGTTCCTGTTTCTTCGTCTGCAAAAATGATTTCCCCGTTTTCAAGATGTACTTTCAATTTGCCTCCGCTTACCACGTAAGATGATTTGGCAGGATGGGTATGCCAATCATCTTTTTCGCCTGGCTTCAAACTATATTGAACAACACGAACATGTTCATTCTCCAGCAGGATTTTAAATTTATCAGGTAATATTTTTACCGGGTCAATATTTACCACTGTATCTTTTTTTGCAAGGTCCATATCCTGTTTGCCTGGTTTATTGGAATTATTACAACCGGACCCCATCAATATAATAGTTAACACAAATAGAAATGAAAACCTTTGCTGTATTGTTGGTTTTGTTTTCATAAATTTTTATTTTTCTTTCAATGCCACCCAACTATTTGTAGTAGAATGAAATTCATGTTTGCCATTTAATGACCGGCCAAATTCTCCATAAGAATAAAAACCTGCCATCGGCGAATTCCAAACTTCGGCTAAACCATCATTTTCCAGTTGTGCCAGGGGGCCCAGTGCCGCCAATCTGCCTGCACAGGAAAATATCAGCACGGCATCGGCATCTGTTTGAATTGTATTTTTAAGTTCAGTTGCGTTATTAATTACCGTTTCAACGATGTCAAAATCCGGAGGGGTAGAAAAGCGAAATTTGGAACCTTGTTGTATACTAGTCTCGCAGACGAGTGCCCTTTTTTCTTTATCGAATCCAATGGGATTGCACATTAATGGCTCTCTATCTTCTCTTTCAATTTGAAAAGGATATTGATTTCCTAAGTTCTCGAAAAATTCAAGTTTATTATCATCGGGTGGTAAAGCACTTCCCAGGTATCGCATATACATATCAAGAGCCGGTTGGTTATCTATGGTATAGATAAGGTTGCCTTCACTTTTTGTTACCATCATGGTAATGCCAATCGGTTTCCAGCCGGAGATGGCCATTCCATGCAAACTAACCTTGTCTTCATTTAAGACTAGAACCGCCATACCATAATCAGTAGATTGATTGTAGGTGAATGCATAGGTGCCGGTAAATGTCATATCATCCCCCGCCATTCCACCAAACATGTTTGCATGAGAGCCAACTACTTTTTCAATACTGTGGATTAGGGTTTCTCCATCCATCATTTTCCCGTCGGTGGATAAACCGGAGCTGCAAAGTATAAAGGCGGGATTGTTGAAATGCTGTAAAGCAGCCTTCGCCATTTGTGTGGCTGCATCACTAACTGTCAGTTGGCCAACTTCCTGAAATAATATGGTGTAATAGGCTTTGTTCAGATTGAGCAATAAAATAACAATGGAGCCTTCATCCTGGTGGCCATCAATAAACTCGGTGGAGGAAGTGGCGCCAATAATATCGATTTCTTTTTGATGTAATAGTTCACAAACAGCTTTTCTGTCTTGTTTGATGGATATAAATATAATGGCCAGTGTGGGTTTATAGCCATCCAGCATACTTTGTTGTAAAGCAGATTGAATGTCGCCTGCGGATTTTCCTTTGATTGATTTGGCTTTCATATTATGCGATTAGAAATCTTTTTTTATTTAAACGAAATAATTATTTCCCCGGCGCAGGCACCAGGCCAAGTTGTGTCATGAAGTCCATATTATCAAAGAAATCCTGTTCCTCTGCAATTTTTCCATTACTCATTTTAACTATCGTTGCACCGTCAAGGTCAACTGCTTTTCCGGTTGCCGGAATACCGAAAAATAACCCGGTATGTGTGCCCTTGAAATTCCAGTGCTTTACGAGTTTATCTCCCTGGCCAAAAACATCCTTCATCGTAAATACAATATTGGAGAACCCCGTGATGAACTGGCCATAATAAGCTTTTGCACTGTCGATCCCGACCACATCGGCCGGCTTCATATGAAACCTGACATCCCTGGTAAAGTTGGAATCATTGAACAGTTCTGTTTTTCCTTTATTCATAATTTCATCCCATACATGGGAATAGGCTTTAATATTGGCATCAACAAGATCTGATTTTTCAGGTGATGATTTTCCGGGGGAAGAACAATTGCTGGTCAGGAATAAACTTGCCATAAGAGCTAAGGCAATAAAAAAGTGGATGCTAAGTCTTGGTTTTGGTGTCATGTTCGGCTTTTTATGGTGAAAACTAAGGTCTGTTCTTCTTTCAAAATTACCTGTCAGCAGGTCCTATAATGATATCATTATTCTATTGAGACTCGCAATGTGGGGGATCCTCCATTGCTTGTATGGCCGTCATATGATTATTGGTTGAATAGGTAAATGGGCCGGAGTATATAAAAATTGAATTTAACGGTTTTTGGTAACAATCTTAACCCAGTAGTCCATTTCCCCTGTGCTTTCATTACAGAAGCATCTGCTTTATTTAGTTATACCTGGCCCTCAATAAATGATTCGGGATATTATGGTAGATTTAACCCTTAAACTTAAATGCTTCATGGCCCAGGTCCGCCAGTTAGCTTCCATCATGTTTGCCGATATACAGGGCTATTCTGCTTTAATGCAGGAAGATGAAGCTAAGGCGCAGGTTACCCGGGATAAATTTCAACAAGTTTTAGAAAACACCCTTCCTGCCCGTCGTGGACGCATTGTCCAATTCCTCGGTGATGGTGCTTTGTGCCTTTTCAACAGTGCGGTAGATGCAGTAGAAGCTGCTATCGAAATTCAACGGCATATGCAAGAGGAGCCCAAAGTTCCTTTACGCATAGGCATCCATTCAGGTGATGTGGTGGTGGATGAAACCAATGTTGTTGGAAATGGTGTAAATATGGCTGGAAGACTGGAGTCATTTGCTGTGCCAGGTTCAATACTTATTTCTGATACTGTTTTTAATGATATCAGCAATCATCCTGACATTACTACCTTTTCCCTGGGCCAGTATAAATTTAAGAATATAGAAAACCCCGTCGAAATTTTCGCTATCAGCAATCCCGGCATGAAAGTTCCTTCAAGAAAAAATCTGAAAGGAAAGGGTGAAGCTTTTTCTGGTAAAAGAAAATGGATAGCCATTCCCGCAGCAATCATTCTTCTTGCTGTTGCTGTATTTTCTTATTTTAAATTCATAAACCCTGGTAAAAAAGCAGTATTTGAAAAATCGATTGCTGTGTTGCCCTTTACCAATATGAGCGGTAATAAAGAAGATGAATATTTAAGCGACGGCATTACAGAAGATATTATTACCAACCTTGCCACAATAGCAGATTTAAATCCAACTTCCCGCACCTCTGTGATGCAATACAAAGGAACTAAAAAGAATATAAGGCAAATCGCCGATGAATTAGGCGTGGTATATGTGTTGGAGGGAAGTGTGCAGCATGAGGGTGATAAAATCCGCATCACGGCCCAGTTAATTAATGCAAAGGAAGACAAGCATCAATGGGCAGAATCATGGGATAAAGATTTTCAGGACAGGCTCTCCGTTCAAACAGAAATTGCGCAGATTATTGCTGCACAGCTCAACGCAAAAATTTCCCAGCAGGAGAAAGAACAGATCAATAAAAAAGAAAAAGGAAATACAGATGCCTACAACCTGGTACAGCAGGCAAAATATATCCGGTCAAAATCTGAAGGGAATCCGCAGGAGATAAAAAAAGTAATGACCCTGTTAAACCAGGCATTAATGCTTGACTCCAACGATGTAAGGGTTTGGACAGAGATCGCATTTACCCATCTCACCAGGTCGTATTCCCGTAATGACAATAGGGATGAGGCCATTTCAGCTACCCGTAAAGCAACGGACAAAGCATACTCCTTAGACAAATCATCTACAGAAGTCTATCGTTTAAGAGGTACTATAAAGACTACGTATGATTACGATTGGAAAGGAGCCAATGCAGAATATCAAAAAGCATTTGCCCTTGAACCGGGAAATTCTTTGAATATAAGTGTTTTGGCATTTCTTAACCTGGCACTCGGAAGAACAAAGGAGTCAATTGAACTTAGCCGGAAGGCGATGAAACTGGATCCGGTTAGTATTACCCATCCATACAATCTTTCAATGGCATTACTGTTTTCCGGTCAGGCAAATGAGGCCGAAGCGGTTTTAAAGAAAGCCCTGGAACTACACCCTGATAATAATGACTATAATGCTCAACTGGGCAGAATTTACCTGTTGGCAGGCAAACCAGATTCTGCTTTATATTTTATTCAGCAAAAAAATAAAGACAGTCTTTACATGATCGTTACGCTGCCGCTAATTTACTATTCCAAAGGAAATAAGATTGAATCGGAAAAAACACTTCAGGATCTCATAAAAAAATTTGCAGATATGGCTGCCTTCCAGGTAGCAGAAATATATGCCTGGCGGGGAGAAAAGGATAAAGCATTTGAATGGTTGGAAAAAGCCTATGCTAATCATGACGGGGGAATCACCCAGTTAAAAAACAATCCATTTCTTAAAATCTTGTTTAAAGATCCCCGGTGGACGGTGTTTTTAAAAAAAGTGGGACTTGAATAAGCTGAAAAAATCAGCATTCCCCATCCAGCACTTTCACGGTTTGCTCATAAAAATTCTTTGCCCGTTCCGGGGTGCTGCCAATGCATACTACGCCTAATTTTCCATACTGGGATAAAGCCCCGATCAGGTGAAACATCACTCCTTCCTGGGATGTGCCGTCATAATGCAGGTGGTGCAGCATGGCGATATCGATCAGGTCGGGCGGTGTGATGCCAATGTACCTGTCATTCTGCAGGTTGTCGGAACAGAAATAATAACGGGTTTGCCGGTTGGCGGTGAGGTACATGCCGTTCTCATGATCGTAATCCCCGTCGGTAAGGAATTGCAGTAAGATATAAGGGTGCGTAGTGCCACCCTTGCGCAGGTTGATCTCGATGGCATAGTGTTTCCAGCCATCCTCTTCTTTCACTGAAATAAAATCCACGGCGAAACGTCCCATTACACCGTTTTTTTGCAGGGCCTGGGCCACTTTTAAACCATACTCACCAATTTCAATAGCATAGTCCTCCTGCGCAGGAAAATGGGCGCCGATAAATACCTGGCCACTTTCACCACCCACCAGCTGGTCATGCGTCGAAATTACTTTGCAATCACCCAGCGGGTTGATCCGGCACTGGACAGAAGGCGAGGTTTTTATTTCTCCTTCCACGAAGGCTTCCACGATCCCACCCATGTGCTGGAATTTATACATGAAGTCCTTATAGCTAAGGTCACCCGCGACGATGTTTAGTTTAAGCTGCAGATTAGCGGCGATCCATTGTTTCCATTCGCTTCCTTCATCAATACCGTCATATGAGAAAATAGCATTGCCTTCGCCGGAGAAGCCGTCGTTCATTTTTACTACGGCTTTAAGCAAAGAAGGATTGTTCAGTTTCAGATCGGTCAGTGCGGTTATGATCTCTTCCTCATTTTTCAGGTCTTCGAAACCGGCCGGCACATTCAGCCCGCATTGCTTAAATATCTTCCGGCTATTGCTTTTGTTTCCCTGATCGTACAATTCGGGATCACAACCATAAATGGGCATATCGAGTTTTACCGAAAGTGTCCTTTCGTATTTGGTCACATTGAAACAGGCCATATGCGCCACATTCCCGGCAGGGATGCTTTTTTTGATCCGTTCGATCAGCCGGGGCCGTTCCAGTATCTTTTCTGTTAAGGATTTCGCGGAAGCATCATAACAGCTCAGCATAGTCAGTCGCTGCAGGGCATGCGAACCCGTAACACCCGGTAATAAATGGAGATAATAATCAATGATCACGGGATCGATCGGCATACTGGTCACATACACCACATGAGTACGGGGCATACGGAGCAGCATCAACAGGCAAAGCAGTCTCTCCTCGTAGTGCACATGACCGCTTACTTTACACAATATTTCCTGGTCAAGGGTTATAGAGGGAATAATGATAACCGATTTGGCTGCCAGCTTATCGGGAAATACTTTACGGAATTGCCGGGGGAACTGGTGCTGAATTTTACGGAACAGCAATATCTCTTCCATGGACCCTGCGACCGGTTCTTTTTTTCCTGCCTGACCGGCAGACAGGTCCGCTGCAGCCTGCTTTAATTTACTTGCTTCCGGCATATATCGCTGGTTCTGAGAATGAATCTCTAAAATAAGAATTGTTGGGGGATATTCCTTAGGCTTCCTGGCCCGTCCATAAAGCGCCGCCGATGCTGTCTTTTGAAGCCCCGGTGACGGAGGAGAGCACATTGTATTCCTGTCTCCAGCGAAGAACACCGATAAAAGCCATGATCAATGCTTCCTTGTAGTTTACTAATTTCTCCTCCGGGACAATGACTTCAATTCCTTTTTCTTTTAATTGTTCGCATAGCCTTCCGATAAGGAATGTGTTGAATGCGCCTCCGCCGGTGGTTAGAAGTTGCTGGTTGCTGGTTGCTGGTTGCTGGTTGCTCGTTGCTGGTTGCTGGTTGCTCGTTGCTGGTTGCTGGTTGCTCGTTGAAATTGCCTTACTGATCTGGAAGGCGATATGTTCTACAAAAGTTCTTAATGCGTCGGGTATACTGCAGCCGGCATCTTTGACCAGGGGGTACACGATATTCGTACCGAAATCATTGGCCAATGATTTGGGAAAAGTCTGTTTATAATAATCAAGAGCATTTAATTTTTCCAGCAGGGGTTCATTGACGGATCCGCTTGCTGCTATGGCGCCGCCTTCATCAAAGGCTTTCCCTGCTTCATTGGCCAGCATATTCAGCACCCTGTTGGCCGGGCATACATCAAATGCGGTATATCGTTCTCCATTCCTCGAAATATTCGCGATCCCCCCAAGGTTCAGGAAATAATCATATTGGCCCAGGAGCATTTTTTCTCCGATGGGCACGATCGGTGCTCCTTGTCCCCCCAGGGCCACATCCAGTGCCCTCAGATCCGTGACAACGGGTAAATTAGTTTCAGCAGCGATGGCCGCCCCATCCCCCAGTTGTGCCGTCATTTTTTTGGAAGGGATGTGGAAGCTGGTATGCCCGTGGGAAGCGACAAGCGCCACCTGGTATTGAAGCTGCTGTTCATCGATAAAACGGTTAACCTGCTGGCCGGTGTAATGACCGTATTCCACATGGAGTAGCTGGTAATCCAGCGCATTCAGGGAGATGGCATTTTTTAACCTTGCCGACCATTCGTTATCATAAGGGTAACAGGCAGCTTGTTTTATTTCATAGTTCCATTTTCCTCCCTGTTCCTGGAACTCCGCAAAAACGATATCCAGCCCATCAAGAGAACTCCCGCTCATTAGACCAATAGCCCGGTAAAGCATGGTTATTTAAGATTTTTGATTTAAGATTTAATATTGAAGATTTAATAATTATTTTTGACTGGCTATCCAGTTAAAGGTTGAGTTATTTATCAATATTCAATCGACAATATCAAATACTCCAATTCCTGCATGGTTATTTAAGATTTTTGATTGAAGATTTAATATTGAAGATTGATTTCTTTAAAAATATTCAATCAACAATCTTAAATATTCAATAATTTAGTTTTGCCAGTCTTTCAGTTATTACAAATGTTGGGATTGTTTTTCAATATTCAATCCCCAATATTAAATATTCAATCAGCATGATCGTTAACCTCAGCCAGCAACATTCCCTGATCAGTAACTGGGTCAGCGAAATACGCAACGTGGATATCCAGGGAGACCGGATGCGGTTTCGCCGTAACCTGGAACGTATCGGTGAAGTGGCGGCCTACGAGATCAGCAAAGTGCTTCCTTTTGTTGAAAAAGAGATCCAAACCCCCCTGGGGATAGCCGAACATAAACTATTAAAAGAGCAGCCTGTACTGGCGACTATCCTGCGGGCTGGTCTGCCCCTGCACCAGGGATTGCTGAATTATTTCGACCAGGCTGACAATGCCTTTATTTCCGCTTACCGCAAGCACAATAAGGATGGCAGTTTTGAGATCAGTCTCGATTATGTTTCCTGTCCTGAGCTCGAGAACAGGGTAGTGATCATTTCAGACCCCATGCTCGCAACGGGTTCTTCTCTCGTAAAAACCATTCATTTTTTAAAAGAGGAAGGACATCCCCGTGAGATCCATATTGTGGCCGCTATTGCCTGTACCGTTGGTATAGAATATGTGATACGGGAGGAACCTTCTGTTACGATCTGGTGTGGGGATATTGATGATGAACTGACGGCCAAGGGTTATATCGTACCGGGACTGGGCGATGCGGGGGATCTTGCTTTCGGAACGAAAGTGCAGATGTGAGGGGAAGTTATTAGCCCTTAGCTATAAGCTTTTAGCTATTCGTATGGAAACCAGACGGTATGAGGCTTTATCCCCTAATTATCAGCTAAAAACTAACAGCATACAGCTTCTCTCCAAGCAGCTATTTTTTCCTTTTCCGGGTCTATAAATTGTCGTATTTTTCCTTTTCGATAATATCGGATCGGAACGGACAGATGAGGGTCAATCATGGTTTAAGCAATTTCAGGAAAGAAGCGGCGTTTAAGTGTAAGGACGGGACTTTCATATCATCTGCCGGGTCGGAAAAAAACTATAATGCTGAGATGAAAAAAATCTTTACTACCCTTACGGTTTGTGTGTTTCTGGTTAGTGTGACAACGGCACAGGATCCTAATTTTTCCCAATTCTTTGCTTCCCCGTTAACACTCAATCCTGCACTGACAGGTAAGTTTGACGGCGTTTACCGTGTAGCCGGCAATTACCGCAATCAATGGCCCACGATCAATAATGCGTTTGTTACTAAAACAGCTTCTATTGACTTTGGGATACTTAAGAACAAGCTTGCAGATATTGATCAGCTAGGTGTAGGCATCATCGGTTTTACCGACAGGGCGGGCGACGGGGTACTGGTTACTAATGCAGCCGGATTATCGCTGGCTTACCACAAAGGGCTTGATGAAAACGGTTATCACCAGATCGGTGCCGGTTTCCAGGGAACTTATACAAACAAACGCCTCGACATCACCAAAGTGGTGTTTGAAGATGAACTGACACCGCTTGGCTTTGTACCCGGAACCACCGGTGAAATATTTACGAACAAGCAGATCAATGTAAGTTTTGTTGATATCAATGCCGGTGTATTATATAATGGTACAACCAACGGGTATAATAATTTTTATATCGGTGCATCCATGTACCATATTAACCGGCCAAAAGAAAGTTTCCAGGGCGGTCAGTATTTGCTAGCTGCAAGAACAACGATACAGGCCGGTGGTAAAATACCAATAGGTCCTTATAATTACCTGCACGTTTCCGCAATCCACAGCATACAGGCTAAAGCCCACAATACTGTTGCCGGCGGTGCTTTTTCCTATAACGTGAACAGTAGTGAAGAGAACCCAGTGAATGTTTTTATAGGAGGCTGGTACCGGTTCAATGATGCCGCTATCCCTTATATCGGTTTGGAATTCTCCGGTATACATATCGGTGCTACCTACGATGCCAATACCTCCAGCCTGAAACCGGCTTCCAATACAAGAGGCGGTATGGAGATCTCGATGATTTACATTAAAAAGCCTGTTGATCCCAACGCCAAGAAATTGAATTGCCCCCGTTTCTGATATTTTTGAGCTTTACAAAATAATTTTGCAGCAACATCGTTACGGGGTGTTGCTTTTGCTTTCCAGCGCTTTAAAATATCTTTGTGCAAATTCCACCTGATGAAAAAACCCGTTATACTTGCTCTTTCGTTAATCTTTCTTTCTATCAGTTCCTGGTCCCAGGAAGACTTTGGCTACAAAACCCACGATATCGGCGCTGAAACTCAAATTAATGCCGATGGTATGGCATTCATTCTTCATTTAGCAATGAATACCCGTATACATCATTCGCTGATCCTCCAGGGTGGCTATAACCATGTTTCCACCAGGAAGGTATCTCCAACCGGACAGGAAAAAGGAAGTGGCTGGGGCGGAGCGATCGGTTACCGTTATTATACTGGTGTGATCCCAAAACGGTTTTATATCGGTGTCAGGGCAACATTTTGGAAGATGGATATAGATTGGAGCACCTCCATTACTAAAGGGACTAGCAAGCTGAATATACTGCAGCCTGCCGTTGAAACGGGCTATACTTTTCTAATAAATGAAGTGTTCTTTATCACGCCATATTATATGGCAACTCAGTCAATAAAACTGAAAACGAATGGGGCTGAAGTACAATACGGCGAAGGTTTGAGCCTGCAGCCAGGTATAAGTGCAGGCTTTAGATTTTAGTGATTATATCTTCATTAATACCGGTAAAAGGAACCAGCTGAATAGTGTAATAAATATTACGGCCACGATATTCATTACAAACCCTGCTTTTGTCATCTGCCGGAGTTTGATATGACCACTGGCAAAAACGATCGCATTCGGCGGAGTACCCATCGGTAGCATGCCTGCGCAGCTCGCGGCTAGGGTCATGGGAATACCCAGCAATAAAGGATTCATTCCAATAGCATCCGCCAGCGAAGAGACCACCGGTGCAAAAACGATCACCTGCGCTACATTGCTCATCACTTCGCTGATAAAAAGGGAAACAGTTACAATCACCAGTATCAGTAAAAATCCATTCCCTGAGAATTGCGCCAGCCAATGCCCCAATTGTTGCATCAGGCCTGCTTTTTCCAGCGCCCCGGCGAGGCAGATACCGCCGCCAAATAATAATAAGATTCCCCAGGCCATTTTATTCGTGTCCCCCCATTCCAACAGAGAATCGTTCTGTTCATCTTTTGAACCGGAAGGACAAATAAACAATGCCACGGCACACATGACCGCAATGATGGTATCGTCCAGTTTGAATAAACCCTGGGCCTGGTTGATAATATCCCTGGTGATCCATAGCAAAGCGGTTCCACAAAAAATAGCCAGCACTCTTTTTTCCGCAGCTGATACCGGACCCAGTTGCCTGATCTCCTGGCTGATCAGTTGCTTTGTCTGGTCATCCGATTTTATCCGGTTCGGGAAAAGCCATTTCACCATCACCCAGTATAAACTCATCAGCAACAGGATCGATAAGGGAGTACAGATCAGCATCCAGTTGACAAAATCCACATCATAATTGTATCTCTTCTGGATATAACCAACGTAAGCCACATTCGGCGGAGTGCCGATGATCGTAGCGATCCCGCCGATATTGGAAGCATAGGCAATGGCCAGCATAATCGTCAAGGAGAAATTAGCGATGTTCCCCTCTCCCTTATTATTCTCTTTCATGACGTGGATAACCGAAAGTGCAATCGGGAACATCATCATGGTTGTCGCTGTATTGCTCAGCCACATACTGATCAACCCGGTGGCCAGGATAAACCCCAGCACAATGCGGTCACCGCTGGTACCCGTGATCCGGACAATATTCAGGGCGATACGTTTATGCAGGTTCCATTTCTCGATCGCCAGGCCCAGCATAAATCCGCCAAGGAATAAAAAAATGACCGGGTTGGCGTAAGCCGCCGCAGTTGCATCCAGCTTATCCCCGTTCACGAGAGGAAAAAGAATGAGTGGTAACAAAGCCACCACTGGCATGGGTAATGCTTCTGTTACCCACCAGATGATCATCAGCCCGCCAATTGCCAGAACCCTCGCGGCTTCGGGTGAAACCCCGAACGGGTTGACAAAGTAGAGGATAAAAGCAAGGGCGATCCCACCTACCAGGGAAATGAATTTATATTGTTGTTTGGACAAGCAGCCAGATTTGATTTGAAAATACGGACTATTTTGGTTTGCCACTTACAAAAGGATTCCCTTTTATATAAAACCTGTAAGGCAGCAAGGCATCTTCTCCTGCGTAATCTACGCCGATCCGCGGCGAAGCGCCCATCGTTTTCCTGTTTACTACAAATCCGTCATCGGCGATATATATCTCTTTGCCACGGAGAGAATACCCGCTGTAACTGGTTTTCAAACCAAATGCTTTTGAGAGGTTGCCCGGGCCACGTGTCAATGTATCATCAAGTGTTTTCTTGCCCGTTCTATCCAGCATGATATCAATTCCTTTGACCGGTTCCACTCCCCTTACAAGAATGGCATGCGGTGTATCCCGGGTATGTGTAACAATATTGAAAAGGTGATGGATACCATAACATAAATAAACATAAGCAATCCCTCCGGCTGCATACATTACTTCGTTTCTTGCCGTACGCCTGCCACCAGCGGCATGTGAAGCCCTGTCTGGTATGCCGTTGTACGCTTCCACTTCCACCATGCGTCCTGCGGTGATCTTCCCGTTAAAATTCGTAACGAGCAGCTTACCCAGTAATTCTTTGGCAATTTGTAAAACATTGGGGCGTTGATAAAATTCAACCGGTAGTTTTTTCATTGTCTGTCTTTATTGCTCCTCTCTTTCCCATTCACTACACTATACACGCTTCACGTCTCACAATTCACGATTTACATGTTCCCTCCCGCTTTCTTATATTTACCCTCCAAATTAAGGCTTTGCTGAAAGAAATTGTCATAGCAGTCCAATCCTGGGGAGAGGCGCAACGGTTTATAAAAAAGAACCGCCTGTTCAAATGGATCCTTATCCCAGGTATCATATATACCCTGCTTTTTATTGCCGGCATGTTCATTTTCTGGCAGTCGTCCAACAGTGTTGTGTCCTGGATAAGCCGCCAGTTAAGCATTGAGAGCTGGCTGCAGAAAGAAAGAAGTGCCTGGCTGAGTTTTTTGTTTGTGATGACCGGTATGATGCTGCGGCTGGTATTGGTACTCTTTTATTTTTCCCTCTTCAAATACCTTATCCTGATCATTGGCTCGCCGGTATTTGCTTATCTGAGCGAAAAGACTGAAGCTATTATTGAGGGTAAAGAACATTCATTCAACTGGTCGGATATAAAAAAAGACTGTATCCGCAATAGCAAACTGGCGTTGAGAAACTGTGGATGGCAATCGGTTTACCTGGTCTCTCTGATACTTTTATCCTTGATTCCGCTGGTGGGCTGGATCACCCCGGTGATCGCACTGCTCCTGGAATGCTATTATTTTGGATTCTCCATGCTTGATTACAGTTTTGCCCGGGTGAATTTCACCCCGTCCCAAAGTATCAGGTTCACGGGCAGGCATAAAGGCCTGGCGATCGGAAATGGCTTATTGTTTTACATGATGCATGTGCTGATCATTCTTGCCCCGGCTTATGCGATCATTGCGGCCACACTTTGTGTTCATAAAGTAAAAAACAGCTGAGTAATGCCGGCAGTCTACCTGATACCATCATTACTCGCCGAAGAAGGATTAGATACGATCCCCTTTTATATAACGGATTCCATTAAAGAATGCCAGGTGTTTTTTGCAGAGAACGAAAGGACCACCCGCCGTTACTTCAAACAACTCTGGAAAAAAGCTTTACCCGGCCAGGATATCATTATTGATGAATACGAGTGGTATACGATCTCCGCGGATACGGTGGAAACCTTCAAAAAGAAAATAAAAGAAAACAAGACGATCGGTATCATCAGCGAAGCAGGCTGTCCCGGTGTGGCTGATCCCGGGCAGGAACTGGTGGCGATCGCCCAACAACTGGGTGTGGAAATAAAACCACTGGTGGGTCCCAGTTCTATTTTGCTTGCGCTGATGGCCAGCGGTATGAATGGGCAGCAATTCCAGTTCTGCGGCTATTTACCGATTGATGTTGCTGCGCGGGTAAAGACCATAAAACAACTTGAAGCCGAGTCAGCAAAGAAGAACAGCACACAGATTTTTATTGAAACACCTTACCGCAATAACCAGCTGCTTGAATCGCTTTTAAAGACCTGCGCTTCTTCCACCCTTTTGTGTGTGGCTGTTGATCTCTCTGGAAAAAATGAATCGGTAAAAACAAAGTCGATCGCCGATTGGCAGAAGAATAAGACCGACCTGCACAAACGCCCCGCGATCTTCCTGCTGTTTGCTGGTCATTTATCGTCTGACTGAATCACCGTAACGCCAGTTACGATATACTTACTGTCACCCCGCCAGGGCAACCTGGCCCGGTATTGCAGGTAAGTCAGCTGTACACATTCATCCTGCATATTTTTGAGTAGGCTGGCAATGCTGTCGCTGGTGACAGAAAAATAAAATTTTTCCGCGTTGAGCAATTGCCTGCAGCTTAGCCACATTTCTCCTTCATCGGTCTTGAAGACATTTCCCTTGTGGGTTACTTTGATCAGCCGGCCTTTTCTTTCTCCGTTGCTGTACACATTTATATAAAACCAGTAGATGAGGAAGCCGAGTACCAATACCAGGACAAGCAGGAATTTCCTGGAATTTTTTCTGATCTTGGTTGACCAGGTTCGTCGCGAAATAGTCTCTTCCATGCGCTAAGTATTTCCTTCTAAAGATAAAGCTTTGGTATTTCATAATACAATCACTAATAGGAAAGTAAGGAGGCAGTGTTAAGTAAACATTTGCAAAAAAATGGTCCGATATTAGCAGAATAAATATACTTTTGTCGTCTTATACTTACGAAGTTGAAAAGAAACAGCACATATTACCATCCAGCGCTTCCCGTAACCCGGGAATTACTGGTTTATTCCCCCCAGCCCCGACGTGGGTGCTGACAGGCCGAGCCACTAACCAGGGCCCCTGTCAGTGAAACTCCTCCCGGAATTTCTCTTTATTAATATAGGATTGGTTATCCGGCCCAAGGTAAAAACAGCTATTTCAACGTGGACAATCAACAAATTATTATCAGGATCGCAACCCCTTCGGACAAGGTCTATTCAACGATTATCACGCAGGAAATGGAAGCATCCGCTGCTGCCAGGGGAACCGGTATCGCCAAACGTTCCCCGGAATATATCGAACAGAAGATCGATGAGGGAAAAGCGGTGATCGCCGTTACCGACCAGGGTGATTGGGTGGGTTTTTGTTATATCGAGACCTGGAGCCATGGTGAATATGTGGCCAATAGTGGCCTGATCGTTGCTCCTGCATTCCGGAAAAGTGGCGTGGCCAAATCCATCAAGCAAAAGATATTCGCTCTTTCACGGGAAAAATACCCCGAAGCGAAGATCTTCGGGCTGACCACCGGCTTAGCCGTGATGAAGATCAATTCCGATCTAGGATATGAACCCGTAACTTATTCCGAGCTGACGCAGGATGAAGCTTTCTGGGCCGGGTGCAAGAGCTGTGTCAACTACGAGATCTTAATGAGCAAGGATAGAAAGAATTGCATGTGCACAGGAATGCTCTATGACCCGAAGGACCACTATGAGCCTGAAGAGACAAAAGAGTTCTTCCAGCAAAATTCAAAAGGCTTCGAACGGCTTCTTCGTTTCAAACAGTGGAAGTTGCTTCGTCCATTTATAAAAAAAGACAAAAGCGGCAATGGTGGAAAACCAAAATCCTTCTTCCATTTTTTATTTCATTACTAAACAGCTAATCATTTGCCATGCCAATTAAAGTAGTGTTAGGTTTTAGCGGCGGGTTGGATACATCTTACTGTGTAAAATACCTGACGGAAGAAAAAGGATTTGAAGTCCACAGTGTCACCGTTAACACCGGTGGATTTAATGAAGAAGAATTGAAGCAGATAGAAGAACATGCCCATACATTGGGGGTGAAATCCCACAAATCGGTCAATGCAGTTAAAAGTTATTATGACAGTATCATCAAATTCCTTGTCTTCGGGAATGTGCTGAAGAACAATACCTACCCGCTAAGTGTTTCGGCGGAAAGACTTAGCCAGGCTTTGCATATCGCTGAACATGCAAAAGAATTGAATGCCGATGCTGTTGCACATGGCAGCACCGGGGCAGGCAATGACCAGGTACGTTTCGATATGATATTCCAGATCATGATACCCGGCGTAGGGATCATCACTCCCATCAGGGATCTCCGGCTCAGCCGCGAAGAAGAGATCGCTTATCTGAAAGAGAAAGGCGTTGAAATGAATTTTGAAAAAGCCATGTACTCGATCAATAAAGGACTTTGGGGGACCAGCGTGGGCGGAAAGGAAACGCTAAGCTCAAAGGGTATGTTACCGGAAGAAGCCTGGCCAACACCCGTCACTAAAACCGGAAGTGAAGAAGTAAAACTACATTTTGAAAAAGGAGAACTTACGAAGATAAATGATCACAAATTCGGTCATCCTACAGAAGCCATTCAATGGCTTCAAAGTATTACGGGCCCTTACGGCATCGGCCGCGATATCCATGTAGGCGATACCATTATCGGTATCAAGGGCCGGGTGGGTTTTGAAGCGGCCGCCCCCATGATTATCCTGAAAGCACATCATGCCCTGGAAAAACATGTGCTAAGCAAATGGCAATTACAATGGAAGGACCAGTTGGCGCAATTCTATGGTAACTGGCTGCACGAAGGACAGATACTTGACCCGGTGATGAGAGATATGGAAGCTTACCTGGAAAGTAGTCAGCGAAATGTGACCGGGGATGTGTTTGTGCAACTGATGCCCTACCGTTTCCAGGTAACTGGCATTGAATCCAAATATGACCTGATGAACAGTAAATTTGGTAAATACGGTGAGATGAACACTGGCTTTACTGGTGAGGATGTGCGGGGTTTCAGTAAAATATTTGGCAACCAGACCGCCATTTATCATTTGGTAAAAACGGATGCGGATGACAAAATTTAAAGCAGGAATTATTGGGGGTGCCGGGTACACCGGAGGTGAATTAATAAGGATCTTGTTAAATCACCCCGCTGTTGCTATCTCTTTTATTCATAGCCGGAGCAATTCCGGTAAACCCATCTCGTCCGTTCACCAGGACCTGGCCGGGGAATCCGACCTAAAATTCACCGGCGAACACAAAGCAACTATTGACGTTCTTTTTCTATGCCTCGGGCATGGTGAGTCAAAAAAATTTCTGGCAGAAAACAAGTTCCCTGGTAAAGTAAAGATCATTGACCTGGCCAATGATTTCCGTCTTTCAACCCAATCCTCATTTGGCAAACGCCAGTTTGTATACGGTTTGCCGGAACTCAACCGGAATACGATCAGGTCGGCGGGCAATATCGCCAACCCCGGTTGTTTTGCCACAGCGGTTCAACTCGGCTTACTACCACTCGCAAAAGAAGGTATGCTGTCTGATGTTTACACGACCGGTATCACCGGTTCCACCGGCGCTGGCCAATCCTTATCCGCCACTTCTCATTTCAGCTGGAGATCCAATAATATCCAGGCGTATAAGACACTTACCCACCAACATCTCGGGGAGATTGGTGAATCATTGATACAATTACAACCCGGGGGAAGCATTGACCTGAGTTTTGTTCCCTGGAGAGGTGATTTTACAAGGGGAATTTTTGCAAGTTCTACAGTAAGCAGCGACCTGAGTCTCGGAGAACTCAATAAATTATATATAGATTTCTATAAAGGGCATCCCTTTGTACATGTAAGCAAAGACCCGATCTTCCTGAAGCAGGTGGTTAATACGAACAAAGCCGTTGTTCAGCTGGAAAAAACAGGAACCAAACTCGTGGTACATACAGTGATCGATAATTTATTGAAGGGCGCATCCGGGCAGGCGGTTCAGAACATGAATCTCTTATTTGGACTGGAAGAAACAACAGGATTAAAACTCAAAGCCAGCTATTTCTAAAAGGCCCCCTCCGACTCCCCCAAAGGGGGAGAGGTTGGAGGAGGCGAATTATATTTAAATTAAAACGCCCTTCAGGGAGGGGCGAAAGGAGGTTAAATGAATTTATTCGATGTATATCCCATCAACGACATCACGATCGTGAAAGCAAAAGGCTCCTATGTATGGGATGATAAGGGAGAGCAATATCTTGATCTCTATGGTGGACACGCAGTGATCAGTATCGGCCATTGCCATTCCCATTGGGTGCAGCGTATTGAAGAACAACTGGGGAAGATTGCTTTTTACTCCAATTCTATCCGCATCCCCCTGCAGCAGCAACTGGCGGAAAAACTGGGTCATATCTCCGGCAAGGAGGACTACCAGTTGTTTCTCTGCAACAGTGGTGCTGAGGCCAATGAAAATGCGCTGAAACTGGCCAGTTTCCACAATGGCCGGAAAAAGATCGTCGCTTTCAGCAAATCGTTCCATGGCAGGACCTCCCTGGCTGTCTCCGTTACGGATAATAAAAATTATATCGCCCCCGTGAACGAGAACGATCAGGTGATTTTTTTACCATTCAATGATGAGGCCGCACTGGAAGATTGTTTTCATCAACAGGGTAAAGAGATCTCCTCCGTTATTATTGAAGGGATACAGGGTGTTGGTGGCATCAATGTCGCCTCCAATTCATTTTTAAAAAAGATCCGTTCTCTCTGTGATGCATATGGTGCAGTTTATATTGCCGACAGTGTACAATGTGGTTATGGACGCAGTGGAAAATTCTTCAGTCATGATTTTGCCGGTGTAAATGCTGATATCTATAGTATGGCCAAGGGAATGGGAAATGGTTTCCCGGTAGGAGGTATCATTGTAGCTCCTCATATAAAACCCCGGCATTTCCAGCTGGGTACTACTTTCGGAGGGAATCATCTTGCTTGCGCAGCTGCACTGGCCGTACTGGACGTGATAGAAGCAGAAAAACTGATGGGCAACGCGGTGATGACCGGTAAATACCTGATGGAAGAATTGGGTTCCATCCCCCTGTTGAAGAATGTGAGAGGCCGTGGACTGATGATCGGCTTTGATGTACCGGAAGAGATCGGGGAGCTGAAAAAAAACCTGTTGTGGAACCAGAAAATATTCACCGGTGAAGCAAAACCCAATGTGATACGTTTATTACCCTCCCTGGCACTCAAAAAAAGGGACGCTGAGCAATTTATCGATTCTGTGAAAGAAGAAATAGAAAATATCGTTTCCAGTCAACCAGTTTAATGACATGAAAAATTTCGTCTCTGTTCATGATGTGCTTAGCCCCTTTGGAAGGGTCGGGGAAGCCATAGACGCGTTGGTACAGCGAGCGCTGTATTATAAGAATAATCCTTTTGCTGATAAAACACTGGGGACCAATAAACGTATCGGTTGCTTATTCCTCAACCCCAGTATGCGCACACGTTTAAGCACCCAGATAGCGGCACAAAACCTTGGAATGGAAGCGATCATTTTCAATGTAAGCAGCGAAGGATGGGCATTTGAATTTGAAGAAGAAGCGATCATGAGTGGCACAACCGTTGAACATGTAAAGGATGCGGCTCCTGTTTTCGGGAAATATTTTGATATCCTGGCGATCAGGACCTTCCCCTCACTGAAGAACCGCGAAGATGATTACAGCGAACTGTACATTAACCAATTTATTAAATATGCAGGCATCCCAGTCGTGAGCCTGGAAAGCGCTACCCTGCACCCTCTCCAATCATTAACTGATATCATTACAATCACGGAGAACTTCAAAGAAAAAAGAAAACCCAAAGTAGTGTTGACCTGGGCGCCGCATGTAAAGCCCCTGCCGCAATGTGTTGCCAACAGTTTCTCCCAATGGGTGAATGCCTGGGGCAAAGCCGAATTTGTCATTACCCATCCCGAGGATTATGAATTGAGCGAAGCCTTTACAAAAGGAGCCACAATCACACATAACCAGGAAGAAGCATTGAAAGGAGCTGACTTTGTGTACGTAAAGAACTGGAGCACGTATAACGATTACGGGAAGATCTATACCAATGATCCGAAATGGCAGTTGAAACATAAAAGATGGGTCAACACCAACAATGCGAAAGTGATGCATTGCCTGCCGGTAAGAAGGAACGTGGAGCTGAGTGATGAGATACTGGACGGCCCGATGAGTATCGTAACCCAACAGGCTTCCAACAGGGTCTGGGCAGCACAGGCTGTGTTAAGTGAAATCCTAAGCCCCCGTCACTTAAGTGGAGCATAAATCCCGTGTATATGAAAGACATCATAAATACACAGCAACCTATCTCTTCCCCTTCGGGAAGGCCGGGTGGGGCTCTTTATATCATAAAAATCGGCGGCAACATTATTGACGACGAGAGGGATCTTCTTTCCTTCCTCGAGGAGTTTGCTGCTATCGATGGATATAAGATACTGGTTCATGGCGGCGGCAAACTGGCAACTCATTTAGCCGAACGGTTAAATATTCCCCAGCAGGTCGTAGAGGGCAGGAGGATCACTGATGCCGAGACACTGAAGATCGTGACAATGGTATATGCCGGTTATATCAATAAGAATATCGTGGCAAAACTGCAATCCTTTAACTGCAATGCGCTCGGGCTTTGTGGTGCGGATGGAGATGCCATCCTGGCGCATAAAAGAAAGCACCCCGTTATGGATTATGGATTTGTCGGAGACGTGGATGCTATTAATATAGGGATGATTGACAATCTTATACGCAATAATATCACTCCCATTTTTGCCCCGATCACCCATGACCAGCAGGGTCAGTTATTAAATACCAATGCCGATACCATTGCGCAGGAACTGGCAAAAGCGCTTAGTCATGTATTTGAAGTAACCCTGATCTACCTTTTTGAAAAAAGCGGGGTATTGCTCGATATAAATGATGACAAGAGTGTGATACCCGTTATCAATCAAGTTTCTTATAAAGAAATGAAAGCTGCTGAAAAAATATTTGCCGGAATGATCCCTAAATTAGACAATGCTTTTGAAGCGCTCAACAGCGGTATCAAAAAAGTGATCCTCGGTAAGGCTGGAAAAATAAAAGACATATTGAAAGGAAACTCAGGTACGATCATCACCAATGAATAAGGAACTGGCCATATTACAGCAAGAAGCCATTCAACTCCTGGAGGAATTGATCAGGACACCCTCTTTCAGTAAAGAAGAGGAGCAGACCGCAGCCATTATCGGGAAGTTTTTTGCGGTCCGGGTTATTGCAGCTACCCGGGTGGGCAATAATGTTTTTGCCCTGAACAAATATTTTGATCCGAATAAACGCACCCTCCTGCTTAACTCCCACCACGATACCGTAAAACCAAATCCCCAATACACGAAAGATCCTTTTTCACCATTAATGGAAGACAGAAAATTATTTGGCCTGGGAAGCAATGATGCGGGCGGTTGTCTTGTTTCGCTAATCGCCGCTTTCCTTTATTTCTATGATAAAAAAGATCTGTCATATAATCTTGCTGTTGCGGCAACTGCTGAAGAAGAGATATCAGGCACCGGCGGGATCGAACATGTGTTGAAGTATCTTCCGGAAATTGATTGTGCTATTGTGGGAGAACCCACACTGATGCAGCTTGCCGTTGCAGAAAGAGGACTGATGGTGCTGGATTGCACGAGCTATGGCAAAGCAGGTCACGCCGCAAGAGAAGAGGGTGAAAATGCTATTTACAAAGCCCTGGAAAACATAGAATGGTTCAGCACGTACCGGTTTCCAAAGGTCTCGGAACTTTTGGGACCCAATAAAATGACAGTTTCGGTCATAGAAAGCGAGAACAAAGCACATAATGTTGTTCCTGCTGTCTGCAATTTCGTAGTCGACACCCGTATCAATGAGCTGTATAGTTTTGAAGAAGTGCTGGCGGTGATACACGAAAATGTACAATGCACCGTAAAACCAAGAAGCACCCGTTTGCGTTCCACTTCGATCAACCAGGATCACCCGCTGGTAAAAGCAGGGCTGGCACTTGGAAGAAACTGCTATGGCTCTCCAACTACATCTGATAAAGCGCTGATGCCTTTCCCTGCACTGAAGATGGGGCCGGGAGATTCCGCCCGCAGTCACAGCGCGGATGAGTATATTTATATTGACGAAATTAAAAAAGGCATTGAACTTTATATCCAGCTTTTAAACAACCTGCTATGAAATTGTGGCAAAAAGATAAAGCCTCATTAAGGGAAGTAGAATTGTTCACAGTCGGGAGAGACCGTGAAATGGACCTGTACCTGGCGGCTTTTGATGTACTTGGTTCATTGGCACATATTGAAATGCTGGCTTCAGTCGGTTTGCTTACGAGCGATGAATTATCCTTACTCCAAAAGGAATTAAAGAGCATTTACCAGCAAATAGGAAAAGGTGATTTCAAATTACAGGAGGAGGTAGAGGATATCCATTCGCAGGTAGAACTCCTGCTCACCCAAAAACTAGGCGATACCGGTAAAAAGATCCATAGCGCCCGCAGCCGCAATGACCAGGTGCTGACTGCAATAAAACTATTTCTCCGGCATGAGCTCGAGCAAACAGTGAACAGCACAAAAGAACTTTTTTCTTTGTTACAAGTCCAGAGTGAAAAATATAAAGATGTCCTGCTACCGGGCTATACGCACCTGCAATTAGCCATGCCTTCTTCTTTTGGGCTCTGGTTCGGCGCTTATGCCGAAAGCCTGGTGGATGATCTTGTCACAATAAGAGCTGCGTACGGTATCGTGAACAAAAATCCCCTTGGATCAGCAGCTGGTTATGGCTCTTCTTTTCCTATTAACAGGTCACTGACAACGAAACTGCTTGGATTTGAGGAGATGAATTATAATGTTGTCTATGCACAGATGGGTAGAGGCAAAGCAGAGCGGGTGGTGGCCCAGGCCCTTGCCAACCTGGCTGATACCCTGGCTAAACTCAGCACGGATGCCTGTCTTTATCTCAACCAGAATTTCGGGTTTATCAGTTTCCCAGATGAATTGACCACCGGTAGCAGCATCATGCCGCATAAAAAGAATCCTGATGTATTCGAGCTGGTCCGCAGTCATTGCAACCGTATCAAAGCATTACCCAATGAGATCAGTTTAATGACCACCAACCTTTCTTCGGGGTATCACCGCGACCTGCAACTGCTGAAAGAACACCTGTTCCCCGCTTTCAAAACGCTGCGGGATTGTATTGAAATGACCGGCCTGATGCTAAGTCAGATCGAGATCGAAAAAGATATCCTCTCGGATGAAAAGTATAAATTCCTATTCAGCGTAGAAGAAGTGAACAAACTCGTGAATGAAGGAATGCCCTTCCGGGATGCATATAAAAAGATCGGGCTTGCTATCGCTTCCGGTAATTTTAAATACAGCACCCATATTTCCCACAGCCATGAAGGAAGTATCGGCAATCTTTGTACAAAAGAGATCGGTAAGGCGATGGAGAAAGTAATTGATTCATTTCCCTTTACCACTGCGCATACGGCGATCGCCAACTTATTAAAATAATTTACAGCCCGTATTTATCTACCAGGTAGATCAGTGCGGCCATGTTAATGGCGCCGAGTTCCAGTTCCCTTTTGTTCACTGTTTCAAAAGTATCGCTGCGGGAATGGTGGATATCGAAATAACGCTGCGTATCCGGGTTGAGACTGGCCATCGGTGTTTTTAATGCCCTGTTCAGTGGACCAATATCCGCGCCACCACCACCTTTCACGAATTCGGTGCATCCATAGGGGGCTATCAATTCTTTCCAGCCCAGGAATTTTTTGTATTGTTCATCCGAGCCGGTAAATCCCAGAGCCCTTGGTGTAAAGCCACCGGCATCACTTTCAATGGCCAGTACATGTTTTTCATTCTTTGCCTTTGCCTCCTCCGCGTATTTATTACCTCCTCTCAATCCATTCTCTTCGTTAGCAAACAAAACAAAACGGATTGTTCTTTTGGGTTGATAGCCGATCGCTTTAAATGCGCGGAGTATCTCGATGGTTTGTACTGATCCTGCCCCGTCATCGTGAGCACCTTCTGTATTATCCCAGCTATCTAGATGGCCGCCGATCGTTATTATTTCTCCCGGGAATTCTGACCCGGTTATTTCACCGATCACATTATGGCCGGTCGTATCGGGAAGAAAATGACCATTCGTTTTTAGCCTTGCACTCACCTTGCTTTTACTCAATTGCTCACTCAGCCAGTCTGCATCTCTTAAACCGATAGCTACTGCCGGTATCTTTTGATAGGCAGAATCATATCTCGTAGCCCCTGTATGCGGGTTATTATCCGTTGCGTGACTGAGACTCCTTACGATCACGGCTTTGGCGCCATACTTGGCGGCGCGACTGGGACCTTGCCCGCGGTATTGCCCCGCATCCCGGTAAGCCAGGAAAGTGTTTACATAAGTATCATTGAATTTATAGTTGTAAAAAACGATCTTATCCTTTACTTCATCTTTTCTTTTCTCCAGCTCATCAAAGGAATTCACCAAAATAATATCGGCTGATATAGCTTGTGCACCGGTGCCCATCGAATTCCCCAGTGCAACGACATCGAGATCTTTTGTCGCAGTTGCCGCGTTCGCTCCTCCTTTTGCGCCTGATTTCGCCGGGACATAACTGGCTTTTGCTTCGTCCTTTCCACCTCTCACCCAATGCGGCACCAGGCATTCCTGCAACCAGGCTTTATCGGCCCCGCTGGCCTGCAGGGCCTTTAGTGCCCATTGTTCAGCCTTTACCATGCCCGGTGACCCCGCAAGCCGACCCCCGATATTCTTCGTAAGATGACGGAGATTATCATAGGCCTTGCCGTTGCTGAGTATTTCGTCAGAGATCCTTTTAATATAAGCCGAATCCTCCTGCTGTGAAAAAGCGTTCGTTCCCGCTAAGAAAAACAATGTAAAAAATGACAGTCTTCTCATGTAACTCAATTTTGCTAAAGATAACCGAAACGCTAAAATTGTATATAAAGAATTAAGATAAGCGGTAAACCTTCCTCCTGCAAAACTGTTACCTTCGGTAGCCATATTATAAAAATTATGCGGATAGGTATTGTTTGTTACCCCACTTTTGGCGGGAGCGGTGTTTTAGCCACAGAATTAGGGAAAGCGCTTGCCCAGAAAGGCCACCTGGTACATTTTATTACCTACCAGCAACCGGTGAGGCTGAATGGGTTCATCCCGAATATCTTTTACCACGAGGTACAGGTTCCTACTTACCCGTTGTTTGATTACCCACCCTACGAAACGGCCCTCGCGAGCACGATGGTAGATGTAATCAAGAACAATAACCTCGACCTGCTACATGTACATTATGCCATACCCCATGCATCGGCTGCCTATATGGCCAAACAGATCTTAAAAAAAGAAGGGAAACATATTCCTGTTATAACGACCCTGCATGGAACCGATATCACCCTGGTGGGGAGGGATAAGACCTATGCCCCGGTCGTCACTTTTTCGATCAATGAAAGTGATGCCATCACTGCCGTTTCTCAAAACCTGCGGGATGAAACTTTCAAACATTTTAAAATAGACAAGGAGATAGAAGTGATTGTGAACTTTGTGGATGTAAGCAGGTTCCAGCGCAAACCGATCGATGCCTTTAAAAAAGTGATCGCTCCCAATGGAGAAAGGATCTTCCTTCATGCCTCCAATTTCAGGAAGATAAAACGCGTACAGGATGTGGTGAAGATCTTCGCTGAAGTCAATAAAAAGCTACCCTCCAAACTCTTATTTGTCGGGGATGGACCCGAACGTTCAACTGCTGAAGACCTTGCCAGGGAAATGGGTGTATCAGAAGAGATCCGTTTTGTCGGGAAGCAGGAGCAAATGGAAGATATTCTTGCCATTGCGGATATTTTTCTATTGACTTCTGAATATGAAAGTTTTGGATTGGCCGCCCTGGAAGCCATGGCAGCGGGGGTTCCTGTTATCTCTACTAATGCGGGTGGCTTGGGCGAGATAAATATTGATGGCGAAACCGGGTTCCTGAGCGATGTCGGGGATGTTGCCTCGATGAGCGAGAAGGCTTATTTTATATTAAAGGATGATGCCACCCTCCGCCGGTTCAAAGACAAAGCAGCGGCCCATGCCCTGGATTTTGATATTAAGAATATCATCCCTTTCTATGAAAGACTGTACGAGCGTTTTCTTTAAAAAAAAACCGGTCATTGACCGGCATTAAAAATATTTTAAAGGTCATTATCTTCTTAACCAGGGCTGCGGATCCACGTTCCTTACCTCGATCATCAGGATAAAATCGATCTGCCCACCGCTCCCATCATCATCCTTGCCAGCTTTACCGATCTGCTGACCCGTTTTAACGGCTGATCCCTTGCTGACACTTACTGAAGAGAGGTTACTGTAGGTAGTAAAGTATTTACCGTGGCGGATCGTAATGGCCATTCCATCACCCAGGTTATAGACACCGCTTACTTCTCCGTCAAATACGGCTTTCACTGCAACCCCGGAAGAGGGCGTCGCGATCGTGATACCGGGATTGTCAAATGTCAGCAGGGTATTATCGATCTTGTTAGTTCCGAAACGCAGCGTCACCACACCATTATCTACAGGCCAGGGTAATTTGGCCCGGTTCAGTTCGAATTTGTTGTTGAGCGCTACGTCAGTAGCGTTGAAGTTCAGGTAGCTGTCCGGCTTCTTGGCCACTTCATTTCTTTTCGGGCTTGCTGTTGTTGTCGGGTTGGAGGAAGGATTGGTTACAGCTGGATTCTCTGCCGGTTTATTCTTTTTGGCCAGTTCATCCGCTTTACGTTTTGCTTCT
This sequence comes from Chitinophagaceae bacterium, assembly GCA_039930245.1. Taxonomy (GTDB): domain Bacteria; phylum Bacteroidota; class Bacteroidia; order Chitinophagales; family Chitinophagaceae; genus JJ008. The sequence continues at coordinate 93,913 of JBDSPR010000008.1, read as the reverse complement.
GCCTTTGCCTCGGCGTCTTTTTTAGCAGCCTCTATTTCGCGGCGCACAATGGCTGTAATGGCATTTTTGAGATCCCGGTCTTTTTTCTTTTTGGTAGTTATTTGTTTCTGGAGATCTTTCTCTTTTGATTTCAACTGGTTGACCACAACATCTTTTTCTTTTTTCTGCACAGCCAGTTCCTGCACTTGTTTGGTCTGGTTCACCAACGCCACATTCTTCTTGTCCTTCCTGCTCAATTGCTGTTGTTTTCTTTGAGCGATCAGTTGCTGCGTTTCGATGATGGTGGCCACCTGTTTTTCGCGGTAGGTTCTGTAGCTTTTCAGGTAGGTCACTCTCTTGACCGCGTCATTGAAACTATTCGCCGAGAAAATAAAATTGAGGTAATCGTAATTGCTCCTGTTCTTATAGGCATATACTACCGTACGGGCATATTGTGTTTTCAGGGTATCCAGTTGCTTCTGGAGACGGTAGATCTCAAGGTTACTCAGGTAAATATCGTCATCGATGTATCGGATCTCTTTGTTGATACTGTTGATATATTGTTCCTGGAGATCGATTTTCCGTTTGAGCATGTTCAACTGCCCGACAGATTGCCTGGTCTGTCCCTTTACTTTATTATAAAGGGCCTGTATCTCGTTAAGCTCTTTCTGGATCTCCTGTCTTTCTTTTTCCAGCTGTGTTTTATCTTGCGCAGCGGCAACTGAAACCAAACCGGAAAATAGGAGGAAAAAGAAAAGTATTTTTCTCATAGTTAATGGTGATAGGTTAAAAAAAGGTGCCGGATAGTTCTTTCATAACGGTAATATGCAAATTTAATTTTATCTGCTCAATCCTTTGTATAGTTTTTTGGCACATTAAAGGGGAAACTTAACGTTTCATTAAAATCATATTGCTTGAAATTGAGATCGATATCCAGTTTTTTCTTTTCGGTCACATTGATTTTTCTTTTAGAGGAAAAATTGACCCCTTTTTTATTCTCATAATCAGAATAGGTAAGATAGCAGGTCCTGTTACGCAGCTCATCCAGGTCATCCAGTTTGCTGCTTTGCACCAGCCTTCCCGGTTCACTTACAATAACAAGATTCTTAAAGAATCGTCCATTGCTTTGTATAGAGAGATCTGTAGCTGACCGGGTGTAGGAAATAATGGATGAATCCAGGAAAACAGGATTGCCGATCAGCAGATCCTGCAAGGCGGCCAGGTCAAGAGGGAGCTCCGTGATCTCCTGCAAATAAGCGACACTGCGGGTTGTATAAACCTTGTTCTGCTTGTCAAGCAGCTTTACAGAGTCTTTGGTGATATATGCACGGAGTCCTTCGATACCCAGGGGGCCGGTAACGGAAAGCCAGATCACACTGTCTTTGTACATGCGGATATGCGCATTGACATTAAATCTTTTCCCTTCTGCATCCCGATAATCCACATCCACTTTTGCGGAGAAGGTGGTAAAGCTGATACGGTTATTCAGGATACTCTTGTAAACCTCTTTCGCAAAAGCAATGGAATCTTCTTTCGGGTTGACAACGGGTATGACGACAACAGTCTCAATCGTATCTTTTTTTGCGATAGCCGTCTGAATATTCCGGGTGGAGCGGCAGGAAGCCATTAAAATGACTGTGTTAACAAGTATCAGCGCTGTTCTAATCATCCTTTATTATTGTTTTCCGGTATGTCCAAATCCTCCATCATTTCTTTCGGTGCTTTCGAGTTGTTTTACTTCGCTCCATTCAGCCTTCTCCACTTGCTGGATGATCAGCTGGGCGATCCGGTCCCCATGTTCAACGACCTGTTTTTCTCCCGAAAGGTTGATCAAGATGATCTTAATTTCTCCCCTGTAATCAGCATCTATCGTGCCGGGGCTGTTCAGGCAGGTAATCCCCTGCTTGATTGCCAGTCCGCTTCTTGGTCTTACCTGTGCCTCATAGCCCGCCGGAAGCTCAATAAACAAACCTGTAGGCACCAGTACTCTTTCCAGGGGTTGTAATGTTTGACGCTGCTGGAGGTTGGCGCGGATATCCATACCGGATGAACCCGGCGTGGCATAGGCCGGTAGCGGGTTAGATGAGTGGTTGATTATTTTTATCTGAACTGGTGACATAGCTGGTCAGGATTTTTTTATTAATACCGTAGCATAAGCAACAAGTCCTTCTTCCCTTCCCACGAAACCCATTTTTTCGGTAGTGGTCGCTTTGATGGACACATCCTTCACAGCAAGTTTAACGATCCGGGCGATCGTTTCCTGCATCTGGCCAATATATGGTTTGATCTTTGGCGTCTCCAGGCAAAGCGTACTATCAATATTCACCAGTACGTAGCCTTCCTTTTCTATCAACGAAGCGGTTTTCTCCAGCAGGATCTTACTGTCAATGTTTTTATAAGCAGGGTCGGTATCCGGGAAATGGGTACCGATATCGCCGAGGCAGGCAGCTCCCAGCATGGCATCACAGATGGCATGCAGCAGTGTATCGGCATCGCTATGTCCTATAGCTCCTTTATGATGAGGGATCTTTACTCCACCCAGCCATAATTCCCGCTCAGGAACCAATTGATGAAAATCCACCCCGCTGCCTATTCGGTATGACATAACCGGTATTTTGACAAATATCTATAAAATAAAAACGTCCCACCTAAGGCGGGACGTTTTATTGATCAGTATAGCTGATTATTTTTTGTCTTTCATCCGGCTACCATCGCCTAAGTCAAACAGGATGCTGAAACGCAGCGTGTTTGAAAGAGGATTACGGGTTACACCAGAACCAGTAGGCAGGAGGTAAGAGAAATTGAAACCGAACATATTGTACTTGAGGCCAATACCTGTTGTGAAGAAGCGGCGGTTACCTTTTTCCTTATTCTCATAGAAATATCCGGCGCGGAAAGCGAATTGGTTGTTATACCAATATTCAGCACCTATAGATACCTGGAATTCTTTTATTTCTTCGCCGAAGCCATCAGGAGCATCACCGAAAGAGCTAAACCAGCTTCCGAGTACACCTTTGTTTCTGTAATCTGCAATTTCTTGCGGAGTAGCAGGATCAGCAGGAGGTGTAGGAACAAGTAATTTGTTTAATTCCAGACCAAAAGAGATTGAGTTAACCTTGTTGAATTTTTTTGTATAGTTAGCGCCCAAGCCTAAGTTAGCAGGGATGAAATCTTTTGCATCTCCGTTATCAGTATAAGCGATCTTGGAACCGAGGTTAGATAAAACAGCACCCCACTGCCATCCGCTTCCACCAGTACCTTTTGCATCATGGTACCAGCCGAGGTCAGCAGCTACAGCGCTACCTGATTTGTAAGTAGTGCTACCGACTGTTGTTCCACCAGCAAGGTTAGAATTGATATACCGCAAAGTGATACCGATACCATTTTTAGCATTCAGCCTGCGGGAATAACCTACATCAATACCGAATTCACGGGGACGGAAACTACCAAATTCGTTTCCGAGATTGTCTGTGAATTGGATATTACCAAGGCTGAAATAACGAACCGCTCCATGAAGCGCCTGGTTATCATCAAATTTATAAAACCCTGTCAAAGAAGCGAGGTAAACATCATTTACCAGATCTTTTAACCAGGGAGTGTAAGAAGCAGCAATACCTCCGTTCTTTTGGTTGAAGGCAACCTTACCGATATTCGCAATACCACCATTAGCATCAGGAGAAGTAGCTACGCCAAGATCTCCCATACCACCTGAACGTGCGTCAGGAGAAATACGAAGGAAAGGAACAGCGGTTGTAACAACATTAATTGGATCAACCTGGGCTTTTACAGTGGATGTGATACCACAAAAGAGCAGGATTCCGGCAGTTAGTTTTAAAGCAGTTGGTCTCATTAGAAAGTTTTTAATAATGGTGTAAATATATAGCTTTTGAGTAAATACGAAACTAAAATAGAGAATTTTATCGGAAACAAAAAAATTGTTGATTTTTTGCTGGTTTTCAGGGGATCAGGATTATTTAGGCTAGTCAAACAGGCCAGCAAGTTCTGGAAAAACGTATTCTTTTTGCTTTTATTGTTAAAAAATTTTTTTTGCCTGTAAAACAGTTCTCCAGCCCTTCAATACCATAATATTACATATCATTCCTGCGTCCCGGCACCTATTGACAAGGCTGCATCTGTTTCCGCTGCCTCTCTTTCCAAAAAAATCATAACTTTTTAGCGGCTTTGGTGGGTAAAAGTGACCCGCTCAGAAAAAGAAAAATCACCTTTTAAGCAGAATTTTTTACCGGTACTTTTCGCGAAGTTTTAGCCATATAAGGGTGGTACGGAATGAGGGAATAATTACGCTGGGCGATATCCGGAAAACAGGCCCCTATCCAGCACTCCGGCAACATAATAGCGCCTCTTCAACATAGCTGTAACTAAAGGGTTTTACGGGGTTTTCCCCCTGAAAAAAAGTATTTCTGCGTACCCGTTTTTACCGAAAGTGCCTATATTCGCTTCAGGCTTAAGGCCGGGGCAAGTAAAACCTGAACAAAAGGCAATATTATTACCTCATCCGGCGTTAAAAATATTCCAATTCATAGGTTTATGCAAAAAACAATGAGAAACTTAACGATCCTCCTATCCTGTGTGGTGCTGCTGGGCTCCTGTAAGAACGGTGGCCTGTTCAAGAAAAAACAAGACAAGTCGGACGTTACCGGCTGGAACTACAATGACAAGAACATGGGTGGTTACCAGGTGTCTAAATCCAAAGAACAGGGTCTTGGCCCGGGACTGGTATTTGTCCAGGGTGGTACTTTCACCATGGGACAAACGGAAGAAGATGTAATGGGCGACTGGAATAATATTCCCCGCCGTGTGTCTGTTCCCTCTTTTTACATAGACAGGACCGAGGTAGCCAATATGCACTACCGTGAATACCTGCACTGGCTGGGTATGGTTTTTGACCCATCGGACCCCGCCAATCAAAAGATCATTGAAGCAGCTCTTCCCGATACGCTGGTATGGCGAAGTGAGTTGAGTTATAATGAGCCATTGGTTGAATTCTATTTCCGCCACCCGGGTTTCAATGAATACCCTGTGGTTGGCGTTACCTGGAGACAGGCACATGATTTTTGCCTCTGGAGAAGTGACCGGGTAAATGAAAAAACACTGAAAGACAAAAACTTTATAAATAAGGCTAACCTGAAACCCGGCGCACAGCAGGGTGAAAATAATTTTACCACAAAATCCTATTTACTGGGATTATACACTGCCCCTCCCGGTAAAATCAAGACTAAAAAAGGTGAGCCAAAAGTTACCATTGCCTCTATGGAGTCCGGTGTACTTTCACCCGATTACCGTCTTCCCTTTGAGGCAGAGTGGGAATATGCAGCTTATGGCCTGATCAATCAGAACCCCCGTCCTTCAACTAAAGAAGGCAAAAGAGGTGAGGAATTGCAATCGAACAAACAGGTTTATCCCTGGGCACAGAATATTAATGGTCTTCGTGATACACGCCGCGGCAGCTGGCAGGGTACTTTCCTGGCCAACTTCAAAAGAGGTTCGGGTGACAATGCCGGTGTGGCTGGTGGTCTGAATGACCGTGCTTTTTACACTGCACCTGTAAAATCGTTCTTCCCCAACGGTTTTGGTATATATAATATGGCCGGTAACGTGAGTGAGTGGGTAGAAGACGTTTACCGCCCGCTTTCTTCATTGGACTTTGATGATATGCCTGCCCCTTTCCGTGGTAACAGGTTCCAGAAATTATACAAGAATGCCAATGGCGAAGCTGAGATCGACAGCGTGGGCAAGGTGAAAATGGTAGATGTAACAGACGAGGAAAGTAAGAACCGCAGGAACTACCAGCGAGGCAATGTGATCAACTTCCTCGATGGTGACTCCTTATCGCAGGCTTCTTATGGTTATGGTATTACCACACTTGTAAGTGATAAATCAAGAGTGTATAAAGGTGGTAGCTGGAATGACAGGGCTTATTGGCTCACTCCCGGCAGCCGTCGTTACCTGGAAGAAGACCAGGCCCTGAGCACACTGGGTTTCCGTTGTGCAATGAACCGCATGGGCAGCCCGGAGGGTAATGGCCGCAAAACTGGTCAGCACTACAAAACACGTCGCCAGAAGCGTTAAGCTAAAAATATAAATTCTTAAAAACCCTTCCCCGCGGAAGGGTTTTTGATTTTCCGGCGATTTACTTTTGCGTATGAGCATTGAAGAACTATATTCTCTCTACCTGCAAAATCCTTCCGTACAAACGGATACCCGCAAACTGAAAGCAGGTGATATCTTCTTTGCGCTGAAAGGAGATCAGTTCAACGGCAATACTTTTACAAAACAGGCTGTTGAGGAAGGTGCTGCTTATGTTGTGATCGATGATGCGGCATTTGAGATCCGGGGAAAAACAATACTGGTACCGGACACACTCAGTACATTGCAGCAACTGGCCAAACATCACCGCGAGACTTTCAGTATTCCTTTTATCGCGATTACGGGAAGTAACGGGAAGACCACCAGCAAGGAACTGATCCATGCCGTACTTTCTTCCGCATTCAAAACCTATACTACCGACGGTAACCTGAATAATCATATCGGGGTTCCATTGACTATTTTAAAAATAAAAAATGATGCAGAGATAGCAGTGATCGAAATGGGCGCCAATCACCTGGGAGAAATAGCCGGCTATTGCGTATATGCACAGCCCACACATGGCCTGATCACCAATTGCGGCAAAGCACATCTTGAAGGATTTGGCAGTCTCGAGGGAGTAAAAAAAGGAAAGGGCGAACTCTTCGATTACCTGAGAACAAAGAATGATAGTACCGCTTTCGTGATGTGGGATTATGATTACCTGCGGGAAATGAGCAAGGGTATCAGCGGGATCATTAAATACGGGACAGTGGATGCGCACCTCGAAGGCATCACCCGGAAAAATGAACCCTGGCTGGAAGTAGAAATAACCCGTGGAATGGATGATACGATCATCCACAGCAAACTTGTGGGAGAATACAATCTTCCCAATATACTCGCAGCAGCCGCGGTTGGAAAATTTTTCGGGCTGCCGGATGATGGTATTAAAAATGCTCTTGAAAATTATGTTCCCTCCAATAGCCGTTCACAACTGCTGGAAAAAGATTCCAACAAGATCATCCTGGATGCATACAATGCCAACCCGAGCAGTATGCGACTCGCTATTGAGAATTTTGCCAAACTGCCTGCAACAAATAAAGTAATGATGCTGGGCGCTATGGCTGAAATGGGTACGGAGAGTATAGCCGAACACCAGGCAATTGTTGAACTGATAAAAAAATATTCCTGGAAGGATGTTGTACTGGTAGGTGGTGATTTTGGAAAAATTGAACACCCCTTTCTCCAGTTCGAAGATGCTGCAGAAGCAGGGATATGGTTAAAGGAACAGGCTTTCCGGGATACCCACTTTCTTATTAAAGGCAGTCGCAGCATGCAGATGGAAAAAGTGTTGAATGGGATGGACTATTGAAGATTGCATATTGAAGATTTCTGATTCTTCACCGTGCCTGCCGAAGATTATAGGGAAGGCTGGTTTCTCTTTTCTTCTACTAAAAAACAACGAACTTTGCGCTCCAATTACCGATATGAATGAAAGAAAGTCCCGCGGTTATTTTTCCTCCACGATGGGTTGCCGTTGTCCCCGTTGCCGGGAAGGCAAATTGTTCACTCATCCCACGAGTATAAGTTTTAAAAAGAATATGCAGATGAATAAGGATTGCCCGGTATGCGGGCAGCCTTCCGAGATCGAAGTGGGTTTTTATTATGGTACCAGTTATGTCAGTTATGCTTTGTCGGTAGGGTTGAGTGTCGCAAGCCTGGTAACCTGGTGGGTGTTGATCGGCCTTTCTACTTCCGACAACCGCTTTTTCTACTGGCTGGGCTTTAATGCCGTTCTGTTGATAGTCCTTCAGCCCTGGCTGATGCGGGTGAGCCGCAGCCTGTGGATCTCCTGGTTTGTAAAATACGATCCCGAATGGAAAGATCACCAGCCGGCGGATGTATCTGAAAGAATGAATGCGGACCAGGCGAATAACTGGTAAACTGGTAAGCCCAGAATCCTTATTTTTGCCGCCCTTCGGCGATGTTTAAGGCGCAGACAGATGGAGGCTTGTCTCCCGATTTAGATCGGGAGTTGAAGGAGTCCCGACTGAAAGTCGGGAGAAAGTGTGTATACGGGAAGAATACGAGGTTTGAAATAGTTCATTAAAATACTGGAGACTTGTCCGAGTGGTTGAAGGAGCACGCCTGGAAAGTGTGTATACGGGAAACTGTATCAAGGGTTCGAATCCCTTAGTCTCCGCTTTAATCTTTAAATCCCTGCTGCTATTTACCAGGGCAGTTGCTTTCACAAAACGATCTTCATGTCAACTATTGCCAGGGAACTGCAAACAAAGTACAGGCGGATACCAAGCTATGAAGGCTCCGAGAATATTGACCCGCACACGGTTTCTTCTTTCGGAGAAGAATGGACCTCCTTTCATGGATTCTCTGAAAAAGATATTCTTGCACTGGGTGAGCAATATTTTGATATCGTCCACCCAGGTATTCTAAATGATCAATCCACTGTAGTGGATATCGGTTGCGGTAGCGGACGTTTTATCAAATACATGCGGGCGAAATATCCCCTTCAATCGATCACCGGCATAGATCCCAGCTCAGCCATCCTCGCTGCCGATGCGCTGATCGGTGTGGATGAAAAGGTCAACCTGGTGCAGGCCGCCGCGGATAATATTCCTTTCCCCGATGGTCATTTTGATTTTGGCTACAGTTTAGGGGTGCTCCATCATATACCGGATACGGCAAAAGCATTGAACGATTGCGTTAAGAAAGTGAAGCAGGACGGGCATTTTCTCGTTTACCTTTATTACAACCTCGACAACAAACCTTATTATTTCAAGATCATTTTCTTTTTATCCAACCTGATCCGACGGGTGGTTTCCCGGATGCCGGCAGGATTAAAAAAAGTATTCTGTGCTTTTCTCACCATTGTTCTTTATATGCCTTTTGTTTTGTTATGCCGTTTTCTCCGCTTACTCGGTGTTCCAAAACGGATACGCCAGAATATCCCCCTGCAGGTATACGAGAACCAGTCCTTTTATATCATCCGCAACGACAGCCTTGACCGTTTTGGCACTCCCCTCGAACAACGTTTTTCCCGCAAACAGATACAGGCCATGATGGAACAGGCCGGGCTTTACGATATTGTCTTCTCTGAGAAAACCCCTTACTGGCACGCTATCGGGAGAAAGAAATAATTTACCGCTGGATACCGGGAAACCTGCCTACCGGCAGGCAGGCCCGTGATTTTACGAATAACCATCGTAATCTTACGAGAAAAAAACGGGCAGTTTACCGCTATTCTTTGAAGGAGGAACGGGGTAATATTGTATTCAAATATCCACTGTTATGAAAAACCGCCAATTCTCCATGCTCGAAATTCTCTTTGTCGAGAGTCTTTTCTTCTTTGCTTTTTTTGGCTTGCTCAAATTCCTTGATATGGGTAATCCCCGTTTATTCATCACGGTAGCGATCGTTTTGCTGGCAGGATTTTTTTATATCGGAACTGCCCGCTTTATCGACATCATGAAGAAAGAAGAAATGAACAGGCCACACGCTTTATAAAAATACCTGTTTAAGATCCGAATAATTTTTCTGCATTCAACGTAGTGATCCTGGCGATCTCTTCTTTGCTGGTTTCGTTTATCATTGCCAGTTTTTCTGCCACATAACTTAAATAGGCTGGCTCGTTTCTTTTGCCTCTGAATGGAACCGGTGCCAGGTAAGGCGCATCTGTTTCGAGTAGTACCATCGCCAGTCCTGTTTTTTTCATCACCTTGTCGAGCCCGGAATTTTTAAAAGTCACCACTCCCCCGATACCAAGATAAAAACCAAGGTCAATTATTTTTTGGGCCTGCGATTCATTGCCGGAGAAACAATGAAAAACCCCTTTCAGAGTACCGTTCTGTCTTTTGCTGATCACTTCGATACATTCATCGATCGCCTCACGGGAATGTATGACAACGGGAATATCATGGTCCATCGCCCAGCCGATCTGCACGTTGAACGCTTCATATTGCTGTTCGGTAAATGTCTTATCCCAGTAAAAATCAAGACCGGTCTCTCCTATTGCGCTGAAAGATCTTTCCTGCAGGTATTTTCCTGCTATCTTTAATTCATCGGCATAGTTCTCTTTTACGGAACAGGGGTGGAGCCCCATCATGCTGTGGCAAAGAGAAGGATCTTCCGCTTCAAGGGCCAGCATCATGGAATGGGTGGAGGAATCGATGGCGGGCATCAATACCCTGGCTATCCCCTCCTTATGGGCTCTTTCGAGCATTGCGGGTCTGTCGGCAGCAAATTCCGGCAGGTAGATATGGGAATGAGTGTCTATAAGCTTCATTTTCAATACTCTTGATTAGCAAAACTCCGTAAAAAACTTTGACAAACCTTTAAACTTCAACCAATAAATTCTATCCTAACTCCGTTAAAATATTCACGTTAAAACCTCCCGTTTATGAAATCCCGGTTCAACCTGGCCCAGTTCATCATCCCCGGACTTTTTTTATGCCTGCTTTCTGTAGCCTGTAAAAAGGAAACAAGCCGCTCAGTTACCGATGACCAGGAGCAGGAAACCGCTTCACAGGTCTCGGGTGAAGCGGACGGGGTGGCCGAGGAGATTTTCGGAGGTCTTTTTGACGATGCGATGGGGGCTAGTAATGATGTAGGCGTATCCGGTTCAGGAGTCTTCTATGGCCGGATAGATACATTGACCCCTGTACCCCGCTGTTTTACCATCACTATACTTCATCCAAATAATACTCCATTTCCCGTAAGGACCGTGATCGATTTTGGAACTACTGGCTGCCCGGGTCCTGATGGCCGCGTGCGCCGGGGAAAAGTGATCACGGATTATACGGCAAGACTGACATATCCCGGAGCTACTGCCACCACTGAGTTTGAAGGTTTCTATGTTGATTCTTTTAAAGTGGAAGGCCGCCATATCATCACCAATATCGGGTCTGTTGTTCCTTTGGTACGCAAATTCAAAGTAGAAATGATCGATGGCAAATTGCTTAAGACAAACGGGAATTATATTACGTGGTCCAGCACCAAGACCATTAACCAGTTCGAGGGTCTTGGAACCCCTGATATCCCGATCGACGATATCTTCAAGATCGAAGGTTCCGCTCATGGACGGGTACTTCGCGGCAACCTGCTGGTAGGCTGGGAATCAGCCATTATCGAGCCGCTGGTAAAAAGGGTAACCTGCCGCTGGCTGGTAAGGGGAAAAATAAGGGTTATCCGCCTGAATAGTCCCGCAAACAGCCCTTGGGTGGCAGAACTGGACTTTGGAAATGGTCTTTGTAATAACCAGGCGACCCTTACGATCAACGGCAGAACCAGCCAAATTACTTTGCCGTAATTAAAAAATTATTATACCTTTAAACCAGTTTTCATAGGGTACGGATTAAAAACGGGCCAGGGTTTCTACCCAGGCCCTAACTTTTTTATACCTGAACACATTCTCCCTTTTATTCCAGTGACCCGAAAGCATAGCCCTTTCCTGAAAAAAATTCCAAAACCCGGGGTAAAACATATTCAAGGCGGGGGAAAGCTTTTTCGCTGTCATGAAAAACCACAATAGAACCCGCCGAGCTGTTTTTGATAACATTCTCAAGGCATTTTTCCTTAATCAACGATTCATCAAAATCACCACTCAGTACATCCCACATTACGATTTTAGCTGATCTGTCACCGATCGCTTCATTGATCCCTTTTGCCTGGGACTGACTGATCCTGCCATAAGGTGGTCTGAAAAGTTTAGAGCGGATATATTTTGTTGCTTCCTTTATATCCTCCAGGTAAATACCCGGGCTTTTCTTCCATCCATTGGGATGAGTGTAAGTATGATTTCCAGTACGGTGGCCTTCTTGAAGTATGCGTTGATATATGGAAGGATATTCAACTACATTTTTCCCAATACAAAAGAAAGTGGCTTTCGCTTGATAGCGTTTTAACTGGTCCAGTACAAAGGGTGTCGCTAATGGGTGAGGTCCGTCATCAAAAGTTAAATAAACGATCTTATCTTTTGTATTCATTTTCCACAAACGGCGGGGATAGATCTTTTTCAACCACCAGGGTGTTTTGACAAAGTATTGCATCAAGGTACAAGGTACAAGAAATACAAGACAAGGGATTGGTACGAAACAAAGAGAAATTCATTGCATCCATTCTTGCGCCTTGTGCCCTGTGTCTTGCGTCTTATCTTTACAGCCTATGGCTAAAAAAGTAAGGGTTCGTTTTGCACCAAGCCCGACAGGCGGACTCCATCTTGGCGGTGTAAGAACGGTACTCTATAATTACCTGTTCGCGAAAAAACATGCTGGTGATTTCCTGGTCAGGATCGAGGACACTGACCAGAGCCGGTATGTACAGGGTGCTGAAGAGTATATTTTTGATACGTTGAAATGGTGCGGGCTTGAGCCTGATGAAAGTGTTCAGCATGGTGGCAACTATGGCCCTTACCGCCAAAGTGAAAGGAAAGAAAGTTATCGTCGGTATGCGGAACAACTTGTACAGGACGGCCATGCATATTATGCTTTTGATACTCCGCAGGAGTTGGAAAAAATGCGGCAGGATTTCAGGACAGAGCTAAATCCTTCCCCGCAATATGATCATACCCTGCGGATGAAAATGCAGAACTCACTGAGCCTGCCTGCTGACGAGACAAAAAGATTGCTGGATTCGGGAGCAGGACATGTGATACGTATCAAAGTGCCCGAACAGGAAACGGTTTCCTTTACTGATATGATCCGTGGTGAAGTCAGTTTTAATACGTCGCTGGTGGATGACAAGGTTTTATTGAAAGCCGATGGCATGCCGACTTACCACCTGGCTGTTGTGGTAGATGATCACCTGATGGAGATCAGTCATGCTTTTCGCGGGGAAGAATGGCTGCCTTCCGCTCCGGTACATATTTTATTGTGGAAATACCTGTTTGGCCTGGAGAATATGCCCCAATGGGCGCATTTCCCGTTGATCCTTGGTCCAAATGGCAAACTGAGCAAGCGGGATGGTGCCAAATACGGTTTCCCGGTTTTTGCCATGAACTGGGCCGACCCAAAAACCGGTGAATTAACTGAAGGCTTCAAAGAAAAAGGCTTTCTACCAGCAGCATTCATCAACCTTCTTGCCTTACTTGGCTGGAACGATGGCAGTGAACAGGAAATATTCTCCAAAGAAGAATTGATTGAAAAGTTTTCAATGGAAAGGGTGCATAGCGCCGGTGCAAAATTCGATTATGAAAAAGCGAAATGGTTCAACCATGAATGGATAAAAAGGTTTGAAGTTGAGGGTTTGAGGTTTGAGGTGGAGAGCCTGCTTACAAAAAGTGGTATCACCGTTAGCGATAGTGCTTTACTTGACAAAGTAATTGAATTGGTAAAAGACCGTTGTACCTTACTTCCTGACTTTGTACAACACGCTTCATTCTTTTTCAAATCCCCGGAGAATTGGGATACCGATGCAGTGAGACCAAAATGGAACGAGGATAAAAAGAATTTCTTTCTTGCCTATATTGAAAAACTACTGCCGCATACCACATGGAATGCCGCTTCGTTAGAGGAACTTTTTAAAGAGCTCGCGGCTGAAAAAGTCATAAAACCCGGCGAACTGCAACTCCCCTTCCGTATCATGCTGGTAGGAGGAAAATTCGGGCCGCCTGTTTTTGTCATAGCTGAATTACTGGGCAAGGAAGAAACGATCCGGCGCATCAATACCGCAATAAATATATTCCCGTAATCGTTAAACTCTTCCTTGCACATACTGTCAGACTGACTATGAAAAAATGGCTCCTCCTGCTTATCCCAATCCTTGTAATGGCCTGCCAGAAAAAATCAGGCAACGGTGGCACTAACCCACCCGCGATAACAGATAGTTTTACGGTGAGCGTCAACAACGGATATGGAACGGGTAAATATAAAACGGGTGATACCGTTCATATTTTCAGCATGGCCTATACTACCGATCAGTTGTTCAATACCTGGACCAGTGCGGATGCTTCCCTGTTGAATGGAAAAGATGAGTGGCATACCTGGTTCATCATGCCGGCGAAAAACCTAAACTTTAGTGGAAGTATAAAAAATATCAACCCGGTCACACTCAATTTTGAACAAATACGGGGGCGTGACCGGATGAAACCAGTATATTATTATTTCCCGGCGGGGCATAAAGGATTTGTCCTTTTATTACACGGAACCGGGGGTTCAGCCCAGCATTTTGTAAACAGCTACGAATACCAGCAACTGATCAAAGACCTGGTAAGTGATAATTTTGCTGTGATCGTTACCGAAGCCGAGGAATCCACTACAGGAATCGATGCCAACGGGGATGGCAAGATCAGGTGGAATAATATCCCTTTTGACAGCACAACAAATATTGACTTTGCCAACCTGAAAATAATTACGGATACTTTTTATAACCGGGGCGTTACAAGTCGTGCCAAATTCCGCTATTCAGCAGGGATGAGCAACGGGGGCAATTTCTCTGCGTCACTCTCCTTCTTGTTTAGTTACAAGGCGGGAATAAGTTATTGCGCTCCTGCCGGCAATGCGGTCGCCAGCATTTCCACCATCCCCTTCCAGTTTTGCATGGCAAGATTTGACAATAATGAAAATGTGGGACCCATAGGGAATGCAAATGCACTAACCAATTCACAAACCCTGTCGGGACGTGGTATCTGCAGTAAATATTATATGCAGGAACATAGCCCGCTCTACCCCGAACGTTTTGCCCGGAAAGGGGATATAACCCTCGCCAAATCGGTTGTGATTTTTAACGAATTAAAGGCAAAGGGTTATCTCAACAGCAAAAATTATTTTATCGGTTTCTCCGATGCGCTTACAACAACTTACCAGGCTAACCCGGCTTCTTTTCCCGAGCTGAATAGTTTGAATGGGCTGCAAAAACTGACGGTGGTGGAACAGATCGACCTGGCCGTTGCCGATCACCAGATGTATAGTGATTATAACCGGGCTACCTTGAAATTCCTCAATACCCAGTGCCAATAATTGCGAAACAAGACTTCTCTTATTCTACCGTAATTAAACTGGTAAGGATATATTGATAGAAGAATGCAGGAGATTATTATCCCTGTTGTTGAATCAGCTCCATCACAGGGATAAAATCCGCTACTCCCAATGTTTCGATCAATTGCAGATCAGTGGACTCCAGTGCGATCAATCCCGTCGTATTCAATTCAACCTGTTTTGCTGTTCTGATACCCGGTATAATGGTAGATACACCGGGATAAGCCAGTGCGAAGCTGAGTGCCAGCTGGGTTTTGGTACACCCGTATTTTTCACACAAAGCCCATACGGGTCTCAGTGCTTTATTCGACGCGTCTATTACCTCCATGGTTAGCCTGTTCTTACGATGATCATTAGCGGCAAATAAAACTCCCTGGTCAAATTTACCCGTCAATAAGCCGAACTGCAGCGCCATTCTTGCGATGATGCCATATCCTTTTTCCCCGGCGTTGCGGACAATCGGCATTGCTTTCTGGTTAAGCAGGTTCAATACCAGCTGGAAACCATTTCCCGATCCATTGCTGAGCAGCTGATCAGCTTCCGGCAAAGGATCGAAGGTATTCAACGACAAACCCCAGTACCTGATCTTTCCTTCTTGCTGCAATTGTTGCATGGCTTCAATACATGCGCCTTCCTGCAAATGTGCCACCCTTGCCGAATGCAACTGGTAATAATCGATCGTCTCTCTTTTCAAACGCCGCAAACTTGCTTCACAGGCTTTCAGTATATGTTCTTTTGAATAATCCGTAGTGAACTGCTCATTACGTGACACATTTCCGCCCTTGCTGGCGATGATGATATCTTTTTGTTTACCGATGGTTTTACCCAGCAACTCCTCCGAATGACCCAATCCATAAATATCCGCCGTATCAAAAAAATTGATCCCCGCGTCGATGGAGGCATGAATAGCTTTTACTGATTCTTTATCGTCGGCATCACCCCACCCGATCGACGTGGTCCCGATCATGGCTCCCCCGCCAATGGCCCAGGCACCAAAGCCGATCTCGCTTACTCGCAGATCCGTGTTTCCAAATTGCCGGTATCGCATCCCCGAATTTACTATCCTATTGCTGAAACACTGTATTTTCGCCATACAAGAATTTCTCATGAACAGACCCGTCAGAGTTTTAGTTGCCAAAGTGGGATTGGATGGTCATGACCGTGGTGCCAAAGTGATCGCTACCGCTTTAAGGGATGCCGGTATGGAAGTTATTTATACCGGGCTTCGCCAAACACCTGAGATGGTGGTCAATGCTGCCTTACAGGAAGATGTGGATGCCATTGGTATCAGCATTTTATCAGGAGCGCATATGACAGTCTTTCCAAAAGTGATCAACCTGCTCAGGGAAAAGGGGATGAATGATGTGCTGCTAACGGGTGGTGGTATCATCCCGGAAGATGACATGAATGAACTTAATAGCATGGGTGTAGGAAAATTATTTCCCCCGGGTACACCTACATCCGAGATCAGTGAATATATTAGGGCATGGGTAAAAGAACACCGTAGTTTTTAATGCCCGTCTCACGAATGCTTCTGCCATTAATTTCCCGTTTCATTCTTTGTAAATTCATTGTGTATGGAAGAGCGCCCATTGGTGCAGCTTTCTTTTTATCACTACATTTGGCAAAATAATCATCCATGTATCAAACCCTGCTTTTTTCCGTTGAAAATGGTATCTGTACCATCACAATCAACCGTCCTGACAAGTTGAATGCATTGAATAAAGATGTGCTCACTGATCTGAATAAAGCCCTGGATGAAATTGCGAATACTAAGGAAATCAAATCAGTGATCATCACCGGCGCCGGGTCAAAGGCATTCGTGGCAGGTGCCGATATTTCAGAGTTTGGTGGGTTGAGCAAGACAGATGCGATGGCATTGGCAAAAAGAGGACAGGATACTTTTTTTCGTATCGAGAACTCTTCCAAACCGATCGTTGCTGCCGTAAATGGTTTTGCATTGGGTGGCGGATGCGAACTGGCCATGAGCTGCCATTTCAGGGTTGCCTCAGATAATGCAAGGTTTGGACAGCCCGAAGTGAACCTGGGCTTGATACCGGGTTATGGTGGTACACAACGGCTGGTACAACTGATCGGTAAAGGGAAAGCCATGGAATTATTAATGTCCGCAAATATGATTGATGCCGCGGAAGCAAAACAACTCGGCCTTGTAAATCATGTGACAGAGGCAGCGGATTTACTGGAGTTCACAAAAAAGATCCTTGATACGATCAATTCCAAAGCACCACTGGCAGTAGCGGGTTGTATCAAAACGACCAATGCTGTTTTCGATGAGAGAAAAGATGGTTATGCCCTGGAAATCGAAGAATTCGGGAACGCTTTTGCCACAAAAGATATGAAAGAAGGTACTTCTGCTTTTTTAGAAAAAAGAAAAGCGGTTTTTACAGGCAATTAACCTCTATTCAAAAAATTCCTGCGGAAAGATCCGGATAGTTTTTACAAACCGGCTGCGGTAATAATTTCCCATTGCCGTGATCACCACTCCTTTTGCTTTACCAGAGGTGGAATGAATAAAATAGAGCGAGTCGTTCCGGATCCCTTCCACGATCCCCATATGTCCAACAACACGAATTGTACTGTCGGTACCGGTGAATAATATAAGGTCACCCCTCCCCGCTTCTTTGATATCGACCTCCTTTTCTATATTGGTAAAATCGACAGAAGACCGCGGGACGGCGATATTGAAATGATTGAAAACATAGTTGATGAACCCCGAGCAATCAAATCCATTTGCCGGATCGGTGGAAGCGTAGAGATAAGGCACTCCTATCAGGGTTCTGGCAAAAGCCAGCAAAGTATCAGGATGGACCGAACCAGTTGCTATGACGTAAGCATTTGCCTGCTTTGGCAACTTAACGGGCGTCATAGTATCTGTACCCGGTGGGGCTATAGTAGATCTGTTGTGGGGAGCCTGCTGTTCCTTTTCTTTGCTGTCGTTACCGGTACAACTCACAAGAATAGTTGCAGCAAGCAGGATAACAATAAATTGTTGTTTGAATAGTGTCATCATTTTTCCACCAGCTTTTCATCGATCAGGTAACCGGCGATACCACTAATATTATCATTGCCCTGTGCGTCATCGATATAGACCCTAAAGGAGGTGATGGTTGTAGCCGTGAAAGTAAGGATACGTTTTCTCCCGACACTCAGTCCCTGTACCTCGCCGATAGCTTTGTCCTTTACATACAAAACTACACTGAATCGCCGGATACTTTGCCCCAGGTGAATAGCTTCCCGTAAAACGATACAGTTTATTTTGGTGGGTTGTTTCAGCTGAACGATAAAATTCTGGAGATTGATCCCGTAGTCTATTGCTGGTGAATTAATCGCCCGGAGCACAAGGGGTTTTTGAGAATAATCTCTCGGACTGAATTCATAGTAAGTATCCGCCTGCTTTAGCAGGTTCTCCGCGAAATTCTCATCACGCAGTTTTTTAAATTCTGCAAGCGCCGTTGAATCGTTTTCATGGATGAGTCCTCTGCGGTCTGGCGGAACATTCAGCAAAAGATTGGCGCCCCTTCCAACTGACTTTAAATAGAGATCAAATAATTCTTTGGGCTTTTTGACCTCATTATTTTCTTTGGCATGATAAAACCATCCCGGGCGGATGCTTACATCACATTCGGCAGGTATCCATTGTTTGCCATTATAATTGCCACGGTTTAGTGTATCCATCGGGGGGCTACCCAGTCCCCGCTTATAACCTGCTGTATCCAAAAAATTCCAATTGGGCTCGCCGGCGATCCCCTTCTCATTCCCCACCCAGCGGATATCAGGACCGATATCACTGAACACAACCGTCTTTGGGGAATACTGCCTCACCGTGTTCTCAAATCGTCTCCAGTCGTACACTTGCTTTTTTCCATTGGGACCTTCCCCGTTGGCGCCATCCCACCAAAGTTCCCAGATGGGTCCATAATTCTGGAATATCTCTTTCATCATCCCCACAAAAACATCATTGTAGTTCGCGGTACCATAATCAGGGTGATTCCTGTCCCAGGGTGATAGATAAACGCCAAATTTCAGTCCGGCCTCCCGGCAGGCCTGTGATAATTCTTTTAATACATCCCCTTGCCCGTTTTTCCACTTACTTTCTCTTACTGTATGCGTGGAATATTTACTGGGCCATAAACAAAACCCGTCATGATGCTTGGCGGTGATAATGATCCCCTTCGCTCCGGCTGCTTTTGCTACCCTGCACCACTGGCGGCAATCCAGTTCGGTGGGGTTAAAAAGTTCCTCGGGTTCTGTTCCTTCGCCCCATTCCTTATCGGTAAATGTATTGGGGCCAAAATGTGCAAACAGGTAGAATTCCGTTTCCTGCCAGGCCAATTGCTGTTTGGTCGGAAGCGGACCTGAAACAGTTGTTTGGGCAAAGCAGTAAAAGTTAAGCGATACGAACAGGGCAAAAAAAGCTGGTCTCATTTTTTCATTTTAAATACGTACAGGATCTCATCGGCGATTGGATGTGCGGCTTTATAGGTATACCCGAGCAATTTAGCGATCGTTTGCGCATATTGTTGCTGATATAATTGCATTTCGGTTTTTAACTCGCCTCTCACCGGCGTAGCGGGACCCATCACGGCGAACCAGGTCTCGTGTGAGTCTTGTATCTTATCATTGTGTTTGGTCCATTCTTCTTTTTTAATATCTCCCCTTCCATGATCAACGGTAATGAATAAAGTTGTTTTATTCTTATACTGCGGATCGGTTTGCACAAAATCCCAGATAGTTTTGATCCAGGCGTCCACCTGGTGTGCGGCGTCAAGATAAGAACGGTATTTACCCGAATGGGCCCATTCATCTGTTTCACCATAGGCAATATAAAGCAGTTTTGGCTTTTTTGTCTGCAGGTAGTCCATCGCGGCATAATGGGTAAATACATCCAGGCATTCTTCCTCACCAAACGGGCGATGAGCATCCCGGTTCATGTCGTTGATCAGCTTTTGTTTCGAGCTGGGCAACTTGCCCCCCGTTTTATCAAAGGCAGAATAAACAGGGATCCCGCTTCTCTCTTCGTTCAAAATACGATCGAATGCATTCCAGGCACCAAATGCGGCCACTTTACCCTTGAATTTCGGCTGCTTGTTCATGAATTCCAGCACGGTCACATGGGGATTCGCCGGGTAGTCGTTGCTGTTGATTGCGGTATCCGCATAGCCTGTCATGATCTCGCTATAACCGGGATAACTGAACCAGTATGGGTTCGCATTATCCACTTTACTGCCAAAAACCCGGTTACCAAACAACTGACCATTCTCTACTACCGTACTCCACAAAAAAGGCATCAGCATTTTACGACGCTCCGCAATATTGGGATCCCAATATTTTTTAAAGATATAGTCGCTATCTCCTTCGTGGTATTTGCTGTTGTTGGCGATCGCCGAATCCATTCCCCTGAATACTTCCTGCCAGCGAAAACCGTCCGTGGTAATGATGATCATGTTCTCGCTTTTATCCTGGGCTTTCGCCATAACAGTCAGCAGCACAAAGAATGACAGCCAAAATTTTCGCATAAGATTTATTTAAAGGAATAAGGTTGGTTTACTCAAGTGATATTTTACCGCTGATAGGTGCGGCGGCTTGTTTATGCAGGTCAAAAACAATTATCTCGTTCTCCCCCTTTTTTAACCAGGATGCCGGGCAGTACAAGCGTTGTTGCGGGCCGATATTCCAGTACCGTCCCAGGTTATGCCCATTGACATATACGACACCTTTAGAATAATGGCTTAGATCAAAATAAGTATCTCCGGTTGTCGCAAGGGAGAATTCACCCACGAAAAAAAGCCCTTCTTTATCATCCGATAAGCCTGCGGTCATTGCGGTTCCATTTTTCATAAACCCGTAATCCATATTGATCGGAAATATCTCCCAATCCATCAAGGTCATTCCATTTAAAGTTACCCTGTCAGTAATACCTTTCCTGTCGATCATGAACTGGGCAAAATTAATATGCCCCATCCCTTCGACAAGTATCTCCAGCAAAGGTTCGTTGACGATCACATCCGGGGCAGGGAGATCGATGGTCCACTTGCCTCCATCCCGGAAAACAGTATCGATAAAATGGTGATTCAAAAACACCAACGCATAATCGTGCGGTTCCCAGATCGTCAGCTTACCCCCCTTGTGTCCTCTCAGCGATGTCCTGTACAAGATCAGCCCCTGGTCCTGGTCAAACATTTCCATAGGCTTTGGCTGTGGTGACCGGATCGGGACACCCAACTGCTGCCAGAGCGAACTTGTCTGCTTCATTTTAATAGCAGGTATTTCGATGGCAGGGATGGGCGCAGGAGGTTCAGGTAGTTTATTACCTGTGTATTGCAGGATGAGATTCCTCAGCATAAAATATTTTTCCGTTGGTCTTCCCTGTTCATTGATAGGTGCATCATAATCATAACTGGTGATATCCGGCTGGTATTGCGTGGGAGAAAAAGCATTGGCACCTGCTGTAAAACCAAAATTCGTTCCCCCATGAATGACATACAGGTTGAAGGACTTTTTATTCTTTAATAAGAATTCGACTTCTTTTTTTAATCCGTTTGTATCGGGCCTGGCGTATTTCTCCCCCCAGTGTGTCAGCCAGCCGGGATATGTCTCGCTACTGAATGAGGGTACATTCGGGTTTCTTTTTTTTGCCTGTTCAAAATCTGCTTCGCTGCCACCACTATCCAACCCGATCCCTGCGCCATCGATATTTCCCGCTTCCAGCATATAAGGGGTTGGACCGTCGGCTGTAAAAAAAGGAACGGTGATCCCATTGTTCAGCCAGAGTTTTCTCAATTCTTCCAGGTATTGCTTATCGTTGCCATAGCTGCCGTATTCATTTTCGATCTGTACCATCAGGATGGGACCGCCATTGTTACATTGCAATGGAGCAATCTCAGCCGACAGGCGTTTGATATACCCGGAGACGGCGGTCATGTAACGGGTATCCATGCACCGGATCTTGATATCTGGGATCTTAAGCAGCCAGGTTGGGAGACCGCCAAAATCCCATTCCGCGCATACATAAGGACCTGGACGGAGCAACACCCACATTTTTTCTTCCTGGCAAATTTTTATGAATGCCGCTATATCCCGGTTTTCCGTTGTAAAATCAAATACCCCGGGTGTTGCTTCGTGGTAGTTCCAGAAAACATAAGCCGCAATGGTATTGCAACCCATTGCTTTTGCCATTTGTACGCGATGCCGCCAATATTCTTTGGGTATCCGGGCCGGATGCAATTCCCCGCTGATGAGCTGGAAGGGTTTGCCGTCAAGCAGGAACTGATCCCTGCCAAAGGAGAAAATATGTGTGGATTGTGAAAAGCAATTGCTGATCAATAACAGGAATAACAAACTCAAGAGCAGCTTTTTCATGAAGCAATTTAGCGAGCCGGGACGAACCTAAAAAGTAAAACTCGTGCAACCGTTTGCCTGTTTGACCTACCTTTGTTGCGCCTTCGCCGAAGGCTTCGGTCGCACAAGCGAACATTCTTAAAAGCTATAACTGTTTATATGGAATACCGGATCGAAAAAGACACGATGGGCGAGGTAAAAGTACCCGCCGGGGCGTTATACGGGGCGCAGACACAGCGCAGTATTGATAATTTCCGGATCGCGCAGGACATCAACCGTATGCCCATAGAGATCATCCGGGCTTTTGCCCACCTGAAAAAAGCGGCCGCCATCACCAACCAGGAAGCCGGTGTATTGCCCAAAAACAAAGCGGCCCTGATCGGTAAAGTGTGCAACGAGATCCTGCAGGGAAAACTGGATGATTCTTTCCCTTTAGTGGTATGGCAAACGGGCAGTGGTACACAAAGCAATATGAATGTGAACGAAGTGATTGCTTACCGGGGACATTTGCTGAAAGGCGGCAAGTTAACGGATAAAGAAAAGTTTTTGCACCCCAACGATGATGTAAATAAATCACAATCCTCCAATGATACTTTCCCTACCGCCATGCATATTGCGGCGTATACAATATTGATGGAGACCACGATCCCCGGTATCAAAAAATTAAGGGATACACTGGCGAAGAAAAGTAAAAAATACATGAAGCTGGTGAAGATCGGCCGTACCCATTTCATGGATGCAACACCACTCACTGTCGGACAGGAATTCAGCGGTTATGTATCGCAGCTTGATCATGGACTCAAAGCAATCAGGAATTCGCTGGCGCATTTGAGCGAACTGGCACTGGGTGGAACAGCTGTCGGTACCGGTATCAATACTCCTCCCGCCTACGCAGAGAATGTAGCCAAACAAATCGCGGCATTAACAGGTTTTCCTTTTATCACAGCGGAAAATAAATTTGAAGCACTCGCGGCTCACGATGCGATCGTGGAAGCACACGGCGCTTTGAAAACTGTGGCGGTGAGTTTAATGAAGATCGCCAATGATATCCGCATGCTTTCCTCCGGCCCACGGAGCGGCATCGGCGAGCTATTCATCCCTGATAATGAACCGGGATCTTCAATCATGCCAGGAAAAGTGAATCCTACCCAGTGTGAGGCTTTGACCATGATCGCGGCCCAGGTGATGGGCAATGATGTAGCCATTAGTATCGGTGGTGCCACGGGTCATTTCGAACTGAACGTATTCAAACCCGTCATGATCTATAATTTCCTGCACAGTGCCCGGCTGATTGGGGATGGATGTGTTTCCTTTAATGATAAATGCGCGGCCGGACTTGAACCCATCGAAGCCAATATCAAAAAACACGTGGACAACAGCCTGATGCTGGTAACAGCGCTCAATACAAAGATCGGATACTATAAGGCTGCCGAAATTGCACAGAAAGCACATAAGCAGGGAACTACATTAAAAGCTATGGCGGTGAAACTGGGTTATCTGACTGGGGAAGAGTTTGACCAGTGGGTAAAACCAGAGGGAATGGTAGGCAAGCTGGGGTGATCGGCTATAGTAAAACCCCTATTTTAAAGCGGGGCTCTCACTTAATCGTATTTTTTTATCCCGTAAAATTTGCAAATCTGGGCGATTTGATACTATCTTAACAGTCGTATTTATCCAAACCCTTTTTAAAAACCCTAAATCCCCATCTAATGAAAAGTAACGGCCAACCATCATTTTACTTTTCCCCGCATTCGCCGAAAGCCCTGAAACAGGAGCAATCAGCAAAACCACCAGCTCAATCACCTTATTTAAGAGCAGTTCTTTCCGGCAAAACCAGAACCGGTTCTGCAAGAACGAATGACTCCAATCTGTCTGCCGCCCTACGTTATATCAATAACAGCAGGTAATACAAGCAAACAAAATAACGATTGAACTGCACATGACTTTAGTAAACCCTTGAGCATTACCCTAAAAACAAAAAGCCCCTGGATTGATCCGGGGGTTTTGTATTTTTTACCAATTCGTTTTTATAAGACCTGTACCTTATCACTGGTATCCGTACTTGTTTCGACGGTAGTATGTACTTGCTCCAGCGCCTGTTTTTTAAAAAATCTTTTTTGAAACAGGAGCAGGGTGAGTACCCCTGTTGAAATCGAGGCATCTGCAATATTGAAGATGGGACTGAAGAATTCAAAATCATCGCCCCCAACAAAAGGCATCCAGGACGGGAAATTCCCTTTGAACATCGGGAAATAGAGCATATCAACCACGCTGCCATGAAGAAAAGAGGAGTACCCGTTGGAAGAAAACTGAGCGATACCTGAATAACTTACATAATCATTGATCGTCGCGTCAAAGTGAAGACCCTTGTCGAAGATCATCCCGTAAAACATACTGTCGATCAGGTTGCCCAATGCTCCCGCATAGATCAGGGCTGCGCAAACCACGAAACCCCTTCGGTATTGTTGCTTTACGATCTTGCCCAGGTACCAGGTTCCGAATATCACGGCAGCCAGGCGGAAAAGGGTAAGGACCATCTTGCCTGTTTCATTACCGAATTTCCAGCCCCAGGCCATACCGGGGTTCTCAATAAAATGCAGGCGAAACCAATCCATTCCCATCACGCGGGTTACTTCACCGGTGGGGTGGGCAGATTTGATCCAGAGCTTAAGCACCTGGTCCACAATAATGATAGCAGAGATGATCAGTACAACATGCCTGAGCTTCAGTGTCTTCATAATTACCGGCAAATATACGGCTTTAGGGTTTGGGGCTTTTTAGCGCTGTTGTTAAAAATTATTCCTCGAAATAAACCCTTTTAACCCGCTGAGAAACGCCTGTCATGATCTCGTAGGGTATCGTATCGGCCCAGCGGGCAAGAGTTTGGACAGGAAGTTGTTCCCCGAAAATGATCACATCATCCCCTTCCTGTACACCGGGTATGTCTGTGACGTCAACCATAAACATATCCATACAGACGGTGCCTGTTACCGGAACAAACTGTCCTTTTAGCCAGATCTTGCCAACAGCATTCCCTAGTTTTCGCGGGTAACCATCTGCATAACCCATGCGGATCGTAGCGATCAGTGAATCTTTTGTCATTACCGCACGGCGGTTATAGCTTACCGATTCTCCTTTTCCGATTTTTTTTAACTGCGCGATCGTTGACCGTAATGTAGCAACGGTCTGGAGATTAAGTTTACCCGCACCGGAACTATCCACCCCGTATAACCCGATACCCAGCCGCACCATATCCATTTGTAATTGCGGGTGACGGCTTGCTCCTGCTGAATTGGCGATATGTTTGAGAAATGTATACCCCAACTGTTGCTCCAATTCTTTTGCAGCAGCAGAAAAGATCTCGAATTGCCGTAATGTAAATTCATCCTGTATGGCTTCTTCACTCGCGGCGAGATGAGAAAAAACAGATTGAACCCGGAAAGAAGATGTTGCTTTAATTTCTTTTCCAACTTGCTGCATATCCGATGCGGCAAACCCCAGCCGGTTCATTCCCGTTTCTATTTCGATATGAACGGGATATTGCTCCAGCCCCTCTTGTTGCAGGAACTGGTCGAAAGCTTTCAACATTCCAAATGAATACAATTCAGGTTCCAGGTTATTTTCTGTGATCATTTCGAATGCGCTTTCTTCAGGGTTCATCACCATGATGGGTAGGCTGATACCCGCTTTTCTCAGGTCCGCGCCTTCATCGGCATAAGCAACACCGAGATAATCGACCTGGTGATACTGGAGAATTCCAGCTATCTCTGCGCCGCCGCTTCCATAAGCAAAAGCCTTCACCATGGCCATCACTTTGGTGGAAGGTTTCAAAATCTTCTGGTATTCCTTCAAATTATGTACAAGAGCATTCAGGTTAATTTCCAGGACGGTCTGGTGCACTTTCTGCTCGAGCAATTGTACGATCTGTTCGAAGGCAAATGAACGGGCGCCTTTGACAAGAATGATCTCTTCACGGAAAAGGGAAGAACGGAATTGCCGGAGAAAATTATCGGTATCCGGGTAAAAAGTTGCCTGTAGCTCATCCTCCCCGGGATCCAATAACTGGCTGAGATGGATACTTATATTCTCACCGATGCCGATGAGTTTTTTGACTTTGTGCTTTTTGAGGCTGGCCAGAATCTCCCCGTACAAAATTTCGCCGGGAAATGCACTCTGCAGGAAATCGGAAAGGATCGCGGTCTTATTAATACCCCCGCTTTGCTGGTCAAGGAAATTGAGCGCAATTTCCAGCGAACTCAGATCGGCGCTATAACTGTCATTGATAATATAACTATGATTGATCCCTTTTTTTAACTCCAGCCGCATATTTACGGGGTGAAGTTTGGCCAGGCGCTCTGCTATCACTACCGGATCTATCTTCATTTCAAGTAAAACACAGGCACAGGTGATCGAATTCTCCACGGCCGCTTCATTGGTGAACGGAATACTAAACTGGCATTCCTTTCCATTAGTGGACAGCGTGATCGAAGTGCTTTCGTTTGTTTTTTCAACAGACCTGAGAACAAAATCACATTCCTCCCCCTCACCCCAGGCCAATACTTTTAATTCATCGCCCAGCATATCGATCACTTCTGTTCTTCCTTCAAAATCAATAGCCCTTCCGATCAGTGTTTTACAATTTTTAAACAGGGATAGCTTCTCCCTGAATTTATGGTCCGCATCAATAAATCCTTCGCTATGCGCTTCCCCGATATTGGTCAATATGCCTATCGTTGGCTGAATGATCTTTTCAAGTCGCATCATTTCGCCTTGCTCAGAAATACCTGCCTCAAAAATTCCCAGCTCATGCTGTGCATTCATTTGCCAGACACTCAGCGGCACCCCTACCTGGGAATTATAGCTCTTGGGATTTCTTACTATCGTATGATCTGGGTGTAGCAACTGGTAAAGCCATTCCTTCACAATGGTTTTGCCATTGCTTCCCGTTATGCCAATCACAGGCAGGCTAAACTGGCTACGGTGCCAGGCTGCCAGTTGCTGCAAAGCTATCAATGTATCATCCACTAAAAGAAAATTGGCGTCGGGGTATGGCGTGTTATCTGTTGCTTCGCTGACAACAAAATTTCTTAGGCCTTTCTTATACAATTCGGGAATAAACTGGTGCCCATCTCTCCTGTTACCACGGATCGCAAAGAATAAAGAAGAACCGGGTGAGCTGATCTTCCGGCTGTCCAGCAAAAGATGCTCAATGATCGTATCACTGTAAATGATCTCCTGTGTATGAAGGAGGCGGGCAATATGACTGATCGGGTAACTCAAAATTAATAGGACTTACTGGCTTTCATCCGTTACATCCGGCGGACTGCCTTTTTTCTTCATAAAGATGGAGTAAAAGATCGAACCGGCGATGCAAACCATGATCACTCCCAGTGATATGACCACCTGTATCTCCTTACTCAACGCCTGGTTGATCCATTTTTCGCAGAGCATTTTCAGCCCGATAAAGACCAGTACAATAGCGATACCTTGTTGGAGGTAATCGAATTTGCTCACGGCGCCCCGCAACAGGAAGAATAAGGACCTTAATCCCAAAACGGCAAAGATGTTGGAAGTATAGATCACCAGTTTATCCCGCGATATTCCCATCACAGCGGGTATCGAATCCAGCGCAAATACAAGGTCGATCGCGGCCAGCATCATCACGACCACGAATAAAGTGGTGTAAAATTTCTTGCCGTCTACCCTGATCCAGTATTTTCCTTCCCCATCATGCGATACGAGTGGCAACACTTTTTTCATCCATTTATAGACCTTGCTTTCTTCGGGTTTGAACTCTTCATCATCACTTGCGGTGAACATTTTATAACCAGTATACACGAGAAAGACGCCGAAAATATAAAGCACCCAGTGGAATCGATCTACCAGCGCCACCCCTACCGTAATAAAAATGATGCGGAATACAATGGCCATCAGGATACCCGCGAGTAAAACACGGCCGTAATTTTTTTCCTTAACTGAAAACGCAGAGAAGATCAGGATAAAAACAAAGATATTGTCGATACTCAGGCTCCATTCCATCAGGTAAGCGCTCAGGTATTCCAGGGCCAGCCCCTGTCCTTTCTGTATCCACATGAAAACGAAGAACGCCAAGGCCAGACCAACCCAGAAAAATGTCTGGTATAGAGCCTGCCGGATAGTAACTTTTTGTCCTTTTTTGCTTAACAATCCAAGGTCAAATATCAATGCCACTACTAAAAGAACTCCGAAAACTAGATAAGTGAGCTGGTCAGTCGTCATTCCTGTCTGTTATGCTGCAAAGATAGCGAAGGCGTAAGGAACAAGACGCAAGGAACAAGGTACAAGGAGATTGCCTAAGCGGCATATTTTCGTTTACGCAACTGCTGGTAGACCCAGCCGAAAATAAGGACCAATAAGATCGGAAAGCCGATATTGATGAATTGCCAGGTAGTCCGTTGTTCCTTTACTTTTTGTGTATCTAGCAAGCGGAGGACGATATCCTTATTGCGGGTCTCGCTGATCGCCGGGTTATTGACCAGGTACTCGATACAATTCAGGAAGAAATCCCTGTTAGCTACTGGGAGAAATAGTTTACCTGCCTCCGTTTGCTTTTGGTATTCGGTATACGTGTACTTGTTCCATCCCATGGGAATGGGGCCGGTAGTTGGCAGTATATCATTTAATACAATATCCCCGTCGGCAACAATTATTATTTTATTTTCGGCAGACTGATCTTTAAAGGGACTGTTCCTTGCGGTCAGTGTATCCTGCTGTGCTTGTGAGATTCTGTTCCTGAATAACGATGTGAATTTGCCTTCCAGCAACATCGCAACCGGTATCGCCTGTTTCTTAAACTTTTCATCCTCCGGTGTATTCTTGTTTTCATTCAGGCTTACCAGTGCGGGTGTACTGATCGTTCTTGAATTGGAGGAGGATACCAGGAGAGGTGTTTTCTTTATCCCGGTTACGGCTATCGTATCTATGGAATTGGCAAAACGGCTTGCGACATATCCCATACTTTTATTCATGTTACTTCCGGGAGAAAGTATGGGAAAATAATTCCAGTGCAGGAATTCAAACTGGGGGTTATCCGGGGTGCCTCCCACAACGAAGGGAATTACATCACATTGGAGGTCCATAACGAGGTCCGTGTTGATGCGAAGCCCATACCTGAAAAAAAGATCGGTGAGATTCAGGTTTCGGTCATAAGCGATCGTTTCCGGTTTGGCTGAGAGGCTGTCCTGCTCCGCAATCAGGTTATCAATAAAACAAAGTAGTTTGCCGCCGTTCATTACATACTGGTCTATTTTCAGTTTCTCTTCTTCAGTGAATTGAGCAACCGGTTTTACCAGCAGGAGTGCATCAAGACTGGCAGGAATAAGCGGCTGTTTCTGGAGATCGAAAGTAAAAAAATTGTAATCCTGTTTTAACGTTTCTACCAGATCATAGGTACGGCCATCCACCGGTTCGCCATTCCCAATGGCGTAGCCAACAGCTGGTTTTTGTGTTGCTACCAGTTTATCCAGGGTTTTGGCAAACTGGTATTCCATCAAGGCCTCTGCGCTGTTAATTTCTTCCTGGGAGATCCTGCCGCTTGCTCCGGGGTATAAATTCACGAGTGCTTGCCTTCCCTTATAATGCAGCAGCGCCACGGGGAAAATAATATTGCTGCTTTCGCCCGCCTCCTTTTGTACAGTAAGATTTATAGGTATAGCGCCGAGATGAACCAGGGAGTCTCCGTATAAGGTAGAGATGCCGGGCATTTCATCCAGCGGGGATATAAACCTGTAATGGATCTTCGACCCGTTATTATCTTTGAGTAACTGTAAAAAATCACCCGTACTACCCGCCAGTTTTTTAAATCCCGCCGGAAACTGTCCTTTTAAGAATACCTCTATCTGCACATCATCGTCCAGGTTCTTCAATAATTCTTTAGTGGCTTTGCTGAGCGTATATCTTTTTTCTTTCGTGAGATCGAAACGGGCATGAAGGACCGATCCGAGATAATTCACAGCAAACAAGAAGACCAGCAGCAGGAGCCACCAGTATCTTGAAGCGAATATTTTCTGAATACGTTTCATGCTATCGCTTTAACAGGTTGCGGCTGGTAATGACAAAAAACAGGAATATCATGCTGAGAAAATAAACCACATCCCTGGTATCGATCAATCCGCGGCTGATGCTGCGGTAGTGAAAGTCGATACCGATCATTTCCACGTAATAATCAGGACCATTCGCCAGGGCCGGCATCCGGCTGACGGCACTAAAACCATAATACAAGAGCGCACAAACGATGAGGCTGGCGATAAAAGCCACAACCGCGTTATTGGTAAAACTGCTGCAGCAAATGCTGATCGCTGTAAACACGGCTGCCAGGAAAAAAAGACCGATATAAGACCCAACCGTTGCACCCATATCCAGTCCTTCATTGGAAGAAAGCCGCTGGATGGAAAATATGTAGATGATCGTAGGGACCAGGGCGATAAAAGCCACAAGCAGGCTGCCGGCATACTTGCCACCAATGATCTGCCAGCGGCTCAATGGCCGGGTTTGCAGTATTTCGTAAGTGCCTGTCTTAAATTCTTCGGAGAAACTCCGCATGGTGATCGCGGGAATTAGCAGCAATAAGATCCAGGGAGCGAGCTGGAAGAAACGATCAAGGGTAGCATACCCGAAATCAAGTATATTCTCATCGAACACAAAAAGGACCAGACCGTTCACCAGGAGAAAAACAATAATGGCAATATAGCCGGTGAGACTGCTGAAAAACTGGCGGAGTTCTTTTTTACAAACGGACCACATTAATGCAAAATAAGGAATATGAAACAGAAAACCTGCCTGCTGGCAGAGCAAAATGAGAAAGAAATAGTACTACTTGATGATTGTATTTGGAATCATTTTTATCTGCCCTTGAATTTTTTAGAAGTTTTTCCTTTCATTACAAATCCCTGTCATTCCGACCACCGGGAGGAACGAACTTAAATTTTAAAACTTCATGCCGAAAGAATGAGGCATCTATCAAAGAATTAAAGGGTAAATGAAATTCAGGATTCCTCCTTTGTCGGAATAAACCATGGAAATGATGTTCAAATGCCTCCTCCGTCGGCATGACAGTCAATAATGAAACCGCAACTGGTCACACCGCAAAGCTCTCCCCGCATCCGCAGGTCCTGCTTGCATTGGGGTTACTGAAATAAAATCCTTTACCGTTCAGCCCATCTGAAAAATCCAGAGTTGTATTGACGAGGTAAAGAAAGCTTTTGAGATCGGTGACTACTTTTACCCCATTATCCTCGAAGACCTGGTCCATGGGTTTGGTCTCGTTGTCAAAGTCGAGTTTGTAACTCAATCCTGAACAACCACCACCAACAACACCCACCCGCACAAAATAAGAAGCATCCTGGTCAACAGCAGCATCTTTCATCAGCTGGCTGATCTTCTCTTTGGCCTTATCACTTATATAGATTGCGTTTGCTAATTCGACACTCATTTCGCTAGTAGGGTTTGGTGAGTAGTTAGTAGGGATGGACCCTTCCATATCCTTACCATTCCCTTTTTTAGTTATATAATGTTTTAAATGAGCAGTACTGATAAGTATAGTTAAAATTCGTTAGCAGGTGTATTTCCCGCTAGCCGCTAGCTATACCCCATTCCCCTCAATGCACAACACTTTCGTCAAACTTCAGTGCAGGTAACCCATTTTTTACCCGGTAATCATTCACGGCCGCTTTGATCGCGTCTTCGGCGAGTACTGAGCAGTGAATCTTTACGGGCGGAAGATGCAGTTCTTCCACGATGGCCATATTGTCAATAGCCATAGCTTCATCCACTGATTTGCCTTTCAGCCATTCGGTAGCAAGCGAGGAAGATGCAATAGCAGAACCACAGCCAAATGTTTTGAATTTGGCATCCTTGATGATCCCTGTCGCTTCATCTACTTCGATCTGCAGGCGCATGACGTCGCCGCACTCGGGCGCTCCAACAAGACCGGTACCGACATTTGTTTTGCTTTTATCCAGCGTTCCAACGTTCTTGGGATTCTGGTAATGGTCGATCACTTTATCTGAATAAGACATGGTTACTTAATATTTAATAAGTATTATTTAATATTGTTTTCTTCAAATCTTCAATATAAAATCTTCAATCAACAATCTAAAATCCTTAATGATGCGCCCATTCAATACTATTCATATCAATTCCTTCCTTATACATTTCCCAGAGAGGACTCATTTCTCTGAGTTTGTTCACCGTATTCGTCACCTGCTCAACTGTATAATCAATCTGGTCTTCCGTGGTGAACCTTCCCAATCCGAAACGAAGCGAACTATGTGCCAGATCATCACCGAGGCCCAATGCTTTTAACACATAAGAGGGCTCAAGCGATGCCGAGGTGCAGGCAGAACCTGATGAAAGGGCGATATTCTTATTAAACCCCATCAGCAAACCCTCTCCTTCCACGTATTTGAAAGAGATATTGGTTACATGCGGTAATTTATGCTCCTTGTCACCGTTCAGGTAACTTTCTTCCACTTTCAATAATTCAATCTGTAATTTATCCCTCAGCTTGCTGACCCGTTTAGTTTCTTCTTCCATTTCATTCACACAGATCTCGCAGGCTTTTCCAAAACCAACGATACCGGGAACATTCAGTGTACCGCTTCTCATTCCTCTTTCATGACCGCCGCCATCCATCTGGGCGGTAACTTTTACCCGTGGATTCTTGCGGCGTACATACAATGCACCTACCCCTTTGGGGCCATACATTTTGTGTGCGGTGAAAGCCATCAGGTCGATGCCGTCTTTGTTCACATCTACCGGTATCTTGCCTACCGCCTGTGTGGCATCGCTGAACACCAGGATACCTTTCTTTTTTGCGATGGCACTGATCTCTCTCATGGGATTGATCGTGCCGATCTCGTTATTCGCATACATGATGGCGATAAGGATGGTCGTTGGTTTGATCGCCGCTTCCAGTTCTGCCAGGTCAATCAATCCATTATCCTTCACTTTCAGGTAGGTCACTTCCCCGCCTTCTTTCTCGATATGTTTGCAGGTATCCAGTACCGCTTTGTGTTCGATATTGCAGGTGATGATATGATTGCCCTTACTGGCATACATTTCAAAAACACCTTTGATGGCCAGGTTATCCGCTTCTGTTGCGCCGGAAGTAAAAATGATCTCCTTCGGATCGGCACCGATCAGACTTGCCACCTGCTCCCGGGCAAGGTCAACTGCTGCTTCTGCCTGCCAGCCAAAAGGATGGTTTCGGCTAGCTGCGTTCCCGAAATTATTCGTGAAATAGGGTATCATCGCATCCACCACCCTTGGATCGCAGGGTGTAGTGGCATTATGGTCGAGGTAAATAGGGAATTTCAGCATAAAATCTATTAGTCGTATTTAAACACAAAATTAGCCTAAAAGGTTCTAACTGAAAGGGGTAATTTCGGGCTGCTGGCCGATTTTACCAAAATCGCAAAGCCCTATAACTCAACTCCTTTTTATGCAAAAAATAGAGCATATCGGGATCGCTGTCAAGAGCCTGGAAAAGGCTGTTCCTTTGTTTGAAAAACTGCTGAACAGCGAATGCTATAAGACAGAACAGGTTGAGTCAGAGAAGGTCAACACTGCTTTCTTCAAACAAGGTGCAACCAAGATCGAGCTGCTGGAAAGCACTGATCCGGAGGGGATCATCGCCCGTTTTATCCAGAAAAAAGGAGAAGGTTTGCACCATATCGCTTTTGATGTGACCGATATCCACCAGGAAATGGAAAGGCTGAAAAAAGAAGGGTTTGTCTTACTCAATGAAACTCCCAAGCCTGGCGCCGATAATAAACTGGTTTGTTTTCTTCACCCTAAAGACACAAACGGAGTTCTTATCGAGTTGTGTATGGAGAAAAAGGATTCTTAATGCTGGCCCTTCGACTGCGCTCAGGACTTGATACTTGTTGCTTAAAGTTTTCCTTTTTTATACAGCATCAATAAGATTAGTAAAGTGACAGAAATGATAATATAGACGATCAGCCAAACGTATCCTTTTTTTATTTTTTCTTCCTCATAATGGCATTTCTTAAGCTCCGATTCCTTGACAATCCACCGGAACAACAAAAAAACAGGAAGCATAAACAAGGCCATTTTAACCCAGGTGCTAATTTCAGATTTACTTCCCTGCGGTAATATATTTGTTAAATTAAGTAAAATCAGCCCTTGTAAAAGATGTATGTAAAAGAGCATGCACAATGATAATTTACTACTGAGGTACGCAATCTCTTTTCTTGGACCTGTTAAATAATAGCGGTAGAATAAAAATGCTATAAACCTGAGTATTTTCTTTTTACTCTTTCTATTCCTCAGCAATCGAATCGGCATTAATGATCCCCAATTTCAATACGGCTACCTGGGCGGCGATCTGGGAGGCGTCTTTTTTATTAAAAGCTTTTCCTTCGGCGATATTTTTCCCGTCCACTACTGCAGCTACGGTAAATAAACGCCGGCCGTTCTCGAGTTTTTCGTTGAGGGTTTCAAATTCCAGTACCCGGCCATTCTTGTTAGCCCAACCATAGAGTTTGTTCTTGTGGTTGATCTCCAGGTTCTCCAGGTCATCCATGAACATATGCGGCTGGATGATACTCTCCAGCACCCATTTGACCGTTTGCTTATAGCCATGATCGAGATAGATGGCTCCGACAAGCGCCTCGAGCGTATTACCGAATATCTGGCTCACTTTCAGCGAACCGTCCATCTTATTGTAGAGGGTGATCTTTTTGAGTCCCATGCGGATAGCAATCTCATTGAGTTGCTGCCGGTTCACCATTTTGCTCCGCATTTCGGTCAGGAAGCCTTCTTCTTTGTAAGGATAACGTTTGAACAGGTAATCGGCGATCAGGGCGCTTAGGACGGCATCACCGAGGTATTCGAGTCTCTCGTTGTTCTCGTCGGCGGCTTCCCTGACGGAGCGGTGGGTAAGCGCCGTTTTATAAAGAGAAATATTCCCGGGTTTAAAACCCAGTATATTCTTCAGTTCTTTTTTGAATGTAGAGCCGGAATGTTTGCCAGAAAAAAATTTAAAAAAATCCACAGCCATTAAGCTACTGAAAAAAGTTTAAAGTTTCACGTTTAAGGTTTAATGTTCCCTTGTTTACTATACTTCTCTGTTAAGAGAAGACGTGTGAACGCTGGCTTTTAGCTTTAATCTTAACCCTTAAACTTTTTAACGATCACGCAGGCATTGTGACCCCCAAAACCAAAGGTATTGCTCAGGGCGGCACGGACAGTACGGGCCTGTGCTTTGTTAAAAGTGAAATTGAGTTTGGGGTCCAGTTCGGGGTCGTCGGTAAAATGATTGATCGTTGGTGGCACCATATCGTGTACCACTGCCTTGATGGCTGCAATGGCTTCTATCACACCGGCCGCACCAAGACAATGACCCGTCATTGATTTGGTGGCGCTGATATTTAATTTATAAGCATGCTCGCCAAAAACACGGGTGATCGCTTTTACTTCAGCTCCATCCCCGATGGGCGTGGATGTACCGTGTGTATTGATATAATCGATCTCGTCGGGTTGCATCCCTGCATCATCCAATGCTACCAGCATAACATTTGTTGCTCCCAGCCCTTCAGGATGCGGGGCCGTGATATGATGTGCATCCGCAGTAGCACCACAACCGGCTACTTCGCAATAGATCTTTGCTCCTCTTGCTTTTGCATGTTCGAGTTCTTCCAGTATTACGATCCCGCAGGCCTCCCCCATTACAAAACCATCCCGGTCTTTATCATAGGGCCGGCTGGCTGTTTGAGGAGAATCGTTTCTTTCGCTCATCGCTTTCATCGCGTTGAAGCCACCGACTCCCGCTTCACTGATCACCGCTTCGCTTCCTCCCGTCAGGATAATATCGGATTTCCCCAACCGGATCAGGTTGAAGGCGTCCATGATTGCATTGGTGCTGCTGGCACAGGCGCTTACCACGGCAAAATTGGGTCCGCGGAGGTTGTGTCGCATGCTGATCTGCCCCGAGGCAATATCCAGGATCATCTTAGGAATGAAAAAGGGATTGAAACGCGGGGTGCCATCTCCCCTCGCAAAATCAGTTACTTCATGCTGGAACGTGATGAGTCCGCCGATACCGCTGGCGAAGACCACACCTACCCGGTCAGGGTTGATATTCTCTTTATTGAGACCCGCATCCTTCATCGCCTGGTCGCTTACTACAAGTGCGAACTGGGTGAAACGGTCGATCTTGCGGGCTTCTTTTTTATCGAGGAATTGGGTAGGCTCAAAGCCTTTTACTTCACAGGCAAATTTTGTCCGGAATTTGGCTGCATCGAACTGGGTGATCGGGGCAGCACCGGATACACCGTTGACGAGGCCATTCCAGTACTCATCGATGGTATTTCCCAGTGGCGTTAAAGCACCCATTCCAGTAACAACAACCCTTTTTAGCTCCATATATGGATTTAAGATAAGTCAGTTTTACCAAAGATACAACGACGCTTATTAAGCGATCATGTACCAAGTAAAAACCGCCTTCGCTGTCACAACAGTCAGAAGGCGGAGTTATTTTTATTTACCGTCGGCTGCAACTTGCGTAGCTCCGGCGAAATAAGACCGGCAGGAAGACTGTTCCACCGGCAACGAGATAGCTTACTTAGCATGCTCTTCCAGGTAAGCCACAGCCTGTCCCACCGTTGTGATGGTTTCAGCCTGCTCATCGGGAATGGAAATATTGAATTCTTTTTCAAATTCCATGATCAATTCTACCGTATCTAATGAATCGGCTCCGAGGTCGTTTGTAAAAGAAGCTTCATTCGTGACTTCTGCTTCGTCAACACCCAGCTTGTCAACGATGATCTTTTTAACTCTTGATGCAATGTCTGACATGTTCTTTAAGTTTTGTTTATTGGGTGCAAAAATATACTTTTTGAATTAATCAGCACCGGAAAGCCGTTTTTTTCCATTTTTAGCCCAATACCCTGAAAATTAAGCCCTAGCAATCCCCAACCCGGAACTATATCCAGGAAATAATGACAATAAACGGTTGGCAGTATTACAAGTTCTTTGTATTTTGAAGTTCCCGCTGATTAACTTCTTAGAAATGGCTCTGAAAATTATCGACCACGGCAGTAAAGAATACATGCAGATGATAAAACTGCGGGATGATATGCTGCGCAAACCCCTCGGGCTTGGTTTTACCCCAGAAGAACTGGAACAGGAAAAAGAAAATATGCTGATAGGCGCATTCGAAGAAGAAGATATGCTTGGCTGCTGCATGCTCGTGGAAGAAAATACCGACACCGTCCGCTTACGGCAAATGGCCGTATTGAATGACCTGCAGGGAAAAGGTATCGGCAGGGCCCTGATGAGCTTTGCTGAGAACCTGGCCCGCGACAGGGGCTATAAGATTCTTTCCATGCATGCCCGCAAGAATGCTGTCGGTTTTTATGAAAAAATGGGATACCTGGTCGCCGGTGATGAATTTCATGAAGTGACCATCCCGCACTTCGTTATGGAGAAAAGACTTTATTAGATAATAACTGAAAGATGATCGATAAAAATTCTTCCCACATCTTTCAACTTTAATCTTTTATCAAACACCTGCATCAGCCTTTCTTCACCTTACTTTTTATCAATTGCCTTAGCTCATACACCTCATCGGTGTCTTTACATCCTTCTTTTGGTACCAGCAAAAAAGAACGGGTATCAAAATACAAATGAAAGAAATGAGGGCTTTCGAGATAGTTTTTCAGGGCGGTCCATGGCCATGACTTGGAACCTTTCTCATGACTCAGCATAAAACCATCCTGTTCAAAACTCATACTGAATTCATGTTTAAAGGTGATCGCCCGGCGATACACAAGCCCCGGCAGGATAAACCAGAAACTGATCATCAGCACGATCCATAAAAACGAACCGACCAGGAAGGCCAGCGGTGTGATCTTTTTTAACGCATAGAGCGTGATCGAAGCAAGTGCAAAAACATTGACCAATATCACCATGATCTTGATCTCGCGGCGGCTGATAAAATGATAGCGCAGGGCCTGTATTACCCTCCCCTTATCGTATCCAAAATAAATGGTCATGTGCTTCAATTAATCATTCCCGATCTTAGCGATCTTCCAGTTGCCATTCTCTCTTTGCATATCCAGCTGTATAAGCAGTGACCCGGAAATATAATTTTTGTCCTCGGGCGACCCAATCTCAACCGTAGCATTATCACCTTTTACAATGACAACCCATTTGTTTGACTTATTGATCCCATCCAGCAGGTATTGGGGATCCTCCTGGCTATTGGTGTACCAATCGTAATCAAAATAATAAGGAACCTCGTCATTTACATCCACTTTAAAAGCCGAATCTGCTTTTGTAAACAAAATTTTCTGATTCTTAAGGAACTCTTCTCCGAGCTGAGGAACCGAGTCCCGGATAAATGCCTGGTATTTGTCAACCTCCTCCCAGTTAATTTTATAAGGAGGCGCATCTTTCTTTTTAGTGCCGCTATAAAGATCAAATTTCTGTAATTTTTTATAGTTGATCTCTTTCGCGTACCAGTTGTAGAAATCAGTGATAACAGTCCTGATACCTGCTGAATCCTTTACAGGATCTGCGCTGGTTTCCATTTTGGTTTCCGTGTTGTTTTCCGTTGCCTGGTTTTGTTTTTTATCCTTACAGGCGGTAGATACGGTGATAACCGTGAACAAGAGGAGGGTCATGTACTTCATAACAATAGTTGTTTGGTTTATTCCCAGGGAATCTTCCGAGGGAGGGTGGTTTATTTCAATTCTTTCTCTGTAATGTTCCATTCACCTAATTTCTCACCTTTCATCCCAAGAAATTCAACGCTCAGTTTGCGGCTGCCCCGCTGCCCGCTGAAAGAGAACCTTCCATAATTCTGTTTCTCATCTATTCCAATTACCCGGTACGGATTGGTTTTTTCAGGGCCGCCAAATTTATGTGTTCCGGAAGTTAGCGGGGATACTGTAATA
This sequence comes from Chitinophagaceae bacterium, assembly GCA_039930245.1. Classification (GTDB taxonomy): domain Bacteria; phylum Bacteroidota; class Bacteroidia; order Chitinophagales; family Chitinophagaceae; genus JJ008. The sequence goes on along the minus strand of JBDSPR010000008.1, from coordinate 54,543 downwards.
TCATACAAGGGATATGTACCTGGCCGTTCTACTTTGATTATCTCACTGTGATGCCTGTCGCCGGTCAGAAAAATCACCCCGGGTATTTTATATTCTTTTAAAAAAATCATCAGCTCATCATACTCTGCCGGGAAATTCCACCAGGTATCATAAGGAGAAACGGGGTTGAGCACCTGGCTGCCTACCGCGATGATCTTAAAAGTGGCGGCGCTAAAGAGCAATGAATTCTTCAGCCATTCCATCTGCTGGGCGCCCAGCATCTCTTTGTGCGGGTTGGGTTTCCCATTGACCGAGTCCTTTATCTTGTCCGCGCTGCGCCACCAGCGGTCGTCTGTCATAAATATATCGGCATCGCCCCAGCTCATCATGGTATAAGTACCCTGCCCGTTCTCACCGGAAGAGGGGTTACAGAAATATTTATTGAATACATTCCGGCTGATCTCTTTTAATATAAAGTTTTTGCCGATATCATTCGGCCCATAATCATGATCGTCCCAGATGGCCAGTTGCGGCATCGCTTTTAAAAAATTTTGTGTGATTGGCTGCGCCCTGTCATGACTGGCCCTGTACCACATTCCCCATTCGCTGTAGTAATCCACTTCGCGGGTATACCAGGCATCGCCTAACCAAAGCATGAAAGCGGCTTTTTCTTTAGCCATGGGTTCAAATATGGAGGAGTCCTTTCCGTAAGGAGTACCGGGACGGTCATAGACCGGCTGGTTGAAATAAGAGCAGGAACCTGTAAGGAAATTGAATTCAGGGGGTTGCTTGCGCCATTGCCAGAGATCCTTGGTCGTTAATTCGCCAGCTTTTCCACTTGCTTTTCCGTTGATCCATATTCTATATTCATAAGTGGTATTGAAATCGAGCCCGCCGATCGTAAAATTGAGCGGGTTGAAATCATTTCCCAGTTCTCCTTTATAGTTGATCGTTTTGGCCGACTTCGGGTAACCTTTTTTGTTGTATTGCAGGGAAACCGTTTTTACCTCAGGCGAGACTTCCACCCAGACCTTGGCATCACGGAGTTCCACCGGCCCGAGCATGGGCCCGGAAATAATTCGCGGCTGGCTCCGTGCAACTAAGCAAACAGAAAAGAGCAGAAAACAAGCAAGAAGATTTTTCATTGCCGGGGTTTTAGAGGATGAATATAAGAAAAAGAAATTTTTTATTTCTCACGGCGAATACAATTTCTCGAGCCGATCACAGCGAAAGTATTTCGAACCTCATTCATATCGCAGCTTCGTAGCCTTCGCCGCGGGAAACCTCTCAGGGAGTCTTTAAGTTCTTTTCATGAATACTCCACTCTCCCAGTTTCTCCCGTTTAAGTCCAAAAAACTCTACCGTTAATTTCCTGTCTCCTTTCTTTCCGCTGAAAGAAAGTTTTGCATAATTCTGCTTGTCGTCGATGCCCAGCACTCTCCCGGGATTATTTTTTTCCAGCGCACTAAAAACATGTGTCTTGGAGGTAAAGGGTGAAACGGTTATATCATATAGTGTATAAGTACCGGGGCGGTCTTCTTTTATGATCTCACTATGATGCCTGTCCCCGGTCAGGAACACAACCCCGTCGATCTTATTGTGTGCTATAAAGTTCATAAGTTCATTGTATTCAGCAGGAAAGTTCTTCCACTTATTAATAGGCGAAAGCGTATTTAGCACCTGGTCTCCTACGGCAATGATCTTAAAAGTGGCCGTGCTGAACAATAAAGAGTTTTTCAGCCATTCCATCTGCTGTTCACCCAACATTCTTTTTTCAGGATTGGGTTTTCCATCTACAGTGGCTTCCATTCCATCAGCACTCCGCCACCAACGGCAATCCGTCATAAAAATATCGGCGTCTCCCCACCCGGTCATGGTATAGGTGCCCTGGCCATTTTCACCGGAGGAGGGATTGCAGAAATAAGAATTAAATATTTTCCTGCTCGTTTCTTTGAACGGGTAGTATTTGCCGACATCATTGGGACCATAGTCATGGTCATCCCACATGGCAAACTGGGGCATGGCTTTTAAAAAATTCTGCAGAACAGGCATCGCCCTGTCGTGGCTTGCCCTGTACCAGAGGCCCCATTCGCTGTAAAAATCCACTTCCCTGGTATACCAGGCATCCCCTAACCACAACATAAAGTCGGCTTTTTCTTTTGCCATTGTTTCAAATATGGAAGAATCCTTACCATAAGGAATTCCCGGTTTGTCATAAGCCGGTTGATTAAAGAAGGCGCAGGAACCCGTGAGAAAACTGAAATCCGGAGCCGGTTTACGCCATTGCCAAAGGTCCTTGGTGGTCAATTCACCAGCTTTGCCGCTGGCTTTCCCATTGACCCAAATTCTATACTCATAGGTCGTATTCATGTCGAGCCCGCCAACCGTAAAATAAATGGGGTTGAATTCATTCCCTAATTCGCCTTTATAATTGATCGTTTTGACCGTTTTGGGATCTCCTTTCTTATTGTATTGCAGGGAGACAGTTTTTGTTTCCGGGGAAACTTCCAGCCAGACCTTGGCATCACGTAGCTCTACAGGTCCAAGCATGGGTCCGGAAACGATACGTGGCTGGGCCAGGACGTTAAAGGAAAAAAGTAATATAACAGCGGATAAAAAAATATTTCTCATGGCTAAAAATAAGTTGCGTAATGTAAGTCGGAAAAAATAAAACGAACAAAAAAAAGCCGCCCGAAGACGAGCAGCTTTTAAATCGTTTATAGAAGCGTATTATTCCCTGATACGGAAGATCCGGCAAACCTGGCTATAGGACATTGCCTCGATCTGGGCCCTTGTATATCCACTTCCGCCAACACCAGGATCAACACCGCGTCCACCGGCAACACCACCCGGGATAAGTATATAGCGATAGATATTTCCTGTAGCAGGTGGCCCTGGAGTTCCGGTAAATGTTGAGGGGTCAAGATTATTGTCCAGGTTATAGAAATTGATGAGAATACTACCAACTACGAAGCTTGGTTCGATCACCTGGTTAACTGGTTGCGTGAAATTATATGTGGTATATGGCAAAATACGCACTGTACCGGGTGAACCGCCACCCTGGAAATATACCAGGATCGTTCCCTGTGACAGCATCGTTGCTGTGATACCGGGAGCTGCTGCTGTATAACGGCGTGCAGTTTTACCAAATATGTCAACCGTAGTAGCACTCCAGTTAGGCGCTGTAAAAGCTGTCCATGGACTGTAGACTACATTTGCTGTACCGGCAGGACCAGTAGCACCTGTAGTACCGGCAGGACCAGTTGGACCAGCGGGACCGGCAGGGCCGGCAGGGCCGGTTGTACCTGGTGTACCGGCAGGACCTTGTGGACCAGCGGGACCGGCAGGACCTTCAGGGCCTTCCTTAGTACAATTGACAGTAATAAATGCAATGGAGACAAGTAAAAGCGAAAGAAGTTTGAACTTTCTCATAAAAGGTTGGTTTGGCTGTTAATTAGTTTCGATTTTAAAAGTAAAAGGAATTTTCATTTCCACCAACTGTTTTTACAATTAATGTTAAAAAACTCAATTTCGTGGTGATTTCCCCTAAAAATCGCCAGATTGCGGGTTTTTACCGAACCCCCTATATTTGTTGAGAATCAACTACTTTTTTATGAAAAAAATGATGGGTCTTATTTTGATAATGGCAATAACAGGCGCCAGCGCAACCGCCCAATTCAATAAGGGCGACCGGATGGTAGGCCCTTCCATAGCTACCTTATTTTTCAATTCCGGAAGTTCCGATATTGAAGTGGCTTCCATTGGCAGCAATAAATCAGTTATCCGCAACTACAGTGTGAGCATCGTTCCTTCCCTGGGCTGGTTCATTTCCGATAATACGGTGGTAGGGGCTATGCTGAACATCAATCCCAATGGCCAGAAAGTTACTTACGAGCAAAACGGATCTACTTATCAAAGTGATAAATCAAATGGATTCAATATCGGTGCGGGTGGCTTTGTCCGGAATTTTTTTCCCGGTAATAACAAATCCCTGGTCCCTTTTGTACAGCTTGGTTTGAACGCTGGCTTCAGCAACCTGAAAACAGAGGGCTTTTTCTACGGCGGGGCAATTCCTGCCAATTATAAATTGACCTATACCGGCGAGTCGAACGGCGGGGCTTTTGTGAATGCCGCTTTCGCAGGCGGGCTTACCAAAATGGTGGGAGAAAATGCAGGCCTCGATTTTTATATCGGGTATAATTATTCGTACAACAAAAATGTCTTCAAGAAAACCACTTTAAGGGATAACGGGAATGATGGGAGTATTGATGAGCGGGGCGAGAATCAAACGACAACGAAATTCACCAACCACGGTTTTGCTGCCGGGGTAGGATTCCAGGTATTCTTACGCGGGAAAAAGAAATAGATTTTTAGCAATACAGAGTATATAGGTATATAAGTAAACAGGTAAATAAATTCCGTAACTAACTTGGATACTTATTTACTGGTATAATTATATACTTTCTTAATCTACCTGCCAGAACTTATTTATTCATCATTTGCTTGGCTTCGATACTCAGCGTCGCATGTGGTACTGCACGAAGACGGGCTTTATCGATCAGCTTACCGGTTACCCGGCAAATGCCATAGGTCTTGTTCTCGATACGCATCATCGCTTTTTCCAGGTGATCGATAAAAGTGATCTGGCGGCTGGCCATCTGGCTGAGCTGTTCTCTTTCCATACTCACGCTGCCATCTTCCATCGTCATATAACGTGCCTCATCCATATCCCCGCCTTCATCTTTACGGGTGATCAGTCCCTGGAGATAAGCCAGTTCTTTTTTGGCCGCATCCAGTTTTTTCTGAATGATCTCGCGGAATTCCGTCAGGTCATTATCAGAATAACGCATCGTAGGACCGGTAGACTGGTAGATGGTCGCAGCCTGGTCCAGCACGGACTTGGTGAATTCGGGTTCATATTTCACCGAACTCTTGGTCGTGATTTTGGGCATCACCATTTTAAGTGCTTTGGGCGGCTCCTTCTTGATCACGGGTTTAACTTTGGGCTTGATCGATACCAATGATTTGGGATCCACCGTTCCCGGTTTTTTAGGAACTGGTTTGGCAGCTACCGGTTCTGGTTTGGCAGCTACTTTTGGAGCGGGTTTGATCATAGGTTTTGCCACCGCTTTTGCGGCTTTTACAGGTTTTTTTGCCACGGGTTTCGGGGCTGCCTTTTTAGGCGCTGTTTTTTTAGGAGCAGATTTTTTCACAGTTTTCTTTGCTGCTGTTTTTTTAGAAGCAGCTTTGGGGGCGGGTTTGGCGGCCTTCTTCGGGGCCTGTTTCTTTTTACTTGCCATGTTTTACCCTTTTTTTGAAACAATCACATTTAGCGAAACATCATTTATCTCAATCTCAGTGCCATTCACGATATCTGCTATAAATTCCAGATCGTCTGCCAGAATTTCGGCGCAAATATAGGCTTTAAACTGAGCCAATGAATCTTTTAAGCTGGTTGCTGCGGGTACTTTTACCAGGATCCTGTCCGTCAACTCGAACCCACTGTCCTTACGAATTTTCTGGATCCTGTTTACAAATTCACGGGCGTTTCCTTCGGCTTCGAGGCCGGGGGTGACAGTAATGTCCAGGGCGACAGTCAAATTGCCCTTATTGGCCACCGTCCAGCCGGGAATATCCTCGCTGCTGATTTCCACTTCCGCAATCTGTAATATTACAGGTTCGCCATCAATTGACAAACTATATTGTCCTTCTTTTTCCAACCCTGCAATGTCCTCCTGGCTGAATTGTGCCAAAGCTATGGAAACCGCTTTCATTTTGGGACCGAGCTTTTTCCCAAGCGCTATGAAATTGGGCTTTATCTTTTTACGGATAAATGTATTGTCCGGCTCGAGGTACTCGATCTCCTTTACATTGACCTCAGCTTTTACCAGGTCTTCCACTTTTTGGAACTGTGCTTTCATCGCAGCATTCGCCACGGGTACCAGTACTTTCTGCAATGGCTGACGCACTTTGATAGTTGCTTTTTTCCGAAGCGATAATACCAGTGAGGAAGCATCCTGTGCCAGTTGCATCCGCTCTTCCAGCGATTCGTCAATGGCCGCTTCATTTGCTACCGGGTAATCCGCATGATGAACAGAAGCAGCCTGGAATCGACCCGTTACCTTATTGAGGTTTTGGAAAACAACATCACTGAAGAAAGGAGAGATCGGGGCAATCAGCCTGGTGATTGTTTCCAAACATTCATACAATGTCTGGAAGGCACAGATTTTATCCTGTTCATATTCCCCTTTCCAGAAACGTCTCCGGCACAAACGCACATACCAGTTGCTCAGGTGTTCGTCCACAAAATCTTCGATCACCCTGCCGGCCTGTGTAGGTTCGTAATCGTCCATATATGCATTCACTTTTCTGATCACCGTGTTCAGCGAAGAAAGGATCCAGCGGTCGATCTCGGGGCGTTCCGCGACAGGAATGTATTTTTCTTTAAATGCAAACCCATCCACGTTGGAGTAGAGGGCAAAGAACTGGTAAGTGTTATATAATGTGCCGAAGAACTTGCGTTGTACTTCTTTGATCCCTTCGAGATCGAATTTCATATTGTCCCAGGGCGAAGCATTGGTAACCAGGTACCATCTTGTCGCATCGGCGCCAAAGGTTTCGATTGTACTGAAAGGATCCACCACGTTGCCGAGACGTTTGCTCATTTTATTCCCGTTTTTATCCAGCACGAGTCCATTGGAGACACAGGTTTTAAAAGCTACACCAGCCCCCCCACCCCCCAAAGGGGGGATTTTGGAAGTCCATGCGGGAACATCCTTCATGACTTCATTAAGACTATCCTGGATCATGCAACTGATAGCATGTAATGTGTAGAACCAACCCCTTGTTTGATCCACACCTTCCGCAATAAAGTCCGCAGGATAGCTTTGGGCAAATACTTCTTTATTCTCAAAAGGGAAATGCCATTGGGCATAAGGCATGGCACCGGAATCGAACCAGACATCAATAAGATCAGGAACCCTTTTCATGGGTTTGCCTGTCGGACTTACTAATACGATATCATCTACATAGGGTTTATGTAGGTCTAAGCTTTCAGCTGTAAGCTTTGAGCTGTTAGCGGTTCCCAACACCTCATCGGCTTTTTTTGCCAGTGACCTTAATTCTTCAACGCTGCCGATGCAGATCTCTTCTTCCCCGTCTTCTGTTTTCCAGATCGGCAGTGGTGTTCCCCAAAACCTTGAACGGCTGAGATTCCAGTCCACCATATTCTCCAGCCAGTTGCCAAAACGACCGTCACCCGTGGATTTTGGCTTCCAGTTGATGGTCTTATTTAATTCAATCATTCTTTCTTTTACCGCAGTGGTCTTGATAAACCATGCATCGAGCGGATAGTAAAGAATAGGTTTATCGGTTCTCCAGCAATGCGGATAGTTGTGTTCGTATTTCTCAACTTTGAAAGCCCGGTTCTCTTTTTTCAATTTTACCGCGATATCAACATTCACATCTGTATAGTTCGGATCATCCTTGTAATTCTTTACATAACGGTTGCTAAACTCACCCAGCCCTTCCACAAATTTTCCCTGGCGATCGACCATCGTGAGAATTCCGATATTGTACTTCTTTCCTACTTTAAAGTCATCGGCACCAAAAGCGGGAGCCGTATGAACGATACCTGTACCATCTTCGGTGGTAACAAAACTATCCATCATCACCTTGAATGGCTTTGCACCGGGAGTGATCTCTTCTATCGCTTTTAATGAATTGGCTTCGTAAGGAAGTAACTGCTCATACTCACACCCTTCGATGTCTTTTCCTTTGAATTCTGCCAGGACAGAATAAGGAAGGTTTTTACCATCATTTTTATACGTGGTGAAATCAGCATTTTCATTTTCTGCATTGAAATATTTGCCCAGTAAGGCTTTGGCAAGTACGATATTTATTTCGTTGTGCAGGTATGGATTGAGGGTTTTTACCAATACATAATCAATGTTTGCACCCACGGTTAGCCCAAGGTTGGAAGGAAGCGTCCAGGGTGTGGTCGTCCATGCTAAAAAGAAAACCTCGGCCTCCCTGCCCTCCAAAGGAGGGTTCCCAGATCCTGCAATTGCAGAAAATATTTTATTTATTCCGGGGTTTTTATAAGCCCCTCTTTCGGAGGGGTTGGGGGAAGCTTTGAACATCGCCACTGCACTTGTATCTTTTACATCCTTATAAGTTCCAGGCTGGTTGAGTTCGTGTGAACTTAAGCCGGTTCCTGCAGCGGGTGAATATGGTTGTATGCTAACACTTTCGTAGAGTAATCCTTTTTTATACAATTCGCTCAGCAACCACCAGACCGATTCGATATACTCGTTCTTATAGGTGATATACGGATTATCCAGGTCCACCCAATAACCCATCTTGCGGGTGATATCATCCCATTTGTCCTTGTACCGCAATACCGCTTCCCGGCATTTCTGGTTATACTCTTCTACGGATATTTTTTTGCCGATATCTTCCTTGGTGATGCCGAGTTCTTTCTCCACACCCAGCTCGATGGGCAGGCCATGTGTATCCCAACCGCCTTTTCTTTTTACCTGGAAACCTTTCATGGTCTTGTAGCGGCAGACCAGGTCCTTTAATGTCCGGGAAATAACGTGGTGAATGCCCGGCATACCATTGGCACTGGGAGGACCTTCATAGAATACAAAGGGGGTAGCGCCGTCCCGGAGGGATATACTTTTTTCAAAGGCTTGTTTATCACCCCATTCTGCCAGCATTTCACGTTCGAAACCCGGCAGATTCAGTCCTGTGAATTCCCTGTATTTATTAATCTTTGCCATTCTAAAAGGCTGCAAAGTTAAGACTAAAAGAGGGAAGAACGAAGACGAAAAAAGTCCGAAAGATGGAAAGACGGGAAGTCGGAAAGACTTTTCGCGAAAAGGAAAATGTCATCAGAAAAACCATTCCGCAATGGCCGGAATGGTTCACTACTTTTTTGAGGGCTTTTAGCCTCCCCTTTTCACCAATACAATTTCGTAAGCGGGATATCCTCTTTCTCCATTTTGTGTCAGGGCCGTAAACCGGAGTTTATAATAGTTATTGTCCCCGTCTTTAATAATATAATAGCGATCCGTTCGGACAGAAGGTTGCGAACTGGGACCGCCACCAGAACGCCAGTCTGCGCCGATAGCTATTTGCGAAGCACTGAATGCCTGTGTTGCAATATCTGGTTCTCCAAAATCTGCAAATGCTTTTGCAGCTACCATCACTTTAGCCACCTGCACGTTCCTGTTCAGCAAAACAATGTCCTGGAAAAGATAAGGTACTTCCCCGGTTCCGAAATTAGTGACGTTGGAGAAATAGGTCCAGGCAATATCCCATTTTTTCTTGGCGGGCTCTACCGGCACCACCGCATTCTCGAAAGAAATATATTTAAAGAAATAGGCATCATCCTTTGCTATATCAATGCTGGAGAAAGTGGTGGCCCCGATATCTGCATACTGCAGGGTATAACCACCACCCGCATTTCGGGTGATGCGGATTTTTTTCCAGCCTCTTGCAGGTGGAGACACGCCTACACCCGCTCCCCTATTAACAATATATACTTTGTTATCTGCAGCTATAGCGCTGATAGAAGCAATAGCGGTTCTTGCCAGATCACCGTTTGGATAGTCAATATAAGGCAATGATGCAGTGGTGGGTGCAAACTGGCTGAAAGCTACATCTGTTGAAAACCCGATCGTATCTGCAGCTGTTACCTGGGCAAGATCATTCTTCGCGATTTGTTTCGCCATCATAGCCGATGAAGAGTTGAGGATAACACGGTAATCATCCGTACCGGTATAGAAACCAAGATCCCAGTTACTGCGCAGGACCGGTGTCTGGCGGTTAGCACTAAGATCAATAAAAACTTTATTGCCGTAAGTAGCACCGCCGCCATTAATAGTTGAAGCAACATTCGTAGCAACCAGTTCACCAAAGTTTACATTCAGTTGTTTTTTTGCCCCGATAAAAACCGGTGCTCCTGAACTGTAAATATCAAACCGGATATTTTCATCGCCGTCATACAATACACCCGCTACCTTCGAAATAGTAAAAGCAGCTTCGTTATTACCTTGAGGGATGACCAGTTCCAGCTTGCCGGTAACTGCTGCTGGTGTGGTAGTATAATCCGTTCCATAAACCATCCCTGTCTCCGTAAGGTTAAGTGTAACAGGAATATTCCTGTCCGTTGACTGGATCAGCTTTATCTTGATAGTGATACTGTTCTCAGAGGCGGCAATTCCCTGTGCAGTTGTTTCAAAATTCACGAGATTCTCTGCGCCGGCAACTTCCCTTTTACGGCAACCATTGGCCAGCAAAAGAATTAAGATACCCAGCATCATTCCTTTCGTTACTTGTAGTTTCATCTTTAAGCGTTATTTAGGTTGTAATAAATTTTTATAGCTTGTTCCAGTTAAAAGCCATCCCGGCAAAACAGGACCGGCCATTGGCAATATTGCGGGTACCGTTATCAGTGTGCACACCAGTGTTGGTATGCGAACTGCTGATGCGATCTACATCAAACAGGTTACGGATACCTGCATTCAATGAAAAGTATTTCCCCAGTTTTTTATTCGCCGTAAGATCGGCCATGTGGTAACCCTTCAGCGTTGTCTGGATCAGTTCCTGGCTGTTGATGTCCAGTACATAGTAAGGCCTGTTACCGGTAAATTTGTAAAACAGGTTTAAAGAAATACCTGCTTTGGGAAAAGAATATCCAAGATCTGCATTGATCTCTGCCGACCATTGAAGCTGGGGCAATGATTGATCATTCTCAGAAAAATCATTATAAAAACCAGTAGAAGAAACCCCGGCGGAAATATTCCAGTCTTTGTATTTAACCCGTGTAGCCAGGTTGATTCCGGCCGTTTTGCTGTTGGAGATATTCATCAGCTTTGCTGTATCTGAACCGGGAGTGAAGGCATAATCAATAAGGTTTTTTACATCATTGTAGAAACCACCCAACACCGTTGTATAAACCACTTCTTTTGGACTGATCTTTTTCAAGCTCAGGGAGGCATTGAAACTGTGCGAGGTTTCGGCTTCCAGGTTAGGGTTGCCGATTACCTGGTGATTGGCATCAAAGAAGTTAAAATAGAGTTCACGAAGTGAGGGTGAGCGGAAACCTCTTGCATAGGATAACCGAAAATCAAGATACTTTGACAATACAAATTTTGTATTGATCGAAGGAATTACAGGTGGCGCATCGTAAACAGAATTTTTTATAAACCGTAGACCTGGCCTGATATTGATCTTTGCTGAGGGGGTGATCTCCGAAGTAATAAAGAAAGCATAATCATCCACGGCATTGGAACCGTCTTTGAGCCTTTCCCCTTTGCCCCTGTCAAGATTAATATCTGTACCGGGTTGGAAAGAAATAAATGGTGATAATTTGTAAAATACCATTCCGCGGAAAGTAAATCCGCTAAAATCAACCACGCTTTGTCTTCCGGGCCCGGGATCAAGTCTTCTATCTCCATTCACTTTATTGACCGTGGTAGAAAATACCTGGCGTCTATAACCGGTATAGGAAGTTTGAAGTTGAAAATTCATTTTGCTGCTGGCATAATAAGCAGCCTGCAGCTGTTGCATCAGGCGTTGAGAAAGATATTCCTGGTCATACGCATAATAATTTCCTGAATTAGGATCAGCATTGTTATTAAAGTTTCCCGGGTTTGTGATGATCTCATCCAACCCGTCAAAACGATATCGGATACTGAACTTTCCTTTGTTGTAGCCCACGAATCCATTTCCAATGACCTGGTTCTTTTTATGCCAGACCAGTTCTCTTTCAACAGCTGTATCCTTCCAGCCGCCAAAATAATTCCGGCCGATCGCCCCTCCTATTTCCCAGTTCTTTCGTTTCCAGGACAATCCCGCATATTGATTATGGATGCCCTGTTTTAGCCCATACTCGCTTCCAACTGTTTCTTCATGGATCCTGGCAGTAACAGAAATATTTGCCGGGCCCCCTTTTTTGGTGATAATATTAATTACACCAGCCAGTGCATCCGCACCATACACTACAGACATGGGTCCTTCCACGATCTCGATACGTTCGATCGAGTTGATATCGACCTGGTTAATATCAATTTCATTTGAAACCCCCTGCCGGCCTGTCATTGGCAAGCCATCTATCAATATTTTCACATTCTGTCCTTTAAGTCCCATCATCGTGATCCCCGAACCGCCGGTGGAAAGGTCCTGTGAATAGCGGATGTTGAGTTCATTGTTCAGGACATCCTGCAATTTTGCAGCCCCTAGTCTTTGTATTCTTTCCTGTGAAATGATCCTCACCTGGTAAACAGAATTCTTTGCAGATTGGGGATTGTATTGGCCGGTGATAACCACTTCAGCCAGTTCTTTTGCTTTTGTTGTGTCTTCTGCCGGGGTCAGCCTTATAGTTTGTGCCTGGATATAGGTGCTGATCGTCATGACAGCAAAAAGCGGGTAAATTTTTCTCATTTTTTTTATTGCGGCACAAAGGTTAATCGGCAATCTTTGAGATTCATCACATAATTGTAAAGAACTACAATAGCAAATTTGTTTGACAAATAAATGACAGCAAGAGGATGATAAATCAAGTCCGCAAATGACGCAGGTCATGCAGTAATTAAATACTTAATAAAAATATGGCACACAGCGGTTTTAAAAGCTGCACAATGAAACGTCAGAGTCGTGCCCCTACACTGATAAAAAATGTTCTGCCATCAGCTGGTAATGCGCCTGGCCCGGGGTAGCCCCCTGCACGACGGGTAAAATAATTTTTATTGAGTAAGTTATTAATGCCTGCTTTTATGTTCAGGTTTTTTGCAAACTTGTAAGTAGCCGTAAGGTCAGTAACAGTGTAAGCAGGAAGTAATCCATTTTGTGCATTACTGGTAGGCACAAGCGTATTATTGGCATCGCTGAACGTTTTTCCTACACTGCTTAACTGGACGGTAATCAACAATGTTTTATATCCTGCCGTAATTCCTCCGCGAAAGATATTCCGGGGGGCATTCTCCACTCTTTTTCCTTTCGTAGCAGCATCTTTATGATCACTGCTGTAAGTAGCATCCGTATAGCCATGAGAACCAAATACAAGAAGGTCTGTATGTTTAATTCCAGCAAAAGCCCTCAGCACATTGAACTCCACATACCCTTCAAACCCTTTACTGGAACTGCTTCCGACATTCGTGATCAGGCGATAGGAAGGTGGACCGGCCACTGTTATTGTACCTACCCGGTTATTGTACTGCAAGTAATAAACACTAACATCGAATTGCAGGTAGTCTTTCAGCTTACCCCGGTAGCCCAGGTCAATATTATACCCTTTGGCATCTTCGAGATTGGGATCAACCAGGTCTGTAGTCGGTGGAGCCTGCAAGTTGGCAAACTGGATAGGACGGTAAGCCTGGGAAAAATTCCCATAGAACTCGGTACTATTAGTAATATGGTATTCTGCCCCGATACCTGCCAGCAGGAAACTGCGGCTACGGGTGATTTGCTGCAGGATTATTTCAGCACCACCGGAAGTATAGCCACTCCGGCCACTAGCAGCTCCTTCCAGCCACTCATAGCGGATACCCGGGACCAGCAGGAATTTTTTACTGATGCGGAAAATGTTTTCGACAAATGCGGCCGCATTCCTGGACCGGAACTTAATATCCCGCGGGTAGTTCCCAATAATGGTCATATCAAAATCAGTCCCGGTCGTCCCCTTTCCATCTGCACGGCGATAGGTGCTCCCCGTATACAAACGAATGCCACCGGACACAGTATTGTCCGTTTTGCCGATGTGGTAATCCGTGATCATCCGGCTTTCCATCCCGTAGTTCCTGTATTGATCAATATTCAATACCCTTTTATTATACTCCATGGTGGCAGGATTGATACTGTCTTTAACAAGGATGGTTTGCAGGTAACCCACACTGGCTCGGTCACCGATGGTAGCGAAGAATTTGGTATTCCACCTCGCTTTATCACTCAGCCGGTAGTTAAGGATCATTGCCGGGTTGGTCCATTTAATATCAAACCAGTTCCTGCTACGCAAGCTTTGTTGGGCATCTTTTTCAACCTGCACATCTGAAAGACCGCCCGGCTGCTGGCTGCGGATATGAGAATGCATCAGTTCTGCTGTTAATGAAAGTTTGGGAGTAAATAAATAGGTCACCGTTCCAAAACCTGCATTGGTGTAATAACGGCTGTTCTTTCTCCAGCCATCACCGTTGCGGTGATCGAAAAATGAATAATAATGGATCTTTTCCGTCTTTCCACCAATGGCATTATAACTGTTGAATAATGCATTGCCCCCTACCGTTTGCTGGGTCTCGAACTGAAATTTTTTATTTATCTCGCTCCCGTTACGGAGAATATAATTCACCAGTCCACCAAACTGCGGACCATACTGTAACGAACCCTGTCCTCTTACAACTTCGATCCGCTGAACTGCCTGGAGCTGCGGATTATAATATGCTTCGGGGTAACCAAAAGGGTCAGCTGCGATATCATATCCATTCTGGCGGATATTGAATTCCCAGCTCCTGTTGGGGCTCAAGCCTCTTGCCGCGATACCGATCTGGATGCCGCTGGGATCACTTTCCCAGATATGAATACCCGGTATCTTGGCCATCACCTGCCGCATATTATTCGTTACCACATTGCCCTGGACATTATCCAATACGATCAAAGCATTCTTTTTCCCGGCATATATCGAAGTCCCCACCACTTCCGGCAGTTGCTGGTAATCACTCCGGCTGTTGCGGCCCACCGCTGTTATATCCGGTAAAAACTTATGAACAGGTTTTATGGAATCATCATGAAAGACCTTCTTGTCCTCTTGTGCCCTTACCACCCCCGCACTTAAAACTATTCCTGCCAACAGCCATATTCTTCTAAGCATATTAATTTCTTTGCCGCAAAAGTATGGCCACAGGGTCAGCGAAGGTTACGGGATAAGAAAAACAGTTTACGCGATGAGGAAACTGCCACGAATTCACAAAAAAGGTTGTTCAATGATGAACAACCTTTACTTAATAATTATGTGGTGTAAAAATTACTCGACTACTACAATACCTTTTGCCGTTACCCTTACTTCTTTCTGGGGTTGTGTGATCGCAGCGATCTCTTCTTTTGATTTTTTGGCGTCTTCTGCATAGTGCTTCAATTCAGCTACCGAAGTTGTTTTCAACTTTACTTCTCCATCTATCACCACGGTTTTCCCAACAGCGGACACAGGAAGGAAGAATCCATAATCTTTCATTTTTACCGTGGCGGTGCTGCCATCTGTAAGTTCCAGTTTCAGCCAGCAACCCTTCTTGGGACAGACTTCTGTTATTTTAGCGGTGATTTTTACATCCCCGAATTCGGCCCCGCTGTTCAGTTTAGCTACAATGTCGTTGATGGGAATAGCGCCAACGGTATTCACTTTTTCCCCGTACCATTCGCCCGGTTTGGCATCACCAGCCGGTGGTTGTGCATTTACGGTAAAAGCAAGCCCCGCAACAAAAAGAGTAAAAAGGAATTTTTTCATGATTAGTTTTTTGAAGGTTTATCCCGGTTACCGGGAGGACAGCAAAGATAGCTTTTCCTGTGAAATAGTTGCCTATTCTGGCAGAACAGGCTTTTTAAACTCAAGTGGTGGGGAGGAGATGGCCTCCAGGAAAGCAAGCAAGTCTGACATCTCCTGTTGCTTTGTACAAGAGAATACAGTTATTAGTCGGAAAGACGGAAAGTCCGAAAGATGGTAAACCGGTTACTACACTCCTCCGGACTTGCGGACTTCCAGACTTCCCGACTTCCAGACTCTACAATCTTATTTTAACACCCCCATTCACCACAAATCCATCGAGGGGTGCATAAATATCCCGGAATACAGGGCTGGCAATAGAGCCGGTGTAAATGGTATCGAACTTTGTTTGCCTCGCATCCAGGAAATTCTCAAAGTTTATATACAGGGAGAATTTTTCCCATAGTTTTTCTGCCATAAACCCGGTGATCCAGTAAGATTTACCCGTTGTACCGTCGCTGAGCTGTTGTTTACTGAAATAATATCCTTCCAGCCCTACTTTCCATTTTTCTTCCACTTCATAAAGCAACACAGCGTTGAGCCGGTGCTTTGGCGTAAGGAAACTCTCTGCTTTGCTGCTTCCCTGGTGCAGGTACGCATTGGTGAAAGTATATCCCAGGAATAATTTAAAATCTTTGTAACCCAGCTTTACATTGGTTTCCACGCCCCGGCTGTCGATTTGCCCGCTCACATTATTAAAGCGGAAATTACTGCCATCGGGTTGCAGGAGTAAAGGGTCATTGATCCTGGTATAAAAGAAAAGATGATTGATACTGAAACTCACATCCCCGCCCCCAAATTTTGTTTTGTAGTTTATATCAGCATTGATGCCGTAACTCCTTTCGGGTTTATTTACATTCTCATCGATGGGTAAAACGTTTTTATACTGGAGCTTTTCACTTTCTTCCGTAAAAATGTTAGGCGCTTTATAACCTAATCCCCCGCCTACCCGGGAAGATACCTTCGGAGAAAATTTAAAAAGAGCAGATACCCGCGGTAAAAGAGCAAACCCGTAATCTTTAACAGCATCGCCTCTCAGGCCTGTTTCGAGGTGGAACTTATTGCTCAGCTTCCAATTGTTCTGGACAAATACACCTGCAGTGAGTTGGTCATAATTACGAAGGGCTGTTGCGGTCAATTTTTGTTCCTTAAATTCATCGGTAACCAGGTTCATCCCAACGATCCATTCGGCTGGCTCGCCGTGTGATGCGTAAGTAGCTTCCGTAAATGTTCCATTCTGTGTTCCGTTGAATGCGTATGCGGGTGAGCTGATGGTGCGTTCAAAACGATTAAAACTGTTCTTTACTGTTATATGCCCTTTTTTTCCAAAACGATGCTGGAAACTCAGTTGGGTACTGTACCGATCTGAATTATTAGCTTCATAAAAACCGGAAGGATTATTTCCTTTTATAAAACCTATATCACCACCTGTTCTTTTTTCGGTAGTGATATTTACACCAATGTCCAGTTCTGTTTTCTCTGTGAAATAAATAAAGAATTTGGGATTGACCGTATACCGCTCAAATTTTGGAATGGCTGTCAACCAGATATCCGCCGGGTCGTAAGGCGAATTGGAATTACGGGAAGCAAAAACTGTCAATCCTGTTTTACCGAACTTCTTCCCATAAAAACCACTGGTATTCAAGCCACCGGCTGAGGTAACATCCAAATGAAATTTCAATTCCTGTTCTTCTTTCGGGGTTTTGGAGATCAGGTTCACCAGGCCTGCAATCGCTCCACCTCCGTATAAAGTCGAAGCTGAACCTTTGATCACTTCGAATTGTTTCAGGTCGAGCGGCGGTGTTTGCAATAAACCCAATCCGCTGCTAAAACCTGCATACAAGGGAAAACCGTCTTTTAATATTTGAGTATAGCGGCCATCCAATCCCTGGATACGGATGGAAGCATTTGCCGAAGTTGCTGAGGTTTGCTGCGTAGTGATACCTGTGCTTTCATTCAATACCATCCGGATATCCCCGGGTTTCATATTGGCTTTCTCATCCAACTCTTCCCCCGCCACAAATTCTACACGGGTAGGGATATCCTGTATGCTGCGGGTGCTGCGGGTGGATTGAATGACGACTTCTTCCTCTTCTTCATTTTTTGGTCGCATCTCTACCAAGAGCAAAGAGTCCTTAAAAGGAATTTCCACAGATACTTCATTTGTCTCATAGCCTACATGAGAAAATATCAAAATTCTTTTCCCTTCAGGGAAAAGAATTCTTGCTTTACCTGAATTATCGGACACATGTCCCGGTTCTGTTCCTTTCGAAATTATAGACGTATTTGGTAAAGACTCTTTTGTTTCGGCATTAATTATTTTTATCTTCAGGCTGTTCTGTCCGAATATGATTGCAGTGCATAACAATGCTGCAAGTGTTAGACATAATTTGTTCATGAGTAAAATTATTAGTTAATGAATGGACTGAAAAATCATTAACTTAATTTGGGCAACAACATTTAACAGGGACCCACTAAATCCCCCAAAGGGAACCGGATTATTTAACGAACTATCACCTTAATAATAATTCTCAGGGACCCCCTAAATCCCCCAAAGGGGGACTAAGTCACTTTAACGAACTATCACCTGAGTAATAATTCACATGGTTTTAAACCGGTGTGTTTTTTAAACGCGGTGGAGAAATGCGAGATAGAAGAATAACCCAGTAACATCGATACTTCTGTTACACTCAATCCTTTTTCGTACAAGAGGTATTTGGCATGTTCCATCCGCTGGCTTTGATAAAAATCAAACACCGTAGTGCCAAACAATTCCTTGAAACCTTTTTTGAGGTAACATTCATTGATGGCCACTTTGCGGCTGAGTTCCTTGATCGTGATGGGCTCACCGATATGCTGCAATAATATCTCTCTTGCTTTGATGATCTTTTCCCTGTCGAGCTCATTGGCCAGGAACTTGCAGTTCACCGTATCAATCTCTTTTTCACCGAGCATGCAATCCAGGCTGTACAACAGCAGCATCTGTGTCTGCGCATTGATATAAATATTCTCGAGGCTACCGCTGTAGGTATGATTTAATACATTCTCAAGCACCATCCTGGTTTTGCCGCAGAGCGGGAGTATCTTGGTAAAGGAAGAGAGGTGCTGGAAGTTCAGGATATCATCGGTAAGCACCGTGTTACCTTTCCGTGGTTTGACAAACTGGCTGAGATGCGCAGGAGTGAATTTAAAACTGACCACATCCACACTGTCCACCCTTTCCACGCAGGTTTTGGAAGCGCCGAACTGGCACATATCACATTCCGTATCTTTTTTGCGGCAGTAAACATTACCACTGACGCAAAAACGAAGCTCCAGGTAATTTTCCCGGGTCCCGGATTTGCCATAGTGATAGACCATCATCCCGGTGTCTTCGATATTCCACTGGGGGTTACGGTTATAACGGCTGATCGTGTACTGAACGGAACCGGGTATCTGTTGCTGTCTCTCCTGGAGCATGACTAGTTGGTCCTGCATCAGGTTTTGCTTATACGCCAGTGCCAGTATATCCGGTGGATTGTGCATGATTAACTACAAATTTACTGTGACAACATCGATTTTCCATCCCTGGAAGGGTAGATCAGCGGGAAGTCCTGATTTTTAACAATCTATGACCAAAAAAAGTTCAGTTTATAGCCTGAACGACTAACTTTGCCTGCCTGTCATCCTTCGTCCCGATACAACGGGAAGAAGGCGGGCATTCCTTCGTAAACGCGATTGCGGGGGATTTTTTATCAACCGCATGATCCATCCGCACACATATATTCACCCGAATGCAAGATTGGCGACCAATGTCAAGATTGATCCATTTACAGTGATCCACCAGGACGTGGAGGTCGGTGACGGAACCTGGATTGGCTCCAATGTGACGATCATGGAAGGGGCCCGGGTCGGTAAGAACTGCCGGATCTTCCCCGGTGCTGTTATTGCCGCTATCCCGCAGGACCTGAAATTCCAGGGAGAATACTCTAATGTATATATCGGTGACGGAACCACCATCCGCGAATTTGTGACTGTTAACCGTGGTACCAAGGACCGTGATAAAACAGTGATCGGTAAGAATTGCCTGATCATGGCTTATTGCCATTTTGCCCATGACTGTTTAGTAGGTGATAATTGCATCATGAGCAACAATACCCAGGTGGCAGGACATGTAACGATTGGCGACTGGGCCATTATCGGCGGGATGTGTGCGGTGCACCAGTTTGTAAAAATTGGGCAGCATTCTTTTATCAGCGGTGGTTCACTGGTGGGTAAAGATGTGCCACCTTATATTAAAGCAGGTCGTACACCGCTGAGTTATGCAGGAGTCAATTCCATCGGTCTCAAACGCCGGGGCTTTAGCATCGAGCGCATCAATCATATCCTGGACATCTACCGGGTGTTATACAATAAAGGCATGAACACCAGCCAGGCTGTCGAATATATCGAAGAAGAAATGCCCGCCACCGACGAACGGGACGAGATCGTAACTTTTATCCGTGAAAGTGGCCGGGGTATCATCAAACGGTTCACCAAAGGCAGCAACGATGACGATCTCCCTATCTGATGCCGGGAAACGGTTCAACCGGGACTGGATCTTCCGTCATTTCAATTACCAGTTTGAAGCAGGACAATCTTATGCTATCACGGGACCGAATGGTTCAGGGAAGAGTACATTATTGCAGGTGCTGAGCGGGGCCATGATGATCAATGAAGGCAATATGGAGTTCGGAGTCGGGAAACTTGAAACGGGAGACGTGAGTCGTGAGTCGGTAGTCGGGAAAAAAACAATTCCTGTTGAAGCCATTTACCAATATGTTTCGATCGCCGCACCCTATCTTGAAGTAGTTGAAGAAATGACGGTGAAAGAGTTCTTCGATTTTCACCAGGGGTTCAAGCCTTTTTTACCCGGTATATCAACCGACTCTATAATTGCTTCCATTGGTTTGGAAAAAGCGGTGAACAAACAGATCCGCTTCTACTCTTCCGGTATGAAGCAACGGGTAAAGCTTGCGCAATGCATTTTTTCTGATACGGCTATTGTTTTGTTGGATGAACCCTGCACCAACCTTGACAGCGAGGGTATTGAATTATATCATCGTCTTATCCACGATCATTGCAGTGATCGTCTTGTAGTCGTGAGCAGTAATGATAAAGTCGAATATAGTTTTTGTGCGAAAAGCATCAATATCATAGACTATAAAAATTAAGCTGTGGTCAAGAGCCTCCCTTTGTCACCACGAGAATAACTGCACCTATTATGAGAAAAATACCTGCTAAATGAAGTTTGTCAAGCAGTTCATATAGTCGGATGGAATTTTTAAATGTCATGGTCTTATTACGGCTAACGTTTGAGGCTTGGCGCAGAGCTGTAATTTTATAACAGTCAGCGCGGCAATAGAAGTTGATTGAAAACTGGATTTCAAGATAATAACTAAAAGTAAAATAGAATTCGGCCAAACCCTTTCCTATGTTGTAGGTAGCCTATAAGGATTATTCATAGACTTTATATATATTATTTTCATGGTCAATAAGTGATTTACTATCAAGCTTGTAAAAATGGTCTTTTAAAAGATTATTTGTTGAGGTAATCCTCAAGGAAAGATCAGGATTGCTTAACGCCTGCAAAGTATGGGAGCGTCCAATTGTGTTATACTTTAGGGCGAATTTTACTGCGGTTTCATAGAGTGACAGAAGTTTTTTGTCAGCAAATGCGTATGAAATGTATAGCCTCTTTTCGTTAAACATCTTAGCCACTATCTCTTTACTGTTAGTTTTTATTTCCCGCTTGCTATATCTTACTAGATAGGCGTGAAAATCTTTTTCAAAATATTTATATGGTTGTGCCACCCGCTTTATTGAAATGGTATCATTAGCTGTACTAAATTGTCCAAGGTTATTATAAAAATCTTTAGTGAATACTGTGTAGTTTGTTGAGTTGTGAATTCCACGGTAATGAGAAATAACTCTTGAATAGATACAAGATTCATGTTTTCCAACATAATGAGGGATGAATTTTTCTTTTATCAAGAAACCCCATATATATATTCCAGAACAATGCGCTTTCTTCTCAGATAAGAAACCTTTATAAGAAATAGGTCGAGAGAAGTTTAATATTACCGGAGACATAGACCAAAGTGATTATAATGCAGCCTTTGTAATTTTGTTTTGAAGTTCAAGAAGTTTTGAGGCATATTTTGTGTCAGTACAAAGCGGAACTTTATTACCCAATTCAATTGCTCTTTGAGCGGCTTCGTTATACTCATTAACGATTGAAACATCATTAGGATTTGCTTTGTATTTTTTCAGTATTTTGACATAGCTGTCAATAAAAGCTTCATAATCGTTCAGGAATTTATCACAGTCAATAGAGGGTGAATTTAGATCTGAGTTCGTTAATTCGTCATCGTTGGATGTATTTTCTTCTGAACTTTTTGTACTATTTGAATCTTTACTCCATGCGGTTGTTTTTACAAGTGCAGATGTTAACTGAAATGTTTTTAAGCCAGTTAATTTATCAATTGAAAAGCGCATGTAACCAGTTTCTCCTTTCTTTAAATGAATTAGCCCAAGGACATCTTTATCATCAAGAGGGGTGTAATAGTCATTTGCATTTTTTATAACATCTGGGCCTCCATCTCCAAATAATTCAATTCCGAAGCCAACATGATATTCTACATCGTAGCCGCTAGTTCCAAAAAAAGCAGCTTTATCGGCGGGAAAAGTGAAATCTTTTTCATTACGCTTTATCTCGACTGATAATATTCCTGGTTTAAATTCATCTTTTAATGCAGAATTTTCATCGCGTTTTATTTGATAGTCTTTTTTTATGACTTCAAAAAAATCACCCAATTCACCTTTAATTATTATATTTTTTGGGATAACACTAATTTCTGAAGCTGTTTTTGTTTTGCTTCCACAAGAAGAAATGTGCAAACATAGAGCTGCAAAGAATACTATGGCTGACCAGTGTTTTAGTTTCATATATTTAAATTTAGTAAAAAAAATGTCCATTCTGCAAATATGGTTTTATTATTTCTTTCTGTATTTGGAACTCTCAGATGTATTCAGTTGAATTGTAGGTTTGCCGTTAAAGGGTTACCTACAACGTTCGAGTATTGCTGCAGGCAGAGGATTCATTGCTGGTCAAGCCCCGGAACTGAAGCCGATTAAAAAACTACAGTACAAAATATCAGCAAAAACCCTGTTCTCCTTAGTATTCCTTCCTCTAAAGTAAAAAATAAAACGTTGTCATGAGTTTCTAACTCATGACTGATACCAGCCTCTGCGAGGCTGATGCTTCGTTTAAAACAAAGCACAATTGTGAAAGAAAAATAATTCATAAAGGATTGCCGGCTTTTAGCAAAGCCGATGCTGAAATATTTTGCAGTCCATCGATACAATCGATGGACAACTTTTCCTCTTCAACGCTGACTTGCGATAAGAAGGTTCAGGTCTGTGTATTTCAGGTCAAACCGCTGGCTGAGGTAGAAATTGGTGAGAGCGCCTTTGAACAAATAGATACCGCTGCGGAGATGGATCTGGTGCCAGAGCAGGTTCTCGAATCCACCCTCTTCCCCTGCTTCCAGCAAAAGCGGCATCAGTACATTACTGATCGCCTGGGATGCCGTGCGGGAAAAACCGGAAGGTATATTGGGTACGCAATAATGTATCACACCGTATTTCATAAATATCGGGTGTTCGTGTGATGTGATCTCGGAAGTTTCAAAACATCCGCCCCTGTCAATGCTCACATCGATCACCACCGAACCTGCCCGCATATTACTGACCATTTCTTCTGTCACCACCATCGGAGTTCTCCCGGTTTCAGAACCCAGGGCGCCGACAGCGACTTCGCAGGTTTTTAATTGTTTGGACAGCATCCTCGGTTCTATCACCGATGTCCATAAGCGATGACCGATATTGTTTTGCAATCGCTTTAGCCGATAAACGCTGTTATCAAAAACTTTTACGGACGCTCCCAATGCAAGAGCTGCTCTTGCCGCATACTCTCCCACTATTCCTGCACCAATGATAATTACCTTGGTTGGGGCAATACCCGAGATACCTCCCAGCAACACCCCCTTACCATGGTTGGCCGAACCCAGGTATTGCGCGGCGATCAGCATCACAGCACTGCCTGCTATTTCACTCATGCTTCGGACGATGGGATAAGAATCACTGTCATCTTTCAGGTTCTCAAAGGAGATCGCCGTGACCTTTTTTTCCATCATCTTCTCCAGTATCTCTGCTTTCATCACCGAGAGATGGATCGGTGAGATAATGATCTGGCCCATTTGAAGCAGAGAAAGATCCTCATCAACGATCGGCGCACTCTTTACCAGTAAGGGAGCTTTAAAGACCGATTCCCGGTCATAAACAATTTTCGCACCTGCTTCGCTGTAATCTTTATCCCTGAAATGAGAAGCTTCTCCGGCATTGTGTTCGATCACCACCTGGTGACCATTACTGATCAGTACGCTGACCGCATCGGGTGTAAGTGCTATACGGTTTTCCTGGAAGGCGATCTCCTTGGGAATGCCGATCATCATGCCTTCTGCCTTGGGTTTTATATCCAGGGTTTCTTCGAGGGTCTCGTAACTGAAGGAAGTACTTATTTTGGGTTTCTGCTGGCTCATGTTGATTGAGGGATTCTAGATTCTGGATTCTGGATTCTGGATTTTTGATACTGCCTGCCTGCTGGTAGGCAGGGATTCGGGGTGTCCTGATCAGTAAAAACATTCACATCTATAAGAGCCAGAAACCAGTATCCAGCATCTAGCATCCGTTCTCAAATGTACCTATTTATTAGCGATTTTTAAGCGTCTTGTTTTGTCGCCGGTTACTTCAAGATAAGCGTGGACAGTATCTCCCGGAAATAAGCCCGGGGCTTTATCCGGCCATTCCACCAGGCAGGGATAACCACTGAATAAAGCATCTTCCACGCCCGCACGCCTTGCTTCTTCCTCATCCTTTAACCGGTATAGATCCAGGTGAAAAAGTAACTTTCTTGTGCCGTTACAATCGTAGGCATATTCATTGATAATGGAGAAGGTTGGACTTCCTACCACATCGGATACTGCTTTTGCATCACATAAAGCATGGATAAAAGTGGTTTTCCCAGTACCCATCTCCCCATGAAAAGCAAAAACTGTTTTGCCTTCACAGGCATTCCAGAATTCTTTTGCAACCTGGTTGATATTCTCCAGTGGGAAATTCCATTCCATGCAGCAAATGTAGCAGGATATACAACGTTGTTGTAAACATATTCCCGTTGCCGTAAAAAACAGGTTAACCCTTTCGATAAATTTGCAGGATGGAAAAAGTACAGTGGAAAGTGGAAGGGATGGATTGCACGACCTGTGCTATCAATATTCATAAATACCTGGAAAAACAAGGTATGAAGAATGTGCGGGTCAATTTCGCTACTGGGGATGTGATCTTTGATACAGAAGGGAACGTCCCGGAAGAGAAAATAAGCAAGGGGATCAGCAACCTGGGTTATAAAGTGGCGGACCCCGATGCGCATGCACATGGTCATGATCATGATGAAAAAGGCTCCATCAAATTCCTGTCTACGCATATTCAGCGTTTCTGGTTCTGCTTTCCCTTCACAGCCTTGCTGATGCTGCACATGATCCCCGGGCTACACATTCATTGGCTGATGAACCATTGGGTACAACTGGGATTGACGATCCCCGTTTATATCGTTGGGATGAGTTTTTTTGGGAAAAGCGCCTGGAAAAGTCTCCGCAACAGGATGCCCAACATGAACGTGCTGATCGCCGTGGGCGCTACAGCTGCTTTTTTTTACAGTCTCTGTGGTTCACTGACCGGTCAGCCCGAACAATTTCTTTTCTATGAAACAGCTGCTACCATTATTACACTGGTTTTTTTAGGCAATTACATGGAAGAAGCTTCGATCGCTTCCACGCAAAGAGAATTGAACAAGCTGGCGAAATCGCAAAAAGTGATGGCGACCATGATCGCTTTTGACGACGAACACAAGGAACAATTATTCCAGGTCGAGAATACACAATTAAGGGTTGGTGACCTGCTATTGATAAAAAGCGGGGAGCAGGTACCTATTGATTGCAAGATACTCTGGGGAGATGCGCAGGTGAACGAAGCGATCGTTACAGGTGAAAGCGCCCCGGTACACAAAAAAGCAAAAGACAAACTGATCGGAGGAAGTCTTATCAGCGATGGTACCGTAAAAGCACAGGTGACTGCCACCGGCGATGATACGGTGCTGTCCGGGATATTGAATATGGTGAAACAGGTGCAGGGTGAAAGACCTCCGGTACAACAACTGGCCGATAGAATCAGCGGTATTTTTATACCGGTCGTATTGGGTATCGCTGCTGTTACGCTGATCGTAAACTGGCTGATCCTGGCTGACTTTACTCCCGCGCTGATGCGCAGTATTGCCGTACTCGTCATCGCCTGTCCCTGTGCCATGGGACTCGCCACCCCGGCTGCTATTGCCGTGGGACTGGGACGTGCTGCCAAAACTGGTATTCTTTTCCGCAATGCCACCAGCCTGGAAACTTTTAAAGATATTAAACGGGTAGTGTTTGATAAGACGGGTACGTTGACCACGGGCCAGTTTGTGGTTTCTGGTTTTTTGTTTATGGTTGGGGAAGAGGCTGAATTTAAGAAGGTTGTTTATAGTCTTGAAAAGTTTTCAAACCATCCCATTGCAAAGGCTATTACGAATGAATGGAAGACAAAAGAAGAGATCGCCTGGAAAAATATCGAAGAAGTGAAAGGGATCGGGATGAAAGCGGAAGACAAGGATGGTAACACCTGGTGGGCCGGGTCTTTTAAAGTGGCGGGTGAAAAAGCTTCAGGGGAAGAACACAATGTTTATATCACAAA
This sequence comes from Chitinophagaceae bacterium, assembly GCA_039930245.1. GTDB lineage: Bacteria > Bacteroidota > Bacteroidia > Chitinophagales > Chitinophagaceae > JJ008. The sequence continues at coordinate 28,166 of JBDSPR010000008.1, read as the reverse complement.
AAATAATGAATTGCTTGGATGGATCGATGTAAAGGATGAAATAAGACCCGAGGCAAAAAAGGTGATCAGTTATTTACACAGCAAGAATATTGAAACGATCTTACTGAGCGGCGACCGGTTGGTGAAATGCCAGGCCCTGGCTGATGAATTGGGTATCGATACCGTGATCGCTGAGCAAACACCCGAACAAAAGCTGGCAAAAATCACCGAACTGAACGCCAAAGCCCCGACGGCTATGGTAGGTGACGGCATCAATGACGCTCCAGCACTGGCAAAAGCCGCAATAGGGATTTCGATGAATGATGCTTCGCAGATCGCCCTGCAATCCGCGCAGGTGGTGTTGATGAACCACGGGTTAAAGAACCTCCCTGTCGCACTCGGTCTCGGCAAACACACTTATATTACTATTAAGCAAAACCTTTTCTGGGCCTTTGCGTATAACATCGTTGCTATCCCTGTCGCAGCATTCGGTTTTCTCACGCCTACTTTTGGTGCCCTGGTCATGGGACTGAGCGATGTGGTACTGGCGATCAATTCAGGCAGGTTATTTATTAAAAAAGTAACCTGACAGGCTTCGGTTTTAACCAAACCAACACCCCTTCTGCCAATATTTAATTCTAATTTCCCCTTTTAACAGTGAACCGGAAATATGCCGTTATCATCTCCCGTTGACAAAATAAGATCCTTGCTTCCCCTTCTCGTATTGTGGGCGGCATCAGCCGCGGGACAAACCAATCTTTTGCTCAATGGCGGTTTTGAAGACGTAAATACCTGTACCGAATACAATGCGGAATGCGGTGTGGAAGGCTGGTTTTACCTGAAAGATGTAAAAGCACAGATGTTCAGCAATGAGAAGAACACAGAGTTACTGGGAAATAATTCCTTTGGTATTTTTTATAACTGGAACGGCTATACGGCTTTCACCCCGGTGATCGGAGCGATACTTCCCTGCGGGTTGCAAAAGGGCAGATCGTATACATTCAAAGGGATTATTGCTGCTCGTCTTAACCCGAAACTGAAACTGAAGCCCGGTATTTGCCTGGGAGAAAGATTCTATGTACCACAGAGGCCTTTTGCAAAGAATATGCAACCGGCAATCATCCTTTCAATCCAACCGGTACCTAACAACAACTTTTTTTCTTTTGAATATAGTTTTATCGCCGATGGGAAAGAACGGTACCTCACTTTTGGCGCTTATACGGAAGAAGATACCACGGGAGCAAAGAAGAAACTGATCGGGATCCAGACCATTTCGTTGGTACTTGATAATTTCCAATTATTATCGGAAGATCCGAATGAAACTTATTGCCCAGCGTATACGCTCAATAAAGAAAGTATCTATCATTACAATTTCCGACACAAGGAAATGGATTATTCCCTGTATGGTAATGGCGAACTGAAGATCGGGTTCACTAAAACAGGCAGCAGTTATAGTACCCAGGTAAAAGAACCGCCGGTACAGGTGAAAGCGGACACGCTTAAACTGGGAGATGTTTTCTTTGATTTCAATAAAGCAAAGCTGAAACCGGCGGCATTGAAAATGCTGGAAGATTTTTTTAAACAACCCGGTCAACCGGTTTCGATCGACAGTATTTACGTGGAAGGACATACTGATTCGATCGGTTCAGACACCCGCAACCTGGCACTGAGCCTCGAACGTTGTGAATCGATCCGTCAATGGTTATTACAGAATAATACGATCGGCAGTACAGCGATACAAGTGCATCCTTTTGGTCGTTCAAAACCAATCGCTTCCAATAAGACTCCTGAAGGGCGGGCGCAGAACAGGCGGGTAGAGTTGGTGATCTTCAGGAAAAAACGTTGAAATGTCGTGAATTGTCAGTCGTGAGTCGTGAGTTTGGTAATAGCTTAGCAGAAAACTAGTATATGTTTCTTAACTTATCACACACCAAACTTGATATTTTTGCAGTTTCGAAGGCTTTTGTATTAGAATGTTATAAAGAAACCAGGAGTTTTCCGGCAGAAGAAAAATTTGGCCAAATATCACAGATACGAAGAGCTGCTTTGTCTGTCCATCTGAATATTGCAGAAGGGTGTTCCAGGAAATCCCTTGTTGAACGTAAACGATTTTATGAAATTGCCCGTGGATCTGTTGTTGAGATTGATGCAGCCCTTGATATTGCTGTAGAACTTGGCTATATATCTCTAAAGCAATTAGAGGATGTTGGTAAGCTGATGATAAGATGTTTTCAAATGATCTCGAAAATGATCGCCTGATACAATAAATGAAACCACTCACGTCTCACGTCTCTCGTCTCACGCCTCCTGAGATCCTCCGGCAATACTGGGGCTTTGATTCATTCCGTCCGCTGCAGCAGGAAATCATTGAAGCCGTACTGGAAGGAAAAGATGTGCTGGCACTGATGCCGACCGGCGGAGGCAAATCCCTATGCTACCAGGTACCCGCAATGACTGGTGAGGGATTGTGTCTTGTGATCTCCCCGCTGATCGCTTTAATGAAGGACCAGGTAGCGAACCTCCGCAAAAAAAATATCACGGCCTTCTCTATTTATTCCGGGATGAGCCGTAAAGAAGTGATCCACACCTTGAAAACTGCAGGTGAGAGCAACTGCCGTTTTCTTTATGTATCACCGGAAAGACTTGAAACAGCTTTGTTCAAAGAATATTTACCGGGCCTGGGGGTAAGTCTCATCGCCGTGGATGAAGCACATTGTATCTCCCAGTGGGGATATGATTTCAGGCCACCCTATTTGCGTATCGCTGCGCTGCGGAAAGAATTACCTGGCGTTCCCGTACTAGCCCTGACCGCATCTGCTACTCCTGATGTACAAAAAGATATTTGTGAAAAACTGGAGATGAATGCAGCGCAGATCTTCCGGCAATCATTCGAACGGCCCAATCTTTCCTACAGTTGTTTCCGGGTAGATTCCAGGATCAATAAGATGATAGAAATATTAAAGAAAGTGCCGGGAAGCAGTATCATTTACTGCAAAAGCAGGAAGAGGACCAAAGAGATCAGCGACCTATTACGGTTGCAGCAAATCTCATCGGACTTTTATCATGCGGGCCTGGTACAGGAAGACAGGAATCGTAAACAGGAAGACTGGATCAGCAATAAAACAAGAGTGATCGTTTGTACCAATGCTTTTGGGATGGGTATTGATAAACCCGATGTACGCAATGTGATCCATGCAGACAGTCCCGATTGCCTGGAAAATTATTACCAGGAAGCCGGCCGTGCTGGAAGGGATGGAAAGACTTCTTATGCAGTTCTGTTGTTTGACGAAAAAGCTATGCAGGAGTTGGAACAAATGGCCTCCTTACGTTTCCCATCACTGGAAACTATCCGGGAGGTTTACCAGGCTGTGGCCAACTATCTCCAGGTTCCAACCGGAGCGGGTGAAGGACAATACTATGATTTTGATATCGCCGATTTTTTAAAAAAATTCAAACTCGCCGGTCATACCACGCTCTATTCATTGAAAACGCTTGAACAGGAAGGCTGGCTAAGTTTCAATGAACAAGTTTTCCTTCCGGCTACTGCTGGATTTATAACGGGCAAGGACGAACTCTATCGATTTGAAAAAGAATATTCCCTGCTCGAACCCCTTATCAAGACCCTGCTCCGCTCGTACGAAGGGGTCTTTGACCAGCCTGTTGCTATTTCAGAAAAAATGATCGCAGGCTTAATGAAAAAAGAGCTGGAAGAGATTAAAAAGCAATTGCTGCAGCTATCACAGGCGGGTATCATCAATTACCAGCCGCAGAAAGACCTTCCCCAGTTATTTTTGATGAGAAACCGAATTAAGGCGGAAGATATCAGCATTGATATGCTGGCTTACGGGCAACGGAAGGATCGCTTCCAGCAGCGAATGAAACAAATGAGCTTTTATGTAAAAGAGGACGTTGCCTGCCGCAGCCGCATCATCGGTTCCTATTTTGGAGACAGCAATATCCGCCCCTGCGGTATCTGTGATAACTGTCTCCGGCAAAGATCCACGCAGTTGAGCAAGGAAGAATTTGATGCGTTGTATCACCGGATCATTAACATGGTAAAGTATGAATCGCTCCATACAAAGGAACTGTTACTGAAACTGAACGGGTTCAAAAAAGAAAAAGCCTGGAAGATGCTCGAGTTCCTCCAGGCCGAGAATAAAATTGAAATGGATGCGGGGGGATTTGTCAGGCTAAAATGATCATTTCGGCATTTCAACTCCCAGCTGTTTCATCATCTCCGCCGAAGACTGAACATTCCGGTGTTCGATGATCTTTCCTTCGCTGTTGAATTTGAAAATATCAACGTCTTTGATCTTAACCGATTTCCCTCCCATTTTCATTCCCATCATATCTGCTTTGAAGGTTGCGCTCCATTCACCGAATACAGCAACATAATCGCCATCCGCCATGGCCAACATATTGTCTGCTTTGTAAGTGCTCATATTGTCGCGCCACATGTGCAGCCCGGCTTTAATACTGTCTACTCCTTTTACTGGCGACATACTACCGTCTCCATAATCAACGGCATCGGTCACGACATCTTTCAAAGTGCCGTCCACATCCCCGGCAATAAGGGCATTCACACTTGCAAGAGCCGTTTGTTTATTTTTTTCTTCTTTTGCTTCCGCACTGTTATCCATTTTCTTATCGCTTTCTTTCTCATCTTTTTTATCACTATTGCATGCAACAAGCAGTAGCAGCGAAGTGCCGATCAGTAAAAAGGTCTTTTTCATATTTGCTTTTTTTAGGTTAAAAAATCGTTTATATATTAAGAGATCAGAATAAACTTTTCCGGCTTCGGCTTCTTCCACCTAATCCAAGAACCCCGAGCAGGGCGCGGATAAGCGTATTCCCTGCAGTCCGGGTCATGCTTCTTATAATCGGGTTATCCAGTACACTTTTTTCTTTATTGGCAGATTTCTCCACCGGTTTGGATTCCGCGGCTTTTTCTGCTGCCTCTTTTAATTTTTCTGTCAATATTTCGTAAGCGCTTTGGTTATCTATCACCTGGTTGTATTTGGCCGCAATCTTTGAACGGCTCACCAGGTTATCAATTTCAGCTTCTGTAAGAATATCCATCCGGCTTTGCGGCGGGCGGATCATACAATGCGCCAGCGGAGTAGGAATACCTTTTTCGTTGAGAATGGTCACCAGCGCTTCTCCTGTACCCAGTTGGGTGATCAGGTCCTCGGTCTTATAAAAATCAGTTTCGGGGTAATTCTCGGAAGTTTGTTTGATCAGTTTCCTGTCTGCCGCAGTAAATGCCCGCAAAGCATGCTGCACTTTCAATCCAAGTTGCGCCAGCACTGAAGCGGGCACATCCATGGGATTTTGCGTACAGAAATAGATACCGATACCTTTTGACCGGATCAGTTTGATGATGGTTTCGATCTGTTGCAGCAACGCCTCGCTGGCTTCCTGGAAAATAAGATGGGCCTCATCAATAAATAGCACCAGTTTGGGCTTATCCATATCCCCTTCTTCCGGGCAACTGGCATACAATTCTGCCAGCAACTGCAGCATAAAAGTGGAAAACAATTTGGGCCTGTCCTGGAGATCGGTTACCCGCACGATCGAAATCATGCCTTTCCCCTCTTCATTGATCCGCATCAGGTCATCCACTTCAAAACTCTTCTCGCCAAAAAAAACATCCGCACCCTGTTGCTGCAATTCGATCACTTTGCGCAGAATGGTGCCGGTAGAAGTGGTGGATATCTTACCATAGGTTTTTTCCAGTTCCGCTTTTCCTTCATCACTCACGAATTGCAATACTTTGATGAAATCTTTCAGGTCAAGCAGGGGAAGTTTATTATCGTCGCAATACTTAAAGATCAACGCCACGAAACCTCCCTGTGTATCATTTAAACCCAGGATCTTTGAAAGCAGCACCGGGCCGAATTCGCTGACAGTGGCTCTCAGTCTTACTCCTTTCTGGTTACTCAGGGTGAGCAGGTCGGTTGGGTAAGCGGTCGGTTTGAATTCGATATTCAGTTTCTGGCAGCGTTCAGATATTTTATCATTCAAGGTACCGGCAGCAGCGATACCACTTAGATCACCTTTGATATCCATCAGCAGCACGGGGATACTTGCATCGCTCAGTCCTTCAGCCATCACCTGCAGAGTTTTTGTCTTACCCGTTCCTGTTGCCCCTGCGATCAGTCCATGGCGGTTGAGGGTCTTCATGGGTATCAGGATATCAGCGCCGGCGATCACGTTGCCATCGAGCATGGCGCAGCCCATTTTGAAGGATTCGCCTTTGAATGTATAGCCGGCTTTAATTGCTTCAAGGAATTTTGCAGGATCTGGCATTAAAAAGAATTTAATTGAAAGTTACAAGAATTGGAACAAACTGGATTACATGCTAAAGGCCTTCCCGCACTTTCCTGCACAAGATAATAAGCACCAGGTCTTACTCTTTAACCCGCTTAGCAACTATTTCACCTGTATTCTTTCCTTTTCCGGCTTTCCTTCTTAACCATTAGGTAGATCAAGTTACCCTGATCGGCAGTATAGACATAACTCTCCCGTATTTCCTGCATACAGGTGGCAAATAAAGACCGTTGGCCGTTCGTTCATCCCGCAGCTGGGTTTGATCAATAAGGGGTCACCAATCACGATGAGTTTCTTCAGGCACTTCTCATTGGCCCCATGCATGGCACAGTTTTTATAGATATTACGTCTATTGTATATGGCAAAGGGGTTGAAATACGGTGTTTTAACAAAAAATTCATCCGTTATTTATGAACCCCTGAAATGCTTTAACTTTATTTGTCACTAATATAAACCCACTAAAATGGATACAAAGAAACCCAAGATCTTACTTTGCGAAGATGATCCCAACCTCGGAATGGTGCTGAAGAATTACCTCGAACTGAATGACTATGATGTAACCCTGGAAAGGGATGGCCGTCTCGGCCTGGCCGCTTTTCAACGGGAAAAATATGAGCTCTGCCTGCTGGACGTGATGATGCCGAATATGGATGGGTTTACCCTGGCGGAAGAAATAAGGGATGTGGACCCCGATATTCCCCTGTTCTTTCTGAGTGCAAAAACAATGAAAGAAGACGTGATCCAGGGCTATAAACTGGGCGCCGATGATTATATCACCAAGCCATTTGACAGCGAAGTGCTGCTGCTGAAAATAAAAGCGATCCTGAAAAGAAACGAAGAGCAAAATAAGGAAAGTGAGAACAAGGAATTCGACCTGTCCACGTACCATTTCAACCCCAAACTGAGGCAGTTGACGCACGGCGGGATCACACAAACTTTGTCCCCCAAAGAAAATGAATTGCTGAAAATGCTGGCCGAACATTTAAATGACCTGCTTCCCCGGGAAGCCGCTCTAAAGAAGATCTGGGGCAGCGATACCTATTTCAACGGGCGCAGCATGGATGTCTATATTGCCAAGCTCCGCAAATACCTGAAGGATGATGAGAAGCTCGAGATCGTGAACATTCACGGAAATGGTTTCAGGTTAGTGGTGCAGGCGTAAAGTAAAAAAGTATATAGGTATATAAAGTATAAAAGAGGCCGTCTCAAAAGTTCTGTCAGCCATTGTCACCCTGAGTTTATCGAAGGGTTGTCGAAGGCTATCATTTTGAGACAGCCTTTTTTTTATAGCTTTTCCTTTATAATCCTTAAATACCTATTACTATTTACTCTGCTTTATCAAAAAGAGTCCCCGCTGCTCCTCCCTGCGGTTTCTTTCCGAGATGTTCATAGGCTTTTGCAGTGACCTCCCTTCCTCTTGGTGTACGCTGCAAGAAACCTTCCTGTATCAGGAATGGTTCATACACCTCTTCGATAGTGCCGGCCTCTTCGCCCACCGCCGTCGCGATAGTAGTAATACCAACAGGACCCCCTTTGAATTTATCAATGATCACGGAGAGTATGCGGTTATCCATATGATCCAGTCCATGCTCGTCAACGTTCAATGCCTTCAACGCATGCTGGGTGATACCCAGGTCGATCTGCCCGTCATTCAATACCTGCGCAAAATCCCTGACCCTTCTTAAAAGACTATTGGCGATACGGGGCGTCCCCCGGCTCCTGCGCCCGATCTCTTCGATGGCATCCCTGGAAATCGTTGTTCCGAGTATGCCGGCAGAACGACGGATGATCTTGTTCAACACAGCAGCGGTATAATAGTCAAGCCGGGATTTGATGCCAAAACGGGAAAGCAGTGGCGCAGTCAGTAAACCGCTCCGGGTAGTAGCGCCGATCAGGGTGAAGGGGTTCAGGTTGATCTGTATACTTCTGGCATTCGGACCCGTGTCGATCATGATATCGATGCGGTAATCTTCCATTGCGGCGTATAAATATTCTTCCACTACGGTGCTAAGCCGGTGGATTTCGTCGATGAACAAAACGTCATTTGGTTCAAGACCCGTAAGCAGACCTGCCAGGTCGCCAGCTTTTTCGATCACCGGCCCGGATGTTTCTTTGATATTCACCCCCAATTCGTTGGCAACGATCCTTGAGAGGGTAGTTTTTCCAAGACCGGGCGGTCCATGAAAAAGTACATGATCCAGAGCTTCCCCCCGCATTTTCGCGGCTTTGATAAAAATGCGCAAGTTTTCGATAAGCTGGTCCTGCCCGGCGAAATCAGCGATCTGGGACGGTCGTATATTATTCTCGAACTCCTTATCCGCTGCTGTCAGGTCCTCTTTTCCGCTTTCCAGGTTACTGTTGGCCATGAACTTTTTTATTGAATAGTTGTAAAGCTAATTATTAATCATTTAAAATCACTGCTATGAAAGTTGGTATCATTGGTTCAGGTATCGTAGGACAGGTGCTGGCAAAAGGATTCCAAACTGAGGGGCATGCTGTAAAATTGGGCACCCGTGATGTTTCCAAAAAAGAACTTGTCCTATTCAAGGAAGAGAACCCCGCCATTTCCCTGGGCAGTTTTGCCGAGACAGCCGCCTTCGGGGAATTGCTTGTGCTGGCAACCGGCGGGGCGGTGACAGCTGATGTGATCCGGCTGGCCGGTGAAGAAAATTTTTCCGGCAAGACGGTTATTGATGCCACCAATCCCATCGCGCCAGCACCTCCTGAAAATGGCGTATTGAAATTCTTCACCAGCCTCGATGAATCACTGATGGAACAACTGCAAAAACAATTGCCTGAAGCAAAACTGGTCAAAGCATTTAATTCTGTAGGAAATCCATTTATGTACAAACCGCGTTTCTCCGGAGGAATACCCACCATGTTCATTTGTGGGAATGATGAAGATGCGAAAAAAACAGTGACAGATATACTTACTTCTTTTGACTGGGAAACAGCCGACATGGGTGGAGTGGAAGCAGCCAGGGCGATCGAGCCTTTGTGTATTCTTTGGTGCATCCCAGGCATAAGGAATAACAGCTGGACACATGCTTTCAAATTGCTGAAAGCATAACACATTATTTGATATACCGGTTCAATCCTAAAATGATATCAGGGTCAGGACTGTTGAGCAACCATGTTTCTTTCTCAGAGAATTTACATACACCGGGGTAATCGCCTTTCCATTCTCCCATATCTTCTATAAGCTGAAAATGAAGATGGGGTGGCCATTGGCCATTTTCTGCCGGGATACCGAATTCGGCGATGATATCGCCTTTTGAAACACGGTCTCCTTCTTCCAGGTTTTTTAGCGAATTCAAACTAAGATGACCATAAAGCGTGTAAAAGCTAGTGCCCTCTATGGAGTGTGACAGGATGATTGTAGCGCCATAATCCCCGAACTGGTTATTGAATGCAAAACTGTGAACGATACCATCCAGCGGCGCCATGACCGCAGTTCCTGGTTGGCCCCAGATATCTGTTCCAAGATGAAGACGCCGGGGTTCTTCGCCGGGTGTTTGAGGATCGAAGACCTTGCTGCCGCTATAGATCGTTCTGTGTTCCGCATAACCTCCGATCCCGTACCTACTCCCGGAATTTTTCAACTGCAACCCGATGTATGCTATAAAAGCACGGATGTCATGAAGCATCCCTGCTGTCAGCACTTTATTTTCGTTTGTCAGGTCAAGCAACAGGAGTTTGTCTTTCTCCGTCTCAAACGGAACAACGGGATGAAAGGGTCTTGCCGCTTCCAGTACAGGTATGATCAATGATGATCGCATTGGGAATAAAGTTAGCGCAGCCCGCACAAAAAAAAGCATCCCGTTTCAAACGGGATGCTATATTATTTCAAAACAACTTAGTTATCAATCATGACCTATGACGACCCTGAATGTTTTTTCAGAAGTGCGTATACCATCATCATAGTAAAACTTGACCAGGTAAACACCTGCCGGCAGATAGCTCAGGTCGATCGGGATCACCCTGCCATAAGTAAGGCCGTTGTAAACAGGTGAGGTGAGTACTTTATTGACGATCGTACCATTCACCAGCATGCCGGCACTGTTGTACACCCGCATACCAAGGTAATTGTACAGGCTGCTGTTGATCTTGATATTGAACCTGCCGTTGTTCGGGTTCGGGAACAATATCAATGCATCGTTGCTCAGTAACCTGAAACGCTCACCGCAATCCCTTACGATAACTTTTGTGGTATCCGTCGAAGTACAACCCGTACCGTTATTACCGGTATAAGTATAGGTCAGTATATAAGTTCCAACTCCTGTTGCAGATGGTACAAAATTGAATCCTGAAACGCCGTTACCACTCCAGCTGCCACCGATCGGTGTTCCGATCAGCGGAACAAGTGTATCGCTGAGGCAGATCGTCTGGTTCCAGAGATCCGTTGCCACCGCCTGCACAAATGGATTCACTGTGAGTGTCACCACATTTGAGAAAATAAAGCCGCCGCCGCAATTATTCGTTATCCGCACACGATAACGGAGACCGTTATTCGCCTGTGTAGGGTTGGGAACAGTCAGGGTTGCTGTATAAGAACCATTGGTGGTCAGGTCTGTCCAGATCACCCCATCAGGGCTTGATTGCCATTGGAAGATATTCGGTGTCGGAACACCTGCTACTACTACACTGAATATAGCATTGGTTCCCACGCAGACAATCTGGTTGACAGGTTGTGTCGTGATCGTTGGCGGGGTCGCTATTATGAGGACTACCGCATTCGAAATAGCAGGCGGGGCACAAGTACCACTAACTACCACATCATAACTACCAGCATCAGCAGCACTAACTGTGGAAATCGTTAATGTATTGGTGTTTACACCGGATATAAATCCTGCATTGACAAGGTTCACACCATTCTTACGCCATTGATAGGTAAGACCCGGGCCTGTTGCAGTTACGCTGTAAACCACATTGAAGCCAGGACAAACGGTCTGTGTAGCCGGTGAAGGCTGTACAGTGATAACCGGCGGGAAGATCAGGTTAATATCCACGCTGGCACTTCCGTTACAACCATTAACGGTAGACGTAGCTGTATAAGTACTGTTCACCGCAGTTGGCTTTGCCCAAACAGTATAGAGCGGTGTACCCGTATAAGCAATCGTAGCCGCTGCATCCGTGAACAGGTTGGTCAGCGGGCTGAACACAACCGGTGCCGGAACGTTGAAAGTCATGCTCCAGGTTGCGATAAACCCGGTTTCGTTCACCTGGTCATCAAATACATAGAGGTTCCAGTTACCATTCGCAGGACCGGTAAAGGTTGACAAGGTGGTAGAGCTTGGAGCGCCCAATGGACCTGGGGCCGGCCAGTTATCACCTGCACCATAATTCGTTGGTTTATAAGTACCGCTTGGGTTGAATGCGTTATCAGCAAGCGTTGTAGCTGCTGCGTCACTAAATGTGAATGTCTGTCCAGTAGCTGGAGTACTTCCCCCTGCATCAGACATCAATATGACTGCCTGACCATTTGGAGAAACCAGTACTATATCAACGTCATCCGGTAATGTGTGCGAGTAAGAATTCAGTGTTACTGATCTTACAGTTACTCCCGGAGGAACCAACCCTGATACGTTAATCGCATTGGGGTAAGGCAGAGACGGACCCGTTGTGGTACCGCCGGCCGGGATATGTGTATTTGCTAAGCTGGTAAATGTTGGAGTACTACCCGGGTTCCCCTGAGCATCTATCCGGACAATGCTGCCGTTACAAACAGTGACTGCTCCGCAACCGGCATTGGTAATGGTGACATTATCAATATTCGCTCCTACGCCAGAAACACTGTTGTCGGTGGCCCTTCTCCATCTCAGTACAACTGTCTGGCCATTGGCAGCAGCAGGAAGATTAACCGTGGTGGTTACAAAGCCTCCGGAATTACCCGTCCATGCCGGGCGACCACCGATAGGACTACCGAACGAAGTACTGATTGTAGCATTATATCCACCGGCAACAAAGGAACCACCGGCTGTGATAATATCGGTAAAAGGTCCTGCGCTCATCGATATCTCCAGCACCAACCCGTCAAAATTGTTTTCGAGGTTATTGCTTCGGCTAAAGGTCAGCTGTGATACTGCAGAGGTGATTGTATATGGTTTTGAATCAAGGTATTCATCAGAAATACAATTCGGATCATTGACAAAAGCTGAATTGGGTGCACTGACAGATAAAGTATTTGTAGTAACCCACCGGGCTGTACCTGCGCAACTCGCCCCTACTGAAGCAGTCCAGCCACCCGGAAGTGCAGGTGCCGTTACAGCATCAAAATTCTCAGTACAAGGGGTACCCGTAACTGGAGGAGTGGTGGAAATTGTTACAACCGGAGTTTGGTTCACCGTCACAGAAACCACGGTTGCAACTGAGCAGCCGGCAGGATCTGTTGATGTAAGTGTAAACGATTGTACTCCCGCAGGCAAACCGCTCACGCTGAAACTTACATTCGAGTTATTTGTACCTGATGGAACAGCTGCTCCAATAGTGCCGGGTCCAGTCAGCGTGTGAGTATAGTTACCAGCAACCGCTGATCCGGATACCGTTCCGGAAATTACAGTCGCACCGGGAGAACATACCACGTTGGGTGTTGCCAGTACGTTTGAATGTACGAGGTTGCTTACCCTTACCGGGAATTCAACTGTATTTGCAGCACCTCCACCTGGGTTATTACAGGTTACCGTTACTATATAATAAGCAGTCGATGCTGCCGTAAAGGAATAAGTAGTATTTGTAGCACCGGGAATATTATTGTAAGGACCTCCAGGTGTTGAAGAGGATTTCCATTGGAAAGTAAGTCCGCTGGCATTTGTATAACCCGAAATACTAAGGTTAACAGGTACCCCGGCACAAACTGCAGCCCCTGGACCGGAAATAGAACCGGGCGAAGGTACCCCCGCACAAGGTGGCGGACAGGTCCTTGTCAGAGAAAATGTACCTGTAGCACCGCCAAATCCATGAACAAGAATAAAATAGGTAGTACCCGGTGTAGTGGCAAAAGAAACCTGGGAAAGTAACCCGCAGAAATCATCATTGCCTGCCACGCAGGTCAAAGCGGCACAGGTACCAGTATATACGGAGAGCTTGGTATCAAATGAACCTCCGGCGCAGGTACTGATTGTTTCGGTACCGCCTACTCCGGTAAACCTGTACCAGATGCCCGGCTGGGTAGAGACGGAACAAGCAGGAGCTATATCCGCTGTAGCCCCAACAGTAGTTGCACTAATGGTTTGGCCACAGTTAATATTGATCGCATTTGCGCAGGCATCATTGGGAGGGATACAGCTGCGGGTAAGGGTGAATGCCCCTGTAGCCGTGCTAAAGCCGGTAACCAGGATAAAATATTGGGTACCTGCAGTCGTTGCAAACGCCACTTGTGACTGGAGCCCGCAAAAATCATCGTTTCCTGTAACGCAAACCAACCCAGCACATGATCCGCTGAAAACGCCGATCTTGGAATCATAGGTTGTACCAGTACAGAGAGAAAGTGTAACGGCTGATCCGTCGCCGGTAAAAGTATACCAAACCCCTGGTGCAGAACTTAATGTAGTTACGCAGGTTGGCACGACATCTATTGTTGCAGCCACAGTAGATCCACTGATGGATTGACCGCAGTTGATCGGGATTGCGTTAACGCAAAGATCATTAGCAGGAACCACTACCCCCGGGCAGCTTGTGCATTGAACAACACCTGTATGACAGGAGAAGTCAGTTCCACAAGCAGCATTGGTATTATAATGCAGGTAAAGAGGACCAGATGCAGTACACAATACACTGACAGGAGAAGTACCAAATCCAAGAACCGTACCACCCGGAGTTCCCTGGTGGATAGTTAGGAAATTACCCGTACCACCTGTCGCACTAAACTGGTACGTTGATCCTGCAACACAATTATTAACCGTACTGTACTCACCGCCAAAAGCACAGGTCGTAATTGTTACGGGAACATTATTGGTTGGGGCATTAGTTGTACCGAATGCTGACCCATTTGTACATTGACTAAATGCCAGTTGACTTGTCAGCACGGTAAGCGTAAACAAAAAGAAGTATATTTTCTTCATAAGCAGAGTTTGGTTGGTTGCAAATATAACCCCCCTTTCCAGGAGGTATTTAGAGGGAAAGTTATGATTTTTTTCAACTGTGGCAACTTTTAGCCGGAAAATAATAAATATAGAAAATCGTTATACAAAACAAAGCATCTTTCCCTATGAGAATACCCCGGAATGGCAGCCTGTACCTGTTGCCAGTGATATGCCTTTTTACAACGATTTCAAGTTTCGCTCAAATGATCACTGGAATATGGAAAGGGAAAATAAACCACCAGAAAGTTGAGCTGAAACTGGTCCAGGATGGCGATAGCCTCAGGGGTTCATCGTACTACTACGAGTCGGCAAATAATTACCGCCGTTATAGTATTAGGGGATATTTTGACAGTAAGACAAATGAAGCCGTCTGGTGGGATGACCAATTACTGGAGGAGAGATCAGGCCGGTTTTCTGTCAGTTTACCAGGGAAAATACCTCTTCTTTCAAGAGCAGATTTCAATTGCCCCGGCAGCGGGAAAATGATGCTGGATGGCAAAGCTTCCAAAAAACAAGAAGATAACAGGATCAGCGGGGATGTTCATCTTGATAAAACAACGATCGCCAGCTTTGAAGACGAATGGGATTTTGTGATCGACAATTATACCGTCGGCACCAATGATCCAATCATTATCGATAGCATCGCCAACTTAACTGGCAGGATACCCGTTGCAGAAGAGGAACCTGCGAAGCCGGTAACCCCGGAAAAGACCACTATCATTACTCCCCCGGTTGAAAAACCGGTGAAGAAAATTGAACCGGTACCGGAAAAACCGCGGCCAGTGATCACCCAACCGGTGAAACCATTGACGATCGAAGAAAAATTCACCACGCGAAAAAAAGTATTCATCAAAGAGATCCCCATCAGCGGCGATTCGATCGAACTTCGCTTTTATGATAACGCGGAGATCGACGGCGATTCCATTTCACTTTTTCTGAATGATAAATTATTGTTCCGAAATATCCGTCTTACAGGCAATGCCTATATTATTAAACTGGCGGTAAGCGAACTTGGAACCAGCAATGAACTGATCATGGTCGCGGAGAACCTGGGCGCTATTCCACCCAATACTTCTTATATGCTGGCCATAGTGAACGGCCAGCGCCATGAAGCTTACCTGGCCAGTACCGAAGGAAGCAGCGCGATGATCAGGTTTATTAAAAAAGAATAGTGTCCCTGTATTAGAGCTATTAAAAAGAAAAAAACCGCATTCTGCTGCACTTATATCTGAGGAAGGAAGAAAAGGAAAAGAGTGAATAGAAGTTAGTGCTCCGATAACCACATGTAATAGATTCATGGAAATCGTTTTGTCATCTTAAACTCATTACGCATAATGAAATTTTGCTCTCCTTCAATTCATACTTCTTTGCGGTTGATAAAATTCCGAGAACCGATAGAATAAATATGCCTGATCACTGCCGCCTTGTTATCGTTACCGTCGATCCCTTTTTTTTCGGTTACGATCTGCCAATCGCCGGACGCGATTTTTTGATTGGAAACTACGAAGGCCCCATCGATCTGCCTGCCATCCTTACTGATCACCAGCGTATCCGGGGGGTTCGTCCGGGTATTCGAAAGCCAGGATGACAGGCTTAAAGTTTTTTTATCCTTACTGACCGTAGTATTCGCCGGCGGGTTGTTCATCGTTCTCAACCAGTTTAAGCAAGGTTGTTCTTTACAGGGATAATCTTTCACAAGATCAGGGTCACAGCACGACATTGATCATTTTATTTTTTACGTAAATGATCTTTTTCGGGGTTTTACCTTCCAGCCATTTTTGAACGATGGCATTTTGCAGGATCAGTTTTTCCACCTCCTCCTGCGTCGCAGCCAGGGGAAAGTTTAAAGTGGTTCGCAACTTTCCATTGACAGAGACAGGGTATTGCTTGCTATTTTCTACCACGTATTTTTCTTCAAAAACGGGGTAAGGAGCATTCAGGATTGAAGCCCCCTCTAAGGCTCCCCCAGCAGCTGGCGGGGAGACTTTTCGCAGCAGTGAATACAATTCTTCTGCAATATGTGGTGCGTAGGGTGCGAGCAATATCAGCAAAGGCTCAAGGATCTTTCTTTTATGGCAATTGAGGTCGGTGAGTTCATTGGTAGCGATCATAAAAGCGCTGACAGCGGTATTAAAACTAAAACGTTCCGTATCATTTTCGATCTTGCGGATGGTATGGTGCAATACTTTCAGTTCTGCGGTGGTTGGTTCTTCATCAGAAATAATTAAGGCCTCTCCCTGACCCCTGGCGTTGGACGAAGCTTCGGAGGGCGGGAAGAACAAGCGCCAGAATTTTCTCAGGAAACGATGCACGCCTTCAATACCCTTTGTATCCCAGGGTTTGCTCATTTCTACCGGGCCAAGGAACATTTCATACATGCGGAATGTATCGGCACCGTATTTGGCAACTAAATCATCAGGGTTAACAGTGTTGAATTTGGATTTGGACATTTTCTCCACTTCACTACCACAGATATATTTCCCATCCTCCAGGATGAATTCAGCATTTCCAAATTCACTGTTCTTCCATTTTTTAAACGCGTTTGTATCTAGTTCCACACCATCCACTATATTAACATCCACATGGATATGGTCGGTTGAGTACTGGTCTTTTAATCCAGCAGAAACAAACTTGTTGCTGCCATGAACCCGGTACACAAACCGGCTACTCCCCTGTATCATCCCCTGGTTCAGTAATCGCTTAAATGGTTCATCAAACCCTATCAATCCAAGATCAAATAAAACTTTCGTCCACATCCGGCTGTACAATAAATGGCCGACCGCATGTTCGGTTCCTCCTACATATAAGTCTACCTGGTTCCAGTAGTCTGAAATTTTCCTGTCACAAAACTCTTTCTCATTTTGGGGATCCATGTAGCGGAGAAAATACCAACTGCTTCCTGCATAGCCGGGCATGGTAGAAGACTCCCCCCGACCCCCTCCAAAGAAGGGAGACTGAAGCCAGGCCTCATTGTTGCTTAAAGGGCCTTCTCCATCTTTACCGGGTTTTATTTCATCCATAGGTGGAAGTACAACAGGCAATTGGTTTTCCTCCAGGGCATAGGCAATTCCATTCTTCCAGGTGATCGGGAAGGGTTCGCCCCAGTAACGCTGCCGGCTGAAAGCAGCATCCCGCATTTTATAATTCACTTTCCGTTTGCCAATCCCTCTTTCTTCAAGCGCATTGATCACGACATCAATGGCCCCTTTCATCACCAGCCCATTTAAAAAATTGGAATTTTCGAGTATTGCTTCTTTAGTCGGATTGGCTTCCTCTCCATTATAATGCGAGCCGATAATATTGGTGATAGGAATATTGAAATGCTTTGCAAACTTGTGATCTCTTTCATCCCCGCAAGGCACCGCCATGATAGCCCCGGTTCCATAACCTGCCAGTACATACTCCGATATCCAGACAGGTATTTCACGACCGTCAAAAGGATTGAGCGCATAAGTCCCCGTAAATACACCGGTAATTTTTTTCTCCGCCATCCGTTCTCTTTCGCTGCGGCTTTTTACATAGGTAAGATATTCTTCTACCGCAGTCTTTTGTTCTGTTGTGGTTATTTGTTCCACCAATTCGTGCTCCGGTGCGATCACCATAAAGTCGACACCGAAAATAGTGTCTGGACGGGTGGTGTAAACCCTTAATGCACTCCCGACTCCCGACTCCCGACTCCCGACTTTAAAATCAATCTCCGCCCCGCTGCTTTTCCCGATCCAATTACTCTGCATCTCTTTCATCGCATCACTGAAATCAACGGTGCTCAACCCATTCAGTAAGCGGTCTGCATAGGCGGTGATCCGCAGGTACCATTGACGCAAGGTCTTTTTTACTACCGGGTATCCGCCTCTTTCACTTACCCCGTTCACCACTTCATCGTTGGCCAGTACGGTACCGAGCGCTTCGCACCAATTTACTTCCCCGTACCCGCAATACGCAATGCGGTATTGGGTCAAAATATCCTGCTGTGTTTTTTCATCAAAATTTTTCCATTCCCCGGCAGTAAAGGGTTTTATGTTGGAGGTTGAAGGTTTGGGGTTACCCTCTTCTTCAAATGTTTTTATTAATTCAGTAATGGATTTTGCCTTCTGTTCTTCCTGGTCCAAATAACTATTGAACAATTGCAGGAAGATCCACTGTGTCCATTTATAGTACTGCGGATCGCTGGTCTGCACTTCCCGGCCCCAGTCGTAACAAAAACCTATATTATCCAGCTGTGCTTTGAACGTAGCGATATTTTTCTTCGTGGTGACGGCAGGATGCTGGCCCGTGTCCAGGGCATATTGTTCGGCAGGTAAACCAAAACTGTCAAAACCCATCGGGTGCAATACATTGAACCCTTTCAATCTTTTATACCGGCTATAGATATCCGAAGCGATATAACCCAGTGGATGCCCTACATGCAAACCCGCCCCGCTGGGATAGGGGAACATATCCAGCACATAGTATTTCGGTTTGGAAAAATCATTCTCTACTTTGTATGCGTTGGATTCTTTCCATTTCTTTTGCCAGTCTTTTTCAATTCTCCTGAAATCGTATTCCATAAAATTATTACCCTACTTATTATTATATAGCCTGGTTGAGTCTACAATTCTTTAACAAATATCTTTCACGACAATTGGCAATATGAGCCAGCAGCAACCGTTTAAACCTGCGTGGCAGACAAGCAGGTGGGGAGCAAAAATACTGATTGTAGGGCTGAATTGGCTATTTTTGCCTGCCGCCGCAACCATTTATTGCCAAGGCAGGCTGTAATCCATTAATCTGAAAAATTATTATTCATGTCCCAATCCGGTAAAGCTTCAATCAAACGTGGCAAACCATCTTATTTTATGTCCATTTTGGGGGTCACCCTTGTTTTATTTCTCCTGGGTATCATCGGATGGCTGGTGATTAATGCCAATAAACTCGGCGATCATTTTAAAGAAAGTGTGGAGGTGAATGTTTATCTCAGGGGCGACCTGAATCCCAAGGACAGTACGGCTCTTGTCCAATATATCGCTTCCCGTCCTTACGTAAGAAGCTATACTTACACCACTAAGGAAATGGCCAAGAAAAAATATATATCGGATGGCAATGAAAGCTGGGACAAAATACTCGCAGAAAACCCGCTGGACAACAGCGTCGACTTTAAGATCAAAAAGAACTACCTCAATAATGATACCCTGGCCAATATACGCCTTGACCTGATGAAGAATGTGTATGTAAAAGATGTACATTATCCCGATGCGTTGATCGGCAAGATGAACAAGAATATCCGCGTGGTGAGTATTGCATTATTGGTCATCGCGCTGATCATCGCGTTCGTAGTGATCTTCCTGATCGATAACACGATCCGGCTGGCCATGTTCAGCAACCGTTTCCTGATCAAGACCATGCAAATGGTGGGCGCCACCCGTTGGTTTATTGCCAAACCCCTGAATATCCGCGCCATTATCAACGGGGCGATCAGCGGACTCATCGCCGTTGCTGCCGTTTTCCTGATGGTCCTTGTAGCGGAACGATATGTACCGGAAATGAAAGCCATCCATGATAATACCGGCTTGTTTCTGCTTTTCGGCGGCCTGATCGTTTTGGGAATTTGCATCACCGTTTTCAGCACCCACCGCAGTGTGATCAAATACTTGCGGATGAAGCTGGATGATCTGTATTGAGGGAAGTCCGGAGTTTTTAGTCTGGAGACCAAAGCAGTACCTGCTGATGCTAATCCCGGAACTTCGGTCTTCGGTCTTCGGACTTTTCATTAACTTGCACGACCAAAATCGAAAGTAATGAGCAAAGAAAAAAGCAGCCCTTCGATCTTCACAAAAGATAATTACCGTTGGATGCTGATCGGCCTGGTAGTAATGGCGATTGGTATGTTCCTGTTGTCCGGCGGCGCCAGCAATAAAGACCCGAATGTATTTGATAAAGCAGCCGTTTACAGCAGCACCCGCATCACCATCGCTCCCCTCCTGATCCTTGCGGGGCTCGTGATCGAGATCTTTGCCATTTTCAGGCAACCTAAACAAGTCGCGGAGTAAACACAGCGGTCATAAAAAATTGAAGCGGTACATGGATGCCGCTTTTTTTATATTGAAAATAGCCGCTAACTTACCGGCCTGTTAAGAAGCCTTTCATAAACAGTTCTCAACCAACCATTGTATATGGATATTATCGAAGCTATCGTTATTGCTGTTGTTGAAGGCCTTACCGAATTTCTTCCCATTTCTTCCACCGGGCATATGATCATTGCCAGTTCCCTGCTCGGGATTGAAAAGGATCAATTCACCAAAGTTTTTGAGATATCTATCCAGTTTGGCGCCATCATGGCCGTGGTGGTCCTTTACTGGCGCAAATTCTTTGAATTCCGCAAATGGCAGTTCTATGCGAAACTAATCATCGGCGTTCTGCCCGCACTGTTATTGGGTTTTCTTTTTTCGGATCAAATAGATGAGCTGCTTGAAAGCCCGACAACCGTGGCTATCGCCATGCTGGCCGGGGGTATCGTGCTGGTATTCATTGATGCTTTTTTCAAAGCCGCGACCATTGAATCCGAGGAGCAGATCAGTTTTGGTAAAGCATTTATTGTCGGTCTTTGGCAAACCATATCCATGGTTCCCGGCGTAAGCCGCAGCGCCGCTAGTATCATTGGCGGTATGTCGCAGAAATTTACCCGTAACCTCGCTGCCGAATTCTCTTTTTTCCTGGCGGTGCCTACCATGTTCGCCGCAACAGCTTATTCCCTGTTCCTGAAGAAATGGCCGCAGGGAGGAGTAGTTAAAAAAGGTTACCAGCTCATCCTGGAGACAAACGAGAATATCCTTTGCTTCGTAGTAGGAAATATTGTGGCATTTGTCGTTGCTTTGCTGGCGATCCGTTTCTTTATCAATTACCTGAAGATCTATGGCTTTAAGATATTTGGTATCTACCGGATACTTGCCGGCATCATCCTGCTGGTACTTTTATTCACCGGGGTGATCCACGGATAATTTTAATTAACCAGTTGAAAATTTATTTATCAAAAAACAAACCAACTATGAGAAGTACATTCCTGTTCCTCATGCTGGTCGTCATGGGATTGACGGCCTGTACCAACCACGGTAAAAAATACAAGGTAGAAGGCACCAAGGCCGAGATCTACTACAAAGGAGATGGCGTTACCGAAGATGACGCCAAAAAAACCGGGGAATTTTTAAAGAAGGTTTTTATCACCCCCGACAAGCCAGCAAGTATGCAAATAACAAAGGAAGGAGAAGAGTACACTCTTCGCTTTGTTTATAAAAAAGAAGTTTATGATACCCTGAAAGGGGTGGATGATGAATTCAAGGTCATCGGGGTTAAAGCATCGAAAGAAGTCTTTGGCGGCAAAAAAGTGAATATCGCCCTGGCAGATACTCATTTCAAGGATTTTAAGAACATCCCTTACGATGAAGCGACTGCGAAACGCCTGGAAGAACCTGCCAGCAATGGGCAGGAAGTTGTTTCCAGCAAGAATGAATTCGATCATGATTCCATGGGCGGTGTCAATTTCTACTGGAAAGGCATCTCGGATGAAGAATCAAAAACGATTGCGGAATATATCGTAAAGAACGGCGCTTTTGCCGGGGGTACCGCCGAGATCTACATGACAAAGGAAGGTGAACGCTATATCCTGCGCTTCCCGATGATCGAATCTGCGAGAACCGACCCCACCTACCTTGCAGAAGTGGCAAAAGTATCCAAACAAATTAAGGAAAATGTTTTTGCGAATGTTCCTTATTCATTTTATGTAACAGACGAAAAGCTGGTCCCGGTAAAAACCTTTGATTATTAATATAAAATAGATTTCCTTCCAGCCCCGTCAAACCGGGGCTTTTTTTATGTTCAAATGAAAATGGTTTTACTATTTTTATACATCAAGGACTGATTATGCAAACAGCGTCAAAAAAAGTAGTGAATGGCTGGGCCATGTATGACTGGGCCAATTCATCTTATAACCTCGTTGTCACTTCTACTATTTTCCCGGCCTACTTCGAAGCTGTTGCAGTTGACAATAGAGAAGTATCTAAAACCGCCGTTACTTTCCTCGGGAGGCAGTTTGAAAATACCGCGCTCTACAATTACGCCCTTGCACTGGCCATGCTGATCGTTGCTATTATGTCTCCCCTGCTCTCTTCGATCGCCGATTACAGGGGCAATAAAAAGAACTTCATGAATTTCTTTTTAACGATGGGGAGTCTCGCCTGCGCTGCGATGTTCTTCTTCGACGGGGATACACTGGGCCTTGGGATCGCCGCCATGATCATTGCCTGTGTAGGATTTTGGGGAAGCCAGGTCTTTTATAATTCTTTCTTACCCGAAATAGCCGCCCCCGAAGACCGTGACCGTATCAGCGCCAAAGGATTTGCTTATGGATATGTGGGCAGCGTTTTGTTGCAGGTCATCTGTTTTGTTTTTGTATTGATGCACGATAAATTGGGTATCACCGAAGGAAAGGGTTCACAGATCTCTTTCCTGCTCGTAGGCATCTGGTGGTGGGGTTTTGGACAATTCTCACTACGCCGTTTACCAAAACCCGTTCCTGCCGGTAGCGGTGACCTGACCAGCAAACTACTCTCCAAGGGTTATGCTGAACTGAAAAAAGTATGGGGCCAGTTAAAACAAATTCCTATCCTTAAAAGGTTCCTGCTTTCTTTTTTCTTTTATAATATGGGAGTACAAACCATTATGCTGGTAGCCGCCCTCTATGGTAAAAGTGAGCTCGAGATACCGACCACCAATCTTATCATCGCGATCCTTATCATACAATTGATCGCCATCCCGGGTGCCTTTGTCATCTCGCGATTATCCGCCCGAATCGGGAATCTTAAAACACTGATGACTCTTGTTTTTCTATGGATCGGTCTATGCGGGGTTGGATATGTGCTTCCCCGCGGTGGTATTTACGAGTTTTATGCGATGGGCGCGGCAGTTGGTTTTGTCATGGGAGGCACCCAGTCGCTCAGCCGCTCTACCTATGCCAAGCTGATGCCGGAGACAAAGGACACTGCTTCCTTCTTTAGTTTTTATGATGTAACGGAGAAAATAGCAGCGGTAGTAGGTATTTTCAGTTTTGGATTTATTACTGAGTTAACAGGTTCGCAAAGGGGGTCTGTGCTTGCGCTGGCCTCTTTCTTTATTATTGGTTTGCTCCTGCTCATCTATGCAGACGCGGCAAAAAAGAAAACGATATGAAACTTTATTCTGTCAATACCGGTTATTTCAAACTGGACGGCGGCGCCATGTTTGGCGTGGTGCCGAAAAGCATGTGGAATAAAATAAACCCCGCCGACGAGAACAACCTTTGTTCCTGGGCTTTGCGCTGCCTGTTGATCGAAGACGGGAACCGGCTGATATTAATAGACAATGGTAATGGGGATAAACAGGATGCGAAATTTTTCAGTCACTACTACTTGCACGGTGATGATACACTTGACAAATCGCTGGCAAAGCATGGTTTCCACCGGGATGATATCACCGATGCTTTTCTTACGCATCTTCATTTTGATCATTGCGGCGGATCCATCAGCCGGGACGGAGACAAACTGGTACCCAGTTTCAAGAATGCGGTTTACTGGAGCAATAAGGCGCATTGGGACTGGGCAGTTAACCCTAATGAAAGAGAAAAAGCTTCTTTCCTGAAAGAGAATATTCTGCCTATCGAAGAAAGCGGCCAGCTTCAATTCGTGGATATTGACGAAGGACGCGATGGGAAACTTGGGGAAACCATTTTCGCAAAAGATATTTCTATCCGCTTTGTAAGCGGCCATACGGAGAAAATGATGCTCCCCCAGATCAGGTACAAAGAAAAGACCATCGTTTATATGGCCGATCTCCTGCCCTCCCAGGGTCATATACCGCTTCCTTATGTAATGGCCTATGATATGTTCCCGCTGACGACATTAAATGAAAAAAGATCATTCCTCCAGGAAGCTGTTGACGGGGACTATACCCTTTTCTTCGAACATGATCCCGTTCATGAGTGCTGTAACTTACAGAAAACGGAAAAAGGGATACGGCCTAAAGATTTTTTCAAACTTTCCGAAATCAGATAAAACTCACGCCTCACGACTCACGGCTACTTTCTTTTGATAAGTGAAGTAAGCGGGTGCCGCAGGTTGTTGTAACTCATCATGTCAATTTTCACTTTGCCTATTACGATCGGGCTTTCTACTCTTACAGGAATATGATTCATGTCGTCACTTATCCATACGGTCATATCCTCTCCTCCTTCGAAAATAGTACCCTTGATCAGCAGCGGCTTGATCTTTAGCGCCCTGAATTTTCCATAACGTGTTTTTATCTCTTCCTTTCCCAGGTAACGGATGTATAGGTTGAACACCTCGTTATCGAGGAACATGGAGAAAGGTATTTTATCATCCGGCTGCAGTTTGGAGAAGTCAATATTCCGGGCATAGTACATCGCACTGACGACATCCTGCACACAGGCCGGGACCTTGAATACACCTTCATTGCTCACTGCCGTGTTGGCGGATTTATTAAAAGTTATATTCTGGTATTTCTTATACCCCCCTTCGTTCACATTCCTTACAAACCGGAGTGGTTGCATGGTTGCCGTGTCAATATAGCTCTCATATTTATCCCGTACCCGGTAGACCCAGTCGTAAGAAGAATTTGTATTCCCTTCCCCCGTGATATGGTAGACAGGCCTGTTATTGATCGTTTCTGTTTTGCTGGTGAAGGTCGCGTTACCGGCATTTACATAAATACCCGCAACTGCGTAATAGACAGTAAAAGAAACTTCCTCATCCACTTTAAAAGAAATATTCCGGATGCCGCAAAAATTATCCTGTGGCGGGGCCGTGCTGTTGGAAAAGCCAAATAAACACAGTAAGAACGGTAAACTGATGCTAAGTCGTTTCGTTTTTAGCCGCATATAATTTTTTAATACTTAAGATCAATAAGCTTCCCGCGATGGCCGGCAAAATAAGGTTGATGAACCATATCCCCGCCGTAGCAAAGGTCATTCCCAGGCCATTGACACTATAAAGCCCCACGATCGTAGTCACCACTTTGCCCCGTTGTGCCAATTCCGCTATAGCGATGGTAGGTATCGCGGCCATCACGAGAAAAGATACACTGATCGTCCAAAAAACCTGCCACCAGCTGATATCCACGTTAAATAAATGAAAGAGCAAATAGTATTGCACGATAAAAATAATGAACCTTAATAAGGATAATGACAATAAACGCAACAACAATGTTGCACTGAAATCTTCCAGCGCCCGGAGCAGGTAAACGAATTTTTTGCTGCCGGGCAGGCGGTCCACCCATTTAATGAGCCAGGGGAGGCGAAAATAAAACAGTGTTAAAACCAGCAGTGCTGCGATCGTGCCCCAAAGGATTACGTTCATCCACATCGTTGTGATCAGCCCGGCGCCTTCGATCCCCTGCCTGAGCACAATCAGCCCGATGGCTCCCATCAGTAAGGTGATGATCAACTGGCTGATACTGCCCACGATGGTTATTGAAATTGTTTTAAGGCGGTTGCCTTCATCCATGTATAAAACCCTGCCAAGATATTCACCCATCCTGTTCGGTGTGCTCACAGAAAAAGAAACGCCGGATAATATTGCTTTTACCGCTTTGCTAAAACTCACGGGCTGTATCTTACTGACCGATATTCTCCATTTCACTGCTTCGATAGACCAGTTCAGCATCATCAGGATCAGCACGGCAACAAGATTCCATAGCAAAGGACTGGACAAAGATTCGCGGATGAGTTGCCAGGCTTGTTCGAGCCCTGGTTGCTGTTTGATCTGCCGGTAAATGGACCATGACAACCAAATGAACAGCAAGGGTCCGAGGAAGTAATTGATGAAGATTTTGATATTCCGGTGCAGCTTCATTAATCTTGTGATACCTTTTTATGATCAGTTGTATAGGCTGTTGCCGGTATCATGCCGGCACAGGTCAAAATAGTTTTTTTATAGTATAACTTCATTGTCTCGCCGGTATAAAAATACAGTCCTCTTTGCAAAAGCCTGCTAAAATAATACTTGGTATCGACCCCGGCACATTGGTGATGGGTTATGGTATCATCTCTGTAAAGAATAACAATATAACCTTACTTGAATTGGGTGTGCTAAAACCCGGGCAGGCAAAGGATGCCTATAAAAAGCTTGAACTGATCTTCACGACCGTCAGCGGGCTGATCACCCGGTACAAGCCTGATGAATTCGCGATCGAAGCTCCTTTTTTTGGAAAGAATGTACAAAGTATGCTCAAACTCGGGCGTGCCCAGGGAGTGGCGATCGCCGCGGCGATGCGGCATGGTATACCGGTCACGGAATACTCTCCGAAAAAAGTAAAACAATCCATTACCGGGAACGGCAATGCAGGTAAAGATCAGGTGATGAAAATGTTGGAGACATTGCTTTCTTTCAGTGGCAACGCCAAACAGTATGATGCCACCGATGCGCTTGCTGTGGCCATGTGTCATCATTTTCAAAGTATTACTGTTATTGGAAAAACTCCTGCCGCCATGAAAGGCTGGGACGATTTTATTAAAAAGAACCCGGGTAGGGTGAAAAAATAACCTTTGAAGATGATTAAGATTGCCTTGGTTATAACATCAATTTCGTTCACGATTTGGTCCTGCAAGACACAGCAAAACACCCTGTATGGGGAGTGTGGGAAAGCCTACTTTGCATGCAACCAGATTTTACTGAAGACTAATGGCGAGTTCGAATATTTTTACTTTTACGATGCCGGCGGAGCTGCGACATTAAAAGGCAAGTGGCAGAATCGAAAGGACACGATTATTTTAAATACATATCTGCAACTAGAAAACATGCTTGACACCGTCATAGAAACAAAACGTGCAGGCCAAATAATCGTTATTAAAATCGAAGGTGGTTATCCTTTAAATGCTTTAATTGATTCCGTCAAATATAAAATCGATTTAAAAAAACCAATAATTGAAGTCTACAAACCATTTCGAAATATCATCTTTCATATTCTTGATGAAAAAGGCGATCCCACAACCATTTCCTACAATATAAAAGACCAATCTGCAAATTACTTTTTAGTCAAACTTCGTAGTCTGAACCCAATGCATATTCTAAAAGATGATAAATACCTTAAAACAAGAAAAGGGCTGAAAGATATTGACCATCCTTGGACAAAGAAAAAAGTAACCATGAAGCACAAGCAGTGGTAAAGCAATATTACATACAAGCCAGTATCCTCTCCTGCACTTTCTTCAAACTTTCCTCAGAAGCTTTGGGTTTTGCCTGTGTAAAGTTCAGATCGTTAGCAGAGTTGATCGGGATAAGATGAATATGTGCATGTGGCACTTCCAGTCCCACCACGCTGATACCGCAGCGGTTGCAGTCAAATGCTTTTTCGATCGCCTGTGCAATGGGTTTTGCAAAGACAAGCATCTCGTTCAAATAATTATCCGGGAGATCGAATAATTTATCGGTCTCTATTTTCGGCACTACCAGTACATGTCCTTCCCGCAAAGGGAAAATATCCAGGAAGGCAAAAAACTTTTCGTTCTCCGCGATCTTGTAGGAAGGGATCTCTCCCACGATTATTTTTGAAAAGATAGTCATACCCCAGCTATTTTTTTTAAGAGAAAAAAGATAATATGCAAATTTCCGGAATAAAGGGTAGTGGGTCAGTTTGAATTAGTCGACAACGATTCTATTGAATGACCAAGTTGTCATCCTGAGCTCAGCGAAGGATAAGATGAAGATTTTGAAGCTTCTATTCCGACGAAGGAGGAATCTGTCTTTTGATTCCTCC
>JBDSPR010000007.1:0-178422 GCA_039930245.1 Chitinophagaceae bacterium | reverse complement strand
CAAACTCCTGGAAATAATGCCCGTGATCATCCAGATGCGCCGGGCTTTTCGCTGCGCCTTTTTTTCTTTCAGGCGGTTAAGGATAATACTGACGAAGATCACATTATCAATTCCCAGCACCACTTCTAATACAATAAGGATAAAAAAACTTATGATACTTTCAGAGGTAAATAAATGCTCCATACTACTTCTGTCTTATATTGATTTACAGATCTTTTTTACAATTCCAGGACCTTCATAAATAAATCCTGTCCATACCTGGACAAGAGAAGCGCCCGCATCCAGCTTTTCCCTTGCATCCTGCCCGGTGAAAATACCTCCGGATGCAATAACAGGGATCTTTCCCCCCGACTTTTGGCAAATATATTTCACAATTTCTGTGCTCCTGTGTTTTAATGGAAGACCACTCAGGCCACCGGTACCAATAGCTGTGAGTCGGGAGTCGTGAGTCGTGAGGCCGGAGCGGCTGATAGTCGTGTTTGCTACCACTAGCCCGTCCAATTTTATCTCCATCGCCAGGTCGATCACATCAACTATTTGTTCCAGTGTAAGATCGGGGGCGATCTTTAATAGTAAAGGTTTCGGACTGAGCTGTGCCTTATTGATCGTTTGTAAATGGGAGAGAATCTTGCGAAGCGATTCCTTTTCCTGTAATTCTCTTAACCCGGGGGTATTGGGTGAACTTACATTCACAACAAAATAATCGACATAGGGATGAAG
This sequence comes from Chitinophagaceae bacterium, assembly GCA_039930245.1. GTDB lineage: Bacteria > Bacteroidota > Bacteroidia > Chitinophagales > Chitinophagaceae > JJ008. Next base: position 177,702 of record JBDSPR010000007.1, on the reverse strand, counting down.
GGCGGTGAAACAGGTCTCGTAATCTTTCCAGGCTTCTTCATTGGGGGTGAGTTTGTTCTTCCCGATGTTTCCGCCAATAATGAGACGTGAGCGGAAAGTCGGGAGACGGGAGTCAGGAGTCCCACCTTCGCTATGGCTTTGGCGGGCAAGCGTGACTAGTGAGTCCTGAGTCCTGAGTAAATTTTCTTTCCATTTCCTCAATCTTTCGGCCACTATTTTCACACCATCGTTATTAAAGCCCATCCGGTTGATCAGGGCTTTGTCTTTGGGCAATCGGAAGAGTCTCGGCTTTTCGTTTCCATCCTGGGGCAGGGGTGTTACCGTTCCGATCTCGATAAAACCAAAGCCAAGGCATTCAAGTTCCCGCAGATATTTTGCGTTCTTATCAAAGCCGGCTCCCAACCCGATGCGATTAGGGAATTGAATATTGAATATTGAATACTGCGTATTCCCCTTCGGAGTATATGCCCTTGCGATCATCTTCCTGAAACCCATACTGCAAAGCAGCCGCAGGCTGTTCATAGAGAAATAATGGACCCATTCGGGCGGGAAGCAGAAAAGAATACTGCGAAGAAACCTGTACATCATCGGCCGCGAAGATAATTGAACTTTCATCCACGTTTTTGGTTGATATAATAAGTCTCTTTACTTTTGGTATAGAAAGTTGCATAAACAACTTTATTGGTTCATGGCAAATGGTTCATAGTTCATAGTAAACAAAACCGCCATCGACCATAAACTATGAACCATGAACTGAATAACATGCAAGAAGCATATATAATCGCCGGTTACAGAACTGCTGTTGGAAAAGCCAAAAGAGGTGGATTCCGATTTTATCGTCCTGATGACCTGGCCGTGGATGTAATCAAAGGATTGATGGCATCGGTTCCCCAGCTCGAAGCAAAAATGGTGGATGATGTGATCGTGGGTAATGCAGTACCTGAAGCTGAGCAAGGTTTACAGGTAGGACGGATTATCGCTGCAAGAGCACTCGGTTTTGATACACCGGGTCTCACGGTCAACCGCTATTGTGCATCTGGTCTGGAAACGATCGCGATGGCTACGGCCAAAATAAGAATGGGAATGGCGGAATGCATCATTGCAGGAGGAACAGAGAGTATGAGCCTGGTTCCCACAGCAGGCTGGAAAACAGTTCCTGCGTATTCCATTGCAAAGGAAGACCCTGATTATTATTTGAGCATGGGTCTTACAGCGGAAGCAGTTGCTAAAGATTACAAGATCAGCCGCGAAGCACAGGATGAATTTTCCTATAATTCCCATCAGAAAGCGATCGGGGCGATCCAGAACGGTTATTTCAAATCTGGTATTCTTCCCGTTAGCGTGGAGGAAATATTCCTCGATGCAAAAGGGAAAAAACAAAAAAGGACCAATGTTGTAGATACGGATGAAGGACCAAGAGCAGATACTTCTATTGAAGCGCTTGCAAAATTAAAACCAGCTTTTGCTGCAGGTGGTGTTGTAACTGCTGGCAACTCTTCCCAAACTTCCGACGGAGCTGCTTTTGTGATTGTAATGGGGGAGAAGATGATGAAGGAGCTCGGGCTTAAACCTATCGGGCGATTGGTCAATAGTGCAGTAGCAGGCGTGCATCCGCGTATCATGGGTATTGGCCCCGTAGCAGCTATTCCTAAAGTGTTGAAACAATCTGGGATGAACCTTTCTCAAATAGACCTGATCGAACTCAATGAAGCTTTTGCTTCCCAGGCACTGGCGGTAATCCGGGAAGCCGGACTTGATCCTGCCAAAGTCAATATAAATGGTGGCGCCATCGCACTTGGTCACCCCCTGGGTTGTACCGGCTGCAAACTCACGATCCAGAACCTCAATGACATGAAAAGGCTGAATAAGAAATACGGTATGGTGACAGCCTGTGTTGGTGGGGGACAAGGTATTGCGGGAATCATTGAAAATCTCTGAGGCCCACCCCAAATCTCAACGGGCTTTTACTCTATGGCGCTGTGAATCTCCTGTATTATTTCAATGTTTTTAGTTTAAACGATTGTGTAACTTTAAGGTCAGTACATCCTGCCAAACCAAAATCATAGCTATGGACAGAAGAGATTTTCTCACTGCTAAGCGCAGAAAAGGAGAAAAAGCGCCTGTGCCGCTTCCTGCACCCCGCGGCCTGACTTCCGGTATCAATCCTTATGGAGGACCCTGGACAGAGAACGAGGTGATCCATTTATTAAAGAGAACCATGTTCGGCGCTACGAAAGCCGATGTTGACTATTTTAAGACCCGCAGTGTGAGTCAGGCAGTGGATGAATTGCTGAACCCAACGGCCCCGCAACCCGGTCCTCCTGTAAAAGAATATACCACTTCCACCCAACCCGGTACTCCCGATGCGAATATAGCGCAGGGTACAACCTGGATAAATGATATCAATAATGATGGTACGGTGCAGTCGCAGCGGATCGGTTCCTATAAAAAATGGTGGACAGGCGTATTGATCAACCAGGACAGGAGTATCAGGGAAAAACTGATCACGTTCTGGGTGGATCATTTTGGAAACGAAGCTTCCGATGTGGGTTATGGTAACTGGGCCTATCGCCAGCATGATCTCCTTCGCCAGTCTGTGCTGGGAAATTTCAAACAGATGGTAGACGGGGTCACTAAGGATCTTTCCATGCTCCGCTACCTTAACGGTTATCTCAACGTGGCAACAGCGCCTGATGAGAACTATGCAAGGGAATTGCTGGAATTATTCACCCTGGGAAAAGGACCCGGTTCGCAATACACCGAAGCCGATGTTAAAGAAGCCGCGAAAGTGTTGACGGGCTGGCAGATCAATGCCACCACTTATACAACAGTTTTCAATGCTACAAGACATTCGACGGTCAATAAGACATTTTCATCTTTTTTCAACAGCACAATTATAACGGGCAGAACAGGCGCTACTGCAGGTCAATTAGAATTAAATGACCTGCTCAATATGATCTTTGCTTCACCTGAATGCGCCAAATTCATCTGTCGTAAGTTTTATCGCTTTTTTGTTTATTATACCATCGACCAAGCCACCGAAACCAATGTGATCGAACCACTGGCTGCGATATTCCGGAATAGTAACTATGATATCAGGGTAGTGTTGTCGGCGCTGTTAAAGAGCGAACACTTCTTTGATGTACTGAACCAGAACTGTTATATCAAAAGTCCCGCGGATCATATCGTCGGTGCTTTGCGGGAAATGAATACCGTTTTTCCACCATTGAGCGACTGGAATACCAGTTATGGGATGTGGAATTTCTTTTATGCCAATATGATCAATACCGGGCAGAACCTACATGACCCGCCCAATGTTTCCGGTCACCCTGCCTATTACCAGGAGCCATTATTTCACGAGATATGGATCAATTCTGATTCATTGCCCAAGCGGAACCAGTATACCGACACGATGGTTAACTCGGGATATACCAGGAATAATATACGCGTGATATTTAACCTGGTTCCCTATGTGCAGCAGTTCAGCAACCCGGGTAATCCCAATGACCTGATCGACGATGCGCTGAAGTATCTTTTCCGGAATCAATTGTCATACGAATCAAAAAAAGCGATCAAAACACAGATACTGCTAAGCAACCAACTGTATGATTATTACTGGACCAATGCATGGATGGCGTATACTGCCAGTCCCACCACGGCCAATTTCAATATTGTCAATAACCGGCTGAAACCATTGTTCCAGTATTTCTTTAACCTGTCGGAATACCAATTATCGTAGCATCATCTTTTTCATCTCAACCCGATAAAATGAAAAGAAGAGATTTTTTACAAAAAAGCATACCGGCGGCCACCCTGTTACCGGCATTGATCAATGGCTATTCTGTAAAAGCCTTTGCTGCTGACTCACCACTGGTCCAGGCGCTTATGCAGGGTGTCACTGAAACGGATCATGTGCTGGTGATCATCCAGCTCGCGGGTGGTAATGACGGGCTAAACATGGTGGTTCCTGTTTCTACTTATTCCAGCTATTTCAATGCAAGAAGCAATGTGGCGATCCCGCAAAACAGGATACTGTCTCTTTCCGGTACAAGTGCGTCCGGTCTGCATCCTGCTATGACAGGGATGCAGAATATTTTTAATAACGGTAACATGAAGGTCATACAGGCTGTCGGTTACCCCCAACCAAATTTTTCGCATTTCCGCGCTACGGATATCTGGATGAGCGCTTCGAACAGCGACCAGGAAGTTTTCAACGGTTGGGCCGGACGTTATCTTAATTATGAATACCCCAATTTCCCGACAGGATATCCAAATACTTCTATGCCGGATCCGCTGGCCATACAGATCGGGTCTACCACCAGTCTCACCACACAGGGGCCCGTGGTTAATATGGGAATGAGTATCACCAGCGCCACTTCATTTTATAATCTTATTTCTGGCACAACTGACCCCGTGCCCAATACTCCCGCCGGTAAAGAGTTGAAATATATCCGGCTGGTGAACCAGCAGACACAAAAATATTCCACCGTTATCCGCAATGCGGCCAATACAGTGACACAACAGGTGACCTATCCCACCAATAATAGCCTGGCCGACCAGTTGAAGATCGTAGCGAGGCTGATCAAGGGAGGATTGAGGACAAGAGTGTACATGGTTAGTTTTGGTGGTTTTGATACGCATTCTGTACAGGTAAATGCCGCCGATACCACAACCGGAGCCCACGCTACTTTGTTGCAGCGTGTATCTGATGCCTGCAAAGCTTTCCAGGATGATCTCCAGTTCCTGCAGATACAGGACCGGGTGATTGGGATGACTTACAGTGAATTTGGCCGCCGGATAAAATCCAATTCCAGTGTGGGTACTGATCATGGGGCCGCTGCGCCGATGTTCCTTTTTGGCAGTAAGATAGCAACGGGTGTATTAGGAGATAACCCGTCGATACCCGCAAATGCTTCTGTAAATGATAATGTGCCGATGCAGTATGATTTCAGGAGCATCTATTCAACAATACTCGAAAAATGGTTCTGCCTTGATAAGACAATCGTTTCAGGGTTATATCCTCCCAATATCAATAGCCAGTTACAATCGCTGCCACTTTTCAAAAGCAGTATTTCCTGTTCCACCACACCGCCACCGCCGCCAGATCCGAACGTGGACAGCCTGATCACGAATTATCCCAATCCATTTACAGACAATACCAGGATCAGTTTCCGGACTGAGGGCGGGCATACATTGATACAGGTCATTGATACGCTCGGAAGGGTGATAAGGACCTTGCTCGAAAAAGATTACCCGTCGGCAACAACCGATAGTGTCAACTTCAATGCAGAGGGTCTGCCCACCGGTGTTTATTATGCCCGTTTGCAGAATGGTGTGACCCAGAAAGTAAGACCGATGATGAAAGTAAGACCCTGAGGAAATAAGGAACCTGCCTTCGCTAAAAGCTACGGCAGGCAGGTAAGAAATAAAGGAGTGTTTCGGTTCTCTTATTCAATTAGTCAGATTGCCGGTGACCGGCATTTACCCAATCTGTTATCTTTTGTTTATCAACAGTAGTCAATGGAGAATTGGGCGGTGCCGGCATTCGGGAGGGTATATTATCAACAGCCCGGGCTTTTATCCGGTCCCAGCTATTGATGATATTAATATCGCTGTCAAAATTTTTGCCCCCGTCTATTCCCCCGTTACGGTGACAAGGGCCGCAATAGCCAATAATTAATTCTTTTACCAGGGCGTATTTCGGGCCATAATTTAAAATGGTAACCTGCGCCGTATCGGTGCAATTCTTTTGGTTTTTGATCGTGATAACATAATTCCCTGCTGCGAGATTGGTAAAATACCAGGAAGGCTGGTAGCTTCCATTGTTCAGTTTATACGAAATCGTATCTCCTCTTGGCTCAAGAATGGTAAGGGTGCCGTTGTTTGAACTTCCTACCGACTCGGTTTTGGTGCTAATGATCGTATAGTTCACTCCCGTGCAAGGATCGGCGATCACGGTATCGCTTTTGTTGCAGGAACTCAGTACCATCACAAAACAGGAGAACAGGGAAGTAATCGCAAGTTTTGGTTTCATAGCTGGTTTGAATAATTAATCTCTGCCGGGTTTAAAAGTTGCCGTGCTTGTTATACAAGATAGAAAATATACAGACAATCTCCGGTAGAAGCGGTAGTAAACCGTTTATAAAATTTAATGTAACAATGTTGCATTTTTATTATCTTGCAGATGGTGTATGGCAGATCCCTTATAGCACGTTGCGCGGCATTCCTGCTGATGCTTGTCTTTTTACAAAAAATAGGCGCCGGTTTAGTTGTCCATAACCTCCTCCATAATTCGCCCGAAAAGACAAAGAATTCCCGGCAGGCTGATGAAAAGGATAACGGTCTTAGTTACAATTGCAGCTGTATGGACGATTTCCTGGTACCATTTGACCGGAATAAACCAGTTATTTGTATTGATCCAGTTTTCGTTTTTGATACTCCTATTACATTTCCCGGGCTTGACATCCCATTTAATTACCCCATTTTTTCTTCTCTTCGCGGACCTCCGACCAGTATACTGTAACGATCCTGTCCACCTGTGAGCATGACCGGGATCAACATTTAGTTCCTCTTTATTTTTCACGATCAGGATGACTGACATTTAATTTATGCAGTATGCAAGTAAAAAAAAATATCATTTTTTTCACAGCGTTATTCTTCGTTGCCAATATATCAGCCCAGACAAAACTATCCTTATCCGGGAAAGTGACGGACTCCAAAACAGGAGAGGCTTTACCTGGGGCCACGGTGTATTTCCCGGATTTGCGAACAGGCACATCCTGTAACAACGAAGGCGTTTATTCTATTTCCAATATTGCGGCCGGTAAATACCTGGTGGAAATAAGTCACCTGGGTTATGCCTCCATCAACGAGACCGTTGAACTGGGCAGCAACACACAGAAAGATTTTAAACTAAATTCTTCCGTGGTGGAGAATGAGGGAGTGACAGTAACCGGTGTTTCATCGGCCACCTCCACCAAACGAACTCCTATCCCCGTGAATATTGTGCGAAAAGAGAACCTATTCAACAATGTGTCAACGAACCTGATCGATAACCTGGCAAAGATGCCTGGAGTGTCACAGGTGACAACTGGCCCGGGAATATCAAAACCCGTTATCAGGGGATTGGGATATAACAGGGTGGTAGTGGTCAATGATGGTATTCGCCAGGAAGGCCAGCAATGGGGTGATGAACACGGTATCGAAGTGGATGAACTCAACGCCAGCAGGGTGGAACTGCTTAAAGGACCGGCTTCACTGATGTATGGAAGCGATGCGCTCGCCGGGGTGGTAAATATCATATCTATTCAGCCCGCACCTGAAGGACAGGTAAAAGGAAATCTATTCGGTTCTTACCAGACAAATAACCGCCAGCGTAACCTGCATGCCGATCTTGGCGGAAATAAGAATGGATTTATCTGGGGGTTTTACGCTTCTTATAAATCCGCAGCTGACTACAGGAATAAATATGACGGCTATGTTTTCAATTCAAAATTCAAGGAAAGGGATTTTGGTGCCTATACGGGCGTAAATAAAAACTGGGGTTTTTCCCGCTTGTATATCAGTAATTTTGATCAGCAGCCCGGTTTGGTTGAAGGTGACCGGGATGATGCAACAGGCCAGTTCGTGAAACAGGTTAACAATGGCGGGGTGCAGGATGTAGCGATAGCTAACCATGCTGACTTCCTATCCACTCATCCTTATATTTCCCGTCAAAGGATACAGCATTTTAAAATAGCCACGGATAATAGTTTCAATATCGGTAAGAACAGGTTGACCGCGGTGCTGGGCTTCCAGCAGAATCAGCGACAGGAATTTGGTAACATTCTTGACCCTAAACAGAAAGAATTGTTCTTTGACCTGGCTACCCTGAACTATAATATACAATACCATTTTGCTGAACAAAAGCACTGGAAAACAACGGTTGGTATAAACGGGATGCAGCAAACGAATAAGAACAAGGGATTGGAGCAATTGATACCGGAATACAGTTTGTTTGATATCGGTGGGTTTGTTTATACACGCAAAACAATAGATAAACTAACCCTCAGTGGCGGGCTGCGGTTTGATAACCGTTCGATCGATTCAAAGCAACTGATGGATGGGACGGGCCTCAAGTTTGCTGCTTTCAAAAAGAATTTCTCCAATATTTCCGGGAGTGCGGGGCTTGCTTACCAAGCGGGCAAAATGCTGACATGGAAGTTCAATATAGCACGTGGTTTCCGGGCACCTAATATAACAGAACTAAGCGCCAACGGGGTTCATGAAGGATCCTTCCAGTTCATTAACGGGGATGTCAATCTCCGGTCCGAAACAAGCCTGCAAGCCGATGCGGGACTCGTCGTAAATGCTGATCACGTTTCATTCGAGCTGAATGTATTTGGAAATTCTATCCGGAATTTTATTTTCCTTCATAAACTTTCGGCCGTTGCCGGGGGAGATTCGATCGTAACGATTAACGGGCAGGACCTGGATGCTTTCAAATATGCTCAGAATAATGCAACACTGTATGGTGCGGAGTTCAATCTTGATATTCACCCCCACCCGCTTGACTGGCTTCATCTTGAAAATACTTTTTCCTGGGTAAGGGGTGTTTTAAGCCACGCAGAGGATGGCAGCAGGAATATTCCATCCATCCCGTCAGCCAGGCTGATCAATGAAATAAAAGTTGATTTCGCTAAAAAAGGAAAAACGCTGCGAAACTGGTTTGCTATGGTGGAATTGGATAATAATTTTGCGCAGAACCATCCCTTTACGGGCTTTAATACAGAAACGGCCACCCCGGGTTATAGTCTTTTTAATGCAGGTATCGGCGGAGAGATAAGGAGTAAAAACAAAACTATTTTCAATCTTTTCTTTAGTGCAAATAATATCGGTGATGTGGCTTATCAAAACCACCTTAGCCGCTTGAAGTATGCAGCGGTCAACGAACTCACAGGGAGAAGAGGGGTGTTCAATACTGGCAGGAATTTTTCCGTCAAGCTGAATGTGCCGCTTGATCTTTCCCACAAATGACCCTATTAATTTAGTTGTTTTGCAGGGCTTCATTTTTATGTTCACCTTTGCCGGATGGAGATAACATTCAATACCCCCGCACTGTTGTTCCCCGCGATCAGCTTATTATTACTGGCTTATACCAACCGTTTCCTCGCATTGGCCAACCTGGTGAGGAAATTACACGATGAGTATAAAAGGGGAGGGGAGAACAAAATGATCGTAAAACAGATCCACAGTCTTCGTTTGAGACTCCGGCTCGTAAGGTATATGCAGACCCTGGGAATATTCAGTTTCCTGGGCTGTGTAGTTTGTATGTACAGTATCTACAGTGAATGGGTCGTTGTTTCAAGGTATGTTTTTGCCACCAGCCTGCTCAGCCTGCTTGCCTCACTGGTTATTTCCCTTATCGAGATCACGCAAAGCACAAAGGCGCTGGAACTGGAACTGGGCGATATCGAAGAATTCCGGGGGGAAGGTTTCTTTTCCACCCTCTGGCCCGGTGCAGGTGAAAAAAAAGAATCATAGATTTACAGCAATGAAACACAGGACTGGTCTTTTAATATTGGGGTTGATCGTACTGCTTGCCGCGGCCTGCTCAAAAGGAGGTGTACCCTATGATGATAGTAATGATGGCGGCGCTTATGTGTATAATGCGGGGGACACCACGGCCCCGGTGCTGAATATTTATACTCCCGTGGATAACCAGGTTTATACAAATGGGAATGCGATAAATGTAACAGGACGTATTACGGATGATGCCGGGCTTTACCGGGGAAAGATCAGGATAATCAATGACGCCACTGGATCCATCCTGAAGGAACAGCAATACGAGATCCATGGCATTGCAACTTATAATTTCAATATCAGTTATACCACGGCCGTCACTTCACCCGCTGATTACACCGTCACCGTATCCTTTGAAGATCATGGGTTGAATTCTGCAACAAAATCCGTGAAAGTAAAAGTGAATCCCTGAGATTAACTCTTTTTGAGGAGTTTCAGCATATGTAGCCAGCTTCCTCCGTTATAAACTTCCTTCAAGCCGGTTGCCTTCATTATTTTCACCGCATTCCCGCTCCTTACTCCCGAAGCACAACAAAAAATAACCGGGCGTTTCATTTCCTTTATTCTTGCTGCATTTGCCGCGACCCGGTCTACCGGTATATTTATGGAATCACCGACCCTGCCCTGGTCAAACTCGTTGGGAGTGCGTACATCAATGATAACCGCCCCTTTTTTAAGCGCGGTCCTGAGTTTGTTGTGGCCAAAAATTAATGAAAGAAAACTCAATGGATCTTTTTTTAAAATTCATTATTTTCTAAAAACGTTCCTTTATTTTTTGTCATCAAAGCAGCGATTATTAAAGGATCAACAATCGGGATTACCAACTTTCCGTCTTTCCCGACTTTTCGGTCTTTCCTGACTATCAAACAACAGCCACTTTATTTTTTCTTTCCCCGATTTGCTGGCGCCACATGGCAAAATACAATCCTTTTTCTTCCAGCAGGCTTTCGTGGTTGCCGGTTTCAACGACATCCCCTTTTTCCAGCACATAGATCCTGTCTGCATGCATGATGGTGCTCAACCGGTGTGCGATCAATATTGTCACCTGGCGTCCTTCCCGGGAAATTCCGCGGATGGTATCCGTGATCTCTTCCTCGGTAAGCGAATCCAGCGCCGAAGTGGCTTCATCGAACAACAAAAGGTTTGGTTTGCGTATCAGGGCCCTGGCGATAGAAAGCCGTTGTTTCTCACCACCGGATAATTTCAACCCGCCTTCACCGATCATGGTATCAAGCCCTTTTTCAGCTCTTACCAGCAAGGTAGTGGCTGCGGCTTTGGTTAGCACATCTGTGAGTTCTTCATCGGTAGCTTCTGGGTTGACAAAAAGCAGGTTCTCCCTGATCGTACCGGAGAACAATTGCGTATCCTGTGTCACAAAACCGATCTGGTTTCGCAGGTCCTCAAAATTGATATTGTTCTCATCAATGCCGTTGTAAAGGATACGACCTTCCTGTGGACGGTATAAACCTACGAGCAGTTTCATCAGGGTTGTTTTCCCGGAACCGGATGGGCCTACAAACGCAATCGTTTCTCCTGTTTTTACGGTGAAGCTGATATCGTTGATCGCTTTATGCTGTGCTGTCTGGTGTTTGAAAGCCACATGATCGAATTCCAGGGTCTGGATCTGCCCCAGGTGTTTGGGATTGGCCGGTTGCTGCTCCGGTGCCTTTTTCATCAGGTTCTCAAAATTTTCCAGGGATGCCTGCGCTTCCCTGTAGGTAAGGATGATATTACCGATCTCCTGTAATGGGCCAAAGACAAAAAAGGAAAAGATCTGCATGGTCACGATCTGTCCAGCGTCCATCTTGCCCTGGTAGATGAACAGCATCAAAAGAAAAAGAATTATCTGGCGCAGGGTGTTGACAAAAGTGCCCTGGACAAAACTGATGCTCCGGATGCGTTTTACTTTAGTCAGTTCCAGTCCCAGTATCTTGAATGTATTTTTATTCAACCTGGAAACTTCCTGCTGGGTAAGCCCGAGGCTTTTTACCAGTTCGATATTGCGGAGCGATTCGGTGGTAGCACCGGCAAGTGCCGTAGTCTGACCCACGATCTTTTTCTGGATCGTTTTTACTTTCTTGCTCAGCAAATTGGAAATGATGGTTAGTAAAAAAATGCCCCCAAAATATACCAGCGGCAGGCTCCAGTGTATGGTGGTCGCGTAGACAGCAACAAATACGATCCCCACGATGACCGGGAAAAGAACATTAATGAAGGAGGCAACGAATTTTTCGGTATCGATCCTTACTTTCTGCAAAACACTCAGCGTTTCACCACTTCGGGCATCTTCAAATTCCTGGTAAGGTAGTTTCATGGCATGCTGTAGGCCATGAGTAAAGATCGTGGCGCCGAATTTCTGGGTGATAAGGCTTAAGAAATAATCCTGGAAGGCTTTGGCGATCCGGCTGATCATGGCCACGGAGATCGAAGCGATCAGCAGCCAGATCACCCCATAAATTGTTTTGAGGGTAGCTGTCCTGGTGATCACTCCCCGGGCATCCATTTTCACGGTAGCGTCGGAATATTCTTTGTTGGCGAAAAAGAATTCATGGCGGGTCAGCGGCTCAACTTTCTGGTGATAACTGCCCAGGTTGACCAGTTTTCCGAAAATGATCGGGTCGATCAGGGAGAAACCAATATTGATCGCAGCCAATACAAGCACAAGAACCACCAGCCATTTATAGGGTTTGAGATAACGCAGCAGGATCTTCATAAAACGAGTTAAGAATTGAATAGGCAACCCGGCAAAAATTGCAGCAAAAATCCAAACAGCAACAATGGCACTCTTTTTTTGCCAGAAATAGCACCGAATATACGAATCTTGGGATTTTTGACCGGCAGCATGTCAGGCCCCGGCAATAGTGGCGGAACAGCCTGCGTTTTCTGTGACAGGACTATCTTTACCTAATGGATCGACCGCTGGTTTCAGTTGTGCTTTGCACCTATAACGGGGCAGGATTCCTACGGGAACAGATCGATTCTATTTTGCAACAAAGCTATCAGTCGCTTGAGCTGATCATTTCAGATGATGGTTCCACTGATGGCACATCCGGAATACTCAAGCCGTATGAAAGCCATCCACAGGTCCGTATTTTTTACCAGCCGGTAAATCTCGGGCTTACTGCCAATTTCGGGTTTGCCGCCACGCAGGCAAAAGGAAAATGGCTGGCTTTTTCCGACCAGGATGATGTGTGGGTAGACAATAAGATCGAAAAACTGGTTGCAGCCATCGGCGAACACCCCCTTGTTTACAGCGATTCCTTATTGATTGATGAGACGGGTAAAAGTCTCCATAAGAAACTCTCTGATCTCAAACGCATGTACAGCGGCACCGATAGTCGGGTTTATATTTTATACAGTTGTGTATGGGGCCATGGCATGCTGATCACGCGGGAATTATTAGAGAAATGCCTGCCCATGCCGGCTGAGATACATCACGATACCTGGATTGTTTACCAGGCTTTCCAGAACGGGGGCATAGTATACTTCGATGAAGTACTGACCAGGTACCGCCAGCACCCCCATTCTACAAGTCAAACCTTACCGGGGAATGAGGCAAGGAGGATAAAGGACGATCGTTATACAGCGTATAAAAAGAAATTGCGCTGGATAGAACTGATGCAACAGCATGAACGGGAGGAATTCCAGCCATTTTACCGGGAACTACTTCAACTTTATTCGGCAAAGCATAAAGGAAATTATGTTTTTCCACTGGTTGGATTCATGCTGAAATATCGCCGGGAAATATTCAGGCTCTCCAAAAAAGGTTTTGCCAGTCAGTTCGTGGAAATTCTTAAGCAAGCGAGGGGGGAGCGACCCTGATCATTTTTTTCTCAGGTAAAATGCGGCCGTATCACCGTAATTTTTAGCGTTTGCTTCAGCCAATATCTTTTTATATTCACGGATCTGTTTTTTAGAGAAGGAACTGTTCTTTTTGTCCAGCATATGACTTCCCTTCGCGTAGAGGGACATACCTTTTTTATATTGTTCACTGCACCAGATCAGGTAGTCAACGGTATCGTATTCCAGTTTATCTATTTCAAAACCCGCTTCGGCTGCGAGTATCCGCATACCCTTTTCCGATGGGATGAACAAATGTCTCGGCGCATCAAGACCGGCCCAGTACTCCCGGTAGACATTCCATCCATAATTACCCATGATCGGTATGCGGACCAGCAGGTATTTATTTTCGTTCAGCAGGGCATGTGCTTTTTTCATCGCGGCAAGCGGGTCGGCCATGTGCTCAAGGGCATGGTGCATCATGATGGTATCGAACTTACCTGTCATCTCTTCGATTTCTTTTTTAAGAATCTTTACCTCCCCGAAATCATGTTCTTCGTTGATGAAAGGATCGATACCGGTGAGATCCGTAAAGCCCATTTTATACAATTTCCCCAACAGCATACCGCTGCCACAGCCAACGTCCAGTATGGCATCGTTTGGTTGTGCTTTTGTACCCATCATCCATTCATAGAATTCCGGGAGTTTATAACCAATTGAAAGCAGTGAGCCCAGCACTTTATTCTTCCCGTACAATAAATACCCGGCTTTGGCCCTGCGTAAATACCCGGGCTTCTTTAATTCTTTGATACCGGCAGTGAAAGAGTAATAATCTTCGTTGGGGTAAAACGGGGTGAAATCTGCCGGCGGATCGAGCAGCTGCATGGAACCGCAATTACCACAAAGCTGGTAAGAGAACTCTTCACCCAGGCCCAGTTGGAGTTCTTTTAATTTGATCAACTGGTTACCGGAGACATTATGACAAATGATACAGGCGCTAAGCACAAGGGAAAATTTGATAAAGAGCAAAATAAACGAAAAGCGGTTAGATGTTGGGAAATCCTTTGAGCATTTTACGGTAATGCCTGGTTGATCAAAAAATTAAATAAGTATTCAATCTTCAATCTTCAATATTAAATCTTCAATCTCTCGCATTACCCCGCCCATCCTTCGCGGTCAAGACTCCTGTACTGTATCGCTTCGGCAAGATGTTCCGGGTTGATATCATCACTATTGGCCAGGTCGGCGATCGTTCTGGATACTTTCAATATCCTGTCATAGGCCCTGGCTGATAGATTCAGTTTTTCCATGGCAGCCTTCAGCAAATTTGCACCAGCGGTATTAATCACACAAATTTCTTTAAGCATTTTGCTGCTGATCTGTGCGTTGCAATAAACGCCGGGGTTCTCTTTGTAACGGAGTACCTGGAGATCCCTTGCGGCGATCACTCTTTCCCGGATATCGGCTGAATTTTCCTGCTGTTTTTTCGAAGATAGTTCACTGAAAGCTACGGGTGTCACTTCCACATGCAGGTCAATCCGGTCGAGCAAAGGTCCTGATATTTTGTTCAGGTATTTCTGTACAGTTCCGGGTGGACAACTACATTCCCGTTCAGGATGATTGTAAAAACCGCAAGGACAGGGATTCATAGAAGCGATGAGCATAAAGCTGGCAGGAAAATCCACCGCCATTTTTGCCCTCGAGATGGTCACTTTTCTTTCTTCCATCGGCTGCCGCATTACTTCCAGTACAGTCCGTTTGAATTCAGGCAATTCATCAAGAAAGAGCACTCCATTGTGTGCCAGGGAGATCTCCCCGGGTTGCGGTATACCACCGCCGCCCACTAATGCCACATCGGAAATGGTGTGATGCGGGGAGCGGAATGGTCTTCTCGAGACGAGTGTAGCGTTCTCCGGTAATTTACCGGCCACCGAATGGATCTTGGTTGTTTCCAGCGCTTCCTGCAAACTGAGTGGGGGAAGAATGGTGGGCAATCTTTTTGCCAGCATGGTCTTGCCCGCTCCCGGCGGACCGATTAAAATTACATTGTGTCCTCCTGCTGCAGCGATCTCCAGCGCCCGTTTGATATTTTCCTGCCCTTTTACTTCGAGAAAATCAATTTCGAAATCGGATTGTGAATTAAAGAATTCTTCCCGGGTATTTACAATGACCTGCTCAAGCCCTTTTTCTTCCTGTTCAAAAAAGCCGATCACTTCTTTGATATGACTCACCCCATATACCTGCAGGTTGGTGACCATACCGGCTTCTCTTGCATTCATAGTTGGAACGATCAATCCTTTGAATCCTTCTTTTCTCGCCTGTATGGCGATCGGTAAAGCGCCTTTGATCGAACGTATCTCTCCATTCAGGGCGAGTTCACCCATAATTACATAATTTGCCAGTCCATCCTTATTGTGTAGTTGTCCGGAAGCGCCGAGTATGGCCAACGCGATCGGAAGATCAAACGACGTCCCACTTTTTCTTATATCAGCCGGTGCCAGGTTCACCACGAGTTTGGTACGGGGCACATCGAAATCATTTGTCTTGAACGTGCTTTCGATCCGCTGTAAACTTTCTTTCACCGCGTTATCAGGAAGACCTACTATCGCCATACCCATTCCCGAACTATTGATCCAGTTCACTTCGATGGTGATGGTCATGGCTTCCACGCCATACACGGTGCTGCCAAATGTTTTTACAAGCATGGTTGAAGGTAGAAGGAATCATTCGGCGACTTAGGGGGTAATCATCGTCTCCAACGGTTGTTTTCCGTGATATCAACGGTGTTATCTACTTTATTTCCGTGACTTTTCCTTCATATAGCAATGAAACTATCGGATCAGCTTCTACCTGTACCGATCTTGAACTGGAAGAAAAAAGTTATTGACCCGGAGGCAAAATATGTTATGGGACCCCGCTTATTTATTCCGGAAATAATGATCGGCTAAGGCGGTCGCAATCATTTCGGGATTAGCCTCGTCGGTGTTGGTCATAATGATAATAGATAGTCCATCATCCACAAAACGGGCGTAGATCGATCTAAAACCGTTATTGGCCCCGCCATGTGCAATGATCTTGTGGCCTTTGTATTCATTGATCAGCCAGCCAAAACCGTAAAACGTTTTCGATCCGATTTTATCAGACGTTTTGATAAAAGGGCTCCATAATAGTTCCCAGTTCTCTTTTTTGAGGATGATCTTTTTTTCTCTCAATACTTTATCCCAACGGATCATATCTGAACTGGTAGAAAGAAATCCGCCGCTTGGCCTCACAGCATACATGGCTTCGGCATTGACCAATGTGTCTCCATTATGCCTGTAACCGCTGGCCCGGTTGGGAATGATCGGGTAGAAATCGGTCATGCCGGTGTTCTTCATCCCCGCGGGAATAAAAATATTCTCCCGGATATAATCCTGCCAGGGCATTTTACTTATTCTTGCTATGATCTCCGCGATCATATAGTAACCAATATTACAATACTGGTATTTTTCGCCGGTCTTAAAATCGAGTGGTAACAAATAAGCTGCCTTTATAATGATGCTGTCGGGTTGAATTTTGTTATTATCGTAAGCGGGGCTTTCTCTTTTTATTCCTGAAGTATGCGACATCAGGTGCTTGATCTTTATCGGTCTCCAGGTTTCAGGCGCATCCGGAAAAAATTTGTGAACAGGATCCTCGATACTGAGTTTCCCATCTTCCATTAATTTAAGGATGGCCGTAGTAAAGAATTGCTTGCTTACCGAACCAAGCCGGATCACTGTTTCACTAGTCACAGGTGCATTGTTTTCCAGGTTGGCCATTCCGTAACCTTTATTCACGAAGGGGCCACCTTTTTTGACAACCGCCAAACTGAGACCGGTAATCCGCTGGTCTTTCATCATTTTACCAACGATGAGATCGGTACTGTCGGTTTGGGCGAACAGGAAGGACGGGAGGAGAAGGAGTAGGAGGAGTTGTTTCATGCCGGTTGAGAGCTTTTAATTTGAAAGTCCGGAAAATGGAAATCCGAAAGTCCGGAAGACACTTACAAGTTACTTAGTTCCGGTCTTATTCTTCAATGGTCCACTTAACGTTGACCAGTCGTGGCGATATTGGGCGCATCCGAACAAGTGCAGAACAGGGATGCCCTCTTAGAGAACGATTGTTTTTCAGGGAGAAGAACGCTGTTGTTTACTTTATTTCTGTGACTTTTCCTTCATATAGTAATGAAACCATCGGATCAGCTTCCACCCGGACCGGTCTTGAGCTGACGGGAAATACAAATGTTTCCGAAGACTTAGTGATCGTAATGGTTGATCTTTTCGGCATACTCAGAGCTTTTTCCTGGACCAGTATCTCCAGCGGGAAATGGAAAAGGGCTTCCGGATGCAATTGCTTTACAGTAAGGGTGATATTTTTTTTAGTGGGGTTGTATTTCCATTCGAGGGACAAACGGGGATTGGCGGGTATGGTCAGCCATTGATAAAAGAATTGTTTGAGATCTTTCCCCGAAACTTCCTCGAATATTTTTCTCAGGTCATCCGAATCCGCATTCTTGCCGGCGTAATCAGCATAATATTTTTGTATCGCTCTTCTGAATACTGAATCACCCAATTGCCTGCGCAGCATATGAAGTATCCAGCCACCTTTTTGGTAACTGTTCGCATTCAGCAATTGCATATAATCTTTTGTGGTATCAATCACGGGTCTTGGTTCCCCCTTTAAAAAACCGATGATCTCCTGCCTTTCTTTTTTCATTCTTTTCTCCAGACTATCTGTTCCATATTTTTTTTCTAAATAAATATGGGTGAGATAAGTGGCAAAACCCTCGCTAAGCCAGATATGGGCAAAGTTTTTTTCCGTGGCCATGTTCCCAAACCACTGGTGAACGATCTCGTGAGCCAGGAGGGCTTCCTGTTCCCGTTTGCCGGTGACGGAATTCTCGTAATAAAAAATAGCACTGGCATTTTCCATGCCACCAAAAATGGTTTTTGATTGCACATTGGCCAGTTTCTGATAAGCATAAGGCCCGATATAATCCATGTAAAAACTGAGGATCTCCTTTGCGGGGGCATAATCGTAAAATCCTTCAGACTTGTTTTCCGGGAACACCCAACTGTAAACTGGTACATTATTGATCGCACCCACCGAATCCACCGCGAAACCGGCAACACCGATCACCATGACTTTGGTGGGTAGTGGAATATCTTCTTTATAATGGGTCAGTTTTCTATTGCCATCTAGTTTTTTTTCTTCCACCATTCTACCATTTGATACCACTCGATAATGATCAGGCGCTGTAACCAAAAACTCAACCGAAGCTTTATCGGAAGGATCGTCAATGCAGGGTATCCAGTTATGGGCGCGGTTAGGCCAGTTGTCAGAAAAGAATGTCCGGTGACCGTATTTGTTTTTAGAGATAATAAGGCCGTCATCCGGTATACCATGATACCAAATGCTGATCATATCCGTGTCGCAAGAACCTGTTGTATTGAACTTTTCTGCATTATACGACCAATTGAGCTTGTCGTTAACATGCGATGCAGACGGTGAATGACTGATGAGTTGTTTTTGAGGGAGGATAACGGTACTGTTCCGTTTATGTCCGCGGATACTGTCTACAATCATTCCTTTACCAGATGACTGGAGACTTGTCAGATCGAAGTCATAATGTTGCTGGAGGGAAGGCTTGGCCAGGGTAATGATGGCTTTGCAGTAGATCGTATCATTCTTATCGTTCAACGAGATCTCGTACCTGTAATGCAACACATCGATCCCGGTTTGGCTGAAAGCAGGCAGGCAAAGACAAATGGCCAGGGAGAAAACGATATTTTTTTTCATAGAATAATCAATATACAATCTTCAATAATCAATCTTCAATTATAGCTTCTCCAGCATTTCCACCACTTTTTCCCTTTTCAGGATGACATAACCAATCCGATCGTTGCTTATGCCCTCTTTGAGCTGGTAGCTGAAATCCAGCTGCTCGTCTTTTACATTGGTCTCGAAATAGCGGAAGGAAATATTGGGATAAGTTTTTAATTCTTCCCCGATTTCGTAGAGATGGGTAGAGAGAATGAAGAGGGAGTTTTTCATTTTTATTAACCCTTTAATGACTGTCAGCGAACATTTCATGGCATCCTGCACATTGGTCCCCTTAAAAAGCTCATCGATCAGCACCAGCCATTTCTTGCCATTGTTTATTTTTTCAATGGTATTCTTGATACGCTGTACCTCGTTGAAGAAAAAGCTTTCGCCTTTGGCGATATTGTCCACCACGTTGATATTGCTGAGCAGGCCATCAAAAAGGGTGAGTTTCATTTTTTTTGCCGGTACACCCATCCCGATATGCGCCAGGAACACCGCAGAGCCCAGGGCCTTGATCAGGGTGCTTTTACCGGCCATATTAGCGCCGGTAAGGAAGAGGAAATTATGTTCAGGATCCATCTGGAGATCATATGCAACAGGTTCGGGCAATAATATATGGTATAGGCCAGTCGCATCCACCATTGGTGTCTCCTGTTCCACAAATTGCGGAAAGCAGAGTCCATAGGTCTTTACGGCCACTGCCATCGAGTACCAGGCATCGAGCCGGCTGAATATATCGATCAGGTCCAGAGTCCCCGTTTTGTAGCGACCCCGCAGGTGATAGGCGAAATATAGATTTTGACGGGTTGAGAATTTCTGTCCCGGTACTGTTTCAGAAAGTTTTTGCAGGGGTGCTTCTTTCAGCAGGCCATTGATCCGATCAATATATAATTTGATATTGGCGGGGAGATCGAGTTCTTCAAGTAGCTCGGCGATCTTTTTGATCCCCCGGTAGAAATCGGCAAAATGGGTGACCGAGTATTTTACCATGGCATAATCCTCGCTGTGCAGCCACTTGTAAAGCAAATTATTAAAAGAAGCCGGTGATTCACTGATCGGTTCAAGTGCATAGTCCATGAATTTATCCATTACCAACACCGTACCGTTACTGATATCGGTGGGCCAGTCTTTTACATGCTCCATGAAAGTGCGGATCACTTTTTGGGTTCCCAATATCTTTTCCAGGCTGTCATGCGGTTCACTGAAGAACTTACGCAGCCACTCTCGGCCGCCAACGGTGCGGGTGAAATTCAGTTTATGAAAGATCGAAAACTCCTCTTCCGGGTGGAAGATGGAGATATCGCTGAAGGAGATTTTATCAATTTGCATAATCGAGAATCGTGAGTCGTGAATCGTGAATAAGATTATGTTCTTGACTATTCACTATTAACCATTCACTTTTTTACCTGTCAAATTTTAAGCGCTGTCCCATCTGTGACTCATCCCATACACCATTTCCATATACTAAATGGCCATTTACAAAAGTATGGGTAATGGCAGCAGGGAATTCAAACCCTTCCAGCGGGCTCCAGCCGCATTTATATAAAATATTCTGTTTTGACACGGTAGTCTTATTCTGCAAGTCAACCATTACGAGGTCTGCATGATAACCTTCCCGGATATAACCTCTCTCTTTTACTTGGAAACAATCTGCCACAGCATGACTCATTTTCTCCGCAATCTTTTCCAGGGAGATCCTTCCTTCTTTATAATAATGGAGCATAAGCAGCAAAGGATGTTGTACCAGGGGTAAGCCGGCATGGGCCAACTCATAGTCGCTTTTCGCTCCCCTAGGCCCCCCTCCGACTCCCCCCAAAGGGTGGAGGGATTCGTTATTTGAGAACCCTTTTTCTTCCCAGGTATGCGGGGCATGATCCGTGGCGATCACATCAAGGCGGTCATCCAGCAGCGCTTTCCACAAAGCCTCTTTATTATGTGGGGCTTTGATCGCGGGATTACATTTTACCTGGTTGCCCAGTCGTTCATAATCATCACTGGTAAAATGAAGATGGTGGACACAAACTTCAGCCGTAATGCGTTTTTGTTTTAACGGGAACATATTGGTGAACAGCTGTAGCTCCTTTTCCGTGCTGATATGCAGGATATGCAATCTTGTGTTGTATTTTTTGGCAATCTGGATGGCGTAGAGAGAAGATTCGTAACAGGCTTCCTCGTCGCGGATAATGGGATGGTCAGCCGTTGTTAATACCCTGCCGGATTTCTTTATTCTTTCCAGGTTTTGCCGGATGATCTTTTCATCTTCACAATGCGTAGCGATAAGGACCTCGCTCTCGCGGAATATTTTATCGAGGGTGTTCGGGTTGTCCACGAGCATATTGCCTGTGCTGGCACCCATGAATATTTTTATCCCGCAAATATCCATTCGCTTATCGTTTGTTTTCAATACTTCGTCAGCATTATCATTCCCTGTTCCCATAAAAAAGGAATAGTTCGCCAGTGAGGTTTGAGCAGCGATCTTGTATTTATCTTCGAGCAAATCCTGGGTAAGCGCATTGGGAATGGTGTTCGGCATTTCCATAAAACTGGTAACTCCGCCGGCAACAGCCGCTTTTGATTCAGTGGCGATCGTAGCTTTATGGGTGAGACCGGGTTCCCGGAAATGCACCTGGTCGTCGATACAACCCGGGAAAAGATATTTCCTTTCGCCATCGATCTCTTTTGCATTCCCATTGATCTGCCCCGAGATCTTTTCGATCCTTCCCCCTGTTATCAACACATCTGCCGTTTTAATATGGCCCTCGTTGACAACCTGTATATTTTTAATCAGATATTTTTGCATATTTTGTCGCCCGAATCTAATCCCATGAGCCATGCAATTTAAAAAAACCCTTGTAAGACTGCTGCTAATTCTTTTTCCCTTTACCAGTTCGGCCCAAACTACATTCTACCCGCAGGGGGATAAAACGAATATTCTGCTGGAAAGACTGGAAATAAAGGCCGGAAAGGATTCGATCCTCAATTTCTCCAAAACTAAGCCCTGGAGCCGAAAATATGCTTATAACGGCGTACAGCATTTTATGCAGCAGTTTGGCAATAAGTCGTTGTCCAAAACAGACCTGTATAATCTCCGGAGTTTTTACATGAACAACCTCGAGTATGTGCCGGTTGCGGAGCATTCCCAATACCTGAGTAAGAAATCAATCGCCAAAAGGTTTTATAAAACACCGGCCACGCTTTACGAAGTGCATGTAAAGGATTTCGATCTTGCCATCAACCCGGTAATACAATATGCGCTGTCCAAAGAAAATAACAATGACCAGAAACTTTTTCTAAGTACAAGGGGATTAACGGTGCGGGGAAGGATCGCCAATAAGATTGGGTTCAATATGTATATCACCGATAACCAGGAAAGAGACCCCCTATATGTGCAGCAATGGGTGACAGATCATATCGCGGTGCCTGGCGCGGGACTGTATAAAGCATTTAAAGGAACGGGTTACGACTATTTCGATGCAAGAGGGTATTTCACGTTCAATGTCACTAAATACATAGATGTGGCTTTTGGCTACGACAAACAATTTATCGGCAATGGCTACCGTAGCCTGTTCATGAGCGATTTCAGCAATAATATCTTATTCCTTAAACTGAATACACGTATCTGGAGATTCAATTACCAGAATCTTTTCATGGAACTGCATCCTACGGAATCGATCCTGCAGAACCGCCTGCTCCCGAAAAAATACGCCGTTATGCATCATCTTGATGTAAACGTAACAAAGCGGCTGAATATCGGATTGTTCGAGGGAGTGATGTTTGGCCGGAAAGACCGTTTCGAATTTGGTTACCTGAACCCGGTGATATTTTACCGCTCGATCGAATTACAGAACGGGAGCTATGACAACTCTGTAGCCGGTGCTGATTTCAAACTCAACCTCAAAAAACATTTCCAGGTCTACGGGCAATTTCTGCTGGATGATATCAATATTGCAGAATTGAGAAAGGGGAGTGGTTGGTGGGCCAATAAATGGGGGATCCAACTTGGAGGGAAATATATTGACGCGTTTGGTATCAGCAATCTTGACCTGCAGCTGGAGTTGAACAGGGTCCGTCCTTTTGTTTATTCTCATTATGATTCCACGGCAAATTATTCTCACTATAACCAACCCCTGGCGCACCCGCTGGGAGCCAATTTCCAGGAATTCATTGCCATCGCCCGTTACCAGCCTGCACCCAGATGGACGGGTGTTGTAAAGGTCATTGCCTGGAAACAGGGACTTGATCTGCCCGGTGATAGCTATGGCGCCAATATCTTCCTGCCGAATAATGCTCCTTACCGGATCCGTGATTATGGTTACAAGACCGGTGATGGAAGACAGAGCAAGGGCTTGTATCTCTCGCTGCTGGCTTCTTATGAACTGAGGGAGAATATCTTTATTGATCTCTCCCTGGTAAAAAGAAAACTTGATATCACTACCGCTCCCATTGTAACTACGGATGCCACCATCATTTCCGGTGGCTTCCGGATCAATATCGGCAGGAGGGAGTTCGAGTTTTAAAAGGGCGAATGTTTTTTCGCATCCCTTTTCTTTTTATGACCAAGTCGTTTTGGACTATACCAGGGCCAGCATCCTGATAAGGTCAACATGGGTTTCCCTGGCTGCTAATTTTTTTTAAGCCAGTTTTTTACCGCAGCCATTTCTTTTCTCGAGGAACTGTCGGGGTTGGCAAACGTGGCCAGTTGAAGATAATATCGTCCTGCTTTTTCTTTGTTACCGGATCGTTCGGCAGCGAGACCGGCGCCATAAAGGCTATTAAAACGATTGGGATGTTTTTGCAGGTCAGCTTCATAAGCTGTTAATGCCTGTGCAGGTTCGTTTGCTTCCATCATCATATCCGCCAGTAGTTGCCGCGCCGGCAAGACTTCACCTGGAGTGACGGGACTTTTCTCAGTCTTGTCTTCCATTTCAGCTGCCTTTATCATTTGCAGTATCGCTTCCTGTTTTTTCCCTTCGGCGAAAGTGATCCAGGCTTTGCCGGTTTCTATTTGGATCATCACCTGGTTGGCTTTATAATTATCTTTTTGAGCGATGATGGCTGTATGCTTTTTCTCCAGTTCTTTCAGCGCAGTTCTCGTTGCTTCCAGTTTTCCTGTGTGCGCGGCACCCAACAGGCGGGTGAAATGAACGATGGCTTCCTGCCAGGGATATTTTTCCCAGGGAAAACCGGGCTGGAATTCCAAATCAGCTGCTTCTTTCCAGAGTTTATTTTCCAGGTAATAGCGGGAAGGCGAGGCTGCGAAAGCGTAGAGTACTTTAAAATTCACGGGATATACTTCTTTAAAGCCACGCAGGTAATCCACTGTTTGTTTGGCGAGATCATTTCTTCCTTTTTGCAGGTATGAATAGACCAGGTAATCAATCGTATGCAGTTCTTCATCCCAATGTCCTTTGATACCGATTCCTTCGGCATAACATTTCGCTGAGGAAGCAGCGATAAGGTTGGATTTGATCGATTCGTCCCACAGGCCCAGGCGGATAAAAATATGGGAAGGCATGTGTTGGGCATGTGCCGAGGAGGGCGCGATGGAAGCATATTTTCTCGCGGCAGGTAAAGCCAGGGCTGCCAGTTCGGGCGAATCGTAACTGTGAATAATATAATGTACAATACCCGGGTGTTCGGGTTGCCCCGGATACAGGTTTTGCAGGATCGTCGCTGCTCTTTTCTGGTTGCTGTATGTTTTGTCAGCAAGATCGGCGCTGCCCACAAGGGCCAGTGCATAGAAAATGGCCACTTCCTTATCGCCCGGATAGATCTTATAGAGCTGTTCCATTGCCCCGTAATATTTTAAGACACGGCTCCTGTGATCTGTTGTAGACCAGTCTTTATAGAAGACAGCAATGGCGTTGATATAATCCGTTTCTTTTTTTGATTGTTGGGTCATGGATTGGGCGAGCGTAACTGCTTTGGCACCTTTCTCCATTTCTTCCGGAAGGGGCGGCGAGGGCCAGACCTGGTGGTAATTGCTCATGGCCACGCCCCAGTAGGCCATGGTACAGCCGGGATCGCTGTCAATTACCTTTGCAAATAATTTCTCCGATTAATCGTATTCAAAAGAATGGAGAAGAGCGACGGCAAGGTTAAAATCCTTTTGCGTAGCAGGAGAGCAAGAGCTGGCGAAATTCACACTGCCGAATTCTTTCTCCGGCGGACCACAGGCAATCACGTCGCCCCGCTTGAGTCCGGGTAAAAGTTCTTTTGTTTTCTCAGCTGAAGTTTTTGTTTTTTCCTTGCACGAAAACAGGAAGAATAAACTGCAAAAGCAGAGGAGTAGGTATGGTTTTATCATAACGCAATGATTTATTAACTGTTCGCCAGGTAGATCCAGGCTTTTTTGCCGGAAGAAAGTGTTACTTCAGTCCGTTTATATTCTTCCGGTTCATAACTGTCGGCTTGTAAAATTTCCCTGGGTGACAGCTCAAAAATCATACCCTCAATACGTGCCGCTTTATTTTCTGAAGGAAGCGCTGTCCGCTGTACCTTTTCTTCCTTACCAGCCAGGAATTTTTCGTCCTTCACTTCAACTGCAGCCAGCCGGTAACCGGGCAGGCTGTCTTTTTCCCCATGAAGGAGCCGGCCAAATAGTTTTATCTGCACCTCTTCTTTTTGCAAAGTCCCGTAAGAGAAAAGCCATTCGTTCATGGTTGCTGGTGATTTTCAAAGATGTCGCGTAGGATCAACAGGGTTCATGATTTGTCTTGCTGTACTTCAGCGAACCGGCGATCATCTTCTTTAAAACGGCAATATCGATGTCGGCTATTTTTTTAAAATAGATACAGGCTTTACTTGTTTTGTGTTTCCCGAATTGATTTAGTAGCTCTTCTCTTTTAGCGAACCTGGAACTGAGATAAAGGGAAAATGCTGCCTTTCTTGGAGAAAAACCGATCAGTGGCGCGTCTCCTTCACGGCCGCTTTCATATTTATAATGGTAACTGCCAAATCCCACAATAGCAGGTCCCCACATTTTTGGTTCGAACCCCGATACTTTTTTCATGATCGCGATGATCGCAAAAGCATCTTTTTGTCTTTGCGGCTCGCTTATTTTTTTAATAAACGCGGTAACACTTTTACTGTTTTCCGTGGTCTTTGCTTTTGCATTTGCCATAAAATAGTTGTTTGGAAGTTTATTTTGTGCGTAGGATAGTAAATGCCCTGTCTTCTTTTATAAAACCAACTTTTGGATAATATTCCATTGCTGTTGGCACAGATAATAACAGGATCATCACCTGTTCGCCAACCTTTTCTTTAGTAAGACCGATCAGTTTTTTCCCGATCCCTGATTGCTTATAACCCGGGCTCACGGCCAGGTCAGCAAGATAGCAGCTCCATACCCAATCGGTGATGGAGCGGGACACGCCGACTAATTTATCCTTATCCCAGGCAGTAACAACAAGATTAGAGCTCTCGTACATTTTCGCGATCCTTTCCTTGTCGCTGGTGGGCCGGGGCAAGCCTGCTTCGTCGTACAACTCAATTACCTGTTCCGGGCTGGGAATGATATCGTACCGGTAGCTGATCTTCATGGTTAGAGGTTTAATATTATTTCCTGTTAAGAAATTCCTGTATCATCGGTACCACCCATTCATAGTCACGGGTATCTCCGCTTAATGTTGTGATCGCACCGATATATTTTCCATCTCATTTTTAGGAGATTAGCCGGTAATCTTTCTATTTAAGTTGCTGAGCCAGTTCTAAAGTGTGATCCAATGATTTTACGTTTGTCCAGTCGTTATGCCCGGGAATGATATATTTTATGTTTTTGCATTTTTCCCGGACATTTTTTATTGTTGTTGCATAATCTTTTACACTGGCATCTGATAAATTGCCAAGACTATTATCGGCAACACTTTTTATTAAGCAACCCCCGTAAAGTATTTTCTCTTTCTCAAACCAAATTACAATGTTATCAGGCGCATGACCCGGTCCAGGGTAATAAGTTTGAAAAGAATATTGCCCGGCCGTAAAAACGGTGTCCTTTTCAATCAAAAATTCAGCTCTTTTCATACCTCTTTTCTGGCTAAGTTCATCAGTCTCCCTGGTAGTATATGTTTTGATGCCTTGTTGCCGGTAATATTCAAGCCCTCCTGTCCGGTCTTCGTGAAAATGGGTGGCAAAGCACAAAACCACGTTTTTATTGTGTTTTACGCGGATACTATCCAGCAACGGTTGAAATTGTGTGGTATCCCAGGGTGAGTCAAACATCACGACAGCATTGTTTGTTACAAGATACATTCCGTTTGCTGGTACAAGGTTCTCTTTGTAAAGATTATATGTTGTAAAAACATAAAAGTCGCCGGTTAAATGAGAAATTTTTAAACCATTACCTGTCACCTGCCCGGAGAGAGTCGTTAGTATAAACAGGGAAACTATCGTTGTTGTTATTTTAAGCATGAGGTTGTCTGTGAATTAGCGTCGGCGGGTTTACACGGTCAATTTATTTTCTGTAAATATTTTACCCAATTACCATAATTAATGGTTCGTTTCTGCCCGCTCCCAAAAAATACTGTCAATTCTTTGTCTAACCAGGTTTCAATTTCTTCATAACCCGATATTTTATTTTCAACAGCCGCTGTTATGTTGCTTTGGGTGGTAAAATATAAGATCAATTGTTCTTTGGTAAGATCAACAGGGTTCTTAAATGTTTCTTCTTTAATAAATCTAAAACCTTTGTCTTTAAGGTTTTCGTCTGTCCATTCGTAGTTGTTGTTTCGTTTTGGGGAAGGATATTTCTTCAAATAAACACCCGGGAACCAATTGTCAAATACTTCAAAACCGGGCATCTCTGAAATAAAATGATTTTCATAAAGTACAAGCCAGGATCTGCTTCTCAAAACCCGGGTTGCTTCCCGCAAAAATTGGTCAATATTAAACCAATGAACGCCTGATGAAACAGTTATGATGTCAAAATAATTATTCCCAAATGGCAAGTTTTCGGCAGCAGCCTTTGAATATTTTATCACTTGTGGATTTAAAGCAAGTTGCAGCATTTCATCAGAAGTGTCCGTTCCAAAAACATTTTCAGCTATGTCTAAAAGTGCATTTGTTGAAAGCCCTGTTCCGCAAGCAACATCTAACGCATTTTCAAGTTTGCTGTCAATCTTAATAAACTCACGAATGTGCTTTATTGTATTTCTATGAAAAAATGGTCTTCCTTTTGCGTATCGTTCTGCTGTATTTTTTGCACTAAAATAATTC
The DNA here is from genome assembly GCA_039930245.1 of Chitinophagaceae bacterium. Taxonomy (GTDB): domain Bacteria; phylum Bacteroidota; class Bacteroidia; order Chitinophagales; family Chitinophagaceae; genus JJ008. Next base: position 149,301 of record JBDSPR010000007.1, on the reverse strand, counting down.
ATTTTGTTTGCGTATTAATACCGTCGGGTATCCCGGCAAGAAACGGGCAGGAACTGCCGCAGGTCGATACTAAGATACGTTTTTATAGTAGCGAGGGCAGCATGATTCAGGGCTTGTATCAAACCTACTACAGGCTGCTGCTTACTTACCCTGAATAATTTAGCAGGTTATAAGCAAAGCAACTAAACTGGAAGGCTAAAGTAATTAAAAGAGAGAATTTATATTTCAAAGCAATCTTCAAAAATCAGAGCGCCATCATGTAGCATTCAACGCTTAAATATATGCGGTTAAAAAAATTGCTGAAAAATATAGCCAGCCCCAGTCCAGGGAAAACACGGTAAATGATCTAAAAAAAACAGGATAGTAAAGGGGCAAGGAAATAATAATTTAGCCCTCCAGGTGTATACTGAACACGATCATTCTCGACTGCATCTTGTCAAATACACTTGAGTAGATAAGGTTAGGGTCGCGGGCATGAATATTACGCAGCCCGTTGCTGATCTTGAGCTCGGGGGAGAAAATAAAACTTTCAAAAAAGAAACTGAACCCGATACCGAATTCGGGACCGAAATCGTATTTCTCGATCTTCACAACATCATCCAGTCTTTTCTTGCGGGCATTGGAAGCCATATCAATATCTGTTTTCCAGCCAGCCAATGTGTATACGCGGAAATTTCCGATACGGTCGCTCTGGAATTTTATCTGGATAGGAAAGGACATGGTCACGGATTCCACTTTTTTGCTTACTTCTGTCAGGCCATCAATATCCGGGTATTTGAGTTTGTAATAGATACCGCGCTCCACGAACATCAGCTGCGGGTTGAAACGGAGCAGGAAACGGTTGGAAAGCCGGGTAGTCACATGTAAACCAAGGCTAAAGCCACCGGAGTTCACCGGCTCAGCTACATATACACTGTCATCGAGTAAAAAGCGGGGACTGGGTTCTGTCTGAAAGCGGGCGGAACTCGCCCCGAGTGTGATACCAAAATAATAAGGTTTGGAATCATGATCAGATTTGTTCAGGTCGGTCCTTACATACTGGCCCATACAGAGGTGACAAGCCATCAGCAACAAAATGGTCAAAGCCCACTTGCCCATCATATTGGTTTTCTTCCGGAGTAAATGCAACATATTCCTAAGCTTAGCGGCCTGAACCCTGTATCGGAGTAGCCTGTTTTTTTTAAAATATCAGTGAACAGATGGCGGTCGGGGAAAGCGCTGGCTGATTCATTAAGGTATTGATAGGCCTCTTTGTTTTGTTTGAACCAACGGGCTACCCGGGGAGCCAGAATGCCCATATACAGGCTATAAAAACGTTTAACTGCTTTATGCCGGGGTTTTGAAAATTCGAGCACAACCAAACGGCCACCAGGCTTTAATACCCGCCACATTTCCGCCAGGCCGTTCTCCAGGTTCTCAAAGTTCCGGACTCCAAATGCCACCATCACGGCATCAAACGTATTTCCCGCAAATTTTATTGTTTCTGAATCGCCAGCCTGTAAGTGGATTCTGCCGGCAAGTCCTTCTTTTTCAACCTTTTTCTTTCCCAATTCCAACATGCCTTCCGAAATATCGATTCCGGTTACCTTTGTGTTTTTTAACATACGACAGGCCAGTATGGCCATATCGGCGGTGCCCGTCGCTACATCGAGGATCTGCGCGGGTTGTTCTTTCTTTAATGAGCGGATCGCTTTTTTCCGCCAGCCGATATCGGTGCGGGCCGAAAGAAAACGGTTCATGCGGTCATATTTGCCCGCAATCTTATTAAACATATCCGCCACCTGCTCTTTCTTACTGGTACCACTATTCTTGAATGGGGTAATATGATCGTGTGGTAAGGGTCCTTGCATCGGAGTGCAAAGGTAAGCTGATTATTGATGCTAGTCATCGCGGCGGAAGCCGTGACTGGATGCTGGTTGTTCCGAAGGTCCGAAGGACTCCTTTGGAGAATCCCCTCGGGTCCTGATGCTTGTTTAATCATTTTTTGACAGTTTATATACCCATAACCTTAAACCTTAAACTTCAAACCTTAAACCTTAATCCACTCCCCTGTACCTTTGCGAGATGGAAGTCGTATCAGCAGAATATATTATCAGCAGTCCAACTTACAAACAATGCCCGCCCCCGAAACATCCTGAGTATGGTTTTATCGGCCGCAGCAATGTGGGCAAATCATCGCTGATCAATATGCTGACCAATAAGAAATCATTAGCCAAAATATCGGGAACCCCCGGGAAGACACAATTGATCAATCATTTTGAAGTTGTTTCTTCAGATAAAAAGAAATGGTTCCTGGTGGATCTGCCGGGTTATGGTTATGCGGCAACCGTTTCGCAAAAAGCAAGGAATAACTGGGGCAATATGATCGAATCATATATAAGGAAAAGAGAGAATCTTGTTTGTTTGTTCGTATTGATTGACAGCCGGCATGAAGCCCAGGCGATAGATCTTGAATTTATCAACCAGTTGGGGGAGTGGAAAGTTCCCTTTGTATTGGTATTCACCAAAAGTGATAAAAATAAGCCAGGGGCAACGATCCGGAATACGCAGGCTTTCCTTGCCAGGCTGGGAGAAACATGGGAAGAGCCACCACCCAGTTTCGTAAGTTCCGCAGTAAAAAACGAGGGGAGGGAAGCGATCCTAAACTATATTTCCACCCTAAACAGGGGGTTTTCAAAAATTTAGAAAATAACCCATTCGTGGTATATGCTTTTAGTAATAATTGGCTAATTTGCACTTCATTACAGCCTTATATATGAAGAGAATCTTATCCGAAAGAAATTTGGTGGTTGTTTTATTTGTGATGGTGCTAATTACTTTTTCTCTTGCCCAGGAAGACAGCAAGAAAATGGAGAGAATGTATAGTGGTGCTTATAATTCCGGTGTTTCCCATACTCTCCTTGTTCAAAAGGAAAGTAATAATGCCGACAGAACGGGTCATGCTGACCTGTTTCCCATAACAACAGCAGAATAAATTTCTTCTTTTTACTGTTAATTCCCTGGCAGCAGAGCTTGCTTGATTCCCTACGCTGCAACGAATATCAATTCACCACCTTGTTCGCGCAACTGCTGCTGGCAAAAGCTTCCGGTTTGGCTTTAAAGGCAAATCCCATTCCGAGGATATAGCCCATTGCTTCCTTGAGTGCATCGTTGCTTTTGAAATGAGGGTTGGTGTTGATGTCCGCATGCACTTCCATATCCACATTGTATACGGTGAACAGGTTACAGAGTTCATAAGCGATCTCGATGCTTTTGGCCACTTCCATCAGCATTCTTTCCTTGATGGTGAACTGCTGGCGTGTTTTTTCGTTGTGGATGAACATAAAGCCCCCATGACCTTCCCGGAGGAATACGATCACGGTGGCAAATTCTGTTTCCTGTCCTTTTACCTGAGAGTCGGTGCCGATGCATACCTTCAGCCGGAAACCTTTCAGGGTCTCGCGTTTGATGGCCGCTTCAACAGCTTCAATGATGGGCATTTCAATCAGGTCGCCATTAAATTTTCTCCAGCGCATAAAAAAGAGGTTTTCCCAAGATACAGGAAAACCTCTGTTTAGCCAAGTGTACGGATTATTGTTCTTCTAACAGAACTGTAAAACTTTTTATTGCTTCACCAGTTTCTCCATCCACTGCCCGGTGCCGTTAGTAAACCGAACGACATACATTCCGCTGGTCATATTGGAAGGAGTAATGATATTAGAGCCATTGACGAGCTTGCCCTGGGCCAGCGTTTTACCACTAAGGTCATACACGGCATAGTTATATACGCCGGGGCTTGACACTTCAAAGGAATTCGATGCTACCAGGTTACTCACCAGTTTAGGTCCGGCATTCGCCGATGTCTTGCGCAAGGTTACCACGTTGGAATAGTACTGGCGGCCGTTATCGAAAGTTACGCTCAGACGGTACAGTGCCACGCCGGATATATTGGGACGGTAATCATATCCACGATCATTCACACCAGTTTGTATTACGGGACTGAAATTCCTGCCATCGGTAGAGATCTCGAGGATTTGCTCTGTTACCTGTTCGTCCGCATCGATGATCCAGCTGAGCTGGTGCCTGTCGCCATTCAACTGCCCGTGCAATTCCAAACGATGCAAAGGAAGGGTGCTTGCACTCCAGTTGCCCTGTAAGGAATAAGAACCCAGGCTGGCATAGTTTGGCGCATAAACATTGCCTTTGCCTTCAATCCGGAGGTAATAGGTTCCGGGGTTGAGGGTAGTATCAATGACCGAGTTCAATAAAGACCCTGGGTTAAATACATTCAATTGTGATTGGGAACTATTGAATAAAGTGATCTGCAAATCCAGGTCGGAGCCCGAATTGCCGGTACCAACATTGTAAGGAACGGCAGTAAGTATGAAACGGCCGGTAGCAGGTTGTGTGAATTTGATCATGTCCTGGTCCGTATTACGTTCAACGATACCACTGACGGTAAACTGGTTGTTTACAAAAGGAGCATTGGTGGCCTGGTTAAAGGCAGAAGAATAATCATCAGTACGGTATGAAAAACCATTATTGGTTGTTATGATGGTCAGGTCACTTTGCAAACTGTTGCAACCATAGGGGTTGGGACCATTATTCCAAAGCGTCAGGTTCTGATAATACCCGGCCCCCATGATAGGTGCCCATCCAATCTCCCCGGAACCCAGTCCATAGTTGTATTCAGAGATTTTTACACAGTTCGCATCGTAGGTTGACTGATGGTAGAGACCTAATGTGTGTCCTGCTTCGTGTGAAGCAGCTTCAGAAATGTTTTTTACATTGTAACCCAGCAAAGCAGAGAAAACAAAGCAGGGAGTATCATCACCCCAGATAAATGAGCCGATAAAAGCTACACCACCTGAATTTCCATACCATTCAGAACTAATCGTGACGATCACTCTCATTCTTTTTGCTATGGGAGCGTTTAAATATTTTGTTGAATCTGTAGTAACATTTATGTTGAAAGGACGGTAATCTTCTGCGACCCGGTTAAACGTTTCTGTGATTTGTGCAGTGTTCAAACCGGATGGTCCGCAATAAATTGGGCCGTTAAAATTCCAGCTGGTGCCGGTAACACATTGTCCGTCAAAATCAAGAAATACAACTGCTGAGGCAGATGGATTACTGCTAATGACAGGCACCTGTGCGTTGATGGTCAGGGTGCTGATAAGACACCACATTATCAGACCTGAACGGAATAGGTTTTTCATAACAAGACGGATTTAATTGTTTTTCAATAGGTAAATGGATACAGGATACGGATGTAAAAACGGGCGATATTAAAAACTTAAATTGATTTTACTCATTGACAAGGTCATAAAAATTTCTTTTTACGAGTTCATAACTGCCATTGTTGTTCTGCAATTCATACAGGTCTCCATGTTGAAGGCTGATGATACGCCCTCTATAAAGCGTATTGCCATTCTCATCGGTCAGTTTTGATATAGTTAACCGGGCACCGTTGAAATTGGTAGAACGGACCACAACACTCTGCAGGCTGTTATTGTATTTGCTGACCGTTGAGATGATCTCACCGTCAAACTGGAAGGAAATACCCGCCTGTTGTACCCTGACTGGTTGCCCCACCTGTTTGGTGAACAGGTTATTGAGGTTTTCAGTACTCAGCTGGATCAGGTCTGGCTGGCCTTGGAAAAGTTTGGGTTTGTTGTAATTCGGCTCGTTGACCGGGACATTGCCCGTATTCTGGGCGCCGGCATAAAAGCCACAAAGGATGATGCATGAGCATAACACGGAGGTACGAAGGTTTTTCATTTTAACTTGTTTTAAAGTCAATAGGATATTGTTCAGCAACCTGGATTTGTGGTTGCAGTTTTCAGTGGGGACGGTTCTACAAGATTTGTGAAAGTTTTTTATCCTTCCAAATGATGAATACTCCTATTGAAAAAGATCGAGGAGTAGTACCCGGGGCAAATCGTAAAAGCCCGAAAAGGGGTTTGGTTATCTACTAAACAGTACTGGTTTGTACTTAACAATACCACCAATAATCAATACTGGTTTGTACTTAACATCACCAGGGTACAGGCTTCTTTAGGCTCGATACCATTTTTAGTGGCGAGGACGGCCAATTCATCATTTTCAGCACCGGGGTTAAAGATGATGCGTTTGGGTTGCAGGGAAAGTATATAATCGTAGTATTCTTTCTGGTGGCTGGGGTTCAGGTAGAGTGTTATGGTGTCAATACCAGTCAGCAGTTTCTTTTCTTTGCCGATCTCCACGTCGCCTACAAAACTGTGTTTACGCCCAATGGCAACTACGGGATGACCATGGCTGCGCAGCCGTTGTATCGCCAGGTAACTGTAGCGGGAGGGGTTATCAGAAGCGCCGAGTACAAGGGTTTTCTTTTCAGACATCCTGCAAAGCTATGACAATCTTTTGCGTACGATGTGATCATATAAAAAGATCCAACGGTCTTTCACCGGATTTTTTTAATTCGTTATGGCAGATGATCGTATAACCAAGGGCCATAAAAGGAGCGGCAAAAAGCATCACTAGATAAATAATGGCAAATGGGTGAACGGCAAAAGCGAGCAAGGCCATTGCGATCACGATACTAACCAGCCAGTGATAATTCCTACGGGTGCTTCCTTTTTGTGTGAACCAGCCATTAAAAGCATGGATCAGCATACTGATCACCTGCCAGGCCCCTACGATAAAATAGCCTTTTATTAAATAATGCCAGGAAGAATGGAGTAGCGTAAGACAACCAAAGAGAAGAATAAGCAAACCGCTGATCCAGGTATCGGCAAGTTTGAAGGCTCTCATGATTTTATATTTTAAACTTTCAGAAAATAATGAAAACATAAGTTCAAATAAAAGCCGCAATAACGGCTTAGCTTTGTACTTTCTTTCTTCTTATTTAAAGAACTTCATCATCATTCCCAGGAACCAGCTTTCCTCGGCTTTGATCATCGTGTCCAGGGTTTTATCCGCCTGTTGCCCCAGTTTTTTGATACTGCTTACTGTATCTACAAATGTCTTTACATGTTTGTCTCTTTTATCACCCTCCACGTTCTCCAGTTTATCCAGTAACTGCAGCATGGGCTCCAATTCTCTTTTCTTTCTTTCTTTGACGATCTGCCTGACCACTTTCCAGATATCTTTTTCCGCGGTAAAATATTCCTTTCTTTCACCCGATAACAGGACTCTTTCCACGAGCCCCCAATTGATCAGCTCGCGGATATTCATATTCGTATTCCCCCGGCTGATATTGAGTTGTTCCATCATATCATCCTGTGTCAGCGGGTCGGGACTGATCAATAACAGGGCATGTATCTGCGCCATGGTGCGGTTAATCCCCCAATGGGTGCCAAAGGCCCCCCAGCTGCTGATGAATTGCTGTTTTGCTTCGATGAGTTTCATGGAACAAAGCTACGATGTCAATTTCGAATTTTCAAAAAATATTGAAAGTATATTTCGGCGCCCTGTTTCCACCCTACAAGGCTAATTCGTAACTTGGAGCAATGAAAAGATGCCTGCTGATACTGGTTTTTTTGCTGCCGGTTCTTCTTTCCCGCGCCCAATTCAAACCTTTCCGCTTTGCGTTTATCTCTGACACCCATATCGGCTCCCCGAATGGCGCTGCCGAAGAAGACCTGCGCAGGACCGTCAGGGATATCAATGAAATGACGGGTATCGCTTTCGTCGTGCTGACGGGAGATATCACCGAACTGGGAACAAACGAGGAATTGAAACTGGCCAAACAGATACTGGACAGCCTGACCGTGAAATGGTATATCATTCCCGGTAACCATGATACGGGCTGGAGCGAAAGTGGCGGCGTGATGTTCACTACCATATTCGGCTATGATAAATTCAGTTTTGAATACAGCGGGATCCGCTTTCTTGGCTGCCCATCCGGACCTTACCTGCGTATGAGTGACGGACATATTCCCCGCGATGCCGTGAACTGGCTGGATGAAGAACTGGTTAAACTGGGTCCGCGGCAACCAGTGATCTTCCTCAATCATTATCCCATTGATAACGGGCTCGATAACTGGTACGAGGTAACGGATCGTCTTTGCAAATACAATACCTGGGCCGTGCTTTGCGGTCATGGTCATGCCAACAAAGCGATGAATTTCGAAGGTACACCCGGGGTGATGGGTCGTTCCAACCTGAGAGCCAAAGCAGCGGTCGGCGGATATAATCTGGTTGATGTAACCACTGACTCATTGATCTTTTCAGAAAGAAAACCAGGTAGGGAGACATCTCCGCCCTGGACGGGTGTAAAGATCGAGGTACGCGAATACACACAGAACAAAAATGTTTCCCGTCCTGATTACAGTGTCAATAATCAATACAGTGGGATCAAACAGGCCTGGTCATTCAGTTCCGATGCCAATATTATCTCCACACCGGTCGTGGCTGATGATGAAGTGATGGTGGGCAACCAGAACGGTAAATTTATTTGCATCTCGTATAAAACTGGTAAAGAAAAATGGTCGTACCAGACAGGCGGTTCCATTTTTTCCTCGCCAGCAGTCTCGGGTTCAACAGTAGTTTTCGGATCTGGAGATGGGAATATCTATGCCCTTGATACAAAAAGTGGAAAACTGAAATGGAAAACAGCCGCAAAAGCTGCCGTACTCGGCGCACCGTTGATCAGCGAAAAATTTGTGTTTATCGGCAGCAGTGATCATCGTTTCAGGAAACTCGATCTGCATTCCGGGAAGATCATCTGGGAATTTGAAGGACTCGATGGCCCGGTGGTCAGCACCCCTGTTTTATATGCCGATAAAGTGATCTTCGGGGCCTGGGACAGGAACCTCTATGCATTGAATAAGAATAGTGGCGCACTAGTATGGAAATGGAACAATGGCTCTGCTATCCGGAATTATTCACCGGCTGCCTGTATCCCGGTAACCCAGGCAGGAGCCGTATTCGTAGTAGCTCCCGACCGCTATATTTCAGCAATCAATATTGACGATGGCAAAACACTTTGGAGGAATAATGACGCGACCGTCCGGGAATCGATCGGTATATCCGCACATGGCGAATGGATCTATGGCAAGACCATGCAGGATACCATCGTTGCTTATGCGGCAAGCCGTGAAAAACAATCGGCCGCCTGGAAAATTCATTGTGGATTTGGTTATGAACACGTTCCCTCCATGTTAATAGAAAAGGATGGGAAGGTCTTTTTTGGTACAAGAAATGGGCTTGTTTACTGTATCGACCCGGTGGAGAAAAATGTAGTATGGGTGCATAAGGTCGATAATTCCATGATCAATACACTACGAGTAATAGATAAGCGGCATATCGTTGTTGCAACGATGGACGGGAAACTGGTTTTGCTGAAGGATCGTAATAATAATTAGGAACGGCTGTAAGACCTGTTCTTTCTTTTCTTTTTCACAGCAACGTAATGCTGAATATTTTTCGCCAACCAGGTAAGGATCGAGATCGTAACGGTAGCCCCGCCAGCCAGCAGGAAAAAACGTGAATGACCCCCGTCCAGTATTTTCATAATGAAACTAAAAAGCAGGCAGGAAAATCCTGTCACCAGCAGCATACCCGGTACCGACATCTTTGTTATTTGATCTTCATCCATCCTGCATCAATTTTGGAGCGCATAATAAACAGTAAATGGCAGTGGGTAGTATCCTTTCCCGGGTATTTTTACTGTTTAAGTCTATCCACTTATTCTTTTATAGTAATAAATAACGGCAATAAATCTGCCAAAGACGCTCTGAGGTCTAAGAAATTTAACGGCAGGAGTAGATTTACTGTCACGGTATTAAGCAGAATTACTGTTCACTATTGCAAGAACACTTTTAATAGGGAAAACTAAATAAGATAAAAGACGCCCATAAAGCATGATTCGGGGTATTCTTTTTGAATTTGAGGATGGTTTCCCGCAGATGAGCAGCAGGATAAAAGTCCATGTGCTTTGTAAGCATTTCAAGGAAAAATTATTTCATGAGGTCTTTGGTGCTTTGTCATCCACACTCCATAGTCCCTGGTTGCCCCGCCCTTATAACAACATGGTGACCGGGTTCTCCAGGAATTTTTTGAAGGTTTGGAGAAAAGCTGCTCCTGTAGCGCCATCTACGCTGCGGTGGTCGCAACTAAGCGTTATTTTCATCACGTTGCTTGCGGCAAATCCTTCCCCTTTCTTTATCACCGTTTCTTTAATCCTGCCTACCGCCATGATACAACTATCGGGAGGATTGATGATCGCGGTGAATTCATCGATATCCATCATGCCCAGGTTGGAGATGGTAAACGTGTTGCCCGAGAATTCATTAGGTTGTAATTTTTTTGTCTTGGCCCTGCCCGCCAATTCTTTACTTTCTGCGGCGATCTGGGGTAAGGTCTTGTTATCGGCGAAGCGGATAACCGGTACGATCAGCCCGTCTTCGATCGCGACCGCGATACCGATATGAATATGACTGTACCGGCGGATCTTATCTCCCAGCCAGGATGCATTGACCGCAGGATGCTGGCGCAGGGCAAGCGCAGTTGCTTTTACTACCAGGTCATTGAAACTGATCTTGGCGGGACTCACTTCATTTAGCTGGGCTCTTGCATTGATCGCATTGTCCATATTTATTTCCATCGTGAGATAGAAATGGGGAGCGCTGAATTTACTTTCTGCCAGGCGTTTCGCGATCACGTTTCGGATCTGTGAATTCGGAATATCCGTGTATTTTTCTTCAGTGCTGCCGGTGTAAACAGGAGCAGGAGACGCAGTTTTTGCCGCTGCTGGCTGGCTGGCTGGGGCGCCTTGTTTATAATTATCAATATCCGCTTTCGTGATCCTGCCACCATCACCGGTTCCGCTGATCATTTTGATATCAATTCCTTTATCCTCGGCTAATTTTTTGGCAAGGGGAGAAGCTTTTACTCTCCCGTTACTTGTTGCCTGTTCCTGGTTGCTTGTTGTTGACACGCTGCCTTGTGCCTTGTCGCTTGTGCCTTGTGACCTGTTCCCTGTCTCTTGAGCCTTATCGCTTGTGCCTTGAGTGATTCCTCCTTTCGCTGCTGCTACGATCGCATCCACATTTACCTTCCCCTTTTCACCGATGATGCATAATAAACCATTGACCGGGATCTTTTCACCTTTTTGTGCGCCGATATGCAGGAGTGTACCATTCTTATAGCTTTCCAGTTCCATGGTGGCTTTATCGGTTTCAATATCCGCCAGTACATCACCTTTCTTTACCGTATCGCCGACATTTTTGTGCCATTCCGCGATTACGCCTTCTTCCATGGTGTCGCTAAGCCTTGGCATCAATACGACTTCCTCCATCTTGGAAATATCAATGGCAGGTTGCTGGTCTTTCGACTCCCGCTCAGGACTGGTTGCTGGTTGTTCCGAAGGAATCCCTTCGGGACTGGTTGCTGGTTGCTCAGTTTCTTTTTTTGCTTCTTCCTTCGCGGGTGCGGCTGCGTTGCTTTTTCCTTTCAATAGTGAAGAAATGTCCTCACCGGGCTTACCCACAATAGCGAGCAGATCATCTACCTGGATCTTCACGCCATTATCACCGCCAATATGGAGTAAGGTTCCGTCTTTATAACTTTCCAGTTCCATGGTCGCCTTATCAGTTTCTATCTCCGCCAGCAAGTCCCCTTTTTTTACGGTATCGCCAACTTTTTTATGCCAGGCTGCGATCACACCTTCGGTCATCGTGTCGCTGAGTCGGGGCATCAATATCACTTCGGCCATTGCCAGTTAATTTTCGCCGAAATTAAGGTAAAAAGGTGAATACCGGCTACGATAAAGCCTGCCGGAAAGCCAGCCCAAAGCAGGAATCGCATCAGTAGTCCAGCGTCAGGTTGAGGCGTTCTTTTAACTCTCTCACCAGGGGATATTGCCCGGTCATTTTTTGATATTGCTCCTTGGAAGTTAAGGTGATCTCGATTGCCGGCCGGTCACCAGATTTTTCTTCTATGATCACATTGAATTGCAGCAGCCGGTTTTTTAACTTCTCCTGCAGGTAGGTAAAAAGTTTGTTGCGCTCCTGTTCGAGGAACTGCTTTTCGATCGTGTTGGAAACAACCGCTTCGAAACAATTCCCATCTTTTATCCGTAAAAAAGCAAGCTCAAAGGGTTGCGCGGCAGGATTCTTTGCTTCTTTTAATTGAAGGGTATATGCTGACCAGGCTTTTTCGAGTTCTTCCTGGATCAGTGACTGGTTGACCGCGTTATTCCCGTTCGTTCCGTTTGACTGGTATTGTTTACGGATCTTGTCAAGCGGAGAGATCTTACCGGTTGCTGGCTTGCCCGACGAAGCGGAAGCAAAATCGGGTTTGTCAACTGTAGCTTCCGCGTTTGCTTTCGCTTCGGCAGATAAATTGGCGGAGACGGGTTGCTGCTCCCGATGCTGAAGCTCAGACCCGGTTGGAGAATTTTCTCTTCCGGGATCTTTGCTGATCTCTTTGCGGGATGGAGCTTCAATGATCAGTTTTGCTTCCTTGTCCGTTGAATTTTTTTTCGCCGGTTCTTTTACCTGGAAAGGAAGGATCTGCCGGAAAGCGAGTGGTTTGGCAGCATCAACTATTTTTTTTTTACCCAGGCTGTTTCCATCCGCGGTTAAGTGGATGGCCTGGCGGAGATAACAGAGTTTGATAAGGGCGAGTTCGACATGTAATCTTTTATTCCGGGCTGCTTTATAATTTATTTCTGCTTCGCTAAGGATATTCAGGGAACTGATGAGCAAGACCGCATCGGTTTTCTTCGCGGTGGTTATATATTTTTCCCTGAAATTCTCCACGACTTCCAACAGCCCGGCGGCCTTTTCATCTTTGCAGACAAGCAGGTTGCGGATGAATTCGGAAAAACCATTCAGCACCAGGTCGCCTTCAAATCCTTTCTTATTGATATCATCATATAATAACATAGCGCCGGACAGGTCCTGTTCCTGCATGCAATCCAGTAATTTGAAATAGCAGTCTGCGTCCAGGATATTCAGGTGCTCAAGGGTATTATTATAATCAAGTTCTCCATTGGTAAAACTCACGATCTTATCAAGTATACTGAGGGCATCCCGCATACAGCCCTCGCTTTTCTGGGCGATCACCTGCAGTGCGGCTTTATCCGCCTTGATTGCTTCTTTTGCACAGATCTCTTCCAGGTGTTTCACCGTATCGGCCGTGCTGATGCGTTTAAAGTCGAAGATCTGGCAACGGCTGAGTATGGTGGGGAGTATCTTGTGTTTTTCGGTGGTCGCTAAAATGAATATGGCGTAGGGCGGGGGTTCTTCGAGTGTTTTAAGGAATGCATTGAACGCGGAAGAGCTTAACATATGTACCTCGTCGATCACGTACACTTTGTATTTGCCGGTTTGGGGTACAAAACGCACCTGGTCCACCAGGTCCCTGATATTATCCACTGAATTGTTCGAAGCGCCATCCAGTTCGAAATAATTCATCGAAGCGCCATCATTGAATGACTGGCATGACTGGCAGGTATTACAAGCTTCGCCTTCACTGGTCTGGTTCTCGCAATTGATCGTTTTTGCCAGGATCCGCGCACAGGTTGTTTTACCCACACCCCTGGGACCACAGAACAGGAAAGCGTGTGCCAGCTGCTCGTGACGGATCGCATTCTTCAGTGTAGTGGTGATATGAGATTGTCCGACCACAGTGTCAAAGGTCTGTGGCCTGTATTTCCTTGCTGATACGATGAATTTTTCCATAAAAACTAAGCTCGGAGGATCACTCTTCACTGCTGCAATAATAAAGAAAGTTTCGCCAGCACGGCCGCTGGTTTTTGCACAACCGGTTGGCTGCGGTTAATGCAGAATAGGGTGCGGTTTGAATTCTTTTGCGCTGTCAAACAGGTAGCGGTAGGTGGTCAGAATACGGCTGCGGTTGCCGGCAATGACTTCTGCTACGTTCACCATTTTAGGATTGAATTCGCCAATCCATTGCATCTCGTAATCATCGTAAAGCGGCTTGCCCAGTTCATAATGTCCGTCTTTGATCTTTAATTGCTGTATCACCCGGCATCCTTCTACGATCAGGTAACTGTCGGCTCCCTTTCCCTGGAATTCGGGGATGATCCCAAAAACAAGTCCCGTGAATTTTTTATTCTTCTTCGTCGCTTTGATCCAGAGGAATTTGAGCTTATGCAGCAGGTCGAATTTACCGTTGAGGTATTTGAACCATTGGTTGAGATCGGGCAGGTTGATCCAGATCCCGATGGGTTCTCCTTTATAATAGATGAACCAGTTCAACCGCTCATCCATCACCGGTTTCATGGAATGGAACATTTTGCGGACCACTTTTTCATCAAGTTGTTTGAGCCCCCCATGACCCGCCCATGCTTTATTATAGACGATTGTAAAATCGGAGGCGAATTTATCCAGCTCCTTCTTTTTTATATAGGATGAACTGAAATTGGGATCTTTCGCACATTCCGCATGACGGTCATAGAATTTTTGCTGGATCAGCTGGTTGGCCTGCATCGCAAAGCAGATCTGGTTATAGTATTTCCGGAAACCATAATTTTCTAGTAATTGCTGGTAATAAGGCGGGTTGAAATTCATGCAGTACATCGGTGGTATCTGGTGACCTTTCACTACTAATCCCCACCAGCGGTCACGCTCCCCAAAATTGATCGGGCCATCCATGGCCTCCATTCCTTTCTGTATCAGCCAGTGTTTGGCTACGTCAAACAACATATCGGCGGCCAGCTGGTCGTTGATGCAATCAAAAAAACCCACCCCGCCAACCGGCACATCATCTCCTTTATTCTTATATTTTTTATTGGTAAAAGCGGCGATACGCCCGATCAGTTTCCCGCTCTCATCCCGCAGTATCCAACGGATAACTTCGCCATGACGAAAGGTTTTATTTTTTTTCGGATCAAAAACATCATAAACATCTTTTTCCAGCGGCCGGATAAAGGCAGGGTTATCCTTGTGAATAAGGGTGTTTACCCGTATAAAATCCCTGGCAAGTGGGGGAACAGTAACCTCGATCAGTTGCATAAGCAAATGTAGGAAACACGGCTTATTTTATCTTTCCCCGAGCTTTTTGTAATTTGAACGTATGCAACCCCGTTTATGAGATCTGGTCTCCTTTTGTTTTTCCTGCTTATTTCGTGTAATCATTTGCCCGCGCAAGCACCAGGGAATAAACCCACGGAGAATATTGAGGGAGTTTACAGGAAGTTGATCGACTCGATGCCATTTTTTATTGCCACCGGGCTAACGACACCTGTCAACCTGAAAAGACAGTGTCATCTTCCCGGGCATCTCCAGTATATCAACAGCCGTTACCAGGTATATTTTTCAGAAAAGGCATTGCACCTGAAGGAAGAAGAGAAAGATGCGTATGCGCGAACCTATGCCTTGTTCGATAAGTTCATAAAATCTTACACGAAAAAAGATTATTCGAGTTCAAATTACTATTGCCAGCAGGCCCTTGACATAGCCGTCGCCCACGATTTTTCTTTTGAAGAGCTTCATCTCTGCCGGCCTTCCCTGAATAATTCTTACTTTCTTTCGGGAGATTATACCAATGCCATGAAAATATCTTCCGCCGGCTTATCGAAAGCCGGGCAGGTAAATGATACCAACCGGATGGCTCATTTTAATAATGTGATCGGTTATATTCATATGCGGCAAAAGAATTTTGTACAGGCTGCGCAATATTTCCAGCTCAACCTTCAATTGTGCCGGAGCCTTAACGATACCCTTTCAGAAGCCGGTGCGCTGTGTAATCTTGCTGAGTTGTGCATTGCCAGGGGACAATATGATACGGCAATTTCGTTTTTGCAGGCTGCTGAACAAACATATCGCTCTATGAAAGATGTAAGCTTCTTTACCCCGAAGGAAAGAGAAGCTTATGTTTCCAATAATATGGCGGAAGCTTATAAATTGAAGGGGGCTTGTCGCCAGGCTTTGGCTTTTGCATTGAACGCTGCATCCCTTGCCGGATCACGACTTACGGGTATGAACCTTTATGATAAGGCGAGTTATTATATCAATACAGGCGCCATTTATAATTGCCTGAGTAACCCAGACAGCGCTGTTTTCTTTTTACGACAGGGTATCCGTGTAGCTAAAAGCATTATTCACCGTGAATATATCCGTGACGCTGCCGAACAACTAGCCATTGCCTTTGCCGGCAAAAAAATCTTTGACAGCGCTTACTTCTATCATTTCTTATTTGCCCGTCTCAAAGACAGTATCAATGCCGAAACCAGCCAGCAGGAGATACTGCAAAGAGAGGCCAGCCTGAAGATTGAACAGCAGCGCCAGTTGCAGCAATCAGCCCTGGAGCAACAAAAGTTATGGCGCAATATAGTTATCGCGATTTCCCTCTTTGCCCTTATAACACTTGGTTTTTTATACAACCGCTACCGGTTGCGGCAGAAGAATCGTTACCAGCAGGAAATGAACCAGCAACAAAATGAGTTGTTCAATGCTATTGCTGCTACACAGGACCAGGAAAGAAAGAGAATTGCCGAGGATCTCCATGACAGCCTGGGGTCTATTCTTTCGGCAGCCAAACTAAAATTATCAGCGTTGAAGGAAAGCCAGCCGGCGATGAGCGTGGACCAGTTGGCAAATTACCATGTGGCCATGCAATTACTCGATGAAGCATCGGTCGAGTTAAGGAATATCTCCCATAATATTATGCCGGCCACCTTGTCCAAATTGGGTCTTGTCGCAGCATTGCGGAACCTTATCAACCAGATCACTTCACATGCGGGTATCCAGATCTATTTTTCTTCGCATGGCTTTGAACAACGGCTGGATGAGCATTCTGAAATGAGCATCTACAGGATCGTACTCGAGCTGATCAATAATGTTATAAAACACGCGGAAGCAAGCAAAGTAACGGTACAGCTGATCCGCCACCCTGAGTATATCAACCTGTCGGTAGAAGACAATGGCCGCGGATTCGATTATGAAAATGCACTAAAGATAAAAAAGGGGAGCGGCCTGGGTAATATTCTTTCCCGGGTGGAATACCTGAAAGGAGGGATCGATGTAGACACGGTGCCAGGCAGGGGAACAACCGTGATCATTGATATCCCTTATACCATCGCATAAATACCAATATACTGGTAGGGGAAAGGAATCATTCGTGAAATATATTTACCAATGGGACTGTATGACTAAAATAAAACTTTTGATCGCAGATGATCACAGGATCCTGAGAGACGGTATCGTATCCTTATTGCAGTCGGAGGAATTGTTCGAGGTAATTGCCACGGCCGCCAATGGATACGAAGTCATTAACCTGGTGGCAAAAAAAGAGATCGATGTTTGCCTGCTTGACATCAACATGCCGGGTCTCGACGGGATCGAAACTGCGAAGCTGTTAAAAGAGAAAAAGCCAGGTATCAAGATCATCATGCTTACCACCTATAATGACCGGGAGATCATATCGGAATTGGTGCATATTGGAGTTGCGGGTTACCTGCTGAAGAATTCTGATAAACAGGAACTGGTGGAAGCTGTTCATAAAGTGATGAAGGGCCGCCACTATTTCAGCGAGGAGGTAGAAGAGATTATCCTCCAGGGGCTGACAGAAAAAAGAATGGAAGAAACCACTCCGGCGCTTACTGAAAGAGAACTTGAAGTGATGCACTTACTGGCCAAAGAATATACTAATGAAAAGATCGCTGCGGCACTCCATATCAGCTACCGTACCGTTGAGACACACCGGAAGAATATCATGCAAAAAACAAAGGCCCATAACCTCGCGGGTCTCATCAAATATGCCTACAGCAAGGGTCTGCTAAAATGATCTCATCAAGCTACCAATTTATTGGTATTCATGAATACCATAACTCCGGGATTGTAATAATTGACTGCTTCGTATAAATTTATCAGCAAAAGAATCACATTCATTGGCCATCCGAACTTTTGCTGTATGAGAAAGTATTTACTGTTTGTCTTCCTTGCCTGCGGAATGACATGGATCAGTTCCTGCACAAAGCAGAACCCAAACCCTCCTGTAGCAGATTTTACTTTCACAGGTGCAGGAGTCGTTCCCTGCCAGGTTGTATTTGACAATAAGTCTACTGCTGCTGATAAGTACTCCTGGAATTTTGGGGATGGAACAAATTCAACGGAGACCAACCCGGTAAAAACCTATACAACGGGCGGAACATTTACTGTTACTTTAACAGCAACAGGAAAGGGAGGAGTGGCATCTGTCAGCAAGCAGCTGGTAATCCAGTTTCCACGGCCTGTGGTAACGATCTCTGCGTTGCCAGTGAATATTTTTCTACCAAATAATTGCGAGAGGTCTTTTATTATTACCAATACTGGCCCCCCGGGGAGCATACTCGAGTATGCCGTCTATGATGATGGCGCACTGGGTGGATTCCTGGATTATACCAACGGAACAGGTGCTTTAACAAGGGGGAGCAGTGTAACTGTTTCGGTTATGGTTGACCCACGATTTGTATCCGGGCAGCCTTCCCTCATTGGTTCCAATCTCTCCCTGCACGTTTCTACACCACGGGCATCCAATGCAACGGATAGCTATGTGTCTGTACATATCAGGGGTATAGCCGAGCAGGCGCAAAACATCCTCGGCACCTGGAGTGGAACCTGGTCAGGAAAAAGTTATGGTGCATCAAATCCGGGACAACCTTCACCTGATACTACAGTCAGTGGGACATGGACATTGAATGTGCAGTCCCTGGATCCGGTCAGTTCAATCATCACGGGAGTATTGTATTGGAATGGAACCGATGCTTACTGGACATATACATTTGATGCAAACGGGAATATTACCAGTGCAACAGCTCAGCCATTTACTGTCAATCAAACTATTCAATTAACCAGCTCCAATTCATCACTTTACTTTCCGCTAGCGGGATCGGCATGCGACAGGTTTCGATTACTGATCAATGACAGCCAGGGCTCCAGCTATGGAGTGTATGGACCCCGTCTGTTGCTTGATATGAATCTGCAGGCCAAACTGATCACAGGAGGAAGTTCCACCTTCGTGGCCTGGCCTTATGCACCTATATATATTAATAACCTGAGTTCAAATCAATCGAATGGAGCCGTGAGCGGGGTTAAATTATAAAGGAGATTATGTACAACAATAAAAAATTATCTATGAGAAAGCATTTTGTGATTTTCATCGTCCTGCTGATCCTTTTAAATTCCTGTACAAAAAATGGGAGCAGCGGGGACGGTATCCCGGACCCTAACGGCACCTGGGAAGTTGCTGTCATTCCCTCGGGACATTGCCAGGCCCCGGCAGGTTCAAAACTCATAACCGTATCAGGAGGAAATTTCAGCGCAACTATTATGACATTCACTGGTGGAGGATGTACACGAACATTATCCGTGAATGGTAGCATTACTAAAGGAAGTCTCAATTATATCGTTTCAGGAAATGAGACCATCAGTAGTAGTTGCTGCAGTGGCACCAATGGCTTCTTTGCTTATATCGATCCATCAACAGGTAGTGGAACAGTCGCCAGTAACTGGGGTGACCTGCGCTTTGAAAAAAAATAGAAGCCCATTTTATGAAAAAAAAATTAGCGACCACACTTATACTGATCACAGTAATTCTAACATTGAGCAGCAGTCTCTGTTCAAAGATATCTCCAGCAAGAAACCTCGAAGGAAACTGGACAACTCCTTTTGCCCCGACCTTGTATTATTATAGCGATGCATGCGGCAATTATTCAAGAGTCGCCAAAGCCCAGATCGGTATGCGCTGGGAGATCAACGGTACCAATGATGCCAGTGTGGTAAATATTGATATTTTCAGGACCAGTACTTCCGCTGTTCAGCTACTGGTGTCACCGGGCTGTGCCTTGTATGTGCCCATGACAACCTTGCTGACGGTGAGAGGTGATATCAGTTCTTCCCAATTGACTCTTTCTTCCGGGGGAGTGATCGTTGGGTCATTTAGTTTTACCACCAATAACCTGACCGGTAGTTTTAATTCCAATTTCGATAAGTTCTGCGGTGTTTATTGCTCCGGCATCGGATCAGATCCACTGGCGATCACACTGACCAGGTAAAGCAGTACCGATCCGGCCGCGGCCTGCCGCCATTATTGCCCGGTATCCCGCTATGGAAGCGGCTTTGATAACAACATCCACACAGTTTTCCCCAGCCTGGAAAACCTTCATTTTCTAATTGGAGGATTCCCCTTGCCCCCTTACCTTTGCGGCCTGAAAAGATGCTGGTTACTGGTTGCTGGTCGCTGGTAACTGCACTGGATAAATTTTCTTACTAATCAAGGTTTTTGTAAATAAAAAACAAGGAACAAGAAACCAGTCCCGAAGGGATTCCATCGGAAAAACTAGAAACTTTTTTTATGGCAAATGTTGGTAAAGTAAAACAGGTCATCGGCGCCGTGATCGACGTGCAATTCGATGGCACTCTTCCCGAGATATACAATTCCCTGGAACTTAAAAAAGAAAATGGCGATACACTTGTACTCGAAGTGCAGCAGCACCTCGGGGAAGACAGTGTACGCACGATCGCGATGGATGGTACCGAAGGTATTGTCCGTGGTACCGAAGTAATTGATACCGGCATCCCGATCGCAATGCCCGTGGGGGAAGCGATCAAAGGACGTCTCTTCAATGTAACAGGTGATGCGATCGACGGATTGCCACAGGTCAGCAAAAAAGGCGGTCGCCCAATCCATAGCCAGCCTCCCGCTTTTGAGAACCTGAGTACAGCGAGCGAAATACTTTTCACCGGTATCAAAGTAATTGACCTGATCGAACCTTATGCAAAAGGTGGTAAGATCGGTTTGTTTGGTGGTGCGGGTGTGGGCAAGACCGTACTGATCCAGGAACTGATCAATAATATCGCGAAATCTTATGCCGGTGTATCTGTATTTGCCGGTGTGGGAGAGAGAACGAGAGAAGGGAATGACCTGATGAGAGAGATGATCGAAGCAGGCATCATGAAATACGGTGATGCTTTCAAACATAGTATGGAGCAAGGCGGATGGGATCTGTCAAAAGTGGATATGAAAGAACTGGCTGAATCAAAAGCCACTTTCGTATTCGGACAAATGAATGAGCCCCCCGGTGCAAGGGCAAGGGTTGCATTGAGCGGTCTGACCATCGCCGAGTACTACCGTGATGGGGATGGACAAGGCAAAGGTCGTGACATCCTGTTCTTCGTTGACAATATCTTCCGTTTCACCCAGGCCGGTTCTGAAGTATCGGCGCTGTTGGGACGTATGCCTTCCGCTGTGGGCTACCAGCCTACACTGGCCACGGAAATGGGTATCATGCAGGAGCGGATCACTTCTACGAAAAACGGTTCTATCACCTCTGTGCAGGCGGTTTATGTACCTGCGGATGACCTGACCGACCCGGCGCCTGCGACTACCTTTGCGCACCTTGATGCGACCACGGTATTGAGCCGTAAGATCGCTGACCTGGGTATCTATCCCGCGGTGGACCCCCTCGATTCTACGTCAAGAATATTAACGCCAAAAATCGTCGGCGACCTTCATTATGATTGTGCTAACCGTGTAAAACTGATGTTGCAGCGTTATAAAGAATTACAGGATATCATTGCGATCCTTGGTTTGGATGAATTAAGTGATGATGATAAACTGGTGGTAAGCCGTGCGAGAAAAGTACAGCGTTTCCTTTCACAACCATTCCACGTTGCGGAAGCCTTTACCGGTCTCAAAGGGGTATTGGTTCCGATCGAGGAAACGATCCGTGGTTTCAATATGATTATGGATGGGGAAGTGGATGAATATCCTGAATCCGCTTTCAACCTGGTGGGTAGTATCGACGACGCGATCGAGAAAGGTAAAAAGCTGATGGCAGCTGCGCAGTAAGAGAAGACAGGAAGACATGTAGTATTTAGTATAAAGACTTCTATAACTTGCCAAAGAAAATGTACAAGGTAAGCTCGGCTGTCAAAATACTTAATACTAATAATCTGGATACTGCTATATGGGAATGCACAACTATAGGGAGTTAAAAATATGGCAGCGTTCGATGGATTTTGTGGTAAAGGTTTATGAGATAAGTGCAGATTTTCCAAAAGAAGAAAGATATGGGTTAACTTCTCAGCTAAGAAGTTGTGCTGTTTCTGTTCCAAGTAATATTTCAGAAGGTGCAGGAAGAGGAACAAACAAACAGTTTAAACGGTTTCTGGAATTTTCAATGGGTTCGATTAATGAAGCACAAACACAAATCGAATTAGCACATAGGGTTAAATATATTCAGCAGGAAATTTACGAAATGCTGATAGATGAAGCCCTTCAGATATATAAAATGATCTTGTCTTTTTACAATTCCCTGAAGGATGAAGGGTAAAAGGTCTTAATACTAAGTACTAATCATCTATGAATCTAGAAATTTTAACACCAGAAAAAAAATTATACAGCGGCGATGTTTACGGCGTGCAGATGCCGGGCATCAGCGGTTCATTTGAAGTGCTGGAAAAACACGCCCCGCTGGTAAGCGCCTTAAAAGCCGGTCGCTTAAAAGTGCTGAAAGACAAACAAAATCATTACGCTTATTTCGATATACAGGGTGGTTTTGTAGAAGTACTGAACAATAAGGTAACCGTACTGGTAGAAGGTGCCGTGGCGGTAGAATAATGGATGGGCAGTGCAGGAATTGCAAACAAATCATTCTCCTTCCGAATTATCGGGAGAATTTTTTTAAATACACAGAACCAGGATCAGCTAAAATACCAAGTCTGACAGGAGTTCAAAGAATCAACAATTCTTTTCAAGTTCCCCTTTTTGGCGACAGGGTTCAGTTTAGTTGCGGATCAATCGGGAAATTGACCATGATCCCGTAATCGCCTCCAAGATGTTTTAACGCATCCTTCCATATTTCATCATGCTGCTGGTGGAAGACAAGTTTCCTGGTTGCCTTCACGGTCAGCCATGTTTTTTCACCCATCTCTGTTTTTAACTGGTCTTCGCCCCAGCCGGAATAACCGATATAAAAACGGATCTTGTTCCTGTCGATCTCTTCGTTTTTGATCAGGTTTACCACGGCATCAAAATCACCTCCCCAATAAACACCCTTCAATACTTCCTGTCCCCCGGGGATATCGTCGGGGTATTGATGAAGAAAATGGATACTGTCGATTTGTACAGGTCCGCCATAGTAGACGGGCAGGTCATGACCTTCCAGTTCGGGGATCAGTTCATCCAGGGTGTTTTCGTACTGGCGGTTCAAAACAAATCCAAAACTACCTTCTGGTTTGTGCTCACATAAAAAAACAACGGTCCGCAGAAAGTTGGGATCTTTCAAGAAGGGATCTGCAATAAGCAGTATACCGGGACCGGGTTCAATCATAGTTCAATTTAGCATGAAAAATCTTTTCCAGGAAAATTTCACCATTCTATCGTTTAAAAAAAAGCCGGGTTGTTTGGCCATACCAGGGTAAAAAGTACTTTTTTTTCTAAAGCCCCCGTTAAAAAGGATGTTAATACCCGGCAATGGGTAGCCGAAGCAATGAATGGAGTGTATTTTTGCGGGACGGCTGACCGGTATGACTTGTAAGAGACAGTTTACCGATTGGGAAAAAACTTTATCTTGTCAGCCAGAAAAAAATACGTGAAAAGAATATTTACCATCATTACTGTATTGATCAGCCTGTCGATGATTGGTATCATTGCTATCCAGCTATCCTGGATAAAGAACATGGTACTGCTCCGCGAAGAACAGATCAAACACAGCGTTGAAGAGACGACGAAGGCTGTTGGTAATGAACTTTCCCAACACAAGGGCAGTTATGCGGCGGGGAACAATAAGCGTAACAATATGCTCGACGAATTCTCCCTGGACCTGTTTAAGCCGATCACGATCGGGCAGCGCTTTGATATTGAAGAGATCAAGAAAAAATTTGAGAAAGCATTCTTACAGAATAATTTAAAGGATATCAAGTTTGAATTCGGTATCGCTTCCTTTGACAAGGCAGGTAATACCGTTTTTGAAAAACAATCCGCCAATTTTGTAGCGGCACTCGAAGATTCTACCAAAAATTTTTCCTTTAACTGGGGCTTGGAAGCGCTCAGCGGTACGCCCGGTGAGAACCTCAGCGTAGACGAAGTTTTGTTCGTTGTTATCCCGGATATAAAAGGAATGGTATTAAAATCGCTCCGCGGCAGAATCATCCTTTCGGTCGCATTTACCATCATCATTCTGCTCGCTTTCTATCTCACCGTTCAGACCATGTTGCGGCAGAAAAAACTGGGTAAGATAAAGAATGACTTTATCAATAACATGACCCACGAATTCAAAACACCGATCGCTACGATCTCGCTGGCGGTGGACGCCATGCGCAATGAAAAAGTGATACAAGACCGGGAAAAGATGAGTTATTTCAGTAGTATTATCAAAGAAGAGAACCAGCGGATGAACCGGCAGGTGGAGACGATTCTGAAGGCTTCCCAGCTTGAACGACAGGAAGTGGACCTGAATCTTAAACCCGTGCATGTACATGATATCATAAAAGATGTGGTGGATAATTTTGTCCTGCAACTGGAAGACAAGCAGGGTAAGGTGGAGCTGCAACTGAATGCACACAATGACCTGATCAATGCCGATGAAGTACATTTCTCCAACCTGGTCAACAACCTGGTGGATAATGCTGTGAAGTATGCAAAGGACAATACACCTCCTGTCATTAAGTTGAGCACACAGTCAAACGGAAAGCATTTTATGATGCGGATCGAAGACAACGGGATTGGGATGAACCGGGACACGGTAAAAAGGATCTTCGAACGATTTTACCGGGCTCATACCGGCAATGTGCATAATGTAAAAGGCTTTGGTCTTGGACTCAGTTATGTTAAGACCATGGTAGAAGCGCACGACGGTGATATCAAAGCAGAAAGCACATTGGGAAAAGGAAGTGTATTTACGTTGGATCTTCCATTGAAAAAAGCATAGCAAGAGAGTATATAAAGTTTCTAAAGTATAAAAGGTATATAAAGTAGCTGAAGTTTATAAGGTAGCTAAAGGGGCGGGGAGTTAGGATTGTAAAAAAAGGGCAAAAACTCTATATACTCAATATACCAACTACTCTCGTCTCCACAACAAACTTCCATCGCCAAAACTCAGGAAACGGTAATCGTTTTGAAGTGCGTACTCGTAAACTTTTTTCCAATTCTCTCCAATAAACGCCGCCACCAATAAAAGTAAAGTGGATTGAGGCTGGTGAAAATTGGTAATAAGACCATTCACGATCTTAAATGGATAACCGGGTGCTATTAATAACTGTGTGCTGGTTATAAGCTGCTCCAGTTTATTTTTATCCATCCATTCCAGCAGCGCTTCCAGCCCATCTTTCACCGGGATATTGTTGTCGGCTAACTCATAAGCATCCCATTGTGAAAGTTTTATAGCCTCCCGACTTTGGATTCCGGACTCCCGACTTAATTTAACTCCCAGCCAGTACAAACTTTCTAAGGTGCGCAAAGAAGTTGTGCCAACAGCAATTATATTTTTATCAAGATGTTGAACCAGGTTTTGAATAAAGGACCGCGACACTTCAATGAATTCGGCATGCATGGCATGGTCCTGCAGTGTATTTGTTTTTACTGGTTTAAATGTACCTGCGCCTACATGCAGGGTAACAAAATCCGAATCCACCTGTTTTTGCCGGAGGCTTTCGAAAACCGCATCGGTAAAATGTAAACCAGCGGTAGGTGCGGCTACAGAACCATCGAAGCGGGCGTACATGGTCTGGTATCTTTCTTTATCGGATTCCTCAGGGATCCTTTTGATATAAGGAGGTAAAGGGATCGCCCCGGCCTGGTGCAATAATTCGGCAAAACTTAATTCAGCCTGTGTCCAGGATAACTCGATAATAAAAGCATCGTTTGTTTTTTCGACATAGACTGCACGCAATAAAATTTCGGCCTGTCCTTTACTTGTTTCGATCTTTTTCTCCAGCACCTGTCCACGTTTCCATTTGGAAGCCCCACCTACCAGGCATTCCCAGAGCACTTTTCCTTGCTGCTGCATACCGCTGCCCGTATCCTTATTAACCGGGCCAAGACAAAAGATCTCGATCATACCACCACTTGGTTTTTGAAACAGCAGTCGTGCTTCCACCACTTTGGTATTGTTGAAAACAAGAAATGATTGGGGTGGAATATGGCCGGCAATATTCTTGTAAATATCCTCTGTCAGATCACCCTGGTGGTAGATAAGCAGTTTGGAAGCATCCCGTTGAGCAAGCGGGTAGCTGGCGATCCTCTCTTCAGGGAGAAGATACGTATAGTCGCTGATAACTATTTTACCCGGGTGTTCCATAACACAACCAACTGTTGTATTGTTGAAATCCAAAGATAGAAGATAATATTCCTGCATTAGCGCCTTACAAACCGGTTTTAAACCGCTGACCGGAAAAAAACAATTTTAAATGGTGTTTTTCCCATTTGCCGGAGAAAAAAGCATAGCAATTTTAGTGTGGTGAATGACATTAATAATTCAGGAAAGAATCCTGGCAAATGATCTTTTTCCCATGGCAACGGCAAGGGTGCCAGTTAGTTTTGTCCCGACATTTCCGGCCAAATGCTACGGGTAAGCCGAAAACCGGTGAAAGAGAGTAGGCGGTAAAAAGAACAATTATGAGAAAACAATTATTTCCGTTGATGCTACTTTTTGTATCAACAGGATTGTTTGGACAGGCCAATAATCCTTACGACAACCAGGGCGTCAACTATGTCAATTCACTGGCGCTGATCCGCGATGATTTTTTTGCAGGGAAAGCGACCGAATTCAATGAAGCCACGCTGAATTATTATTCCCGCCAGGTTCCTCTCAGGAACAGCGTAACAGTGGAACTTGCTGCTACGGTGGTGAATAATATGAAAGATCCAACTTTCAGTTATACAGCTGTTATCGATAGAGCTTCTTTGTCGGGTTTTTCCAAGAACATGTTGAAGAATGTTATTGATAATGAGCATCACCTGGATAATAGTGGTTACCAGGCTGATCTCTCTGTTAAAACAAACGAAGTGCTGTCGGCGGATATCCCGGCGACAGAAAAAGAATTTGTACTTTCTTTAATTGCAATTGCTTATCACACTGCAGATCCGGGAAGCTCGGAGATTCTTGCAAATGGAAGGCAGCGTGGATGCTGGATAACTGGTCCTTATGGGTCCGGCCCGGGAACACGGGAACAATGTATCGCTGCCGGAGCTATGCTCGGGGGAATTCTTGGCTATTCGATATGCGGTTTCCTGTGCGGGCTGGGAGGTGCCATTGTTGGGGGAGTTGCAGGAGCACTGAGTTGAGATCGCGGTGTAGCGGGCCGTGCTCCGGCATGGCCTGCTTTTTTTTTAATTTTATAACTATGCGCATACATCTAACCTTGTTTTTGTCCTGCATCAGCAGCCTGGTTTTCTCACAGGGGCTGAGAGTATCAATGGATTACGGATTTGGTATTGGAGAAATGGAAGACGCCAAAAGGATCGTCTTGCATACCGGTTTCCGGGCCGGTGCGGAGTTCAGTATCGGGGAAAGAAATTATTTGTCATTTATGGCGGGTAGTTCTGTTTTGAGGTTTAATTATAGCAATGGGCCCGGTGAATCTATATTCAACCGTAAATTTTTTTTGATGCTCCCTGTAAGTATAAAGCGATATTACCCTTTATCTAAAAGATCGTCGGGTTTTGTAGAAGTGGGTATCTATGCTTCCTTCAATCTCTTCGACAGGAAAGAAACGAGAAATAGTTTGGGTACAACAATTACCAGGCATAATAACCCAGGAAAGAATGGAGGCGGTGTATTGGGTTTGGGGTTTAAGACGATGATCACAAACAGGATTTCATTTGATGTAGGACTATCTGGTCAAAAAGATTTTTTCGATAGCTATAAGCAGGATCAATATAGGATCCGTGCGGAGAAAACATCTTTGAGTTTTGGATTTTACCGCAAAATCTGAGCTATGCGTTACCTTTTTATTTTTCTCCTGTTCCCTTTTTGCTCCATCGCTCAATCCCCGGAAGAGATCGCCGGGGTATTAGCGAAACAAGAATTCTCCAAAAAAAACATCTACCTTTTTTGCCGGGGAACGAAAGCCAAGTCTGGTTTGATCGCCCGGAATTTTAACCGGGCAGATACCAGTGTAACCCATGTTGGTATTGGGTTCTATGATGGGGAGTCTTTCCGGATCTTTAATGTAACAGACTCCAGGGGGTATTTAAATGCCCTGCTGGTTGATTCGGTCACTTCATTCATTGCAGGGTGGGATGTGTACTATTTCAGTATCTGGGAATGTTCAAATTCGCCGGGAGAATTTCAGGAATTCAAACAGGTGCTGGAGACCTATGCAACACGGAAGATCATTTTTGATGTTTCATTCAGGTTAAAAAATGATGATACTTTGTATTGTTCAGAGTTTTGCGCAGGGGTATTGAATAAGATCAACACGCGTAAATTCTATTTTGAGCCTGTGAAAAAAAAACTGGACGACAAACTATTTGCAGCCATCCTGGAAAGAGAGGCGATTATTTATTACCCCATTGATTTTTTTACAGGAAATAAAAAATGTAAAAAAATTTTTGAGTCAGGGATAGGCAGGTAACACAAGCCCATCGCTTATTTAACGGCACTGCCAGGTTTACCCCACTCCAAATATCACTCACCGCGCAACTTTCACATCTACCAGTCGGATTGCATAATGAATAGAATATTGTTGATTGGATATTGAAGATTGAACGGTTTTAATAAACCAATCTTCAATTTTCCGCTATTCACAGCTTATCCACTGCTATTCACAGTCAATTCACTTCATTTTTCGCCAAATTATGATCCCATTCTCCCAAAGTCTTACCAGTAAAGACTTTCAAGACAAAACTAGCTGGGGATAAAAGAAAATAAGAAATATTTGGTAGTTAAGTGGGAAAAAGTGTTATTTTGTGTCAATTATTTTAAAATTGACTCAAATCACTGATAATGACAGGCTTTCTCGGAGAATTCGAGGCTACTTTGGACGCCAAGGGGCGGTTCCTCCTCCCGGCGGGGTTCAAAAAGCAATTGCCGGAAGAGGAAACGGGACGCTTTGTTATCAACAGGGGATTTGAAAAATGCCTGGCTCTCTACCCGCGGAAAAGATGGGAGCCGCTCTTTGCAAAGATTTCAGGACTGAATGAGTTTGACCCCAAACAACGGGAGTTCCGCCGGGCTTTTTTGAACGGCGCCACTTACGTGGAGCCGGATACGGCCGGCAGGATACTGGTGCCGCCAAACCTGAAACTGTATGCAGAGTTGCAAAAGGACATCGTCCTGATGGCGACGGGAGACAAAATAGAAATCTGGGATAGTAATAAGTACAAACAGTTCTTTGATTCAATTTCTTCGGACGCATTAAGTGACCTGGGAAGAGATGTAATGGGTGCTGCCAAGCCTGAATAAACAGCAGCACATGCAGCAACAGTATCATATACCGGTTCTGCTCAACGAAGTGCTGGAAGGATTAGCGATCAAACCCGGTGGAATTTATGTCGACTGCACTTTCGGAGGCGGCGGGCATTCAAAAGCCATTCTCAGCAAACTGGATGAAAAAGCAAAACTGGTTGTCTTCGACCAGGATGCTGACGCGAAAAAAAACCTGCCGGATGATGAACGGGTCATTTTTGTACCCCAGAACTTTCGTCACCTGCAGCGTTTCCTGCGCTTGAATAATATCACCGCGGCAGACGGGATCCTGGCAGATCTCGGCGTAAGCAGTCACCAGTTTGATGAAGCGGAAAGAGGTTTTTCCACCCGCTTCAATGCGGCATTGGATATGCGGATGGACCAGCGACAGTCACTCATGGCTGCGGATGTGGTGAACAGCTATACTGAACAGCGATTGCATAAAATTTTTGAACAGTACGGGGAGGTCACTAACGCCAAAACACTGGCCAGGATAATTGTTCAGCAACGCAGTAACCCGATCAGAACAATCGATGACTTTAAAAATGCAGTCCGGGAAATAGTAAAAGGAAATCCCAATAAGTACTTCGCCCAGGTTTTCCAGGCATTGAGAATTGAAGTGAACGACGAGTTAGGCGCATTGAAAGAAATGCTCCAGCAGATCCCATCCTTGCTAAAACCCGGGGGCAGAGTAGCCATCATTACGTTTCATTCCCTTGAGGACAGACTGGCGAAAAATTTTTTCCGTCGTGGTTCATTTGAAGAACCGGAAGAGAATCCCTTTATCAATACAGATACTGTAAACGAACTGAAACTGGTCAACAAGAAGCCAATAACAGCTACTGCGAATGAGATGAAGGAGAACCCGAGGTCTAGAAGCGCAAAGCTCAGAGTAGCGGAGAAGGTGAATGGGGAATAGTGAATAGAGTGTAGAAAGGAATAAGAAGTATAAAGTAAGAAAGCGATATACAGGGTATAAAAATTTAGAAAATCTATATCCTTTGAAATCAACCCTGTCTTTCGACAGGGCAAGCCCCAGGAAGGCAGTGAAAAACCCCGTCCGACCGGTCATCCGGGCGGGCAAAACCAACGAGCTAATAACTCATTTTATGGAGGAACAACAACATCCAAAAGAACGGGATCTGAAAACCAGCCAGTCTGCCGGACAGGCAGGTTGGAAGCGTTGGCTGAATTATCAGTCAATCGTAAAGCAGGTGCCGTTCTTTTTGTTCCTCGCCCTGCTGGCGGTCGTGTACATCTACAATGGCCACTATGCGGATAAGACCAATCGGAATATCAACCGCACGGCAAAAGAAGTGAAAGAGCTGCGGTATGAATATACAGCAGTGAAAAGCGAAGTGATGTTCCAGAGCAAACCCAGCGAACTGGTAAAAGCTGTTGAACCGCTTGGACTAAAGGAACTGGTGCAATCACCAGTAGTGTTGAAAGAACCTGTGGTTAAGAATTGAAAAGGCAATGACAAAATCCTTTCTGTTAAAGAGAGGTGGACGGATAAGGAACAACTAACAACTAAAATCAACCTGCCGGAGCTTAACGAAGGCGGGCACCTGGACAGTGGACGTTAAACGCGACATATTGTGGAGAGTGTACCTCAGCTTTATTGGTATAATAGTGCTGAGTCTTTTTGTCCTCGGCAGAGCTTTCTACATCCAGCGCTTCCAGGGTAACCATTGGCGCAGCATGAGTGATAGCCTGCACCAGCGCTTTATCCCCCTTACCGCAGAAAGAGGAACGATCTACAGCGAGGACGGTGAGATGCTCAGTACCTCGATCCCCACATTTGATATCAACATTGATTTTAACGCGGATGGTCTCCGGGAGAAAAAGGGAAAGCGATTCCATGAGAACGTTGATTCCTTTGCCCGCGCCTTGTCTGACTATTTTGGTGATAAGACTACGGCCCAGTACAAAAAGGAACTACAACTGGCGTATAAAAATGACGAAAGGTATTATCCGCTAAAAAAGAAATTAAATTTCGAAGATTATAAAGCCTTCCGTGAATTTCCCCTCGTACGCATGGGCAGGAATAAAAGCGGCGTGATCGTAGACGTCAATACCAGGCGCCTGACACCCTTCAAATTACTGGCTAACCGTACGATCGGACTGTCAAGGGAACATGTGGCCAGCAATGGGAAAACAAAAAAACAAAATGTAGGGCTGGAAAGAAGTTATGATACTGTATTGAATGGTCGTGATGGAATGAGACTGGTCCGCTATATCGCCGGCAACACACCTGTACCGGTGGAAGGGTCACAGACCGATCCTGAAAATGGTAAAGATGTGTACACGACACTTGATGTGAATATTCAGGACATCACGGAAACAGCGCTGATGAAAATGATGCTGCAATGTGAAGGTCCTTATGGTACCGCGATCGTTATGGAAACAAGTACCGGCAAGATAAAAGCCATGGCCAATCTTGGCCGCCAGACGGATGGCTCTTATTGGGAAGATGACAACTATTCGCTGCGTGCAACGGAGCCGGGTTCCACCATTAAGCTAGCTACACTTTTATCCGTATTGGAAAAAGGAACGAGCACATTGACAGATATCGTGGAGATCGGCGGGGCCGGCAGGGCGCAGGTGGGAACCAAGATGGTAACCGATGCGGAAAGATCGCCCAAACCATACCTGACAGTAAAAGAATGTTTTGCCCATAGTTCCAATATCGGGATGAGCAAGTTGGCGTATAAGGCTTTTATCAGCCGTCCAGCGGAAATGAAAGAATATTTACATCGATTCCATCTTGATACCCGTTCACCGATTGACCTGGCCGACGTGCCTAAACCGATGATGGCACCGCTGGACCAGAAAGGAAGCGCTGAAGGAAATATGCTGTGGATGAGTTTTGGTTATGGGATACAGGTGAGCCCTTTACATACACTCACTTTATACAACGCGATAGCTAACAATGGTAAGATGATGAGACCTTACCTGGTTAACAGCATTCAGCAAAACGGGATCATAAAGAAGAATGTCACTCCTGTTGTAATGGATGAAAATCTTTGCAAACCTTCTGTGATCCAATCTGCCAGGGAATCCATGGAAATGGTGGTAACAGAAGGAACTGCGCGAAAAGCTTTCAAAGGAATGCCTTTCGCTGTTGCCGGTAAAACAGGTACCGCACATGTATCCGATGGAAAGATCAAATATGCCGATGGGGTATACCAGGCAACATTCGTTGGGTATTTCCCTGCTGACAAACCGCAATACACCTGTATCGTTGTGATCCGCACCAAACCACATGCAGCTTCGCATTATGGCGGTACACTGGCGGCGCCCGTGTTCCGCGAGATCGCCACCAAGCTCTATGCGATGTACGTGGAGAAAAAAGATCCATCAATGTATGCGGCAAAAAAGGACAGTGCAGCTTATTTCTATGCCGGGTTTACCAGGGATATCCGCAATGTATTCAAAACAATGAATATACCCTACACGGATTCTGCCAATGAGAATAGTTGGAGCAATGTATACGCCAGCAATTACCAGCCGGTGATCAGGGCAACAACGGTGCGGCAGCAGGTGATGCCGAATGTTCGGGGAATGGGGCTGAAGGATGCTGTGTACCTGCTGGAGAATATGGGGGTAAAGATCGCAGTGAAAGGAAGAGGGAAGATCGTTGCGCAATCCGTGGCACCGGGAACGGCGCTGGCAAAAGGAATTACCGTGATGCTGGAATTGAGCTGAGGGTTTAAATAACGTTTAAAGGTTATTGTGTTACTGCAGGATGTTTTATATAAAGTGGCGATACGATCTGTTGCAGGGAGCACGTCGGTTGAAGTGAAGGATATACAGATCGATTCGAGAAAGGTGAGACCGGGAAGCCTGTTCGTGGCGGTGAAAGGAGCAACAGCAGATGGTCACCAGTTCATTGATAAAGCGATTGAGAACGGAGCTGCAGTGATTGTGGCGGAGGAAATGCCTGGTGAAAGAAAAGAAGCGGTCGTGTATGTACAGGCAGAGAGGAGCGCAGCAGCAGCTGCTTACATGGCGGTTAATTTTTTTGGGAAACCATCCGGGAAACTGAAGCTGGTGGGTGTGACCGGGACCAATGGTAAAACGACAATTGCGACATTATTATATAAGCTCTTTACAAGATTGGGATATACATGCGGCCTCATCAGTACCGTGGAGAATAAAATAGGAGAGAAAACAGTACCGGCAACGCATACCACACCGGATGCCATCAGTCTGAATGAATTACTGGATGAGATGGTAAAAGCAGGATGTACACATGTGTTCATGGAAACAAGTTCACATGCGATCCACCAGCACCGGGTAACTGGTTTGCAGTATGCAGGAGGTATTTTCAGCAATATCACCCACGATCACCTGGATTATCACCAAACATTTGATGAATATATCCGGGTGAAGAAAGCCTTTTTCGATTCCTTGTCTTCCTCCGCCTTTGCGATCAGCAATGCGGATGATAAAAGAGGAACGGTGATGCTGCAGAATACAGCGGCGAAAAAGTATTACTACAGCCTGAAGACCATTGCCGATTTCAAGGGAAAGATCCTGGATAACAGCCTCGGCGGATTGCAGATGATGGTGAACGCTGTGGAAGTGCATTTCAGGCTGATCGGTGAATTCAATGCGTACAACCTGCTGGCGGTATTTGCCGCAGCGGCTTGCCTCGGAGAAGAAAAACAGGACGTGTTGACAGCTTTGAGTGAGTTATCTGGAGCGGAAGGAAGATTTGATTATATGGTGTCGGCAAAAGAAAAAGTGATCGCGATCGTGGATTATGCTCACACACCCGATGCTCTTTTAAATGTACTGGCGACCATTAAGAAATTAAAGAAAGGATTTGAACAGGTGATCACGGTGGTTGGCTGCGGCGGCGACAGGGATAAAACAAAAAGACCCGTGATGGCGGAGGCGGCCTGTGAGCACAGCGACAAAGTGATCTTCACCAGCGATAACCCGAGAAGCGAGGATCCTTTGCAGATCATTAAGGATATGGAAACGGGACTGAGCGCAGGGGCGAAAAGAAAGTATATCTCGATCCCGGACAGGAAGGAAGCGATCAAGACGGCGATCAGCCTGGCAAAACCGGAAGACATTGTACTGATCGCGGGGAAAGGACATGAGAAATACCAGGAGATAAAAGGAGTGAGAAATCACTTTGATGATAAAGAAATAGTGAAAGAGCTATTCGAAATGCTTGATAAGTGAGTGAAGAAGTAAACCAATAACCCACCTGTGCTATCCCGATAGTTACCGGGACGGGGCAGGGGGTAAATCAGAAACCGGCATGTTGTATCATTTATTTCATTGGCTGAATCAGGAGGGTTACAGGTTCCCGGGCAGCCGTCTCTTCGAGTTTACGACGTTCCGGGTGCTGTTGGGGGTTTTACTTTCCTTATTCATCATCACTTTTTACGGGAAAAAACTGATCAAGTTCTTACAAAAGCGGCAGATAGGAGAAAGCATCCGGGAGGAAGGTCTCGCTGGACAGGAAAGTAAAAAAGGTACGCCAACGATGGGAGGGATCATTATTATCCTCGCTATTGTCATACCCACCCTGTTACTCGCTGACCTGACAAAAGTATATGTGCAGCTGATGCTGATCAGCACCGTGTGGATGGGGATCATCGGGTTCATTGATGATTACCTGAAGTTGAGAGGAAAAAGGCTTGCACAACAAAAAGGTGAAGTGTACAGGAAGACCGGTAAAGATGGTTTGGCTGGATGGTTCAAGATACTGGGACAGGTTGGTTTAGGAATATTAGTAGGAGCCACCCTTTATTTCAACAGTGAAGTAAAGATCTGGAGAGAATATGTAGGGGAAAGGCCAACTGCTGATTCGACTGTTTTTCCAAAACAGATAAACGGGAAGACACGGTATTTCACAGAGACAAAGACGCCGGTTACAACCATACCCTTTGTGAAAAACCATGAATTTAATTATTCAAAGTTGTTGCCGGCCTCGTGGAGGAATTATACATGGGCTCTTTACATATTGATCGTGATTTTCATCATCACCGCTGTATCGAATGGTTCTAACCTGACGGATGGACTGGATGGGCTGGCGACGGGTACTTCGGCGATAATCGGGACACTGCTTGGCATTTTCGCTTACGCAAGCGGCAACCTGGTCTTTGCTGATTACCTGAACATCATGTACATACCGGGACTCGATGAGCTGGCCATTTTTATTGCGGCGATGATCGGTGCCTGTATCGGGTTCTTGTGGTACAACTCTTACCCGGCACAGATATTCATGGGGGATACTGGCAGCCTGACTTTAGGAGGTATTATAGCAGCACTGGCCATTATTGTGCACAAGGAATTGCTGATACCCATTTTCTGCGGTGTGTTCTTTACGGAAACACTGAGTGTGATGCTGCAGGTGGGATATTTTAAATACAGCAAAAGAAAGTATGGTGCGGGAAGAAGAGTTTTCTTAAAGGCCCCGCTTCATCATCACTACCAGGTAAAAGGTTACCACGAGGTAAAGATCGTTACAAGGTTCTGGATCGTGACAGTGTTATTGGTGATTCTGAGCATTGCGACGCTGAAAATGAGATAAGACTAATTGCTTTTGAGAAATAATTGTTGAAAAACCATCCAATCCACCCGGTGAAAAAGTGTTCTGATCCAATCGAATTGTGGTGCAGTTGTATTTGAAACCAATACTTATGAAGAACCATGTTCCGTACATGACCCCCTCCGGCTCCCCCGAAGGGGGAGAGGAACAAGAAAAAACAAGACGACTTCCCTCTCCTTTGGAGAGGGATAAGAGGGAGAGGTGTCATGGCTAAAAGGTTTGTCATATTGGGAGGAGGCGAAAGTGGTGTGGGAGCCGCACTGCTGGCGAAGCAACAGGGATATGATGTATTCCTTTCCGATGGAAGTTCTTTGAAAAATGAATATCGTAACGAATTGCAGCTGGCCGGGATCAGTTTCGAGGAAGAACAACATACCGAATCAAAGATCCTGGATGCGGACGAGGTGATGAAGAGTCCCGGCATACCGGAGAAAGCGGTCATCGTAAAAAAGATCCGGGCAAAGAATATTCCCGTGATCAGCGAGATCGAACTGGCATACCGGTTCAAGGGTAACAGTAAGATCATCGCCATTACCGGGAGCAACGGCAAGACCACCACCACCGCATTAACCTATCACATTTGTCAAAACGCAGGAATTGACTGCGCCATGGTCGGGAATATCGGTGATTCTTTCGCGAAACAGGTGGCTGATAACCCGAAAGAACTGTACGTAGCTGAGATCAGCAGTTTCCAGCTGGATGATATAAAGGAGTTCAGACCGGATATCGCCATCCTGACAAATATCACCGAAGACCACCTGGACCGTTACGATTACCATTTTGAGAATTATATCAGGAGCAAATTCCGTATTACGATGAACCAGCAGCCGGGTGATCATTTCATCTACTGCGCCGATGATGAAGTAACTATGAAATATCTCAACCAATTCAATATTCACGCTAACCAACTGCCAATAAGTATGAAAAGAGAACTACCCAACGGAGCTTTCATAAAAGACGGGGACATGTATATCAGGACAGGACAGGATTTTACCAATATGAGTGTTTTTGACTTTGCCTTGAAAGGGAAGCACAACCAATACAACACGATGGCTGCTTGCGTAGCGGCTACCCTGCTGGACATCCGGAAGGAAAAGATCCGCGATGCCGTTCAACACTTTCAGAGTCTTGAACACCGCATGGAACATGTAGCTACCGTACGGGGTGTTGAGTTCATCAACGACAGTAAAGCGACCAATGTGAACTCTACCTGGTACGCCCTGGAGAGCATGACCAAACCTACCGTACTGATCCTTGGCGGCGTGGACAAGGGCAATGATTATTCGCTGATTGAAGAACTCGTAAAAGAGAAAGTAAAAGCGATCATTTGCCTGGGAGCCGATAACCGGAAGATCCATGAGGCATTTGGAAATATCGTCAGTACGATCGTAAACACCTCCACCTCCTCCGAAGCAGTACATGCGGCCTTCCATTTTTCGGGTAAAGGAGATGTGGTGCTGCTAAGCCCGGCTTGTGCCAGCTTCGATCTTTTTAAGAATTACGAGGACCGTGGTAACCAGTTCAAACAAGTAGTGAAAGAGTTATAGTATACATGGAAGCAACAAGAGACATACGGTTGAATGAGTTGAGGAATACCTTCAACACCCAGAACCTGCTCAGCAAAACCAAGGGCGATAAGGTGATCTGGGCGCTGGTGGTATTGCTGACATTGGTATCCTTGCTTGCTGTGTATAGCGCTACTGGTTCACTGGCGTATAAAAATTACAAGGGTAATACAGAGATCTATCTTTTTAAGCAGGTCGCATTTATCCTGGCCGGGATTATGGTCATTTATTTTGCCCACTTGGTCAATTATACTTTTTATTCAAAAGCCGCGAAGATCGCTTTTCTTATCTCGCTGCCGCTTTTGTTCTATACATTGTTTTTTGGTGTAAAGATGAACGAAGGGAGTCGCTGGATCCGACTCCCTCTCATCAACATGACTATGCAGACATCAGATTTCGCGAGACTGGCCCTGTTTATGTACCTGGCCAGGTTGATCAGCAAGAAACAGGATGTGATCAAAGATTTTAAGAAAGGGTTCCTGCCTGTTGTTGGGCCGGTGATCATTACCTGTGCATTGATTGCGCCGGCCAACTTGTCAACAGCACTGTTACTGGGAGCCAGCTGCCTTTTACTGATGTTCATCGGGCGTATCAGCACCCGGCATATTTTAATGACCATTGGGATGGCGCTTATTCCTATCATTTTCCTTGTATCCGCGGCTGTCATCCGTCACGGTAAGATAAAGCCAGATGACACGGTTGTGGTAACTAAAAAAACTTCTTCTACTTTATTTGGAAGGGTGGATACCTGGATCGGGAGGATGGAAAGTTTTATTTATGGGAGTAAGGAAGTAGATAATGATGCGTACCAGGTAAACCAGGCAAAGATCGCTATCTCAAAAGGCGGTGTATTTGGCGTGGGCCCGGGAAACAGCACCACAAGAGATTACCTCCCCCAGGCTTACAATGATTTTATCTATGCGATCATCATCGAAGAGTATGGGTTGATCGGCGGGGCTTTTATCATGTTTATTTACCTGGTATTCCTGTACAGGTGTATCCGGATCTATAAGCGATGCCCCTTTGCCTTCGGTGCATTCCTTGCGCTAGGACTGAGTTTTACGCTGGCAATACAGGCGGTGGCGAATATGGCGGTGACGGTGAATCTGTTCCCGGTAACAGGGGTCACCCTACCGCTGGTCAGCATGGGTGGTACGAGTTTCATCTTCACCTGCCTGGCGATCGGGATCATTTTGAGTGTGTCAAGAAACGTGGAGCAAGTGGAAGGAAAGGCATCGGCTGAATTTGTAAAATAAATGTGCCGAATGAGCAAGAGAGTGATCATAGCAGGGGGAGGAACAGGCGGACATATTTTCCCGGCGATTGCGATTGCCAATGCGCTAAAGAAGATAGATGACACTATAGAAATACTGTTCATCGGTGCAAAGGGAAGAATGGAAATGGAAAAAGTGCCGCAGGCCGGGTACAGGATCGAAGGATTGGATATAGCTGGTTTCAACAGGAGTTCTTTGATAAAAAATATCGGTTTGCCTTTTAAGCTTATCAGGAGTTTTTTGCAGGTGCGTACCATTTTCAAAAAATTCAAACCGGATGCTGCTATTGGTGTGGGAGGGTATTCCAGTTTTCCCGTGCTGCGGTTTGCGCAGGCAAGGAAGATCAAAACCTTTATCCATGAGTCAAACTCTTTTGCAGGCCGTTCCAATATCATGCTGGGAAGAA
Organism: Chitinophagaceae bacterium; assembly: GCA_039930245.1. Taxonomy (GTDB): domain Bacteria; phylum Bacteroidota; class Bacteroidia; order Chitinophagales; family Chitinophagaceae; genus JJ008. The sequence goes on along the minus strand of JBDSPR010000007.1, from coordinate 110,159 downwards.
AAGCGACCAGGATCTTTACCGGTACAGAAGGGATGGAAAAATTCTTCCCGAAGGAAAAGATACTTGTCACCGGTAACCCGGTGAGGGCGGAGATCGCGGGTTCAACGTTAACAAGAAGCGAAGGGATAAAATTCTTTTCACTCGATGAGTCAAAAAAAACTGTATTGGTCGTCGGTGGAAGTCTTGGCGCAAGATCCATTAACGAAGCGATTGACAGGGGGCTAGATGAATTTCTGAAAGCAGGGTTACAACTGGTCTGGCAAACAGGAAAACCGTATTCAGCCAGGGCAAAACAGAGAGGATCCGGGAAGCCGGGAGTTTGGGTGAACGAGTTCATTACTCAGATGGAATACGCTTATGCAGCCGCTGATATTGTAGTAGCCCGTTCCGGCGCGATGACAGTAGCTGAAGTATGTGTTGCAAAAAAGCCCGTTTTGTTCGTACCCTATCCATTTGCTGCGGAAGATCACCAGGCAGTGAATGCGATGCAACTGGTGAATAAAAATTCGGCAATGATGGTGAAGGATAACGAAACCCTGCAAAAGTTGGTGTTTATGACCATTGAATTGACTATGGATGCGGGCAAACAGGAAGAATTAAAAAGAAATATTTCAGCATTGGCCATAACGAATGCTGATAGAGTAATAGCAGAAGAAATAATAAGATTGATTAAATAGGTAAGCGGTGGTTTCCCTCTCTGGAGGAGAGGGACGGAAGGGTGAGGTGAATGCTGTTAGAGTGATAGCAGCAGAAATATTGAAACTGATTTGCTACATGAATGCACAAGTCAATACTGTCCTTATGAATACCCCCATCAGGGGATTGAAATAAACGAAGATGAATGTTAGATAGTGAGATGATAAACAAACGGTTCACCTTCTCCTTTGGGGAAGGCCGGGATGGGGCCGTGTATTTTATCGGGATCGGGGGAATCGGAATGAGTGCGATCGCAAGGTTCTTTCATGTAGGTGGAGTAAAAGTAAGCGGGTACGACAAAACTCCTACAGCATTGACGGAAGAACTCGAAGCAAGCGGGATAGTTGTTCATTACGAAGAGAATGTTGAGCTGGTCCCGAAAAAAATTGACCTGGTGATATATACACCGGCGATACCCGCAGATCACAAGGAACTGGTTTATTGCCAGGCTAAGGGGTACAAGGTGGTAAAGAGAAGTGATGTATTACAGATAATAACAGCGAGTTCTTTTAATATATGTATCGCAGGGACGCATGGCAAGACAACCATCACCACGATGGTGGCCCACCTGCTGCGTGACAGTGGATTTGGCTGCAATGCTTTTTTAGGAGGCATCGCGGTGAATTATGGAACGAACTTCTGGAGCAGCGAAAGAAATGTTTGTGTGATCGAAGCGGACGAGTACGACAGGAGTTTTTTGAAATTAAGCCCGGATATCGCCATCCTGACAGCAATGGATGCCGATCACCTGGATATCTATGGAACAGCAGAGGCAATGGAACAGGCTTTTATTGATTTCACTAAGAGAGTTAAACCAGGTGGCCTGTTGATCCGGCAATTCGGATTAAAAAGAGGAAAGGAGCTGAAGGCTGACCAGCCAATCACCTACAGTGTGCAAAATGAAAGTGCGGATGTTTATGCAGCGAATATCCGGATGATGAACGGAAGTTATGAGTTTGATGTGAATTTGAAAGATAAACTGATCGGGAATGTGCGACTGAATATGGGCGGGATGCACAATATTGAAAATGCTATAGCTGCGATCGCCGTAGCGAGTTCTTTGGGAATTGAAGAGGACAAGATCAAAGCCGCAGTAGAGAATTTTCGCGGGGTGAAAAGAAGATTCGAGTATGTCATTAAAACTGAACGGATCGTATTTATTGATGATTATGCTCACCACCCCGAAGAATTGAGGGCATTGATCAATGGCGCCAAAAGCTTGTTCCGCCAGAAGAAATGTACGGTGATCTTCCAGCCACACCTCTACAGCAGGACAAGAGACCTGGCAGATGGATTTGCGGAAGTGCTGGACCTGGCTGACCAGGTGATCTTATTACCCATCTACCCGGCAAGGGAATTACCGGTGAAGGGAGTAAGCAGTGAAATGATACTGGAGCGGATGAAAACCAGTAATAAGCGTGTGATGGAAAAAGAGGAATTGATGAACTGGATCAGGAAAGATTATAAAAGAACAGTGAATAAAGAATTTGGAGAAGTATTGATAACAGCGGGTGCCGGGGATATTGATATACTGGTTGAGCCGATAAAGAACGAACTAAAAGAAATTTAAGCGTGAATGCAAAAACAACGATAAGGAAAGTATTATTCATCGCCGTTTGGCTCTGTATCGGCGGGGGCATGCTTACGCTTTTGCTGGCCGCCATCAGTAACAAGAACAAAGGCAAATGCAGGAATTATTCGGTTACGATAAAAGGTGCCCAGAATAACTTCTTTATCGATAAAAAAGATGTGGAGGAATTGCTGGTAAAAGCCAATAAAGGAAATATCAAAGGACAGCCAATTGCTTCATTCAACCTGCATGCGCTGGAACAGATGCTGGAGGCGAATACCTGGATCGATGAGGCAGAACTTTATTTTGATAACCGGGATGTATTGCATATAACGGTGGTCGAAAAAGAACCAGTTGCAAGAATATTTACTATCACCGGGAATTCTTTTTATATCGATAGTCTTGGCAGGAAAATGCCATTATCAGGCAAACTGAGCGCAAGAGTGCCGGTGTTCACTGGTTTCCCGGATAAGAAAATCCTTTCTTCCAAGGACAGTATCCTCCTGGATGATGTGAGAAAAACGGCCAACTATATTATCAATGACCCGTTCTGGATGGCCCAGGTAGCCCAGGTAGACATTACACCGGAACGCAGATTTGAAATGGTCCCTGTCGTGGGTAATCATTTGGTAAAACTGGGAACAGGGGAGAACATCGACAAGAAATTTCATCGCCTGATGGTATTCTACCAGCAGGTGCTGAGCAAGACAGGATTCGACAGGTATAAGCTCATTGATGTACAATATAAAGGACAGGTGGTTGCATCAAGATATTCTGGTGATGCAAAAGTAGATTCCATCCAGCTCAGGAAAAATGTCGAGAAACTTTTGCAACAGGCCCGTGATGCGCAGAACGATACAGTCACAAGAGTGGTACCGGTTACGGGCAGGTATGACCTGGAGATTGATTCTGCGGCAGCGCCCATCACGGATCTGCCGGCAGCAACTGCAAATAACCCTGGCAAGCTTAACAGTCCCAACCCCCGCCTGAGCATTTCATCGCCGTCCATCTCTTCAGGAGGTGGCGGCGGACAGGCAGTGAAAACTACTTTGCCAAAACAGGAGGAGAAAAATGAAAAACCGACACCGGTTAAAGCGGACAAACCGAAACAACCAGTAAAAAAAGTCCCGAAAGCAGTGATGCCGAAGAAATCGGCTGAGGATAATTTGGAATAAGAAATGAGGTCCCGGATTAAATCCGGGAAGGAATTAAGAGATGGCTGAAAAAAGAAACGCAGTAGAAAAAATATTAACCGGGGGTTGCTTAGGCAAACCTTGTTATAAACAACGATTTCGATAAAAACAACAACACTAAAAACAACAATTATGAACAACGAACAACCCATTATTGTCGGCCTGGACATTGGGACTACCAAGATTGCCGTAATAGCCGGACGCAAAAATGAGTTTGGCAAACTGGAGATCCTCGGGTTTGGTAAATCCAACTCCAATGGTGTAAAGCACGGGCAGGTGCTGAACATTGATGAAACGATCAAAGCCATAAAAAGCGCTTTGGAGAACTGCTTTTCTTCCAACCCCAACCTGGATGTAAAAGATGTGTATGTTGGTATTGCCGGCCACCATATCAAAAGTTTGCAAACCAGGGGCGATATCGTACGCCAGAAGACAGAGGAAGAGATCACGCAGAAAGAGATCGACCAGCTGATCGACGACCAGTATAAGACATATATTCCTGCGGGTGACCAGATCATTGATGTGATACCACAGGAATTCACCGTCGACAACTTTCAAAATATCCCCAACCCGATCGGGTATGGCGGGGTGAAGATCGGCGCCAACTTCCATATCATTACTGGTGATAAAAATGCCATCAAAAATATCAACCGCAGTGTAGAGAAAGCGGGATTATATACCAAGGATCTTGTCCTCCAGCCACTGGCTTCCTCTTCCGCAGTCATGGGACAGGAAGACCTGGAAGCAGGCGTTGCGATTGTTGATATCGGTGGCGGTACCACGGACCTTGCTGTTTTTTATGAAGGGATCTTAAAACACACAGCTGTTATTCCTTTTGCGGGTGAAAATATCACCAATGATATCAAAACCGGATTGGGTGTTTTAAAAACCCAGGCAGAGCAAATGAAAGTACAGTTCGGCAGTGCATTAGCGAACGAAGCGAAGTCCAATGCCTATATCACGATCCCGGGTTTAAGGGGAATGCCTGCTAAAGAGATCAGCGTAAAGAACCTCGCAAATATCATCCAGGCAAGGATGAGCGAGATCATGGATTTTGTTACCTACCACCTGAAACAGGTTGGCCTCGAGAACCGGATGCTGAATGGCGGGATCATCCTTACGGGAGGTGGCTCACAATTAAAACACCTTATCCAGCTTACTGAATATGTAACAGGACTACCTGCAAGGATCGGTTTCCCGAATGAACACCTTGCCGGCGGTCATATTGAGGAACTGGCAAAACCAACTTACTCTACCTGCATCGGTTTGATCCTGAAAGGCTATGATGATTACGAACATAACCGCAAACAATTCGAGAAGGACTATAAGATCGTAGAAGTGCCGGATGGATTAAAAAACATGGGCCAGGAAGAAGTAGTAGTTGAGACTGCTGAAACAGCCGCGGAGACCATTGCATCGAGGAGAAAGAACCTCACTGGTTTCTGGGGCAAGTTCAAAGACAGGATTATTGATCTTTTCAAGGAAGAAGAGGATAAGCATCTTTAAGAGTAAAAGTAGAATTGGGGAATTTTGGAATTGAAATTTCCAAATCTTCCAATTTTAAAATCCAAAACATTGTAAAACATATCTAACCCAACTAAATAATCGTTTATGATACATTTTGATCTGCCTAAAGAAAAATCATCCATCCTGAAAGTAATCGGTGTAGGTGGTGGTGGTGGCAATGCGGTAAACTTCATGTTCAGCCAGGCGATAGAGGGTGTCAACTTTGTGATCTGTAATACGGATGCGCAGGCACTGGCCAATAGTGGCATTCCCAACAGGATACAACTCGGGCCACACCTGACACAGGGGCTTGGCGCGGGTGCCAATCCTGATATCGGCCGCCAGGCTACCGAGGAATCGCTCGAGGAGATCAAACGTATTCTGGAAGTGAATACAAAAATGGCATTTATCACGGCCGGGATGGGTGGTGGAACCGGCACAGGGGGCGCTCCTATCATCGCCAAAATCTGTAAGGACCTTGGGATTCTTACCGTGGGGATCGTAACCACTCCTTTTGCTTATGAAGGAAAGAAAAGACAACAACAGGCGGAGGAAGGAATAAAAATACTGAAAGGATATGTTGATACGCTGCTCGTGATCAGCAATGATAAGCTGCGCCACCAGTTTGGCAACTTAAAAATGAGAGAAGCATTTGAGAAAGCCGACAATGTGCTTGCTACTGCGGCTAAATGTATTACAGACGTCATCAACAGTACCGGGCAGATTAATGTTGACTTTGCTGATGTATGCACCGTAATGCGCAATGGTGGTGTGGCCATCCTTGGTAATGCCGAAGCAGCCGGGGAGAACAGAGCACAAAGAGCCATCGAAGAAGCAATGAATTCGCCTTTATTGAACGACAGCGAGATCAAGGGGGCCAAATGGATACTGATCAATATCAATTCTGCGGCAGGTGAACATGAGTTCACGATGGATGAAGTGGAAGTGATCCAGAATTATTTGCTGAGCCAGGCCGGGGAAAACACCGATGTCATTCTTGGTATGGGATACGACAGCACCCTGGGTGATCGTATCGGTATAACCTTGATCGCAACAGGATTCGAACACAAGGATCCTTTTGCAAAGCCAGTGGCTAAAAAGGAAGAACCAAGACCGGAAGAGAAGATCGTTATGATACTTGGCCAGGTAGAAGAAGCTCCAACTCCTGTTACAGCAACAGCATTGCCCGTGGGAGTGGTTGAAAAGGCGATGGAGCCTATGGAAGCGGCGCCGCCGAAAGTGGATTACCTGATGCCGAAACTTGTGGAAGATATACCTGTGGAGCAGGCGCCGGTCATTGATATGACCGACCTGCGACAGGAAGAGGAATCATCTATCATTCATTTTGAACTGCAGCCTCCACAAATGACGGAACAGGGAGGCGAAAAAATACTTAGTACAAATACGGCAGCACCTGCAGGTATATCTACTGTGAGCAAAATGTCAATTGTAGGAAAAGATGAAGGTATAAATTCGACAACGCAAGAAAGATCCGTTCCCCCTAATATCAAAGAAACAGATGCTGAGCTGATCCTCAGTATAAAAGATAGTACTAGTACAAGCCCGCTGTCTGCAGCATCGGGTGGATATCTGGCCAGACCGTCCAATATTTATGCAGAATCTAAACCAGAGGTCGTTACCTCAAAGACTTCTGCTGAAGAACCGGTCCCTTCCAAAATTGTTGCCAGCGAAGAACAGGAAGAACTCCTTGATTTGCAAATGCAACTGGTCGAAAGGGATGACATTCCTGCGGCGGATATGCCGTTAGCCCATCAGGCTCAGACACCTTTGTTCCCCGAGGTTGAGGATTCTGCTCTGCAGGACGAAACCGAAGAGCAAAAACGTAGGGCGGCCGAACGATTGCACAAGTTGAGAAACTTGTCATTCAATGTTAACGCTGCTGACCCCAATAATGAGTTTGAAACTGTGCCGGCTTATATCCGCCGCAATATGGAATTGTACAACAGCAATTCCCATGTAGAAAACTTTTACAGTAACTACGAAGTCAAGACAGACAGCAAAAATCAAACCCACATCAGCAGCATCAATACTTTTTTAGACGGTAAAAAACCCGACTAATAAGAAATTGCTGTGTCTTCAATGACACAGCCGAAGAGCGTTCGTTCCAATGAAGCCACTGAGCATTTAGCTAGTGTTTTTTAGTTGTTCCCTCCGGTTTCCACCGGAGGGTTTTTTTATAGCTTATTATTTTAGTCATTGTCGCATTTCTTTTCTTCCCGGAGATCGGTCATCATTTTCTTCGCGGAGTTTTCTGTGATTTCCTGGCAGTTTATATTTGCTGTCCATATATCCTGCTGGACTGCCATTTGTATATAGTATAATTTCCCTGCTTCTATCGTGATGTCTATCTGTTTATTTTTTTGTTTGGATTTTTTCCCGCCAAACTGCACGGAGAAAACATGTTTGCCTGGTTTTAATGCATGTATCGAGTAAGTTTTTTCGTCCAATTTGCAAACCAGTTCATCGTCGATGAAAGCAAAAAAGCGTTTCATGGAAGTACTCATGCCAGTTGCCCGCAAAAAATAAACTTTACCCGTTTTGGCAGTAGAATCTTTGGTGGAATTTTGGGCGAACAAAGAATGAGCAAGAAGGAAAACAGTGATCGCAAGAAAAATTCGTTTCATAAGTAGTTATTTTGGCGATGAAAATAATAATTTTCCGTGAAGCCAGTAATGAGTTACTTCCAGTTGATATCAAACCCAAAGGTCCCGATCAGTTCAAAATAGCCAAAGCCATGGGAAGCCCTATTACCGCTGGAGGTAGGGGTTTCAGCAAGTGCATTTACATATTTTACATATCCGGTCTTACCAGTCAATTCCAGGAAGAAATGTTTTAAAGGGTATAAACGAAGACCGCTTTCTACAGCCGCGTTATAACCGGAGATATGGAATTTATTATTCAACCGCTCGCCCCGCCAGGTGAAATCAGTGCGGGGAATATTAATGCCAGCACCGGCTTTCCAGAGCCAGGTGAGCAGGGTCCGGCTTTTTTTTGTTGTCGTAGCGATCTGTTGTTGCTGAACATAATTAAAATGCAGCCAATTCGCTCCATCCGTATGTTCAAAATGAAGAAAGGTAGAAGGATTCAAAACGCTATCGCCATTAACTTTGATGCCGTCGATCTTCCCGGTCACATGTACCTGCTGCCCGTTGGTGACGATATATTTCGCATGATCAAAATTGAATTCCAGGGCTCTTGAATGTTTCTTATCCAGGTAGAACCCAAGCCTGTAATTGTACTGCGGAATGGATATCTGCAAAGGTTTATCAATGATGGTTTGAAAACCAGGATTATTGTGCGCTCTTGCACGGTGCAGGGTAAAGTCATCCCCATTGCTCATGTCGAAATGGATCGTACTCCGGGTATACCATTCTGCATTATAACCCCATTGTAAATAGAGGCCATTGATCCATTTTGTTTTTTGCTGGGCACCGGCGTTTTGCACAAGTACTAACAAAAAAAAGGATACAAGGTACCGTTGAATCATCCGTTAAATATAGCGAGTAATATTATACGAAACACTCACAGGAAACCACGAGAGATTGGCTGCCCCTTTTGTGGATATATCTATCAGGGTTTTTGAGGCTTCGCGACCATGGTTTTTGAGACGGCGATACTCGTTGTCCTGCTGGTTTTATTCCCGGCCTCGTCAGTGGCTGTTACGGTGATCATATAGATCCGCGGGGAACCATCAGGCAGCCGGCTTGCTTTCAACCTGACTAATTTGTCTTCAACGATCTCCCAATCTTTCACACCATCTGTCGCATTACTGGTAACAGACAGTGCTGTTTTGACATTCAGAGCATTATCAGAAGTAGTATAATTGACACCGACCTTCTTCATTTTATTGCTGGCCGGCCATAACATTTGCCTGGAGAGTGTAATGGGTGACAGGGAAGGGGGTTCATTATCAGCGACAGTAACACTGAAAGAACATTTTTGCCCCGATGAACTCGTCAGGATGATGCTGTGCGACCCCAGCCGGAAAAAAGAACCGGATGCGGGTGTATAGGTCAGGGTTCCGCAACCTTCGGGAGAGCTCATTGCTGGAAAACTCACATTGGCTCCTTCTTTTCCATTTTCAGCTTTTACTACGATATTGGCAGGGCAATTCAATACACAGTTCTGGGCCCCGGAATGGAGATGAATGGACATACAAATAGCTGCAAACGAAATGGCTTGTAAAAACTTCATACAGGTTCATTTTAAATTAAGAATAGGTGGAAGGGTTTTAAAGGGAAAGGACATTTCAAACAGGCAAATTGAATACCAAACTATAAAAAAAATAATAAATCAGGCAGATGACCCCATTATTTCAGGTCCCTGCGGTTGTTGACCCGGTAACAGATCAGCCATATAACAAGGGTCAGGAACAAGGTAAGAATGATGTGCAGGGGAATATCGGCTATTGACTTATTATATGCATCCACGTCAAGTTTACCCCAAAAGGCGGGTTTGGGTATCATCCCGTCCGAGATCTGCAGCGGCAGGTAATTAGCTGCCGGGCTTTTCTTCCATTCCAGGAAGCCGCCTATAATATTCTCAAGGATAATAAAATAGAATAAAAAAACACCCAAAGCGAGAAATGCTTTTCGGATAAGAAAACCCAGGAGAAATGCAATGGATAACTGGGAAAATGTCTGTAAGCCGAACAGGCCGATATATTTGGCCTGTCCCCATGTATCCTTGATCAATCTTTCCTGGTTGGCGAAACCGGTAACCAGTGCCACAGCAACATACAGCATCGTAATCATCAAGGAGATCAGCAAGACATCGATCAGTTTACTGGTAACGAACTGGCTGCGGCTCCAGCCGTCTATGATATTTTGCCGGTGCGTTTTATAGGTGTACTCATTACATATCAGCATGATCACCACAACAGCAGGAATGAATACAAAACAGGAAGAGAAAAAAGCAACGGTATGCCAGGCTTCGGGGAAGGAGAAGGGATTGCCAATAGCAAATTTTGCAAGCTGGCTTGCCTGGGTGGGCTGGCCTGTTATTTCTTTATAAATAAAATAGCACATGTAATTGATCCCCGGGTAGGAAAGAGCTGTAATGCCCATGATCCACCAAAAGGCATTGTACTTTTTCATCTTCAACCACTCGGTATGTATCAGTGATCTCATGTTGTTCAATTAATTTGTCAGCTCGAAGAATCTTGCTTCAAGCCTTTTTTTCCGCAACACCAGTTGCGTCAGCACGATCCCTTTTTCAAAACAGAACCGGTTGATCTCATCCATTTTAGCCATCCCTTTGGGGAAAACAAGCTGAATCGTACCCGCTTTTTCATCCACCAGGAGGGGCTTGCCCAGCGATTTTAGTATTGACTCCAGGCTGGAAAGATCTGCAGCGCTCAATTCCACCACATCCTCGTCCATCATGATCTCATCTACATGACCGGTTGTGATCAGTTGCCCACTTTTTAAGATAGCTGCATGCGTGCATACTTTTTCCACTTCATCCAGCAGGTGACTGGCCATGATGATGGTATGCCCCTGGTCCTTTAAGTCAACGATCAGTTTCCTTATTTCCGCAATCCCGACAGGATCAAGTCCGTTCGTTGGTTCATCCAGTACCAGCACTTGCGGGTCACCCAGCAATGCCGCAGCAATAGCCAGCCGTTGTTTCATGCCCAGGCTAAATGATTTGAAGGAGCTCCAGCGGCGATCATAGAGGTTGACCTTTTTCAGTACCTCATCGATATCTTTTTTTGTTCCTCTTCCACTGATGGCTTGGGTGATCTTTAAATTATCTGTTCCGGACAGATAGCTGTAAAAATTGGGAGTTTCCAGCAGCGAGCCGATCTTTTTTCGTTGGCTGGGGGAGCCACCGGGCTGTCCAAACCAGTAGAACTCGCCTTTATTGGCCCTCAATACATCCATTACGATACCCAGTAATGTCGTCTTACCACTTCCGTTAGGTCCCAATATCCCAAAAACACTTCCCTGCGGTACATCAAAGGATACCCCGTTCAGCGCCCTGACAGCGCCATAGGTCTTTGCAATATTTTTAATGGAAAGCACAACACTCATGCGGTGATGTTTAAATAGGTTATGAAGATAAAAGTTTATCGCCGAAGCCGCCAAAACAATATCCATTCCCGGGTGTTATCTTATTTCTAAACTCGTAATAACAGACCCATGACCACTATCCTGATCACAGGGGGAACAGGGCTTATCGGCAAAGCGCTTACAAAAAAACTACTTGAAAAAGGCTACCGGGTGATCATTCTTACACGTGGTGAGGAAAGATCTGCTATACCTGGTTCCAATTTATCCTATGCCCGCTGGGATATCGAAAAGCAATGGATCGATAAGCATGCGGTTGAGGCCACCGACCATATCATTCACCTGGCTGGCGCAGGTATCGCCGACAAACGCTGGAGCAAAAAAAGAAAGCAGGAGATCGTTGACAGCAGGGTGAACAGCAGCCGGTTACTGGCAGATACCCTGGAGCGTATGCCCAACAAAGTAAAAACAGTGGTATCTGCCTCCGCAATTGGCTGGTATGGATCGGATAAACTACGGCAAAACGATGATGGTTTTGAAGAAACGGCAGCGCCCGCTGATGATTTTCTTGGGGAAACCTGCAGGCAATGGGAGGCCAGTATTGAACCGGTAAACAGCCTGGGCATAAGATTGGTGAAGCTCAGAACAGGTATCGTATTAAGCCGGGAGGGTGGAGCTTTAAAGGAATTTATGCGACCCCTGCAATTCGCTGTGGCTGCTATTTTAGGAACAGGTAAGCAGGTCATCAGCTGGATACAGATCCATGATATGGTGGATGTGTACATTGCCGCTATTGAAAATAGCAGTATGACCGGAGTTTATAACACCGTTGCTCCTGCTCCGGTTACCAGTAAGGAATTGACACTTCAACTTGCCCGGGCGAGGCGAAAGTTTTTTATCCCAGTCCATGTGCCTGCGTTCATACTGAAAATTATTCTGGGAGAAATGAGTATTGAAGTGCTCAAGAGTGCAACCGTTAGCAATAAAAAACTGAAGGCAACCGGTTTCAGCTTCCAGTATCCGTCTATCGATTCTATTTTGAAGAGTTAAAACCCGGGAGGCAGGATGCTATGATCTTCGTGCCAGACATTGGTGAACGCTCCCAGGATAGCAACGCCGTTCTCAAAATCCAGTTGCTGCAGTTTTAGGTTGTCGATGTCCTTCTGTACCACTTTTCGGTGAATTGGATTCATCGTACCACCCGGTACACCGGCCGGTTTACTCGGGTCGTATTGAAATGGTGGATCGACAAAGGTCCCGCGGGGATACATGATCCCGGGGATACCCATTCCCCGCAGATCTGTATGGTGAGGATGATCGAGTCCCAATGTGTGACCATATTCATGCGCAGCCGTTGTGGAGCCTTTGTACAGGTTGTCGAGTTTGAAATAACCACTATTGGAACCAACATCATCCACGAATGAAATATTGTTGCCGGAAAATACTTCGATACGGAAATAATTATTGCGGGGATCAGTGTTCTGGATGATCTCGAGATCGGTGATACCCGGCTCAAAAGAAGCAGTGATCTTAAAAACTACGGCATACAAAGAACCATCTACTGCTACGCTTGCCATGGGTTCATTCCACATGGTTTCGATCTCCTCCCGGATTCTTTCGGTGACAATAGCATCGGCCGCATTACCATAAGTGATGATATGGGAGAATATCACTAATTCTAGCTGGTCTATTTCTACGGAACCCATAGGAGTTATTCTGACTTGGTGATCTTCACCCCCGATTTTTTTACCCATCCATAGAGGAATGTACCGGAAGCCGTAATATGTTCAGTATAAACCACTTTCTCTGTTTGCACAATACCCAGCATGGATTCACCTTTGGTAAAGAATTGCCTGGGAGCGAATGGATAGAGCAAGCCCTCATCCTGGAAGAGTTCAACCTTATCGCTATTGATCGTGATGGTGGGTGCTTCTGGATATTCTTTTTTCAGCCATTGCTTATCCAGGATGGGCTGGCTGGTTAAGCGGGTATAATCACCATCCGCGTTTACGCCATTGCCAAAACCGCAATTAAAAGAAGTAGAAAGACTATTGATGTTGATGGTATTGTTACTGAGTTTGAATTTGAGGATGCAGGGTCGTGTAGCATTTTCAAAAGTATTGTCAAAGGAGGCCGTATCGTTCACAAAGGTGATCGCGCCATCTGTTTCTCCCACATTGTACGAGGGCCAGCCAACGGTCACGTCCAGCCAGAACCGGTATTTAGTATTTTCCATTTTCAGCAAAACGAGTTTGCCCGAGGGGCCACTGTTCACCGCTTCTTTGGGTGGATTGCCTTCAGGTTTAAAGGAATAACCATACGTGCCGGATAAATTCGTTTGCGCAATAGCTACGACTGTCCAAGTGGACAGGAGAACTGTGATAAGGTTTTTTTTCATACTGATCAGTGTTTTAATAATGTTCAGTATTCATAGTGCAGGATCAGTGATTGAAATAAACTTTTAGCGCTTCGCTCAGCCGGGCAAACTCTTTTTTCACCTGGTTCATGCCGATCAAACCACCGGACATACCGGTAGAATTTTTTGTCAGCATCAGGGAGTAAAGCTGGCCGTCTGTTTTTATTGCCACAGATTGTTTATGGTATTTTACAAAAGCGCCGAATAGTATCCGCAAAACACGGTTCCCTTTTTCATAGGTCCTGGTCTCGTTTTCAGCTGATTTTAGCTTATAGCCTTCGGAGGTAAAGAACAGGTTCAGTTTATTATCCAGTTCATCTTTGGTACAGCCGGTAATATTTATTACGATACGGTCTGGCGCCGAATCTACAAGTGTTGCCTGCATAGTTGTTGGTTTGTAGGGGGTCTGACCCCCTGAGTGATTTAGAACATTGAATTTAGGTAAAAAGATCAATAAACTACTTATGATGGAGACCCTTTGAACCCTTAGTTCCTGATCGGCCTGCCGCTCTTCAATACACTCTGGATCCTTTCCAGCGTTTTCTTTTCCCCGCAAAGCGAAAGAAAAGCTTCTCTTTCCAGGTCAAGCAGGTATTGTTCAGAAACAAGCGTGGGCTCGCTCAGGTCACCCCCGCACATAACATAGGCGAGCTTCTTGGCTACCACCGAATCGTGTTCGGTCGCATAATTGGCCGTCTTCATAGCATGGATACCTGCATAAAGGGCGCCCAATGCAGACTGGCCCAGCACCTTGATATCTTTTCGCTGTACCGGTGTGGTATAACCGCTGTCGGAAAATTCGATCACCGATCTTTTTGCTTCCGCAATCCGGCGGGACTGGTTCATCACGATCTCATCCAAACCTTTCCTGTATACACCCAAAGCAAAACCTTCGTGTGCTGAAGTAGCGACCTTGGCGGTGGCAATAGAAAGAAAACGGTTCTTCAGGGTAATGGTTTCTGGTTCATCTTCATGCATTTCATCGGAAGCCCTTAACACAAATTCCTTTGTACCACCGCCTCCGGGTATCAGGCCAACACCCAACTCCACGAGACCAGTATAGGTTTCAGCGGCAGGGCAACATTTATCGGAATGTAAACTCAGTTCACAGGCACCACCGAGGGCAAGACCATGCGGAGCCGTCACAACCGGGACAGACGAATACCTTGCCCGCATCATCGTGTTCTGGAATAGGCGGATCGCCATGTCCAGTTCGTCATATTCCTGGTCAATCGCGAGCATAAAGATCATCCCGACATTGGCGCCGGCGGAAAAATTGGGACCTTCGTTGGCGATCACCAGTCCTTTATAATTTTTTTCTGCTTTATCGATCCCTGCTTGTATACCTTCCAGCACATCACCGCCGATGCTTCCCATTTTAGTGAACCACTGCAACCCGAGCACATCATCACCAAGATCGTACAAACGGCAACTGCCGTTCTTCCAGACCTGCTTATCGGTATAATTGCTCATTACGATAAACGCGGCCCCCCCACCTCCCGAAGGAGGGATCATAGAACCCGTAAGCGGCGAATAGCATAACTGAGTTCCGTTTTCTACTTTATAGAAAGATTTAATTCCTTTGGCCAGCATTTCATCCACCCAGGGGGCCACTTTATAACCTGCGGCTTTCATCGCTTCGGTTGTTTTTGCAACACCCAGGACATCCCAGCTTTCAAAAGCGCCGATCTCCCAGCCAAAACCCGCCATCATCGCATCATCCACGCGATAGAGTTCATCGCTGATCTCGGGAATCCGGTGGGAGATGTACGAGAATAAACCATAATGAAAGAGACGATAGAATTCACCGGCTTTGTCTTGCCCGGCGACCAGCATTTTTAGTCTTGTTGGTAAATCGTCAACAGGCTTCGCGGCATCCACAGAAGCAAACTTTGCCTTAACCCTTGGTTTGTATTCCATCGTCTCCAGGTCAAGGGCATGTATTTCTTTCTCCCCTTTAGGGGAAGGAGGCATTTTTTTGAAGAAACCCTGTCCTGTTTTATCACCCAGCCAGTTATTGGCGATCATTTTATCGAGCCAGGCAGGGATAGTGAACTGGTCCCTTGCTTCATCCTGCGGACAATTATCCGCAACGCCTTTGGCGACCTTTACAAGGGTATCAATACCCACTACATCGGCTGTTCTGAAAGTGGCTGATTTGGGACGACCGATAATGGGTCCGGTCAGCGCATCTATTTCATCAATACTGAGGTTCAGTTTTTCTTTTACATTC
The DNA here is from genome assembly GCA_039930245.1 of Chitinophagaceae bacterium. Lineage (GTDB taxonomy): Bacteria > Bacteroidota > Bacteroidia > Chitinophagales > Chitinophagaceae > JJ008. The sequence goes on along the minus strand of JBDSPR010000007.1, from coordinate 94,513 downwards.
ATGATGGCCATCATACCAAACACTCCGATACGGTTGGCGATAAAAGCGGGAGTATCCTTACACAACACAGTTGTTTTGCCAAGATAGAGATCGCCATAGCTCATCAGGAAATCAACGATCGCCGGGTCGGTATAAGGAGTAGGTATGATCTCGAGCAAGCGCAGATAGCGCGGGGGGTTAAAGAAATGGGTCCCACAGAAATTCTTTTTGAAATCGTCGCTCCTGCCTTCTGCCATTAGGTGAATGGGAATACCAGAGGTATTGGAAGTAATCAGGGTGCCGGGTTTCCGGAACTGCTCTACCTGTTCAAATATTTTTTGTTTGATATCGAGACGTTCGACAACCACTTCAATGACCCAGTCGCAACCGGCGATGTCTTTCATATTGTCGTCGAAATTGCCGGTGGTTATTTTTTTGATAACGTCTTTATGATAAACAGGAGAGGGGTTTGATTTAATAGCAGCAGCCAATGCATCATTCACGATCTTATTTTTATCAGGAACTTTTGCAAGCCCCCCTTGTGGGGCCACGATATCCAATAATAATACCTGTAAACCAACCCCTGCAAAATGGCAGGCGATCCTTGAACCCATTACGCCGCTTCCTAAGACAGCTACTTTTTTGATTGTTCTTTTCATACTAGTTCGGTAAATTTTATCTCTCACAGATTTCACAGATTTACACAGATAAAACCTGCAGGGAGGCTAATTTATTATTCGGATAATACTTTGTTTATCTACCAGGGTTGCAACATTGAAGTTGACCAAAATTCCAATTTTTTTACCCGTTAATTTTAAATAGGTCAATAATTGCTTCTTATGGACATCATGTAAAGTTTCCACAGATTTTACCTCGATAATGACATCTTCATTCACCAATATATCCAACCGGAATCCCAACTCAAGTTTTACATCGCCATAACTGACCGGCACTCCAACCTGGGCCCTTACAGGGAGGTTTGCCTGTATAAGTTCATAGGTCAATGCTGCTCCATAAACACTTTCTAACAATCCAGGGCCTAATGTAGCATGAACTTTAAAGATGGCTCCTCTTATTTTATATGTCAGATCATTCAAATCCATTCTGTGCAAATCCGTGTAATCTGTGAGAACTTCCTAATAGTTAGTTATGCAACTAATTTAGAAATCGAAGATAAGCGTTTTTGAGAAAGAGTAAATAGTCTGTGTCAATAATGAATAATCCAAATAAAAAGAGAACTCTCAACCAAGTTCAAACCCCAGTTCCTGATTCCTTCCGGATTTAATCCGGGACCTTAATTCTTATTCCTTATTCTCACTCGCCCATCATCACAAATGCTCCCCAGAAATACGGATGCACATATTTATCCCTTATGGCTTTTTGCGCAGCGATAAAAGCCTGTGATTTGTTTTTTGTTTTTAAGTATTGCTGGTAAAACTGTATCATAAAATCTTTGGTGGCATTGTCATCCACTTTCCAAAGACTGGTGATAATACTCCCGGCACCGGCTGCCCGGAAAGCCCGCTGCAATCCATAGATGCCTTCACCCGCATCCATGGCGCCGAGACTTGTTTCGCAGGCAGAAAGGATCACCAGCGCAGTATTTTCGAGGTCAAGGTTCTGCGCTTCATAGGCTGTAAGAATCCCATCATAAGTATCAGCATAAGTGCCTGCACTGTAATAATTGATTACACCGGATAATAATAAACCGGAATTAGCCATGGCATTAAAAACACGGTAACCTTCGGTAGCTGTTTCCCCTGCGGGCGACCAGTAACCATGGGTAGCGATATGCAGGATCCCCGGGCTATGGAGTTTGTATAATTTATCTTCTGTTGCCTGTTCTTTCAGGTAATAATTCACCACTACCTTGTGCTGGTCCATCTCATTTTTTATACTCAGCACTTCTGTCTCCGTGCCGGGCAGGTCAGGGATATTCGCATCCCGGAAACCATTTACATAGGAGCGGGTTCCGGTTTTACCGATTGTCCCCGCGTCGGGTGCACTCAACTTGTAGGTAGGTCTCCCGAAAAGAACTGCTGTTTTGATCCCGCTTACGTCTTCATTTGTAATATCGGTACCCGAACTGGTATATTGTATTTCGAGCTCATCCAGCAGGAATTTCTTTGTTTCCTGGTTCTTTAGCGTTGAGATATTAATAAGATGGTAGATCCCATCGGGAGAAAAATATACCTTTTTAATGCCTGTTAGTTTTTCCGCTATCGGTTTCCAGTAATTATTATACGATGCCGCATCGGCAGTCCGGGATTTGATATTGTTCTTGTAGTTTTTAAAATGCCTGTTCTCAAGGTCAGCAGCCGTCGCAGGTAAATAAACTATATCGGGGTATTGGCTGTTCCTGGTGATGATATAGGCGGCATACAAAACAGTATCTGAATAATAGAGCTGGTCCTTCCAGGGAAAGCGGATCATTTCAATAGCCGCTTCACCCTCTTTCAGTTGATCTCTGACCGATTTCCAGTCAGGGGGGACGATCTTCAGGTATTTCTTAAAATCCTTGGCTTTAACGGTGAGCTCATTTTCCAACTGGTTGACCTCCTCCTGTAATTTTTTTAACTGTGCCTGGTTTATTTTATTGGCCGTATCGATCACCGAAGGGTCATCTGTTTTAAGATACTGTCGGATCAGCTGTTGTTTTTTTTCGATCCACTGATCGTATAAGCGGGTGATGCCGGGATCGTTCGCGTTGAGAAAAGCTTCTTTTCGCCGCTGGGTGCCTTTCAGGGAAATGGATTTGGTGAAAAGAAGGTTATCATAAGCTTGCTGTGACAATTGCGGCAGGAGTGCGGGCAGCCGGTCTTTGGCGATCTTTACAAAGCTGTGAAAATTCTCATAACCTTCTTTCAACTTCGAATTATAATAAGTGACAAAGGCTTTTTCCCCGAAAGAAAAAATGATATCATTGATCCATTCCCCATTCAGGCTAAACAATTCTTTATAGGTCTTACCCGCTTCCTCCATTTTTCTATCCCGCATAGAGAAATATGCGTAGTTCGTAAATGGAGTGGTTGATTCGCGGAAGTTCCGGTTGTTCCTGACCTGTTCCAGGATCACTTTGAACAGGTCCGCGTATTTAGTGCTGCCCAGGAAACCCAGTTGCGTGGCCCGCATGAAGTTCACGCTGATATCGGCATATTGATTATAACTATTGTAATGCGCCTCTGTTTCGTTAACATAAAAAGAAACAGGTTTGGAGAGTTTGGCGGATTGCCCTCTTTTAATAAGGTATACCGGGTGCATCGAAATGGGGAAGTACTGGTTATTTGGGTAGGTCTTGTTATGACAGTTCACCCAGATATAATTCACAGAATCCCGGCTTTTCCATAATCGCTCTGCCGCATCATATTCTTTCATCATTTCTTTCCCATAAGCAGAAGTGGTGTAATTGATTCCGGGATAAGGATCGCAGGGCGACATATTGTTTTTATGCCAGAGCCCCGATAAATAGGTATTGTTCTCTTCTGCGGCTTTTATGTACGAACGATAATCGCCGATATTGAGATAATACACCACTTTAGCCCCCATTGCTTCGGATTTATAGGAATTCCGGAATAGTTCACCGCCGGTGAGTGATAACTGTTCCATTTTACGGATATACTCTTCCGCTTTCAGGTAATCGCCGGATTTTGAAAGAAAATTGGTGTAAAAAAGATAGGAATGATAAGCATCTTTTTCGCTGCTTTCCATGGACAAGGCTTTCTCATAATTCTCCCTGGCGCGCGGGAAATCCCCTTTTCTTTCAAAGGCGTATGCGATATAATAATAACTGTCGAATTTTTTGTACTCGGGATATTTATTGATAAAATCCAGCGCTTTTTCAGCGATACCCGGATCACTATTGCTGAACAAACCCGGGTAGATAACATAATACCATTGATTAAAGGGATTGTTTGTTGTGTCACTGGTGCTGGTTGGGATCCCGACGAGGGCATTCATGGCTTTCGTGGCTTTTTCCCCACAGGTCTTTGCAAGGGCCGCATCCGGAGCCTGTAGTTCAAAGATCGTTTTCAGAATATAATAGTTGGTATAGGTCTGCAGTTCCTTCTTTTTTTCCGTCATGTTGTATAATTCCTTAGCAAAGGCCAGCGCTTTTTTCTTATCGCTGGCATGGGTATACACTTCCGATTGTTTGTTGTTGAAATCTTCCTGTGTCTGTGCACAGAGTTCAGCCATACATGAAAGAAAAAGGCAACTAAAAAGAATTTTTTTCGGGGAGATGCTCATCGTAAGGCTTAATGGTACTATAAGATACATAAATCCACGAAACTCAATAACTGGATTCGCTGCTTAATCAAAATCGATAGGAGGCAGTCGACGTTCTTCCAGTTCCTTCCTGTATTTGCGCATCATCTTTTTATTGCCTTTAACCCCAATACTGCTTGCGATACCACTCATTGCAATTTTTATAAGGTAGTTGATGGCCGAACGGTCCCGTTTGCGGATAAAGAAAACATTTCCCGTCCGGGATTCATTCTTGTTTTTTATCAGCAGGTTGGCTAAGCCGGTCAGGAAACTTTTCTTGTTTTCATCTCCATTTTTCAGGATCCGCACTTTCAGGTCATGGTAGTACATCTTCATCTCGCCAAGGGAGAGGTATTCGCGGCCAACTGCTCTCATACTGAGTGTATCCAGCCAGCCTGATTCCAGTTTTATCCCGGATAGTGGCACCAGCGCGGAATTAAACACAGTAAGATCTACAGGTTTCATCTGTACGGTCATCAGGAAGCCGTGGAGACTATCAGTATAAGATTCTTTTACCTTCATGCGGACCCATGCTGAATCCATGACGTAGCCCGTAGCCTGCATACTGAGACTGTCTGTGGGGTTAATATTAAAATTCTTAGCATTGATCAGCTTTATGTTCATCCGGGTGACAGGAATGGTACCTGGTTTTTTTGTTTTTTCCCCAGTTTCAGTATACAGCACAGATGAATTGGTGAATTGTACTGTATCAATAGAAAGGGCCTGGGGTATATTTTTTAGCAGCTCAACCGGCAGGGGTTTGATGATCCCGGCATTAAAAGGCCGCTGTTTGTCTTTATAGTCGGTAAAGTGGAATTGATCGATCCTGGCGATCCCGATTTTCAGTTTATTGTCTTTGATAAATGCTTCCAGGTCAACAGGACCTATACGGGCAGCGCCCGATCGCATCGTAATATAATCGGTTTGGAAAGATTGTTTCGCAATAAATGAATCTTTTCCCAGTGCCGGGTTCATACTAAAAGAATCGAGCGAGAAAGTATTATTTGCACGGTTAAATACTGCATTGAACCACCGCAAGGAACTTTTACTATCATGGTACTCGCCGGTAAAATGTTCAAGGTGAAAAGCCCTGTTGGCGGCAGCCAGTCCCTGCAGGTTGGTGATAGTGGCAGAACTAAGTGCCAGGTTGTTCACAGAACCGCTATGCATTATGAAGTTGCCTTTTGATTTCCCTACACTGTCCAGCCGAAAGTCACGGGCATCAAAATGGGTGACGGTCCCTCTCCAATTCAGTGGCTTATTTTCTTCCTGTTCAAATTTGATGTTTTTTAATTGTGCGGCTACTTTTCCATCGCCGGCATTAAAGGTTTTTCCTTTGGGATCGGTATAAATAAAATCAGTCAGGTAAAAGTTAAGATCGCTCACGGAAGTGCCGCCCGGAGAGGAATGTACCCCTTTTACCTGCAAGAAATTTGAACTGTTTCTAATCCCCTCCCAGTTAAGCGAAACAAGGCCGCTATCCGTTGATTGGGTAAAATGAATAATGGGCTGCAGCATTTTCAATTCACTGATAGTTATATTCGATATACCGGTTTGTTTTTGGCTGTCAACGCTGTTGGTTCGGTTTAAATGAAGGTCAATGACGGGCTTTGTCATGCTCATAGCATCCAGGGCGATATCGCCATTCAGCAGGGGTTGTACATGCGGCGTAAAAGTCAATGCCGGAATGGAAACAGCTGCATCCATTTTTCCCGTAGTATTTTTATATTTCACCTGCCGGAATGAAGAAGGAGCGTTATCTGTAATATTATATGTTGTTACGGAGAAATTGAGTCGTTTATCCTTTACCTGCAGCTGGGCACCGCTAATATCAAGACCTTCTAATTTCAGTTTGCTCCCGGGTTTTTTGGTCAGTTCAATAAAAGACAGCTTATCCACCTTCGTCGAGATCGTTTTACCTCCTGTCACGATACGGAAAGCCGTGTTGGCTCCATGAATATTTACCAGTTCGATCGTGGGAGCAGCAGCACCCTTTTTTTTAGTTCCGGATGAAGCTTGAAAGTTTACATCACCACTTTGCCAGGCTAGCCCATAGGCAAATACATTTCCCGTTACTTCATCCACCAGCATTTTTTCCACGTTTATTTCGTGTAAGGAGATGGCCATTTTTTTTTCTTTGTCATTTACAATCAGGTTGCCTGCGCCGAACTCGCCGCTTTTACCAGCATACCGTATATTATTCATTTCTATCACCAGGTCCCCGGCCTGTACCCGGCCATTCCTGAAACTAAGGCTCGTCAACGAATTCTTTATGCCTGAGAACCTGGTAGAGGTAAGCAGCGAATTGCTTTGAACAGCGACATCGGCGTTTTGCAACTGCACCCGCAGGTTGTTCTTTAGTTTCAGGTCAATCGTTCCGTCCTTGATATCGAGGTATTTCAGGTCCATGTAATCGTTCACAGCGCCGAGCGACTGGAAGATATTCTGATTCGCTGCTTTTTTACCGGTAGCGGTAAAACTGATATTTGGACTGAACATGATCGCTTGTTCAGCCTTAAGCCTTTTTTCAAATACCAGGTCATCCCAGGATAGTCCCTGGAGGGTGAATTGCGGGATGCTGAAACTATTGAAGATCTTCCCGTTCTCCAGTTTGTTGATCAGGAAATTACTGAGCGTGATCTGGTCATTCTTAAAAAGGATACTGTCAAACTGTATACTATAACTACTGTCCTTGATAAAATTCTCATAATTCCGGATCGCCATGGTAAAGCTTTTCACTTTGATCGAGTTTTTGGCTTCCTGGTCAATATCCAGGCCCTGCATTTCAAAATTGTTATTGCTAAAGGTGAATGTACTGGGCTTTCCGTCCTTTACGGTTTTGATATTGAAATCGGCATTGGTCACGATCACGTATTTCAGCTGCAGGTCTCCCGTAAGCTGTTTCACGATATTCTCCAGTTTTGGTGGAGGTTTATTTTTGTCTTTCTTCTTTCCTACTGTTACGTCCAGGTTGAACTTGGGATTGATGCAATACACTGAATCGGCTTTAATGACTTCTGATTTATACAAAGTGTCAAAATCGATATTGGTGAGCACGAGGGCATCAAAAAAAACATCAAAAGCAGCACTGGCGCTGTCTGTCCGGATGGCTGCGATGGTACAACTATCAAACTCCACTATTTTCTTTTCGAGGTTGATCCGGAACCGGCTAAAACTAAGCCGGTGCCTGCCATCAGGAAAGAGGATATTCTGGTTTTGACTCCGGAATACGACGTTGTCGCTGAACAATATCTTTTCTTTCGCTCTTGATTTGCTGCTGTCCACTTTCAGGTTATCAATATGAAAATGCAGGTTGGTGATGGTCATGGGCAACTGTTCCGGGTCAATTTTATTGATGAGGGTGAACGTGCCGTCATCGATCTGGAAGCGTTGTACTTTTAGTACCTGCAAGGCATCCTGGATAGAAGTATAGACCTTTCCCATCTCCTCGGGGATAGATACATCTTTTTTTATTTTTTTGTCAGGTCTTTCGATGATCCGCAGGCGGGTAACTTCAATATGCGGTCTATACAAATTCAGCGAATCGATAAGAATCCGTTTTTCAAAAACAATGGGCAGTATGGATTTGACCTGTAATTTTATTTTTTCTACACTGAACCGGTAGGAAGTGCTGCTGTTAATGGTATCTGTCGAATAAAAAACGGCATTGTCCAGTTCGATATTTTTATTGAAATAACTGAAATGGAATTTACCGATCTTCAATTTCAGTTTGCCATTGGATTTCGATTCGACGAGGTCTTCAATGATACCCTTTGCATATGCTTTGAACCAGAAATGAAAACCTACCAGTAATACGATAAGTATCCCTAGAATAATAAGGGATAACCTGGTAAGTCGTTTCAAAATGAGTTTTGCTGCCAAGGTCCGGAGAGAATTAACCATGAATTTACTGAAATTCAGCGGGTTGGCCTGTTCTCGTTCAGCCTTCGACCTTAAAAGCCCCTCTTATGGTCTGTAAAACAGGAGTATTGGGAAAATTTTACCGGTTAACTTATTGTTGAGCCGGGTGAGACAGGGTTCTCCGGTTTCAGTAATTGAAGTTTTCCATCGCTGTCCTCGGCTGTCAGTATCATACCCTGGCTTTCGATCCCCTTCATTTTACGGGGTGCAAGATTGGTCACCACCACCACTTGTTTGCCAACCAATTCTTCAGGTTTATAATGCAGCGCAATACCGGAAACAATGGTTCTTTTTTCGGTACCAAGATCGATCTCCAGCTTTAACAGCTTATCTGCTTTTTCTACTTTTTCGCAGGCAGTAACCGTTCCGGCTTTTAATTCAAGCTTTGCAAAATCGTCATACTGGATCATAGGTTTAATATTGATGGTTGATGGTTGAGGGGTTGAAGTAGAGTCCATAGAATTACCAGATTCTGCCTTTACAAGACCTGCTTTTAATTTCTCAACCTGTTGAGTAATTTCTTCATCTTCAATTTTCCGGAACAGCAATTGCGGTTCTCTTAAACTGTAACCCGTACTTAATAATTTTAATTTTCCAGCATTTTCCCAGTCCAGCATCTTGTCCACGACTTTCATCATGTGCAGCATCTTTTTGGCAGTGCTGGGTAAAAAAGGATTGATGAAAACGGCAAGATTCGCACAAAGTTGCAGGCAGAGATGCAACGTATTGTCAATGGATTGTTGAGCGGCTATGGACGGTGGCCCCTCGGTCGTGGTCAGTTTTGCTTTTATCCACGGCTCTTTTTTCTGCAAATATTGATTTCCCTTTCTTGAGAGATCGATCACCTGGAACAACCCGTCACGGAAACGGAAAAATTCCAGTGCTGATTGCACAGCTGCTTTAGTGTTTTCGATGTCCGCGATCAGGTTCTTGTCATTGTCATCCAATAATTCTTCATGCAACTTCGGTACTTTTCCACCGCAGAGTTTGTGCATAAGGACAAAAGTCCTGTTCACGAAATTCCCGAAGATCGAGACCAGTTCGCTGTTATTCCGGTCCTGGAAATCCTTCCAGGTAAAATCATTGTCCTTGGTTTCGGGTGCATTGGCACAAAGTACATAGCGCAACACATCTTCGCAGCCTGGGAAATCTTCCAGGTATTCGTGTACCCACACGGCCCAATTACGACTGGTGGAAACTTTATCTCCTTCAATATTCAGGAATTCATTCGCCGGCACATTGTCCGGTAACACAAAATTGCCGTGAGCTTTAAGCATCGCCGGGAAAATGATACAATGGAAAACGATATTATCCTTACCGATAAAATGAACAAGTTTCGTATCTTCTTTGCACCAGTAATCCGCCCATTGATCCGTCAGTTCTTTGGTAGCGCTGATATATCCGATCGGGGCATCAAACCATACATACAATACTTTTCCTTCGGCGTTGGGCAGCGGCACTTTTACACCCCAGTTGCTGTCCCTTGTCATCGCCCTGCTCTGCAGTCCCATCTCGAGCCAGCTCTTGCACTGGCCATACACGTTATTCTTCCATTCCTTGTGGTCTTCCAATACCCATTGTTTCAGCCAGGGTTCGTATTGCTGCAGGGGGAAATACCAGTGTTTGGTTTTCTTTTTCACCGGCACCGCATCACTTAATGCGCTGCGGGGGTTAATGAGTTGTTCAGGACTCAGGGATGAACCGCATTTTTCACATTGGTCACCATACGCATTCGAATTGGCACAAACAGGGCAGGTTCCGATGATATAGCGGTCGGCTAAAAATGTTTGGGTCTTTTCATCATAGTACTGTTCGGTCTCTTTTTCCTCGAAGAGTCCATCATCATATAATTTCTTAAAGAAGGCGGCAGCTGTTTCGTGGTGTACTTTATTGGAGGTACGTGAGTAAATATCGAAAGAGATACCAAGCTTCTCAAAACTCTCTTTCATCATCAAATGGTATTTGTCAACGATCTGCTGGGGACTGATCCCCTCTTTCATTGCCCGGATGGTGATGGGCACACCGTGTTCATCGCTGGCGCAGATATATTTGATATCTCTTTTTTGCGCCCGCTGGTATCGTACATAAATATCGGATGGCAGGTAGCAACCGGCAATATGGCCGATATGGAGGGGTCCATTGGCATAAGGGAGGGCAGCAGTCACTAAATATCGTTGGGGATCGGTCATAAAAGGTTCAAAAAGAATCAGTGAAGGGCAAAAATACCTTAATCACAGCCAATGCCCAAACGAAGGCGATCCGGCGCTGGGAATATTGGTATCTGTATGTATTTTGCAGCAAATGGCGTTATGATCAGAATTCCTCCTTACCTGCAAAAAGGCGACTGTATCGGGATCGTTTGCCCGGCAGGTTATATGGCTGCCGAAAAAGTGAAGACCTGTGCCGGCACGCTCGAGGAATGGGGCTACCGGGTAAAAACTGGCAGAACTGTTGGCGGCAACTCAGCCACCTATTTTTCGGGAACAGATGAAGAAAGACTGAGTGATCTCCAGGAAATGCTGGATGATGATGAAGTGAAGGCAGTGCTTTGCGGAAGGGGAGGTTACGGTACAGGCCGCATCATCGACCAGGTCGATTTTAAAAAATTCAAACGACAGCCGAAATGGGTGATTGGTTATAGTGATATCACCGTCCTGCATGCGCATCTTTACTCCAATTATTATATTTCTTCGATACACGCACCCATGGCCGGGGCTTTTAATGAAGAAGGATTTAAGAATGAGTTTGTACAGTCATTAAGAAATGCGCTGGAAGGGAAGAAAATTAAATACCAGTGCCCCGTCCATGAATACAACCGCAAAGGCGAAGCCATCGGCGAACTGGTAGGAGGAAACCTGGCTTTGCTCGCTCATATTACAGGAACTGATTCTGATATCAAGACCAGGGGAAGAATATTGTTCATTGAAGACGTGGGCGAATACAGTTATAATATTGACAGGATGCTCTACCAGTTAAAAAGAACTGGTAAACTGTCGCGGCTGGCCGGTTTGATTATTGGTGGCTTTACAGACATAAAGGATACCGAACGACCTTTTGGTCAGCCGGTGTATGATATAATAAGGGATATTATTAAGGAATACGATTACCCCGTTTGTTTTGATTTTCCTGTCAGTCATACCGACAGGAACTATGCCCTGAAAATAGGTGTGGGGTATAAACTAAAAGTAGGCAAGACAAAAGTATTGCTGGAGGAGTGATCATTCATACTTCGCAGACAGGATAAATCTTCCACCTCCATTGATCCAGTAGCTGACCATATCATCATAGGATTTTTCCCGGACGGTGATCCTCGAGTCGAGAACGATCTTATAGTCTTTATATAACCACGAAGAAGTATTGAAGCTGGATCCTTTTTTAACCCCGGATACGGCTGCTTCCAGCGAAGCAATATAGGTGCCGTCTTTTTTAGTACTGACCAGGTAAACCACCTGCACCTGGTTGCTGTCGTTTTTTTTCTTTTCTTCCATCAATACAAGCAGGTTGAAATGATCGTTGGAAGTAATCTTTCCAGCGAGACAATAACTCCTGTTCTTCAGGCGGTTATTTTTTGCAAAGCCCAGCAGGGGAGCAAACCATTTCTTCACCGATATGCTATCAAGCGAATTTGTTTGTTGGGGAGCTGTACCGATATGCAGACTGTCTGTCAATTGCACTTCATTGACGTTTTTCAATAATTGCACATAGGATGAATCTTCCTGTGCGGCAGCGCCCAGGCAACAAAAGACCCAACCAAGGAAAATCATGCGTTTCATCCTGTAAAAGTAGCGTACATGGTAAAGCCGGACAATACCGAGAAAGTGGTAATAACTGTAACTAATTGTTAAGGAGGGAATCCAGTTTGTGCTGGAATAGCGGGAATTCAGGGAGATTGTTGTGTTTTCCTTTTTCGATGGAAATAAGCTCAGTACCGGGTTTTTTAGCGCACAGCCATTTTGCATGTTTGTACGGGATCACTTCATCCCTTGTTCCATGAAAGATCGAGATCGGGGCATTGATATATTCAAAGTACCGGTTGGTAGGGAAGGCATATTTTGTCATAGGCATTACGGGGTAGATAAAGAAATAGTGTTTGGCCAGCGCATCCATGCTGTAATAAGGTGTTTCAAGGATCAGTCTTTTGCAATCTCTTACAGAAGCAAGTTGAGCCGCTATCCCTGTTCCGAGTGATTTGCCATAAATGATAATATGTTCGGCCGATACCTGGCTGATCGCCATTTTGTATAATAACAGGGCATCCTCATACAATACTTTTTCTGATCTTTTTCCTGTCGATTTTCCATAGCCGGGATAATCGATCATCCACACAGCATAGTTGTTACGGGTGAAATGAACGGCGTTTTTTGCATAGCGGTTGATATTGACCCGGTTGCCATGAAAATAGAGAACAATGCCTTTGCGAATGGAATCGGGAACAGTGAATTGAACAATGCTCAGGTTTTTTTCGGAGGTGACCGGTATCTCTACCTCACGAAAAGGAAGATCAAACTGGTATTTATAATCGGCCGGTAGTTTTTTGGGATGGAAGATGAATTTATCCTGTAAAAAGTATAAAGCGACACCGATGATAATATAAACAAGAGCAATGAACTGAAACCATTTCCAAAACTTTCTGAGCGCCATTTTTTTCATGTAACGTAAAGATGGCAAGAAAAAAGGACATAGTTATCATGTCCTTCGAGCTGGTTAGGGACTTTTAGAAGCGGTTGAAATAATTCTTTACCCGGTATAAGGCATCGTTCGTGATCTGGTCGAGCATACATTTTACGATCTCCCTTTCCGTAGGAGCAAATTCTTTTCTGCGTTCTACCAGCTGTTTGTCACTTTCGCTCAATGCTCTTGCGTCGCCGGTATAGCTGGCAAATTCTGTACTCCAGTTATGCTCCCCGTTGAAATGGTCACTCCACAACCAGCGGCCATCATTGTCTTTTACATTTACCTGCAAGAGCGCATCGGAGTTCATCGTGCGACGGGTGCTGCTGATCTCGGCATATACTTTAGCATATTCCTTTACGACCGAGTCGGGACGGTATACCGTTTCTTTGATCACCACCTCTTTTGAAACCCTCCTGCTGGTCCTGTAGTCGCGATAGCGGCCAATATTGATCGTTGCGAGGCGCATATCTACAACCTGGTCGGTACGTACTTGCTGACTCCTGGCATCCCAGGCAGAGTAGAATTTTACGAATTCATTCCCGTTGCTATATTGTAACTGGCGGACCAGGTTGTCATCAAAATTATTTCCACCAATAGTATACGAACTGTACACATAACCCCCTTCCTGCTGCATCGGCAGTATCACCACATTGGTCACCGCATAATCATAGGCTTCGGCCATTTTCTGGATGGCATCGCGGTTACCCGGTTTGAAACGAAGGGCAGCCTGGAATTCCCGATAAGCTGACCGGTAGCTTTGTTTATCATAGCGCTGCATAAAGGAAATACCCCTGTCATAGCGTACATCGCCGGCTTTTTCACTGTGAGTGACCAGGAAAGAAGAATAATCGGTTGGTTGAACGAGCTCAAGAACCGCGGGAATTTTATAGATGGCTTCATACATCCGCTGGAGAGAGCTGTATTCATTATACATCCATTCCCATTTCAATTCGTTGTTACTTTCCGCATCGGACCTGATCTTATTTTCATGATCATTCACCGCGTAACGGTAGGACTGCTGGATGATAGCAAGCAGTTTGGGATCATGGGGATCTTTCTGCAATTTTTTTGCAGCGAGCTCAACTGCTTCATCGTAGTTTCCCTTTTCATACAATTTGCTGGCGGTTTTGCAGGAAAAAGCCAGTGAGCTGGTAACGATAAGAATTGTTGCGTAAAGTTTCGATTTCATAAGCGCCTCCTTTTCGTGTTGGACGTTCAAACGACAGACCATACATACAAGGAGTTTATCAATTGGGGATTTCTTAACAACGGGTATGAGAAATAAGGAATAAGAAATAAGAAAGTAGGTAGTGTATATCTACTAACCAGCCCCACTCACCACTCGCCAAACCACACTCGCCTAGTATTTCAAAATATCGCGTACAAAATTGTGGTACTCATCAAAAGAGGGGAGATTATTATGCCCGCCGCCATGGATCCGGATCAGGGTGATCATCCGGGGGTTGATCTTTTGAAGTGATTCGCTGTGACGGATAGGGATTAGCCAGTCGCGGGTACCATGGATGATATAGGTATGGCACCTGACATTGGGCAGCCACCGGTCTGTACGTAAATGGAACCGTAATACGACCCGGATCGGGAGAATGGGAAGGAAGCGTTCAATCACCCGTAAAAAATTAAAATAAGGAGCGTCAAGGATAAGATAACGCGGGCTGTTATCGCAGGCCAGCTTGGTGGCAAAACCACTGCCCATGCTCCTGCCATATACGATCAGGTGATCCTCTTTGTACTGCTCTTTTAATTTATTATATACAAACTGCATGTCGTTCAGCATTTCCTTTTCTCCCCTTTTACCTGTGCTTTTCCCAAAACCACGGTAGTCCAGCAGAACAACATCATAATCGTAGCGGTAAAAATCTTTGGCATAGCGGGCCCAGCCCTTGATGCTTCGGGTATTGCCATGGAAATAAAGGATCAGGCCTTTTGGATTTTCCCGGTAGAAGTGGAGCCCGTTGATCCGCACCCCGGGTTCTACATCAAAGAAATATTCCCGGAAGGGCACATCAAATTTGAAAAGGAAATCCTGTTTTAGTTTCTCCGGTTTGAAAATGAGTTTTTCCTGGAAAAAAAATACAAGTATTGACAGGAACACGATACCACCAATGATATACCAGATGAAATGGGGCAAGAAAAGAGGTTTAGAAGATAAAAGGGATCAGATAAAAGATAAAAGCACTTTCACCCAGCCAGTTTTACCAAATATAGCGAGACCCTGAATAATGGAACTTTTATCTGACTAATTTTTATCTTTTATCTAAGCCTCGTCTTCCACTCGTTTTAGTTTGAGGTTCGTGACCGGGGCCACGATCAGCGGGAATTTCTCTACCATCACGTTGGCAGCGTCAAGACCGAAACCTTTCTCTTCGGAAAGACTGTGTTCTTTGAGCCAGAAATGGAATTTCATGATGACCCTCTCTGTAAAAGGCAGTTCATTGTCCTGGCTCAGGTATTTCTCCATCACCATGAACTGGAAATCACCCACAGTGTTGCTGCTGGCGAGGCTCTCGTAACGGCTGATGATATTTACTTCCTTATTGGCCACGAGATCTTCCACTACTTTTCGGAACATGAGGTTGATGCGGGGCTCCATCCGGAATCCCAACCGGAAATCAACCCGGATGATATCATTTGGAATGATATGTTCAACCTTGTATTCACAGGTATAGGGGTCGTCCACCGTATCCACGTGAACAAACCAGTAAATATCCGAACGTTTGGGTTTCCTGTTCAGGATAGAATAAATGATCTTGTGTTCTATCTCTTTTGGATTGTTCGCACTGGTCATGTATACCAGGTGCGTGGCATATTTGGGAACAGACTTATCATTACTCAGTTCCTGGATCTTGGGAACATAGTGCTCCATGCGCACAAATTCCACGTAACGGTTCTTGATCTTTCTTGCCCGATACCAGATATACATCACAAGGAACATCAGCAACCCGATCATCAGCGTAATATAACCACCGTGGGCAAATTTGATCATGAGTGCCACGAGGTAGCCCAACTCAACAATAAGGTAAGCGGTAAGAAAAATATAGATCCAGATCGATTTTACCCGTTGAAGGACCAGGTAATTCGCGAAAAGAATCGTAGTCATCAGCATGGTGACAATGATGGCCAGTCCATAGGCCGCTTCCATATTGGAAGATTTCCTAAAATAAAGCACCACGCCGACACATCCCAGGAACATCAGCAGGTTAATGGCTGGTATAAAAAGCTGTCCTTTTGCTTCCGAAGGATAACGGATCCTCACTTTTGGCCATAGATTCAGCCGCATGGCCTCACTGATCAGTGTATAGGCGCCGGACACCATGGCCTGGCTGGCAATAATGGCCGCTGTTGTGGCGATAATAACTCCGGGGATGATGAACCATTGGGGCATCAGGTCATAAAAAGCATTGATGCTTAAACTCTTCTTGAGTTCGTCAGTTATTTTTAGCCCGTTGTGGTGCGCCAGCAAAAAAGCACCCTGCCCGAAATAATGGACCAGCAGGCAGGTTTTTACATATATCCACGATGTCCGGATATTACCCCGGCCACAATGCCCAAGGTCGCTATAAAGTGCTTCAGCCCCGGTAGTACAGAGAAAAACAGCTCCCAATAGCCAGAATCCGTCGGGGTAATTTTTTAAAAATTCAATAGCATAGTAAGGACTGAGCGCTTTGAAAATGGCCAGGTCGTCAAACACATGGATCATTCCAAGTGCCAGCAGCATGGTGAACCAGATGAACATGATCGGTCCGAAAAGTTTACCGATTGAAGCTGTACCGAATTGCTGCATGAAAAAGAAACAGGCGAGAATACTAATAACGATGATCACTACAGTGCTGCTTCCATCTTCGATGCCAAGGGCAGGTAATTCCTTCAATCCTTCGATTGCGGAGGTGATCGATATCGGGGGAGTGATGATACCATCGGCCAGCAGGGCCGCTCCACCGATCATTGCCGGAAGCACCAGCCATTTTTTTCTTCGCCGCACCAGGGCATACAAGGCAAATGTGCCACCCTCACCCCGGTTATCAGCTCGTAGGATTAATATGACGTACTTGATCGTGGTTTGTAGGGTTAGCGTCCAGATGATACAGGATAAGCTGCCGATGATGAGCGCCTCATTCACTACACGGTTGCTAATGATAGCGTTAAAAACGTAGAGAGGTGATGTACCGATATCTCCGTAAATAATTCCTAAGGCAATGACTAATCCCGCGGCGGTGACTCTGTTGGTCGGTATTTTCACTTTCTGAAAGTTGTGGTTGGTCTCCCGGCCTGCCCGCCGGACTTTTTACTGCGGGCGGGTACAGATTGCTATTTCTGCAGGAGAACGCGTGCAAAGTTATAAGCAAATTATTATAGGAACGAACAAACTTTAAAACATTGCCGTTCGTCCTTGTTTTCCCGGACTTAAACTATTTATGGATGCCAGCGACAAGTTTCCCCGGGGTCTTTCATGTAATACTACGAAAGAGGGCATCGGACACAAAAAGCAGGCCCGGTTTTGGCTGGCAACCTGTAACTTTAATAAGCAAAAAATCAGATAATTATGCCTGGGAAAAGTTGGATGTTGATCGTGTTGATCCTTTGTGCCGGACTGACGGCTACTGCCCAGAAGATCATTTATTCCGAACCTGAAAAAGATGATACCCGGAGGCTGGATTTTGAGATCGCCGGGAAGGTAAGCGGCAATTTTCTGATCTACAAGAACTACCGGAACAGGAGCTATATTACCGCACTTGATAACGATATGAAACAGGTCGGGAAAGCCGAACTCGATTATATCCCCGACAACGACCGGATGATTAATGTTGATTTTTTCCCCTACAGTGATTTCTGTTACATGATCTACCAATACCAGAAAAAGAACATCGTTTATTGCATGGTTGCAAAGATCGATGGGTATGGTAAAAAGATCGGGGAGGTAATGGAACTCGATACCACGCAGATAGGTTTCGCCGCCAATAATAAAATCTATACGGTGCTTAGCAGTGAAGACAAAAGCCGGCTCGTGGTATTTAAGATCAACAGTAAGAACAAGAGATCGTACGTAATAAGCACATTGCTGCTGGATGATAAACTGGGAATATTGAAAAAAAGCCGTTTGTTCATACCTATGGAAGAACGGAACGATTATCTCGGGGATTTCCAGCTGGATAACCAGGGAGATATGGTTTTTTGCAAGTTTAGCAGGAACAATAACGATAATATCAACCGGGCCGTGCTGACCATCAAGTATGCCGATGCCGACAGCCTGTCCGCAAGAGAACTCAACCTGGAAAAGACCTGGTTGGATGAGATACACATCAAAGTTGATAATGCCAATAAACGATACCTGCTGACTTCTTTTTATTATAATGAACGCAGGGGCAATATTGAAGGATTTTATTTTTTTATATGGGACAAGATGAAAGCCGCTCCTTTTTTTGAAACGACCAGTGTCTTCACCGACGAGCTCCGCAGGGAAGCCCGGGGAGATGCTACCATTAAAATGGCTTTCAACGATTATTTTATCCGCAATATCATCACGCGGAAAGACGGCGGATTTCTTATTGGAAGTGAATCCTATTACACCAGTTCCCG
This sequence comes from Chitinophagaceae bacterium, assembly GCA_039930245.1. Lineage (GTDB taxonomy): Bacteria > Bacteroidota > Bacteroidia > Chitinophagales > Chitinophagaceae > JJ008. Next base: position 76,081 of record JBDSPR010000007.1, on the reverse strand, counting down.
CTTCAATAGCTGGAACCGCTGGGATTACCTGTATGGTTCCCCTTATACATCCTCGTACAATAACAACACCTATTATTCCCCGTATTATAATAATTTCTGGTGGACAAGCCGTTCAAGCAATAACCAGGCGGTCCGTTACCATGCGGATAATATCACGGTGCTTTCGTTTAATGGCAACGGGCAGCTGGAATGGAGCAATGTAATGGGAAAAACACAGTTTGATGATGACGAGGATGACCTTTTGTCTTACCAGCTCATGAATACCGGGGGGCAGGTCCATTTTCTTTTTAACCAGCAGGAGAGAAGGAATAATCTGCTGAATGATTACAGCATTTCACCCGATGGCCTAATGATGAGAAACCCCACCCTGAAAAACCTTGACAGGGGTTATGAGTTCATGCCCAAATTCGGCAAACAGGTGAGTGCCCGTCAAATGATCATACCTTGTGCATATCGTAACTATATTTGTTTTGCCAAAGTTGACTATAACCAGCAATAATCTTGTCCATTATCCGTGATCGGCATATTTAAACAAAAAAGCCCGGCGAATATCCTGCTGCTGCTTGTCTTCGGTGTGTTGATTAAACTCCCGATGTTCCTGCATCCGCATGTGATCACCGAAAGGGCAGAAGACGGGATCCTTTTTAAAGCGATCCTTCATGCTCTTGGCCCCAGGGCGAAGACCACACCGATCATATTCCCCTTACTGGCCTTTGGTCTCCTGTTTCTCCAGGCTATAATGCTCACCGGATTTATGAATAAGCAACGGATGATGAGCCGCGCCACCTATTTCCCGGGAATGGCCTACCTGCTTATTACGTCCCTGCTCCCCGAGTGGAATTATTTTTCGGCGCCCCTGATCGTCAATACGATCCTGTTGTTTGTACTGGCCGGCTTGTTCAATATTTATAACCAGCAAAATGCCAAGGGGATCATCTTCAATACCGGTCTTTCACTGGGTATAGCTTCCTTCCTTTTCTTCCCTTCGCTGACTTTTATCATTTGGATACTGCTGGCCCTGGCGCTGATGCGTCCGTTTAAACTGAATGAATGGCTGCTTTGTATACTCGGCATTACCACTCCTTTTTATTTTTATGCGATCTATCTTTTTATCAATAATGAATGGAGCTGGCAGCATCTCTGGCCGCATTTTACGATCAGCCTTCCTATTGTAAGACAGTCCGCCTGGCTGGCCGGGAGCGCTTTTTTGCTGGTCGTTCCTTTCCTTGCAGGAGGATATTATGTACAGGAAAGCCTGCGTAAGATGCTGATCCAGGTAAGAAAAGGCTGGAGTCTTTTATTGCTCTACCTGCTCGGCGCCATCTTTATCCCCTTTGTCAATAACAGTAATAGTTTTGAGAACTGGGTGATGGCCGCTATTCCTTTCGCCGCCTTTCATGCCTGCACTTATTTCTATTCCTCCTTGCGGATATTGCCGGTATTACTTTTCTGGCTTACTGTAGCTTTTATCCTGGGTTACCAATATTATGGACCCGGCTGGTAGGAGATCAAATTATTGTAACAATATTCCAATTGGGATTTGCTCCCGTAGGGAGCGTTGTAGGTAAAAAATACTGAGGGCACAAGGCGTCCCTTTGGGACGCTTCGTGCATACCATATCATATCATTACTATCCCACTAAACGTTCCTAACGGAACGAAAGCTACGACCTGGCGTCTATAAAATATTGTGACCAATTAAACAAGTAAGAATCTATTATTTTGATCAACTTTTATCTTTTATCTGCATAGTTTTTTATCTTTTATCTTTGTCTTTTCAATCACAAATCAGGCAGATGAAATTTGGCATAGTGGTTTTTCCTGGCTCGAATTGCGACAGGGATATGTATGATGCGTTGAGCCATGATCTTGGCCAGGAGGTGTCCATGCTCTGGCATAAGGATAAGGGGCTGGGCAGGTTCAATACGGAAGACTGTATCATTCTTCCTGGTGGTTTTTCTTATGGCGATTACCTGCGCTGCGGGGCCATCGCCCGCTTTAGCCCGATGATGCAAAGCGTGATCGAGTTTGCCCATGCCGGAGGTAAAGTGTTCGGGGTATGTAACGGTTTCCAGATTCTTTGTGAATCCCACTTGCTCCCCGGCGGGTTGCTCCGTAACGGTAACCAGCAGTTCGTCTGCAGGAATGTATTCATCACCAATGATTCCGGGAAAGTGTATAAGATCCCGGTGGCCCATGGAGAAGGACGTTATTATGCCGATGAGAAAACCCTCGACCAGCTGGAAACGGATAAACAGGTGATATTTTATTATTGTGACGAACAAGGGAAGATATCAGGGAAGGCAAATCCAAATGGCGCCAGCCGCAATATTGCCGGAATCTGCAATTCCACCCGTAATGTTTTTGGCATGATGCCCCACCCCGAAAGGGCCTGTTCCCCCGTCCTGGGAAATACCGACGGCCAGGAGATCATGCGGACCCTGTTAATAGCCGGCCAACTTGTTTGCTGACCCCTGCATCTGTTTATCCTCAAATAAGCAGGATTCGTCATTTATCTTACAATTACCGGGCGACAGGGTCGTAAATTTGAGGCCATTTTAACAAGCTTTAAAAAAAGAATCAGGACTTTTGTATATAATACCAGGAAAGAATGAAGAAACTATTTGTATTGGCGCTTATTCTTGTTGTATCGGTGGGGGCTATGGCCCAGTTGAATCCGGTCATGTGGAGTTTTTCGGCTAAAAAAATAGCGGACAAGACCTACGAGATCCACATGAAAGCAACGATCCAGCAAAACTGGCATCTCTATTCGCAATCCCAACCCGATGACGCGATCGCCATACCTACTGAATTTAAAATCAGCCCCAACCCCTTATTCAAAATGGAAGGGAAGATCAAAGAACTGGGAAAAATGGAAAAGATGAATGATGCTACCCTCGGTGTATCGGCTAACCAATATTCGCATACGGTGGACTTTGTGCAGAAGATAAAACTGAGAGCCAATGTGAAAACAAATTTCAGCGGCACCGTGGAATACCAGACCTGCGATGATAAAAAATGCCTGCCGCCGAAGAAAGTAAATTTCACCGTAGTTATTAAGTAAGAAGTGAATTAATCAATACATATAACGAGTTCTTCCCGGACTCGTTTATTTTTTTTAGAAACCATGCGATCACTGCTCCTTTACCTTTTTATTACCAGCCTGGGAATTTGCTTTTTGTCCACGCCATCTCTCGCGCAGGACAGTGCCGGGGCCGTGCCCGCCTGGCAGGTAACCAGCAAGAAGATCGGGGAAGGGAAATATGAACTGGTCTTCAGCGGTACGATCACGGGCGACTGGCAGGTATATGCTCCCAACCAGGTCTTATTGGATGTAAATACAACGGAACTAAAGTTTGCTGATTCCAGTATCGTACAGCAAGGGGATTTTGCTGCACAGGGAGTTCCAAAGGAAATCAACAGTATTATTTTTGAGAATACAAAAGTCACTGTTTATGAATCAACGGTTCAGTGGACAGTTGTTATAAAAATTAACGGAACCGTACCGGCCAAACTGCAGGGGAGTCTTTTTTACACGTATGGCAGGAATGATGAGTTCTATCCTTCTACCCTGGTAAATTTTGTAACGCCCCTGGAGGGTGGGGTGGAAGCGACCAGCCGGATCAGGATCCCTTCGATCGATATCAATAACCCGGTAAATCCATGTGGTGATGATGGCACAAGCAATAAAAGCCTGCTGACTATTTTCTTCCTGGGCATACTCGGAGGATTGATCGCTTTGCTTACACCCTGCGTTTTCCCGATGATCCCCGTAACCGTTACGTTCTTTACCAACAAATCCACGAACCGGAAGAGAGGGATCACCAATGCCATTCTTTACGGCCTTTTCATTTTCTTTATCTATGTATTGATCACGCTTCCTTTTCATATCGCGGGAAAAACCATCAGTCCTGAGATATTCAACAATATCTCCACCAATGTGTGGCTCAACCTCACCTTTTTTGCCATTTTCGTTTTATTTGCCTTGTCGTTCTTTGGGTTGTTTCAAATAGGATTACCCTCGGGGCTGGCAAATAGAACAGATTCAAGATCAGGTCATGGTAACCTCGGCGGTATTTTCTTTATGGCAGCCACGCTGGCCATCGTTTCTTTCTCCTGCACAGGCCCGATACTGGGGACTTTGCTGGTGGGAGTGGCTGACCAGGGCGCCTGGCCGCTTACCGTAGGAGCGGCGGGTTTTGGTATAGCGCTGGGACTTCCCTTTGCCTTGTTTGCGATGTTCCCGAACTGGCTGCAATCATTGCCCAAATCCGGTGGCTGGATGACTGATGTGAAAGTGGTGCTGGGATTCCTTGAACTCGCCCTGGCGGTAAAATTCTTTTCCAACGCAGACCTGGTAAAGCAATGGGGATACCTGAAACGGGAAGTATTTATCGGGATATGGGTGCTGATCGCCTTCCTGGTGGTTTTATATTTGCTGGGAGTGTTCCACTTCTTTGGAAAGAAAAAATGGAAAAAATTCTCTTTTCCAAGAATCGCTTCTATCCTTCTTTTTGCTGCCATCACAGTTTACCTGGCGCCGGGTATCAGCAATACAAAAGCGGCGAACCTGAAATTGATCAGCGGTTTTCCCCCTCCACTTTGCTATAGTGTTTACACCAACCCTGTAAATTGTAAAAGAGGATTCAAGCCATTGGAAGACTATGAAGAAGCGCTGGCAAAAGCCCGGAAAGAGAATAAACCCATCCTGATCGATTTTACGGGCTGGGCCTGTGTCAATTGCCGCAAGATGGAAGAAAGTGTTTGGACTGATCCCGCAGTTGACAGTCTTATGCATACCGAATTCGTGGTCGTTTCCCTGTATGTGGATGAAAGAAGAAAACTCCCGTTGACCGAACAGGTGGTCTTTACTACTTCTAATGGCGTAGAAAAATCCATCATCACCGTGGGGAATAAATGGGCAACTTTTCAGACGGAAAATTTCGGCGCTACCTCGCAGCCCCAATATGTTATTTTAAACACCGAAGAAAAAGTGATGACAAAACCCAAGTATTATCCAACCAAAGCCAATGCCTTCGCCGACTGGCTGATCTGCGGCCTGGATGCGTTTAAAAAGAGGAGTGGCAAGTAGCAAGTGGGAAATCGTGTGACTCAATAACCAATCTTCAATCCCCAATCTTCAGCTGAGCAATTATATAAATAAAAAAATTCCCGGCATTCCAGGAGCCATACTTCTTTCAATAAAAAAACCCCGGCTTTAAGCCGGGGCAGTTTGGTGTCATTCTGTACCAGCCTTCCGGTATGGCAAGCAAAAGAGGGATTCCCTTACAGGAAATTCTTTTTTCTCCGGATGGAGATACAGAATGACAAGAACTTATAAAGCAATTTGCTTTTGGGTCATCAGCTTACGCAAATTAATCAATCCGTACCGCATACGACCCAAGGCTGTGTTAATGCTGCAATTGGTAGCCGCCGCGATCTCTTTGAAACTCATATCTGCATAATGACGCAATATAATCACTTCCCGCTGGTCCTCGGGTAAACTTTGTAACATGTCCCGCACACGGTCATGACTTTGCCTTCTCATCATCACGGTTTCGGCGCTGTCTTCCGAGAAATTCAGCACTTCAAAAATGTCTTTGTCTTCGCCGTTACGGATCGTAGGAGTGCGTTTTACTTTCCGGAAATGATCCACGCAGAGATTGTGTGCGATCCGCATAGCCCAGGGAAGGAATTTTCCTTCTTCGGTATATCGGCCGCCGCGCATGGTATCAATGATCCGGATAAAAGAATCCTGGAAAATGTCTTCAGCGAGGTATTTGTCTTTTACCAGGAACAGGATAGACGTGTACAGTTTATCCTTATGACGCAGCACCAGGGCTTCCAGGGCGTCGAGATTGCCATCTGTAAACAGATGGATCAATTCATGATCGGTCTTTTTTGATAAAGCTTTCATAACTCCTACAGGTTTAGGTTGCTCCATAAATGCAATAGCATTACAGATGGTTCAATGGATATTGGTTGCGATAAGATGGTCGGTTAAAAAAAATCGAGTAGAAGTTTCAGGCAATAGGCTGGATAAATTTTAAGTTTTTCATTTTTGAGGATTATTGGAAAATAAAAATACCCCTTTTCAGCAAAATGCCAAACATTTGTAAAAACAATCTGTAGTAAGTGGTGCTAAAGAAATGTTAATAATCCCCTCGTAATACGAAGCCACATAAGGGGTTACATTTGCAGATCAATTAATGAAAAACGTAATAATAGGGAACAATCCCCCCAAATCGAAGACCGTAATTTCCGCAGAAAACATCCTGATCAAGGGGGCAAGGGTGCATAACCTGAAGGATGTGACGGTAGAGATCCCCAGGAATAAGCTCATTGTTGTGACAGGTGTGTCAGGTTCCGGCAAGTCTTCCCTTACCATCGACACCCTTTATGCCGAGGGACAACGCCGCTATGCCGAAAGCCTGAGCGCTTATGCCCGGCAATTTCTGAACCGGATGAATAAACCGGATGTGGATTATATTAAAGGACTCTGCCCGGCCATTGCCATCGAACAAAAAGTGATCACCCGTACCCCAAGGAGTACCGTGGGCAGCATGACAGAGATCTATGATTATCTCCGCCTGCTTTTTGCAAGGATCGGGAAGACCATCTCGCCCGTATCGGGAAAAGAAGTAAAAAAAGATGATGTGACCGATGTGCTCGATGCCATCAGCAAATTAAACAAAGGAGATAAAGTTTTTATACTGGCTACGTTCAAACAGCATACCAACAGGGATATAAAAGAAGAACTGAATATACTGGTGCAGAAAGGGTTTTCCAGAGTTTATAGCCAAGAGCCTCGAGCCGTGAGCCATGAGCAAGGGGAAACATACCGGATTGAAGAGTTGCTGGAATTAAGCGATAAGGAACTAAAGGCAAAAAAGATAACGCATATACTTGTTGACAGGATCGTGATAAAGGAATTTGACGAAGATGATCAACACCGCCTTGCCGATTCCATCGGTACGGCTTTTTATGAAGGGGAGGGGGATGTGTATTTGGAAGTGCAGAAAAGTCTGGAGCACGGAGCCGTTAGCACAGAGGCGGGAGCCCTTAGCCCTGAGCCTGGAGACAGGAGTCCGGAGATGGAAGATGGAAGACCGAAGACGGAAGACGGAAGTCCGGAGTCCGGAGACGGAAGTCGGGAAAAGAAGAAAGAAGGGTCACCATCAACCAAAAAAACTACAAAAAAATCTTCCCTGCTTCAGACTCCGGACTCCGGACTTCCGACTTCCACCCTTTTCCATTTCAACAACCGCTTCGAACTGGACGGAATGCTTTTTGAAGAACCGGTCCCCAATCTTTTTTCTTTTAATAACCCGTTTGGGGCCTGTCCTACCTGCGAAGGTTTTTCCCAGGTGCTGGGTATTGATCCTGATCTCGTGCTGCCCGACCGGCGCTTGAGTGTGTATGATGGCGCAGTAGCTCCCTGGAAAGGAGAGAAGCTGGATTGGTGGAGACAGAATTTTATTAAAGGGGCGAAGAAATTCAATTTCCCTGTCCACAAACCCATTGCCGACCTGACCGATAAACAGTATAAGCAATTATGGGAAGGAAGTGATGGCGTAATGGGCATCAATGATTTTTTCAAGGACGTAGAATCACAGTTGTACAAAGTGCAGTACCGGGTACTGCTCAGCCGTTACAGGGGCAGAACCGATTGCCCCGATTGCGATGGTTACCGGCTCCGGAAGGAAGCGCTGTATGTAAAAGTGAATGGGGCACATATTGGTGAACTGGGCGCCATGCCGGTGAGAGATCTGAAGACCTGGTTCAATGCACTCGACAGCAAACTCAGCACACATGATAAGGAGGTAGGGAAAAGAATATTGATCGAATTACATAACCGGCTCGACACCCTGAACAAAGTCGGGCTGGGATACCTGACCCTGAGCCGTCTCGCGAATTCATTGAGCGGCGGTGAAAGCCAGCGTATCCAGTTGACAAGAAGCCTGGGCAGTAACCTGACCAGCTCCCTTTATATCCTCGACGAACCTTCGATCGGGCTTCATTCCAGGGATACGGCCAACCTGATCGCTGTACTAAAAGAATTGCGGGACCTGGGAAATACGGTCGTCGTTGTAGAGCACGATGAAATGATGATGCGGGAAGCGGATCATATCATCGACATGGGACCACTGGCATCGCATTTAGGCGGCGAAGTGGTGGCCGAGGGAGATTATGACGAGATCATTTCAAATCCCATGAGCCTGACCGGGAAATACCTGTCGGGCCAACTGGCGATCGAACCACCGAAAACTACCCGGAAATGGAACCGTTCACTTATCGTAGCAGGGGCAAGACATAATAACCTGAAGAATATCACGGTTGAATTTCCTTTAAACGTTTTGTGTGTTGTCAGTGGGGTGAGTGGTAGCGGAAAAACAACGCTGGTTAAACAGATTCTTTACCCGGCATTACGTAAACTCAAAGGTGAACCGGGAGAGAAGATCGGTTTTCACAAACAGATCACGGGAGATATTGACGGCATTGCCCAGGTAGAAATGGTAGACCAAAACCCCATCGGTAAATCTTCCCGTAGCAACCCGGTAACTTATATCAAGGCCTATGATGAAATCCGGGAGCTGTTTGCCCGGCAACCCCTGAGCAAGATGCGGGGTTTTTTGCCCAAGCATTTTTCGTTCAACGTAGACGGAGGGCGCTGTGATACCTGCAAGGGCGAAGGCGAACAGGTGGTGGAAATGCAATTTCTTGCCGATGTGCATTTAACCTGTGAATCCTGTGGAGGAAAAAAATTCAAAGAAGAAGTCCTCGAAGTACAGGTAAATGGCAAAAGCATCTATGATGTGTTGGAGATGAGCGTGGATGAAGCCATCAATTTTCTTCCCCACCCTTCGGGAGGGTCAGGGGGGGCTTTACAACCCTTGAGCGATGTCGGTTTAGGTTATGTCAAGCTGGGCCAGTCTTCCGGCACTTTATCCGGCGGGGAAGCCCAGCGGGTAAAGCTGGCATCTTTCCTGGGAAAAGGCAGGTCAAACAATAAGGTGCTTTTCATTTTTGATGAACCAACCACCGGTCTGCATTTTAATGATATAAAGAAACTCCTGGTCTCTTTCAATGCATTGATCGAGCAGGGACATTCCATTCTTGTAATCGAGCACAATATGGAGGTGATCCGGAGCGCTGACTGGCTGATCGATCTCGGCCCCGAAGCCGGTGATGGCGGGGGGGAACTGGTATTTGCCGGCAAACCCGCTGATATTAAAAAATCAACCAAAAGTTATACGGCGAGGTATCTGTGAGTCGTGAATCGTGAGTCGTTAATTTCCCCTCCTTCGGAGGGGGTGGGGGAGGCCTTCTTTATCCCCCTCCTTTGGAGGGGGTAGGGGGAGGCCTTCTTTCACCCCTCGCCCTCGCTACGCACGGCCTGACAAGGGTTCCAAAATCAGAGCATTTATTGTTCCGTATAAAACCCCTCCTATGGAGGGGAAGGGGAGGCCGGAAGGCAAAAAAAAAAGGGGACAGCCAAAAGGCCATCCCCGAAGGTTTAATTAAAAACCCTGAGCATTTATCGTTTATTCACCACGATCTTTTCCACTGTCTGATCACCTGTTGCAGTAACTACAATTCTGATACTGTAGATACCTGGTGTCAGATTATCAATCTGGATATTATTGTTGGTGATGCCTCTTAATTGTTTAACCGTTCTTCCGCTCATATCAGATACGGAGATATCACGACTAACATTTGCATCTTCAAATACGATGTTCACCTTACCGTCGTTGGTTGGGTTTGGATAAACAACCGTCTTGCCTGTTTGTCCTTCACCGCGAACGGCACGGACTTCGCTGTACTTGGATTTAGCATCCAGATCAATTTGCTTAACCCTGTATTGCGTAATACCCTTGGTATTGTTGTAATCGATATACTGGTAGTTTAACACGGCATCGCTGTTACCACCAACTGCTTGTGAAGGTACAAATGCAACCTGCTCCCAGGTGCCATTTACGTTACGCTCAATAGCAAAACCACTGTTATTCAGTTCAGAGGCTGTTGCCCATTTTACCACTACATTGGAATGGTTTCTTGTAGCCGTAAACGATGTGAAACTAACCGGCAGCGGCGAACATCCATTGGAGATAAATACCACTTTATCGAAACAACCACGCTTGGTTTTATAGATCAGGTAAGTATACTGTGTCTGGTCGATCCTGAAAGTATCACCTGGATTTACCACGTTCAAAACATTTTTTGATCTTTGGTAAACATCCAGAATATCCTGCTGTCCTAATACGCCTTTGTCATACCACAATTGAACTTCAACAGGGAAGTCATCGGCCAGTGAAGCATCTCCAACTAACCCGGTTACATCAAAGTTAACAACAGAGAATTTAGGATTGCCGGTACCCACATTACACTGAAGAAGCTCAGATGTAGTTAAGGAACCGCTGGCAGCACCAGTAGGACCGTTAGTTGAACCTGGTGTATGTTCCACACTGGAAGAAGATTTTTCCCATGAACCGCATTTTCCGTCCTTGGTACGGATAAAACCATTATCAGTGCCTGCTGCTGAATTCACTTTTTCAAATGAGCCTAATGTCGACCAGGTGATCGTGAAAGGAGCACATACATTTGAATTGGCCGCAGTAAGACTCAGGTTTGGTAAACTTGTAATAATTGTTGAAGTTGTTGCGTTTGAACCTCCGAAAAATCCATTCTGGAATACTCCATTTACAAATATCATCGCAGAATAGTTAAAACCGCCGCCGCCTTTGTTGTTAAAGAAATCCTGCAGGTTGACAGGATCGGCTTGCTGTATCCAGGTTGCGCCGCTTACACGCCATTTTGTTAATCTTCCGGAAGCCGGCATAGCATTCCAGTTAAAATTAGGAACGTTTGCAGGATTTCCCTGGGCGGTAAAAGGATTGGATGCGGCACCAACCATAAACCTGTTGGTAAAACCGGTAGTTACGTTTGGAAGATCCATCACATAAACGCCTTTGTCCACCCCTCCTAAATCATAATAGGATACAAGTGTCCAGCAGTCTACGTTATCACCGATTGGAAGGGTACCGGCATAATACAACTCGAAAAATTCATTTGTTGAGTTGCTCGGCTCAACATACAATTCATTCAGAATGGTCTGGCTTTTGCCGGCCATTACTAGGCTGAAAAGGCCTAAGGAAAGTAAAATCTTTTTCATGCTTCAAGGTTTTTGCCTGGTTGACTCCGGGCGGTTAAATAAAAGTTTACATAAATACAGATGTCGCTTACGCAACAGTATATGATGAGTTAATTCATCCACAGTCATGTGGAGATTCATGAGGAAGGACCTTGAAGGCATTCAGTCAGGATGGACTTACGTCAGTAGAACAAAGGAAAGGATTGGGAGGTTTTTTCGAGGGAAGAGTTGGACGATGGTGTAACTAGGGGAGTAAAGGTAATTACCTATTTTGTTATATGCAATAGTTTGCCAATTTTTTTTTGCTGTTTTTTTACGATGTCCTGCGGGCAGCAGTGGATTTCATCATCCGGAGACATTACAGTTAATATATCCCGCCCTGATCCAGAAAGTATTGGCAACAGAATTCCCGCAACTGGTCAGGCCACTTAAGTGGCCTGACCAGTTCAGTTGCCACAGCCTACCGAAGCTTATCCAGCGACTTTACCAGCTTCTCATCCTTACGGATATCGCGGTAGGCCATATAATAACCTATTAAAACAAGGAAGGGGAAGGCGCAGAAAAGGGCGAGCACCGGTTTTACCAGCTTATTCATCTGTAAAATATAGAGCACAATCATCCCCACAGCTACCAGGATACCCAGCAGGCAAAGCTGCAGCTGCTGTTTCCGGTTTTTGAACAGGAAAATAGTAATAGTGGACAGGATAAGCGAAGCAACTGTAAGCAGCAAAATGAAAAAATTACTCCCCGCATCCACCACTTTATCGGCCAGTAGATTGGTTTTCAGCGTTTCTTTCCCTGTCACAAAAGGGAACAGGAAGCTCAGAACAGCGGCCGCGGTGGATAAAAGCAGCCAAAGTGTTTGCCGGCGTTGGATCATAATAGCGATTTTGGTGTTTAAATATCGGCAAATTATCCCTTAACCGAGTTCGGGGTATAAAGGGAACTGCTGCATAAACGCTCTTACTTCTGTTCTTACAGAAGCGATAACGGCTTCATCGGTGGTATTCATCAGCACTTTATCGATCATCGAGACGATCGTTTCCATATCGGCTTCCTGCATGCCCCGGGTAGTAACGGCGGGCACGCCCACCCTAATGCCTGAGGTAACAAAAGGTGATTTATCATCAAAAGGCACGGCATTTTTATTCAGGGTGATATGGGCCTGGTCAAGTGTTTCCTGGGCTTTTTTGCCGGTAAGGGTCTTGTTCCGGAGATCGATCAGCATCAGGTGATTATCTGTTCCGTTACTGATCAGCTGGTACCCTCTTGAAACAAATGCTTTGGCCATTGCCTGTGCATTCGCGATTACCTGCTGGCCGTATGTTTTGAAATTATCTTCCAGTATTTCACCAAATGCTACTGCTTTGGCAGCGATCACATGTTCCAGCGGACCTCCCTGTGTGCCGGGGAATACGGCCAGGTCGAGCAGGGAACTCATCATCCGCAGGTTTCCCTTTGGATCTTTCAGCCCCCAGGGATTTTCAAAATCATGGCGCAGCATAAGGATACCTCCTCTTGGTCCCCGCAGGGTTTTATGCGTGGTGGAAGATACAATATGACAATGATCAAAAGGATCATTCAATAAACCCTTTGCGATCAGCCCAGCCGGGTGAGCGATATCTGCGAAAACAACTGCTCCCACTTCATCGGCGACGGCACGTATCCGCTTATAATCCCAGTCGCGGCTATAAGCCGATGCCCCGCAAATGATCATTTTAGGTTTTTCGCTTCTTGCATGGGCTTCCAGTTGGTCATAATCAACAATGCCTTCTTTTGTTACACCGTAATGAATGGCCTGGTAGGTCTTTCCGCTGAAATTGGCCGGGCTGCCATGGGTAAGATGACCGCCCATGCTCAGGTCGAGCCCCAGGAATTTTTCACCGGGTTTCATCACAGCGAGAAAAACCGCGCCATTAGCCTGCGCACCGCTGTGGGGTTGTACATTGGCCCAGGAGCAGGTGAATATTTTTTTTAAACGCTCGATCGCCAGTGTTTCTATTTCATCCACTACCTCGCAACCTCCGTAGTAGCGTTTGCCGGGATAGCCTTCCGCATATTTATTGGTGGGCACCGTACCCATTGCCTGCATGGTCTGGAAGGAGGTAAAATTCTCCGAAGCGATCAGTTCTATGCCGTGGCGCTGGCGTTCCAGTTCCTTCCGGATCAGGTCAAATACCAATTTGTCTTTTTGCATAGGACAAAAATATTGAAGATTGTTGATTGAAGATTGAAGATTGCAGGGTTATTGGAGATTGATGATTGAATATTTAAGATTGCAATACAAAGTGCGCCTCTTCCAGGCCTGGGTTTGTGTTTATTTCAAATGTCTTACTTTCGTTGGCTTTTGATTAGTTACCAAAACAGCAAATGAAAGCTATCATACCAGTAGCCGGCGCGGGCACCAAGCTGCGTCCACATAGTTATACGCAGCCCAAAGCGCTTATTCCACTCGCCGGAAAAACCGTTCTCAGTATTATTATTGACCAGTTGCACGAGGCCGGGATAAAGGAATTTATTTTTATAGTGGGGTACCTCGGCGATAAGATCAGGGATTTTGTAAAAAGCAAATACCCTGACCTGAAGACGCATTATGTACACCAGACCGACCGGCAGGGTGTGGGTCATGCCATCAGGCTCACCAAAAATATCGTTGGCGGGGAGGAAGTTTTCGTGGTATTGGGCGATTCCATCTGCGAATACGATGTGCTGGAAGTGGTCAACAGTCCGCATTCCATGATCGGTGTCCGCAAAGTGGATGATCCCCGCGATTTTGGCGTTGCGGAAATAGAAGAAGATGGTTTTATCAGCCGGGTGGTGGAGAAACCGCAGATACCCAAATCAAATATGGCGCTGGTAGGGGTGTACAAACTGAAAGAAACAGAGCAAATGTTCCAATGCCTGGAAAATAATATCCGGCAGGGATTAAGAAGTCATGGCGAGTACAGTCTTACGGACGCCCTGGAATGCATGATACAGTTGGGAGCGAAATTCAAATCCTTCAAGGTCGAGAACTGGTTTGATTGTGGTAGAAAAGAAACCTTGCTGGAATCCAATTCCACGCTTTTAAAAAAGTTTGCCGTCAAAACCGATGCCAGCCAGTATGAGAATACGGTGCTCATTCCGCCGGTAAGTATCGGTGCGGGTTGTGCGATAAAAAATTCTATCATTGGACCCAACGTATCCATTGGCGAAAACACGGTGATTGATTATTCGATCGTCAAGGATTCAATTATCGGCGCTTACTCCAATCTTTTCGATATCGTATTGAATGATTCCGTGATCGGGAGCGACACCAATCTCCGTGGGGAGACCCGTTCGTTGAATATTGGTGATAATACCTCTATCGATCTTGGATAAAGGCTAAACCTTAATTTTTGAATTGTCTTCCCGGCGAAAGCCGGGAGGGGATAATACCTCTATCGATCTTGGATAAAGGCTAAACCTTAATTTTTGAATTGTCATCCCGGCGAAAGCCGGGAGGGGATAATACGAGTATTGATTTAGGATAAGGATTGATTCTGGATTCTTGATTCTGGATACTGGTTGACTGTCTTCCCGGCGAAAGCCGGGAGGGGATAATACGAGTATTGATTTAGGATGATTGTTTGAGGTTTGAGGCCTCCCCCGGGCGAAGCCCCCAACCTTCGCAGGGCTCGGTTGCCTCCAAAGGAGGGGTGACGAAATTCTAACAGAATAATTAAAAGATAGGAGAGCCCGTTAACTCATACCTGATACCAAATTCCCAACTCCTTATTATTCTTCTCCGCCAGTATCTTTACACTATGTCATCATTTTCCAACCGGGTTACGAAATTATTCAACATCGATTACCCTATTATCCAGGCCGGGATGATCTGGGCCAGTGGGTGGCGTCTCGCCAGTGCGGTCAGTAATGCGGGGGGATTGGGCATCATAGGCAGCGGATCAATGTATCCGGATGTCTTAAGAGAACATATCCGCAAATGCAAGGCTGCTACCACCCGTTGTTTTGCGGTGAACGTGCCCCTCCTGTACCCTGATATTGACAAGCATATCCAGATCATACTGGAAGAAAAAGTGGAACTGGTTTTTACCTCGGCTGGGAATCCAAAGACCTGGACAAGTGTATTGAAAGAGAAAGGAGTAAAGGTTGTGCATGTGATCAGTTCTTCGAAATTCGCCAGGAAAGCAGAGGAAGCAGGTTGCGATGCCGTAGTGGCCGAAGGATTTGAGGCCGGTGGGCACAATGGAAGGGAAGAAACGACGACGCTGGTATTGGTACCCGCCGTAGTGAACGCGGTAAAGATCCCCGTGATCGCCGCAGGAGGGATTGCCAATGGAAGACAGGTACTGGCGGCCATGGTACTGGGAGCGGAAGGAGCGCAGCTGGGTAGTCGTTTTGTCGCCAGCGAAGAAGCTTCTTCGCATATAAATTTTAAGAATGCCGTGATCAATTCACAGGAAGGAGATACACAGCTTACTTTGAAACAGCTGACACCGGTACGATTAATGAAGAATGATTTTTTCCGGGAGGTGCAGGAAGCCGAACAAAAAGGAGCAACGGTAGGCGAACTGAATGTGTTATTGGGCAGGGCCAGGGCCAAAAAAGGAATGTTTGAAGGCGATTTGTCGCAGGGTGAACTGGAGATCGGGCAGGCAAGCAGTTTACTGGATCGTATTTTACCCGCAGGAGAGATCGTAAAAGAGCTGTGGAAGGAATTTATGGACGGTTTGGCCGATCCGGTAAAAAAGTTCTAATTTTAATCATCACCGCCAGGACCAGGTAAGTGCTGAAAGGTTATTAGTAAACCATTCAAAACAAGTACAAATGAAAAAGAAAATGCTGATGCTTGCAATAGGGCTTGTAGGTTTTGTTGCTGCTAAAGCGGGTGCAGGTGACCCTGATCCGGGACGGGGAAATGGCAAAAAAGATGATCTGAATGGTATCGTTATCCATTCGGAAAGTAAAAAACCATTAAAAGATGTGAGTGTGACGGCCGTACTGGTATCAAAGAAAGAGAAGATAGTGATCACAGACGACGAGGGTAATTTCGCTTTTGACGAACTAAAACCCGGTACCTATAAGTTCATATTTGAAAAAGCAGGCTTCAGGAAGATCACCAAGGAAAAAGTGGTGATCAAAACCGATGAGGCTTTCCAGCTGAACATCGAGATGATCGAGAACAGCGATTACGAAATCATGCCTTCGCCATTTAATATCGGCGGTATAAAATAATTACTGAAGAACACTAACAAAAAGTCCCCCCGGATCGAGTCCGGGGGGACTTTTTGTTTTTCATGGCTGTCCTGGTTAATGCTCCTTAATCGATATCGATATCAAAATCGTCGTCGTCTTTGTCGATGTTGAATTTCTTGTGTTTGTCGAGGAACCCGCGGTACTTGCTATAGGTTTGTTCGGATGCTTTCTTTCCGTTGATGAACAGTTCTCCGTCCTTGTGCTTCAGGGTATAACCTTCTTTTTTGTTGATCAGCCCGTCCTTTTCAAGCCCGTCCACAAAAGTTTTGAACTCCCTGATCTCCACTTTTGCTTTTTCGATCTCTGTTTTTGCTTTGGCCAGTTCTTTTTCCAGTTGTGGCTGGATATTTTTCAATTCCTCCTGGGCTTTTTTCATTTCCGCCTCGATCTCTTTCATATCGATGTTCTTCACTTTCTCCATCTCGGCTTTTATTTTATCCCAGTCGATCTTTGCCAGGGACTCCTGCACTTCTTTCTGGATCTTCGCTATATCGAGTTCTTTCATCGCCTGGGCCATTTCCGTTTTTATCTTATCGAAATCAACTTTGGCCATAGATTCCTGGACCTCTTTCTGGATCTTTGCCATATCCACTTCTTTCAGCGCCTGTTCCACCTGCATTCTTATTTTGCTTACGTCAAGGTTCTTCATGGCTTCGGCTACTTCTTTCTGGATATTTTCCATGTCCACTTTCAGATCAGCCTCATTGAGTTCTTCCAGCACATCATCGAGGTCCCGTACTTTCTTGTCGCGGTCTGTTTTCTTTTTGGGGGTCGTGTCGTTCTGTGTTTGCCGGTAGCGTCCAGTAGGTTGCTTGCGGTCCCAGGAAATAAGACCGATGGTGAGGAAAACAGTGAAGAGCACAAGCAGTAAACGTCCGGTTGTAAGGGTTGTTGGTTTCATACATTCAGTTTTTAGAAGACCCGGTTCCTGGCTATACTCAGTGGAGCGGATCAAGGTTAACGAAATTCTTCGTACCAAATATACGATTGATTTCGTATTAAGTTAGTTTGCCCCCCGGATAAAGGAAATTTTAACAAGCTCAGCCTACCTCACCCCCAATTAGCAATTGTTTTCAGAACCAACACAATGCTCAAATCCCCCCTCTCCAACCTCACCCCCCCAATTAGCAATTGTTTTCAGAACTTGCAAAATGCTCGAATCCCCCCTCTCCATATGGAGAGGGGGATTCGAAAATAATGAGACTTATTAAGATGATGATTCTTGGGGGTGAGGTCATCTCGCCCAGGAAGACCTTGGGTGAGGTCAATTTTTCCTAAACGCCCAGCGGATCATTTCTTTCCAGCTGGGTTTCTTACCATACATTAATATACCAGTGCGGTAGATCTTACCGGCGAACCAGACTGTAAAAATGAAACCCAGGATCAGCAGGGCCATTGACAGACCCAGTTGCCACCAGGGCACCGTATTGGGTACACCAAATGGTATCCGGGCCATCATCACGATGGGGGAACTGAACGGAATGATACTGGCCCAGACAGCGATAGGGCTCGTAGGGTTGGCGATCGCGGCGCTCATCAGCGCGATCGATATGATGACCAGCATCGTAATGGGGAAACTCAGGGATTGCGCTTCCCGCATGTCTTCGTTTACCGAACTGCCGATTGCGCCGTACAGGGAAGCATAGAAAAAGAATCCCGCCAGGAAATAAAAACCAAAACAAAATAATATAAGGGGCACATTCACACTGGCAAACATACTTTGCATACCACCCACCATCTGGTTAGCCATGCCGCCACCGCCCGACAAATTCCCGGCGACATTATAAACAATCACCACGAAAGCGATCCAAAGAAAGAACTGCGTCAGCGCGACCAGCCCGATACCCAGTATCTTACCCAGCATCATCTGGAATGGTTTTACCGAGGATACGATCACTTCGGCAATACGGTTCGTTTTTTCTTCCATTACACCCATCATCACCTGCGAACCATAGATAAGGAGAATAAAATAGATCAGGAAGCCACAGGCATAGCCGATCCCTTCCGCGGTTTTCACATTTGCTTTTTCATCTTTGATATTCTTTGCTGTAAGACCGATATGGCTCTGTGTCAAAACCTGTTGTTTGGATTCATCGATCTGCAGGCTGTCATTCTTGATCTCATCCCAGATACGGTTCAGTTTCGCGGCCACGATGGAGGTGGAAGAACTGCCATAGGATTTATTTGATTTGAAGTACAGGCTGTCGGAGCCTGTTTTCCAGCCAATGGCGGGGATAATGATATACCCGTCAAAACCCGCGGCCTTGTGGTCGGCGATCACTTTCGCCGCATCTTCATTTACCAATGTAAGCGTGGAAGTTTTATCGAGGTTATTCATTTTCTCCAGTTTGGGAGCAGTGAAGTATCCTGAAGAGTCAATAACGGCTACTTTCAGGTTCTGCACGCTTTCCTTGGCGATATATCCCATACCGAAAATCAGCAGTATCCAAAAAATGGGGAATAAAAGGGTAGAAATGATAAATGTTTTTTTTCTCACCCTTGTCAGGTATTCCCTTTTTATAATGAGCCATATCTTACGCATGAACAATGATTTAGTCGGTTAAGGTTAAAGCTTCTGGAACTGGCGGGCAGCGGGTGTTCCTTCCACCAGCCGGATAAAAATATCGTTGAGTGAAGGAAGTATCTCATTGAAAGAATGGATGACCACTCCGTTATTCAGCAGGTGCTGCAACACCTGGTTGGGACTGCTTCCCTCCCTGATCTTTACGATATTCAAATGATCCTTGTTTCCTACGAGTTCGAAAGGGGCCAGTCCATTTATCGTCAGCGGTTGTTCTGTGCCGATACTGAAAAGGTTTTCCTTGAATTCCTGTTTGATCTGTTTGACCGTACCGTCGAGTATCTTCCGGCCCTTGTTCACCAGGGCAATATGATCGCAGATCTCTTCTACCTGTTCCATCCTGTGTGTACTGAAAATGATCGTGGCGCCATTTTGTGCCAGCTGGAATATCTCATCCTTGATCAGGTTGCTGTTCACCGGGTCAAGACCGCTGAAAGGCTCGTCAAGGATGATCAGTTTGGGATTGTGGAGTACCGTGGTAACAAACTGGAGTTTCTGGCTCATCCCTTTAGAAAGGTCTTCTACTTTTTTATTCCACCAGCTCTCCATTTCAAATTTCACGAACCATTCTTTGATCCTGGTCATGGCATCACTGCGACTCAATCCTTTCAGCTGCGCCAGGTATAGGGTTTGTTCGCCGATTTTCATTTTTTTGTAAAGTCCACGCTCTTCGGGCATGTAGCCGATCTTCTCCACATCATTGATAGGATCGAATTTCTTGCCGTCAAATATTATTTGTCCTTCATCCGGGTAAAAGATTCCCGTGATCATACGGATCAGTGTTGTTTTACCGGCACCATTGGGTCCCAACAAACCAAATATCTGCCCCCTTTCTACCGAGAGGCTGATATCGTCCACCGCTTTCTGGGTAGCAAAGTATTTTTTGAGATTTCTTAATTCAAGAATAGGCATGTCGCTGGTTTTGTCCGGCAAAATTAGTTGTCCAACAGCAACCATGGGCTAAAAATCGGCCAACCTGCAGGAAATGAGTGCAGCCAACGGGAAATAACGGCTTAAAAATGTTACCGCCGAACGCAGGGTCCTTATAAAACTTTCAGCGCGATCATTGAGGCCACCCGTTCACCATCCATGGCGGCACTAACGATGCCCCCCGCATAACCGGCTCCTTCACCACAGGGGTAAAGATTCTTTACATGTGGGTGTTCCAATGTGGCTGCATCCCTTGGGATACGCACCGGGGAAGAGGTTCTTGATTCGGTCGCTACTACCACGGCATCATTGGTAAAATAGCCTTTCATCTTTTTCCCATATTCTTTAAATGCCTGTTGCAGGCTCTTGTAAATAAAATCGGGAACTGTCTCCTTTAATGAAGAAGAACGCAGCCCGGGAAGGTAAGAACAGCCCGGCAGGCTTGCAGAAAATTTGTTTTCTGCAAAATCAACGAGACGTTGCGCCGGGGCGACAAATTTTCCTCCCCCCGCATTAAATGCTTTTTGTTCCACCTCCCGCTGGAACCATAAACCCGCCAGTGGCCCTTTTTCTTTCCAGGCCTTTATATCTTTTTCCTCCACGGAAACAACGATACCACTGTTGGCATAGGGATTATTACGTTTTGAGGGACTCCAGCCATTTACTACCAGTTCACCGGGCGAAGTGGCAGCGGGAGCAATGATACCACCCGGGCACATACAGAAAGAGAAAACCCCCTTCCCGTTCACCTGCTGCACCCAGCTATACGAGGCAGGGGGAAGAAAAGGATCACGGGCTCTGGTTTTACCATTTGCCGGAGGAAGATGGTATTGTACACAGTCGATCAGGGACTGGGGATGTTCAACCCTTACTCCCAGTGCAAAGGGTTTGGATTCGACCAGGATTTTTTTCGCATGAAGCAGTTCAAAAATATCACGGGCAGAATGACCGGTTGCGAGGATCAGGGCATCTGCCTGGAAAACATCGCCATCGGCTGTATGGATCTTTTTGATCTTATCGCCTGCAAGGGAGATATCTACGAGTTTTTTTTCAAACAGGAATTCTCCCCCGCAGTCAAGGATCTTTTTTCGCATGGCCGTTATGATCTGCGGTAGTTTATTGGTACCGATATGCGGGTGGGCTTCATATAAGATATGCTCTTCCGCGCCAAAATGGACGAAGAGTTGAAGGATGCGGTTAATATCGCCCCTTTTACTGCTCCTCGTATATAGTTTTCCGTCACTATAAGTGCCCGCGCCACCTTCGCCAAAGCAATAATTGCTTTCCGGATTCACTTCACCTTCTTTATTAAGGGTAGCCAGGTCCCTTCTCCTTGATCTTACATCTTTACCTCTTTCAAGCAGGATGGGTTTGATCCCTTTTTCGATCAGCCGGAGGGCGGCAAACAAACCGGCAGGCCCGGCCCCAACGATCAATACGGTCTTGCTGGCATTTTTCACCTGCGGGAAGTTAAAAGCCATGGGTTCTCTCGGCCGGAACTGTTCACGGGTGAATATTTCCAGGGAAAGATTGATCCAGGCCTGCCTGCCCCGGGCATCGATGGATTGCTTTAAGGTATTATAGCCGGAAACATCTGTTAGGTTGACGCCCGCAGCCGATGCAAGATATTGCAGCACTATTTTGGGATCAGCTGCCTCGGAGGGGAGGAGCTTGATGGAAATGATTCTTGGCATGCTGTCAGGTTTTTATCCTGAAATGAATACAAAGGTGCAAATAAAAAACCGGGATTAATTATTGTTTTTCTTTGCCGTGCCAGTAAAAAGTTTATACCTTCAGACAAGACCCCGTTTATGAAAAAAACTTCCCCATTAATACCTTTTTACTTATTTTTTATATTTCTCTTTCTTTCTTGTAATACGGTTTTTGAAAGCCAGTCGCTGCAATATAAATCGTACCGCATCAATGAAACGCAGCAAAAGGATTCAGCTATCCTGAATTTTCTACAACCTTACAGCGAAAATGTAAATAGGACAATGAATGGTGTCGTGGGTGTGGTGGATGTCAGTATGGATAAAAAGCAACCTGAAAGTGAACTCGGCAATTTCGTGGCGGATGCTTTCTTAATCATGGCTGCTGAAAAATATAATACAAAGACAGATCTCGCCATTATGAATTTTGGCGGGATCCGGTTGAATCAATTGCCTGCAGGAAATGTCACCACCGGTAAAATTTTCGAACTGATGCCTTTTGACAATTTATTGATCCTGCAAAAATTAAAGGGCGATGTTGTGCAACAATTACTGGACCTGTCGGCACGGGCGGGTGGGTGGCCGGTAGCAGGTATCAGCATGCAGATAAAAGACAAAAAAGCAATTAATATCATGATCGGGGGTAAGCCACTTGATCCGAACGCCACTTACACGACCGTCAATTCGGATTTCCTGGCAAACGGGGGAGACAATGCCGATATGCTCCGCAGTATCCCGCAGATAACAAATGGATACCTGATGCGGGATGCACTTTTTGACTATATCAGGAAGCTGAAAAGCCAGGGGAAAAATATTGGTGCTAAGATTGAAAACAGGGTGACCAATGCTCAATAGAAAAACATTTATCCGGCAGGCTGTTCTATCGGCGGGAGCGTTGATGGCAGGGCCTTCTGTGCTGGAAGCGGCGGAGGCTTTAAGCCCATTGAAACTGACTATTTTGCACACCAACGATACCCATAGCCGGCTGGATCCCTTTCCTATGGATGGGGGCCGTAACCAGGGATTGGGCGGTATTGCGGGAAGGGCTGAACTGATCACCCGGATCAGGCAGGAAGAAGAGCAGGTATTGCTGCTGGATGCGGGGGATATTTTCCAGGGCACCCCATATTTTAATTTATACAAGGGCGAGCCGGAGATCAAAGCGATGGCGGCCATGAATTACGATGCCTGTACGATCGGCAATCATGATTTTGACGCAGGGATGGAAAACCTGGCGACACAATTGACCCGCCACGCGAATTTCCCGATGCTTGTTTCGAATTATGATTTTACCGGCACGCCAATGGAACAAAAAACACAATCGTATAAAGTTTTTAAAAAAGGGAAATTAAAGATCGGTGTATTTGGTGTCAGCATCGAAGGAAAAGGATTGATCCCAGATAGTTTATTTGGCGCGACAAAATATCTTGACCCGGTTCAAAAAGCAAATGAGACAGCAGCGCTTCTAAAAAAGCAGGAGCGCTGTGATATGATCATCTGTTTATCACATCTGGGGAACAAGTATACCGGCAATAAAGTGAGTGATGAGGTGCTGGCAAAGGAAACGGAAAATATTGACCTGGTCATTGGTGGTCATACCCATACTTTTCTCGACAACCCGATCGTGTACAAGAACAAGAAAGGCGATGATGTTATAGTGAACCAGGTAGGGTTTGCCGGTATAATTTTGGGGAGGTTGGATTTTGAATTTTCCAAATTTTCAGGCAAAAAAATGACCAAAAATCACAATATTTCTGTTTCACAAAAAACAGGGGGATAAAAATTTTTTTTTATAAAAGAAAAGGTGATATTCGCCTCCCTGTCCAACTTTTTTTATTGACATTGTGTGAACATTTTTTTTGGACCTTTTACTGGTAAATACTATAGTTAACCCGATATAAACTGCTTACTAATCTGATGGAGAAGAATGCTGAAAAAATCTGGACCAATTGTTTAAAGATCATCAAAGACATCGTTGAATGGCAGCATTACAAAACCTGGTTCGAACCCATCCATCCGGTATCTCTTAAAAATAATATATTGGTCATCCAGGTTCCGAGTCAATTCTTTTTCGAATATCTCGAAGAACATTACGTAAATTTATTAGCGAAGACATTGAAAAGAGAATTGGGCAAAGATGCCCGTCTCGAATACCGCATCATGGTGGACAGTGGTAACAGCAAAAACAAACCTGTTACGATGGATGTAAGCGGCCAGGGTTTTAAAACTTTTTCAAATAACGAAATGGATTTCCCGCTGGTAATAAATAATCCTGTTAAAAACCCCTTCGTTATACCGGGTCTTAAAAAGATGCAGATAGACCCCCAGCTCAACCATATCTACACTTTCGAAGCTTTTATAGAGGGCGACTGTAACCGGGTGGCCCGCAGGGCCGGTAAAACGGTGGCGGAAAAGCCGGGAACCAATTCCTTTAATCCCCTGGTTATCTACGGGGGCGTTGGTCTGGGCAAAACCCACCTGGGGCAAGCCATTGGAAACGAGGTAAAACGGCTTCACCCGAATAAGGTGGTATTGTATGTAAGCTCGGAGAAGTTTATTAACCAGTTCATGGACCATAGCCGGAACAATGCGATCAATGATTTTATCCATTTTTACCAACTGATTGACGTGCTGATCATCGACGATGTGCAGTTCTTCGCCAAGGCAGAGAAATCACAGGATGCTTTTTTTGCCATCTTCAATCACCTGCACCAGTCACACAAACAACTGATCCTTACTTCGGATAAATCACCGAAAGACCTCGATGGGGTACAGGAAAGATTACTCAGTCGTTTCCGCTGGGGACTGAGTGCCGACCTGCAGGTACCGGAATATGATACCCGTATCGAGATACTGGAGAAGAAAATGAAGAATGATGGCCTGGAAATGCCCAAAGAGGTGGTTAAGTATATTGCTTACAACATCAGCAATAATGTAAGAGAGCTGGAAGGCGCGTTAATCTCACTGTTGGCACAATCTTCGCTAAACAGGAGGGAGATAGATCTAGACCTCGCGAAAAAAGTGTTACGCAATTTTGTCAAATCATCCAGCAAAGAAATAACTATCGAGACCATCCAGAAAATGGTCTGCGATTACTTTGATGTGCCTTATGATAAGCTCCTGCAGAAGACCCGCAAGAGAGAGATCGTACAGGCCAGGCAGATCACGATGTACCTCGCCAAGGCTTTTACGAAGAACTCATTGAAAACGATCGGCGAGCATTTTGGCGGCCGCGATCATACCACGGTCATCCACTCCTGCCAGACCGTAAAAGACCTGATGGATACCGATGGAGTATTCAGGGAAAACGTATTGGAATTACAACAGAAAGTGCAGCTTGCTGCCATGTAAAATAACTGGATAGTTTCAACCATTTTGAAGCAGAATCCCGGTCTAAACAGCCGGGTTTTTTATTGGGATAAAGACAGGAAAAGGGATTGCCGGAAAGCAATTAATCTTTATTTTTGCTGCCCCGGGAAAATTGAAGATTTGTCATGTAAGATTGAATATTGGAAAGGCCATCAATTCCTGGAAATATTCAATCGGCAAAATTCAATCTTTGGAGAGGTTCCGCCAGTTGGCGGACGAAAGGATAGGGGGGGCTGATATTATTATAGTTCTGGTGAATCTTGAAAATTGATCGTTGTATAGGGATTTTCAATATACAATATTCAATCTTCAATATTCAATCTTTGGAGAGGTGCCTGAGTGGCCGAAAGGAACGGTTTGCTAAATCGTCGTACGGGTCACACTGTACCGTGGGTTCGAATCCCACCCTCTCCGCAAAACAATACCGCCCCGCAAGGGGCATTTTTGTTTGCAAGCACTGTAAGCTTGCTTACCTGGGCGAGGCAAATAAAAATGCACAAGCAGGAACTGCGGGCTGGTATTGTTTTGACGCCCCCCAACCCGGGAACACCGCAGGTAATCCGCCCTCCCACTTTTTACTTTGAATCAATATGCTGATCTGTTAATGTCCCCCGCTTACTTCCGCATCGTAATCGATCCCCTGTTTCTTTAATATACCTTTTACCACGAAGGCGAATATCGCCAGGTAGGCAAAACAGATAACAGCAACCAGGAAGGATTGATGGATGCCAATGATATCAGCGAGTTTGCCCTGTATCGGGGGTATGATAGCGCCGCCCAGGATCATCATGATCAGGAATGCTGAACCTTGTGTGGTGTATTTGCCCAGGCCGGCGATCGACAGAGCAAATATGGAAGGCCACATAATAGAACAAGCGAGACCACCACTGAGAAAAGCATAGACCGCCACTTTCCCCTCCGTGAATAATCCTATCAGCATGGCCGCGATGCCAAGGATACTGAAAAGCAACAAGGTCCTTGCAGGTTTATTGGCACTTAAATAGAAAACAATGATCTGCGCTATTACACATACAAAATACCAGAGCAATGGTTTTACATCATACTTGGCAAGTGTATTTACACCCAGTACTACACCAAACGCAAACAACGGCACGATAAAGGTCAATAGTTGTTTTGTTTTACTCGAGAAATTGAAGGCGCTGATCGCACCAGCCCATCTTCCGATCATCAGGCTTCCCCAGTACATGGAAATGAATGGCGCCACCTGCGATGCCTGGTAGCCGCCGAATTCTTTTCTTTTTAAAAGCTCCCCGAGGTTACTACCGATAGCGACTTCCACACCGACATACACAAAGATGGCGAGCATACCTAAAACCAGTTGCGGGTATTTCATTGCACCCCAGCCATCAGGTTTTTTAGTAGCCATGTAATTAGCTAACAGCAGGCCCAATACGATCACCCCTAACGCTCCCATCAACCAGTACATCCGCTTTTTCTCGAGCGGGTGTTTGATCGCATCGCGGGCTTCTGTAGTTTGTTGTAAAGTAGTTTGAGCCGCAGCGAGTTCAGAAGAGGATACCGGCTGAAGCACTACCTGTGACTCCTTGCCCAGCGAATCCACCTGATTTTGTGCCATCGCTATTTGCCCGTCCAGGGTTTCTATATCCTTTGCCGCTTTACTGTTATAGCTGCTGAAGATCGGCGCAAACATAACGATCAGCAAGCCGGTGATGATCAATAATGAACTTAATGCTTTATTGGCTTTCTCTGTTTTCTCTTCATTGATGCCAGGTGGTACTTTTTTTGAAAAGCCAAATAGTGCTGCAGCGCCTAAGAACAGGAAACCGACACAGGCGTAAAGGATGATCACTTTGGATAAGCCCAGCGCTTTTATCTTATCATCTGTAATGGCAGCAGTGGTACCAAAAAGTGCAAAGGCAACAACCAGCGGCCCGATGGTTGTACCAAAAGAATTCACGGCACCGCCCAGGTTGACGCGGCTGTTACCGGTGGCAGGATCACCCAATGAGATGGAAAAAGGTTGGGCGGCCGTTTGCTGCAGGGAGAAGCCAAGTGCCACAATGAAAAGACCTGCCAGCATCCCGGCAAAAGTATTCGCATTGACGGCGATGATCATGGCAGCGGCACCGACGGCCGAAAAAAGTAGTCCGAATACAATACTTTTTTTATAACCCCATTTGCCGACAAGGTCCTTGCCCCCGAAAGCTCCGTACCAGAAAAGACCAAGTGCACCCAGGTAGTAGGCCAGGTAAAAAGCAAAATCGATCAACTGGCTCTGAAACTGGTCAAGATGAAAATAGTGTTTGCAAAAAGGAATGAATACGCTGTTACCTGCTGCTATAAAACCCCAAAAGAAAAAAACAGAAATAAGCGTACTTAATGCGCCGTAATTAGTTGGCTGTTTAGGTTGACTCATGGCAATCGGTTGTTATTTGTAGTTAGTAAGATGAAGTACTGAAAGTAAAACAAATTTCATTGCCAGCAGTATACCGGGCTGGTTTTAGTTGGGTATACGAGTGGTAGTATAAATTAGATCCGGGTGAGGAAATCGAAAAGGTTCACATCAGTGGGGATGCCCAGTTTTTTCCGGAGCCGGTAACGACTGATCTCAACACCCCTTACCGAGATATTCATCAGCTGGGCCATTTCTTTGGTGGTCAGATTCATTCTAAGGTAAGCCGATAGTTTTAATTCGTTTGGACTAAGCGAGGGGTATTTATTCTTCAGGGAGGAGAGAAAATCGCTGTGAACATTATCAAAATGTTTGGCAAACTGCTCCCATTGCTTGTCGATCTTATCCTCGTCACTCAAAACCCGGATGATCTTTTTCAGGTCATCGGAATCTTTGGTATTCCCCTGGTTCTTTTTGAGATGTTCCATCTGCTCCTTGATCTTGGCCAGCATTTCGCCTTTTTGTACCAGGTGCATGGCTACCGAGGCCAGTTCGGTATTCTTATGCTGTATCTCGGCCTCCAGTTTCTCATTTTTCAGTTTTACAATCTCTTTGTCCGTTTTTCCCATTTCCAGTTGGTGGAGGTACAATAATCGTTTCTGCTCTTCGTCGTGCTTTTTTTGCTGGTTCCTGAACTTGTTCTTAAGGAAACGGTACAATCCATAGGCCCCAACCAGAAAGAGGCAGAGATAGATTGCATAGGCCCAGTTGCTTTGGTACCAGGGAGGTTCTACAATAAATTTGAAGCTGCTCGTTCCCGAGTCATTGCCCAGGTTATTTCTCACTTTCACATTAAAAGTATAGTCACCTGTGGGAAGGTTCGTGTAGTCCTTTTCTGATTTCCGGGAAAATTCTGACCATTTCTTGTCAAATCCCTCCAGGAAATAACTGTATTCTATATTCGACTGCTGGGCATACACGGGCGAGGCATACTCAAAATGAAAAGAGTTCCAGGAATGGCTCACGCTGATCGTTTTCTTTTTTACCGCGGCATTCTCCTCGTTTGCTTCGCCGGTATAGCCCCCGAACAACAGGCTGTCCTTTTTATTGATCGCCTTAACGGAGGTAATAAGCACCCGCAGGGGATATTTGATCGTTTTATACTGCTCGAAATTGATATGATAAAACCCCCGTTCACCGCCCAGGAAGATATTGTTCTTATTCACCGGGTAAATATGTTCGAAACCACTGACTAGTTTATTCGTGAGTTCCGGGAAATAAATGATATGTGGGGTCGGCTCGGCCATATCCACTACCCCGAGTGTTTTATCAAAGACAAACCAGATATTGCCAGAATCGTCTTCCCTCAGGTAGCGGATATTTTTTTCCCCAAAGAGGTTATTGTAAAAGGCGGAAGGCTCAAATGTATCCCTGGCTTCATTGTAGACAAAGGCCCCATTTTCCGTAGTCAGTACGACCTGGTTCTTGATCCGGAAAATATAATTCCCATTGTTGGAAAATACACCCTGTTTTGCTGTGTATTGTTTTGTCTCAGGTGTATCACCATTCAGCCGGACCCGGTAGATACCTTTATAGGGATGTGAGATCCATATATTATTATTATCAATACTAACGAAGCGGGCAGATTCAAAATGTGCGACCACCTGCTTCGACGTGAACAAGCCGTTCTGGTAATTATAAAAATTGATGCCCTGGTAAGTACCGGCGATCATCGTCGAGGAGGGCAACACATTCGAATAGGGGAGAAAGGTCCAGAAGCCTGTGCTGTTATCGATCGGTACAGCAGTAGCGGCAGTGATAGCAAAAGCTCCGTCATGATGCCCCATTAGGAGCTTCCCATTTACCTGTGACAAATTCCAGACCTGGCCCTTTGTATTGTTGACCGGGAGGAAATAACCTTTTACGAAACTAAGGTCCTTTTCTTCTGTAAGACTTGTTTTATAAAGGCCATTCGAAGTGCCGATATAGAGTTCGTTATCGAGAATAGAAGCGGCATAACCGGAGCCTTCATTCAGGTAGTCCGGGTAAATATGCTTGATGGCATTATTATAGGCAACGAAATCGATCCCGTTATCGAGACCCAGCCAGAGGTTTTTCTCTTTATCGAGATAGATATCCAGGATATTATTATTCTGGAGGCCCTCTTTCATCGAAAATTTCTGGATCAATGTTCCTTTCTTATCAATGATATAGCAACCATCCAGGTTGGTGGTAAGTGCAATATGGTCTTTATTCACCATGACAGAAGAAGAGATATGCGTCTCTGAAATACCATCCAGGAATGGGGATCGTACCCGGGTGATATTATTTCCATTAAGCAGGAATACACCATTCTTTACCGTGGTCAGGATCGCACTGTCCTGGCCGATCGCAGTAAGGGAAGTAGCGAAATAATCTTCCGGTAATTCCGAATGTTCAATGAAAGGGGTCCATACACCATCCTGGAAACTAAGCAGCCCCTTGTTAAAATCCTGGGCGATCAGCCGGTTATTGCAAAGGCCGATAAAACGCCAGTGTGTACTCTTATAGGTGTTGCGGTAGTTTTCGCCGATCTGGTATATATTATTACTCGTCTGGAAGAACATTGAGTTCTTGAAGAAATAGATCTCCCATACATCAGTAAAGGACCTTTCGCCGGCTGGCAAACGATCTTTCAGGGAATGATAAACCAGACTCCCGTTGGGTGAAGGAGAGAAATAGCCAAACTCATCCTGTCCTCCCACATAGAGTTTATTATCCGGGCCAAATTCGAGCGACCTGACGATACTGTTATTGGGAAGAGGATAGGTTTTCCAGTTGATCCCATCGAAGGTCATCACCCCCTCACTATTGGCAAAATATAACACCCCTCTTTTGTCCTGGCGGATCTGCCGGTTCTGTGCGCCCCCCTGGTATTGCCGTTTTGAATAGTTGAGAATATCAGGCAAGCCGATAGTGTTTTGCGCCTGGCTGCTAACCGCAACCAACAAACAATAAAAAATAGATAGTCTTTTTGTCATCATTTGGTCAAAGGAGACTGTGAAAGTACAAAAATCAAAATGATGTAGTAATGATGTAGTCGAAAAAGCTTTAAATCGCAGTAAATAAACAGGTGAAGTAGTAGTGACGTAGGGATTTATTAGCAACCTGAGCAATCAGCCTATATATTTACCCGACGGTTTTTTCACTATTTGAAAACTAACAAAACGATTGCATTATGAAACAACTTAGCAGATTCTTGCTCTGTGCATTGCTTACATTAATTACTGCTTTAACTGCTCATGCCCAAAACTTTACGGTTTCCGGGCAGGTCCTTTCCCAAACTTCCGGCGCTCCTCTTGAGGGGGCCACCGTTACTGTAAACGGTAGCAATGTGACCGCGCTTACCGATGCGAAAGGGAATTATAGCATCTCCGTTCCGAAGGGTCCTGCTGTATTGAGGATCACCTATGTAGGGATGATTAGCCAGGAAATTAAGGTCAGCACTGCCGGCAGCCAAAATGTTACTCTTGTTACAGGAAACGATTCACTGGATGAAGTGGTTGTGATTGGTTATGGTCAGCAAAAGAAAAGCCTGACCACCGGGGCGATCTCTTCGGTAAAAGCCAGTCAATTAACAACGGTTACCAATTCCCGGATCGAGTCCGCCTTGTTGGGCCGTGTACCAGGTGTATCCGTTGGCGCACAATCCGGTCAGCCTGGTGCGGGCGTTAGTGTAAAGATCAGGGGGACAGCCTCCAACCGTGCAACAGGTCCTTTGTATGTTATTGATGGGATCAAATCAGGGGGCATCGAATCCATCGATCCTTCTGAAATTGCTTCCGTTGAAATACTAAAAGACGGTGCTTCCTCTGCGATCTATGGTTCAGAAGGATCCAATGGTGTTATTCTTATTACCACTAAATCCGGTAACCGCGGACCTGGTACGCTTACCTATTCTGGACAATATGGTACCACATCGGTAAAAGACGATTATATAAAAATGATGAATGCCCCGCAATACCAGCAATACCTGGCAGAAGCTGGCGTGGCGAATGCACCAACACCTGCCGATGTACAAGCAGTAGGGAATGGTACAAACTGGATAAAAGAAGTGATCCAAACCGCTCCGCAGCAACATCATTCCTTATCGTTCAGCGGAGGGAGTGACAGGTCAACCTATTATATCGGCGGAAATATTTTTACCCAGGACGGTATTGTAGGTGGTAAAAAAGCCCAGTTCAAAAGGTATACAGTCAGGGTGAATACCGAGAATAAAGTTAAGAACTGGCTGACGATAGGAGAGAAGTTTGCCTATGTTCATCATACCCGCAAAGCTATTTCCGACAATACCGAGTTTGGATCTATATTAAGCAGTGCTACTGTAATGGATCCCATTACACCAACTATTTACACAGGAGGATTACCGGCACATGTGCAGTCTGCAATAGCTGCTGACAAGCCATTGCGTAAGGATGCCAATGGTAATTATTATGGTATCTCAAACTTCCTGAAAGGAGAATATGGTAACCCTCTTGCAAGGATCGATATGGCAAAGGGCGAAAATGTACAGGATAAAATATTCGCGAACATGTATGCGGATATCGAGCCTTTAAAAGGGTTGAAATTTACTTCCCGTTTTGGTATCGATGCTGCCTTCCAGACCGGTCATGGCTGGACACCTACTTTCTGGTTCTCTGATGAAAGCCAGAACACCATTGCCAACGGGTATGATTACAGTAATAAATGGTTTACCTGGTTGCTGGAAAATTTCGCCACCTATACCAGGAAGATCCGTGACCACAATTTTGTATTACTTGCCGGAGCTTCCCAGCAGCGTACTCATGAAGTGCATATTGGCGGAAGTTATTCCGGTCTCTTTAAAGAAGAGGATAAATTCTCCTATGCGGATTTTGTTCCGGATGCAACCGACCGTATCGGGAGCATCGCTTTTGATGTGACAGGTGCTTCTTTTTACAGCCGGCTTAATTATGATTATGATGGCAGGTATCTTTTCAGTGCTTCGGTACGTCGCGATGGATCTTCGAAACTTCCACCCGACAACCGCTGGCAGACCTTTCCTTCGTTCTCTGCAGGCTGGGTCTTCACCAGGGAGAACTTCCTGCCCGAAGGCATCAGCCGGGTACTTAATTACGGAAAGATCCGTGCCAGCTGGGGACAGAATGGTGGTGTAGCAAGTCTTGGACTGGCAGACTATCTCAATTCGATCGGTGCCGGCATTATCTATCCTGACGGCAACGGCGGATTCGTTGTAGGAGCTTATCCTACAAGACTGGCCAACAATGAACTTGTTTGGGAGAACGGTCAACAAACAGATATCGGAGCCGATCTCTCCTTTTTGAACAGCAAACTAACTTTTACAGTAGATTATTATAATAAGCGCACCAAAGGATTGTTGACAGGTGGTGTACCACCCATATTTGTAGGTAATTTTCTTACCACGGTAAACGCAGGAGAAGTGGAAAATAAGGGTTGGGAGTTTGACCTGAACTACAGGAATCAACCGCGAGCAAAACAGATCGCTTATGAAATAGGCGGTAATATCTCCTTTAATAAAAACAAAGTGACCTATCTCGATCCTAACTCACCTGTATTGCCGGGTGCTGGTATCGGAACAGGCTGGACTGCTACCTCTTCCACCGTTGGCGAGCCGCTATGGTATTTCACCGGCTATAAAACAGACGGTATATTCCAGACCATGAGTGAGGTGGCCGATTATCTCGTGAAAACAGGTATTACTGGTTATTCACCCAAACCAGGCGACCCGATTGTGCTGGATATGAATGGAGATAAACTGATATCCCCCGCCGACCAGCAGAAGATCGGTAACCCGCATCCGAAATTTATTTATGGGGCCCATACCAATGTAGCCTATAAAGGATTCGACCTGACCGTATTTGTACAGGGTCAATACGGGAATGATATGCTGATGGGATTCAACCGTACGGACCGCCAGACTGCCAACAAGCCTGCTTTCTTTTATAACAACCGCTGGACCGGGGCTGGCAGCACCAATACATGGTTTGCTGCGAATACAACAAACCCTTATGTCTATAACAGTGACCTGATGGTTTTTGATGGCAGTTTCCTGCGGGTACGACAACTTCAGCTCGGTTATTCTTTACCGGCCGGTATCATGAATAAAATAAAGGGGAAGAATGCACGCATCTATATCTCCCTGGATGATTTCTTTACGTTCACCAAGTATCCCGGTGTTGATCCGGAAGTGAGCAACCAGGGGAACAGCATCGGGATCGATCGCGGTGGTTACCCCGTTCCCCGCAAAGCTGTGGTGGGTTTATCTTTTACATTTTAACTGAATCTGGTAACTATTTAAATATTTAACAATGAAAAATTCAATCATAAAAATAACAGCGCTTAGCCTGTTGCTGGTCATGGGATCAACCGGCTGTAAGAAGTTTCTCACCAACGAGATCCCGGGTGCCTTCCCAGAGAATGATTTTTATAAAACGGATAATGATGTGACCCAGGCAGTGACCGGTGTTTATGATATGATGCAGGCGCATTATAATAGTAACTGGGGCAGCCTGTTCATGGTGAAAAGTCTTTTATCAGATGAAAGTAATGCCGGGGGAAGCAATGCGGGTGATCAGCCCGGCTATCAAACCCTGGATGATTATAATTTCGATGCAACCAATGATAAGGTAAGGGATGCCTGGAGAATGTGTTATTACACGATTTACCGCGCAAATAAAGTGGTCAACCTGTCGGATGATCTTACCCCTTTGCGGAAAAGGCTGAGGGCAGAAGCCAAATTTTTACGTGCCTATAATTATTTTGAACTGGTCAGTTTATGGGGTGATGTACCCCTGGTGTTAAATGACCTGCTGCCTTCTGAGTTTACGACGACAGCACGTACTCCTAAAGCAGACGTATATAAGCAGATCGAAAAAGACCTTGCTGAAGCCGCTGCTGATTTACCGCTTAAGACAAGTTATACTGGTGCAGACCGTTTCCGTGTTTCAAAAGGAACAGCGCAAGCTTTACTTGGCAAGGCATTATTGTACCAGCAAAAATCGGCAGATGCAGCTGTACAGTTTGATCTCGTGATCAATTCAGGTGTTTACAGTGTGGCCCCAAGCGTGGCAGCTGTTTTTTCCAATAATGGTGAATTTGGCCAGGAATCCCTTTTCGAGATATCCTATTCCAATGCCCGCAGTTATGATTGGGGTAATTTCCCCTGGGGCAGTGCACCGGAAAGTAATATCCATATACAATTGATGGGCCCCCGTGGAGATTTCTATACAAAGGCCCCCGCTGATTCCTTACTGGCAGGTTGGGGTTTTATTCGTCCCAAACAAAAACTTTGGAATGCTTTCATTGCTGATGGAGGTGTACAAAGAAGACAACAAAGTATCATGTCACAACCCGAGCTGATTGCGGCCGGTGGCAACTGGACGGCCCCCAATGATCGCGATTATGAAGGATTCTTCCAGCGTAAGTATGGGTCCTTCAATACACAGACAGGAAATCCTATCGGTGAATTGAATTATGGCACAAACTGGCGTCATATCCGCTACAGTGATGTATTGCTGATGGCAGCGGAAGCCAATTACCTGACCAATGAGGGGAAAGCCCGCGGTTATATCAACCAGATACGCCAGAAAAGAGGCGTGCCGGATGTTGTAACTTCTGGTCCTGCTCTCTTTGATGCAATCATGCGGGAAAGGCAGGTGGAGCTTGCCTTTGAAGGTGTACGATTCCAGGACCTGGTAAGGTGGGGTAAGGCTGTGCAGGAACTTGGTCCCTTAGGATTTGTGGCTGGCAAACATGAAGTGTTGCCCATCCCTGATTATGATATAAGGACCGGTGGGCTTGTTCAAAATCCTGGTTATTAAGAAACATATTTCTATATCCTCAATTTAAAAGCTTTCGTTATGAGTTCTATCAATAAAAACAGCATTATACCAGGTGTGCTCTTGTTTGCAATCAGCCTGTTGTTGTACTCCTGTAAGTACGAAGTAAAGGACCTGATCGCAAAGCCGGTCGCTTCCTTTACGGTGACACCCGTATCAGGTGTTCCGAACAAATATGTACTGACCAGCACTTCCCAGAATGGTTTTCGTTATGATTGGGATAAAGCAGCAGGAAGTTTTACTACAGGTAAGGCGATCGATACTGTTTACTTTGCTTACATGGGAAGTTATACAGTGAAATTGCTTGTATACGGCCAAAGCGGGATGGACAGCTCCAGCCAGGTCATCAATGTAGCTGCTAATGATCCGACCGCCTGCGTTGGAACAGCTCTGGGATTCATTACCAGTTGCACTGCAAAAAAATGGAAACTTGATCCAGATGCAGCTGCATATAAAGTCGGTCCTGGTCCTAATGACGGTAGCTGGTGGAGCAATAATGTGGGTGATGTGGCAGCGAGATCCTGTGAGTTTAACGATGAATACACTTTTACATTCAGCGCCGCGAGAACATTTACCTATGATAATAAAGGAGATTTTTATGGTGATGGCTACCTGGGTAATAATTCAAATACCTGCCAGCCTACGGCTAATTATACTGCCGTGCAGGCTCCATGGGGCTCCGGCACATTCACCTATACTTTTACGCCAGGTGCTGGTATCGCTGGCCTTGGCCAATTGACAGTAACCGGGCTTGGCGCACATATCGGTCTGCAAAAAGTTAGAAATGGCGGGGAAGTGACGACTCCTGCCTCGGCTATAACTTATGATGTGCTGGCAGCTACACACATAGTAGCAGGTAATTACGACTTGTTATCCCTCGGCGTAAATATTGGCGGAGGCTGGTGGACATTCCGCCTGCGTTCATTCTGATAAAAAATGTAAGCAGTTCTAGTTTTAGCAATCAGGGGTGAGTAGTAAAATACTCACCCTCTTTAAGCGACCCTGAAACATTTTCTATTCATGCGGATCTTTTATCTGATCATACTTTTCCTGCTAAGCATTACAGTTGACGGTCAGGCTCTTTTACGGGTCAAAGGCACCAGTATCCGCGATGGGCAAGATAGGGAAATCATTCTCCGCGGCATGGGATTGGGGGGATGGATGCTGCAGGAACCTTATATGCTGAAACTTTCCGGTGCTGTGATGGCACAGCATGAGATCAGAAAAAAGATCGAAGACCTCGTCGGTGAAAAGAATACCCTTGCGTTTTATGAGGCATGGCTGAACAACCATTGTACCAAGGGCGATATTGATTCGATGGCCGCCTGGGGTTTTAATTCCGTTCGTCTCCCGATGCATTATAACCTGTTTACCTTACCGGTGGAGAAAGAACCAGTAAAAGGCAAACAAACATGGATCGAAAGGGGGTTTGCCTTAACGGATAGCTTGCTGAGTTGGTGCAGGGCCAATCATATTTACCTTATACTTGACCTGCATGCCACGCCGGGGGGCCAGGGAAATGATAATGCGATCTCGGACAGGGATCCGTCAAAACCTTCTTTATGGCAGGATGAGGCGAATAAAAAAAAGACTATCGCCTTATGGGAGAAATTGGCCACCCGTTATGCTAAAGAAGAATGGATCGGTGGTTATGATCTTATCAATGAACCCAACTGGGGATTCGGTACAGAACCGGATAAGAATGGCTGCGCTGAAAAAAATAATATCCCTCTAAAGAATTTATTAAAAGAGATCACCAACGCTATCCGGAAAGTGGATAAGAACCACATCCTTTTTATCGAAGGGAATTGCTGGGCGAATAATTATGAGGGGATATTTCCTCTCTGGGATGATAAAATAGTGGTCAGTTTTCACAAGTACTGGAACTATACAGACAATGCATCCATCCAGCGTTTCCTGGATATCAGGACAAAATACAATGTGCCCGTATGGGCAGGCGAGACCGGGGAGAATTCAAATGCCTGGTTCACGAATGTGATCAGCCTGCTGGAATCAAATAAGATCGGCTGGAACATGTGGCCCCTGAAAAAATCCGGCTTGAATAACCCTTTACAGGTTAAAATAGATACGGGTGTGCAGCAGATATTCGATTACTGGCACGGGAAAACAACCCGGCCACCCACTAACGAAGCTTTTGAAAGCCTGCTTCGTTTTGCCAAAGCAACAAATATTAAGAACAATATTGTTTGCCGCGATGTGATCGATGCAATGACCCGCCAGGTGAATACAAACGAAGTGTCTCCCTTTGGACAGGCCATGGTAGTCCCTGGAAAATATTTGTTTGCTACTGACTATGATATGGGAAGGAGCGGAATGTCATACCATGACAAGGATTCAGCAGAATACTGGGTGTCCACCACCGTTAGAACACCCTGGAACAGTGGCGGCCAGTACAGGAATGATGGAGTGGATATCGAAGAATGCAAGGATGCTGTGTCCAATGGATACAATATTGGCTGGATCGAAACCGGGGAGTGGTTGCAATACAGTGTTTACCTGCCCGAAGATGCCGTATTTGATCTGAACATCCGTTCCGCATCAAAAGAAAATCCCGGGCAAGTAAAGCTCTTTGTCAATGATGCCATGATACCCGGGACTATCCAGTTGCCAAGAACGGGGGAAGCTCAAAAATGGGAAACGAGCACAATTAAGCATATAAAATTTTCTAAAGGCTGGAACCGGCTT
The DNA here is from genome assembly GCA_039930245.1 of Chitinophagaceae bacterium. GTDB lineage: Bacteria > Bacteroidota > Bacteroidia > Chitinophagales > Chitinophagaceae > JJ008. The sequence goes on along the minus strand of JBDSPR010000007.1, from coordinate 38,146 downwards.
CGTGTACTGGCAGCAAGCGGCGGGTTCAACCTTAACTATTTACAATTCATACAAACAGATAATACATCAAGCACGGATTAATAAACAATAAAAAACCTTATGATAAAAAGGATCTCTAACACGGTAATATTCTTGACAACATTCAGCTGTTGTTTTTATACCATATCCAGTGCCCAGGGAAAAGTTGATACTACAGCAAAGATCAACAGCCTGGTGGCCCAAATGACACTGGAGGAAAAAGTGAATATGATCCATGCGTCTTCTTCGTTTACCTCGGGGGGTGTAAAAAGACTTGGCATACCGGAGTTCTCTATGTCAGATGGCCCTCATGGGGTAAGACCTGAGCATGGACGTGACTGGGACCTCGATAATAATTTAATGGACTCCGGGACTTATTTGCCTACAGGCGTTTGCCTGGCAGCAACCTGGAACCCTGATCTGGGGTATAAGTATGGCTCTGTACTTGGACAGGAAGCAAAATTCCGTGGCAAAAATATAATACTCGGACCGGGCATTAATATTATACGTACGGCTTTGAATGGAAGGAATTTTGAATACCAGAGCGAGGACCCTTATCTCGTATCAAAAATGGTGGTAGGTTACATAAAAGGTGTGCAGGACCAGTCGGTTTCTGCCTGTGTAAAGCATTATGCCGCCAATAACCAGGAATTGTGGCGCCATACAGTAGATGTACAAATGAGTGAGAGGGCGTTGAGAGAAATTTATCTCCCGGGCTTTAAGGCCGCTGTACAGGTGGGAAATGTCAATACGTTGATGTCTTCTTATAATAAGTTCAGGGGACAATGGGCTTCGCAGAATTACTATTTACTGACCCAGGTACTGCGTAAAGAATGGGGGTTCAAAGGGGTTGTCATGAGTGACTGGGATGCAAACACCAGCACGATGCAGCCCTTATGGAACGGGCTTGACCTGGAAATGGGAACGGACCTGCGTATGCGGGATAACCCCGATTACAGTAAGTTCTGGTTGGGTGACACCGTTACCAAATTAGTAAGGGCCGGCATGTTCCCCGAATACCTTCTGGATCAAAAAGTAAAAAGGCTATTATATATAATGTATAAGAGTGGTATGATGGATGGGCCGAAAACTCCCGGATCTTATAATACCAGGGAGCACCAGGAAATTGCTGGCCGAGTCGCGGAAGAAGGGATCGTTCTCTTAAAGAATACAGATATCGCCGGAGGCATAGCTATATTGCCCTTGGATAAGCACTCCGTGAAGTCGATCGCTGTCATTGGCTATAATGCGGAACGCAAACAAGCGATGGGTGGCGGAAGCTCCCAGGTAAGAGCTTTTTATGAAATAACGCCATTGAAAGGTATCCAGTCGCTGGCCGGGAAGAATATTTCCATTAACTACCAGCAGGGATACGAGATTAAGCGGGGTGCGAAAGCAAACCCGGCAATGATCTCCCAGGCTGTTGAAGCTGCTTCAAAAGCGGATATAGCCATTATTGTAGGGGGATGGACACATGGTTATGATTACTCAGTATGGAAAGACAATGCCTATGATGCGGAAGATTATGACAAACCCGATATGAAAATGCCTTTCGGCCAGGATGAACTGATCACTGCAGTACTGAAAGCAAATCCAAAAACGGTTGTTGTGTTAATGGGTGGTGGTGCTATTGACATGAGTCAATGGGTTGACAGGGCCCCGGCTATTTTACAGGCCTGGTACCCTGGTCTCGAAGGCGGAAATGCTTTGGCAAAGATCCTCTTTGGAGAAGTGAACCCATCGGGCAAACTGCCCATGAGTTTTCCTAAGAAACTGGAAGATGAACCAGCGCATAAACTGGGCCAATACCCTGGCGATTCTTCAAGGGTCGTTCATTATTTTGATGATATCTACGTGGGCTATAGGTATTATGACACCTATAAAGTGGATCCACAATTTGCTTTCGGCCACGGATTATCCTACACCACATTTGAATACAAGGACCTGAAATTAACGGGAAAAGGAAAGACAGCTATGGTCAGCTTTACTATAAAGAATACGGGAAACAGGAAAGGGGCAGAAACGGCACAGGTATATGTTAAGCAATTCAACCCCGGGTTGCCAAGACCTGAAAAGGAATTAAAAGCATTCCAGAAAATAATGCTGAACCCCGGTGAGTCAAAGACGGTGCAGATCCGTCTTGATGAGGATGCGTTCCAGTATTACAGTGATATAGAGAATAAGTGGGTATTGGAAAACGGGGAATTTGCTATACAGGTAGGAGGCTCATCAAGAAATATACAGTTAAACGGCAAAGTAAAAATTCAGAGATGACAAGGTACGGACCGGGACAAATACAGTTGTGGTTTTGGGTGGCGATCTGTAGTTTTTATACAGGTTGCTCCAAACCCGGAAAAAATTCCGGGAGCCCTGTTGTTGTCTCGCCTCCCACACCCTCCGGTATTACTTATTATTTAACAACACCTGATAAGAGCAGCCTTCTTTCCCGTCAGTCTACGGCCCTTGATTTTGGAACTATCTCCAATTCCTTGCCAGTGATCAGCGTAGATTCAACCCAATCCTTCCAATCGGTGGATGGATTTGGTTATACGCTTACTTCTGGCAGCGCGGTAGTCATTAACCAGCTGGGGCCTGCGGAAAAAAATGCCTTACTCAATGAATTGTTCGGCAGTGGGGAGAATAGTCTCGGGATAAATTTCTTAAGGATCGGCATCGGCGCAACAGATCTTAGTCCTTCGGTTTATTCTTATGATGATATGCCATCGGGACAAACGGATCCCTCCCTGGCACAATTCAATCTAACACCCGACCAGCCCGCACTGATACCTTTATTAAAACTTATCGTAGCTATCAATCCTTCCATAAAATTATTGGCGACACCGTGGTCGGCTCCTGCCTGGATGAAGGATAACGGCAATTCAATTGGAGGCAGTTTGGTTCCTGCCAATTACCCGGTTTACGCAAACTATTTCGTGAAATATATCCAGGCCATGCAGGCAGAGGGTTTGCCGGTCTATGCCATTACGCCGCAAAATGAGCCACTGCACCCGGGTAATAACCCGAGCATGTATATGACAGCAGCACAGCAGGCATCATTTATTAAAAATAACCTGGGACCTGCTTTCAATGCGGCCGGCATTACGACGAAGATCATTGTCTATGATCATAATTGCGACCGGCCCGATTATCCTTTGGATATATTGAATGATGCTTCGGCCCGGCAATATGTTGATGGCGCTGCTTTTCATTTATATGCCGGAAATATCACTGCTTTGTCGCAGGTATACAGCGCTTACCCGAACAAGAATATCTATTTCACAGAACAGTACACGGCTTCCACGGGGAGCTTCGCCGGTGATCTTGTATGGCATTTAAGAAATGTGATAATCGGCTCCATGCGTAACTACAGCAGGGTAGCGCTGGAATGGAACCTGGCCACTGATCCACTGTATGGGCCCCATACAAGTGGTGGTTGCAATACTTGTCTTGGTGCCCTGACAATAGGATCGGGAACGGTTACCCGTAATGTCTCTTATTATATTATAGCACAGGCATCCAGGTTTGTCAAAGCAGGATCGGTTAGAATCGCCAGCGATGATTACGGAAACTTATACTCGGTGGCTTTTTTACGACCAGATGGGAAGAAAGTACTGATCGTGCTCAATGATGATCCGGCTGCCCAGGTTTTTAATATAAAGTTCAGGAATAAAATGCTGGCCAGTACCCTTCCGGGTAAGGCCGTTGCAACTTATATATGGTGAATTTAAAATGTGATAAAATGAAGAGTATGTTACCAGCTATCTTTTTTTTCCTGCTGACGGTTCTCAGTAATTGCAATAAGAAAGGGAGTTCGCCAACGCCAACCCCGTCCTTACCCAAAATATCTATTGATGACCAGTCACGCCCGGAAGGTAATACAGGCACAACAACGTTTAGTTTTACAATTACGCTGGATCATACTTCTTCCCAGAGTGTTTCGGTTGCTTATACAACAGCAGAGGGGTTTGCCAGGGTGAATACGGATTTTGTACCGGCTGCTCAAACCATCACTTTCCTGCCCAACGAGCTACAAAAAACAATTACTATCAGTGTAGTTGGAGATGACATCAAGGAAGGCGATGATGATTTTAAAGTTCTTCTTTCAGGTGCTGTAAACGCAGTAATATATAAAGGAACAGGGGTTGGTGTGATCGAGAACGACGATAGCCGCGTTGATTTTACCAATGCCGGTTATGATGCACCCACATCCTATCCTGGTTATACATTGGCATGGGCCGATGAGTTCAACGGTACGACCCTTAACCTGGCCGACTGGAGTTTTGAGAACGGCGATGGTTGCCCTGGTATCTGCGGGTGGGGCAATAATGAGCTGGAATATTATACAAGCCGACCGGAGAATCTTTTTTTCCAGGACGGAAAAATGATCATCGAAGCACGAAAGGAGAATTATGCTGGCAAGAATTATACTTCTTCTAAGATACTGACCCGCGGAAAGAAAATGTTCAAGTATGCAAGGATCGATATACGTGCAAAACTTCCCAGGGGGAAGGGTATCTGGCCGGCCTTTTGGATGTTGCCTCAGAACAATGTATTCGGAAACTGGCCAAAGAGCGGTGAGATCGACCTGATGGAAATGATCGGCCATGAGGCGAACAGGACTTATGGCACTTTACATTTTGGCCCTGGCCCGGGAAGCACACAATTGGGAAGGAATTATACCCTGCCATCAGGCATATTCAATGATGAGTTCCATGTCTTCTCTCTTGAATGGAAACAAAACCAGATGAAATGGCTGATCGACGGAAATGTTTTTTCCACTTATACGAATGCTGATTTTGGTACCAATAACTATCCCTTTAATGAAGATTTCTTTTTGATCTTTAATATGGCGGTAGGCGGCAACTGGCCGGGAAGTCCTGATGCAACTACTTATCTTCCTCAATGGCTTATCGTGGATTATGTCAGGGTGTATCAGTAATGAATGTATTGCCCCGGATTGTTTAATTTACAGCGTAATCGAATAGTGAATGGCCCTTAAACTCTTCCGGATACTCTTATTCTTGAAGTTGATGATCGGTAGTTTGTATGCCCAGCTATGCGTGGGTAGTCTAGGTGACCCGATTATTAATATCACTTTCGCGCAGGGATCGAATCCCGGGGGATCTTTAACCGCAGCCACTACCAGTTACCAGTATGTCAGCAACGATTGCCCCGGGGATGGATTCTATACGGTGCGAAATTCTACAACAAGTTGTTTTGGAAATACCTGGCATACGCTGAATGCGGATCATACAGGCAATGCCGGCGGTTATTTTATGCTCGTGAATGCCTCCTTTCAGCCGGGTGCATTTTATATTGATACAGTGAAAGGACTTTGCGGCAACACGACCTATGAATTTGCCGCCTGGATGATCAATGTATTATTGCCTTCGGCCTGTAGCGGTGCGAATATCCAACCCAATCTTACAATGACCGTTGAAAAAACGGATGGAACGGTTTTACAGACTTACAATACAGGAAATATCCCACCTTCGTCGACTCCCACATGGAACCAGTATGGAGCATTCTTTACGACAGCAGCCGGGGTCAACGATATCGTGTTGAGGATCGTTAACAATGCGCCGGGTGGTTGTGGGAATGACCTCGCACTGGATGATATTACTTTCCGGCCCTGTGGGCCCCTGATCGCTGCGACCATTGACGGTGTTTCACAAAGCACAGTGGCCTATTGTGAAGGGCCTGCACGACAGTTCGTCCTTAGCTGTGCGATTTCAGGTGGGTTTACAAATCCCGTATTTCAATGGCAGCAACGAACAGCAGCAAACCCTTCTTGGGCGGATATTCCAGCGGCAACATCCAATACATTCACTGCCAGTTTTCCCGTTAATGCGCTGCCGGGTGTTTACGAGTTCAGGTTGGCCGTTGCTGAATCGGGTAATATCAATTCGCTTTTCTGCAGGATCTATTCTCAACCTTTTACGATCACCATTAACGCTGCTCCTCTCACAACTGCGGCCAACAACGGCCCTGCCTGTGAAGGTAGCGCCCTGAACTTATCAGCTACCGGCGGAACTAACTACACCTGGAATGGACCGGGTGCATTTGCCGCAACTGGTAGTCGGGCTACAATAAGTGGGGTGCAGATCAACCAGGCAGGCAAATATTATGTGTTAGTTGCTTCTGCCGCGGGATGTACACATCTTGATTCAACGACAGTTGTTGTTCATCCGGTTCCATCAGCGACCACAGGCTTTGTAAGAGATTCCATTTGTGCCAAAGACAGCATAGGGTTAACAGCAAGTGGGGGAACAGGTTTTCAATGGATACCGGTCACCGGGTTGTCAAATACCGCCATCGCTAACCCCAAAGCATCGCCTGCAACTACTACGACCTATAGTGTGATCATCTCCAACCAATTCTCCTGTACAGACACTGCTTTTAGTACTGTGTATATCGTTCCATTGCCTGTTGCCAATGCGGGTCCAGATAAGATCATTTTCGTGGGACAGTCCGCACAATTATCCGGCAGTATCAATGTACCGGGTGACAGCTGGTCCTGGTCGCCTGCTTTTTATATTGATGATATCTTTTCACTTCAACCGCATGTTACGCCTCCGGCAGATCAAAACTATGTATTAACGGTTGCGTCGGCCTTTGGTTGTGGCACAGCTTCCGACCTGGTGCTGGTAAAGGTCTTTAAGGATATTTTTATTCCGACTGCTTTCACCCCGGATAATAACGGATTGAATGATACCTGGAATATCCTGGGGCTGGAAGCGCTGCCTACTTACCGGGTAGGGGTTTACAACCGGTGGGGGCAACAGGTATTTGAAACGAAGAACGAGCCCCGTGGCTGGAATGGAAAATTCAAAGGGCTCCCTCAACCCGCCGGGATATATATTTATATTATCGAAAAAGGGGTTGATAAGACACTGGTTAAAGGCTCATTTATGTTGATCCGGTGATAAATACCGTGCAATGGGTATCAGCCAGTTCCCCAAACCGTGCTATATTCGGTCATAATTTAAAGCGTAATAGTATGAAAAGGTTCCTGGTCCTCTTTGTTATTTTAACGGTCATTGGGTACAATGCCAAGGCGCAGAAATTCCCGAAAGCACCCTGTACTACTCTCGTGGGTGACGCAATGCTCGGGGAAGTGGATACCACCAAACCCAGGGGCGTACTGGATAATTACCATGCCTGGGAGAACGGCTCCGTATTGCTGGTCAAATTTATGCCGGGTGGAAGCAAGATACTACGTGATAAAGTGATGCTGAATGCCAAAGAGTGGGAGAAATATGCCAATATCAAGTTGAAGTTCGTTTCGGATACATCCAGCCGTACCAACCTTCGGGTAAAATTGGGCAAAGGGTATGGTCATAATTCAGCCGTAGGTACCGAAGCAAATTTCAGGTCACAGGCTGAACAGACCATTAATTTCGATACCCTGTTCTTCGCGGATGCCGATTATTATATCGAAGCACTTAAAAAGAATGGTATCATGCCACCCTATAATTTGGACCACCTGGTCTCTGCGATGCGGAAAGATCCCAATCATTGGAACAATCCCGAGTTGCGCCGGGTGGTGATGCATGAATTTGGTCATTCCCTGGGTCTGTTACACGAACAGAGTTATCCCGGTGCGGTGAACTGGAAGAAAACCGATTCGGTTTATAACTATTATAAAGAAACACAGGGATGGGACAGGGAAAAAGTGGATTTTAACGTGTTTGAAGTCAGCAGCCAGTTCTACACCAACGGAACCAGCTATGACCCCAAATCAATCATGCACTATTCGATCAGTACCTGGCAGACTACTGACGGGTATACTTTAAAAGATAATTACGAACTTTCTGCAGGGGATAAAGCAGTCATCGCTGCATTGTATCCCAGGAACCAGAAATACTCGGCGCTGACGGTTCCCAAAGTGGATATCAGCAATTTCAGCAAACTCAGCGTAACAACCAGTACGACCAGGAATGGTATCATAATTACGCCTTCGTTTGACCTGAAGACGAATTCGAAGCTGGGCGAAGTGTATTTCGTGGCAAGGCTGGCTGATGAGGAAGGTTATTATATCCGGACCACCAACCAGTACTATAACTGGGGTGGTACAGCTGCTGTTTATCTCAAGATGAACCTGTTGCCCAATTCAAAAGTGAGTTATAATAAAGGAGGAAAAAAGAACCTCGAGTTGTTCATTCCCTTCGACCAGATCCCCAACCTGAATGGCCGGAAAGTAATGATCGCTTTTGCCGTTTACCTGGATGATGTGGCCAACAAGCAGATGGATAAACTGATGTATTTCTCGGCGACCAACCCGCTAAGTATTATGCAGTGAGCCAGATAGGGTAAATTTAAATTATTTGAAGCCGGTAGCCTACCGGCTTTTTTTATGCGGTTAAGAAATTATTGTCCGTTCCTGAACTTATTGATTTGTGCGCATCACAGGATTAGCTTAATTTGAAAGATTATTTTTCCCAGTTTAAAACTATAGGAATGCGCGGATTTCTTTTTTCTTCCAGGATATTTATTCGGATGAACCTGGGATTGTTCTTCTGTTGCTTTTTTGCTTTTACTGCCTATTCCCATCAACCAGCTGAAAGCCGCTATGCATTGGTTATTGGAGTAAAGAACTACAAATACGTGGATAAACTCCAAAATACGCTCAATGACGCACAGGATATGGCCGCGATTCTTAAATCAAAAGGGTTTACAGTGATCGAAGTCTATGATCCTAAAAATAAACGTGAAATGCAGGAGGGTATCCGGAAATATTTTTCTCTGATAAGAGACAAAAAGGATGCCGCCGGTTTAGTTTTTTATTCCGGGCATGGTATGCAGGTTGATGGAACGAACTATCTGATTCCCTGTGAAGCCAACCCTGAAATAAAAGCGGACCTGGATGACCAGTGTGTAAGCATGGATTATATCATGGGAGCTATTGAAGAAGCGGGGAATCCATTGAATATTTTTATCCTGGATGCGTGCAGGAATAATCCGTTTCGGAGTTTTTACCGTTCAAATGAAAAAGGCCTGAGTATGGTCTCTACTCCCCGGGGTTCTTATATTGTTTATGCGACTAAACCCGGATCGGTTGCCTCCGACGGCAACGGAAGGAATGGTTTATTCACATCCAAACTTTTAAAATACCTGAGTATAAAAGGATTGAATATCGAACAGGTTTTTAAAAAGGTAGCAGCAGATGTTGCTGGCGAATCTGGGAATGGACAAAGACCCTGGATCGCCTCGGATTACACCGGTGATTTTTTCTTTACCCCGGGTGAAATGCAGCCCGAAAAAATCCAACCCGGGTTACGGGTCTCCAAGATCATTTTGGAAGAGGATTTTTCAGATAACAGCAATGGGTGGTTTACTGAAGAAAGTAAATCCTACCTGTTTGTGGTCTCAGGAGGAAAATACAGGATTGAGTCAAAATTGGGAGGAAGCTGGATAACTTCTAAACCTTTCAAGTTGAATAATAACGCAGATTTTGAGATCTCTGCCACGATCAGTAAAGTGTCAGGTACAGATGGTTATTATTTTGGTATGATGCTGGGGTTTGATGCTCAATCAAAGTATTTCCACTTCGCCGGTATTACCGGTTGGGGTAACTACGTTTTTGCAGATAAAGGACAAAAAGGTATTGACCTGGTTCCAACGAAAGACAATAAAATTGTAAAGCCGGGTAATTCAACAAATACGATACAGATCGTTAAGCGGGGGAATACGGTGAAATTGGTCGTGAACGGCCAGTTGATGGGAGAGGCGCCATTCAAATCCTTTTACGGCGAATATTTTGGGTTCCAGGTATGGTCAGGAGAAGAAAACCTGGTTTTGGATATTGATGAGTTTACGATAAGGGAGCTTTATTAGTCAATATCTTTGGCCAACTGATTTTAGCTCTTGAAGAAATCTTCGTCAGTTTCTGGACATCATACGATCGGGAAGGGTTACTTCTCATTACATCTTTGAGACTTTGTATTATATATACCTACTTAGGCATAAAAAAAGTGACTCTTTTCAGAGCCACTCTTTCGTCGGGAAGACAGGATTCGAACCTGCGACCCCCTGGTCCCAAACCAGGTGCGCTACCGGCCTGCGCTACTTCCCGATCAGTTCCGATAGTTATCGGAATAGGAGTGCAAATATAACGGCTTCTGCCTGAATTTCATCTTATTTTTGAAAAGCATTTGCTTTCCTCATCTTACACAATACCAGCGAGTTCGAGGCTTCTTTTCTTTAGATTTCTTGTCTCCACTTCTTCGATCACTGGTTCGGGTAGCAAGATCAACGAAACATTGTTTTCCTTCCACCAGTTATCTTTCTTCAGACGGGCAAAAGCGATCACAGCTACCAGCCATTTCCTGTCCTCCTGCGCATGCCATTCCTCGATCCATTCAAAATCTTCGCGGGGAACAGTTGATAACTCATCAAAACTTATATAGACCTTGAGGAAAATATCATTGGTCAACTCATGAGGTTTGTGATGGTACAATTTTTTGTATTCGTATTTATACTGGTAGCGTAAGGCGGAAAGATCACTCAATACTGCGGAGCCAGTAGCATAACCGCCGGCTCCTTTCCCATAAAAAAATTGCTTATCGGCAAAACCACTTTCGATGATCACTCCATTGTATTCGTTCTTTACAAAAGCCAATGGACTGTCTTTTTTTACAAACTGCGGCAACACAAATGCTGCCACTTTGCCAGACCGGAGCTTCTGTGCCTGCGCCACCAATTTTATCTCCTGGTTCTTTGCCTTTGCCACGGTGGCATCGGTAGCATGTATGTTTTGAATACCGTTGAACAGGATATCTTGCGGTTTTTCAATGATACCATACGCATGCGTGAGCAGGAAGGTCCATTTATTGACCGCGTCATAACCTTCCGTATCCAGCCGCGGATCGCTTTCCGCAAAACCGGCTTGCTGGGCCAGTAGTAACGCCTGTTTGAGGTCCAGCCCTTCTTCAAACATTTTTGTCAGTATAAAATTGGTCGATCCGTTCACGATAGCGGTGATCGAATGAAGCAGGTCATTGTCATAGTATTCTTCCAGGTTACGGATAACAGGGATGGAAGCACAGGCGGCTGATTCATACAGGAAAGACCTGCCGGTCAGCTGTTGTAATTCCAGTAATTCGACGAGATGTTCTGCGATCATTTTTTTACTGGCACTCACAACGTCTTTGCCGTTTTTTAACGCCGTGCTGACAATAGAGAAAGCAGCATCGGCATCATCGATCACTTCTACGATGACATTGATATCCCCGTCATTCAATAATTCGTCTTTGTCTGTCGTGAATAAACTGGCAGGTGCATTTCTTTTCTTGCCATAATTTTTAATGCAGATCTTCTTGATCGTTGCTTTCAGTGAAGGAGTTTGCTGCAGCACTTTGTAAAGGCCCTCACCCACGGCGCCAAATCCAAAAAGACCGATCGTTAATTGTTTATGCGTTTCCATTGGCTATTAAGGGTTTATTTTTCACTGTTAATGCTGTTACGGTACTGAATGCTTTGGCCAGGTCTTCTACCAGGTCGGTTGCATTTTCCAATCCGACTGAAAGACGGATCAGGCTGTCTGCCACACCAGCCGCTCTTCTTTTTTCGGCAGGGATGGATTTATGTGTCATCTGCGCGGGATGACACAGCAGGCTTTTTATACCGCCCAGGCTTTCTGCCAATTTGAAGTATTGAGTGGAAGTGACGAATGCATTTGCCGCTTCTTCTGTATCATTCTTTAACGTGAATGATACAATACCACCAAAACCTGTTGCCTGTTTTAAAGCAATATCATGATTGAAGTGTGTTCTCAAACCAGGATAAAATACTTTGTCAACTGCCGGGTGTGTCTCAAGGAATTCCGCAACTGCCTGTGCATTGCTGCAATGCTGTTTGATGCGTAAGTCCAGTGTTTCGATACCACGGATCACCAGCCAGCTGTCGAAAGGGGAGAGGATAGCACCGCTTGCATTCTGGATGAATTTGATCTTGTCACCCAGTTCTTTTTCTTTTGTCACCACCAGCCCTGCAATAAGATCGCTGTGACCACCAAGATATTTGGTAGCAGAATGAACTACAAGATCAGCTCCCAGCGAAAGAGGTTGCTGTAAGGCGGGGGAAGCAAAAGTATTATCCACGCAAAGTAAACAGTTATTGGCTTTGGCAATACCGGCGATGGCTTTGATGTCTGAAATTTTGAGCGTGGGATTGGTTGGTGTTTCTATCCAGATCAGTTTTGTTTTGGGAGTAACGGCATTGAAAACATTTTCTGCATTGGTTGTGTCAACATAATTCACCGTGATACCGAATTTCTGGTAGATATGGGTGAACAAACGGAAAGCTCCACCATAAATATCATCCACTGCCAGTATCTCGTCGCCTGCACTGAGTAATTTGATCACCGCATCGATAGCCGCCAAACCGCTGCCAAAGGCAATACCGGTCGAACCGTCTTCCAGCCGGGCAATCAGCTCTTCGAGCACAGCTCTTGTCGGGTTGCCTGTTCTTGCATAATCATAACCACGGTTTACGCCGGGTGCTTCCTGCACAAAAGTGGAGGTCTGGTAAATAGGAACTGAAACCGCGCCTGTCAAAGGATCTGTTGGAATACTGTGGATCAGTTGTGTTGCATTGTAACTCATGTTTCGTTGATTTGTCCGCATCCCTGACGCTTGCGCTAAAGCTTCAGCGTTGGCGCAAAGTGGAGTGAGGAGGTTTAAAAATTTGTTAGACAGTTTTTAAACACTTACCAGGAAACAGAGTAGATAATTTGCGGTGAGCAACCCGCCTTCGTCACGTTTACACGGACCCTTCGTCCCGATTCATCGGGACTATGACTTGTAAACAAAAAGCTCACCTGTAGCCAGATGAGCTTTGAATATTTTAGAAGAATATTTTGAGCTATGATCTGACTTATCTGTCCTGACGTTGCGGTCAGGCTGGAATTGGCACCTTTTCCCGGATTTGCTCCGGGATAGGTTGTCAAGGCTTCATCGGGCCATTACCCTCTGCCTTTCTTGATAAGTGTCCCGAAAACTATCGGGATGTAAAGAACTTTTACAAATATACAGGGCAGCGAATGCATTTTCCAAAAAGTTTTTATAATAAATATACAAACAACTGTTTGAGGGAATGATGAAATGCAGTCCTGTCAAGTGTTTGCGGCAGGAAAATTTTTTTCCAACCAACCTGATTGGGAATGGGCGGAAAATTCTGTCACTAATTTATCTTCAATTTTTTTCTGGGCATTCCGGATGGATTTGCTGATCATGGCGTGTTCGATCATTTCATCTTCTTTAATCCCAAGCTGTTTCATTACCTGGATGATCTTATCTGCACCGAACATTTTGAATAAAGGTTCCTGCAGGGAAGAGAACACCGTTACTTCTTTCAGACCGAGTCGCACAAATAATTCTTCTTCCTTGCTTCGAAGAGGATAATGCTCGGCAAAAAGAATTGTTTTGCCTGCCAGTTGAGTATGACTGGCTTCTCTTGCTGTGAGCAGGGTTACCGGTTCTGTTGTCAATGTTGAAAAGAAATTGGTTGCTTCATCCAGGCTTTCATCGAACCAGAAAATAAGGACAGTATTCTTATTGGTATTCCATGCAGTGAACAAGGTTTTCAGCTTGGCAGTCGCATCGATTATTACTTTGTCACGCACTTTAACCGATGGATCTTTTTTATTGAAGAGGCCAAACATATATATTTCTTTTAACCACTAAAATAAGAAAGAGCCCCGGATAATTTCCGGGGCTCTCGTTACTGTAATGAACCGTCCCTATTGAGTATGTTTAATTGGCTACTGTTTCTGTCACCACTTTTGTTCCGGAATAAACCCAGGCTTTGGGTTTGGCAGGTTCCTTTTTCTTTGTTTTTGTTTTACCCTCTTTCACTTTCACTTCTGCAACAGGCATGTCGGTTGCAGAACCAATGGCGGGTGTTGCAAATACTGAAGCGGGATCTTCCGTGTTGTAAAGCGTGCCGATATTAATGCTCAGCATGTTGCTCTCTTTGTCAAAGATCAATGTTCCTTCAGCCACGTCTTTTCCATCTTCTGTTTTCTGTGCGGGGATCTTGTAAGTGCCGGGAGATTTGCGGAGCATCGCTTTTATTTTTCCCTGTGGTAATCCTTCAACCCATACAAACCCCTTGTTTTGTTCGTCCAAAATGATCGAAACATTTGCTGCTTCTGGATTAGAAGAGGATTCATATTTTCCTATCACCGGGAAGATATCCGCTGTTGTCAGTGCAGGTCTTGCAGTAACATATTTTCCCGAATATTTTGCCATGATCGAATCAACGGTTGGGTTGTTCTTTGCCTCCCATGTTTTTACAGGTTGCGGTTGTGCAGGCTGGGCTGGGGTTGGAGTTTCCTGTGCGCTCGCTGATACTGCGAGTAAAGACAAAACGAATCCACCCACTATTCCAATGGTTTTTTTCATAATAATTATTTTGAATGATTGAATTGATTATTGATACTCGAACCCATCCTCCAAAATACTGTGCCAGAATAAAGATTTGTGGATAACTTGAAAGCATGTAGAACAGAAGAACAAGGAATTACGAATATCGAAGTGCTGGTTATTTATACGCTTCTTGTTGATTCTCTGTCACTTCTTCAGTTCGACATCCCTTGTTCATCTGTTCATTATTCAATCGGTATCTTCGTTGACCCAGTATGGCAAAAAGAATTAGTAAGGAACCGGTTATCCCAGTCCAGGAGAATGAAACGATAGATGTATTTGGTGCCCGTGAGCATAACCTGAAGAATATCGATATTTCGATCCCGAAAAATAAACTCGTCGTGATAACCGGTATCAGCGGAAGTGGCAAATCCTCGCTCGCATTTGATACGATCTACTCCGAAGGGCAGCGCAGGTATATGGAAACTTTCGGCGCCTATGCACGCCAGTTCATTGGGGATATGGAACGACCCGATGTAGATAAGATCACGGGCCTCTCACCTGTCATTTCCATCGAACAAAAAACCACCAATAAAAATCCGCGTTCTACGGTAGGCACCGTCACAGAGATCTATGATTTTCTGCGTTTATTATTTGCCCGCATCGGCGAAGCTTATTCCTATAATACCAGGAAAAGAATGGTGAAGTGGAGCGAAGAAGAGATCGTGGCCAATATTTTCAAAAAGTTTTATGGAAAGAAAATAGCCTTGCTGGCCCCGCTGGTAAGAGGACGGAAAGGGCACTACCGCGAACTGTTCGAAGATGTAAGAAAGAAAGGATATTTAAAAGTAAGAGTGGATGGTGAAGTAAAAGATATCACTCCCAAAATGCAGGTCGACCGTTATGTGATCCATGATATCGAACTGGTGGTGGACCGGCTGGAGGTAACGGAAGAATTAAAAGCCCGGCTCAGCCAGAGTGTTCAGCAGACATTAAAAATTGGTAAGGATTTGATGTTTGTGGATCCGGCCTCCCCAAACCCCTCCAAAGGAGGGGTTTTAACAGGCTCTTCGAAAAAGAAAAAACAGGCAGACAATAGTGAGCCTCTATTGATCCCCCCTTCGGGGGGAGGGGGGATCACGTATTCCAAGTTACTCATGTGCGAAGACACGGGGATCAGCTACGAAGAACCATCGCCCAATGCTTTCTCTTTCAACTCTCCCTATGGTGCGTGCCCCGTTTGTAAAGGGCTTGGTACCAAACACCATATTAATATGGAAGCCGTAATCGCTGATCCTTCCCTGAGTATCAGTGAAGGGGGGATCGCTCCGCTGGGACAGGAAAGAGATGCCTGGGTCTATCGGCAGGCACAGGAAGCAGCGAAGAAAAACAAAATATCACTGACGACACCGGTCAATAAGCTGACGAACAAGCAACTCAATATCATGCTGTATGGAAATGAAGAAGGACAGCAGGAGGATCTTGATTTTGAGAACATGAAATTCGATCCCCAGGCACCCTTTGAAGGGATTGTAAATATGATCCAGCGCTGGTTTGCTAGTCCTTATAGCGAAACGATCAGGGAATGGACAGAAGATTATATGGTGATAAAGCCCTGCGATAGTTGCAATGGCGCACGATTAAAAAAAGAAAGCCTTTGGTTCAAAGTAAACGGGCGAAATATCGCTGAGCTCAGCAATATGAACCTGGATAATCTCGCTGCCTGGTTTGATGGGATCGAACTGATGCTGGAGAATAAACAAAACGCGATTGCCAAAGATGTGCTTAAAGAAATAAGAGAAAGATTGCAGTTCTTGCTGGACGTGGGACTCACCTATCTTACTTTATACCGCCCATCGAGAACACTGAGTGGGGGGGAATCACAACGGATAAGACTTGCCACACAGATAGGCTCGCAGCTACAGGGTATTACGTATATCCTGGATGAGCCATCCATTGGGTTGCACCAGCGGGATAACCATCGGCTGATCGATGCGTTAAAGAATTTACGTGATATCGGCAATAGCGTCCTGGTGGTTGAACATGATAAGGATATTATGCTTGCTGCCGACTATTTGATCGATATCGGTCCAAAAGCCGGCTATCATGGTGGAAGGATCGTAGCACAGGGTAAGCCTGAGGAATTACTGAAATTAGATACCCTCACATCGGGTTACCTGAACGGGAAGCATAAAATTGCGGTACCGAAGGAAAGAAGAAAAGGCAATGCTAAATTCCTTGAACTAAAAGGCGCGAAAGGAAATAACCTGCAGGATGTGGAAGCAAAATTCCCGTTGGGTAAATTCATATGTGTCACAGGTGTGAGCGGCAGTGGCAAATCCACTTTTATAAATGAAACATTGTACCCAATTCTCTCGAAACATGCTTATAACTCTAAAATGGCTCCGCTGGAATATAAATCGGTAAAGGGGCTGGAGCATATTGATAAAGTGGTAGAGGTCGACCAGTCACCTATTGGCAGAACACCGAGAAGCAACCCTGCCACCTATTGCGGATTTTTTACAGAGATCAGGACCTTGTTTGCCTCTATACCCGAGTCAAAGATCCGGGGGTATACAGCAGGACGTTTCTCCTTTAATGTAAAGAGCGGTCGTTGTGAAGTTTGCGAAGGGGGCGGTATGCGGGTTATTGAAATGAACTTTCTCCCAGATGTCTATGTGCATTGCGAAAAATGCAACGGGAAGCGCTATAACCGGGAGACCCTTGAAATACGGTATAAAGGAAAATCCATTGCCGATGTGCTGGAAATGACCGTAGAGCAAGCGGTGGAATTTTTCCAGAATGTACCTTATCTCTACCGCAAGATAAAAGTACTGGAAGAAGTGGGATTGGGTTATATCACCCTTGGCCAGTCAGCGGTAACGCTTAGCGGGGGAGAGGCCCAGCGGGTGAAACTGTCAACTGAGCTTTCCAAAAGAGATACAGGAAAGACGTTTTATATACTTGATGAACCAACAACCGGTCTTCATTTCGAGGATATCCAGCATTTGCTGGATGTGTTGAATAAATTAGTTGACCGTGGCAATACGGTGCTGGTGATCGAACACAATATGGATGTGATAAAAGTGGCTGATCATATTATCGACCTGGGACCCGAAGGAGGCGATGGCGGCGGAAGGATCTTATTCGAAGGAACACCGGAAGAGCTGGTGAAGAATAAAGAAAGTTATACGGCCCAATTCCTGCTGTCCGAGCTGAATTAAATATGAATGATATAAAAAGTTAAAACCCCTCGCTGGAGGGGTTTTATATTATTGAGATAAATCCGGTTGCTTATTTTACTTTATCGTCAATACTTTTAGGCACTTTAATCACTCCCAAGAGAAGTAATAAACCGATTGCGCTGGCGACAAGACCGATAAAAAGACCAAAGCCAGGAGATACTTTGATCATACCGCCATATTTGCTGCCACCCATTGTGAAAGAACGAACCAGGTACATCACGGCTCCGGCAGTCATAGCACCGAAACCAGCAAGTGCCAATTTTTTACCGTTCTCATCAAATGCTAAAGCTTTGTTGCCCATAAAGCAAGAAGCGGCAACAACTCCAATACCGCCTAATACGAGAAGACCCCAGCTATGAAGGCCGTTGACTGAGCCACCACCAAAGCCACCAGCTGAAACAGAAATCCAGGGCAGCATTAATGATATAAGTGCAACCCCTGCTAGGATTAAAGAATACAATTTCGATTTGTGAAAGCCTAATTTTTCCATAATAAGTTTGGTTGATTTGGTTTTTACCTACTCGTATGGCTTTTCGGTATTCGCCCCTGGCTTTGAAAGGTTCAGGTCTCCCTATAATTCTAATGACAAACTAATATAAGACAGTTTTTCAAAAACAAAACAAGGGGGAGTGGTTTTTTTTAAACCGGTTAGTAACAACCTGTTGCAACAAGGGAGAGAATGCTGAGCGAGTCGAATAAAAGCCCGTAGGTAAAGGCAGGAAGTGATTGAAAAAATCTATAATAGGGGACCAGCATTAAAGCGGTTTTTCACCCGGATACCGGATTTAAACAATTTCCCTGCCTTAACTGTCGCTGCGTAAATAATTACACGGGGACAGACCATCGGGTTTTCTTAGTTATGACAATTAAAAGAGCTCGGGGTTGATTATGGGTATAGAAAATATATAAGGTAAACGAAGAATTTTTATCGGTCAATGTAGCTGAATAGCCAGCACCTTTATATACTTTTTATACTTCAAAAATGTCCATAAGCGGGGCAGAGAGTATTTAATAAAATTTATACTAATGAGAGTACCAATAGAGAACGGATCAGGTTTGTCAACCAGGGTATTAGATTTTATTAAGCTCTCTGCTGCTTACGGAACTGCGTTAAATGATTTTCTTATCGGATATCGAATTTGCCGGTAGCGGTTTCCTCATCCCCGCAAAAAACACGGTATACATAAGTACCCCTGTTGAGGCCGGTCATTTTGTTATGATCCTTTCCTTTCATTTTATAATGTTGCACCAATTCACCCTGCAGATCAAAGACAAAAAAATCGATCGTTTTGCCTTCGTTGTCTTTGGCAACAACGTGCATATCCCTTTTTACAGCATCCGGGTAGATCTTGATGGAGCTGTTGTTACGGGAAGAGAACTCCTTCGCTGTTTTGTTCTTGTTCTTCTTCACGGGTTTTTCTTCACCCGGATTTTCAATAATGAATCGCTTGTAGGGTTTCCCCGAAGCGAATGCAGGCTGCGCCATCAGCAGTCCGGCACCCATGCACATGGCAAGGATGGTCTTCAGTTTTTTAGGGGTAGATCGTAGTTTCATAATGGTTCGGATTTAAAATGTTGGTTTATTTTATCAGGTTAATAGAATACGGGACATTTCAATTGCTTTTTCGCCCTGCTGTTTGGCGAATTGTCACCATTCAGGCGCCAGCCAAAACGCAGCAAGCCGGAGAAATACGCATCATTTTCTTTGGGGTCGCCACGCTGTTTATTAATGTAGGGACGGGTTACCGTTGGGTTATACAGGTTTTCGCGGTACATCAACTGGCGGGCCATAACAGCTTGTTCCGGAGTCAGGTAAGTATTAAATAAGGCCGGGTTAACGTATTGCGTGCTCACATCATCTACATAATCGGTAAATGTTTTCCGGTGCAGGATCTCAAACCCGAAATACATATTCTCCTTGATGTAATATTTTACACCACCTCCCATTACCATTTCCAGCTGGGTAAGTGAATACTCTTTCCTGTCGGGGTATTCCGCCATTCCCTGGCCTTCCAGTTTCAATGGTTTTAACTCTACCCATTGCCTGTCGCCATTGGGAGCGATGTATTCTCCTTTTGGATTAAAATGGAAAACACCGATACCTCCCAAACCATAGGGCCTTATTTTCCCCTGGAGCCCGTCATACTGCTCGAGGAAAACAGTTGGATATAATTCGAAAGCAAGATAAGCTTCGGCAATGCCTGATTTGAACTGGAGATTTCTTTGTTTACGGAAACGTTCATGCCCCCCTTTATTATCGGTGAGACTGTCATTCCCCTGTATCTGTCCAAGGTTGGCAGCAAGGCGTAAGCCCAGCCATTCACTTGGATAGAAATTCACATAGATCCCTTTCATCAATTTGGTAAGCGGCAGGTCAACGTCCTTGATAAACGTTTTGCCTTTGCCGGGTGATCCACCCAGGTCGCCCAGGAAAAAAGAGGGGCCTATGCCAAGACCTACTTCCAGTTTTCCATTGCCGGCGGTAATGGACTGTGAAAAGGAATGGGGTGAGATGCTGCTGAATAAGCAGATAAGTACGATCAAACGTACAAGTACATTAGTTCTCATTGGTATCAGATTTCTGGTTTCTCTACTATTGGATTTCTAAGAACAAAATAGAGAAAGAAAAATCTAATCAAAGAAAGTTTTAACTTGTTTTTTTTATTGTGCCCCTGTGCGGAGTTTTTGTACGTGGGGATTCTACTAGAGATGCTTTAGGATTTTACCATTTCAGCATGTTCAATGCCATCTTCCAGGTAAAGATCACCGGTTTGCCGGAAGCCAAGCGAAGAATAAAAATTAAGTAGATACACCTGTGCGCCGATGCGGATAGCTGTTTTACCGTAGAGTTTGTATAGCTGTTCAATGGATAATTCCATGAGCTTTCTTCCCAGCCCGGATCTTCTTGCCCCGGGTGCGGTAACTACCCTTCCAATAGAGGGTTCTGTATAACTCAGTCCCGGCGGGAGTATTCTTGTATAAGCAACCAGTTCATCTTCAAACCAGCCAAGAAAATGATAAGCCGTCTGGTCTTTATTGTCCGCATCCTGGTACACACAATTTTGTTCCACTACAAAAACGGCATTCCGCAATTGCATCACTGCATACAATTCCCCTGGTGACAACTCGTCGAACTTTTTTAAAACCCAATTGATCTCCATACAATATTATATTACCTGCCTGCAGGTGAGGGTAGCACGGGTAAACTTTCATTGCCTTCCTGGCTGACGGACTGGACCGCAAAAAAGTAATTGTCTTTGGAATAAGGCAAGTCGATCCTGGTATCTGTTGTAAATATCTTTTTCTGCCATACTGCACTCGTGGTCTCTCTCATCAATATATAATAGCCTTTTGGTTTCCCTGCTTTCGGCGCCGCCCAAACCAGGTTGGTATAGTTCGTGAGTTTTTTTGTGTCCACTTTTACTTCTTGTGGCAGGGAAGGAGATTTGGCCAGGTTGGCGAGGTTACAGAGATTCATCGCGGTATTTTTCCGCAGGTATTCAAAATCCATGAATTCTGGCAGGTCGCCATACTGGATGCCATTCTCCATCCGCACATCCTGGTGCTGGTGATAATAGTTCTCATTCATTTCAGTGAAACGGACAGCTGCATAGCCCCGGTTCACATAGGGAGTATGATCTCCGCCGCGGAGAAAGCGATCGTTCCGGTATACCATCATCACTTCGAGGTTATCTACATAGCGTTCGCCAATTTCTTTTACATAACGTGCCAGTTGTCTTGCTTTGCCGTCATTCTCCAGCCCGAGATTGCGGATGGCCAATGCGGCTTTCCCGGTATCCTGTATTGAGAAAGCTTCGCTGAACACCCGGATCTTTGTGTTGTTGATCACATTTGTTTCATTGCTGTTGTTGCTCCCCATGATATCATTGTTCAGCACAGCTTCGATATTCCAGTTTTGTTTTTTTGCTTTTTCTGCCATGAAATTGGCCCCAAGCAAACCCTGTTCCTCCCCACTCACCGCAACAAAGATGATCGTGGCGGGAAAAAAACGCTTGCTCATGATCCGTGCAGATTCCATTACCGCCGCTACACCACTTGCATCATCGTTGGCACCGGGTGCATCTCCGGTACCATCCATAACGTTGCTGCGCATATTATCCAGGTGACCGCTGATGATAAAAATGCGGTCATCACCCGGGTCGGTGCCTTTTAACGTGGCGACCACATTCCCGAGCAAAATGGATTTGTCTATTCTTCGTCCATCAGGCTGAAGGGTAATGCTGTCGATAAAAGCCGTTAACCTCCCGCCAGATTCCTTCGCGAATTCATTAAAGCGGCTGAGCACCCAGTTGCGGGCCGCAGCAATACCTCTTTTCGGATCTGTTTGTGTGCTTAAGGTACTTCTTGTACCGAAGCTGACCATTTTGCGGATATACGATTCAAGTGAATCTTTGGAAACTTCGCTGACCATTTTTTCTATTTGTGGGTCACGCTGTATCGTTGTTTGTGCGATCAGCTGGGAGCTAAGCAAAAGAATGACGGAAAGAGGTGCAAATTTTTTCATCTGAGAAATTTTGGAAGCTAAATTTAATGAAACAAGCGCATTGCAACTAAAAACGTAATTTTAAAACAAACCCTGGACCATGCCGGTAAAAGATCTAAGCAAAGTTCATGAGCTTATCGGAGAACTTTTTCGCTGGCCTTCCTCCAAAGAAGAATGGAAGCAGTATGAATTGAGCGATGAACAGGTGGATTTTTTCCGGCAAAATGGCTATTTAAGCGGAGTCCGCCTGCTGGATCAAATTCAGGTAGAAACGATCAGGAAGGAACTGTCCGAAATAGCTGATCCGCAACATCCCGGCCATTCTTTGTTTTACGAATTTCACTCCAACGAATCCACGGATCCTTCCACCATACTTTTTCACGCCCTTGGCGCCTGGCGGATCGGGAATGGATTGCATGATGTGTTGTGGAATCCACGGTTCCTTGTAGCCGCCAGCCAGTTATTGGGGAACAAACCCGTTCGTTTCTGGCACGACCAGATATTCTGGAAACCACCCAAGCAAGGTGGTGTGGTGGCCTGGCACCAGGATTATTCTTACTGGACAAGGACAAAACCGATTGCGCATCTCACTTGCTGGTGCGGATTGGATGATGCCACTAAAGAGAATGGCTGTTTGCAATATATAGCCGGCAGCCATGAATGGGGTTTATTACCAAAGCCGGTTATTGCCGGCGAATTGCAGGGCATCAACGTTTTTTTGAATGAAACACAAAAGAAGCAGTTTGAAAACCCGCAGTATGCAGAAGTGAAAGCCGGTGAAGCCATTTTTCATCACCCGTTGACCTTACACGGCTCGGGAGCAAACACTTCTTCCAAACCAAGAAGAGCTTTTGTGATCAACGTGATCGCGGACGGCGTTATTTCAGATTCCAATGAGCTCTTACTTGAGGGAGTTCCGGTTATACCAAAAGGGGAAAAGATAGAAGGTCAATTCTTTCCGTTGTTATATGAACCGGCAGTAAGGTGACAGTTGGTAGATAAAATAAAAACGAACAGCTTGGTTTCTTTCTATTGTAACTAGTAACGGTTCACGGTTCACGACTCACGCTAATAGCCATACTTATCTTTCCAGAGGTTTTTCAGGAACTTTCTTAACTCTTCTTCCCGTGCATTCTTCCCGGGATCATAAAATTTCTTCCCGGCTATTTCTTTAGGCAGGTATTCCTGTGGCGAGAAATTATTTTCATAGCTATGGGAATATTCATAGTTCTTCCCGTAGTCTAAATTCTTCATCAACCGGGTAGGTGCATTGCGTATATGCAGGGGCACAGGCAGGTCCCCATATTTTTTAACCGCTGCCAACGCATCGCTGATGGCCGCTACTGCTGCGTTGCTTTTCGGCGAAGCCGCGAGATAGGTGACACATTGTGAAAGAATGATGTTGGCCTCCGGGTAACCGATCTTGTTCACCGCCTCAAAACAGGCATTGGCCATCACGAGTGCTGTGGGATTGGCATTCCCGATATCCTCACTGGCGAGTATCAGCAGTCTCCGGGCAATGAATTTTACATCTTCACCACCTTCTACCATTCTTGCCAGCCAGTAAACAGCTGCATTCGGATCGCTCCCCCGGATGGATTTGATAAACGCGGAGATGATATCATAATGTTGTTCGCCACTCTTATCATACAGGGCGATCCTTTTTTGTGCAACCTTCATTACATATTCATCTGTGATCACGACCTCCCCTGTATCTTCTAACTCCCCTCCTGAGCCTGTCGAAGGATTGGAGGGGCCGGGGGAGGTCACAATCTCCAACAGGTTCAATAATTTTCTTCCATCACCGCCCGAGATATTCAGTAAAGCACTTGTCTCTTTTAATTCGATCTTTTTTTTGCTGAGGAATTGATCTTTTTCAATCGCGGTCTTTAAGAGCTTTACAAGATCCTTTTCTTCGAGTGGTTTTAATACATACACCTGGCAACGGCTGAGCAAGGCGCTGTTCACTTCAAAGGAGGGGTTTTCGGTGGTGGCGCCGATCAGGGTGATGATCCCTTTTTCTACGGCGCCCAGCAAAGCATCCTGCTGCCCTTTATTAAAACGATGGATCTCGTCGATAAACAAGACGGAACCGGGTTTCGACTTTGCCTGTTCAATGATCTCGCGAACGTCTTTTACTCCCGCACTGACAGCACTCAATTGAAAAAAGGGGACATTCAATTCATGTGCAATGATATTGGCGATAGTGGTCTTGCCCGTGCCCGGGGGTCCCCAGAATATCATCGAAGGAATTTTTCCATGTTCTATGGCGGTACGGAGAATGCTTCCTTTACCCACAAGATGTTCCTGTCCTAATAATTCATCGAGGGAATTGGGGCGTATCCGTTCGGCCAATGGCACATGTGCATTCATATCATCAAAGTTCGGTCTTTCTGACTTCTGACTCCCGGGCTTGCCGAAGGACGGACTCTGGACTTCGGTCTTCCGACTTCGGACTCTGGACTTCTATCAGTTCACATTCGCTTCCAGGAAAGCCTGGATCTTGTTGAAGGAGTCGACCAGGTTTGCGCCTGTCCAGCCATGGTTCTCGGTGGGATAGAATACATATTGGTGCACTACCCCAAAACTGAGCAGTTTATTTTTCAACGCAACAGATTGGTTGGGAGAAACCAGTATATCCACGCCACCCTGCAGGATAATGGTGGGCGGGGTTTGCGCAGTCACAAAATTGATGGGACTGGATTGCTGGTAAAGGACAGGGTTGCTGATGGGGGTTGCGCCAACAACCGCGACAAGAGCGGATGGGGGAGCAAAAATAGAAGCTGGATTATTGTACATATCCACCAGGTCGGTGGGTCCAAAAAAATCCACCACGGCTTTTATCTTTACCGGCGTTGTGTTTTTATAAGCCTGCAACAGGGAAAGATGCGCCCCGGCGCTGGCACCCAGCAGAACAAACTTATCGGAGACCATGTATTCGCCCCGCTTATTATAAATAAATTCAATCGCGGCCTTTACATCATTTTCCTGGGTAGGAAAAAGATTGGGTGCGCCGGTCGCGAGACGGTAATTGATATTAAAGATGGCATAACCGGGGAGACGGCGTTTTAAGGTGTCTACATAGGCGTTGAAATCAGCTTTATCACCGGTGCTCCATCCGCCGCCGTGTATCAATACGATCACTTTGGTAGAGACAATGGTCCTGCCAGCGGGCAGGTAGATATCTATTTTTTGCGCGGGATCGGCACCATAAGCCACATTGAGCTGTGTTTGCTCAAGGAGGGCCGCATTTTCTTTTTTACAGGAAGAGAAAAAGATAACGAAGAGAGAAATCCAAAAAATATTTTTCATGGAGTAAATTTAAAGGAAGATATATAAAAAGAGAGAAATCTTGTGGCTGTTGACTATGAATAAAGAAAGGTACTGATTTCTCAGAACCGTTTGGTAGCCCATACTGATTTGAAAGGCAAAAATCTTCACCGTCAAACTATCTTCCTTCAAAACACTGATAAAGCTTTCATACGTTTTATATCCTCACCAGGTTATGCTTTTTGCTCCTCAAAAGACGATCCTACGTCTCTTTCAGCTATATGTAACGAAATACCATCACAAGGCGGTTCGTATTTTGAGTTTTTAAAATACTATTAATGTGATGAAGTTGGCCAGCCTAAAGCCAGAGGCCTGATGATGATCAAATTTTGGGACTCGCCGGGTTTAAATGCATTCAATGCGATCAGGTCTTTAACATAACTTGGTTTATCTGATGCACTTACTGTTATTGGGATCATAATGGTTTTACCCTGACATTTTTTGACATGCCAATTACCAAAGTCATTTGGGGTCATTCTGTTGAAAATAGCAAATGCCGAGTCTCGGTTTTTTTCATCCGATAACAGATGGATACTAGAAACTTTCCCGCTATTATCTATAGCCAGAATGCAAATCAAGGCTTCTGATGGAGCGGTATTCCCGTAGTTTACACGTTTATTCCAGTCATTACTAAAAAACTCGGTCACAATAAGCTCGAGTTGACTGGATTCCTTTACAGTTAAGCTTTGCGTAAATGCACAGCTATCAAACAAAAGGCAAATCAATAGGCACCTAAAATACCGTACTTGCATAAATCTACAATTTACAGCAAATTAGTTACATCCAGCTAGGCGTAATTTACTCCTGCGGAGCAGGCCCGGCGTCCGCTTATGCGAACCAGTTCGCAACGCTCCTAAATTAAAATGCCTCTGCCGCTTACGCTGCAAAGGCATTTGTAGCCCGTACGAGATTATTCACATGATCTCTTTCGCTGTGATTTACACCTGCCTGCCGTAGCCTTGGCGAAGGCAGGCAAGACCTCTGCATCCGCTTCGCGGTTGCTGGTCTTTTTTATTTGTCCGCTTATGCGAACAAGTTCGCAACGCTGCAAAATAAAAGCGCCTCTGCCGCTTGCGCGTCAAAGGCGTTTGTAGCCCGTACGAGATTCGAACTCGTATCACCACCGTGAAAGGGTGGTGTCCTAACCCTTAGACGAACGGGCCGTCCTTCATTTCATTCAGGATGAAATTTTAAGGGACGGCAAAGATAGCTTTGCGACAGTTTTTGGCCAAATGTTTTTCTCCCAGTTTTTCGCAGTGGGAACAAGAAATTCGCCTTGAATCTGCAATGGCCCATTTAAGTAAATCTGATACATCCGGACACAGCAGGTTTTATTACCTTCGCGGTTCTTTACAAACTAAAAACGCTAATAATGAGCACAGTTAAAGTCGCCATCAATGGTTTTGGCCGTATCGGCCGCCTGGTTTACCGCCAGATATATAAAATGGAAGGCATCGATGTGGTAGCGATCAATGACCTTACCAGTCCGAAAGTACTCGCCCATCTACTGAAGTACGACAGCGCCCAGGGCCGTTTTGATGCTGAAGTAAGAGCCACCGATGATGCGATCGTCGTAAACGGGGACACTGTAAAAATATATGCACAGAAAGATCCCGCACAGATACCCTGGGGTACACATGATGTGGATGTGGTGATCGAAAGCACCGGATTTTTCGCTGACAAAGAGAAAGCAGCTGCTCACCTGGCTGCAGGTGCAAAAAGAGTAGTGATCTCCGCTCCGGCAACAGGTGAACTGAAAACAGTTGTCTTTAATGTGAACCATGAAATACTCGATGGCAGCGAAACAATTATTTCCTGCGCTTCCTGTACCACGAACTGCCTGGCCCCAATGGCAAAAGTGCTGAATGATAAATATGGTATTATCACCGGTATCATGACGACCATTCATGCTTATACCAATGACCAGAACACTCTCGATGCCCCGCATCCGAAAGGTGATCTCCGCAGGGCAAGAGCAGCCGCAGCCAATATCGTCCCCAACAGCACCGGCGCTGCCAAAGCGATAGGGCTGGTATTACCAGAACTGAAAGGCAAACTGGATGGCGGCGCACAAAGAGTACCAGTCATCACAGGTTCGCTGACCGAACTGACATCTATTTTGGGTAAAACAGTAACCGCCGAACAGATCAATGCAGACATGAAAGCTGCTTCAAATGAAAGTTTTGGCTATAACGAAGACGAGATCGTGAGCAGCGATATCATCGGGATCAATTTTGGTTCCCTGTTCGATGCTACGCAGACAAAAGTGATGACGGTGGGCGACAGGCAACTGGTAAAAACAGTTAGCTGGTATGATAACGAGATGAGCTATGTAAGCCAGTTGGTGCGAACAGTAAACTTTTTCGCCAAGCTGATCAGCAAATAATTTTATAGACAGTATTTACCGCAGCAAAGGAGTAATCAATTGTTGCGGTATTTTTTATTTAAGCAGGAATTATGCGGATCAGGAATATTGACGGGCTTTCACCGGAAGCGCTGCAACAGGAAGTGGAGAAAGGAGGGAAATTTATTTATTATCCATTTGCGCTTTCACTGATTGTCGTAACTTTTAAACGTGTATCGGGAGTTTACCTGGTCCGGGGAGAAGAAAATGCGGTGGCAAAAGGGATTCCCTTCACCTTGCTCTCTTTATTGTTCGGCTGGTGGGGGCTTCCTTTCGGCCCAAAATATACTTTTGACAGTATCCGCACGAACCTGAAGGGAGGAAAAGATGTTACGGATGAAGTGATGGACACGGTAGCAGGACATCTTATGTTCCTCGAGTCAGAAAAACAAAAAAGGTTTCAATCATAGTCATACATTTAAACGGCCAGCTATGTCAAAATTCTCCGCGCATAATTTTAAGGGGCAGAAAGCATTGATCCGTGTGGATTTTAATGTTCCCCTGGATGACAAGTACGAGATCACCGATGATACAAGGATAAGGGCAGCCATTCCCACGATCCGGAAAGTATTAAGCGATGGGGGCATGGTGATACTGATGAGCCATCTCGGCCGGCCCAAAGACGGTCCCGCTGACAAGTATTCACTGAAACATATTGTTGCGCATTTAGGGAAACTGCTTAACCAGGAACCAGCAACAAGCAACCAACAACGAACAACCGTTCTTTTCACCAACGACTGTATCGGTGAACAGGCTTATTTAACGGCCAATATGATGCGCCCGGGCGAGGTCTTATTACTTGAGAACCTGCGTTTTTATAAAGAGGAAGAAAAGGGAGATGCAGAATTCGCAGAAAAATTATCCAAACTGGGTGATGTATGGGTGAATGATGCTTTTGGAACGGCCCACCGCGCACATGCTTCCACGGCAGTGATCGCACAGTTCTTCCCGGCGGAAAAAAGAATGTTTGGTCTGCTGATGGAAAGAGAAGTGGCCAGCGCAGAGAAAGTATTGCACAAAGCAGAAAAACCTTTTGTGGCTATTATCGGTGGCGCCAAAGTGAGCGACAAGATCCTGATCATCGAGAACCTGCTGGAAAGAGCAACGGATATTATTATCGGCGGAGGCATGGCTTATACCTTCATGAAAGCGGAAGGCGGCCATATCGGTAATTCATTATGCGAAGAAGACCGGGTGCAAATAGCCATGGATATAATTAAGAAGGCAGAGGAGAAAGGCGTTTGTATTCACCTTCCTTCCGATTCGGTGATCGCAGATAAATTCGCCGCTGATGCCCAAACTTCGGTAGCGCCAAGTAATAATATTCCCGATGGCTGGATGGGACTCGATATCGGCGCCAATGCGTGCCAGCAATTTTCCAATGTGATCAGCCGTTCCAAAACTATTTTATGGAATGGCCCCATGGGTGTTTTTGAAATGCCCAAGTTCCGGCATGGAACAAAGACCATTGCTGTTGCAGTAGCAGATGCGACCGCAGAAGGTTCATTTTCACTCGTAGGCGGGGGGGATTCGGTAGCTGCAGTGAACCAATTCGGTTTCTCAGACAAGGTCAGTTATGTTTCCACCGGTGGTGGCGCCATGCTGGAATACTTCGAGGGGAAAACATTGCCAGGCATTGCTGCTGTGAATGAATAGTTTTCATTGTCATCCTGAGCTTGACTCAGGATTGACTCAGGCTCGAAGGGAAAACATTGCCGGGCATTGCTGCTGTAAATGAATAGCGATCAGTTTGTACTGCACATAAAAACTCTATATGAATAAGATATTCCTTCTTTTCTACGCATTGACCTTCACAACAGGAACTGTTATTGCTCAAAAGATTATCCCGATAGAATATAAAGGGAAAAAGTATGAAGCAATAGACATGAAATCCTCTTTTAAAATAACCTGGGGTGGCTATCATAATGAAATTCCGGGAAAAGCTGCCCGTAGTAAATCCAACGGGGCTGCCAATACAACTGCTATTGTTGCAGCAGTGGGTGACAATACGCTTTTTGATGGGAAAATTTATGCCGCTAAATTCTGTAGTGATACAAGCATTGGTAATAAAGATGATTGGTATCTGCCCGGAATGGACGAAGCCGATGCTATTTATGCTTTCAAACAAAAATTTTCTGTACCTGAAAAAGGGAGTATCTGGACCTCTACGGAGTTCAGCGCTACGCAGGCTGTTACAAAATACTGGTACAATGGTACTTTTTATAATAGCATGAAGGTTGACCAGTTTCACCTGGTTTGTATCAGGAAAGTTGATTAAGCAGGCCGGGGGCTTCATTTTCCGCTATTCACCGGTAATTCAACCTGACCAACCGAAAATTTGGGCTGCTGAACTTCCAAAAGCGTTAATTTTATTCTCACATTAAAAACTACTACAATGAAAGGAACCAAGAATCTTACTTTATATGTTGTACTCGGCCTGGTACTGATCCTGGTATTTTGGGGATGCAACGGGTATAATGGTTTGGTAAAAGGCGACCAGAACGTGAAAAAATCCTGGGGTAACGTGGAGACAAATTACCAGCGTCGTACAGACCTTTACAGCAGCGTGATCAAGACCATTGAAGCATCTGCCAATTTTGAAAAATCGCTTTTAAAGGATGTTGTGGAAGCAAGAGCAAAACTCGGATCGACCACAGTAAATGTAAATGACCAGGCCAGCATGGATAAATACCAGCAAGCCCAGGGACAGATGAAGAGCGCCTTTTCCAACCTGATGGGATACGTGGAGAACTACCCGGATATCAAGACCACGAAGTCCTTCCAGGATTTCCAGACACAGATCGAAGGAACAGAGAACCGCATCAATGTTGCCCGCCAGGATTATAACGCATCGGTGGAATCATATAACCTGAAAGTGAAAAAATTCCCCAATAACCTGACCGCAGGCATGTTCGGGTTCAAAGAGAAGGCCTTTTACAAATCTGATCCAGGTTCCGATAAAGCGCCGGATGTGAATTTCAATATTAAATAACCGGTACCGGGATGTTTTCCTTCTTTAAACGCAAACAAAAATTCTTCAGCCCCGGAGAACAGCAGCTCATTGTAGCTGCTGTTCAAAAAGCTGAGCGCAGTACCAGCGGTGAAGTGCGGGTATATGTGGAAAGCCGCTGCAGTTACATGGATGCGCTGGACAGGGCCATCGAACTGTTTGGCCAGATGGGCATGCAGGCAACAGAAGAACGGAACGGGGTGCTGGTTTACGTAGCGGTCAAGGATCACCAGTTGGCTGTTTTTGGGGATGAAGGTATTCACCGTAAAGTGGGCAATGAATATTGGAATACCGAAGTGCAGAAAATGATCAGGGATTTTAACCGGGACGATTATGCAAAAGGAATCGCCGGCTGCGTGGAAGATATCGGTGAGGCGCTGCAGCAATTCTTTCCCTATACCGATAAGGACAAAAATGAACTTTCAGACGATATTCAATTTGGCAGATAAACCTGAATGAAACTTTTTCTTACCGTCATATCCTTCTTCTTTACGTTTTGTGTAGCCGCACAGATCGAAAAGATTATACCCGCAAAGCCGGTTCCGGCAAAACTCGTCAATGATTATACCAATACACTTACCCCTGCACAGGTACAGGCATTAGAGAATAAACTGGTAGCTTATGATGACAGTACTTCTAACCAGGTAGCTGTTGTAATTGTCAAATCGTTACAAGGTTATGATATATCAGAATATGGACTGGCGCTTATCAGGACCTGGGGGGTTGGCGGAAAAGAATTCAGCAATGGCGTTATCGTACTGATCGCGATGGATGAACGCAAGAGCCGGATTGAAGTAGGCTACGGATTGGAAGGAGCTATCCCGGATATCACGGCGAAAAGCATTCTAGATAATTCTTTGACACCTTCTTTTAAGGAAGAAAATTATTACCGGGGGCTCGATCGTGCTACAGATGATATTATTCAAGCGGCAGCCGGGGAGTATAAAGCCCCGGCAAATTATGCCAACAGGAGGAAGAAGGGTAGAGGTTATGGCTCCATTATCGGGCTGATCATTTTGTTCCTTGTCCTGGGTGGACTTGGCAGGGGTGGTGGTGGAAGAGGAAGCGGTGGGATGATGTCCAGTGCTGGCTGGATCATTGGCAGCATGCTCGGAAGTGTCGGTCGGTCAGGTGGAGGAGGAGGTGGCTGGTCAGGCGGCGGTGGATTTGGCGGTGGCGGTGGTGGCGGTTTCGGTGGCTTCGGCGGCGGTGGCGGTGGAGGTGGCGGAGCGAGTGGTAGCTGGTAAAAGAAGTTTATAAAGTTTATAAGTATATAAAAACCCTTCTCTGCAGAAGGGTTTTTACCTATATACCAATAAACTTATATGCCTATATACTTTATACTACTTTATATACTTCTAAAACCCTTTCTTATCCTCATCCGGTAATTGCGATTTGATATAATTGGCTAACTCCTGTAAAGAGGCATTCCCCGCATTTTCTTTTGCCTCTTTATCTTTTTTCGTAGCCAGCCCTTTCAGGATGACACCATTGATAAACGGATTGGTCTGTACCCTGAACTGCTCGGGTACTTTATCCCGGAATTTCACAATCTCGTCTACACCCCATTTCACTTTTACCGGGTCTTTGATTGCCCCCAGGTAGGTGCTAAGGTTATTCAGTGACTGGAATTTATTCTGGCTAAGTGGCATATTGGCAAAATCGCCAATGATCTTATCTGCCATACTCTCATCGCCTGATTTTACAATCTCTGCCATGATCGCATCCTGTAAAGCACCTTTGGCGGGCTTCCCGCTTAGTTGTTTGGCCAGCGCGGTTGCAAGAACAGGATCTACTTTACCCAGGGCGGTCAAAGCATTACCTGAAACAGTATAAGAAGAATCGGTTACAGCGGATTTGAACAAAGCAATATGATCGGCATTTTTATATTCGCCCAGCTTCTGGATCGCAAGGGCCCTGACAACAGCATATTTATCTGTTTTGGCAAGGTTCGCCAATACCGGTTCAGCGCCTGTCTTTACTGCTTCCTTTCGCAGATCTATTTTACTGATAGCGAAACTGCGAAGGTCTTTGAATTTATCTGTCAGCGCGGTTTTCAATAACTCAACAGCTTTCGGATCGTCCAGTTTCCTGGAAGCAAAATCGATCGCTTCCCTTCTGTCGATATAATTGCCCGCATATTTATACTGGTGGATGAAATTTTCAAGGGTCTTATTGTCTTTTTTATTCCATAAGGTAACTTTCTCAGCATCCACATTCACCAGGTCAGGTCTTTTTGTATAGTTAAACGTGAAAGTATCGGCTGCGTTATTTGCCCAAACATTATAACGCATTTTATTGGCACCATTGTAAACATCGATGGCCAGTGGTAATTTGAAGAGTTTGCCTGTTTTCTGTGTTTGTTTAACAATGACGCTTACTTTGCCGGTGGCATCATCGTATACATAATCGATATCTACGGAAGGGTGCCCACTGCCAAAGTACCATTGGTTGAAATACCAGTTCAGGTCGCGGCCCGTCACTTCTTCAAACGCAAGCCGCAACTGCTGTGCTTCGGCTGACTTGAATTTATTCGTTGTTAAATAATTATTGAGCGACTTAAAGAAAGCGCTGTCACCAACAAACGTGCGCAGCATGTGCAGGATGCGGCCGCCTTTCTGGTAGCTTACCTGGTCGAACATATCTTCTTTGTTCGCATAATGAAAACGCACAAGGTCCTTTTTATCGCTGTTACTGGCCAGGTAGGTCTGCATGCCCTGGAAATTCTCCGCATCCCCAGCGTCTTTCCCGTATTTATATTCTTCCCAGAGTGTCTGGCTGTAATCGGCAAAGGATTCATTCAGCGTAAGGTTGCTCCAACTCTCTGCCGTTACATAATCGCCGAACCACTGGTGAAAGAGTTCGTGGGCGATCGTGCCTTCCCAGTTATTGCCATCCACCAGCTCTCTTGCATCTTGCTGGGAGCTTTCCTGGTGTATGGTGGCGGTCGTATTTTCCATTGCCCCGGCCACGTAATCACGACCGGTGATCTGCGAATATTTCACCCAGGGATAATCCACCCCGGTGATCTTTGAAAAGAAAGACATCATTTCAGGGGTATTACCAAAGATCTTTTTTGCGACAGAAGCATATTCAGGCTCTACATAATAATTTACTTCCTTGCCTCTCCAGTTGTCTTTTACCACGGCATATTCACCCACGCCTAAAAAGAAAAGATAAGGCGCATGCGGCAGATCCATTTTCCAGTAATCGGTTCTTGTGCCATCCGTATTCTTTTTCTGGGTCATGAGTTTACCGTTACTCAGCGTTACATATTTGCTGGCAACTGTGACAGTAAGTTCCTGTGTTGTTTTCTGGTTCGTCCGGTCGATCGTGGGGAACCAGGCGGAATTGGATTCCGTTTCACCCTGTGTCCAGATCTGTGTGGGTTTTTCTTTATCCTCGTCGAGGGGGTCGATAAAATACATTCCTTTTATTCCCAGGAAATCACCTTTGGAATATTTCTCTTCGAATTCATCGGGTTTCGCGGTATAATCAATGTATATGGTGTAGGTCTCGCTGGCTTTGTAAACACGGTCCAGTTTGATCCGCAGGTTCCAGTCATTGTAGTCAAATTTCAGCGGCACCTGTTGTGTACCTTTTACAAGCGCTACTTTTTTAATCTCCATCCCTTTGGCATCCAGGTTTAGTGAATCTGTAGTATAAAAATGGGGGCGGAGGGTGATCCAGGCCTTTCCATATAAATAAGATTTACTAAAGTCGGGTTTCACTTCCAGTTTGGTATGCACCAGGTCATTGATCCTGGTAGCGGTTTCCTGGTATACTTTTTTCCAGGAGGTATCTTTTGCCGGCTGGGCAAAAACCATAAAACCGGAAACTAGCAGGAGA
The DNA here is from genome assembly GCA_039930245.1 of Chitinophagaceae bacterium. GTDB lineage: Bacteria > Bacteroidota > Bacteroidia > Chitinophagales > Chitinophagaceae > JJ008. The sequence continues at coordinate 3,420 of JBDSPR010000007.1, read as the reverse complement.
ACGAGCAACGATGATTTCTTCATATTATCCATTTAAGTGCGGCAAATTTAGAATAGTCGCCTCTTACACGGAGTATAAAAAGTATGGAAGGCGATGGTATTTAACAAGATATTGCAGGGGCACTGGCAAAAATCGAAGTATTTGAGTAAATTTGCATACCACCCAATACCCCGATCATGAAAAAACTTCAGCTTTCCCTCCTGTTTTCCCTGGCCTTCTTTATCGCCTCTTCTCAAAAGGTATATTTCCTGTATGTACAGGCAGATCCCGAGCAGGCTTTTTTTGTAAAAATGAACGAGAAGATACACAGTTCAACAGCTTCGGGTTATATCATTCTGTCTAAACTGGTTGATAGCACGTACAGCTTTAGTATTGGTTTCCCGCAAAACAAATGGCCCGAGCAATATTTTTCTGTAGCAGTCAATAAGAAAGACCATGGCTATTTATTAAAAAATTTTGGAGAAAAGGGCTGGGGGCTTTTTGACCTGCAAACACTGGCTGTACAAATGGGCACAACGGGAAAAACGGCCATGACTGAAAAACCGGAGATCAATAACGATGTATCTGTCTTCACTGATATCCTTGCAAAGGCTGCGGATGATCCTTCCCTGAAAGAAAGACCGGTGCAGCCAAAACCAGAAGAAAAGAAAACAGAAGTAGCAGTTCAGGAAGTTCCAAAAGCAGAAGTAAAACAACCTGTCATAGAAAAACCCGTGGAAACTGCTGTGGTGGCGGTTTTAATTAAAGAAGAAATAAAACCGGCAATAAAGGAAGCGGTTGCTGTAATACCAGCAGTTGTAACAGAGCAACCGGTAGTTAAAAAGGAAGAACCGAAAACAGATACAAGAGAAACGGTTGATGCAAAGCCAGCAGCGCTTACAGAACAACCAGTCGTGAAAAAGGAAGAAGCGAAAGAAACAGTTGCGACAAAACCTGTTGAATTAACAGAACAACCCGTGGTAAAAAAGGATCTGCCCACCGGGACGGAAGAGGCCAAACCGGCCATAAAGGAAGCAGTGATTGCAAAACCGGCTGAAACAATTGAACAACCCGTAAAAAAAGAAGAAGTGACCGCTTCTTCAACACAAGTTGAAATTGTTCCGGAAGAACCTTATAAGGCTTCCCTGGTAAAGAAATGGTCGGAGAATTCTACTGTTGAAGGCGTGGGTATTGTTTTTATCGATTCTTATGAGAATGGGGTAAGGGATACTGTAAGAGTTCTTATTCCGAATCCGCTGCCCGCAGTAACGGCAACAAAGGACCTGCCCGCCGCGACGGGAGAGCCCAAAAAGGAAGAACCGAAAGAGGAAAAGAAATTCATTGAAACGATCAGCGTAGAAAACAACAATAAGCCAGCAGAAACCATAGCGGCGGCTCCAAAATTCCTGAGTGCTCCGCCAATAGGATCGGCGGCTAACGCAAACAATTGCAAAGAGGTCGCGGCAGAAGATGATTTCTTCAAATTGCGCAAGAGCATGGCTTCCGGGCGACAGGATGAGGAGATGCTTTCCAGCGCGAAAAAATATTTTAAGACAAAGTGTTTTACCAGCTTGCAGGTAAAAAACCTCGCGGCTTTGTTTTTGAGTGATGAAGGGAAATATAAATTCTTTGACCTGGCATACGGGCATGTATCGGATGTCTATAACTTTCCCCTGCTTGTGGCCGAATTGAGAGATGAATACTATGTGAATCGCTTCCGGGCCATGTTACGCAACTAATCTCTATGCCCCGTTATTTTCTTGAAGTTTCTTACAAAGGCACTGCATACAGTGGTTTCCAGTCGCAGCACAATGCCAATACCATCCAGTCGGAAGTAGAGAAAGCTTTTGAGATATTGCAGAAGGAAAAGGTTATGATGACGGGCTCATCCCGAACGGATGCCGGTGTACATGCGCTGCAGAATTTTTTTCATTTTGATACAGCTATGGCCCTGGAACAATGGAAGGGTGCTGTAACGGTCCCGCAACTTATTTACAAGATGAATGCGATCCTGCCTGGTGATATTGTGATCAAAGGGATCCGCGAGGTAGCAGAGGAAGCACATTGCCGCTTTGATGCCATCAGCCGGGAGTACAGCTATTATATTTATTGGAAGAAGGATCCCTTCCTCCGGGACCGGGCTTTTTACTTTCCTTACAAACTCGATATGGCCAAACTCTGTGAAGCGGCAGAAGTAATAAAAGAGTACACCGATTTTACTTCCTTTTCAAAGCGGAATACACAGGTAAAGACCTTTGAGTGTCTTATCATGGAAAGCCATTGGCTGACCGAGGATAACTGTCTGATTTACAACGTAAAAGCAAACCGCTTTTTAAGAGGGATGGTCAAGGCGCTTACGGCGACCCTATTGAAGGTCGGGAGAGGCAAGCTCAGTGTAGAGGATCTGAGGGCCATAATTCTGGCGAAAGACTGCACCAGGGCGAGTTTCGCCGTTCCAGCGCATGGATTGTTCCTGAACTCGGTTGAGTTAACTCCTGGAAAGGCATAAAAAGTTCTATCAGTTGATGCGCTTGCTACTGCTGCATTTCATTGATCCTTAACATTTTTCTTTTTAAAATTATTGGCTAAGAATTCTTACGCCCTTATCTTTGCCGCCCGTTCAAATAAAACGGTATAGTTCTCTGAATAAATGTGAAAACACGGTGAGGCAAATGTGAACAAATCAGCTTCTAAAAATTTGCTGGTAAGTTACAAATCCATACCTTTGCCGTCCGCCTCAAAAAAAGGATATTATTAGATTGAATCTAAGGGCAACAGTTCTTCACAAAACAGGTTGATTTTCACGCCGGAAGATTCGGATTTTATTGAAAAATAAATGACGAAAAATTTGGTAGAAATAATACGGCCCTTACCTTTGCACTCCGTTCAAAAAAACGGGTAAATGGTAAGCCTCGAAAAGCGAAAGGATTCAAATTCTTAGCGAAGCGAGGGACGGCCAAAAGATCTTTGAAAGTTGGGAAACAATAGCATCTGTTCCGGTGCCACCGGGACAGAAAAACAAAAGGTAAGTCAAGCGAAATACATTCGATTTTTGACACGTTTAATTTTCTAATTGAGAATTCTACTGTCAGTATCAAACATCATTTACAATGGAGAGTTTGATCCTGGCTCAGGATGAACGCTAGCGGCAGGCTTAATACATGCAAGTCGAGGGGCAGCATAGGTGTAGCAATACATCTGATGGCGACCGGCAAACGGGTGCGGAACACGTACAGAACCTTCCTTCGAGCGGGGAATAGCCCAGAGAAATTTGGATTAATACCCCATAGTATATTGATGAGGCATCTCATTAATATTAAAGATTTATCACTTGAAGATGGCTGTGCGGCTGATTAGGTAGTTGGCGGGGTAATGGCCCACCAAGCCTGCGATCAGTAACTGGTGTGAGAGCACGACCAGTCACACGGGCACTGAGACACG
>JBDSPR010000006.1:0-185716 GCA_039930245.1 Chitinophagaceae bacterium | reverse complement strand
TCATCCTGAGCTCAGCGAAGGATAAGATGAAGATTTTGAAGCTTCTATTCCGACGAAGGAGGAATCTAAAGACAGATTCCTCCTTCGTCGGAATTAATTTGATCGTCAGCCCATCTATTCCTCACTTAGTTCGGAATGACAAAGAGTATCATAATTCAAACTAACCCACTACCCATTTCTAATTCCCAATTACTAATTCCCGGTCTCCGCTTACCTTTGTGACTATGCTTATAATCTCCAGCCGTGGTCAGCAAATGCCCCCCTCGCCAATCCGGAAACTGGTGCCTTTTGCCGAAGCGGCGAAGAAAAAAGGTATCAAAGTGTTTCATCTCAACATCGGGCAGCCGGATATAGAAACGCCACCTGCCATTCTGGATGCTGTCCGTAATGCCGATATCAAAGTGCTGGAGTATAGTCATAGCGCCGGTAATGAAAGCTACCGCCGCAAACTGGTGGAATACTATAAAAGAGTGGGGATCGAAGTATCTCCTGAACAAATAATGATCACCACCGGTGGAAGTGAAGCGATCATGTTTGGTTTCTTCACCTGCCTGAACCCGGGAGATGAAGTAATAATTCCCGAACCTTTTTACGCCAATTACAACGGGTTTGCATGCGCTGCCGGGGTGAACGTTGTGCCTATCACTTCCCGGATCGAAACAGGTTTTGCCCTGCCTCCTATCACGGATTTTGAAAAAGTGATCAGCAGCAAAACAAAAGCGATCATCATTTGCAGCCCGAATAATCCCACCGGTTATCTCTATAGCCGCGAAGAAATGGAAGCATTAAAAGATATCTGCCTCAAACATGATCTATACCTGTTCAGTGACGAAGCCTACCGTGAATTCTGTTATCCTCCGGAAGGCGGACACGGTGATGGTGAATATGTCAGCGCCATGCATTTAAAAGGGTTAGAAGAGAACGTGGTGCTGATGGATACTATTTCCAAGAGATACAGCGCCTGCGGCGCCCGTCTCGGCGCCCTTGTTACAAAAAATAAAAAAGTCTATGATGCGGCGATGAAATTCGCCCAGGCAAGACTGAGCCCGCCCGGCCTGGCACAGATCATGGGTGAAGCTGCGGTTGACCTGCCCGATTCTTATTTTGACGCCCCAAAAGCAGAATATTTACGCCGCAGGAACCTGCTGGTAAAAAGACTGAATGCCATGCCCGGTGTATTCTGTCCCAATCCCGGTGGCGCTTTTTATGCGATCGCGAAATTACCGATCGATGATTGTGATAAGTTCTGCCAGTGGTTGCTGGAAGATTTTTCGCATAATAATCAAACCCTGATGCTGGCGCCGGCAACCGGGTTTTATGGTACAGCCGGGTTGGGAAAGAACGAGGTCCGTCTCGCCTATGTACTGAACCTGGATTCGCTCAATGCTGCAATGGACTGCCTTGAAAAAGCGCTGGAAGTCTATCCCGGCAAAATAAAACCGGGTAAACTAGCCGAAATGGTCAAATGATGGGACAGCCCCGTGGAATTTTTCCACCAGTTCCGCACAGCTACTTACTTTAATTATCCCCCTTAGTGGGCTGGTTTTTAAATTACTTTATATTTAAGTTATCTTTTATTAAAACCAACCCGTATGAGAAATACCTTGCTGCTTCTTATCCTGTTATTATTTGCCGGATCAGCACTCAATGCTCAACTGGTAGTCACCGGTAAAGTAACAGATGCCAATAGTATTCCACTGGTGGGGGTTTCGGTAAAATCCATCCAGACAAAAAAAGGGATCGTTACAGCTTCGGATGGTTCCTTCCGGTTATCAACTACCGCAAATGATCAGTTAGAGATCAGTTCGGTGGGATATATTACCCAGGTGGTGGCCGTAAGCAGTTCCCCGCTCACCATTATATTGACGCTTTCTTTTGAAGAGCTGAACCAGGTGGTGCTGGTAGGAACGAGGACTGCAGGCCGGGTAAAGACGGAAACTCCCGTTCCCGTAGATATCGTGAATGTAGCACAGGTGACGCAGCCAACAGCAAGAATGGATCTTACCTCTATCTTAAATGTGGCCGCTCCTTCCTTTAATTATAATAAACAAAGTGGCAGCGATGGGGCTGATCATGTAGACCTTGCTACCCTGCGCGGGTTGGGTCCCGACCAGACCCTGGTATTGATCAACGGGAAAAGACGGCACCAGACAGCTTTTGTTGCGGTCTTCGGAACAAGGGGTCGTGGTAATTCAGGAACTGATCTGAACGCCATACCAGCCAGTGCGATCGACAGGGTGGAAATATTAAGGGACGGTGCATCGGCGCAATATGGTTCTGATGCTATCGCCGGTGTGATCAATCTTATCTTAAAGAAATCTACAAAAAAACTGAACGGCAGCGTGGGCTATGCGGCCTACCATGATCCTAAATTCAATACAGCCTACGCCAGTGACCTGGCAACACAGTACGAAAGTGCTGGAAAATTTGACGGCACATCTGTTACGGTGGGTCTTAATTATGGCCTGCCTGTCGGCAAAAAAGGCGGTTTCCTGAACCTGACACTGGAAGGTTTGAGCACCAGTAAAACTTTCCGGCAGGCGCTGGATACAAGTGACTATGTTAATAATATCGACGGGATGTATATTGATATCTACCGTCGCGGCGCCGGTGATGGCTCGCTTAAAATGATCGGTACATTTATGAACCTGGAAATACCGACCAGTGGAGCAGCGGTATTCTATTCTTTTGGGGGCTATAATTATAAATCAGCAGATGCTTTTGCGTTTACCCGGAATTTTTCAGCCCGACCGGAGCGTTTCCCGACAGATGCCGGTGGCGGTATCATCTTTGTTCCCTCCATCATGAAGAACAGCAATGATGGTGAAACATATTATTCACCCCATATACAAACAAAAATTGGCGATATTTCCTGGACGGCAGGATTAAGAGGAAAAACAAAAACTAACTGGAACTGGGATCTCAGCAATACGGTCGGAAGAAATAATTTCCATTTTTACGGGGATAAAACATTCAATGCCTCGCTTGGTGCCAATCAAACTCATTTTGACGATGGTGGTTTTAGTTTTTTACAGAATACTATCAACCTTAATACCAGCAAAAAGATATTCAAGTCATTCAATATTGCATTGGGTGCGGAGTATCGTTTTGAGAACTATAAAATATATGCGGGAGAAGAAGGTTCTTATACTAATTATGATCCATCCGGGGATAAAGCCACCGGTGCACAGGGTTTCCCGGGTTACCAGCCCTCCGATGTAGTGAATGCAAAAAGATCAGTGGTAGGTTTTTATGTTGATGCGGAATACGATGTGACCGACAAATGGCTTCTCAATGCCGCCATACGTATCGAGAACTACAATGATTTTGGTTTTACCAGCAATTACAAATTTGCGACCCGGTATAAAGTGGCCAATGGGTTTAATATCCGGGGCTCTGTGAGCACGGGTTTCAGGGCGCCTTCCTTACAGCAGATCAATTTCAGTTCCACTTTTACAACGGTGCAGGCCGGCACAATCGCAGAAGTGAAGATCGCCCCCAATTACAGCCCGATCACCAAAGCAGCGGGGATAGCAGCACTGAAACAGGAAGAAAGTGGGAATCTGAGTTTGGGATTTACCTGGCAGGCAGCGAAGGGTTTGAATATTACCATTGACGGGTACCGGGTACATATCAAAGACCGTGTCGTGCTAAGCGGCCAGTTCGATGGCAGCGATCCTGATCTCGACCCCGTGCTGCGTGCTCAAATGGCAGCGTTGAATGTAAGTCTTGCCCAATTCTTCGCCAATGCGGTAACCACCACCAATAAAGGAGTAGATATCGTGATCGATTATACCAAACGTTCTGGTGAAAAGAAATACAGGGCATTGTTTACCGGTAATTTCCAAACCATGGATATTGACAAGATCAATATCCCCGCAAAACTTTCTGGTTCCGAGTTCCTGAAACAAACCTTTCTCAGTGACCGGGAGCAAAAATTTATCCTGGCCTCAGCTCCCAAAACAAAATTTGGTATCAACTTAGAATATGGTTGTAAAGACCTGACCGTGGGAACCCGTCTCACCTATTTTGGCAAAGTGGTTTTGCTGGGTTATGGTGAAAGTGGTTTGGGTATCAATCCAGAAGTACCGCTGGATAACGGAAGCGGGTATGTTAAGGATAGATACGATTATTGGGGCAAAATGGTAACCGACCTCTATGCGAGTTATAAATTGAATGAACATTTTACTGCTTTTGCCGGCGCAGATAATTTGCTGAATATCCATCCTGATTTTGGTGTAGCACCGGGTGCTAAGAACTGGGCTTACAATACGGAGACCGGTGGGGCCTGGGATGCTGTGCAGATGGGAAATAATGGTCGCAGGTATTTCCTTCGCCTTGCCTTTATCTTCTAAATTTTTGCTTGCTCATATACAGCAGCCGTCTCCCCGGGTCCTGATCCGGGGTGGGACGGCTTTTTTGCTTTAGCCGGGGCGAACCCTTTTAATGTTTCTTATTTATTGCTGCAGACTTGCTTCGCTGGCCGGTAGCAACCTGTGTTCGCTGTGGTTTATTTTTAAAACCACTGCCCCCTATTTTGGGGTGGCCACGGAGAAGTACAAAGACAAGGACCCTGCTTGGTTTGATTTTCTTGGTATCATCACACCGGAAGAAACGGAGAACCTGCCCAGCCATTATAGTTGTATCTCCTTAAGTCTTTTCGAGATCCCTGTAGAACAGAATTAGCTGATCTCATTTGTTTTTTCCACCAGTAATTGAGTCAGGAAATCTTTGTTAAGTTCCGAGAACTTTACCGGAGCAACGGGATCCATACCAAAATCATTCACGATCAATCTCCACCATCCCACGTTCTTCCATTTTCCCAGTTTATAACCGACATGTTCATATGTTGCAAAATAAGTGAACCCGCATTTTTCGTGGAAGGCCACGCTTCTATCATTGGGGAGGTTGATCACGGCATAAATATTCCGGAATCCCTGTCTTTTTAAAATATCAAACAAGCCTGTGTACAAAACCCTGGCGATACCGGTTCGCTGGAAATCCTCATGGATATAAACTGAACTTTCCGTACACCACTGGTAAGCAGTCCTTTCGCGGTAACGTGTGGCATAAGCATAGCCCACGATCATGCCTTCGTCTTCACAAAGCAACCAGGGCCAGTTTTGAAGGTAACTGCCGATCCGTTCGGCAAATTGTTCAATAGTAGGAATTTCAGTTTCAAAAGTAAACGAGGTCTCCTCGATATAAGGCGCATAAATAGTTAATATCCCTTTTGCATCGTCCGGGGTGGCGAGTCGGATAGTCATTCCCAAATTTCAGCTTTAAAAATAAAAAAGCCAAATAGGTTATTTAGGCAGATCCAGGCTGAAGCACTTCCTGCTCAGGCCCCAATCACCTAAAACCAAAATGACCTGGCTAAAAACCCCAATTGGTTTGCGAGGTAAGCTATACCGAGATAACGACTGATGGCGTGATGCGTCATCCCACCTTTGAAGGGATGCGGACAGATAAGAAAGCCAGCGAGGTAAAAAAGGAAAAAGGAATCGAATTAATAAAGTTGTGAAAGGAAAATTATTGAAGCAAAAAAGCTCCGATTCGGAGCTTTTGAGTACGGGGAAGCAGACTTGAACTGCCGACCTCAGGGTTATGAATCCTGTGCTCTAACCAGCTGAGCTACCCCCGCATTTAACCCTTCCCGCGAATGGCGGAAGGGTTGCAAAAATAGCCATTTACGTTTAAAAATTGAAATCAAATTTGAACAGGACTTTCTAACTTGAAGTTGTTTCTAGCGTAACGGGAGAATATACTGTGGTATTTATCCTAGTTTCATAGAGCAATGAACAAGAGATACACGATAGGACTCCGGTTGAAAAATATCGACCAGTTGTTCCTGGATACCGCCTCACCCTTTTATGGGAAACGCATGCTTACTCCCGAAACCGAAGAATTCATCATCGAGGAGGCAAAAGCTATTCCTTATAATACGGTTTTGGAGATAAAATTGCATATTCCCGATGCTGCTGGCAGGGAAGATGAGATTACTAATGCCATTCACCGGCATTTTTTTTATTGCAAGGCCAAATCAAAAGGACGGCTCAAACAAGCTTTGCACCTTGGCTGGAGAAGTCTGCTTGTAGCTATCATTTCCCTAGGACTACTCGTTGCGCTAATCTTAACCGTTCTCCCGCGTTTACCGGAAGGCGGTTTATCGATCACAATAAGGGAAGTCCTGATCATCCTTGGCTGGGTAGCTTTGTGGCGGCCGGCTGACCTGCTTTTGTATGAATGGCGGCCATTCAAACGGGAAATGAATCTTTTCGAAAGACTTGCCCAAAGCAAAGTAATCATCTCCGTTCTCTAAATTGGACTGCTTTTTTTATTACATTCAGCAACTCAATTATAACTGATGAATTGGATACTGCTGGCAGAGATCTGCTACGTTATTTTCCTGGTACTTGTTTGTCTTCGTATTATTTATGATACGCGATCCACCACCAAAGCCCTGGCTTATCTCCTGCTGGTGATCTTCCTCCCGGTGTTGGGCATCCTTTTTTATTTAAGCCTGGGCACCAATTACCGGAAAAGGAAGATCTACAATAAGAAAATAACCGGTACTGACAAACAAGTTAAAAAGCTCAAAGAAGAAATACTGAAATATTCAAAAAAAAGCTTTGCGGAGGGTGGTGATGCCCTTGAAAGCAATAAGGAATTGGCCACCATGTTGGTCAGGGAAAGTATGAGCGTATTGACAGCCGGCAACGAAGTAAAATTGCTGGTAAACGGGGAGACCAAATTCCCCGAAGTAGTGGCTGCACTGGAACAGGCAACCAACCATATCCATATTCAATACTATATCTACGAAGACGATGAAATAGGCAAGACCATTGAAAATTTACTTATACGCAAAGCCCGGGATGGGGTAACTGTACGTTTTATATTTGATGATTTCGGAAGCAGGAAGATCCGGCACAAACTTGTTCCGCGTCTTCAGCAAGCCGGGGTAAAGGTTTTTCCTTTTTACAAAGTCCGGTTCTGGGCCTTTGCCAACCGGATCAATTACCGCAATCACCGCAAGATCATCATAGTGGATGGAAGGGTCGGGTTTGTTGGCGGTATCAATGTAAGTGACCGTTATATCAACCCTTCTTCCGGTAAGAAAAGATTATTCTGGCGGGATACGCATCTTCGTATTGAAGGTCCTGGTGTAATGCCGCTCCAACATATTTTTTTGAACGACTGGAATTTTTGCGCCAACGACGATCTTGCACCTACCGAACAGTTTTTCCCCAAGCCTGGTTCTTTACCGTTAAAAGATAACAAGATCGTCCAGATCGCTGCCAGCGGCCCTGATTCAGATATGCCAACCATTTTATTTTCTCTCCTGCAGGCCATTAACCTGGCAAGTGAAGAGATCCTGATCACCACACCTTATTTTATCCCGGGTGAAAGTATACTCGATGCACTCATCATTTCGGCATTGGGTGGTGTTTCTGTCAAATTGCTGGTCCCTGGTATTTCTGATTCAAAATTGGTCAACGCCGCTGCCCGGTCTTACTACGGTGACTTGCTTGATGCGGGCGTGGAGATCTATTTATACCAGAAAGGGTTTGTACATGCCAAAAGCATGGTCACAGATAAAAAAATAGCCATTGTCGGTTCTGCCAATATGGACAACCGGAGTTTTGACCTGAATTTCGAGGTCAATGCCATTGTTTACAATGAAGAAACGGCGGCTGAACTGGCCGATATTTTTTACAAAGACCTGGAGGAGGCAGAAAAAATTGATATAAAAAAATGGAAGGCCCGATCCTGGAACAAACGACTGGGAGAACGGACCGCCCGGCTAATATCGCCGCTGTTATAACCTGTTGAATTACTTCCTGGTAAAAATATAATCTCCACCTATATGGCCCGCCAGTTCCAGTGTGCCATAACGGGGTTCGGTTTTGGTTTCGGTCATCACTGCTTCAATGATCTGGTTGATGAACATTTTCTGGGCTGTCAGGTACTTGTCCTTGTTCTCGCTTAATGCTTTTACCAGGTATTTCATAAACACACTTTTATCGGGCACTTCGGTGTCGTTACCGGAGGTTATCGCTACCCGGCTGATCTTTTCGTTCATTTGTTGCATAGCAAGAGGCATATCAGCCGAAAGACCTCTTGTTTTGAATACGGAGCCGGAAAAACAGGCATCCGTGATCAACAATGTATGACGTGCTGGTACCCGGGTGATCATTTCCAGTACTTCCTTATTAGAAAGCCATGTATTAACATCATTTAATTTGGCGTCTGTCAGCATCCAATAGCCACTTTTCTCTTTTTCGACCCAGATACCGTGACCGGCATAAAAGATCACCAGGTTGTCTTCCGGTTGGATCACCTCGTATATCTCAAGAAATTTCTTTTTAAAATCCGATCGCTCGGGGTTGAAAAGCGTAAAAAGGTTTTCATCCGAAAAATTGTAGCTGTTTTTGAGGATCAGTTTTAATTTAATAGCATCCCCGATTGGAGCTTCCAATGAGGGAATATTACTGTCATCATAATTCTGGCAGCCGATCAGCAAGGCATAATTCTTACCTTCTTTAATGGTAGAAACGGGGGCGCCATTTGCATTGGCTGTCCTTTCAATATCGAAAACCTGCTCACCGGTATTACCAGCCATGTCCGTTGCTGCAACAACCACCTTATTAAAACCTTCTTTGAGTGCCACAGTACCCCAGAAAGTCCCGCCAGCTTGTGAATACACTTTCTGTCCGTTGATGGTCACCGATCTTAACCCTGCCGGATCAGCGGCCATCCCCTTTATCATTATATCATTGCCCCCAGCTTTCACTATTAATCCACGGCTTACTTCCGGCTCCGTTATTATTACCTGTGGAGGAATTTTATCTGTTTTTCTTTCGGTGATGACCCTTCCTTCCAAACGGGCAAGACCGTTGAGGGCGGGTTCATAATCAGGTTGATAAATTAATGCGGCTTCATAATCTTTTCTCGCCTTGTCAAATTCCTTAAGTCCTTCATAAGCTTCTGCTCTTTTAGTATATGAATTAAACTTAGCGGGGTTAGCAGATAAATGGAGACCAAGAGATATTGTAAACTCTTCTATTGCGGATTTATAATCATTTTTCGCCAAAGCGATAGCGCCGAATACCATGCTAAAATGTTTATTCTTAGCAAGAATGTTTTTTACTGCATCTTTTATACTTTCTTCAGCCTTCGCATAATCACCTTTTCTTACATATGCCGTCGGCAAAAGCCCCTTTGCAAATAATTTAGAGAACAAAAAACCTCCTCCATTTTCTTTCATTGCTTCCAGTCTCTGAATTCCAAGGTCATACTTAGCATCAAGCAGATTTAAGTAAATCTCTGTATAAAACTTGCCAACTTTTGCATCCTCTTTATCCTGCATTGCGTTAAAAAGTTCATTCATTTTTTGTAAGCTCTCTCTATCATTTAGCTCGAATGCAACTTCAATCGAAGAAAATATCAGTGCTCTTGTATAAACTCCAGGTTTTTTTCCCCGGAATAGTTCAAAATACTTAACGGCCGTTTTCACCCCAATTTCAGGAATTCCAAGTTTAAAATTTGAAGTTGCAATATAATAATATACTTCATCAAGAAGTTGCCCCTTGCTTTCAACTAAATCCCAAAATTTATTAGCGCCTTTAATGTCACCCATCTCCATTTTCTTTTCTAAAAATTTATTGAGATTTACTGGATATGTTGCAATTTGTAGTGATTGGTAATAGAGTTTTTCTGCTTCTGAATATTCTTCGTCCTTCCAAAGTTTTTCAGCTTTTTTAATTAGTTTAATGGCTTCAGGTTCTGCTGATCGCTGAGCCATGACTGCTCCAGAAAAAAACAATACGATTACACAAAAAAAAATCCCTCGACTATTCATATTTTATTTTAAGTGTTCAATTCTACTATACTATTTACTCTCCTACAAATCTATTATCCCTCCCACATGCCCCACCAGTTCCAGCCTCTCATAACTGGCAGCCAGTCTGACATCCACAGGTTTTGTTTAGAAAAAACAAGCAGCATGGATACCGCCACTACTACGCCAAGGCTTATTTTTCATTTTACTTTTTAATAGTTGTGTTTATTATAAAATCTTGTAGAATCAAGGAACAAATGAGTGAAAGAACTCATATCAATTTAAAAATCTATTGCCTAATATAACGAATACGTGTAGCTGCCCCTGCAATTACCCGTTGCTTCCCAATCCCCTGTTCCCCCAATAGAGATAATATAAATCTCCGTATAACCCCCTTCAACATTCATGGTCATGGCACCATAAGGAGATATGGTACCGCGATAATAACCATCCACGTATACTTTTACATATAACCCGCAATAGTTATCAAAGTAAATGCTGCACAGGCCTCTCGGTTTTGCTTCGACCTTATCCGTTACGGGCACTTCACTTTTAATGTGGGGGTTGCTGACGCCCCGGCTGGCGTCTACCGCCTTTGATTCAAGCTTAATGGTAATCTTCTTTTGGGCAGCAGCGCTGTTGGTAAAAGCAAGCAGCATGCAGCCCGCCGCAATAATGCTAAATATTATTTTTTTCATTTTCTTGAGTTAAATCAATTCAAAAAACAAAAAAAGCAGGCGCTCAGGGCCTGCTTTTGTATCAAAAAAATTGCTGCTTAATATAGCGAATAGGTATACCTGCCTCTGCAGTCACCGCTAGCTTCCCAATCCCTCGTACCGCCGGTAGAGATGCAATAGATCTCAGTATAACCATCGGCAACGTTTACTGTGAAAGCTCCATAAGGAGACAGGGTACCGCGATAATAGCCATCCACATATACTTTTACATATAACCCGGAATAGTTATCAAAATACACACTGCAGGTACCCCTTGGTTTTGCTTCAGCCTTGTCTGTGCTAGGAGCTTCCCCTTTGATCTTGGGATTGCTGGAACCACGGCTGGCATCCACAGCTTTTGATTGGATCTTTACAGCGACCTTCTTCTGGGCGGAAGAAGTGGCGGAAAAAGCCAGCAGCATAAACGCAGCTGCAAAAATGCTAAGAATTGTTTTTTTCATTTTGTTTGTTTTTTGAATTTTTAATGTTGGTGTATTTGAAGCTATTTTTATTTTTTTACAAGTATAAGTCATTTTCTTATTGGGAGCAATATAGGGTGAAATAAATCCATTTCCGATACCCATTACGGGGTATTTTATCAGTGTCTTGATTTCATGGACAACCTGATCAGGTTCCAGTTGGTAACTGATTTATTGAATCCTCTTGTCCCTTCCGTATTACCCAGATTCAGCAGGTTTCCCAACGGGCTGCCAGCCCCGCGAGGCGCCGCCCGCACGCCTTCCTGGTTAAATACCATGGCATAATTGGAGATCGGTTCATCCGATGCAAGCAGGTAATAATTATCCGTACCCACTGGCTCAGAAACATCTCCCTCAAAAAGGAAAACACTATTGACCATGGTAAAATCCTGGAATTTCGGAAACTGGTTGGCCACATTACCGGCTTCCGCATCGGGATAACACAAGATCATATTACCATCCTTGTCGATCAGGAACACATAGACATACCGTTTTACTTTATTTGCACCCGTATACCCTTTTTCCGCCACCAGGTTGAACCCGACTTTATCGCCTACCCGGTATTCTTTACTGGTGATAGGTTTATTATTCGCCTTATTCATCACTTCGAGGTAAAAAGGAAATGTTTTGTCTCCTTCCTTTGGCCCGGACAGCTGCTGCCAGCCACGAATCTTGGAGAGTCGCATTGCGTATTCATATAAACTATCCGCCACATTTGCATCCCCATTGGTATTCTCCAGGCTAAAACTTCTTGTCTGCACCGGCATCGATTCCAGGCTGTCGCGGGAAGAAGTTTGTGCACGGCGTAAACCATAGGATGGTTTTCCATCGTCATCGATCGTACCATATAATACGTACTGCGCATCGGAAGCATCGCTGGTCAGGCGGATACTCTTATTCAATCCCATTTTTTCCCGGATAACCGCAGCCAGTTCTTTGGTAGGAGGTAGTTCGAAATAAAGGGTTGAATCTTGTTTGGCGAGTTGCAGGATCGAGGCCGTCGTTAACACCGCGGGTGCAGGCACTTCTTTTCCATCCACGTTCACATGATACTTGTTTCCATCATAATAGATGGTGGTATAAGGATCCGTTTTCTCCAGGTTATTGATCCATTTTATTTTTGAAGATTGTTTCAACTCTTTACTGATCGTTGCCAGTTTGGCCAGGTCGGCTGCCGACATACTGCTGGCCGGAACAAAAACTTTCAGCAATGGTGCCGAAGAAGATACCCAGTTGGTGACTTCCATCAGCTCCCCGGGTTTCAGGTCTTTTATCGATCCTTTGATCACGGAAGCGATGGAACGGTTGACGCTGATAACGGAATCGATCCGCAGCTTTACCACTGTATCCTTACCCCTGAATTTCGTCAATTCATTTTCCTTATATAAACCCAGCGCAAAACCACCCTGCAGGGTTACTTTGTTATTGTCAATACCGGCAACCGCTATCAGCGATTTATCCGGCAAGCTTCCCTTGGCCAGTCCGAATAATGTTTGCCGTTGTCTTTCTGCACTACCGCCCAGTACCGGCTCCTGTTTTTTACCATTACTTTTCAGGATCGCCCGGATGCTTGTGAAAAGGTTCAGCACGGATGCATTGACAGACTGTTGTTCCAGCGCCTGTGTAAATGCTATGGTGAAAGCCCCGTGAGGTATATTGTTCTCATCCCGTTGCTCCTGGGCGAATTCATTGTCCTGCGCGGCCGACATGATCAGGAAAGTACCTTCCTTTCTTGTTTCGGGAGGGGCGGGTTGTGAAGCGTCTTTCGCATCGTATTTAGCTTCCTCGATGAACCTGAATTTACCCGGGCTAACAGGGCCTCTTGACAGGGAACCACTGTGGCAGCAATCCAGGATAACCGTAAGCTTCACGCCTTTATCGATAAATTCATTATAGATCTTTGCGAGTTCCTTATCCCGGATATCCTCCACTCCTTCTTTCCAGGTATCACTTGGTACCATTGATTCGTCTTTTTTGTCGGTCTCTTTGGCGAGACTGTTGGGCACCTGGCTGCCATGACCTGCGTAATAGATGAACGCGATATCATTGCGCTGGCTTTTCGCGAGCAGCTCATTCATTTTTTTCAGAATGGCTGCCCTGTTGGCCGCTGCATCAAATAAGGTATCCACTTTTGCCGCGTTAAACTGGAATTTCGACACTACGATCGACTGGATGGACCGGGCATCATTGACACATCCATCCAGGTTGCGGAAAATAGAACGGCCGGTTCCTGTTGGTTTGTAATTGGCGGGAGCTTCGTAGGCGTCAATGGCAATGATCAACGCCCTTTTCTCCTGGGCCATACCGGTAAATGAAGCTGAAATTGCGAGGGCAAGGAAAAATAAGCACTTGGTCATAAGTCTAAATTAATGATGGTGGTTAAAATTATTCTGTACTAATATAAACTGAATTTTGAAACAAAGCACAAAACATTGGAGAAGGTCCCCCAGTAGAGCTATCGTATATGGAAAAGGTTGTATACAGCTCTAAATACGGTTGTTGCTTCCCGGGAAATTTGCTGTTGTGGTATGCAGTATTGTTCATGATGGTACAATGTTACAAAATCCATTAAAAGGGCATATACCCACCTAAAGGTATTTTAGACTGCCATCCCGCAAGTGCAGATTTTAAATAAAAACGGCCAGGGAAGTCCCGGCCGGTGAATTATTTGTCTGGATAAACTTTTATTCAGTCAACCCATACGAAGTTTTTAATATATCGCGGTATTCTTCCGGCAGATTTTTGTGATGGTACGCTTTCTCTGCAAAAGAACGTGCTTTAGCCTCATCCCCGGCCTGGGCATAACAGAGCATCTGCATCAGGTATAACCAATATTCTTTATCCTTATCGATCGGGCGCACCTGGAAACTAGCCAGCCGGGTATTGATCTTTGCAAAATGCGCTGCTTCGAAAGAGGAGGAGTAATCCAGCAGCCAGCTTGCTATTGTTTCAATATCCACGGGTTGCTTTTTATCTCCCATATATTGTATCAAAAGATCCGCAGCTTTGCCCATATCCTTATCGATAAAAACCGCCACCTTGAACTGCAGATCCTTGACAGCATAATTTTCTTTACCTGGGTCAAATTTCCGGATCAATGCCCTGAATGAATCCAGGTTATAATTCCTCTCATAAGCTGCGGCGGCCTGCCTGAAAAGTTTTTTATACAGAACAGATGAGGTCCTTGCAGCATCCCATTCCATCAGTTGCGCAATCTTTTGCTTGCTTGAATGCAGGTAGCTCAATTGTTTATCAGTCAGATTGGCCGCATACCTCAATACGGTCGATGCCATATCCTTATTCCCTAAAATATCCGTTTTGCTGCGCAGGTAAGCCGCCATGATTGCGTCTTTATCCCCGTCTTCCAGTTTCTCTGCACTTGCTGCCCATTTATTAAAATCCGCATCGGACAAGAGGAGCAGCCTTGCTTTCTCTTTTAATACAAAATATTGTTTGGAAGGGTCTTTTGCTTCCTGTCCAAGATCGATGAATTCAGCTGCCTCCATTGCACCAATATACTTATGTACCAATTTGCCATCAGGAGAAAAGAACAGGAGGGTTGGGTAGGAATTGACCTCGAATTCTTCGGCCAGTTTTAAGCCCTCGGCAGTCTCCATATCAAA
This sequence comes from Chitinophagaceae bacterium, assembly GCA_039930245.1. GTDB lineage: Bacteria > Bacteroidota > Bacteroidia > Chitinophagales > Chitinophagaceae > JJ008. The sequence goes on along the minus strand of JBDSPR010000006.1, from coordinate 171,057 downwards.
TTTGACATTGATGTAATTGGCGTTGAAATAGTCGGCCACAGCAGCGTTGGTATAAACACTTTTCTCCAGGTATTTACAGGGACCGCACCAGGTGGTATAGGCGTCAAAGAAGATCATCTTTTTTTCCCGGGCTGCTTTTTCTTTTACTTGTTCCCAGCTGAGGTTGTTGACAAATTTTATGTCATCGCCAAAGGCGGCGGACGATAAAAAGAGGATAAATACGAGGCCAGTTAGCTTTTTCATACATTTTTTTTTGGTTTGTGATAGATTCTATAGACTAACAGATGCCGGGGAAAAAACATAATACACGAATGGCCCTGTTAAAGATTCTATAAGGCATTCAATCCCTCTTCATTCAATCAGTTATATCGCCGACAACTCCGGTGACCTGGAAATAAGCGTAAATGAGCTGAAAGAATATGGATATGTAAGTAAACCCGTGGAAGAACTCACAAAAGGAAAACAGACACCCACGACGAGAAAAGAGGTACTTGAATTTGACTGGAAATTGTGCTGAGGCAAAAATGAAGATTTGATACATTTGTCCAGTGCGGAATTACACTCCGGAATGTCGATGGGCCTGGTTATTCATGCCTTTTATGGAAACCCCTTTCAGCCAGGAATAGGGTAAAATACCCTTTTCCGGGTATAAGAACCCGTTTAAATAATCTTACCTTGCTGGTATAGGTTTCAAAACACCAAAACAAACCTTATATTTAATAATCAATTTTTAAACCTGAAAATTAACATCTATGAACAAGATCAAAACTTTGCTGCTGTGTTCGATGCTGGTTGTAACCACGCTGGCATTTGCACAGACAGAAAAAACAGTGTCCCCTATTAAACCGGGCACCACATTAACTGATTCGGATATCGGTTTCCTGAACATGGTATCCAATGCCGATCTTAGTGGCAACCGTGGTGCTGGTGCTCCCGCAGCGACCGTCAACAACGTAACTTACAAAAGCGGCCAGGTATTAACGGCTACAGCTGCTAAGCAGATCAACAAAGCCATCACAGCTTTCCAGAAAACTTACAGAAAACCCGATGGCAACCGGGGAGGTCTTTGCATCTGCTGGTATTACTATTGCAATGCGTATGGATATTGCTACTGGTACAGCTACTACTGTTACTGTTAACCAACTTCAATGATCTAAGCCGGCTGTGAAGCCGGCTTTTTTACTGGCCTGGATTTCCCGTATGGCGCTTAATCATCTATTTTTGAAAACTTCCTTACTTTTAAAAACAAGTATATGAAACATCGTTTTTCCTGTATCATTTTCTTTCTTTACTTCCTGTTGATTACAGGTACCAGCTGCAAGATGTTTTCCCATAGCACGGCTCTTAAAGATGAAAGCGCCGATATGGAAATAAAAGAAAAATCTAATGTGATCAGTTATGCTACCATCAAGCGCCAGCAAATCCCTTCTTTTACCGAACGGGCATCAAAAGCTTCATTTGGCAACGATTCACTGGGAAACCGCGGGCTTTTTGGTCCCGTATTGGGCGGTGCCATTTCACTGGCTACCAATGCAGTAAAAAAAATGATCGCCAAAGACAGGGCCAGGTATGTCGCCAACTATTCATTTGCCCTGACTGATCTCTATTTTTATGACCAACTCTCGCTTGAAAGTGTATTTGACCCTGTGGGCATGCAGTTCGGCGGTTTTATACTCACCAGGACCTTTACCAATAGCCTGGGCCAGACCGATACGGCATTCACCGCTCGTTTCGAACTTGACACCAGTTCCACCAACGAGATAATCAACAATTCAATTTTCCGGCTCAAGCTGGCAGATCTGGAGATCCGTTATTCAAAAGTCAAAATGACAAGGGCCCAGAAGAACAGCATTAATATGGACATTGAGATCATTTTCAATACGTCCTATGTCAATGAACAGGGGCAATTATTCGATAATGTAGAACTCGGAAAATTTTACTTATTGCTCCGCGATGCTCCGATGGACAAGAACAGCCCCACGTTTACCCGCTATTACGACAGCCTGAAAGGCACAAAGGTCGACGGAAGAAGTTTTATTGTTCCGCGGTCTTTTGGTTATTATAAGGACGAGAACAATATATTTGGCAAATCCTATAGCCAGGGAGCTTATTCGATATCGGTGAATGTAAAGGAGAACGCCAATGACAAGTTCGTTACAAAGGTATTGTCGGATAACAGCAGCCAGATCATTGATATGATCGGCAGGGGTGCTAAGAGTGTATTGGTAAAATAAACGGCTATTTCCCTTTCTTGTTCGCGTATTTCTTCACCTCCGCAGGAAAATATTTCTGCAACATTGATTTGAACTCCGGTGTGTCACGGACCAGGTCAAGGTCCCGGTCGCTGGTGAGCATGAAATAGCTGCCAAAGCCCAGTTTCAGCGCCTTCTCAAGACTTTCCAGCGCTGTTTTCTTATCCTGCTTTAATGCTTTGTAACAGGCATAATGATACCAGGTCAATACATCATAATCCTTGTACAGGAACATCTGCGGGAAGATATAATCAAAGGCCGCCTGGTTATTGATGAGCAGCGAATCCCGGATAAAACAGTAGAGAACGGAGGTATAACCAATATACTGAATGTCGAACTGGTGAGATTTATTACTGAATTCTTTAAAGAGTTCATTGTTGTTGATCGTGTAACGTTTCCCAAAATACAGGTCAAGATGTGTGACAAACGCTTCGGTAAAAGAAGGACTATAATCGATCGACCGTGCGAATCCCTGGATGGCTTTCTGGTAATTGCCGTTGATCGCATCGATCGTGGCCAGGTTGAAATGCGGGAAAGCGTTCGTGCTGTCAGCCGCCAGGGCAAGATTGAAATAATGACTGGCGGAATCGATCTGGCCATGTACAAAATAGATATGCCCCAGGTTATTGTACACCAGATCGATGCCCTTGGAATATTTTGCCGTAAGATGATAATAATGCACCGCGCTGTCAATATTACCTACCTGTGAATAATAGATCCCCATGGTGAACAAGCCGGTAAGACTGTCCACCGAACTGGTTATTTGTCTTGCGCAGGCGAGTGCCTCTTTGTATTTTCCTCCTTTAAAATAAGCTTCGAACAATTGTGAATATAAATAAGGATAAGTTGGATTCTCTGTTATCAGTTTATTGAACAACCCCGCAGCTTTGTCATACTGCTTTAGTTTAGTATATAACAAACCCAATGAGTACTTGGAATAAAAATCATTGGGCCGGAGATCCAGGTATTTCTGGAACTCGGCAAAAGCCTTATTATAATCATAGACAAAAAAGTACCGGGTACCCAGCGCGGATACCGTATAAGCGGCATTAGGTTCGAGTTCCTCAGATTCCTCCAGCATTTTGATAGACTTCTCCACGTCGGGTTTCCGGCTAATATTATACTCAGATTCTGTCAATGCCCAGGTGATCGCCATTGCATCCATGAATAGTTTCCTTGCCTTGAGGTTGGGATACATGTAATGCTGTGCCCCCAGCAGTCCCAGGCAACTGTCCAGCTCTGCAGCAGCATAATAACATTCATCGCGGGTGGAATAGCTTGTCTGGTCTTTCAGCAGGGGCGCCACGATGGAATCAAATCGTTGGTTCAATGCTGCGGCCAGGTTACGCCGCATCAACGGAGCCATTTCATTATCGGGATATTTTCTTGCAAAAGCACGGTAGTCGCGGAGTGCATTGGTATCCTTGGGCCAGATAAGCCGCTTATCGGCCAGGTTTTTTTTATAGGAATAATAAAGTTTTTTTCCTGTTGCATCAAGTGTATCGATGTACTTATCTTCTGTGCCTTTGGGTTTAACGGGTGGCAAGCTGGGACGTTGTTTTGCTTTTTCTTCTTTCAGTGCTGCGAGCACCGCGGGATTTACTTTGGTAACAGGTTTGGAGGGATCTCCGGTGATGGAAGGCAGTTGTTTGTTGTCGCTGTATTTCGCCACATTGATCTGGAGGTATATCTGCAATTCCGCCATGGTAATGGTACCGTTATTGTTCATATCAGCAAGACCTTTCAGTCCTTCTTCCAATTGGAGGGAGAAAAGTCCCCTGCCCCCGCCCCATTCGGCACTTTCCAGCGAAAGCTCGTTGGGCTGGCAGGAAAGTATCTTGAACTCTTTGCCCCAGGCAGCAGCCAATGCAAAGCCCGTCTGCTCCACGCCTTTGATGCCTCCTTTCAGGTTACCAGAATGACAGGCATCCACGATAAAGATCATTTCGATACCATTTTCCGCAAGTGGCGATAAATATCTTTTCAGTTCGAACACTTCCAGTACATCGTGTTTCATACCAAAATAGCCCCCATCAGGGCTATTATACAAAAGAAGTAAGCCATTTTCGACCTGGGTCTTTACTTCCATATCGCCATGCCCGGCAAAAAAGAAATAAGCCCGGTCCCCGGGTTTGGCTTTTTCGATCACCAGCGAGATGGCATCGGCGATATTGTTACGGGTGGCATTCTCATTGATAAAGGTCTCAATATTTGCTTTCGGTGTCTTGCCACCTGCTTCGCTTAAAAGAAATCGTTCAAAGGCCTGTGCGTCTTTATCGGCATACTGGAGATCCGTGACCTGTTTGTAATCACTTATACCGATGATGATGGCATAGGTATTCCCCGCGGCTTTGGCGGAATCCTGTTTGGCAACGGGCTTCAGACTGCGTTCGCCGGGCGGCTGGGCAAAAACAGTACCCGCAAAAGCAAAACAAAAAGATATAATGAGGAATGAAATGCGTTTCATGATCTGAATCAATATAAAACAATGAATATACAAAATAGGATAATCTCTTCTCCCATTCTATCAGGGTAAGAGGGTATTTGAGAGATGAAAGTTAAATATAATAAGTTGCGTTGTTAACTCCCCTTTCAGGGGTATTGCTTACTGGATATAATAGTGATAACTTACCCCAAACTTACCCGATGATAACAGGAAAATTATATCCGCTTCTTTTTTCTTCTCCTTTTCATATACGACGCTGCTGAATGGATAGGCCAATAAAACTAACAGGTATACCCACCATGGGGTATTTAAAACAAGTAATTATAATAATATCTTAGAGTAAATAAAAAACGATGTTCCCGAAAACAAGCATATCCTTTACCGTCTTACTTTTCCTATTATTCCTTTCATTGAGCCAGGCAGCCCGGGGAAATGGCGGTTTTGCGGGAGGAACGACACTGGTACTGGAGAAAGATCAGTTTCCGGCAGCAATAAAAAAACTTAACCCTTCCAAAGTATACCTGCTGTATTCGGTTACCCTTTACCTACCAAAAAGATACGAAGGAATCTTCCTTCGCGGAGATACTATCACCAATCTGAAAAGCTTTACTGATTCTGCTGGAAGATCCATAACAGGTTTCCGGCTCATCTATGAGAGCAAGGGTAATATTGACAGTGTATGGCAAATGGACACTAAATTCAGAATAAGTGGTAAAGCTTATCCGCTCGCGAATGATCTTTTACATATCCTGGCCTTTGATTCGACCATGCAAAAGGTCGACGAATTTATTTTTAATTATGGAGAAAAGATCGCCGCAAGCGCAACCAGGGGAAGATCCGAGGGAGGCACACCCACAGGATTGGAAAAACTGCTCCGCCGTTACGAAGTATATACAAGCTACGACAGGAACAACTACGTGGTAAGTTCATTGTGGATACTTTCTGTTGGCATCGATGATTATGTTACAAGAAAATATTCCGCTTGTAAATCAGACGCCATTTCTTATACTGAATTTTTTAAAAAACAATTTACCCGGAAAAATACTGTCGCTGGCTCACTGGTTCATGAATATGTATTGCTTGACAAGGATGCAACCCGTGAAGCAATATTAAATGCATTAAAAGATATCTCCCGCAAAGCTTCCTTTAATGATTATTTTATTTTCAATTTCAGCGGACAGAGCAATTCACTCACTAAGGATTCAACTACTTATTCGACCTATTTTTTCCCTTATGATATAATAGGAAGTCCAGATAACCCGTCAAACAGGGACAAAAGTGACAAATCCGCGGTATTCGACAACATGATCTCCCTCAATGTGCTCCAGGAATATATTCAATCCATTCGGGCAAATAATCAGTTGTTTATTTCTGAAGCAGGTCCTTCCAAAAGATTCAAAACGGAATTTATAAAAACCCTTATGCAAAACTCGCCTGAAGTGGCCAGTATCCTGAACAAGAACCGGGTCATCATTATTCCTACTAATCAAGGCATGGATGGTGTTTCCTGTCTTGGTAAGATCATAGAAAAAGGGCCGATCAATTATTATATTACCTCTCTCGACTCCGGCAATATCTACAACTTGTTTGGTACGGAGTATGATGCTAACCAGGTTGCTTTCCGGATAAAGAACAAAGCTTATAGTTGCCAGTCCTTCGACTATGAATATTTTGATATTTTCTTTGAAAAAAAATTCCTGAAAGATTATAATGAAATTTTTGACGGTGAAAACAGGCAAACAAGAGGATTAAAACCAAAAGCAAAAGATCTTAAGGAAGCTGCAGACCTAACGGGCAAACAATATGCGCTCGTAGTAGGTACAAACAACTATACTGGTGGGTGGAAAAAATTACCAAATGCCATCAATGATGCCAGAGCGATCAGGGATGAACTAGTGCAGGGTTATGGTTTTGATGTACAATTATTGGAAGATAAACCGCTTGATACTATCTATAAAGCGCTCAGCGAATACTACCGCCTTCTCCAGCCAAATGACCAGCTGCTCCTCTATTTTGCGGGGCATGGCGATATGGAAACAGAATTTATGGATGATGGTTTTATTGTCTGTGCCGATTCTAAACCCCGCGAACAGGATATTACAAGAAATAGCTATATACAATATGTCAGGCTTCAGAAAATGATCAATAAGATACCTGCCCGGCAGATCCTGGTTATGCTCGATGTTTGCCACGCAGGAACTTTCAACCAGAAAAGAAGCGACCCGGTTAAAACCATCCCCAATCGCAATGTCAGGCAGTTCCTGGTCGACCAATCCAAATTTATTTGCCGGAAATTTTTATCCTCCGTTGGTACAGATGAAGCTTTTGATGGTAAACCGGGCGATCACTCACCTTTTGCCAACCTCCTGTTGCAGGTATTAAGCGCTAAAGGCAACAACTCTAATGGTATTGTCACCTTGTCAAGTATATATTCTGTTTTACAAACCGCCAGTATGAATGAAACAGCTACCCTGAAAATTTCGCCGCAGAAAGATGGATTCGGAAAAGACAACCCGGAAAGCGACTTTATCCTGATCCCTGTTGAAAAAACCCCGGCCAAAGAATAAACAAGCGAAAGATTACCCATTTAACGGTATTAAAGAAGCCGATTTATAGCGATACCTTTTCGTAAATTTTTATACATGTTTTCCAGGAATTTATTTTTTTATTGTTTTTGCTTCCTGCTGGTCTTGCCCGGTAACAGTTTTGCCCAGCAGCCTGAACTGGTATTACCTTCTGCCAACAGCAACCAGATGCAAGCGGTGGCGATCAGCAGGAACGAAAAAATGTATGCGTCAGGCGATCTCGACGGTAAAATAAAAATCTGGGAAGCCGCTACGGGAAAGCTAATAAAGAGTCTTGTACGAAAAGATATTTATAATCTTGCTTTTACTCCTGATAATAATTCCCTGGTCATCACCAGTTTTGAACCAACGGAAGTCTATAACATACTCACAGGAAAATCAACTTTCCTGGGCCCTTATAAATATGTAAACGGTCTTGATATCAGCCCCGATGGCAAATGGATCGCTACCGGCGGAGTTGGATGTTGTGAGAATAATATTGTTTGTATCTGGGATGCAAAGACATTTAAATTAACCGACAGCATTCAGGCAAATGGTTCGGGAGCAGAGGTGAAGTTTAGCAATAACAGTAAAACCCTGGCGCTTTATGGGAACGGTCCCATTGGAATATGGTCAGTGGAGAGAAGGAAACTGGAGACAGCCTTGCTGGGTCATACCAACCAGGTTTGCGATCTGGAATTTTCTGAAAACAATTCCCAGGTACTGACTGCATCCTGGGACAGTACGGCAAGACTTTGGGATGTAAACTCAGGCAACCAACTGATGGTATATAAAGGGCATGATAATACTGTCTGGAATGCAAGATTTCTCCCTGGCGGGAAAAAGATCATCACCGTTTCCAGCGATAATACAGCAAGACTTTGGGATAAACTGACCGGTAAAACGGTACAAACAATAAATAACCGCGATAACTGGATATACAAGGCTCGTATCTCCCCGGATAAAAAAACATTTGCACTGTCTGATGCAGGCGGTTTTTGCAGTGTCTGGGATGCTGCTACCTGCAAGCTTTTATTTTCCTTCCGGCCAGGAAAAGAAACTCTTAATTTTTTAAATTACCTGAAAAGTGGCAACCAGATCGTGGCAGGAAATTACGACCCTGTATTAAGTCGCTGGAATATAACAACACGGAAAAATGAGATCGTTTATGGCTCACACAATGAACGTTTTACATCCATTCGTCTTTCGCACGATGAAAAATACCTGCTGACCACTTCCCGTGACGGGGCGGTGCGTAAAATTGATGTAACTACCGGCAAAATTGTTTTTCATCAACTGGCTTTTTTAGGAGACTGGGCAACAAGCGCCGATTTCAGTCCTGATGACAACCTCATCGCTGTAGCAGGCGGCTACCATGAGAGTGTGTTGTTCAACGCGGACGGGGATCATGTGGATTTTGTAAATGATAATACCCGCTCTTATGAATCAAGCATCAAATTCAGTCCTGATGGAAAATACCTGCTGCATGTTGATGATTTTACTGTGCAATTAATAAGGGTGGCTGATAATAAACGATTGTTAACGATCGACAGTATCAGCATGTTCACCGAACAACGTTTCAGCCCGGATGGAGCTTATGTGATTACCGGCGGTGAGCAAAAACTGAAGATCTGGTCAGTAGCAAAACAACAACTGGTGAGATCTGTTGATGTTGGAGCAAAGTTTCCGCAAAATATTGAGATGAGCCATGACTCAAAATATTTTCTTTGTTTTGATAACAATGATTCCTCCCTGCATGTTTGGGAAACACTGACCGGCAAACTGGTAAAAACAGTGCCCGGTATCAACCATGCGACTTTTTCACCCGGAACGGATAGTATCCAAATCGTTTACATAGATGGACGGGTAGGTGTTAGTGATGTAAGGGGTACTGAAGAAACATTTATTGTTCAATTAAAAGAATTCACCCGGAATGTGGAATATTATTTTGCCCGGAATGGTGAAATACTGATCTCCAAGTCTGCCGATAATATTGTTATAAGGGATCTGAAAAATGGAAAGATCCTTAAAACACTTACCGGGAATGAAATTGCTTATGGAAAATCGGGCCAGTATCTCTATGTACTCACAGATGACATGATGGAAGTATACAGGATGCCGGGGTTCAATCTTTCCTACCGGCATTTTATCACCGGGGAGAAAGATTTCCTTGTCCAGGACACACTGGGAAGATTTGACGGCACAGAGTCCGCCCGTAAATTACTCTATTTTGTTTGCGGAACTGAAGTAATAGAGCTTGACCAGGCCAAGGACCAGCTATGGGTACCCGATCTCGCCGAAAGGATCATGAAAGGTGATGCTATCAATGCCAAAACACTGGAAGAATTAAATATTTGCAGTCTTTCCCCGGAAGTGGGAGATGCAGGCAGCAGTAACGGGGAATATCATTTTACCATACGATCACGCCGGGGTGGATTGGGTGAAACCGTTTTACTGGTAAATGGTATCGAAGCCAGGCGATACAAACCGGAGCAATTAAAAAAGAACGGAACATTCTATGAATTGCTGGTAAAAAAAGAGGAAATCAAAAGCTTCCTCGTAGCAGGCAAAGAAAACCTGGTAACGGTAAAAGCCTATACGGCTGATAATAGTATTTCTTCCCGCGGGCTGATCGTAAAGGAAGACAAGACCAAAGAAACCAGTGCGCCTCCCAATCTCTACGCAGTGATGGTTGGTGTCAGCGATTACAAGGGAAGTGAACTTGACCTGAAATATGCAGCCAAAGATGCAACGGATATTTCCAATGCTGTTTCAAATGCCGCTAAAAAATTATTGAATGCCGATGGCAGGGAACATGTTTTTATGTACAACCTCACTACTGCCAAAGACCATTACCAGCTGCCAGAAAAGAATAGCATCAAAAAAATACTGGAAGAAATCGGGAAGAAAGCAATGGCCAATGATATCCTGCTGATCTTTTTTGCCGGGCATGGTGTGATGACGGGTGAAGCGGGTAAAAAGCAGTTCTATTTCCTGACGGCAGATGCCTCTACCCTCTCCACAACCAGCGCCGTAAAAGATGTAGGAATCAGCACCACCGAACTGGTAGAATGGATGAAGCCGCAAAATATCAAAGCCCAGAAACGTATTTTAATTTTTGACGCCTGTAACAGCGGGCAGGCCATCAATGATATTGCCGGCAAAGATCTCGTCGTCAGGAACGATGATAAAGCACAACAGGTAAAAGCGATCGATAAACTGAATGAGAAATCAGGTTTATTCATCCTTTCCGCTTCAGCCAGTAACCAGAGCGCCTATGAGATGGGACGGTATTCACAGGGACTGCTTACCTATTCTTTATTAAAAGCGATCAAACAGCAACCGGATATTCTGGAAGACGGGAAATACCTGAATGTGAGCAGCTGGTTTAACGCGGCAGAAAAAACAGTCAGCGAAATTTCTAAAGAAAATGGCGCCCGTCAGGAGCCGCAGATCGTTACCAATACCAATTTCAATATCGGGCTGGTAGACCAGGAGGTCATTTCCAATATAATATTGCCGGCTGAAAAACCGTTGTTTGCCGCCAGTAATTTCCAGAACAGTGATGAAAGCATCGCAGATGATGACCTCGAACTTAGTAAGATGATCAACCTGCAACTCAATGACATTGCCTCGAGAGGGACAGATAGCAGGATCGTATATGTAACAGCCACGAATTCCCCGGATGCTTATTCCCTCAGTGGCCGGTATACCATCAAAGACAATGCAATAACTGTAACCGTGAACATCAAGCAGAATAAACTGATCAAGATGAAATTTGAGCTGGTTGGCAGAAGCGATAAGCCTGGTGACCTGGCTGCGGCCATAGCAGATAAGGCAGCATGGCTGGTGAAATAGGTTATCTTAGAAAACCCCGGCCAAAGAATAAACAAGCAGCAAGATTACCCACGAGACGGTATTCGCCGGTTCGCTATATAATGGTATTTTTCATGAAATTTTCACAATGATATTCCGGCAGGCATACCCTACCCTACTTTTATTGCTATTGTTTTCAGTCATAGAGGCCCAGCCAATCCAAACCATGCCCGCCAGCGTATTCAGCAAGAATGGCGATGCTACCCGGACAACCCTGTACGTTGCGGATAGCAACCAGTTGATGGTCTTCTCGCAAAACAAATGCTGGGTATATACTACAGGTGGCGAACTTATCCGCGGACCCCTGGTGATCCGGGATGACGGAAATGAGCTGTTTTACCCCCGCATTTCCAACTCCGGTAAAATGATCGCTTTCTATATGCCTGAAGGAGATTTTTTTTCTTCTACTAATAAAATTGGTCTGTTTAACCAGGATTCAGGTTATGTTGTAGGTACCTACCGCCTGCCTGCTCACAACGATCTCGACCGGGTAAGATTTTCCGGCGATTCGGTCCTGCTTTTTTATATGAACCTGCTTTCGCGATATAAGTCGCTGTATATCTGGGCGACAGCTTTGGGAAAGATCACTTCACAAGCCTTGCGCGAGGATTCACTGCACAGTGGAATCTATGACCTGTCCTATTACAGGAATAAAGTAGTTGGCCTGATCCGTGAAGGTGATACACTGGCAATAATGAGTGCGCTAATTGGCCAAAAACAATATTTTGATGTATTCAAATTAAAAAGGATAGATACAAAGAACTATGCGCAGTTTTCGCAAGGTATGCCTTACGCTATCGTAGGAGATGAAAATACCCGGCAGACAAGGATATTCAAACCCCTGGATACAAATTACACACTAGTCAGGACCCTTCCCAAATTACCGATGATCTATGCCGCCAGCGGGACAGAAAACAACTGCTGGCTCTTATACCAGGACACTTCACTCAACAACTCCTCCCTGAAAATATATAACACCAGTACAGGTATGGAAATAGTGATCAACGGGGTTGAGGGGGACTGGAACAGCTATGTATTTTCCATCTATCCCGAACAGGGGATCTTTACCGCCAGTCACCCGACGGATGGAACCATAATGGCTTTTAACCTGGACAATGCAAAGCTAGCCTGGGTTGCTAACCCTGATCCTGTAACGATATCGGCAGCCGGGACGATACTTCAGCAAGCGGAAGATAATAAGCTGTTCAAAGTGCTGATCAAACAGGGAAGCGATAATGTCAACAGGTCTTATTACAATTATGAAACTAACCAGCTGACCCTGGTAAAGAACCACGATAAACTGATCACCATCGATGCGGATGCAAAATGCGCTGTCCGCTGGGAACAGTTCTATAAAGATGCCGGTCGTGTGACCGATGCACAATTGTTGCCTGGTGACAAGTATATTCTGTACTCAGAAGAAAGATGGAAAAAAAGACCCGGTTTGGAAGATGAAAACCAGGAACGCAATAGCTGGCTCTACCCTTATACCGTTAAAGTATATGATCGTTCTTCCCGGAAAATCGTCTTTCAACACCAGTCCCAGAATCAACCTGCCACCCGCATCATCAACGATTCCCTGATTTGCTGGTATTCAAACAGCTACACGGATGACATTTATTCCCTTACCGTTTACAATTTAAACCAGGGCACAGCAAAAAATTACCAGCCTGCAGGCCCGGATTATATAACAGATTATATACCGGCGATGATCAGCGGGAACATGTATTTTTTACTTACCACAACAGGTGAAGATCTTAGCCTGGTCAATGAACAAGGGAAAAAACTGTTCACCCGGTCTTACCCCGGTGAGAATAATGCAGTAAAAAGAGTGACTTTCCTGGCAAATTCTCCTTATTTCTATTTTACAGACTCTGGTAAAGATGTGGTCAACCAGTTATACAAGATAGAGGGAGATTCCGTAACCATGGTCCGGAAATTTCCGCTGAACAGCGAGGTGCTTACCGGCAAGGCAACGCCCGATGGGTGTTATTTTATGTATAAAAAGGAATTCAAACGGAAGAGTGGCAAAATAACTCATTTCAGGTATATCAATATGCTAACGGGGCAGGACAGGTTGATTGATTCGTTGAACAGTGATGACACCCCAACCAATACCAGTTATGAAATTTTCCCTGACCAGAATTTCTTTACCCAGTCCGATAACATTATAATCCGTTGGCGGGAATTGAACACCGGTTATGAATTCAAAGATTTTGGCCGGGATGAACCAACGATTATTTCAATCGCCTACAGTCCTGATGGCCGCTACCTGGCAGCTGCCAATCCCGATGGGAAAGTAATGCTCTGGGACCTGGGCACGGGAAAAGAAACAAAATCGCTCAATGTCGGAAGCAGTGGGTATATCACCAAACTCGCTTTCAGCGGTGATGGCAAATACCTGGCAGCATCAAGCGGTGATATCTGGGAGACCGCGACTGGTAAAAACACCGTCAGTGTAACCGATGGAAGTATATGGGCTGTGAATAGTATTGATTTTTCTACAGATGGCCAGCGGATAGTCAGTGGTGGCGCTTGTATCATCAGCTGGGATGCGGCAGATGGTAGCAAAATGGTCTTTCACCAGGAGCCACAAAAGGAGGATATGGACTCCACGAATAACTGCTGGAATCCCAATGGTTGTGTTGATCCCAACTATGGTTTTATGGTACTCAGTACGGCGCTGCACCCGAACAGTCGTGATTTTGTAACCGGCAATAAAAGCGGTGTCATCCAACACTGGAATACAGAAGAAAGAAAACTGCATGCTTATAAAGTGCTGGAAGCGATACCCGGGCAAAAGGAACGGAAAGTGTATGACCTGAAATACACCCGGGATGGCAACCACGTAATAGCAGTACAGCAAAAATGCATATACAGGCTGAATGCAATTACTTTACAAGTGGAAGATTCTCTGCTCCTTCCCCAAGATGATGAGATCCTTGGTATTGACATAGGATTTGACGGGCAGTCATTTGGCTGTATCACCCGCCGCCAGAATGGACGGATCGTACAGATCCGGAATACCAGTGACCTGGAAGTCCAACGCGAATTCTATACGGAGGGTGCCGGTTTCAATAAAATATCCTTCTCCCCCAATAAAAAACATGCGGCCACTGCCAGTGATGATGGCTTTTGTACGATATGGGACCTGGCCAGTGGCAAGCCAGCTATGTATCTCAGTACCATTGGTGATTATGGTAATATCATGGTTACCCCTGATAATTTTTATATGGCCTCCAAGTCAGCGCTGGACGGAGTGACTTTTTTCAAAGACAGTAGTTTCTATTCATTTGACCAGTTCGATCTTTACCTCAACCGTCCTGATATCGTGTTGAGCCGTCTTGGTTATGCTTCACCCGAACTGGTGAATTTTTATAAGAATGCATATTACAAACGATTAAAAAAAATAACGGGTACTGTGAATGACAGCCTGGTCAGTAATTATACACCCGTCCTGAAATTAACCAACAAACGATCCATTCCTGTTGTTACCTCAACTCCCATGGCCGGACTTTATTTCGAGATCGCCGATAGTTCCGCCAGGAAAGGACAGGTGAAGATTTTTATCAACGGGAATTTGATAAAACAACAGCAGTTCTCCGAAATCGGGACAAGCCTGTTTACCTACTCCGATTCCGTGCTCCTTAACCAGGGAGTGAATAATATTGAAGCGGTTTATATAAGCGGAACAGCCATTGAAAGCCACAAGGAAAAGATCGCCGTTACCTATGCTCCGTTAAAACCTATTAAGCCCCGTGTCTGGTTTGTCGGCGTAGGCATATCAAAATACCAGGACACGGATATGAGCCTGAAATATCCGGTAAAAGATATCAGGGACCTGGTTATCGCATTTAAGAAAAAATACCCGGGGCTAATCATCGATACACTGCTCAATGAAAAAGCAACCCGTGAAAATATCCTCGCTCTCCATGATAAATTAAAGTCCAGTTCTATTAATGATAAAGTGATCGTTTCTTTTAACGGTCATGGATTGTTAAGCGATAGCCTTGACTGGTATTTCGCTACCTATGATGTTGATTTCAAAAAACCGGAAGGCAGGGGACTCCCTTATTCCATGATGGAAGGGATCCTGGATGGGATACCTGCCCGGCAGAAACTATTGCTGATGGACGCCTGTCACAGCGGGGAAGTGGACAAGGAATCTGATATCACTTTTGAAAATAAAGGGACAGCATTGGAACAAAATGTGGTAGCCACTGCAAGAGGACTGATCGTAAAAGGCGATAGTAAAGTAGGATTGCAGACGAGTTTTGAACTCATGCAGGATATGTTTGCCAATCTCAATAACGGGAATGGAACAACGGTTCTTTCGGCAGCGGGGGGAAAAGAATATGCGTTGGAAAGCGACAAATGGAAAAACGGGGTATTTACTTACAGCGTCCTAAATGCATTTAAGGATACGAGCACAGATGAGAACGGGAATAAGAAAATATCTGTAAAAGAATTGAAAAAAGCGGTCTTTACTGCTGTAAAAACGCTCACCGGGGGGCGGCAGAAACCTACCAGCCGTGTAGAAGTATTGGATGACTGGGATATCTGGACGCTCTAATAACACATAGAAAAAGTCCCGGTGTTATTTGCCAGGGATGTGTCCCGAGCCATCCTATGTGGAAATTCCTGGTTCCGGATCGTTGAATCGATATAAAGCAATAACTTTCCAAAATCACCATGACAACTAAAAAATTATTTTTCATCCTGTTTTGGCTTGTTTTTTTTACACCTTTTTTTTCTCCTGCTCAGCCACCAAAACTTATGATGCCAATCGGGCATGCTAACCAGGTCATCGCCTCCAATTTCTCTCCCGACGGTAAAAAAGTAGTAACCTGCTCCATGGATATTACTGCTAAAATATGGGATGCCCAAAGCGGGTCGTTGCTTGCTGATTTGAAAGGTCATAATGGGTGGGTTTATTCAGCAAATTATTCACCCGACGGCAAAAACATTGTAACAGCTTCCCGTGATAACACGGCTATGATATGGAATGCCCTTACCGGTACATTTATAAAAATCTTAAAAGGACATACTTCTTATGTATATAATGCCATTTATTCTCCAAATGGTAAAATGATCGCAACCGTTTCTCTGGATGGTACTGCAAAATTATGGGATGCCAAAACAGGGTCCGAGCTCCTGAGTGTGGTAGTGGGAAGCATGGTCACCAACGCATCCTTTTCCTATAACAATAAAAAATTCGTAACCTCTTCGCTCGACAGCGGTATCAGCGTTTGGAATGCCAGCAATGGGGCGTTACTTGCACAGATGAGAGGGCATACAGGTAAGGTATATACCGCCAATTTTTCCCCAGACGACAAAAAAATAGTATCTGCGTCGAGGGATGGCACTGCAAAATTGTGGAATGCGGAGAATGGTTCCCTGCTCGCAAGTATGGAAAAACATACAACAGGAATCTCAAGCGCTATTTTTTCTCCTGACGGGAAAAAAATTGTAACCGCTTCAGGGGATAAAACAGCTATTATCTGGAATGGCAATACAGGTGCCTTCCTCGCGGTATTAAAACACCCGATGCAGGTTTACAGTGCTTCGTTTTCGCATGACAGTAAAATGATCGCGACCACCTGTGTGGATGGGACCGCTAAATTATGGAATGCATCAGACGGACATTTCCTGGCGGATCTTATAGGGCATAAAAACGCTGTTTTGTATTCTAGCTTCTCACCGGATGATAAGAAGATCGTCACAGCCTCCGCAGATGGAACGGCAAAAATTTGGTCCAGTAATGGTCACTTGATTACCAATCTTGCCGGCCACATGGCCGAGATATACGGAGCAGGATTTTCCCCTGACGGTAAAAAAATTGTAACGGCGTCGAATTCCCCGGACGTGTTAGTTTGGGACGCACTGGGTGGAGGGATAATTCAAACGCTGAAGGGTCACACAAAAGCAGTCTATGGCGCCCATTACTCTTATGATGGGAAAAGGATCGTAACGGCTTCCTGGGACAGTACTGCAAAGATCTGGAACGCTTCCAATGGCGAACTTTTGGTAGAATTGAAAGGTCATTCTTCTGCATTAAATAACGCAAATTTTTCAAAGGATGACAGGAAAGTTGTAACGGCTTCCTTTGACGGAACGGCCAAGATCTGGGACTCTATTGATGGGGAAGAACTGGCAACTATTGAAGATCCCCATATGCTTACGCTATCATCACCTGAATTACTGCGCGGAGAAGAGGAAGAGGTTTATGAGGCAAATTTTTCTCCGGATGGTGACTTTATTGTTACTGCATCCAAGTCACCTTTCGTACCTGTTTGGGATGGTGAAAGCGGGGAAATGATCAGTTATTACCCTGGTCATTTTAAACCTGTTCACAGTGCCTGTTTTTCACCGGACGGTAAAAAGGTCTTATCCGCGTCCAAGGACTATACAGCAAGGATATTTGATGCGGTCAGCCGGAAAGCCCTCCTGGAAGTCAAACATCTTGATAATGTCAGTGATGCCAATTTCTCGCCTGACGGGAAAAAATTTGTTACCGGGTCCTGGGACCATACTGCTAAAGTGTGGGATAGTGAAACCGGTAAACTTCTTGCCGACATGGTGGGTCATAATTCTAATGTGTGTGGTGCAGAATTCTCTCCCGATGGCAAGACGATCATCACCAGTTCATATGACCAAACAGTAAAGATCTGGGATGCTGCTGGCGGCAAACTGCTATTTACCTTTTTTGCGATTGACAATACGGATAATTTTCTCCAAATACCAACAGGTTATTACCTCACCACCACCAACGCTGCAAAACTCCTGCATTATGTCACACCAGATCTGAAAGTGATAACATTTGAACAATTGGACGTTAAATACAACCGCCCGGATAAAGTATTAGAAGCAATTGGGAATACAGATACAGCATTGATCCAATCTTACAGAAAGGCGTATTACAAACGAATAAAAAAACTTGGCATTGATACAACGGCTTTCCGGAATGGCTACAGCGTGCCTGAAGCAGACTTTACTAACAGGAATACTATTGAATATGAACAAAAAAAAGGAACACTACTGCTGAAAATAAAAGGAATGGACAGCCTTTATAAAATTGACCGCTATAACCTGTGGATAAATGAAGTCCCCATCTATGGCCAGCGGGGTATCAGCATCCGCAAAAGAAACAGGAATAATTTTGATACTACTATAATAATAAACCTTTCCCAGGGAGAAAACCGTATCGAAACTTCCATCACTAATGTAAACGGCACCGAAAGCTACCGGATGCCGCTGGTAGTAAACTATACCCCGGCCGTAAAACAACAAGAAATGATCCGGTTTATCGGCATCGGCATTGACCGCTTTGCCGATAGTAAATACAACCTTCAGTACAGCAGTAAAGACATCCGGGACCTGTCTATCAAATTAAAAGAAAAGTATGGCAATACTATTATCATTGATACCTTGTTCAATGAAAATGTAACAATCGGTAAAGTAAAAGCCTTAAAGGATAACCTGAAAAAAACAACGGTAAATGACAAAGTAATTATTGCCTACTCGGGACATGGGATGCTCAGTAAAGAGTATGATTATTACCTCTCAACGTATGCTGTCAATTTTGAAAAGCCGGAACAAAATGGATTACCCTATGATGAATTGGAAAATTTACTGGATAGTATTCCCGCCCGTAAAAAACTGATGCTGATAGATGCCTGCCACAGCGGTGAAGTGGATAAGGAAGACCTTGTTACGCTCAATGCTTCTTCTGATTCATTGATAAAAGGATTGAAACCGGTAGCTTATAAACAAGAGGGCCGGCTGGGATTAAAGAATAGTTTTGAACTGATGCAAAGCCTGTTTGTAAATGTGGGCAAAAGTACCGGTGCTACTATCATATCAGCCGCAGCAGGTACACAGTTTGCGCTGGAAAGAAATGATCTTAAAAACGGCGTATTTACTTACTCCATTCTGGAAGCAATGAAGAATCATCTTACTATGAAAATAAGTGAGCTGAAAACTATTGTGGGTAAAAGAGTGGAAGAACTGACGAAGGGATTGCAGCAACCGACATCAAGAAATGAAACGATTGCAGTGGACTGGAACGTTTGGTAAAAAAAACCTCCCCGCATTCAGCAGGGAGGTATGTCCGGAACCGTCCTTGTAAAATTAATTCTTCGCTACATCAAATTTCTTAAAGATCGATCGCACACTGTTCTGGATCTCTTTGCTGGTGAGGTTCTTGCTGTTTACCTCGTCAGTTGTCCAGCCCTGCCAGACTGTTTTATCGGTCCGGGCATCGATCATGGAGATCGTTACTGTGCCTTCTTTGATGGGCCGCTCATCTCTTTCATATCCTACGAACTGGGAAGGATAATAAATAGTTGAGTAACGGCGGGTATAAGGATTGTAGATCGCCCTTGTATAAGGTCTTGAATAGACCGGGTTCGTACTTTCCTTGGATGCCCTTTCCACCAGTACATCATAACTCAGCAATACGTCCGGGCGGTTCCTTGATTCTTTCCAACCTGCTTTCTGCAGTTCGGTGTTCACCGCGGCACGTATCCTTTGTTCAGTAAGATCATTCTTTTTATCCTGGTCATTTTGTCCTTCGCCGTCCTTATCGATCCAGGCAAAAGACCTGTAACGGCTGAAATCTGTATTATCGTCTTTTTCAATGTGTGCTGTGGTACCACAACTTGCCAGTAAAAAGACGAAGGCTAATGATCCGCTCCACAGTTTCAAACTTTTCATCATGTATCTCTCCTTTTTTTTAATGATTTGAAAAACCATATAATAAACGGCAAAAACTGTGCATAGTTTATTAAGGAGATGTGAAAGTTCGCTGGCTAATGGGTAAGTGATCAGGTAAGCCCTGTTTCGAAATGCTGTGGAGGGATCTCAACGTCCATATACCTTTTTTTAACAAGTCGTTGTTGGAAATCCTGCTGGACCTCGTATTCGCCGTGGACAAGGAATAGTTTTTTAACCTGGCGCTGGTCCTGGCAGGCCAACCATTGGCAAAGGTCTTCGTAATCGCCGTGCGCACTCATACTGCGGATAGCACCAATTTCCGCATGCACTTCGTGCTTAACGCCAAAGATGCCGACCTCCTTCTCTCCTGCCATCAGTCTTCCGCCAAGCGATCGGGGTTCGCAATACCCTGTGAGCAGGATGGTATTACGGCTGTTCTCAATATTATTGCTGATATGGTGTTTGACTCTTCCTCCATCCGCCATGCCGCTCGCTGATATAATTACCATGGGACCGTTCTGGAAATTCAGTTGCTTTGACTGGTCTACTGTCTGTACATAACGTAGTCCTTTGAAAGCAAAAGGATCATTGTCCGATTGCATTAATTTCTGGATGGTTTTATTAAAATACTGGGGGTAGTTTTTTACGATCATCGTTGCCTTAATACTCAGGGGGCTGTCCACAAAATAATCCAGCCCGGGCAGCCGGTTCTCGACCTCAAGCTGGTTTAGCGCATATAATAATTCCTGTGTCCGGCCGACACTGAATGCCGGCATGATGAGTTTTCCTTTTTTCTGCAAACAGGCTTTTTCGATCCAGCGAAGGAGCATATCCGGTGTAGTGACATTCTGATCGTGGAGGCTATTACCGTAAGTGGACTCCAATAAAATATAATCTGCCTGTGGGAATGTTTCCGGTGATTTTAAAATAGCATCCCTGTAACGGCCCACATCACCGCTGAAAGTAACCCGTGTCTCTTTGCCGCCTTCGTTCACTTTTACATGAACACAGGTGCTGCCAATAATATGCCCCGCATCCGTGAACATCGCCTGCACCCCATCCGTCACATTGAACCATTCGCCATAGTGCTGTTCGACAAAATGTTCTGTGGCCTTTTTCGCGTCCGCCGCCGTATACAAAGGCTGGAGATAAGGCAATCCTTCAGCTGCTCTTCTTTTATTCTGGTATTTGATATCATCTTCCTGTATCTCGGCAGAGTCTTCCAGCAAAACCACCGTCAGGTCCTTGGTAGCAGGCGTACAGAATATCTTCCCCTTAAATCCACCCGCCACCAGGCGGGGTATTAATCCACTGTGATCAATATGTGCATGGGAAAGGATCATTACATCCACTTCAGCCGGGTCAAATCCAAAATCCCGGTTAAGGGTATTGGTCTCGATCCCCAATCCCTGGAACATACCGCAATCAAGCAGCACCCTTTTTCCATTCTTTAATGTCAATAAGTGTTTGGAGCCGGTTACCGTTCTTGCTGCACCATGAAATGCGATCTTCATCTTGTTGATTTTATTTTAAAGGACCATGTTATAAAAAATTCCGCGATCACTTCTCCTTCCTTATTCTTGCCCACTGATTTCGCGATGACCGTTTTTGCTTCTCCATCCGCAATGGTTTGTTCAATGGCTTTATCAAACAGCTCACCATCGGTACAGGTAAAATAAGTCCGGCCGGTTGCTTTTTTCAGATAGGTTGAGTCCACTTTCACCACCAGCATGGAAACCTGTGGAGCTATTTTATATAAATGCGCCATTGCCAGTGAACCCGTACTCATTTCAGCCGCCATGCTGAGACAAGCAAAATAAGTGGACCGAAAGGGATTCTGGGAAAGCCATTTATAGGGAACGGATACCACGCATCTTTTCTCATCGATCTCCCTCACCCTTACCCCGGCTATATATGCCGCAGGCAGTTTGGTAAACAGAAACATCCTGAACTTGACAGGATGCTTCATCAGTTTTATAAAAGAGAGAGTATGAGGGTTCATGAAATAACTATTGTTTGCCGATCGCTACCACACAAGCTACCGCTTTATTAGGATTTGTAAATTTTCCCTTCGTCATGAAATGCTTGTTAAAAGTAGTAAGTTCAGTCGGATTTACGTGGTATAAGCAGGACCGGGCAACAATTATTTTAGCAGTTTTGCAACGATTGTAAGAAAGAATCGTCAAATTTGTTCAACACATTAACTTCCTGTATGAAACAAGTCTCGCTGCTTTCCTTTTTACTGATCCTCCTGCAAATAGTTTCATCCGGGCAAAAAGTCTCCGGCAGGTTAAAATTCGAGCAGGGGCAGACTCTCGGGATCCAGATGCAGCTGAAGACTACGATCGCCCAGCAAGCCATGGGACAGGCGATCGATTTTAATGTAGATGCTGCCGGCACTCATTCTTATAAAATAACCAATGGGACGGATGACAATAGTACGCTGCACCACCAGGTACAGCATATTAGTTTCAGTTTTGATGGCATGGGACAAAAAAGATCATTTGATTCCAAAGAAGAAAAGGACCTGAACGGCCAGTTCGGTGAACCGATCAAAGAAATACTCAGCAAGCAGTACGATATCATTATTGATACAGCCGGGAAGACCCTGGTGGCTCTCCCGGAAAAGATCGAACTCACAAAGGCCGATAGCCGTATGGCGATCGTCACCAGTATGTTGAAAGATGTACTGGACCTCGTGCAGCCACCACAGAAGGGAAGCGGGAGTTTTTTTAAGACACTCCCTGATAAGGAAGTCGGCAAGGGAGATACCTGGACAAACTCCTATGAAACAGGCAATGGCAAAGTTGATGCGGCTTATGCTATCGCTGATATCAATGATTCCACGATTCTGGTGGATTTTGTTGAAAGCTCCGTGACCATCACGAAAGCGGAAATGATGGGAAGCGAGACGATCACCACCATGAACAACAAATCAAAAGGGAAGATCGTTTTGGACCGCATGACCGGTATCATCCGGGAAAAGACGATCAGCACAGAATCCAATGGAAATACGGAAGCATCCTTTGGCACACTGCCCGTTACTTCAAAAACTACGACCGTCATTACGGTGAAACCAATTCAATAAAGAGAGAGGGGTTTGGTAAGGGCTAGTAGGATTTGGACAGACTTTAATCTTCATTCATTCCCGGATTTAATTTTGGACCTTATTCATCATTTCTTACCTGGTTCCGGAGCAGGTCTTCCAGCAAATCCCTTTTGCGGATTAGGGTAGCATTGTTTTCTTTAAACAAGACCTCGGCAGGTTTGAAACGTGCATTATAATGTGAAGACATTTCAAAACAATAGGCTCCTGCGTTCTTAAAAACGAGGAAATCATCTTCTCTTACTTCAGGCAATAACCGGTTCTCGGCAAAAGTATCCGTCTCGCAGATATTTCCTACAACATGATAAGGCGTTAATGTACCGGGAGGATTGGAAATATTGATGATCTCGTGGTAAGCGCCGTAAAACATCGGCCGGATAAAATGATTGAGCCCGCTGTCAACCCCGGCAAATTTTATATCAGCGGATTCTTTCAGCACATTTACTTTGGTGATAAAATAGCCGGCTTCACTAACCAGGAATTTTCCCGGTTCGAACCATACCTGGAAATGCCGGTTATATTTTTTTTCAAATGTTTCAAACTCTTCTTTTACTTTCTGTCCAAGTTTTTCAATATCTGTTCCCTCCTCGCCAGGGATATAGGGCACTTTAAATCCACCGCCCAGGTCGATCACTTCCAATTCCGGGAAATGTTGGGCCACTTCGAACAACACTTCGATCCCTTTTGCAAATACTTCCACATCCTTTATCTCGCTGCCGGTATGGATATGCAAGGCGCGGATGAATAACCCCGTTTCCTGCTGCACATCCAGCACTTCTTGTATGCTTTCGAGCGGAACACCGAATTTGCTTCCTGCATGACCCGTGGATATCTTAAGGTTACCACCCGCCATGATATTGGGTCGCAACCGCACTCCTACCGGGTAACTGTGACCGAATTTTTTTCCGAATTTCCGTAGGTTGGAGAGGCTGTCAATATTAATGTGTACACCCATCGCTTGTGCCTCTTCGATCTCACTAAAAGCGATATTATTGGATGTGTACAATACCCGGTCCGGTGTAAAACCGGCTTTCAATGCCAGTTTGGCTTCATTCACCGAACTGCAATCAATATTGCACCCGGTATCTCTGATATAAGCCAGGATATTGATATTGGTAAGGGCTTTGGCTGCGTAGAAGAACTTTGCATCTACTCCCCCAAAAGCATCGAGCAGGCGTTGGTATTGCTCTTTTATCCTCTCGGCATGATATACATACAGTGGCGTTCCAAAATCATGGGCGGCCTGGACCAGTTGCTCATTCGTTAACTGTTGCGGCATGATTGCGAATATAGTTAAAACAACTATGCCACCCGGTGGATGGCATAGCAGGTATGAGTTAAGGGAAAAATGATCAGTTCTCTTCGCCTTCGTTATTATCGTTGTTCACGATCAGTTCACCATTATCGGTTACGACGAGTGCTTCAGTCTTATCGGCATCACCGGTCTTGGTTTCTCCGGGGAAAGGATTGCTGATCCTGGTCGGATCTACCATTTGTTCGGCAAGCACTTCTTTGATCTTCGGCAGTTCATCCGCGGAATTGATCCCGAAGTAATCCATGAAATTCTTGGAGGTGGAATACAAAAGCGGCTGACCGGGAGCTTTTTCATTACGGCCACTGATGATGATCAGTTCTTTTTCCAGCAGTTTCTGTACGGCATAATCAGAGCTTACTCCCCGGATGGATTCTATTTCACCTTTTGTGACAGGCTGTTTATAAGCAATGATCGACAGGGTTTCCAGCGAAGCAGCCGACAGGCGTTTCAGAAATTTCTCCCCGTTCAGTTGAGCGATCGTTTTATGGTATTCTTTTCTTGTAAGAAATTGCCATCCACCCCCGCTTTGTTTTACTTCAAAGGGATAGAAATCGGCGCTGTATTTCTCCATGATGCCTTCGAGGGAAGCTTCCACCTGGTCAAGAGTGATCTTTTCCTCCGAAAAATCCGGCGCATTATTTAGCAGCTCGATTATCTCAAGCGTGGTCAGGGGCCTCTCACTGGCAAAGATCAGGGCTTCAATATGTGGTATGAGGTCGTTGATTGTCATAAAAGTCAAATAGGTCAATAAAGTCAAAGGGTCATAAAGGTCAAAAAAATCAAAGGGTCATATAGGTCAAGCTATCAAATGACGTCCTATAAGCCAGCAAGTTAAATATCAGTTTGTAATAGCTAGAAAGAGATTATGCACAATTAATCCGCTTTTTTCTGGCCTATTGAATCGATATAATGATAAACCAACCGAAAATAACTATCCAATTTTTGTGAAAGAATAGTAAAATCACTGTCGGTAATTAGTTTTCTTGCCCTGGCTTTTACCGTAGCGGTATAGGTTTCTTTGGCAGAACCGCGACTATAATAACAGAAGTTCTTATTCTCTTTAAAATGAAACCTGCCATAACCCTCGCTGATATTCATGGCTATTGAATCAGCCGCCTCCACATATTGAGAACCCAGTGTTTTTTTTGGAAAATATTCCCATTTATCAACAATCGCCCAAACCATGTCCCCGATCTCCATCGCAATCTTGTACACTTCAAGCTCTTCCAATCTTAATCCGTATCCCATCCCACAAACTTTCCAAAATCCGATGACCTTAAAAAGAGATTTGCACCAGGCAAAAATGTTTTTTCCTGAGACCGTACGAGAACATGCACGAAGTAACCTATTTTAAAAACTATGATTTTTGTGGAAGCTTAATGCCCATTATGACTTTTTTGACCACCCTTGACTTATATGACCATTTTTGACCTATATGACTTTCTTGACTTCTTTTACCCCTGCAATGCTGCCGCACCACTTACGATCTCTGTCAGCTCGGTGGTAATGGCCGCCTGTCTTGCACGGTTGTAGGAGATCTTCAGTGAACGAAGCATCTCGTTGGCATTCTCGCTGGCTTTATCCATTGCCGTCATCCTTGCACCATGCTCGGAGGCATTCGAGTCAAGAACAGCTTTGAACAATTGGGTATTGAGGATCTTGGGCATCAGTTCGGCGATCAGCAATTCTTTGGAAGGATCGTAGATAAAATCAGCTTTTGTAGCACCGGCTTTTTTCTCCACTTTAGGGATCGGCAGGAAGCGTTCAACTTCGAAACGCTGGGTAGCAGCATTTTTAAACTTGCTGTAAACAAGTTCTACCACATCGAATTGCTTTTCTTCAAATGCTTTCATAGCCGCCTTTGAAGCATGCTGTACATTTTCAAAATTCAGGTTCAGGAAAATATCACGGAAGGTCGCGTCAGCCTTATAATTATTCTTTGAAAAATGTTCGTATCCTTTCTTACCGATATTCCAGATCGTCACATTGCCTTTTTTGAACTGGGTGGTGTATTTTTCAGCAATGGTCGCTTTTGTCAGCTTGATCGTATTGGTATTGAAAGCGCCTGCCAGGCCGCGGTCACTTGTTATAACAATGAATAAAATTTTTTCCGCGGGACGTTCAGCGGCTAATGACATCCCTGTATCGCCTTCGCTGTTGCTCACGATATTGCTGAGCATTTCCTGTAGTTTGTTGGCATAAGGGCGCATCTGGATAATGGCATCCTGCGCACGGCGGAGTTTGGCCGCACTTACCATTTTCATCGCCTTAGTGATCTGCTGGGTGCTTTGTACTGATTTGATCCGGTTCCGGACCTCTTTTAATTGTCCTGCCATTGTTTTGTATTTGTGGGCGTGCCGAACGGTTTGTTCGGGCGGGCAAAAGTACGGTGTTAGGCCTAAAATTCCATTGAGAAATCAAAATAAAACAGCCATTCCCCTGAGCTGTTGCTTTTTTGTGCAAAACACTACGGTACCGGTTAAACCAATGTTTCCCAGCCTAATCCACCAGGATAAATTCCCGCTTTATACTATAAGAAAATACGATCCTGCCTCTTTCCATATCCCCGGTCATCAGTGGTTTTTCGTACTCCCGGATCAATTCCAGCTGTACCGGCCCATTGAAAAGATTATCCAGTTCGGCTTTATCTATTACCAACCGTCCATTCCTGACAGTATCCAGGCGGTTGATCCCGATTCCCGTAAAGCACGTATCGGTGAGTAGCAACCTGATATGATCTTCTTCAATACCAGCAAATTCGAAGATCAGGTCTGCCCTGTGGATGGTATCGGGCACCGGGGTTAGTAGTGATAATAGCCGGAACTTGAACGGCTGGCTGTTTTTCTTTTTATCACTGCCTGTAAAAACGATATGGTGAGTACCGTTCAGCCATTCAACCGGTTTCTGGATCTCGTAAAATGGACCTGTTATCTTTGAACTGTCTGCGGGAATCTGCTCGCCATCCAGCTCTACCCTGCTGGGTTCTTCGAGTAACAAAGTGCCCCCATATTCATCTTCGAACCTGAACTGTAATAAGACCGTAATAAGATTGTTCCCTTCTTCGCCCCTTACCTGGTAATCGAGGAAGATCGACTCCGGCTCCACCTCCGTACTGTTTTCCGGTTCCCGGCTATTGGTACAAGCAAAAAGTATAATGCTGAGCAGGCAAAAAAACGGGACAAAAAAACGCTTCATTCCATGAATTTAGAGAGTAAAATATACACCCGGCACCAATGGCAAAATTACATTGACAATCATTACTTCAGATCATAAAAACCGTTAAAAACCGGCAGATCAGACTGCAAACTATGGCTTATCTTTGCCAGCCCCGATAAAAAGGGGATCCCGGATTTGATCCGGACTGTCAAAATGGCCCGGATTTCAGTGTAGCACCCTTTTTGAAAAAGGAAACAGTCTTACACGTCAATTTTGTCAAAGGCATATCACCAATTTGACCCCATTTGACTCATTTGACCTATTTGACCTATTTGACCTATTTGACCCATTATAATTAAACTACAATTGCAATCATGCTTGGTTTTATCTCAAAGATTTTTGGCGGCAGCAAGTCGGAAAAAGATGTAAAAAAGATCGAACCCTATGTCGGCAAGATCAACCGTTTTTTTGATGCTTATCAGTCGATCAGTAATGATGAGCTCCGCAATAAGACACAGGAATTCCGTCGCAGGATCAAAGAACATCTTTCAGCGATCGATGCGGAAATAACCGAAAAAAATACAGCCGCGGAAGAATTGACTTTTAGCGACCTGCTTGGTAAGGACGCACTTTACCAGGAAGTGGATAAACTGAAAAAAGAACGGGATAAAAAAATTGAAGAAGTACTTGAAGAGATTCTCCCCGAAGCATTTGCCGTAGTAAAAGAAACGTCCCGTCGTTTTAAGGCGGGTACGGAGATCGTTTCAACAGCTACGGAGCTCGACAAAGACCTCAGTGTAAAAAAGAATTACATCACAATCGACGGGGAAAAGTCCGTTTTCAAAAATTCCTGGACAGCCGGTGGTGGCGACGTGACCTGGAATATGGTGCATTATGATGTACAGCTGATCGGTGGTATCGTATTGCACCACGGTAAGATCTCCGAGATGGCAACGGGAGAGGGAAAGACATTGGTGTCAACCCTGCCTGCTTACCTCAATGCATTGCCCGGCGAAGGAGTGCATATCGTAACAGTGAACGATTACCTCGCACGCCGTGACCAGGAATGGAACGGAACTATTTTCGAATGGCTGGGACTTACGGTTGATTGCATCGACAAACACCAGCCCAATACCGAAGAAAGAAGAAAAGCTTACCTGGCCGATATTACTTATGGCACGAACAACGAATTCGGGTTTGATTATCTCCGTGACAACATGGTGCATACCCCGGATGAGATGGTGCAGCGCAAGCACCATTATGCGATGGTAGATGAAGTGGACTCAGTATTGATCGACGACGCGAGAACGCCATTGATCATTTCCGGGCCGGTGCCAAAAGGAGACGATCAGCAATACCATATTCTCAAACCAAGGATCTTGCAGCTGGTACAGGAACAGGAAAGGATCGTACGGAACTGCCTCAACGAAGCCAAAAAACGTTTTGCCGAGGGCGATGATGATCCCAAAGGAGGCGGGCTTTATTTGTTCCGTGCAAACCGGGGGCTTCCCAAATACGGACCTGTCATCAAATTCTTAAGTGAGTCGGGTATCAAAGTAAAAATGCAGAAAGCGGAGAATCATTATTTACAGGACCAGCAACGCAATATGCATATCGTTGACGAAGACCTGCTTTTCCATATTGATGAAAAGAACAATTCAGTCGAACTGACCGATAAAGGGTTGACGATGATCACCAAAAGCGGGGAAGATCCTGATTTCTTCGTGCTTCCCGATATTGGTGTAAAGCTGGCGGATGTGGAAAAAAGTTCAGCCCCGGCTGAAGACAAACTTCACCAGAAAGAAGCGATACTGAATGACTATACACAAAAAGCCGACCGCATCCATACGGTGCAGCAATTGCTGAAAGCCTATGCTTTATTTGCCAAGGATGTGGAATACGTGATCATTGACGGAGCGATCAAGATCGTGGATGAACAAACCGGCCGTATCATGGAAGGCCGCCGCTACAGTGATGGATTGCACCAGGCACTCGAAGCAAAGGAAAATGTAAAGATCGAAGCGGCGACACAAACCTATGCCACCATTACCCTGCAGAATTATTTCAGGATGTATCATAAACTCGCCGGTATGACCGGTACCGCCGAAACTGAAGCGGCTGAGTTGTGGAGCATCTATAAACTTGATGTGGTTACTATTCCTACGAATATCGCGATGATCCGTAAGGACAACCAGGACCTTGTCTATAAAACAAAAAGAGAAAAATATAAAGCGGTCATTGATGAGATTGAAGCATTGCGGAATGCCGGGCGTCCCTGCCTGGTAGGTACAACTTCAGTTGAAGTAAGTGAATTGCTCGGACGCATGCTGCAGCAAAAAAAGATCCCACACAATGTACTTAACGCGAAACAACATGCCAGGGAAGCGCAGGTTGTTGCAGAAGCGGGTCTTGCGGGAGCCGTGACCATCGCGACAAACATGGCGGGTCGTGGTACGGATATCAAACTGGGTCCTGGCGTTAAAGATGCCGGCGGGTTGGCCATCATTGGTACGGAACGACATGAAAGCCGTCGGGTGGACCGCCAGTTACGGGGCCGGGCAGGAAGACAGGGTGATCCCGGTTCTTCCCAATTCTACATTTCGCTGGAAGACGACCTGATGCGAATGTTCGGCAGTGAACGGATCGCTTCGCTGATGGACAAGCTTGGTTACAAGGAAGGCGATGTGATCCAGCACAGTATGATCAGCAACAGTATCCAGCGGGCGCAAAAGAAAGTGGAAGAGAACAACTTTGGCATCCGTAAACGTTTACTGGAGTATGATGATGTAATGAACAAGCAACGGAATGCTGTATACGAAAAACGTAACCATGCCTTGTTTGGAGAACGGCTAGCACTGGATATCGATACCTCTTTTTCCATGGTAGCCGGCAGTCTTGTAGATTCTTTCCGCGAACAGGAAGATTTTGAGGGATTCAAAATGGCCTGCATCGTCAATTTTGGACTGGAAACAACTATACCTGAAGAAGAATTCAAAAGAGGAGATATCAATACACTGGTAGAACAGCTTTATACGGAAGCAACAGGCAGGTACAGCCAGCATAAAGAACAATTACAGAAACAGGCAATTCCTGTATTTAAGAATATCCGCCTGACGCAGGGAAACCATATTGAGAATGTAGTGGTTCCTTTCAGTAACGGCCCGAAAGGGTTGAGTGTACTGGCCAATCTTGATAAAACACTTACAACAAAAGGTGCAGAGCTCAGTAATGCACTGGAGAAAACGATCACCCTTGCTGTGATCGATGATGCCTGGAAAGAGCACCTGCGGGCAATGGATGACCTGAAGCAAAGTGTACAGACAGCTTACCTGGAGCAAAAAGATCCACTGATCATCTATAAGATGGAAGCCTATAACCAGTTCAGCAATATGAATACCGAGGTCAATAAAGATATTGTGTCTTTCCTTTCTCACTCAACAATCCCTATCCAGCAGGAAACCGCAGCCCTCAAAGAAGGAAGGCAGCAAAAGACCGATATGAGCAAGATGCGGGCGAATAAAGAGGAAGTGGAAACAGCCGGGAAGGAATACGGGGCAAATGAGCGGGATAAATTTGAACAGGGTGGAGCCCCCGATGTGGCTGTAAAACAAGAACCTGTGAAAGTGGGACCCAAGATCGGACGGAATGACCCCTGCCCCTGTGGCAGCGGCAAAAAATACAAGCAATGCCACGGCAAAGACGCATAAAACAAAACCTACGATAGTTTAAAGGGGTATTTTTCAGGGAATACCCCTTTTTATTCTTTTTCCCGGTGTTAATAACCATTTTTTTAAATACATACACAATTTCAAAAAAAACTATACGTTTGTTGCCTTATTCATTAAACCAAAATCAAAAATCATGAAAAAATTATTCGCAGTTGTAGGGCTGGTTGGTCTTATGGCATCTTGTAACAGCAAAAAAGATGAGAAAAAAGAGGAAACCAAAACTGATACCACTGCTACGACGACAACGACAACTACCACTACAACGACGACAGCCTCTGTCGGCGTTCCTACATTCGCTGATCCTGATGTACAAAAATTTGCGAATGACTACGCTGCTTTCATCTCTGAATATAAAGCTGGAATGAGCGATCCTTCTAAAATGGCTGACTGGTCTGCAAAAATGCAGGATTGGTCCAAAAGATCACAGGATATCGGCATGAAACTCGCTAACAGTCCTGAAGAAGCTAAAAAATGGGCTGATTGGGTAGTAGAGATCAGCAAGCAACTGATGCCCGCAACCAAGTAATTATATCTTAGTTACAGATAAAAATCCCTCCCGCCTTAGGCAGGAGGGATTTTTATTTTCTAACTTTAAGGTTACCAAAACCTTTGCCTGCATGTACCATTCCACCAAGAAAAAAGTCCACGGCCTGCTTCATCCCGAGATCGTAGGTGACTCTAACTGGGATAAGATCGTTAATGTTTTCATCATTGTACTGATCATCCTGAACGTAGCCGCTGTAATGCTGGAAACAGTTCCCTCAATGCACGACGAGGATCATGAACAAAAATTCTTTCACTATTTCGATCTTGTTTCTGTTATCATTTTTACGATAGAATATGTACTCCGCGTCTGGAGTTGTAACCATGATCCGAAATACAAGCACAGTTTCCGCGGCCGGTTAAAATACATACTTTCCCCTGC
The DNA here is from genome assembly GCA_039930245.1 of Chitinophagaceae bacterium. Lineage (GTDB taxonomy): Bacteria > Bacteroidota > Bacteroidia > Chitinophagales > Chitinophagaceae > JJ008. The sequence goes on along the minus strand of JBDSPR010000006.1, from coordinate 138,974 downwards.
CGCCCTGATCGACCTCATCGCCTTTCTTCCTTTTTACCTGCATGCATTTATCGGCTTAGACCTCCGTGTACTGAGGATTCTTCGCCTGCTTCGTTTTTTCCGGTTGTTCCGGCTTACCGCCTATACTAAAGCAGCGCGGCTGGTATCCAGAGTTTTTAAATCCCGCGTTCATGAACTGATGCTGGCTTTTGTACTCACCATGTTCCTGATCGTTATCGCGTCCTGTCTTGTTTATTTTGCTGAGCATGTTGCTCAACCTGATAAATTTAGCAGCATCCCGGCCACGATGTGGTGGTCGGTGGTAACATTGACAACCGTTGGATATGGCGATATGTATCCCATCACTATCCTGGGAAAGATCTTCGCTTCAATCGTACTTTTTGCAGGTATTGGTATGCTGGCCCTGCCCGCCGGTATCATCACATCCGGTTTCCTTGAAGAGAGCAGGAAGAATAAAGAAAATTCACACATGAAGTGCCCGCATTGCGGAAAAGATATTATGCTGCATGATTCGCATGAGCATTGACCTCACCCCCCACGAACTTTGATCTTTGGAACTATCATTAAGCTCGAATCCCCCCTCTCCAAAAGGAGAGGGGGGATTCGAAAAAACTATAAATTTTGAAAATAAATGTCCGTGGGGGGTGAGGTCAAAAACCTTTCTTCAGATTATATTTCTGGTTATACCTCTCGTTCAATTGTTTTTGTTTATCGTTCAGATCGATTTTCCGGCCCTGGATATATGCATCCGTTACATTGTTAGTCCGCATGTCGAGTATATCCCCATCGCTGATAATGATATTGGCATCCTTACCCACTTCAATACTGCCTGTCTTGTCCGCAACTCCCATGATCTTTGCTGCATTCAGGGTGATCGCAGCAAGCGCTTCTTCTTTTGTCAGGCCATAGGTAGCGGCAGTACCGGCATTGAAAGCGATATTACGGCCACGTGTCGACGCATCATCGTCGGAGATGGCAAAGTTCACTCCCGCTTTCTGTAAAATAGCAGCGGTCTTGTAGGGCTGATCCACATCGTCATCTTCCAGGGTAGGTAGGCTATGCGGCTGACCAAGTACCACTGATACATTATGCTCCTTTAGCAGGTCAGCGATCTGGTAGCTATCGCTGCCTCCAACAATCACCAGGTCAAAACCAAATTCTTTTACAAAATCCAGTGCTACCAGCATTTGCTTTACTGTATTGGCATGCACATATAATTTCTGTGTCTTATTGAATAGTCCTTTTGTGGCCTCGAATTTCAGGTTGGTCTCTTCGTGGTTCGTTTCACCCAGGTAGGCTTTTGCCATCCGGAAGAATCCTTTGATCCCTTCAATTTTATCCAATCCCTCTTTTACAGGATCTGAAGCTGGTGCCTGAGGCCCGGCAGGATTAAATCCTCCAAATCCGCCTCTTGCCCGGGCCATCATGGTCGGCATATAGAGATGCATCCCCGCATCCGTTTTATAGGCTGCGTCTTCCCAGTTCCAGGCATCCAGCTGAACAACTGAAGAAGAGCCCGCTAGCAGGCTGCCCTGGGGAACGATATTGGCCAGCAGCACTCCCATGGAGCGAAGCGTGTTGATCACTTTTGAATCAGTATTATAAGCAACGATGGCTCTTACATTTGGATTAAATTCGCCGATCTCCTGTACATCATTCGTTGCTCTCACAGACCCGATCTCCACCAATCCAAGGTTACTCGTTGGCAATATCAGGCCAGGGTATACATGTTTTCCTTTTGCATCTACTACCGTAACCGCTTCCGCTGGTATTCCCGGTGTTGTGCGCACATCTGTAATTTTTCCATCACGCATCTCGATCGTTCCGTTCTCGATCACTTTTCCATTGCCCACGTGGATCGTTGCGTTTTTAATAATGATCACTCCCTGTTGAGGTTTTGCCGGCAATACATTTTCCTGTGCATTGGCCGCCAGCAGGCAGAAAGTTGATACGACAAAGAATATTTTTTTCATGTAATTATTTTTATAGCTCATTTATTGTTGTTCAAGATCATCGGTATCGATCACCAGCAAACCATGACTGTGTCCATGATCACTGCAGGTATGCATTATCTGGTAACTGGGTTGAGCGGGGATCGTCGGCGTACCGCTTCTTTTCTCTCCATTCAGTTTTTTCACCAGCCTCGCTCTTTCCGCATCCACTTGTTTCTGCAATTGCTCGTCTTTCTGCCTGTCGAAATAAACAATACCATCTACGATCGTGTACAGGGACTTCGCGTAAATACTGAGCGGGTTATCTGTCCATAATACTACGTCGCCGTCCTTACCTGCCTTGATACTTCCTACCCTGTCATCAACATGCAGCATCTTAGCCGGATTAAGTGTAACCATTTTCAACGCTTCTTCTTCCGTTACGCCACCGTATTTTACGATCTTGCCAGCTTCCTGGTTCAGGCGACGGGCCATTTCCGCGTCATCGGAATTGATCGCTACGGTCAATCCCACTTTCTGCATGATCGCGGCGTTATAAGGGATTGCGTCTTCCACTTCCATTTTATAAGCCCACCAATCAGAGAAGGTAGAAGCATAAGATCCGTGCTTCAGCATTTTATCGGCGACCTTGTACCCTTCCAGGATATGTGTGAATGTATTCACGGTGTAGCCCATCCTGTTGGCCACTTCCATCGCGCTGTTGATCTCGCTTTGCACATAAGAGTGACACGTGATAAATCTCTTCTTATCGAGGATCTCGACCAATGCATCGAGTTCGAGATCACGACGCGGGACGACCATTCCTTTTTTGCCTGCCTGTCCGGTAGGCAGGTCTTTTGCAATATTGTATTCAGCCCACTGTTTTTTATAATCCTTTGCCCTTGTAAATGCATCCACCAATACCTGCTCCACCCCCATTCTTGAATCGGGATAGCGGTTGTTATTAGAGAAATTACTAAGAGAAGCCGTTGATCTTTTTACATTCTCTCCCAATGCAAACTTGATAAAGCCATCAGAGTTTTTGAATTTCAGGTCCTCGGCATTAGCGCCCCAGCGGAGTTTGATCAGCTGTGTCTGCCCGCCAATGGTATTGGCAGAACCATGCAGAATATGTGATGTAGTAACGCCCCCGCTTAACTGGCGGTAGATATTGACATCATCCGGGTTCAGGTTATCGGCGATGCGCACTTCCGAAGTCACACTCTGCCCGCCTTCGTTGATAGAAGCTACGGCGATATGTGAATGTTCATCTATGATACCGGGAGTTACATGCTTGCCTGTTCCGTCAATTATTCTTGCTCCTGGATCTGAAAGGTTTTTTCCAACAGCCGCGATCTTGCCATTCTTTATCAAAACATCGGTATTGGGAAGTACTCCTTCTTTCTCACTGGTCCAGACCGTTGCATTTTTAATAAGGATGGTCTCCTGCTTCGGCGCATCTCCTTCTTCCCATCCAAATGGTTCAAAAGGATAAACGACCCTGCCAACTACGGGCATTTCTTTTTTCTTCGTGCTATCCATTTTAATTTCCGCTGCTTTGACGAAAGTAGCTGTCCATGTCAGTGGGGTTCCTGTTGAATCAAGGCCGGTACCATTCCATTCCATACCATTGCTTATGCCACTGAGACGGGTGGCGCCGGCTGGAAGGGTTTGTGCCTGTGCTCCCCCGGGAAATCCACCCGGTCTTCTTTGTGTGGTATCGCCAGCAGGTCTTTGCCTCCGTTGCATTGGCGCGTAGCTCAGTTTAATGATCTTTCCATCATGACTGAATTTGGTATTCATGGTATCTTTTGCAAACATGCTGAGCGAGCTACCGTTCTTTACATCGAGTGTGTAATTTTCTGATCCGAAAGCTGATTTGACTGTAAGAGTATACGTACCTGCAATATTGGAATCATCTTTTACAGTGTATTTGATACCCTGTACCCAATTATAATAGATGGTTGTTTTCTCGTTGAACAGGGGGCCGCTCGTGATAAGAAAATTCGCGAGCTTACCGGCATCAAGGCTTCCGACCTTGTCATAGACACCGAGCACGGTCGCCGGAGTTTTTGTCAACGCTTCCATGGCTTTATTTTCACTCAGTCCATATTCCATTGCTTTGCGGAGACTGGCCCAGAACTGGCTTACCGTTCTCAGGTCAGCAGTTGTCAGACAAAAAGGGATACCTGCTTTTTCAAATGCTGCCGCGTTGGTGGGAGCCAGTTCCCAATGCTTCATGTCGTTCACTGAAACAAACCGGGCATCGGAGGGATCTTCCACATCCTGTGCCTGCGGGAAATTGAGCGGGAGAATGAACACCGCATTAGTAGCTTTCATTTCTTTTACCCGTTGGTATTCATTTTGTCCTGCCTTAATGATGTATTGAACACCAAACTCATCACCGATCCTGTCGGCGCGGAGATCGTTCCATTTATCATTTGCTTCAAATATCTGTGGCAGACCCTGTACATCATTCCAGGCCTGGAGACTGAGATTAAGTCCTTCCAGTGCTGGTTTACTTTTGTACCATTGCGCATCTAGATAAGATTGGCGCAACAGCGCGATCATTCCCATAATCACGCTGGGATAGCTTTGGGTAGAAGTTCCTTTATTGAAGGAGTAATGCGCGGAAGCTTTTTCTTTAAGGATGACCAGGTTCTCTTTTTCATTGGCCAATGAGACAACCGTTCCGGTACCGCGGGCGATGCCATCCCTTACATGGGACAGTACGGTTCCAAAACCTGCTTCCCGCAGTGGTTTGGCCTTTGTATCATCTACCGCAAATACCCTGTAGGCGTCGGCATCACTTTTGATCGCCTGGTTCCAGCCATAAGCGCCCTTGGTGGCGGTTTCTAATTGTGGTTGCAGGGCAAAATTAAATCCTCCGCCTGCTGTAGTTCCCGCCCGTTGTGACGTGGCAATTCCGTAATCAGCATAGATATCAATAAAAGAAGGGTAAATATATTTCCCTTTGCAATCCACCTCAACTGCACCGGCAGGTACTTTGAGACCAGTACCAACAGCCATGATACGACCGTCTTTAATGACCAGGGTACCGTTCGAAATGGTTGTTGCCGCATCTTTTACGATCGTGGCATTGGTGAAAGCATAGTGCCCGTGTCTCGGATCAGCCACACCGTTTTCGGGATAGGTAACCTGCGCCCTGAGCAATCCGGCGCAAAAAATACTGCCCAATAGCAGTAGTGTAAGTTTTCTCATTGCAATTGTTTTAAAAAGAAGTTCGAATTTACTATAATCCCATTTAGGGCTTGCCAATTTATGACAAAAGGCGTCGTTTTGACGCAAAAGCCGGTATTATCCTTTCACTCAACTTATATTAACTTTGAGACTCTTTAATTGCAGATTTATGACAAAAGCCCAACCCGTGGTAATGCTGCCTGATTTTGGTCACTCCCCCCGCATCGACCAGGTAGGCGTAGAGGAAAGGGCTTCCCGTTTCACTAAGCGAAGTATAAAGAAAGATGCCAAGATGAATGGGCTGAAACTGGTGCTGAATATGATCGACCTGACGACGCTTGAAGGAAAGGACACCGATGGAAAAGTAAAACAGCTTTGCTATAAAGCCATGCATCCCCATGATGCGGTGCCCGGCATCCCAACCGTCGCCGCGATCTGCGTTTATCCCTCGATGGTGAAAGTGGCCAAAAAAGCATTGGGCGATTCAGGGATCAAAGTAGCTTCGGTTGCAACTGCATTTCCCAGCGGGCAGGCGCCTAAGGAAATTAAGATCCGTGATACAAAATACGCGGTAAACGAGGGAGCCGACGAAGTGGATATGGTGATCAGCCGGGGTAAATTTCATGCCGGCGAATACAATTTTGTATTTGATGAGATCGCTGCTATAAAAGAGGCTTGTGGCGATGCAAGACTAAAAGTGATACTGGAGACCGGTGAACTCGGGACATTTGATAAAGTACGACGTGCCAGTGATATCGCGATGCATGCGGGCGCCGATTTCATTAAAACATCAACAGGCAAGATCCAACCCGCGGCAACAATGCCGGTAACTTTGGTGATGCTGGAAGCGATCCGGGATTTTTATTATAAGACCGGTAAGATGATCGGGATGAAACCCGCCGGTGGTATCTCCAAATCAAAACTTGCCCTGCATTACCTGGTAATGGTAAAAGAAACGTTGGGTGAAGACTGGCTGAATAATCACTGGTTCCGTTTTGGAGCCAGCAGCCTCGCCAACGATGTATTGATGCAGATCGTGAAAGAACAAACCGGGAGGTACCAGTCGGCGAATTATTTTAGTGTGGATTAAAGCCTCCCTGCCCTCCAAAGGAGGGGCTATAGACCTGTCTTAGCCCCGTAGGGGCTGAATATCGGTAGAATAAGGTAAAGGATTTAAACAGAACCCTGTAGGGGTTCAACATTGCTCAGTAGAATAACCGAACGATGAAGTGTAGCCCCGTAGGGGCGAAAGTTTGGTAGCCCACGGATTTATCCGTGGGAATAAATGAATGAAATGATTCCAGAACCCCGTAGGGGTTCAACATTGATAAATAGCGGACAGAACCCTGAAGGGTGCGACCCCGTTTAAATAACGGGGCAGGCAGCAAGGAACGATCATCCGTGTTTATATCGCTGGCAAACAAAAAAAATAAACAATGCCTGTAAAGAAGAAGAAAGCCCCGGCAAAAAACAATACGATCAAATTGAAATTTGATACGTCCTGGAGTTATGCCCCGGCGCCGGAAAGCAAAAGCGCCGCGACGATCAAAAAACAATATGATCTGTTTATTGATGGTGAATGGCAAAAACCCATCAGCAAAAAATATTTCGAAACCATCAATCCCGCCAATGAAGAAAAGCTGAGCGAAGTGGCGGATGCAGGTGCGGCCGATGTGGACAAAGCCGTGAAAGCGGCCCGCAGGGCTTATGATAAAGTTTGGAAAAAAATGCCCGCGAAAGAAAGAGCGAAATATATTTTCCGGATCGCCAGGATGGTGCAGGAAAAAGCAAGGGAACTGGCGATCATCGAATCCCTGGATGGAGGCAAACCGATCCGCGAAAGCCGGGATTTTGATGTACCTACTGCTGCCAATCATTTCTTTTATTATGCAGGATGGGCCGATAAACTGGAATATGCATTTCCCAACCGCAGCACCGAACCATTGGGTGTAGCCGGTCAGATCATTCCCTGGAATTTTCCTTTATTGATGGCTGCCTGGAAGATCGCGCCGGCGATCGCAACTGGAAATACTGTTGTATTAAAACCAGCAGAGACAACACCATTAACAGCTTTAAAACTCGCCGAGATCATACAGGAAGCTGATCTGCCACCGGGAGTCGTTAATATCATTACTGGCGCAGGTGCCACAGGTGCCGGCATCGTGAATCACCCGGATGTCGATAAGATCGCTTTCACCGGTTCCACGGATGTGGGTAAGATCATCCAGCGGGCAATTGCCGGAACAAAAAAGAAAGCGACCCTTGAACTGGGTGGTAAGGCTGCCAATATAATTTTCGAGGATGCCCCGATCGACCAGGCGGTAGAAGGTGTGATCAATGGTATCTATTTTAACCAGGGCCATGTATGCTGTGCCGGTTCCAGGCTATATGTACAGGAATCCGTGGCGAAAGAAGTGATCAGGAAATTGAAAGACCGGATCGAGTCTTTGATCGTCGGCGATCCATTGGATAAGAACACTGATATCGGCGCGATCAATTCAAGACAACAGCTGGAAACGATCCATAAATATTTAAGCATCGGTAAAAAAGAAGGCGCTGAAATGTATGAAAGCTCCTGCCGCCTGCCGGGTAAAGGATTTTTCTGCCGCCCTACCCTTTTCACCAACGTGGCACAGAGCAACCGCATCGCCCAGGAAGAGATATTTGGACCCGTACTGGCCGTTCTTACTTTCCGTACCGATGACGAAGTGATCGAAAAAGCGAATAACTCGCCTTATGGCCTGAGCGCCGGGGTATGGACCGATAAAGGATCCAAGATATTTAATATGACAAAAAGAATGAGAGCCGGGGTTGTATGGGCGAATACCTTCAATAAGTTTGACCCTTCCTCTCCTTTTGGTGGTTATAAGGAAAGTGGTTTTGGAAGAGAAGGTGGATTGCACGGGCTCTCTGCTTATGTGAATATTGTTTGATGAAAAAACCTGCTAGCCCGGTACTATTCGTTTATAAACGAGTATAAATGTTTAAAAGGTTCAAGAGCTTTAAGGAGTTCAATAGGTTTGTGGGTCTGAAAATGTGAGCATGGCAATAATTAATAGATTTGAAGAAATAATTTCCTGACAGGAAGCAAGAAAATTAAACCTGAATATTGGGAATTTGATTGACAGTGGTCGTTTTAAGCACAACTACAGGCTTATTAACCAGGTCGAAGGTTCAGCAGGTTCTGTAATGGATAATATTGCAGAAGGATTTGAAAGAGGAGGGAATAAAGAATTTACGCAGTTCTTATATATAGCAAAAGGATCTTGTGGAGAGTTAAGATCGCAATTATATCGTGCGTTGGACAGGAGTAATATCAAAAAAAGAAATTTGATGATCTTTCTGCTCATGCTATGCGGATCAGCAGTCTTTTGCAAAAATTAATAAATTACCTTGAAACTTCAGAAGCCAAAGGAATTAAATACAAGAACAAAGAAGTCAAAAGAAAAAATGTAAAAACATTATCCTAACCGTCTTGAACCCGTTAAACCTCTTAAACTTATTGAACCAATAAACATGGAGAAAGCAATTAAAAGATCTTCTCTGAAAGTCAGTGAGAATGGTTTGGAAAAACCAACTTCTTCAAAAAGACTGGAAGTGCTAAAGACTTATAAAATTTATATCGGCGGGCAATTCCCGAGAACGGAATCCGGCCGGTATTATATACCTGTCAATGCGGCCGGTAAAAAACTCGCCAATGTCTGCCTTAGTTCAAGAAAGGATTTCCGGGATGCTGTAGTAGCTGCAAGAGCGGCTGTCAGCAGCTGGAGCGGAAGAGCTGCTTTTAACCGCAGCCAGATTCTTTACCGCATGGCGGAACTGCTGGAAGGAAGAAAAGCACAGTTCATTGAAGAATTGATACAACAGGATTCAACCAAAGCGAAAGCCGAAAAAGAGGTCAACCTGGCCATTGACCGCCTGATCCATTATGCTGGTTGGTGCGATAAATTCCAGCAGCTGTTCAGCTCTGTAAATCCTGTTGCCAGTTCCCATTTCAATTTTTCGGTGCCAGAACCTACCGGTGTCGTATCCATCATAGCCCCGCAGGGCGATTCCTTACTGGGTCTTGTTTCCGTGATCGCCCCGGTCATTGCAGGCGGCAACACCTGTGTGCTGCTCGCTTCCGAAACCAAGCCGCTTTGCGCTGTTACTTTTGCTGAAGTACTGAACTCATCTGATCTGCCGGGAGGAGTTGTTAATATTTTAACAGGGAAGCCCACTGAACTGGCTTCCTGGTTCGTGGACCATATGGATGTAAATGCAACCATTTATTGTGAAAAAGATTCTGACACACAGAAAATGATGCGGGAAAGATCAGCCAATAACCTGAAACGCATTTTTTTCTACGATCATATCAACTGGTATACCAATGAAGGACAATCACCCTATTTTATCATGGATACACAGGAAATAAAGACCACCTGGCACCCGGTAGAAAATATTGCCAGTGCGGGAGGAGGATATTAGAAAGTTTATTGTTTGTGGTTTTTAGTTCATTTAGCGGCAATCACTCTAACCCCTCCGGTTTTCTGCTTTAAATAACCAAAAACAAGAGACCAGAAACCAGAAACGGTATTATTTTTGACTTTATGCCACACATGAAAATCATATTGACGGTCCTGGTGCTCACTGTTTCGGCTGCGTGTTTTGCACAGGAGGACACCGTTGGTAAACAGCCGGTTGACAGCAATACCGTTATTATACACAAGGATGCAAGGATCGATCTGCTTGTAAAAAAACAAGCACTAATCAACGAGGTAACCAGTCGTGACGGGAGAAGAACGGATAAAGGTTTCCGTTTAATGATCGTGAGTACCAACAACCGAGATGAAGCCCTGGCGGCAAAAACAAAAGTGTACACGTATTTCCCGGAACTGAAAGCCTATCTCTGGTATCAATCTCCTTATTTCCGGGTAAAAGCCGGCAATTTCAAGGACCGCAAAGATGCCGAAGCCTACCAGAAAAGACTGAATACCTATTTCCCAAAAGGTGTTTTTATCATGAAGGATATCATCGAGGTAAAACCCGGTAAAGGCACAGAAGACGATATAACCCCATAAGATCATTTACAATCTCCTTTCAAAACAATCCCCTGTGTAAGACCGGGGATTATTTATTTTTGCCGGATGCAGGAAACCATCAAAACACTGGCAAAAAAATATGCCCCTGAATTTATTGCCGTCCGCCACCATTTACATGCTCATCCCGAACTGAGTTACCAGGAATTTGAGACCTCCAAATTTGTTCAGACTAAATTAAAGGAACTCGCCATCCCCTTCGAAGTAAAAGCGACCACGGGTGTAGTCGGTTTGATCAAAGGAAAGAATCCTGAAAAAAGAGTCATCGCTTTACGTGCAGACATGGATGCCTTGCCTATTAAAGAAGAAAATGATATTCCTTATAAATCTACTAACGGAGGGGTGATGCATGCCTGCGGTCATGATGTACATACTGCCTGCTTGCTCGGTGCTGCTAAGATCCTTACTGAATTAAAAGACGAATGGGAAGGAACGGTAAAACTGATCTTTCAGCCAGGTGAAGAAAAGAATCCTGGTGGTGCTTCACTGATGATCAAAGACGGTGTGTTGGAAAATCCGAAGCCGCATGCTATTCTTGCGTTGCATGTCAATACAATACTGGAAGTGGGCCAGCTCAGTTTTCGCAGCGGCAAAGTAATGGCAAGTGCCGATGAATTATATTTCACTGTGAAAGGAAAAGGAGGACATGCCGCTTCTCCCCATATTACCATCGATCCGATCCTGATCAGTTCTCATTTGATCATCGCCCTGCAGCAGGTGATCAGCCGGAACAATAATCCTTTCAACCCCTCCGTACTTTCCATCACTTCTTTTAATGCTGGCAATACCACCAATGTTATCCCGAATGAAGTGAAACTGATGGGAACCTTCCGCGCCATGGATGAAGAGTGGCGGTTCAAAGCCCACGAATTGATCCGTAAAATTTCCATCAACCTGGTGCATTCCATGGGTGGCGAACTGGACCTGCATATCGATGTGGGCTATCCTTGTGTAATAAACAATGAAGCGGTGAATGCTTCCGCGAAACAAAAAGCCGCCGAATACATGGGTGCTTCCAATGTAAGTGAAACAGAACTTCGCATGGGGGCCGAAGATTTTGGTTATTATGCCCAGCAAATACCTGCTTGTTTTTATCGTCTTGGCACCATGAACAAGGCAAAAGGTATTACCGCCGGTGTTCACACTCCTGTTTTTAATATCGATGAAAATGCTATCGAGATCGGGATGGGGATGATGGCCTGGTTAGGTACCTCTGTTGAACCCGCCTTATAAACCACTCGTTTGCATGCTGTTTTACCAGTAAACCCGTCGGTTTATTATTTTGTACATTGCAACCCCGTATGGAGAGACTGTGGAGAAAGCTTACAATTAAACTATTGCAATGGAAAATGATCTACGGAAACAGCAGGCACTCGAATACCACGCAAAAGGAAGACCCGGGAAAATTGAAGTAGTACCCACCAAGGAAGCCAAAACACAAAGAGACCTCTCCCTCGCTTATTCACCCGGTGTTGCTGCCCCCTGCCTGGAAATTGCGGAAAATAAGGACAATGTCTATAAATACACGGTGAAGGGAAACCTGGTAGCCGTCATCAGCAATGGCACGGCCGTACTCGGGTTGGGTGATATCGGCCCGGAAGCCAGTAAGCCGGTGATGGAAGGCAAGGGTGTATTGTTCAAAATATTCGCGGATATCGATGTCTTTGATATCGAGATCAATGAAAAAGACCCGGATAAATTTGTTGAGATCGTAAAAGCGCTGGAACCCACTTTCGGAGGTATCAACCTGGAGGATATCAAAGCTCCCGAATGTTTTTATATCGAGAAAAAACTGAAAGAACAGCTGAACATTCCCGTCATGCATGACGACCAGCACGGGACAGCCATCATTTCCGCTGCAGCATTATTGAATGCGCTTGAGATCCAGAAAAAGAAGATCGAAAAAGTAAAATTTGTGGTGAATGGTGCGGGCGCCGCCGCCATGGCCTGTATTATGCTGTATGAATCGCTGGGCGCCCAACACGAGAATTTCCTGGTCTTTGACCGCAAAGGTGTATTGCATAAAGGAAGAACAGAGTTGGAAGATTTCAAACTCAAGTTTGCCAATGCAAAAGGCGAGATGACACTGGCACAAGCCATGAAGGATGCCGATGTATTCATCGGGCTGAGCGCAGGGAATGTCATCAATGCGGATATGGTAAAAAGTATGGCAAAGAACCCGATCGTATTCGCCATGGCCAATCCTGATCCCGAGATCAGCTGGGAAGAAGCGACAATGGCACGAAAGGACATTATCATGGCGACCGGGCGCAGCGATTATCCTAACCAGGTAAACAATGTACTTGGCTTCCCCTATATATTCCGTGGGGCGCTGGATGTCCGGGCCTCCCAGATCAATGAAGCCATGAAACTGGCTGCCGTAAAATCACTGGCAGACCTGGCCAAAACTGCTGTCCCGGATATCGTGAACATGGCTTACGGCGAGAAGAATATCGTATTTGGTGAAAACTATATCATCCCCAAACCACTTGACCCAAGGTTGTTGGCAACCGTCGCGCCGGCAGTTGCCAAAGCCGCCATGGAAAGCGGGGTAGCCAGGCTTCCCATCGACAACTGGGATGCTTATGTTACCAACCTGAATAGCCGGCTTGGCCTCGATAACCAGGTTATGCGGGTGATCGGGAACAAAGCCCGCCGTGATCCCAAACGGATCGTCTTTGCAGAAGCTGATAATGTCAAGATCCTGAAAACAGCACAGATCGTTTTTGACGAAGGTGTCGGTTACCCGATCCTGCTCGGAGATGTAACAAAGATCAGCAATATAGCTGCTGCCAACCGCATCGACCTCGAAGGCATACCCATTTTTGATCCGCGCAGCGACGAGATGGAAGAAAAAAGAAATGAGTACGCGGAAATTTTTTTCCGCAAACGCGGCCGCAAGGGTTTTAATGCCTATGAAGCGAAAAAAGTGATGAAAGACCGCAACTATTTTGGTTGCATGATGGTGGAATGCGGGGATGCCGATGCGATGATCTCCGGTCTCGCAAAAAATTATCCCGATACCATCCGCCCGGCCCTCCACACGATCGGGACAGAGGAAGGGGTGAACAAGATCTGCGGCATGTACCTGATGCTGACAAAAAAAGGACCTCTGTTCCTCGCGGATACTACGGTCAACTTTAATCCAACGGCGGAGGAACTGGCCGAGATCACCTTACTGGTGGCCAAAGAGGTCCGCAATTTCAATATCATTCCCCGGATCGCAATGCTGAGCTATTCCAATTTTGGCAGCAGCAATTCCCCGGAAGCGGCGCTGGTAGCCAAAGCCCGAAAGATCGTCAAGGAAAAAATGCCTTCTTTATTAGTCGATGGAGAGATGCAGGCCAGTGTGGCTTTTAATAAAGAGCTGATAAAAGAAAATTATCCTTTTAGTGAACTCGCGGATAAAGATGTGAATACCCTGATCTTCCCCAACCTGGCAGCAGGAAATATTGCCTATAACCTGATGAAAGAACTGGAAACAGCCGATGCCGTAGGTCCGATCCTGCTGGGGTTGAAAAAACCGGTACATATCTTACAGCTGGGCAGTTCTGTACGGAGTATCTTCAATATGGCGCTGATCGCTGTGGTTGATGCACAGCTCAAAAGTAAAATAGCTACGGATGAGATCGTAAAACGCTCCCGCTGGTGGAAGCGGTTCCGGAAAGTGAGCAAGGATATGTAAAGTTTACTGCTTTAATGTTTAAGATTTTAAAGTTTTAGGTGCTTAAATTTGCAGATAGCAGGCGATAACCGGCCATTCCCGGATCAAACAACATTCAATCTAAAACGTTAAACGTTTTTAATGACCATTTTTAGTGATATAGGCCGTTACCTTCTTATGATCAAAGGCATGTTCTCCCGCCCGGAGAATGTCAAAATGTACTGGAAGGAATTTATTCATCAATGCACCGAGATCGGCTTCGGGTCGCTGGGTATTGTCGCCATCATCTCTGTTTTTATCGGCGCGGTATCCACCATCCAGACAGCTTACCAATTGGTAACTCCCCTGATCCCGCCTTCTACGATCGGGCAGATCGTAAGAGATACCGTTATATTGGAATTTGCTCCAACACTTGTTTGTATCGTTCTCGCTGGAGTAGCGGGGAGCCGTATTGCCAGCGAACTCGGAAATATGCGGGTGAGTGAACAGATCGATGCGCTCGAGATCATGGGTATCAATACCAAGACCTACCTGATCCTCCCAAAAATCGTTGCAGCTTTCCTGATGATACCTTTGCTGGTGGTGATTGCCATGGTATTGGGTATCTGGGGAGGAAGACTGGCCGCGGTTTCCTCAGGTATCCTTTCAGGAGTGACATATGACAAAGGCCTGCATGAGTTCTTCGTCCCCTACAATGTTTTCTTTGCGTTGACCAAAGCCTATGTTTTCTCCTTTATCATTTCAAGTATACCCGCCTTCTATGGCTATCATGTAAAAGGCGGTGCGCTGGAGATCGGTCGGGCCAGCACAAAAGCAGTGGTGGTGAGTTGTGTCCTGATATTATTCGCCGACTATATTTTATCAGCCTTGCTTTTACCAAGCTAATCCCAATAATATTGAAAAGAGGAACCAGTAGATTCGTAATTACCACAGTCCTACTCAGTATCAATATCGTTATTTTCATATTCCGGAACCGTGGTTTTGAATACCATCACTACCTTACCGTCCCTTCAACCCGGTGCAATGATGCCTGTATCCGGAAATGGACATATCCCCATTCATCTTATGCAGAAAAAGATTTAAATGAAGCCTATTTCTTATTACAACAACAAATCCAGATCGACAGCATTGCATCGAATGAGGATAAACTAATTGCAATCAGCGGATGGCTCCAAAATGAACTCTCAGATCAAGCTGGGCCAATGAATGACAGTGTATCGGCTTTACCCGCCCTACAGCAATATTATTGCTTTAAGAATAACACGCTTTATAGTTATGATTGCGGGAACGTGCAGGCCCTGCTAGGTTTTTTTTGCACAGCTGCACAATTACCCTGCAGGAATTTTCAAGCCATACAGCTACCGACCGACAGCCTGGCCCCTGATTCGCATGTGGCCAATGAGATCTATTTAGAGGATTACCAGAAATGGGTATTATCGGATCCTTTTCAGCATCATTTACTCATAAAAAGAAACAATATCCCTTTGTCGGCCGCAGAATACCTGGATTATAATATAGCCGGTGGAACGGATACGGTAAGCTTTATCCAACTCGGGGCAGGGCAACCCTTTATTGATACTATATCTCCTTCTGAATTTAAAAAAGATCTCTATTTCAACAAGAATTATATCCTCTATTTCTATAAAGAAACAGCCAATGCCTCAGTATATTCTTTCACGAATAAGCTAAAAAGATATTTTTGGCCTCTTTCCTGGTATGAGATTTATGCTCCGCAGCAAAAAAACACTAATTTCCTATTTAGAATAAAACAAGGGGCAGCTCTTATTCTGGCAGTTTGGCTCCTTTTCCTTATAACACGTATCTTTCAAAAAGAAAGACATGATCGAAGTAAAAAATATAAAAAAGGCTTTTGGGGATAAGACCGTGATCGAAGATGTGAGTTCC
Source organism: Chitinophagaceae bacterium (assembly GCA_039930245.1). GTDB lineage: Bacteria > Bacteroidota > Bacteroidia > Chitinophagales > Chitinophagaceae > JJ008. The sequence continues at coordinate 123,195 of JBDSPR010000006.1, read as the reverse complement.
CTGATGAAAGCGGGGCAGTGCAACCTGATCATTGGTTCCAGCGGCAGCGGTAAGACCGTACTGATGAAATGTATGGTAGGACTCTTTGAACCGGACTACGGCGAGGTCTTATACGGCGGTCACAATTTCACCACGATGAAGGGCGAAGAGAAAACGGAGATCCGTAAGGAGATCGGTATGCTTTTCCAGGGTTCTGCTTTATTTGACAGTCTTACAGTTGAGCAAAACGTTATGTTCCCCCTGAGCATGTTCACCAAAGACAATTACCGGAAAAAACTGGACCGTGTCAACGAAGTACTGGCAAGGGTAAACCTGGTTGAGGCCAATAAAAAATTCCCCTCTGAGCTCAGCGGTGGTATGAAAAAAAGGGTAGCGCTGGCAAGGGCCATTGTACTAAACCCGAAGTATCTTTTTTGCGATGAGCCCAATTCGGGTCTTGACCCACAAACCTCTCTCGTGATCGATAAACTGATTCAGGAGATAACAGTGGAATACAATATTACCACGGTGGTAAACACCCACGATATGAACAGCGTGATGGAGATCGGGAACTATATTCTCTACATGTACCAAGGCAACAAGGAATGGGAAGGCACTAATAAAGAGATCATCTTCAGCAAGAACCAACGGCTGAATGATTTTATTTTCGCTTCGGAGTTCCTCCGGGATGCCAAGGATATGCGGATGCTGGAAGAAACCGGGAAGATCTCCAATGAACGCAACATGGATGAATTGCTGGATAAAGATGCCCCGACCCTGGTGCCCCCACCTTCCGAGGATTAGGGCGTCGGTATGCAGGTGACTGTAAAAACAGCAAGCTAAATCCCTTACTTTTGCCGCAACTTATACCTCGAACATGAGCATTCTTGTCAATAAAAATTCGAAGATCCTTGTACAGGGATTCACCGGCACAGAAGGTAGTTTTCATGCTACACAAATGATCGAGTACGGGACCAGCCTGGTAGGTGGTGTTACTCCCGGGAAAGGTGGTACCGTACACCTTGATAAGCCGGTTTTCAATACTGTGGCTGATTGTGTAAAGACCACTGGTGCTGATGTAAGCATCATATTCGTTCCCCCGGCTTTTGCCGCGGATGCCATCATGGAAGCAGCCGATGCCGGGATCCGGTTGGTAGTTTGTATTACAGAGGGCATTCCCGTTCAGGACATGGTGAAGGTTAAGCATTACCTGTTGGGAAAAAATACAAGATTGATAGGTCCTAATTGTCCGGGTGTGATAACTGCCGGCGAATGCAAAGTAGGGATCATGCCGGGTTTTGTTTTTATTCCGGGACGGATCGGTATCGTTTCCAAATCAGGTACGCTGACTTATGAAGCCGCTGACCAGGTAGCCAAAGCAGGTTTGGGAATATCCACTGCAGTAGGTATCGGGGGCGACCCGATCATCGGGACCACAACCAAAGAAGCCGTTGAACTTTTTATGAATGATAAAGACACGGATGCCATCGTGATGATCGGTGAGATCGGGGGTGGTATGGAAGCCGAAGCCGCCCGATGGATAAAAGAGAACGGCAATAAAAAACCGGTTGTTGGTTTTATCGCAGGTCAAACCGCTCCTCCGGGTCGACGGATGGGACATGCGGGTGCCATTGTTGGCGGGGCCGATGATACGGCCGCAGCAAAAATGGAGATCATGAGTGAATGTGGTATCTACGTGGTGAGTAGTCCTGCCGATATTGGGAAAAAAATGGCTGAAATGATAAAGAAATAGTCCCCTGCCCCTAAAGGGGGAGGTTAGATCTCGTCACTCATAGTATATAATTTTTCAAAAGCCTCCCCATTACTGGAGAGGCTTTTGAATTTGAAATATTAGTTGTTCCCCTTTAGGGTAGGGGGTAGAGGATTAACGGGATTCACGGATAAAACGGGCCAGTTCGTCTTTGCTGCTATTGAAAGTGAATGCATCATTCACCAGGTAATAGCTTTGCTTGTCGACTGTTTTGCGGTACGCATATTTGGCTACTTCAAGCCTGTTGTTCTCGAAAGTAAAGATCAGCATCAACTCTTTTACCTGCAAAGCGGTAAAATTGCTCTTGTCGATGATCACTTTTGTAGAGATCAGCCTGTTCGCTTCGAACCATTCCCTGCGGAGCTGGTCTTTCACGTCGCTGAATTCACGATTGGTCATTACATTACCACGGCCATTGTTCCATCCACCATTGTCGTTGTCATAATAGTCGTCCTCTTCACTGTACCATTCGTCGTCCTGGTCGATCCGGCGTTCGTCTACCAGTACTTTTCCAAAACGGTTAACGGTAATGTCGAGGTGGAAGCCTCTTTTCAATAAGAGGGAATTGCTGTAGATCACTTCGGTTTTTCTGCCTGCGCCAAAACCAAAGCCGCTACCATTTCCTTTTTTGGTCTTTTCGCGGGTGATCTTCACCAGGTGGTAGCCTTCACCAAGATAACTCAGGGTGATGCTATTGTCTTTCATGGTGAATTTGCGTCCATCGACTTCGATCTTCATTTCGGTGCTGGTGCCAACGGCAGAAACGCTCAGGCGGCTGCCATCGTAGGCGAGAAGTGAAAGTGAGAACAGTGAGCTTAATAAAAGGGTAGAAAATTTTTTCATGTCCGGTAATTTAATTGTTATAGAATTTGTTCGTGCCGGAGTAAATTCCAAACCCATGCCAACCGTGACAAAAAATAATTGAACGAATTGTTAAAGGAATCATTTACACCGAAAACCGATTGCGGGTTCATGCGGGAATCCTTGCTGGTAAAGATTTCCAGCTTGTCAAATTACTAATGCTAATAATAAGTTGTAACTGGAGAAATACCATTTAATGGGTATATACCGGTGCACGAAAAGAAATTAGCTTGCGGACTGTTATCGTTTTCATGGTGTTCTTACGATCCTGTTCCGTTTAAAACGGTACAGGATCGCTCTGTTTATGAAATACCTCCCGCCCCGGCATCTTATCGTCGCATACTTCTACGCTCAAATGATCAGGGTTCTGTAAAGCAAGATAACACTATCCAATACTGAGCTACGAAGTACACAGTAAGATTAATTACCTTGTACCTAAATTGAATGAGCATGAAAATGCAAGCTGTTAAAACCCTTATCCTCTTCCTTGGATGCCTTAGCCTGTTTAGAATGGACGCGTTTAATCAAATCCCTGTCAAGAATTACGAGAAGGAATGGAAAAAAGTAGAAAGCTTCACCGAAAAAGGGCTCCCTAAGTCGGCCCTGGAGGAAGTAAAAAAAATATATGAACTGGCCAAAAAAGAAAAACAGGATGCCCAGTCTATTAAAGCTCTAATTTATATAAGCAACCTGCAAAATGAGAACCGCGAAGAGAACCAGGTGCTTTCCATCACCGAAGTGGAAAAGGAAATAAACAGCAGACGCGAACCGGTAGCATCCCTGTTAAAGAGCCTGCTCGCAGGTATGTACTGGAACTATTACCAGCAGAACCGCTGGAAATTCTATAACCGTACCAGGACAGAGAATTTCAATAAAGCAGATCTGGCCACCTGGGATGCTTCAGATTTTCATAAACGGGTTGGAGAATTGTACCTGCAATCCATCACCCAGGAGAAGATCCTGCAACAAACCCGGCTTGAACCTTTTGATGCCATTATTACCAAAGGCAATATGCGTCATCTCCGCCCCACCCTTTATGACCTGCTGGTATTCCGGGCCCTTGGCTATTTTGAGAATGATGAAAGGGATATCAAGAAACCGGCTTATGCTTTTGAGATCAACCATGCAAGCGCATTTGATCCTGCGGATGATTTCGTTGCAAGGAAGTTCGTCAGCAAAGATTCACTATCCCTCCAGTATAAAGCTTTGTTGATTTATCAAAAGCTTATTGCTTTTCACCTCAAGGATAAAAAATCCGACGCATTGATCGATGCGGATTTACAGCGGCTGGAATTTGTAAAAGGGAAATCCGTACATCCCGATAAGGACCAGTTATACTTCAATGCCCTCAACCATATTGCCGCGGTGTATCAAAATCTACCAGCTGCCTCGCAAGCCTGGTACCTGGTGGCTGCCTGGTACGAAGAAAAAGCAGCTGGCTATAAACCCTATGGCGATAGCACCCATCGGTATGACAGGATAAAAGCAAAAGAAATCTGTGATCGTGTATTGTCTCAAAAAGCCGTGCCTGCCGGCAGGCAGGATTCTTCGGAAGGAAGGATAAATTGCTATAACCTGTCGAACCAGATCAACAGCTGGTCGCTTTCTTTCAGCTTGGAAAAAGTAAATATACCGGGACAACCCTTCCGCACATTGGTCCAGTACAGAAACTTCAATACGCTCTACCTGCGCATCATCCGTGCAGATGAAAACATAAAGAAGCAAATGGAAAACCAGTATGATGAGAAATACTGGCCCGCCATTATAGCGGCAGACCCGGTGAAGAGCTGGCAACAGGAACTTCCCGCTACTAAAGATCTGCAAGCTCATAGCACCGAAATAAAAATCGATGCCTTACCAGCAGGTGAGTATATCCTCGCGGCATCGAATGAAAAAGATTTCAGCGGTAAGAAAACGATCATCGGGGCACGGCTATTCTATGTCTCTGGTATCAGTTATGTGAACAGCAGCGAGAATTTCTTCGTGCTCAACCGTGATAACGGTCAGCCACTTGCCAAAGCAGCGGTGCAGGTCTGGGAACAGAAATATGATTATAAACAATCAACATACATCAAAGAGAAAGGCAAGGCTTATACGACCGATGCCAATGGATATTTCCGCCTGGAAAAACAAAAAAAAGAAACGACCAATTACAGCAATTATTATACACTTGATATCTCGCACAACGCCGATCATCTTTTTATGAGTGACCTGGTGTATGATTACTATTATTACAATGGTGAGCAGGTTGCTGAAAAAACGACTACCTCTGTCCATCTTTTTACCGACCGCAGTATTTACCGGCCTGGCCAGGTTGTTTATTTCAAAGGGATCGTTTTAAGCAGCAATTCAAAAGAAAAAACAGGCGGTGTCAGCACAAATTATGAAACAATGATCATCCTGCGGGATGCCAACTATAAGGATATTGATACGATCAAAGTAAAGACAAATGAATACGGCTCTTTCAATGGCAAATTCCAGTTACCTCAGTCGGGTCTGAATGGCCAGTTCACTATTTATACAAAAGCTGATGGTGGCAACGCAGGCTTCCGGGTAGAAGAATATAAGCGTCCGAAATTTTATGTGGACTATGAACCGGTAAAAGGCACCTATAAAGTAAACGATAAAATAAAAATAACAGGTATTGCCAAAGCCTATGCAGGGAATAATATTGATGGGGCCCTCGTCAAATACCGTGTCGTAAGACAGCCCCGCTATATCTATCCCTGGATGTTCTGGCGTTGGTGGCAACCTCCTTCCGAAGAGATGGAGATCACGAATGGGGAAATAAAAACAGATAAGGATGGCAAATTCGTGATTGAGTTTACCGCGATCCCCGACAATAAGATCGACAAAAAATTTGAGCCCGTATTTGATTACCGGGTTTATGCCGATGTAACGGATATCAACGGGGAAACAAGAACCGGTGAAAAAACCGTTTCAGTGAGTTATAAAGCGCTGATGCTTGTAACGACTATCCCTGCTATACTCCCGGTAGATAGCCTGAAAACCATTTCAATCCTTACCCAGAACATGAATGGTGAGTTTGAGCCCGCAACCTTGAAAGTGGTTTTTACCAAACTCAAAGAAGAAAAAAGACTTATCCGGGAAAGGTATTGGGAAAGACCCGACCAGTTTGTGATGACCAAGGAAGAGTATATTAAGAATTTTCCCTATGATGAATACGACAACGAAGCTGATTATAAAAGCTGGGAGAAAGCTGCTGTTATATCAGAAAAAAGCGATTTGGCTGTCGCAAGTGGCGAGTGGCGGGTGGGGAGTGGGAAATACAGCCCAGGATTTTACATAGTCGAGATCACTACAAAAGATAAGAGCGGGCAGGAAGTAAAAGATGTAAAGTATATTGAACTCTATGATGAAAAAAGCAACCAGGTAAACCACCCCGCTTATCTCTGGAATGGCAATGCAGTAACAACTGTCGAACCCGGCCAGACCGCTAAAATAGAATTGGGAACGAGTGCTGATAATTTATTTGTTGTTCACCAAATTGATAGAAATAAGAACCAGCAACCAACAACAAGCAACTTTTCCTTTCTAAAACTGAACAATCAAAAACAGATCTTCAGTTTTCCGGCCGCTGAATCTGACCGTGGTGGTTATGGTGTAGGCTGGATCTTCATCAAGCATAACCGTTTTTACCAGTCGAATCACACGATCAGCGTGCCCTGGACAAATAAGGAATTGACGGTCGAATACATGAGTTTCCGGGATAAAACATTACCGGGCAGCGAAGAAAAATGGAAACTTCGTATCACTGGTTATAAGAATGAGAAAGTGGCCGCGGAAATGCTGGCCAGCATGTATGATGCTTCGCTGGACCAGTTCTACCCCCATGGATGGAGCCAGCCTTATATCTGGCCTTCTTATTACAATAGCCGTAATTGGAGCGGCTCGCATAATTTCACACAGATCGCTTCCTACCAGCGTTCTGTCAGCGAGAACGAGTACAAGAGCCTGGATAAACGTTATGACCATTTATTCTTTGATGAATATGAAACTTATGGAAATGGAGTTTACGACCTAAAAACTGCAAAGATGCGATTGACTGCACCCACCCAAAAGGAAGGAGGCGAACAGGAACAAGCGAATGGTGTACAAGAAAGTAGCAATGACAATAAAAAAGATGGTGGAGCAGCTGCAGACAGCGTTGCCACTGGCCCCAACCCCAACGAAGAACAAGCCGGAAAAGAATCCGGTGATGTAAAGATCCGTAAAAACTTTAACGAGACGGCTTTCTTCTTCCCGGAACTGCGAACAGATAGTACAGGAGCCATTGAATTCACGTTCACCTTGCCGGAAGCGCTGACTAAATGGAAATTCATGGCGCTGGCACATACGAAAGATGGAGCATTTGGCAGCAGTACCAAAGAAATTGTTACGCAAAAAGACTTAATGGTGCAGCCCAATGCACCCAGGTTTCTTCGCGAAGGTGATAAAATGGAATTCAGTTCCAAGATCGTCAACCTGAGTGCTAAGGAATTAACCGGTACGGCCGAATTCCAGCTCTTTGATGCAGCTACCAATGAGCGGGTAGATGGTCTATTCCGGAATATAGTACCCAACCAGTATTTCACCGTGGCGGCCGGTCAGAGCGAATCAGTCAAATTCCCTATAGAAGTTCCTTACCTGTTTAATAAGGCACTTGTCTGGAGGATCGTGGCCAAAGCTGGCAACTACAGCGATGGCGAAGAGAATGCACTCCCTGTACTTACGAACCGGATGCTGGTAACGGAAACAATGCCTTTACCAATGAGAGGTACTGGTACTAAAGAATTCAGTTTTTCGAAATTACTCGGTAGCGGACAAAGCGAGACCCTGCAGCATTATGCGCTCACACTGGAATACACATCCAATCCTTCCTGGTATGCTGTACAGGCCCTGCCCTACCTGATGGAATATCCTTATGAATGCGCAGAGCAAACATGGAACAGGTATTATGCGAATTCACTGGCTTCTTTTATTTCCAATTCATCTCCCCGGATCAAAAAGGTATTTGAACAATGGAAAATAAAAGATACAGCGGCCTTGATGAGCAATCTTCAGAAGAACCAGGAATTGAAAGCCATACTGCTGGAAGAAACCCCCTGGGTATTGCAGGCAAAGAATGAAGCTGAACAGAAAAGAAATATCGCCCTGCTTTTTGATATGATTAAAATGAGTGAGCAGCTGAACAGTTCTTATGACAAACTGAAACAGCTTCAGAGCAGCAATGGTGGATTTGTGTGGTTCACGGGCGGACCTGACGACAGGTATATGACCCAGTATATCACCACCGGTATCGGACACCTCAAAAAACTGAACGGGATAGCAGCAGGACAAGAAAATAAACTGAAAGCGATATTGAATGCTGCCATTCCTTATCTCGACAGGAAGATCAAAGAAGATTACGATTACCTGGTGAAATATAAAGTGAACCTGAAACAGCAGAATATCGGGTATATCCAGATACAATATCTATACATGAGAAGTTTTTTCCCGGACTACAAGATCGATGCTGCTTCTCAACCCGCTTATAATTATTATAACCAGCAGGCACAGCAATACTGGGTGAAACAAAGCAAGTACATGCAGGGCATGATCGCCCTGGCGTTGAACAGGACCGGCGATACAAAAACACCTGCTGCAATATTGAAATCGCTCAAAGAAACTTCGATCATGAATGAGGAACTGGGCATGTACTGGAAAGACCAGCGCAGCGGCTGGTTCTGGTATGAGGCACCGATTGAAACACATTCATTACTGATCGAAGCCTTCCAGGAAGTGGGTAAAGACACAAAAACGGTGGACGATTTGAGGACCTGGTTATTGAAGAACAAGCAAACGAATAGCTGGAAGACCACTAAGGCCACCGCAGAAGCCTGCTATGCCTTGTTGCTCCAGGGAACCGACTGGCTGAGCAGTGAACCAACGGTTGAAATTAAGTTAGGCAACACGACTGTAAGATCAACAGATAACAAACAGGAAGCTGGTACAGGATATTTTAAGAAGACCATTGAAGGAAACAAAGTAACACCTCAAATGGGCAAAATAACCGTTATCGTTGGATCTTCACAAATCCCCCCTTTGGGGGGTGGGGAGGCCGCGACCTGGGGTGCTGTATACTGGCAATATTTTGAGGACCTCGATAAGATCACCACAGCTTCTACCCCACTCAACCTGGTGAAGAAACTATTCGTGGAGAAAAACACCGACCGCGGACCCGTGATCACCCCGGTGAAAGATGGTGATGTACTGAAAGTGGGTGACAAGATAAAAGTCAGGGTGGAACTCCGGGTTGACCGGGATATGGAATACGTACACATGAAAGATATGCGGGCCTCTGCATTGGAACCAGTGAATGTATTAAGCAGTTATAAATACCAGGGTGGGCTAGGCTATTATGAAAGCACCAAGGACGCCAGCACCAATTTCTTCTTTAATTACCTGAGGAAAGGTACTTATGTGTTCGAATATCCTTTGTTTGTTACCCATTCCGGTAATTTCAGCAATGGTATCACCACTATACAGTGCATGTATGCTCCTGAATTTACTTCGCATAGTGAAGGTATCCGGATCAACGTTGAATAATTAGTCCTCCCTCTCCTTTGGAGAGGGAGTTAGAGGGTGAGGTCTTACATTTGCCCATGCTGATCGATTACCTGATTATTGGGCAAGGCATTAGTGGAACCTGGCTCAGCTATTTCCTGGAAAAAGAAGAGCAGAGTTTTCTCGTCATTGACGATAATTCACCTGGTTCATCCTCCAAAATAGCCGCCGGTATCATCAATCCTGTTACGGGCAGGCGGCATGTTACCGCCTGGATGGCAGAAGAAATAATGCCCTTTGCCCGCGAAGCTTATACCGAGATCGGCAACCTGCTTGTCATTGAAGCCATTTCCCGGAAAGATATCATTGATTTTTTTCCCAACCCGCAGATGCGCCTGAGTTTTATGCAACGCGTAAAAGAGAAAGGAGAATACGTGTATGATCCGCCCGGGCAAGACAGTTTCCACGATCTTTTTAATTATGAATTTGGCTGCGGGGAAATAAAACCGGTTTATACAGTAGACCTGGAAACACTTTTGCCGGCATGGAGACAGCATTTAAAAGAAAAAGGTTTGATGCTGGAAGAAGAATTCGAAATTGAACAGATAAAGATGACCGCGGATAAGATCCACTATAAAGACATTACGGCTGCGAAGATCATTTTTTGTGACGGTGTAGCCAGTGCCAATAATCCTTATTTCAGTTTACTGCCATTTGCTCCCAACAAAGGTGAATTACTGGTCGCAGAGATCCCGGGTCTTGCTTCCGGTCATATTTACAAAAAAGGGATCATGCTGGTGCCACTGGCCGAGCCAGGTTACTGGTGGGTAGGTTCAAGTTATGACTGGGATTTTGCGGACCCTGGTCCTACCATCGAATTCAGGGAAAAAACGAAAGCCGTATTAAACCAATGGCTAAAAATGCCCTTTCGTATCCAGGATCATCTTGCCGGTATCCGTCCCGCCACACTGGAAAGAAGACCTTTCGTTGGCTTTCATCCCCTTTATCCAAAGCTTGGCATATTAAACGGTATGGGAACCAAGGGTTGCTCACTGGCTCCCTTCTTTGCAAAGCAGCTGGCCGATCATATTTGCTACGGTAAAACACTTAATGCGGAAATTGATATTACACGTTTCCAGAAAATACTTTCCAGAAATATTCTTTAAGAGCAACGAATTATTATTTTTATCGGTTCCAAACCAACCTGGCCAACTATGAATCAATCCAACGAATCGGTTTACACCATCCCTGCCAAATTTCGCCGGATGGAAAATATGCATATCGCCTTCTGGCTGATGAAAGATATCAGCTGGTGCATGATCTGGAAAGAACTTGGTATACTTATGATCGTACCCACCTTGTCTGTCGCAATATGGATAGCCTGGAAGAACCGGTTTATAAAGTCCGAATGGGCACATAACCTGGCTATTGTATTCTGGATCACGGCCAATGCATACTGGATGATCAGCGAGTTTGCCGGATTTGATGAAGAGATCGTTTGGAAGAACTTTACCGGTAAACACATGGCATTGATCCCTTTCGTTACAGGCGCACTGATCCTGCTCTACTATTATGCAGTACAGCGACCAAGGGAACTTAAGCTGAACCGGTCAGTTACGTTGTAATAATAAGTTGTTGCTTTTTCTTCGCCTGGAGAAAATGACGGCGAAGCAGGCAGATGAGGGCAATGGTGATCATAGCTTGGATTTTAAATGGTTTTTCAGTACACAGGGTTCGGGTTCGTCTATAAATATAATCAGGCAAGTCCTAATTTGCAAGCCCTGCGGCTTTTTCATCAATAATTTTTCCGGAAATAAGTGGATCCTGGTTCAAAACCCCGCAAATGGAGATATAAAGTCCCGGTATCAGGCGGCTAAACTCGTCCGGGTTCTCGAAAAAGGTCTCTACGCAGACTGCCCAGAATTCATCGAAATTGGTAGCTCCATACTCATCGAGTAAATGGCTGGCGCCCTGGCGCATGGCCCTGAAAACAGGAATGCCATCCTCCCTGAAATCCTCCAATCGCTGCCTGAAAGTCCGGTCATGGTGATCCTGCTGACCCAAAAAAACATCAAAGGAAACGGCATGGGCCATTTCATGCAAACCTACATTGATCGAATCGCCATAATTTCGGTAGCCTTCCAGGAAATGTTCCCAGGAAATATAAATACCGTTCCTGCTGACATGACCATAATAAGTTTCTTTATCGACATTTAATGTATACTCCTTGCGGACAATATGGATGACAGGGAAATAATCCATCAGGTAGTTCTTTAAACCAAATGTCATCTGTACTGCGGCTCCGCTGATCAATACCGGTATATATTCTTCTTCCACCATAGCATGGAACCTGAACTCCTTGGACTGCAGAAAATCTTTTGTCCGTTGAAGGAATATTTTTTTCAGGTCTCCCGGTAATGATCCATAATAGGGGTTGTATTTATTCAGCCAATGATCATACTGGATATCCACAACGGCCCGGTTGAGCGATCCGGGTTTATAAACATATTTTCCCCTTCTCTTACCGGTAAGAGAAGGTTTGATGATATAAAAATAGGCGGACAATACAACCACCGCCAGAACAAAAAGAAACATTTGCCATTCAGGGAAAAGATAATGCGGCCCCTCATTTTCCTTACTTCGCAAATATGCTTCGCCCAGGGAATCAATATGACGCAGCATTGCTTCTGTTGCGAATCGTGTAGTATCGATCAGCGTATCTAGCGGAGCTGGCGGGACTGTCACCCCGGGTATGTAGCTGGTATCTGGTGGCATCGGTAAAGCTTATTACGAATATAAGCGGCATCTTTAAAACAAACGCAATTCCCTGAAAATAGCCCCTGCCTTGTTATCTTTGCGCCTCAGAAAAGGAAGAATTTATGTACCGGACTCACACCTGTGGCGAATTAAGATTAAGCGACAAAAACAACCAGGCAACCCTTGCCGGCTGGGTGCAGACCGTCCGGAAATTCGGTGCCATCACTTTTGTAGACCTTCGTGACCGTTATGGGATCACTCAATTGTTGTTTGGCGAGGAGCTGAACAAAGAACTGGAAGAAAACCCGCTTGGACGTGAATTTGTCCTCCAGGCTACAGGAACCATAAACGAAAGAAGCAATAAGAACCTCAATATACCGACCGGTGATATCGAGATTGTTGTGAGTAGTTTTAAGATATTGAATAGGTCAGTCACGCCACCCTTCACCATCGAAGACAAAACGGATGGCGGGGATGACCTGCGGATGAAATACCGTTTTCTTGATCTCCGCCGTAATGCAGTGAAGAAAAATATTGAACTGCGGTATGCGGTGAGCAGGGCTGCCAGGAATTATTTGCACCAGCAGGGTTTTATGGATATTGAAACCCCTTTCCTGATCAAATCAACGCCCGAAGGTGCCAGGGATTTTGTCGTCCCCTCGCGGATGAACCCCGGTCAGTTCTATGCTTTGCCGCAATCACCACAGACATTTAAACAGTTACTGATGGTGAGTGGTTATGACCGCTACTATCAAATAGTAAAATGCTTCCGGGATGAGGACCTTCGGGCCGACCGTCAGCCGGAATTCACACAGATCGACTGCGAGATGGCGTTTGTGGAACAGGAAGATATTCTCAACATGTTTGAAGGGATGATCAGGTCCATTTTCAAAGAAGTAAGAGGGATCGAATACACAGAATCTATCCAACGGATGACCTGGGAAGATGCGATGTGGAATTATGGTAATGACAAGCCGGATATCCGCTTCGCGATGCAAATTGCCAACCTGAATTTTGCAAAACATACATATCCCAATCAAGAAAGCCCATTAGGTGGAACAGGTTCCGAATCCCCCCTTTGGGGGGTGGGGGGCCCCTTCGAGAAAGCAGAAACTGTTTTGGCTATTGCCATTCCCGGTTGCAGCGAATACAGCCGCAAACAAACCGATGAACTAACCGAGTGGGTAAGGCGTCCGCAGATCGGGATGAAAGGGCTGGTGTTTATTAAAGTAAATGCAGACGGAACTTATAAAAGCAGTGTCGATAAATTCTACAATGAAGAGAAACTAAAAGCCATTGCTGAAGCCGCTAACGCAAAAGCAGGCGATCTTATCCTGGTACTTGCCGGCGCAGAAGAAAGGACAAGAAAAGCCATCAGTGATCTCCGTATGGAAATGGCTACCCGGCTTGACCTGAGAAAAGACAACGAGTTCAAATTTTTGTGGGTACTGGATTTCCCTTTATTCGAATATGATGAAGAAGGCAACCGCTGGGTAGCCCGTCACCATCCGTTTACTTCACCGAAACCATCCCAGATCGAAACGATGATCAATAACAATCCTGTTATTGAGAATGCGGCGGAATACCTCAAACATCCTTATGCCAGTATCAAGGCCAATGCCTACGATATGGTATTGAACGGGAACGAGATCGGTGGCGGATCCATAAGAATATTCCAGCGGGAATTGCAGGAAAAAATGTTTGCCGCACTAGGTATGAACAAGGAAGAACAATTGCACAAGTTTGGATTCCTGCTTGGCTCTTTTGAATATGGCGCCCCACCTCATGGCGGCATCGCTTTTGGTTTCGACCGCTTATGCGCCATCCTCGGCGGCAGCGAAAGCATCCGCGATTTTATCGCTTTCCCGAAAAACAATGCCGGCAGGGATGTAATGCTGGATGCGCCGGCATCGATCGATGAGAAGCAGTTTGAGGAATTGCAGATAAAGCTGGATTTAAAAAAATAACGGAGTATATTATTTTCTCACTAGCCCCGATGGGGCGCTGGGCTCCCCCAGGTATTTTGAATTTTTTTCACTAGCCCCGGACTTAAGTCCGGGGCTAGTGATTTTCATTGCACATTTATTTCAGCCCCGGAGGGGCGCAATGTCACTAGAATAAGAAGCATAATTATTCAAAGCTCCGTAGGAGCTATATGTAAATCAATAAAAAATATTTCGCCCCTATGGGGCGCTGGGCTCCCCCAGGTATTTTGAATTTTTTTCACTAGCCCCGGACTTAAGTCCGGGGCTAGTGATTTTCATTGCACATTTATTTCAGCCCCGGAGGGGCGCAATGTTAATAGGATCAATAGGAAGAATTATTCAAAGCTCCGTAGGAGCGGCATGTAAATCAATTAAACATTTCGCCCTAGGGGGCTCTGGTCCTTTCCTCAGGTATTTCAATTTTTTTCACTAGCCCCGGACTTAAGTCCTGGGCTAGTGATTTTCATATAATCTTTATTAGGAATTTAATATCTGTTGCAGGAGTGTAATTACTTTCTCTGCATCCGGCAGCATCGCCTGTTCCAGCCCCATATTCATTGGAACGGCCGGCAGATTCAATGCGCCCAACACTTCTACCGGTGCATCGAGTGACTGGAAACAGTTTTTTGATATCCTCCCGGCTAAAGCTTCCGCAAAGGAATTATTCTGCTGCTCTTCTGTAAGTACCAGGCATTTTCCGTGGAGTTTTACTCTTTCAAAGACCAATTCTTCATCCAATGGATACAATGTCCTCAGGTCAATGATCTCAATCTGGCTATCAAAATTCTTAGCTGCGGCTTTCGCCCAATACACACCCATCCCATACGTGATCACCACGCAGCTTTCGCCGTTGCCAGTTTTATCTTTTGCTGCCTGCACAACGATATTGGCCTTTCCAAAAGGAAGGATATAATCTTTGGAAGGTTCGGGTGTTTTGGCTTCTTCTGTTCCCGGGACCTTGCTCCAGTAAAGTCCTTTATGCTCCAGCATTACTACGGGATTGGGATCGTAATAGGCGGCCTTCATCAGGCCTTTCATATCGGCTGCATTAGAAGGGTAAGCTACTTTCAATCCTTTAATGGAAAGCACGGTGGTTTCCACGCACCCGCTATGATAAGGTCCGCCACCACCATAAGCGCCAACGGGAACCCGCAGGATCATGGATACAGGGAATTTTCCACAGCTCAGGTAACAGCTTTTGGAGACTTCTGTCACCAGCTGGTTAAAGCCAGGGTAGATATAATCGCCGAATTGCACTTCCACGATGGGTTTAAGACCAACCGCACTCATCCCGATCGTTGAGCCGACCACATAAGCCTCCTGTATCGCTGTATTGAAGACACGGTGTTCACCAAACTGTTCTGCCAGGGTAGCCGCTTCGCGGAAAACTCCTCCCAGTCTTTTTCCTACATCCTGTCCGTACAATATTGCTTCAGGATGTTGTTCCATGATCTCGCGGATAGCGAACAATGCTGCATCCACCATGATCACTTTCTCAGCTCCCACAGGAGTTCTTTCTCCTTTTTCGGCTGTAATTGATGTCGGTACAAAAACATGTTCCTCAATCGTCGTGGGGTCAGGTTCTGGTGAAGCAACTGCTTTTGCAAAATCTTCCGCGATCTTTTCGGCTGATTCTTTTTCTATTTGCCCAATATCATTTTCGGGTATGGATATTTCCAGCAGTCTTTTCCTCAGTTTGGGATTGGGATCATTTTGCAGGTGTTTAGCCCAGTCTTCATCCGTTCTATAGAATTCTTTGCGCACCCCGCTGGTATGATGCCCAAGCAAAGGCACCTGTGCATGCACGAGGTAAGGTTTTCTTTCTTTGCGTACAAATTCCACTACTTCTTTCATCACGGAATAAGAAGCTTCCATATCGCTTCCATCCACCTGCACCCTGTTCATTCCCTTAAAGCCTGCGGCAAATTCAAATGCATTCATGGCTCTTGCTTCCTCAGCGGTCACACTGATCCCCCAGTTATTATCCTGTACGAGATATATAATAGGTAATTGTTTGAGCACGGCAAACTGGAGCGCTTCACTTACTTCGCCTTCTGTAATACTGGCGTCCCCAAGTGAGCAGATCACCAGGGGCAATTCGCCCTTTGCTCCTTTCTTTAATTTCTCCGGTTGATATTTTTCCAGGTATTGGATGCCTTGTGCAATACCTGTAGTCGGTATCGCCTGCATACCCGTGGCGCTGCTCTGGTGGATCATGGTGGGTTTATCATTTCCCCGGTAATTCGGGTGAGAATAATATTCCCTTCCTCCCGTGAAAATATCATTTCCTTTAGCCAGTAACTGCAACATTTGCTCATAGGGTGTAAATCCAAGACCGGCTATTAGACTTTCATCCCGGTAATAAGGACTGACGAAATCCTGCGGTTGCAACTGGAAAGCGGTGGCCAGCTGAATCGCTTCATGACCTCGTGAAGTAGAATGTACATATTTACAAATGGAACGGTTGGCCTCGTAGGTTTCGGCCATTGCTTTCACCTGGCACATTAAACGGTAGGCCCGGAGCAATATGGAAGTATCAATCATGTAAAGCAGGCAATGTAAGCAGCAAATTTAAGGGAAAGCCCTTCCCTGTAAAAGAAAAGCCACCCGCTTGCGGCAAATGGCTTTTTACAGTTGGTTTTTGTTCTGATTCGAATAGATCGTTTGATTATTTTACTTCCAGTGTAAACATGCTGTCATCTTCGATGAATGCTTCAAGCTCATCTCCCACTACCGCTTCACCTACACCCGCAGGCGTACCGGTAAAGATCACATCCCCGATATTCACGGAAAAATAATTCGAGATATAAGCAACGATGCTGTCAAACTGGTGGATCATATCGGATGAGTTCCCCTGTTGTACCAGCTCCTTGTTCTTGTAGAGGCAGAAATTAATGTCTTTTTTATTTTTTATACTCGTAAAAGGGGTCCATTTCCCGATCACCGCTGAATTATCCCATGCTTTGGCTTTTTCCCAGGGCAATCCCTTTTCTTTTAGTTCATTCTGTATATCTCTTGCCGTAAAATCGATCCCTGCCGTGATGGCATCATAATATTTATTCGCAAATTTTTCCTGGATATATTTACCATTTTTGCTGATACGGAGCACCAGTTCACATTCGTAGTGCAGTTCATTGGTAAATTCGGGGTAATAGAAAGGCGTATGCGGCTGGAGCAAGGCGCTTTTGGGCTTCATAAAAATGACCGGTTCGTCGGGGACCTCGTTGCCTAACTCTTCAGCATGTGCTGCATAATTACGGCCAACACAGAAAATTTTCATAAACAGAAAGTGGTGTTTTTAATAAATACATCGGATACACGAATGGACTGTTCATCCCATATATTCAGGCCATCAATATGTCAATTGGATTTTAAATCCCGGTGCATCCGGGAATGTCGGGCTGCTAAAGTAAGTAATCAATCTCATTAATCATAGTGAATATTCCTGATTATTTACCTGGTTCATAGCAGCTGTAATGCCTTGTACTGCAAAGGTTTCAATCGTTTCCACCGACTTGCTGATCTTGAGTTTGACCAGGGGTTCTTCTTCCTTTCTCCATTTCCCCAACACAAAATCCGACTGCTGGCCTTTGGGATAATCATTACCTATACCAAAGCGGAGACGGGGGTAATCTTTTGTTCCCAAAACATCCTGCAGACTTTTTAAACCATTGTGACCGGCATCACTCCCGGTGGGTCTTAACCGGAGTTTGCTCAGGGGAAGGGCCAGGTCATCAAGGATGACCAGTATATTCGCCAGGGCGATCTTTTCCTTATCCATCCAGTACTTTACCGCTTTCCCGCTCAGGTTCATAAAAGTGGTGGGACAAATACAGACAAGGGTCTTTCCTTTCCATTTGATCGTTGCCATGTAGGCCAGTCTTTCTACGCTTAAGCTGCCTTCGTGCTGCTGGACAAATGCATTTACCACATCAAAGCCGATATTGTGCCTGCTGTGGGCATATTCATTTCCCGTATTTCCCAAACCAACGATCAAAAATTTCATGCGCCTGTTTATTCTAGCCAAATATCGGGTTTACTAATTTAAAAACCCGTCCCGATAGCTATCGGGACGGGTTTGAATATCCTGGTTTAATATATTATTTCTTGCCTTTCGCAGGGGCGGCAGCGGCGGGTGCGGCAGCGCCGGCAGCAGGTGCGGCGGCGGCGGCAGGTGCAACGCCGGCAGCAGGTGTGGTAGCCTCATCCTGTTTCAGCTGCCTGGTCAATACCACGGAAGCGATCGGGATACGGGGCGAGTTGAGTATCTCATAGTTATCAACTTTCACATCTTCTACCCTGATATTTCCGTTGAGGTCCAGGTCATCGATGTTGACCTCGATCTGCTCTTTCAGGTATTTGGGCAATGTTTTTACTTTCAGTGATTTCATCTTGGTAATCAGCTTACCCCCATCTTTTACTCCTTTGGAAACCCCGACGAATTTCAGCGGGATCTCAGCAATAACTTTTTTGTCCTCTACCAGTTCCAGCAGGTCGATATGGATCAGCTTATCGTCCACTTTATCAAACTGGAGGTCCTTCAGGATGGTCCTGTAAGTCTTACCTTCTAATACTACTTCTGCTATCTGGAAACTTGGTGTGTAGACTAATTTTTTGAAAGCTGCAGCAGGAGCATGGAAACTAATCTCCTGTGAGCCGCCATAAATTACACCGGGCACCAGTTCCTGAGAGCGGAGCTGTCGGGTGGCTGTTTTCCCGAATCCGGTCCTCAGTTGACCTTCGATCGTAATTGATTTCATTTTATAGATGTTTAAAGTTTAAATGTTTCAGGTTTAAGGTTGCGTTTAACGTCAAACATTAAACTTTCCCGAGGGAACAAACCTCAAACTTATTTGTCTCTTCGTTGCGAATGAATAAACAGGCTGGTAATGCTCTTGTTCTCATACGCGTTCCTGATCGCTACTGCAAAAAGCTCGGCCACACTCAGTACTTTGATCTTCGAACTTTCCTTTTTTACCGGTATCGTATCGCATACGATCAGTTCTTCCAGTACACTGTTCTCGATATTCTCGTAGGCTTTCCCGCTCAGTACCGGGTGTGTGATCAGCGCCCTTACACTTCTTGCCCCTTTTTCTTTTAAAAGACCTGCACTTTTTGCCAGGGTTCCGCCGGTATCACAGATGTCATCAATGATGACAACATCCCTATCCGTCACATCCCCTATCACTACCATGCTGGCGATCTCGTTGGCCCTTTTCCTGTGCTTGTCGCAGATCACCATTTCAGCATTAAAATAGCTGGCAATTTCCCTGATCCGGTTTGTTGCTCCTACGTCAGGGGCCGCAAAGGTAAGGCTTTCCAGGCGCAGATTCTCTATATAAGGGATAAAAACGGCATGACTGTCAAGATGATCCACGGGTATATCAAAATAACCCTGGATCTGGGGGGCATGAAGGTCCATCGTGATCACCCTGTCGGCCCCTGCCGCCACTAACATATTGGCTACCAGTTTACTTCCAATTGCCACCCGGGGACGGTCTTTACGGTCCTGGCGGGCATAGCCATAGTAGGGGATCACAGCGATCACTTTATGGGCAGAAGCTCTGCGGGCTGCATCGATCATGAGGAGCAACTCCATCAGGTTATCTGCAGGAGAAAATGTGCTTTGAATGAGAAAGACATAGTCGCCCCTGACGCTTTCCAGGAAAATAGGGCTTATTTCACCGTCGCTGAACCGCTGGATATTGACCCTTCCCAGCTTGGTTCCATATCTTAAGCAGATCTGTTCGGCCAGCTGTTGTGAGCCGGTCCCGGAGAAGATTTTCGCAGTTTGCATAGCTTAAAAATGTGTTCCTTAGGTACTCCTTTGGAGCGGCGAAGATATTACTATCAACCCAATCGCCACAGCAACTACGAAAATTTTGACCCGAAACAGCTTCCTATCTTGCGGCTACCGTTCCGGGGGGAACAGCGACCGTGGCAACCGGGGCTTTCTCTACCGGGGCCAGGCTTTCATTGCTGATCCTGGCAGGACTCGCATTACAGCTGTAAAACAGGGAGGAACAAATAAATATGGAGAAGAACAGGGCTACTACATATACACCGGCAAAGAAAAGGATCGGGTGCAGGGATCCCATTGGGGTAAAGGTTTTGGTTTTCATTTGTACCAGATTTTAGGGTTTTCAAAGGTTGTTGCTGGTGGCCTGTTCGCTACCACTAACGTGGTATTGATGAGATAAAAATATTAGCTGAACTTGTCGTATGCAAGAGCACAAGTACTCAATTAAAGAGTGGGCAAAAGACGACCGCCCAAGGGAAAAGTTACTACTCCATGGTGCAGAAAATCTCAGCGACTCAGAATTGCTGGCCATTTTGATCCATCATGGAAGCAGGGATAAAACGGCTGTGGACCTGGCAAAAGAGGTGCTGAAACTGGGGAAGGATAGCCTTGCGGAACTGGGTCGTTTATCGGTCAAAGACCTCATGAAAATCAAAGGAATCGGGGAGGCAAAAGCCATTGGCATAGCCGCGGCCCTTGAATTGGGGAGAAGAAGACAATCTGCCTTACCATTGGAAAAGACCGCAGTGAGCTCCAGCGCCGATATTGCCCTTTACCTGCAGACAAAACTAAAGGATCACCGCCATGAAGTATTTGCCGTGCTTTTCCTGAACCGGGCCAACAAGATCAATCATTTCGAGATTGTAAGCGAGGGTGGTATCACCGGTACGGTTGCCGATCCAAGGATCATACTCCGCAAGGCATTGGAAGAAGATGCGGTAAACCTTATTCTCTGCCACAACCATCCATCCGGCAGCCTGAAACCCAGTCGCGCCGATGAACAATTAACCATTAAAATAAAGGAAGCCGCCCGCTTCTTCGATATCACTGTCCTCGACCATATCATTGTAAGCGGGGATGGGTATTATAGCTTTGCGGATGAAGGACTTCTTTGAGTCAGGAGATAGAAGTCGGGAGTCAGGAGCCAGGAAAATAGTTGAATTTATTCATCACTAAATTCTTTAAGATGGGTCATTATAAAGATCTGCTGGCTTTCAAAAAGAGTTATGAATTGGCTATGGAAATATATAATGTTTCTAAAACCGTCCCAACCGAAGAGCGATATTCGTTAATTGACCAGGTTAGGCGATCATCACGCTCTGTCTGCACAAATCTTGTTGAGGCATACAGGAGAAGAAGATATAAAGATTATTTCATAAGTAAACTAAATGACTCGGAATCAGAAAATGCTGAAACCCAGGTTTGGCTTGATTTTTCACATGACTGTAAATACATTTCCACGGAAGAGTACACAAAATTGAGTGCAAAGAATGATGAAGTAGGAAAATTGATCTGGTTCATGATCAATAATCCCGATAAATTCACATAATAAATCAACCCGAATATTACTTTCTCCCGACTAAAGACTCCTGACTCCCGACTTTCTACGCTTGTGCAGTTGGCCCTCCGAAATTCATCGGCAATTGTATCTCCTCGAGATCTTTGATCGGGCCGTTCACAGATTCATACTTCAGAATATTCTCAGTGATGGCTTTCATAAAGCGCTTGGCGTGCTGCGGGGTAAGGATGATCCTTGATTTCACTTTACTCTTGGGAGTGCCGGGCATCACATTGACAAAATCGATAACGAATTCTGCATGAGAATGCGTGATGATGGCAAGATTGGCATAGGTTCCTTCTGCTACTTCCTCGGAAATCTCTATATTAAGCTGGTTGGGAGCATTTTCCTGATCGTTCATAATAAGGGTTGTAATTTATTTATTGAGGTATTCAAAAGCCCTGCGCATAGCATCTTCCTGGTTGGCAGTAAACGCTTCGTTGTTCATGGCGACCGAAAGATCTTTTATGTCCTCGAATTGTTTAATAACAGCTGCTGCATTCGCCTTGATCTTTTTTACTCCTTTTGTTTTCGCGTCGGTATAATAGTATTCATATTCAAGGTCGAACTGGCGGAGGTCAGCCTCTGCATAGTTGCTTGAAATATAGCCCAAGTCTGACTTATATCTCTTATAAACACTGAACCGGCTGGCAGCAAATATCTCCTGATAATAAAATTTTTCTTTCGCACCCAATACCGATCCGTAAACGAACTTGAGGTTAGCGGGTATCCCGGCAGGGATGTCAGCATGTATGATGAATGAATCCAGGGTTCCCGGTTCTTTCACCAATGGTTTATCCGGGTTGGAAGTTGAATAGAATTCCAGTTCCTGGTTATAAGTATTATAACTGATAAAAATATTCCAGGCTTTCTCGACAGGAGAAAAGACATCCCCTTTATGTTTTTGACCAAAAAGATACTGGGATCCTTTCACCTTATAGGTCCCGACCTGCTGGTATACCCCATCCTGAACCAACAGGCGGTTATGGTTAAGCGCCGGGTCCGTCCATCCCCTGCTATCGGGTGCAGGACGGCCCCATCGGTCAGGCTGCCCTGAAGTGGAGCCGGAGTTTGCCGAGAGTCCCACTACGGCTGGATTCTGGGCAGTAACTGCTGTGCTTACAAGTAGTGCAAGCAAGCCTGCCGGCAATAAACATTTAGCTGGGATCATGGCGTGTGGTTTACAATGAAATTAAAACCCTTTGCGATTATTCAGGTACTCGAACGCTTTACGTAACGCTGCTTCTTTGTTCACATCAAATTCATCACTGGTCATTGACGTAGAAAGATCAGTTACATCCTTGAATTCCTTTATAACCGTGCTGTAATTTGCTTTCAGTTTTTTAAGTCCTTTTTTTTGTGTGTCAGTATAATAGTACTCATAGGTCAGGTCAAACTGCCGCAGGTCATTCTGTATATAATTATTGGATACAATTCCCAACTCCGACTTATACCTTTTGTATAAACTGAAGCGCTCTCCTTTGTAAACCTCCTGGTAATAGAATTTGTCATTTGTGCCGAGATGTTTGCCGTACACAAATTTCAAGGGGTTATTGATCTCCAGTTCAATATCCTGGTGGATCGTAAAGGAATCAACCTCCCCTGGTTCTTTTACCAGCGCTTTGTCAGGGTTGGAGGTGGAATAGAATTCTACTTCCTGGTTATAGGTATTATAGCTGACAAAAATATTAAAGGCTTGTGCTTCCGTAGCAAACATATCCGCTTTATGATGCTCGCCATAGAGGAACTGTGTTCCTGTTACTTTGTAAGGGCCGATCAGTTTATACGCTCCTTCCGAGGTCTTTTGCTGGAGGAGGCGGTTATGGTTGAGGGCTGGATCGGTCCATCCCCGGCTGTCGGGAATCCGGGGATTCATCTGCCCGGAACCAAAGGATACACTATTAACTGCAGGTTGTTGTGCAAATGAAATATGATGAATAGTCAGGAGCAGGCAAAATGTCACAAACGTCTTTCGCATATTGATCATTTTTAATAATTGGGATACCAAAAATACTAAAATCCCGGTTAGAAGGGTATGCAAATTAAAAAGGGACTGTTAAGAAACAGTCCCTTTTTAATTAATATGAAAACAATTATTGTCTTACCATATGTTCTTCCGTTACTCTCCAGCCAGTTCCACCTACATAACCTACGCGAATATAGAATGTTTTATTCGTAGGATTATATGTGTTGTTGCAAAGACCGGAACCAGCCCACTGTGGCGTATAAGCGGGTCCACTGGTCGGCAAACCGGAATTCATTTGCGTATAAGTACCGCCAGAAGCACCGGGAGCAGCAGTAATCGTAAGGTTATTTGTAACAGGGTCGATGGTGATCCTGTTGCGGTAACCTTGTGGTCCTAAATCTCCCCAGTCAATATCGATGCTGTTTGCACCTGAAGTTGATCCTGGCTTTAACAGGTCAATGATCGGGCGGGGAGCACTGGGGTGATAAACGTATCCATTGGAAAGATAATCACCATGATACTTGTTTTTCACAGTGAACTGAACCAGGAGATTCTTCAAATTTTCAGCAATGGTATAACCGCCATCTACAGCAGTGATCGTAATACCGATACCATAGGTTTTATTTGGATCAAGACCTGTAGTATTGGAAATAGTGACAGGAACTTCAGCATTCATCTGTCCTGCCGGAATAGTGATCGTCAACGGCAAGGTGTATAAAGCAGGCGGTAATAGATCGATATCCGGGTTGAAAGCTGTATTGTATGCTGTTCTCAATGCGTCGTTGATAACGATAGTTACATGCACATCTGTTGCAGCAGGATTTCCAGTCAGCAGTTTTACATACACTATACCGTTTACAGCCTGTGCTGTTGCTGAAACATTCACGCCAGCTGTGTTAAGGAAATTAACTTTCGCACCTAAGGGAAAACCAACGCCGGGGGGTTGTGTGTCCGGGTCATTGATACCGTAGGTACCGTCTTCAAAGCCTTTATCTTTTAAACAGCTGGTAAATGTAACTGCCAGTGCTGCAAAAAAAGTGACCGATAAGAGTATTCTTTTCATATTTCTGATTTTTAAAGTGTCATTTTAGTTAAGGTCCCAGAAGATCCGGCTGCCGAACGGATCGATGGTTCCTTGTGCACCTACGTTAGCCGCGTTATAGTTATACTCTGTCTGTGGGTACAAATATCTTACCGGGATCTGGGTAGAAACATTCTGTGGAGCCACTGAAATAGTAGGTCCTGCAGTATATCCACCGGCTGTTCCATAAGTAAAATGGGTAGTTGAAGCACCTGGAAGTGTTGATACGGAAGAAAACGGCACCCTTCTGTAATCTGTCCATACTTCCAAAGTTGCGATACCATTCAGTGCAAACCATTTTTGACTAAGAATAGTAGCGATACCACCGGCAGGATAACCAGGTGCCAGAGGAGGCGCCGTGTAATCTACATCGGGGAAACCACCATTATAGGATAAATAACCGGCCAAAGCACCAGCTGGATTGGAAATACCGTGATACCTGAAGCTCTCAACGATTCCTTGCTCCATTAAAGCTTGTGCGGAAAGGCCGGAAGTAATGAAACCTCTTTGCCTTGCTTCCGCCTGCAGGAAAAAGCTTTCTGCAGCAGAAAGAATGCATTGGGGAGAGCCGGACGTTTTGTATAGACCAGGCCCGATACCAGCCAGAACAGTCGAAGCATTGGCCGTAATAGGGGGTAAGCCATAAGCAACGCCGACCAATCCACCAGATCCTGCTTCATATACTCTTGCAGCACCAAAGCTTGATGCAGCTGTATTGATTCGTGGGTCGCCATCACCTTTGTAATAATCGATTCCCCATTTATTAGCCCTGTAATACACATTATTCGCAGTCTGGGAACCGTCTGTATTGGACTTATACTGGTTAAAGAAAGGATTGGGTTTATCGGATTTGTACCCAGGCTGAACCTGCGCATCTTCGCCGGCACCGAGGTATCCGCTTCCTTCAAGGGTGATGGCGGCAATCTCTGTGGTTTTGTTAATACCTGCAACCGCATAAGCATGTATCAGCATACGCAGTTTCAGCGTATTGCCGAACTTAGCCCATTTAGTTTTCATGGCAGCTACATTACCGATCGCTCCATTCACAGGATCGCCGAACATGATATCATTCTTCCAGATATCTTTATTCACGCCTGTAGCAGTAACAACAGCATTTTTGATCAGCGCGATACCCGTATCGATCTGGCGAAACAAGTCTTTGTAAATATCAAGACCATTATCGTAAGCCGGGGTGGGGTTACCACTACCTTTCAGCGCTTGCGTATAAGGCACGTTACCATACACATCCACCAGTATCTGGTAGTTTTGCGCTTTCATAATGCGGGCAATACCCTCATAAAAATCAGCGCCTGCGGTATGAGCTTTTGCTTGCACGATATTATAATCGTAATTATTATCGTAACAGTTGTTCCATATACCATTTCCGAAGGTGGTAGTGATCTGGTAGGTTTCCTCGATTACGTTCGGAGCATATGTACCGGACCTTGCCCAGAAGCCCATCCAGTTCTGGATAGGACCCCATTGGCGGGCAATGATACCTCCTGAAGCATGCAAAGCGGCAGGAAGCACAACATCATAAGTCACCGAACTATCTGTAGGATCGTTCGGGTTCTTATTGATGTTGAATTTTGCTTTATTACAACTGCTTCCCGCAGCGATAACAATCGCTGCAAGGGAAACGCCGTATATTAATTTTTTCAGTTTCATGTCTTTAATAGTTTTTTGGTTATAACTGAATGTTTATGCTCGCACCAAAGATCCTTGTAGGAGGTGTGTTATCCAGTCCACTCACGCCTTGTGCGTTACCTTGTGTGTTGGAGAACTCAGGGTCAGTCCATTCGTTG
The DNA here is from genome assembly GCA_039930245.1 of Chitinophagaceae bacterium. Lineage (GTDB taxonomy): Bacteria > Bacteroidota > Bacteroidia > Chitinophagales > Chitinophagaceae > JJ008. Next base: position 97,086 of record JBDSPR010000006.1, on the reverse strand, counting down.
GTTTTAGGAAGGAACATGAACAGGTTTCTTCCGCTCAACGTAAGACTCACACCTTTGATGGCATTTTTCGTGAAGCCAAACATTTTAGAAGGCACGTTATAGCTGAGACTTACTTCCCTGATTTTCCAGAAAGAACCGTCAACCAGGTAGTTTGTATTTGCAGCTGTATTTACTGCCTGTGACCAGAAGTTATAACCACCAGTCATATATATATTCGTATTATCCACATATTTTGTTCCGTCGAAGTAAGACGAATTAGGCATAATAAAAGGTTGCCGGCCATTCTGACCACTTCTTTTTGATACACCGGAGAAGTCCATACCTGTACCGAGGCCACCAGTATATATTTGGTTACCACCGCGGTAATCAGCAACTGCACTGAAAGAAAGATCTTTCCAGTTCACATTCAGGCTAAGACCAACCAGGTTCTTGGGTTGAGTCTGGCCAAAAGGTTTGATAGTAGGATCAACTGTAGGAAGACCATTTGTTGCGTTAACGATCACACGACCCTGGTCATCTCTTACATAATCAGTAAGCTGGAAAGTATAAGCTGGTTTACCAACAATTACATAGTTGCCATTTCCGATACCGAGTTGGTCAACACCTTCGATGATCTTTGTAACCTCGTTCTGCTGGCGGGTATAGTTAGCTTTGAAATCGATAGAAACTTTACCCAGTTTAACCAATGGAGTCAAACGCAGGTCTAATTCAAGACCATCGTTATCGAAAGCCGCAGCATTCAGCCTTGCACTGGTAAACCCGGTTGCACCTGAATACTGTACGTCAACGATCTGGTTGGTGTTCTGCTGGCTATAGTAAGTAGCTTCGAAATTGATCCTGTTTTTCAACAAGCCCAATTCGATACCCACTTCTTTGTTCTTTACGAACTCAGGCTGGTAGGAAGGTAACAACAACAGGTTGTTTGAGGTATATCCCACCAGTGAACCGTAAGGGAAACCACCACCGAGACCATACCTGTTCTCCAGGCCATAGTTACCGATGTTTACGTTACCTGTTTTAGAGTAAGCACCACGAAGTTTCAGGTAAGAGATCACTTTGCTGCTTTTCAGCGGAGCAATAGCTTCACTTAACAAGAAAGAAACGCTGACGCCGGGATAGAAATAGCTGCTCGCATCAAAAGCATCGTTGGTATTGCCATACGGGTCGAACAGGCGGCTGTTGATATCATAGCTTCCGGTAACTTCAGCAAAAGCCCAACCATTGTAGTTGATACCTAATTTACCGAAGAACCTTGCCAGACGGCTCTTACCGATACCTTCGTTAGCTGTGGTCAATTCACCTTTACGGCCAATGATGTTGAATAACTCAGGGAATGCCAGGTTATTGCTTCCTACATTGATCGACTTGGAATTGTCCTCACGGAATGACTGACCCAGTAAGATATCAGTTTTGAAATCACCAAAGCTCTTTCTTGCTGTTGCAAAGAACTCGGAGTTGAAACGGCTTGACGTGGCAGAACCATCGATCACCTGTGCTGGTAAGTCACCAGACTGGGCGATAGATTTACCATGATCTTTTGAGAACTGGCTATACTGTAATGAACCACCAGTTGCTTTAGTAGCATTATTTGAGATCGTTGCACCCAGGCGGTAGGTCAGATTCAGCCAGTTGGTAGCTTTGAAGTTCAATTCAACGTTTCCAAAAAGGTCTTCTGTCCTGCCCACTTGCCTGAAATTATCGATCATGAAATATGGGTTGGAATAGTAGTCATTGAAATAACCATCAGGGCTGGAGAAATAATCGTTCCTCCAGTCTTTGAAACGGGTAACAGGAATATTCTGAGGAGTGTTGATCAGGTTCCAGTAAACGGTGAAGTCACGGCCGTTACCAAAAGTAGAACCGGCAGTAACATCGTAGTTGCCTTTGGTATAGTTCACGCTATAAGCAGCTTTGAACTTGTTATACTCTTTGTTGGCAGACATGTGAACAGACACCCTGCGGTTAACGTCTTTCGGCATGATACCCTGGATCAAAACGTTCTGTGCACTCAGGTAAAAATCACCAGTTGAGAAAGAGATGTCCGTCTGGTTAGTGATACCTGTATTCCAGAAACGCAATTTCTCTTTAGGAAGAGCAGTATAAGGTGTAATGTATTGTTCGCCATTTGGACCATCACGGCCAATCTGGCGCATAGAACCATCGAACGCGTCACCATAGCACTGGTTTTCGATCGGGTCATAAACACCATAACCATACTGGTCTTCTGAAGAACCAGAACCAAAGCTATTCTGCAGTTCGGGCATATAAGATACTCTTTCTACCTGTACTGTGTGAGCCACACTTACACTGGGTTTTGTACGGCTTCCTTTTTTGGTAGTAACTACCAGGGCGCCGTTCGCACCATCAGGACCGTACACAGCTGTAGCTGATGCAGATTTCAGAATGGTAACGTCAGTGATGTCGTTAGGGTTGATCGAACTCAGGTAGTTCAGGGAGATGGGAACACCATCAAGGATAAGCATCGGCTGGTTGTTACCAGTCAGTGAACGGATACCACGAAGTGTGATCCTTGTGTCACCGAAAACGCCGTTATTTACTGTCTGTACGTTCAAACCCGAAACTTTACCAGTTAAACCGTTTTGAAGGTTAACTGCTTTCGCTTGGGTAAGCTCGGTTGCTTTTACTTTGGAAACTGAATAACCCAGCTCTTTTGGCTGGCGGGTTACTCCCAAAGCGGTCACAACTACTTCCGTACCGGCAATTACAGTTCTTTTAACCTGTAATGATATCGTACTGCCAGCTCCAACAGTTGCCTCAGTAGCTTCGAGGCCTGCGCCAGAAACTACCAGAACGTCTCCTGTCTTAGCCAGGATACGAAATTGGCCGTTGTTATCAGCAGCCACACCTGTACGGGTTCCTTTAATTCTTACAGATGCTCCGGGCAAAGCGTCGCCCTTTTCGTCGGTCACAGTACCGGTAATCGTCCGGTTCTGGCCAAATGCTAATGCAGCAAACAGCATTAGCACTGTAAACAGTGATGCGATTTTTCTCATGTTAACGTTAATTTTTAAAATTTAAAAGCATTGATTATCAGGGAAAACCGTCAAAATTCAAGGGGTAAGGATAAATATAAAGACACGGATGCCTTTCAAAATGCTGCCGCAAGGTAAAGTTTTTTTTAACAATTAGTTAAAGGGGCAAAAAAAATTATAAACAGTTGTATCACTGCCTGAAACAGAGCTATAATTATAATATTATCATGGCCTGCAATTTTACCTCTGTCCGGTATTTACCACTGATCTCGTCAAGCCCCGATCCTATGCTGTCCATATCCCGAAAGATTGTTTGGGCCAACCGAAGCCAAATAGAGACCTTTTTGCTGAGATCATAATTGATTACCAGGTAGTAACGAAAGCCTTTATTGGAAAATGCAGGGATCGAATAACTGTACAATACATCATTTTCATAGGCATAAATGCGGGAATTGTACCCGTCTGTCTCAAAATACTGGAGCCGGAGTACGCCCGAATAACGGGAAAGAATTGGACGGCAGACCAGGTCGAAAAAGCCAAGGAAGCCGTGCTCTTTATTCACACCCTGTCCAACCGCCTGCCCGACTCCTGGATTCAGGCGGGGGTCGTCCGGACCGGCTTTATTATTATACCATATTAACTCCACCCTGTTCCGAAGGGTGATCGCCGGGTTGACCCGGTAATTGACCTGGTTGCGCCAGCTTTGTTTGGGAATGGTGGCCAGGAAATTGTTAATAGCTGTATTGTCTGCCTGGTTTGATTGTTTTGTTTCATTGCGGTAGCGTGAATAAACTTCCACCTGCCGGTTAGGCGTATATGTTAGCTGGATTAAAAAATCCTTCCCCCTGCTGGGTGCATCCACCCGGTATTTCAGCCAGGGAAAATGATAGAGATCCCCGTACATTTCAACCCGCCAGCCGGTGACAGGACGCAGGGCGAGGCCTGCATAAAATCCTGTTTCATTGGTCGGGTAAGTATTTTCTGTAAAGGCATTCCCGTTGATGGATTGGAAAGCTTTGCAGATCGTTCTTTGCACAAAAGATATATCCACCCTTGGGTCAACACTCAGCAATAGTCCGTTGATAAATGCCTTCTTTAAATTTTTATCCGCGGCAGCTTCGCCAAAAAAATGCAGGTTGTGGTAAGTATAACTGTAATCGAAACTGAAGTTGTACCAGTTCATCCCGCTGATCGCGTACAGGTTGTACGGTTCATTTCTTTTTTCTACCGGTAAGGAGAATTTGTAATAGATCCCATTCATTCCTATATGCCAGCGCTTGCCGCGGTAGATAATATTACCGCCAAAGGCAGTTTGCGTGAGATTGTTACGGTCCGCGTTCTCACTGGCCGTGCGGTGATAACCGGATGGGAGAAAAGAAGAAATGAAACTTTCGTTAGTCATCGTATCGGCAACAACATTTCCCCCCAGCTTGCGAAGGGAAATAAATGCGGTTGATTCGATCCTTCCTTTTTTGATCGTGACCCCCGCCCCGCGGTGAAAATAAAATTCCCCTGCTGAATTATAAGGACGCAACACATCGGACTGCCGCTTCACTCCCATCACATCCACGCTTTTTTTAAAGGCAAGTCCCTGCCACTGGATCAGCCCCTGTCCCATATTCACCGAGAAATCTCCCAGCGCCAGCGACTGGATGATCCCGATTCGTCGTGCAAAAAGATGGAAAGAATAAAAATCAAACCCCTTGTTCTGCACCCCTTTCAGAAACTGCTCTCCCGCATCCTTATCCCCTGCCAACCCAAACTGAAGCAGGTTCTTGTAGCTGTACCGGTAACGGAAAAATATTCGTTGGGGGCTGCCCAGGTATTTTGTTCCGGGTGTTGACTTATCGAAACCTGCCGAACGTTCCAGTACCTGTGATACACGTAATAATAAGGTATGATCTCCGTCGCGGAAACGTTTTCCTGTATCCACTGACAAGGCTAACGGTGCAGAAGCGGTAACAAAAGGAAGCAATTTGCGGATCGTATTTACATCCCATGCCGGCACCGCCTGTAATTCATAGATGCTGACCAGTTTTCCAAATAAATTACGGTAGGCAATAAGATTGGCGATCTGCAGGTCCGTTACGATGCGCAATTGTTTGAGCTCCTCTGCATCTGCGGTATTCAGATCAAGTGGATCTCTTCTGAAATGTTCCAGGTCGTGTAAATAAGTATCATCTTCTGACTCCCCCTGGTCGCTATCTGCCTGGTTCTCGAGTTGCTGTTCCGTGCTCACAGGGATTTCCTGCGCATTAGTGAATGATGAATAGTGAATAGTCAGCACGGAAAACAATATCACGAGAATCTTTCTCACTTTGATGTCTTATTTAATTCAAATAAAATTAAGAGGCCGGGAGACATTCCCAGTTGGGGGTGAAAGCTGGTCGTCACATCCAGCCGGAAAGATTTTAAAGTAAGCCCGATGCCAGCCCAGGCGGATGAAGTAGCAGAAGATATTCCCGCTCTTACCAGTAATTGAGGAATGAACTTGTATTGCAATCCGCCGATCACATTCACCGGCTGATCTTCTTCCTTTTCTATTTCCAGGCTGACTAAAAATTTCTCCGAAGCATCGTAACCCAACCCGGCAGCATAAACAGATGATAATTTTTCCTGTCCGGCCTTCCCGAATTTTCCTCCAACAGGATTGTTGACGTGTAAACCCGCGTGTAGTTTATCTGTGAGATGTAATACCGTTCCCAGTTCAAAACTGATCGCCGATGCATTGCCATAACTACTGATGCTCCTACCATGATAATTGAACCCGGCTCCTATATCGACCTTTGACCCGAGTTTCCTGCCGTAAGCAAGACCCAGCTGGGTTTCATTATAATCATTGAAACCGGAGTAAGCTGCACGAAGACCAAAATTCCCGGAATGTGTCGGCAGACCCGCCACGGCGGTATAATTGTTCAGCTCATTGAGCAGGAACCTTCTTTCACCATACACCGCTACGGAAATGTTTTTGAGTTGTGCCAGGGCGGCCTGGTTGGAGACAAAGGAAAAAACATCTGTATGGTTCAGGCTATAAGCACCTAAACCGGTATAAGCAGCTACAACAGGACTGCGCAGCGTTTGCGCATGTAGTAGAACGCCGCCAATGAAAATAAGAGCGAGTGATAAACAACACCTTCCCAACACCTCACATTGAATTTACCAGAAAGTTACAAAGGATTGCTGCTTGTAACAAAATAAACATTGACCTGCCGGTCTTACCTTTGCGCCATGCAAATTTTAGATGGAAAAATTGCCGCACAAGCGATAAAAGATGACCTCAAGATCGATGTAGCGCAGCGGGCAGCAGAAGGAAAAAAGATTCCCCACCTGGCAGCAATCCTCGTTGGCAATAACGGGGCCAGCGAAACCTATGTGGCGGCGAAAGTGAAAGCCTGCGGAGAAGTAGGTTGCAAATCCACCCTGATCCGGTTTGAAGAAGATGTTTTTGAAATAAAACTGCTCGACAAGATAGAGGAATTGAATAATGACCCGGATGTAGATGGGATCCTGGTTCAACTACCCCTGCCCAAACATATTTCCGACGAACAGGTGATCAATGCCATCGACCCGGAAAAAGATGTGGATGGTTTTCACCCGGTGAACGCTGGTAAATTGATGCAGGGAATTCCGGGTTTTATACCGGCCACTCCCCATGGGATCATGCTGTTGCTGGAACATTACAAAATTGAAACAAAGGGAAAACATGCTGTTGTGGTCGGCCGGAGCAATATCGTAGGCAGGCCGATGAGTATATTATTAAGCGGTAACAGTAACCACGGTAACTGTACCGTTACGCTCTGCCACTCTCAAACAAATAACATCAGGGAATTTTGCCTGCAGGCTGATATCCTTGTAGCAGCTTTGGGTAAACCTGGATTCATTACCGCTGATATGGTAAAAGAAGGAGCGGTTATCATTGATGTAGGTATCACCCGCAGCAAGGATAGCAGTCGTAAATCAGGGTTCAGGCTCAACGGCGATGTGGCATTCGATACCGTAGCGCCGCGCTGTTCCTGGATCACCCCAGTGCCCGGCGGTGTGGGACCTATGACAATTGCTGCATTGATAAAGAACACGTACAAATCCTGTAAGCAAAAGAACTGATGATTATGGATGCCGTGATGAAAGAAACGATAAAGCTGCCCGTGATGGAACATTTCTACACGTTGCAGGGAGAAGGTTATCACCAGGGTAAAGCCGCTTATTTTATCCGCCTGGGGGGTTGTGATGTAGGCTGTGTCTGGTGTGATGTAAAGGACAGCTGGGACGAGAAGAAACATCCTTTATTTAAGATTGAAGATTTAATATTTAAGATTGCTGAAACGCCGGCAAAACTTGTGGTGATTACTGGCGGCGAGCCGTTGATGCATAACCTCGATGAACTCACCGATGCGTTGCATGCAGCGGGATTGAAAACAAATATCGAAACTTCCGGTGCACACCCGCTCAGCGGTTCATGGGACTGGATCTGTTTATCACCAAAAAAATTCAAAGCACCCCTGCCCGGCATATTGCCGTTTGCCAACGAATTAAAAGTGGTCATCTTCAACAAGTCAGACTTTGACTGGGCAGAGAAATATGCAGCCGAGGTTGCAACCTCCTGCAAACTCTACCTGCAACCCGAATGGGATAAAGCAGCGCAGGTAACCCCCCTGATCATTGATTATATCAAAGCCCATCCACAATGGGAACTGAGCCTCCAGATCCATAAATACATTCATGTTCCTTAGCAACCTTTGGCAAAGGATTTGGCTCTTTAAAGAAATTAAATTTCCGGTAGTTTCGTTCCAGCAATGCAATACAATTCCATGAAAAGATCCTTTTTCTTCCTTATTCTTTTTTGTACGCTTTACCCGGCATTTTCCCAATACAACCCGGAAAAAATAAATAAAAAAGCAATCGCCCTGTATAACCAGGCGCAGGAAAGAGCGATCGATGAGAACTATGCCAGCGCAGCAGGACTTTTGTTGCAGGCGATCGAAGCCGACAAGAATTATGTGGATGCTTACCTTGGGTTGGGAAGTATTTATGGGAAAATTAAAAACTATAAAAGCAGTACGCTGTACTTTGAAAAAGCATTTGCACTGGATTCGGTTTATACACTGGATTATAAATACACGTATGCCGCTCACCTGGCCGGGCTGGGTGAATTTGAAAAGGCCTTGAATGCCATCAATGAATTATTTGCTAAAAAACCACCGAAAAATCCTACCACGCTGGAAACGGCGCAGAAAAGAAAAAGATCTTACGAATTCGCAATCGGCTATGCAAAAAATAACCCGGTAAAGAATTATGTCTTCGCACCGCAAAATTTGGGCAGCAGTATCAATACGGCAGAATCAGAATATTTTCCCTGCCTGACCATTGATGGAAAAGAAATGGTGTTTACCAGGAGAGTAAAAAGTATCAACGAAGATTTTTATTACACCCGGTTGAAGGAAGGCAAATGGGAAATGGCCATCCCCATGGAAGAAAACGTGAATACACCGCAAAGCGAAGCCGCGCAGAATATTTCGCAGGATGGACAATGGCTGGTCTTTACCGCCAATAACCGCCCGGAAGGTTTTGGTAACTACGATCTCTATATCTCTTACCTGGGGCCGCAGGGCTGGAGCAAGGCGGTGAACCTTGGTGGAAAGGTCAATTCAGACCAATGGGATTCACAACCCTGTCTTTCCCCTGATAAGAAAGACTTATATTTTTCCAGCCAGCGTTTTGGTGGCTTGGGTGGCAGGGATATTTATGTATGTCATATACAGGCCAATGGCCGCTGGAGCGAACCGGAGAACCTGGGACCGGGTATCAATACATCCGGGGATGATGAATGTCCTTTTATTCATGCAGATAACCAGACATTGTATTTTACATCAAATGGATGGCCCGGCTATGGCGCCAATGATCTTTTTTTCAGCAGGAAAAATCCTGACGGAAGCTGGACCAAACCCATGAACCTGGGTTATCCTGTGAACACCACGAGCGATGAAGGAACACTGTTCATTGCTGCTGATGGAAAAACAGCCTACTATGCCAGCGACCGCAGTGATTCAAAAGGCGGGCTCGATATCTACAGTTTTGAATTACGCCAGGACCTCCGTCCTACCAAAACACTTTGGGTGAAAGGAGTAGTAACGGATAAAAATACTCTAAAAGGAATCCCTTCTACGGTTGAACTGACCGATCTTGAAAGCAAGCAGGTCATTTCGGCGGTACAGACAGATGAAACGGGAAATTATTTTATCACGCTGCCGGTTGGAAAAGATTATGCTTTCAATGTGAACCGCAAAGGCTATCTTTTTTATTCAGATAATTTCCTGATGGCGGGTCTTTCCCCGGATTCTGTCTACGAAAAAAATATTGCCTTACAGCCCATCGAGGTAAATGCCAGCAGTGTGCTGAAGAATATTTTCTTTGATGTCAATAAATACGAGCTGAAACCTGGGTCACAATCAGAACTCGAGAGGCTGGTACAGTTGCTGCTGGAAAACCCGGCATTGAAGATTGAGATCAGCGGGCATACCGACAATGTGGGTAAGCCGGCGGACAATCTTTTACTCAGTAACAACAGGGCGAAAGCCGTGGTGGATTGGCTGTTGAAAAAGAATATCCCCGCTTCCCGGCTTACTGTAAAAGGCTATGGCGAGACAAAACCCGTAGCCGATAATAAAACAGAAGAAGGCCGGGCGCTGAACCGGCGCACGGAAATGAAAGTGCTCAGCCGATAAATCAATCTCTTCAGTATATTTGGGATACGATTTTGTGAGATGGAACCAGTGTTGCTTTACCAGGTTGCTTTAACCCTTGTGCCTCATATCGGGCCCGTACAGGCCCGGATATTACTCCAGCATTGTGATCCCGAAGAAATTTTTCATGCAAAGCGATCCTTTCTCGAAAAGATCGAAGGGATCGGTCCAATTCGTGCAGCAGCCATTTCCACATTCAGGGATTTCTCCGGGGCGGAGCAGGAAATAAATTTTATTGAAAAGCACAGGATCCAACCTCTTTTTATCAGCAGTAAAGATTATCCAAAACGATTGCTGAACTGTTATGACTCTCCTGTCCTCCTTTATTATAAAGGTGAAGCTGACCTGAACTCATCCAGGATCATCGCCGTGATCGGAACAAGAAATCACACGGAATATGCCAGGCAGACAACAGAAAAATTGATCCAGGACCTTGCTGCACAAAACATAACAGTGGTTAGCGGGCTGGCTTTTGGCGTGGATGCCATCGCACACAAGTCCGCGATCAGGAACGGTTTGCCTACGATCGGTGTACTGGCTCATGGACTTGATCAATTATACCCGCCTCAACATGATCCGCTTGCCAGGGATATGCTGAAAAATAAGGGAGGTTTACTAACGGAGTTCCGCAGCCTCAGCATGCCCGATAAACATAATTTTCCCAGCCGCAACCGAATCGTAGCCGGTATGTGTGATGCCAGCATCGTGATAGAAACCGGCATCAAAGGTGGCAGTATGATCACGGCAGAACTCGCCAATGGTTATAACCGGGATGTATTTGCCATACCCGGGAAGATCAGTGACAGCAAAAGCGCTGGTTGCAACCACCTGATAAGGACCAATAAGGCGATCCTGCTTTCCGAAGCAAAAGAGATAATTGAACTGCTGGGCTGGGAGGATGAACCCGCGAAAACAAAGAAAAAAAAGCTGCAGCGGGAAATATTCGTCGAACTGGGCCCAAATGAAAAGATCCTCGTAGATCTACTCCTGGAAAAGGACAAAATGCATATCGATGAGATCAACAGCCAAAGCGGGTTAAGCAACAGCGCGGTGGCCGCCGCCATACTTAACTTAGAATTACAAAACCTGATGTTATCTTTACCGGGTAAATTATACCGCCTGGCCTGACCGGTACAGCAAAACCTGGCTTTGTGTTGTCTTGATTTAAATTAAAAGCAATTCCAGCTGCAACACCCAATGAAGCTGCTAATCAAAAAGATATTACCGCTAATTGCCTGCCTGTTTTTATTCAGTGGGTTGGCCATCGCACAACCCTGTACCCAGCCGGGGCAAACACCCTCGACAGCATTCCCCGTTTGCGGCACCACTGTTTTCCAGCAAAACACGGTCCCGTTGTGTGTCAATAGTCAGAACTTATTTGTACCCGGTTGTAATCCAGGCTATCCAGATCGAAATCCTTTTTATTATAAATTCACCTGTTATGTGGCTGGCACGCTTGGTTTTGTTATAGCACCACTCGCGGCAAATGAAGATTATGACTGGCAACTCTGGGATATCACGGGGCATAACCCGAATGATATTTTCACGGATAATAGTTTAGTAGTGACGGGCAACTGGGCCGGCACTTATGGCAATACCGGCGCTTCGGCAGCGGGTGTCAACTTTATACAATGCGCCTCATTTCCACCTGACAATGCTCCCACTTTCGCAGCTATGCCAACCCTGGTGGTAGGTCATGAATATATTCTGATGGTGAGTCATTTTACAGATGGGCAAAGCGGTTATAATTTATCTTTTGGTGGAGGTACTGCCGTTATTACCGATCCAAAAATACCCGCGATGCTAAAGGTAGATCCCGATTGTGATGGCACGAAACTTACACTCCGGCTGAACAAGACTATTCGTTGTAATACGCTTTCAGTTGATGGATCCGAATTCAGTGTGAGTCCTGATGGAATCAATGCTACTGCGGCCGTTTCCGGTACCTGCTCAGCGGGTTTTGATTTTGATGAGGTCATCATCACGCTGGCTTCACCATTGAGCAGCGGCACCCACCAACTGGTGATCAATAACGGCACCGATGGTAACACATTAAAAGATATCTGCGGGAATATTATTGCTCCCGGATCAAGCATTTCTTTTGATTATTTCATACCACAACCGATTCTTGCGGACAGTGTGGGCAAAGCTCCCTGTACACCCGACTCGGTGCTGATCTATTATCCCAAGCAAATAAAATGTTCCAGCATCACCGCAAGCGGAAGCGATTTCACGATCAGCGGTCCATCACCTGTAACAGTGATCAGTGCAACAGGAAAATGTGTGAATGATCTTACAGATTATATCGTTTTAAAACTTTCCGGTATCATTTATACAAAAGGAACATATACCATTTCCATACAACCTGGCCTGGATGGCAGTCCCATTTTTGATGTGTGTGGTCAGCCGATCCTTCCTCAAACACTGAGTTTTATTACGGCTGATACAGTATCAGCTCTCTTCACCTACGCATCCCTATTGGGATGTCAACGCGATACCCTGACATTCTCCCATAATGGAGCGCATGATGTGAACAGTTGGAACTGGACCTTTAATAATACGGTAAAAGCAACAACACAAATACATACGATCGTTTTTCCTGCTGCCAGTAACAATGTAGCGGAACTGATTGTCAGCAACGGTGTTTGCCGCGATACTGCTACACAAACTATAAAGCTTGACAACGAAGTGAAAGCTGCTTTTTCGATGACCGATGTGATCTGTCCCGAGGACCGGTTGTCAGTGATAAATAACAGTACGGGTAATATCGATGCCTGGCGCTGGGTCTATGATGTGATTTCCACCAGCACATTGAAAGACCCGCCGCCTTTTCTTTTTCCTACGCTTAACAGGGAAGCTTATTATACGGTCAAGCTGGTCGTTTATAATTTTACCCTTAACTGCAGCGACAGTACACGAAAGACACTCACTGTTCTGGATCATTGTTTCATCGATATCCCTACTGCCTTCACGCCGAATAATGATGGGTTGAATGATACTTTCTGGCCGCACAATGCACTAAAAGGAGATAATTACCAGTTCAAAGTTTATAACCGATGGGGGCAACTGGTTTTTGCTACCCGTGACTGGCGAAAAAAATGGGATGGCCGTATCAACGGTGCCCTCCAGGCCAGTGGTGTTTATGTCTGGATGCTTAGTTATACCCACCGGGATACCAAGCAATCAGTATTCCGTAAGGGAACTGTGACGTTGATCAGGTAGATGGACCGCAGACCACGGACCACGGAAAGTCCTGATTCACGACTCACGATTCACGAATACATACTCCCACCTTCCGTCTTCGGTCTCCGGTCTTCCGACTCCCGACTTCCCTCTAAATTCCATTTGCCCATAATTAAACGGCCGCCTATCTTTGCACATGGCAACAAGAAATACTCCCGCCCCCAAACCAGTTTCAAACAAATTTTACGGTGAAGGTCTGACCTTCGATGATGTTTTGCTGATGCCAGGTTACAGCCAGGTATTGCCCCGTGATGTAGAGATCCGGAGCCGGCTCACGAAAGACATTACGCTCAATGTTCCCCTGCTTTCTGCGGCCATGGACACCGTTACAGAAGCCGCACTGGCCACTGCCCTGGCAAGAGAGGGCGGACTGGGTATCCTGCACAAGAATATGACCATTGAGAAACAAGCTGAACAGGTGCGCAAGGTTAAAAGAAGTGAAAGCGGGTTGATCATTGACCCCGTAACACTGCTGGCGGATGCCACGATCGGTGATGCGCTGCGGCTTATGCGGGAAAATAAGATCGGCGGTATTCCCATTATCGATAAGAGAGGAAAATTAGTAGGGATCCTTACTAACCGGGACCTACGTTTCGAAGAGAATATGAAACGTAAAGTAAGCGAGGTAATGACGAAAGAAAACCTCTACACAGCGCCGGAAGGAACGGACCTGAAAAAAGCAGAACAACTTTTTAAGAAAACAAAAGTGGAGAAGCTTCCTATTATCAACAAACAAGGTAAGCTCACTGGTTTATTTACGTACAGTGATATCCTGAAATTAAAAAGTCACCCCAACGCCGTGAAAGACCAGTTTGGCCGTTTGCTGGTAGGCGCCGGTGTCGGCATCACCAGCGACCTGCTCGACCGGGTGGCCGCATTGCAAACTGTTGGTGCCGATGTGATCGCGCTGGACAGTGCGCATGGTCATAGCAAAGGAGTGATCGCGGCGCTGAAACAAGTAAAAAAGAATTTTAAAAACATCAATGTAATTGCGGGGAATGTGGGAACTGCAGCGGGTGCGAAAGCGCTGGCAGATGCAGGAGCTGATGCAATAAAAGTAGGCATCGGCCCGGGTTCCATCTGTACGACAAGAATAGTGGCGGGTGCCGGTGTACCACAACTTACTGCCATCATGGAAGCGGCATCGGTCTTAAAGGGAAAGAACATCCCGTTGATCGCCGATGGCGGTATACGTTATACCGGTGATATGGTAAAGGCACTTGCAGCGGGTGCGAATTGTGTGATGATGGGAAGTATTTTTGCCGGAACAGAAGAAAGCCCGGGTGAGACGATTATCTATGAAGGAAGAAAGTTCAAGGAATACCGCGGCATGGGATCGCTGGGTGCTATGGCTACGGGCAGCAGCGACCGTTATTTCCAGGATGTGGAAGACGATGTTAAGAAATTTGTTCCGGAAGGGATCGAGGGAAGGGTGGCTTATAAAGGTTTACTAAAAGAAGTCGTCTATCAATATACAGGTGGCCTGAGAGCAGGTATGGGTTACTGTGGTGCAAAAGATATCGCTGAATTACAAAAAGCAAGTTTTGTAAAGATCACCAATGCCGGTATGCGGGAAAGTCATGCGCATGATATCGAGATTACGAAGGAAGCGCCGAATTATAGCCGCAGATAGATGAAAGATAAAAACTAATCAGATAATAGATAGTTCCTATTCAGCTTCATGCTGTTCCCATACGCTCAATTTTTACCATAAGCTATTAGCTTTTAGCCGTTAGTTTTGATCTTTTATCTCCAGCTAAAGGCACCGTGAGGCATGAAACCTGAGCTATGATCAACTTTTATCTTTCATCTGCAAATCTTTTATCTATTTACTCTTCCGGTACTTCAAATATGATCACCTGTCTTCGATACGCTTTTACGGGTCTCCCGTTTTGAATGGCGGGTTCCCATTTAGCCGCTTTCCTTAATACCCGGATCGCTTCCTGCTCCAGCCCATAGCCATGATCGGTCAGGGCTTTTATCTCACTCACTTTCCCTTCCAGGTCTACTACGAATTGCATGACGACTGAATAACGACCCGGAGGAGCATCATGCTCCCGGGCCACTTCAGGATTTAGATTTCTTTCTAAAAATGCTTTCCAGTTGCCGTTGAATTTTGCGTCTATTTCAACGGTTGTAAATGGCTCATCCGATTCCTTGTCATCCCTGGGAGGTATAATTCCTTTCCCATCATCAATTTTATCAGGTCTTGAAATTCCATCGTCCGGAATCCCTTCCCTTGTTTGATCGCTGATGATTACATCAACAAGATCTTCCTGGGAAGGAGGTGGTTGTACTACTTCATCATCCGGCTTGATCTTCGGCGGAGTAGTGAATTGCAATGTCTTTACAGGATCTGGTTCCGGTTGACGTTCAGGTTCGGGTATTTTCTCCGGAATTTTCTCCTCGGGTACCTGCGACAGTTTTATTCCTTCCTTTATCAGGAAACGTACTTCCTTTTTCCCGAATGAACTGGCGAGTACGGCCCCGCCGAATACGAGGGCTGCGATGATAGTGGTGACCAATAAGGCTTTGTTGATCCTTTTTGAATAAGTTTTGCGGAGTTCATATGCGCCGTATTCTTTGTTACGGCCGTCAAAGATGACATCGATCAGCGGAGCTGATAAGATTTTGTTGGTTTCCATGGTTTATACTTTTTCTTGAGAGAAGAAAGCATAATGTTTCCATAAAAATCTCCACAACGGAAAATCAAATCCTGTTGTCAGGCTGGGGAACAACTTCTATTTTTACAGGGATCAACAGGGCCTCTCTGAGCTTTCAACTATGAGCTATCAACCAACACGTAAACGTTTCAGTTATCTTATTATCGCCATCGTCACCGGCTTGCTGCTGTTCGCTGCCTGGCCGGTATCGCCGCTCACGTTTCTCATATTCGTTGCATGGGTACCCTTGCTTTGGCTGGAAACAAAAGTTCAGAGCCGGAAGCAATTCTTTGGTCTTGTCTATATCATTATGTTCGTATGGAACGTTTCCACCACCTGGTGGATCTGGAATGCTTCGCCTCCCGGTGCAGCCGCTGCCTTTCTTGCCAACAGCCTGCTCATGTGCCTGCCCTGGCTGGGTTATAAGATCGCAAAAAAAAGACTGGGACAACCAACCGCTTATCTTTCACTGATCGCTTTCTGGATGTGTTTTGAATATATCCATTTGCAGGACTGG
Organism: Chitinophagaceae bacterium; assembly: GCA_039930245.1. Taxonomy (GTDB): domain Bacteria; phylum Bacteroidota; class Bacteroidia; order Chitinophagales; family Chitinophagaceae; genus JJ008. The sequence continues at coordinate 80,930 of JBDSPR010000006.1, read as the reverse complement.
GGACTTAGCTGGCCCTGGCTGACACTGGGAAATGTTTTCGCAACACACCCAGAATGGATCCAATGGTATGAATATACAGGAACAAGTGGCGGGACGCTCTGGGTGCTGCTAAGCAATATTCTTGTTTTCTCTATTTTCCGGGAATACCAGCAAAACAATCGTTCAAGAAAATATTTTATTACTATGCTCGGCTGGCTGTTTCTCCTGGTCATTCCTTCAGTGTTATTTAACCTGAAAAATCGCAATACGGTCTCCACTGGCGATGCACAGAATATCGTGATAGTTCAACCCAATATAGACCCTTATGAAAAAGTAGCTGATGTGGCGGGTTCCTTTGAAGCGCAATTAGCAAAATTGATTGCCACAACAGAAAAACAGGTAGATAGTAATACCGTATTGGTGGTATGGCCCGAGACAGCTTTGTACATTGCTTCCCGGATCGATGAAGAAGATATGAGGCAAAATTATTTTTTAACCCCGCTCTGGGCCTTCCTGCAACAACATCCCGGTATTTCCTTGTTTACTGGGATCGAAAGTTTCCGGTTCTTCAAATCAAAAACAAAATACTCTGAAGAATTCAATGGCCTGCACTATGAATCCTATAATGGTTCAGTCTTACTGGACAGTTCCGGTGCCCTTGGTTTTTACCATAAATCCATGCTGGTGCCCGGGGTTGAAACACTTCCCTGGTTCCTGAAATTCGTTGACAAGTGGTTTGAAAAATTTGGCGGCACTACCGCGGGTTATGCCAAACAAAAAGAAAGGATCGTCCTTGAAGCAAAAGGAGGATTCAGGATCGCTCCTTCGATCTGTTATGAAAGTATATATGGTGAATTCATGAGCCGGTATATCCGTAATGGCGCCAATTTGATCTGCATTATCACCAATGATGGCTGGTGGAAGAACACAGCAGGTCATAAACAACATATGAATTATGCGCGGTTAAGGGCGGTGGAAACAAGAACCTGGGTGGCCCGCAGCGCCAATACCGGCATCAGTTGCTTTATTGATCCATCCGGCAGAGTGATCGAGCCACAACCTTATAATACCAATGCGGCGATCAAATGGGATATAACAGCCGATAACACAAGAAAAACATTTTTTGTACGGCATGGTGACCTGTTATCAAGAATGATGATCGTATTGGCCATACTCCTGTTTGTTTTGACAATTATTTTAAAGATCATGAAAAGGTCTTTAAACGAGAGAAGACAGTTTTAGTCTGAACCAGCATATTATCAATTGCAAAAAACAATCTCATACCAGGGCCAAAAGATCAGCTACCGGGTTACCGGTACCGGCAAACCAGTGCTGCTGATACATGGTTTTGGTGAGGATGCAACGGTTTGGAGGAACCAGGTCCAAGCCCCCTCTAACTCCCCCAAAGGGGGACGACTTGAAAAATTTAAATTCATAATTCCGGACTTGCCAGGATCAGGCCAATCAGAAATGATCGATGATATGAGCATGGAAGGAATGGCCGAAGTCTTAAAAAATATTCTTGATACTGAACACCCCCCTTCTGGGGGTGGGGGGGTCAGGCTCATCGGTCACAGCATGGGCGGCTATATTACCCTGGCTTTTGCCGAAAAATACCCGGACTATCTCAGTGCTTTTGGGCTTGTACATTCATCCGCTTTTGCGGACAGTGAAGAGAAAAAATCCACCCGTCGGAAAGGCATTGATTTCATTAAGGAGCATGGGGCTTTTGAATTCCTGGAAACAGCTACACCCAATCTTTTTTCGCAACAAACTAAAAATGAACAGCCCGGATTGATCGAACAGCAGGTGGCAGCCGGACACAACTTTTCACCCGAAGCGCTCGTTTCCTATTATGAAGCCATGATAAAAAGGCCGCGCAGAACAGAAGTACTGGAAAATACGGACTTGCCCGTACTCTTTATCATGGGAAAATACGATAAGGCTATACCGCTTGAAGATGTGCTTCTGCAATGCCATCTGCCCGGAAAATCGTATATTCATGTCCTTCAAAATTCCGGTCATATGGGAATGCTGGAAGAGCCAGCCAAAACTAACCGGGCGCTGGAGCAATTTTTACTCGAAACATGAAATAATTTTTTGCCGATCCTCCATGAAACGCTTCCTATTTGCCATACTGACCTTTCTTGTTTTATCAGGAAGCTTGCATGCGGCACATATTATCGGGGGTGAGATGCGCTATGTCTATGTCGGCCCCGGGGTTGCTCCCAATTCAAAGATCTATCGCATTGTTTTGTTGTTATTCAAAGGAGATGATCCAGCAGGGGCCCCACTTGCCGGCTCTTATATTGTTGCTATCTACAATAATGATAATGGATTGAAATTCCCGGGATCAGCCGGGAGTACCGGTAATAACTGGCTGATCACACAGGATATTCCCCCCGGTATTTTACCTGTACCAATCATTTTACCGATCTGTATACAAGGTGCCCCCGTACTGGCTTATACCTATGCCTCTTATTCGATGACCGTAGAACTGCCGGATAACCTGAACGGTTATACAGTCGCTTACCAAACCTGCTGCCGCATCAGTGGTATGATCAATGTTGGCCCCGGTATCGGTTCAACGTATAATTGTATTATTCCCGGAACCAACCAGTTGGGAAGCGGAACAGATAGCTCCCCACAGTTTGGCGTACCGGTGAATGTGGTCTGTAAGAACGCTCCATTCACCTTGAATTTTTCGGCTGCTGATCCGGATGGTGCCGGCGATTCACTGGTATATAGTTTGTGCAACGCATATGATGGTGGCTTTGCTGCCAATGCGGGTTTTGATAACCCAGCTGCCCCGCCATACAACCCAGTATTATACAATCCTCCTTATACCAGCGGTAATCCTTTTGGAACTTTTGCAACGATCAATCCACAGACTGGTATTATTTCCGGTATGGCGCCCGATTTTGGTAAATACGTGGTCTGTGTTTGTATAATGGTGTTCAGGAATGGTATTCCCTTTGCCACACACCGGAAGGACCTGATCGTACAGGTTTCGGATTGTGTTGTTACAGTAGCCAATCCCGTTCCCAGTTTTGTTACCTGTGATGGATTCGATATCCAGTTCTCGCACAACAGTACCGGCGCCAATACTGTTTTTTGGGATTTTGGTGATCCTGCGACTTTGGCGGATACATCCAACCTGAATAGCCCAAGTTATATCTATCCAGATACAGGAGTATACACGGTGAAATTTGTCATTAACCGGGGAACAAGCTGTGCAGATTCTGTTTACAGAACAGTTGGTGTTTACCCGGGATTTTTTCCCGGCTTTATTTTTTCTGGTAGTTGTTACCAGAATGCTTTCCAGTTCACCGATACCACCAATACCCGTTATGGTGTGGTGAATAGCTGGCGCTGGAATTTTGGCGACCTGGCAACTATAGGAGACACTTCCAGGATCAGAAATCCCTTATGGACCTATGCAGGACCCGGACTTAAAACGGTTTCCCTGATCGTCACGAATAGTAAAGGCTGTGTCGATACAGCCGATGTCGTCGTTGACGTACTTGACAAACCACCTCATACACTTGCCTTTACGGATACACTTATCTGCCGGCTGGACGCGGTACAACTTGGCATAACGGGGCCCGGTAATTTCAGCTGGTCACCACCCGTGAATATCATCAATGCCAATTCACCCAACCCAACGGTCAGTCCGCCAACAACACAATGGTATTATGTGGATCAGAATGATAGGGGTTGTTTAAACAGAGACTCTGTGCTCGTAAGGGTTGTGAATTCGGTGACACTGGCTGCTATGCCCGATACGACCATCTGCCAGGGCGATGCGATACAGTTATATGCCATATCGGATGGGCTTACTTACAGTTGGACTCCTGCCGCGAATCTCGATGTTCCTACCAGCAGGACACCTATAGCGATCACCAATACAACTACACCTTACACGGTTACCGCCAGGATCGGCAGTTGTTCTGCCGTTGACCAGGTAATCGTCACCACGATCCCCTACCCGTTGGCAGATGCAGGGCTTAGTCCCACTATTTGCTATAATACTTCGGCACAACTGAATGCAAGTATTACCGGTAGTTCATTCCGCTGGTCACCCGTCGCTTATTTAAATGATTCCACCATTCTCAATCCCATTTCAACGCCACCACGTACTACTCAATATATTTTATCGGCGTATGATACATTGGGCTGCCCTAAACCCGGCAGGGATACATTGATCGTGACAGTGAATCCTAAATTAAGGGCTTATGCCGGAAGAGACACGACAGTGGTGGTAGGACAGCCTTTACAATTGATAGGCAGCGGCGGTGTCAATTATCTCTGGAGCCCTCCCACCGGTCTTACAAGAGTTGACATTTTTAACCCGATCGGTGTGTATGGACCTGAGATTGACAGTGTGAGATATAAACTCGTTGTAACGGATGCGATCGGCTGCGCCGACTCTGCTTATGTTATCGTCAGGGTGTTCCAGACCAACCCTTATGTTTTTGTTCCAACGGCCTTTACTCCAGATAATAATGGTCTCAATGATGTAGTACGTCCGATTTGCGTGGGTATTCAAAAACTGAATTACTTCCGTATCTATAACCGCTGGGGTGAGCTGGTATTCACCACGACCAACGACAGGCAGGGCTGGGATGGCCGTATCAGCGGCCGCAACCAGGATAGCGGTGTCTTTGTCTGGACAGTGAGTGCCATTGATTACCTCGGAAGGCCTTTGTTTCTGAAAGGGACGGTTACGCTGATCAGATAAAAGATAAAAGTGAGGAGTAACTAAAGTATCTTACCTCCTTTTAATAATTTCCTGTATTCATAATAATTTTTATCTCTTAGTTTTTATCTATCATCTATCTTATGCGTAAGATCATCTTCATCACAGGCGCCACGGCAGGATTTGGAAAAGCCTGTGCTTATAAATTTGCTGCGAACGGTTACGATCTTATCCTCAATGGACGCCGGACCGAAAGACTGCAGGAACTGGCAGATGAACTGGAGAAAAAATACAATGTCGCCGTATTACAGCTCCCTTTCGATGTACAGGATCAAGATGCCGTTACAACATCCATCGAGGGTATTCCGGGCGACTGGAAAGCCATAGATATCCTGCTCAACAATGCAGGGCTGGCATTGGGAAGAGATTATTTTGACGAAGCCGATCTCAGCGACTGGAACACGATGATCGATACCAATGTGAAAGGGTTTCTGTATGTGGCGAAAGCTGTCTCGCAGTTGATGGTTTCCCGTAAACAAGGCCATATCATCAATATGGGTTCGATTGCAGGTAAGGAAGTGTATGAAAAAGGAAATGTTTACTGTGCCAGCAAATTCGCAGTTGACGCGATCAGCCAGTCCATGCGGATCGACCTGCTGCGGCATGGTATAAAAGTTACTTCGATTAATCCCGGGGCCGCGGAAACAGAGTTTTCGGTGGTTCGTTTCAAAGGCGATGAAGCCACTGCTAAAAAGATATATGATGGTTTTCAGCCTTTGACCGCGGAGGATGTGGCTGAAGTAATCTTTTATTGCGCCAGTCTTCCCCCGCATGTGTGCATCAATGATCTTTCGGTCACCTGTCTGCAGCAGGCCAATACGATCTATTTTAACCGGCAAACCGGCAATTGATCCCTGTCAACTAAGTGCCCGAAAGCGTAAATTCTCCTTATCTTGTTCATTACCCGAACCTTATTCCCCGGTGTTGGCCCAGTCCTTGCCAGTAGATCCCCTACGAAAAACTACTTAAAATAAAATCTTTCCTGTTTAAAATTTAGAACCAGGAAAATCGCCTGTTATATTTACGATATAATTCCAATATCATATACAGCCTGTTATGAAAAAACCGTCTCTCTTACTCACCGCTTTAGCCTTCTTCAGCGCAAGCGCTTTCTCACAAAAGAATGTGATCCGTTTAGAATCATGCAGCAATGACATGATCAATAAACAGGTAGACAGTCTTAAAACCCTGTATGGTAAAGATGGCTATGTCCTGCTCAAAGAAGCTTCCATCAATATGGAAAGCGAATTCGAGATGCCGGTGATCGTTCCGCTTACCCAGGGATCCTGGTACCAATTTGTCTTTATCGGTGATTATAGTTCCAAATTATATGAAGTAAGAATGTATGACTGGCAGGAAAGACAGGTCATCTTCCGCCAGAAAAAATGGGGCGATATTGACGGGAACGTGATCGTTTATTCCTATGTCCCCCAGTTCTCCGAATTCCACATGATGAAACCGGTGCAGGTAAACAAACAAAAGAAGAAAAATCTCTGTGGTTATGTAATGTTGTTCAAACGTACCCCCGGAACTGATACAGGTAATACAAGTCCTGCTCCTAAGAATCCTTAAGATCAACTGATGAAAATATTGATCCCCCGCCGAGCGGGGGATTTTTTTTTATTCTCTTTCCTGAAGAGTCTCCAGCCATTCTATTGTATAAATTCAAAAAAGGTCAATCAAGCTGGGACTCGTCGGACTAATCAAACGCTATCTGCCAAGGAGTCCCTCCCTTCATCCTCCTTCATTAGTAGGGTGAGACAATTGCAGGAGGAGACTCCTCGGGAAAGAAAAGATCAACTGATGAAAATACAGATCCTTAGTCATGAGTTTGCAACTCATGACTAAAAAATTTGCAGTCCATCGTTACATTTACCTTCCGAAGGCATGGAACGAAGGACAACATTTCAACCTGTTTTTTGATTAGCTTTTACTGTGATAAAGATATCCTCACCTGTGCTCCCGCCCTGGTATTGGTAATCGGGAAGGCATTGCTGATCTTGGGGATATTGCGGTTCTGTTCGAAATAGAGTTTGATACTTACCCTGTTGTTGACGATATAATCGATCGCCGGTGCAATGCGGATCACTTTCTGGCCTGCTGTACCAAACGAAGTTCCCTGGTCCAGTTTACTGTTTGCCGTAGCGTCATCCCGCATGCTGAAGTCCAGCCTGAACGTAACATCGTTATCCAGTTTGCCTTTCATGAAAGGTAGTTTCTTGATCAGGGGAACACCTTTCTGTCTCCAGTTGAACCCGAAAGTTACTTCTGTAGAACGGTTCTCGGCCAGCTGGTAATCGATCAGGCTTAAACTGAGTGTACGGCTTTTCTTGAATTCAAAGCGGGTGGTCAGCTGGTTAACAAATGTCATATCAATTTCGATCAGCGGATCAAAGGCTTCCTGGATTGTGATATTCGGTACCAGGAAATAAGGAATATAGTTACCGGTCAGCGGGTCCACGAAACTCGGGAAGCCGATACGGTTCGGGTCGAAGAACAACAAGGCTGTATTAAAGCTGTTCATGCTAAACGTGCTGTGGTAGCCATGCCTTACCGTGAAATTGGTGAAGATCTTATCCAGCGGTTTGATCCTTGACAAACCACTATAGGTGATGGTCCAATTCGGTCTTGGTATAATACCTGAGAACGGATTCGACCGGATATTCGGATTGCTGTTCCTGGCCAGCTTCACCGACATCGGATCCTTTTTGGTATAAGCTGCGAGGAAAGACGGGATCACTACATCCTGCGCATAACGTCCATACCCTTTATAATATCCCGGGTCATTTGGATCGATCACACCACCCTGGTAATTGTTCATATCTGCCAGTCGTTTCGAAAGGATGCCCCGGTTGGCTTCAAAGGTCTTGAAGGTCTCCGATATCACATTCGGGTCAAACTTGGTGAACAGTGTCTGGTAGGAGATATAGCTGACGCTGAAGCTGCCGAGCGCATAAGGATTCAGGCGGGTCAATCCCACGTTATCAAATTTGCTGGTGTCTTTATACAGCTCGGAATATTGTTTGTCAAATGTCTTGTCAAGGTTTACATCGATATTGAAATCACGGAACGGGCTGATCTGCGCGGTAATGTTTAGTCGCTGGTTATATCGCTGTCGGATCATGTCACTTACCAGGGTATCCATAGAAAGCAATCCTTTGGAACCAAAGCGATTGATCCATCCCGTATCCGGCTGGTAACCGAAAACAAATCCCATTCCGGGCTGACCGCTTTTCGGGTTGAAGCCCAGTATACGTGTACTGTCCATATAACCGGGAAGGCTCGTTCCAAAATCCTCTGTGTATTGCACACCCACCCTCTTCAGCGAAGTAACCATGCGCAGGAAGAATTTCGGTACGCCACCAATGACCGGGAGATCGTTGGGATCTCTCTTCTCTTTTACCTGCTTTTCTTTTTTCTTCTTAGCTGTTTTGGATGTATCCGCTTTAGCCCCCGGAACTGCCTGTTGCTTATTCTTATCTACGTTTCCGTTTGGCGGTGGCGGGTTATTGTTGTATACGGCCCGTAAGAATCTTACTTTATTATAGAGTTCTTCAAACTTGAACTCAGCATTAAGGGTTCTTGTTTGGGTGTTTGAAAGTGTGTTACCCAGGTTGATCTCAGGTGTTCTTGCCAGCAGGGAAGCGGCCAGCCAGTTGTACTTGGTATTATAACTCGCCCGGAGTGTTGTCCAGTCCAGCAAAGGTATTTTATTGGTCGGTACATTATACGTCACTGTTGCTTCCTGGTGATAGTTGGTATTCCTTCCACCCTTGAATAAGTTGCCGCGGACGGAGTCCTTTTTTTGTTTTGTATCGATCCGGCCAAATGGCTCATCTACCCTCGCATTATTAATGGCCGTATAGTCAATGGAAATAGAGCGGGTCAGGTTCCACTGCATGATATAATACCTGTCGAAGGTGAAATATTTATTATAGGTTTCCGGAACCTTATACGGGCCTCCTCCGACGTTCTTTGGACGTACCGCGCCAAACTGGCGGAAAACATCCGCACGGAAAGAGAACTGTGACGGCGCGTAATTGAAATTGATATCCTTGATCAGCCCCAGCCATTTTGATCTTGATCTGATCATTTTCTTGAATGGCTCGAAAGTCCTGGTCTGTGGTGAATAACTATAACCCAATGCCCCGCGGGTACGGCGCAGTTCCTCTTTTTCGATCAGCGGGTTACGCGAAAGTGTCTGGATATACGAATAATTGAAATCAAAATTGGTAACGCTCCATACTTTGGGACGTTTGCCATCGGTCTTCAGTTTCCTGACATTGGTAAGATTGATCGTTTTGATCGTAGTAATATCCTCCGCGTCATGACGGATAGAATCCCTTTGCTTGGCTTCAGCTTCCTTTAATTTTTCTTTGAGTTTGATATCCAGGTCGTACGGATCATACTCGGGGGTACTGCTGCTGCGACTGATTCCCATGTATACGGGTATCTGCATACCCAGTTTCTTTGGTAATAACTTACCAGCTTCTATCGTGGCGGAGGCATCAATTGTATAAACATCTTCCCGGCTTCGCTCATTCACCCGTTGCTCCAATGTGCCATAACCATTGCTTCGGGCAGCCGCGGAAACGGTCAACAGACCCAGGTCTGCCAGTTTGAATTCGAGCCTCCCTATAGCGGCCCATCCGCCTTTTTCATCCAGCTGTGAGAGCCGGAGTTCATTGAACCATACTTCCGTGCAGGCGTTTTCCTGGGCCACGTTCTCAACGGCCATCAGCATACCACGGACCTCGCCGAGATTAGGATTCCCTATCATGGCATATGATCTGCCATTGGGCAAGGTCTCCTGGTAATATTGTGATGGAGGGATACCCAGTTTATTTCTTCTTTTCTTCAGGTTGGTCAATTCTTCCAGCTGGAAATCCAAATAGTTTTCTTCCGGCCAGATGATCGCAGAATCAGTGGTGCCGAAAGGAGTTATTTTCAATGGGATCTTGACTTCGTAATAGTTGCCGGAGAAATCATTACCGATCCTGATCACACCGTTCAGATCGCCATCCTGCAAGGGTTGCGCATTCTGAACAGATTCAGTATGGATGAACATGGACAGTTTTCCATACTGGCGCATATCCATATTCAATGTTTTGAATACGCCGCGTGCATCGAACTGGTTCAGGTTGCAGACCTGCATGCTCAATGCCTGTTCATTCAGGAAAAGCGCCACATTGTTATTGCTCAGTTGCTGTTGTCTTTCGATACCCGGCGGGGTGCGGTAAATGATGGGCTGACGCTGATCGTTCTCCTCCACGTTCACCGCCAGTACATTCACCGTAGTGGGGTCCGGTACTGGAAGGTTCGTAAACAAACCAGTATCGTCGATCTTGTTCTTGAATTTTCTCCATTGGTTGCGCACCAGTTCCAGTTTACCAAAACGCATCACTACTGAATCCTCGAAACCGGTCATAAACATCCGGATAAAACGGATGGATTTAAAGTCGGGGATATTCCCCACTTTCTGTTGGTACTGATCGATCGGGATACGGAACAGGTACCATTTTTCGGTACGCGTAGTTCCATCGGCCAGGTTGATCACGGGTGTTCTCACATCGGTAATAAAATTCTGGCCCGGTAACATATTAGGTTTGATATCCACCTTGTACTGGAAATATTCTTCCACTTCGTTCATCGTATTGTCACGGTTCAGCTCTTCAGCGTCGGGGTATTGGGTGAAGGCGTTGACGAACTGGGTGTTATTATTGGCGATCGGTGAATTGCCATGTGGATTATTGATATTCTTATAGCGTTCCAGGATACCCGCAACCGGCGTTTCATCGAATGAAGGATCGCGGTAAGGAACAAAATTATCTGCGGAAGGATCCAACAGTGCCCGCTGGTAAATCAGCGATCCTGTTCCATGGACAGCAGCCAGCTGGTCAAGGTAATTTAGCCTGAATCTTCTTCTTTCCGCATCATCCTGCAATCCATCATAGCCCACATCCTGGAAGACCCTGTCGTCGGGTTCATTGCTGAATGCATTGGTCACCTGCAACGGGTTAGAAGGAACCTGTCCCCATACAGTGGATGAATCCATGCCTGCATTATTCGTGGGTGTGCGCAGGCCATTTTCATATAAACGTTTTCCATCACGGAGGATATCTTCAGAGATATTCCCCAGGTTAAAAAACAATTGACCACCTGCAGGATTGAAACGGGTCTGATCAATAAAAGGATCCTGCAGCCAGAATTCGATGTATTCTATATTCCCCGTCTCGAAATCTGTCTGGTCGATATTACGCATCAGGCCACCCCAGGCTTGTTTAGGATTGACGAGCTTGCCGTTGGCAGTCACCCGGCCATTCCGGTATTCGTAATTGTAGGGGCCTTTATCTTTTGGAAAGAAGGCAACATCAAAGGTCGTCAGCAATCCTTCGCCATATTGGGTACTACGTTTGGGGAATATTTCTTTTTGAAAGACCTGTCTTACTTCGGGTTTGGATAATTCGGCGAGGTCCCTGCTGAGCGGGTTATTCGAAGCTCTTTTTTCCTGTAAGACCGATTCGATATTATACCAGGAGACCTTTCCCCTGTTGTAACCACTGCTGAGATCATTGCTTAATGAAGATTCAGGGAACAATCCATTCCCCTGCGGAATAGAAGCCATGGTCCAGCTGATCAGCGGAAAGCGAAGGTCGATACCGGAACGGGTGCCTTCAAAATCGTCGATGTATACCTGTCCGCCTTTCTCTTTTTTGCTTGAATTGATCTGTTTGGCATGCCCCGGGTCAAGTAGGGCAGCTTCCGCATAGGCCGTTACCGAAGACATCGCTTTGGTTGAATAGAAAGGTAGTTTATCCAGCCATTTGGTGAGTCTTGGAAGATTATTACGGTAATCGATATCCACTCCATACATCCTGTTCTTGATAGGATCCTCTCCATAAGATTGCTTAATGAAGAAAGGTCTTTCACCCAACTGAACGATAGTGCCACCTAATGTGAGTTTTTTGCCGGCCAAATAATCAAGCCTTAAACCCAGGAAGTTCTTTTGCTGGAAACCGAATGCCTGGTTATTCTCATACTGGATATTCACTGGTATACCGGAATTGACGATGGCCTGGTTGGTGACACGAAGTGTTCCAAGATCGTAATTGATCTCGTAATCAACATTCTCCTGTAAGGTTTGGCCATTGGCCGTAACGGTTACAGAACCCCGGGGAATATTATAGCCGAGTTGATAATCGCTGCTACCACCGGCCGAACCGGAAGATTTGGAGCGCCCGACTATTTTGAACCGGTTGAGGTTGGCATAGGTCTGAGCGATTGCTTTGATCGTATCGTAAAGAGGATAATATAAATATTTGTCGCGCAGTACCTGGTTGGCGTAAACGTAATCAAGATCGTGGCCAAAAGGTTCCAGTACCGGGAATACGATCCGGCTCTGCGAGGAGATCACCGTGAACCCTTCTACGAAATCGAATACACCGTCCGGTTGCGGATCATTTTGGTTATTCAGCCGGTCGAGATTTGTTAATGATATAATCGGCTGTCCCTGGAAAGTGGAGATCACGTCTGCAGGGGGTAAATATCTTTTTTCACCCAGGCTGGGCTCTTCGTAGGTAAGATCGAGTTTGAAATCCTGTCTTTCCAGCTGGCCATAGCCGACAGAATACACATTCTTCATCATCAGGTCCCAGATAGGAAGATTGGTACGCTGTGATGTCGCTTTCAGTAATTTCAAAAACAATACCCGCTGTGAATTACCGGTTGTATCGGGTGGCACATCCTGGGAGAACTCTCCCACCTGGAAAACTCTTCCATTATAAGTATACTGGAATGCGACACCAAGTACTTCATCGGGTTGCAGGGGTTGATTCAGTGATACAAAACCAATGCGGTCGTTAAAATAATAATCCGATGGCGCCAGTTTGCGGGCAAATGTTTTTTCAAAATCCTGCACGGGCAACAAACCGAAACTTGTCAGTGCATTCTGGACCAGGGAAGAATTCCGGTAACTGGGATTCCCGATAAGTGTTGCATAAAGATTATTCGCAGCGTTCCTTGGCAGTGGGTCAGCAGTTCCGGTCAGTAAGGCGGAGCGGTAAGGATTGTTTTCCCCGAGATCCATAAAACCTACTACATCCCTTGTATCGGTTGTTGATCCGTTGCGGTTGGTTACCCAAACCTCCACTTTCAAGATCTGCACACGGGAATTCACGACCGGTAACTGTTTCATTGCCGTGTTATAGTTATTCCTGAAATATTGCCCCATCAGGAAGTGACGGTTCTCATCGTATTCATCTGAGCGAAGCGTAAAGCTTTGTGCGGCTGTCCCCCCCTGGAGGTTCTGTGATTGTCGTTGCGATTGCTGGTTTGCCAATACGGACGTAACGAAAAGTTTTCCAAACTGTAATTGTGTCTTAATTCCAAATAAGGATTGTGCGCCGGGGATCAGCGTACCGCGGGTAGTAAAACTCGTATTACCTGCCTGGAATTGTTTTAATATCTGGTCATCCTGTCCACGATAATCCAGTTTTAACTGGTTCTCAAAATTAAAATTCGCAAGCGTATTGTAATTGATCGGCAGCTTTAGTTTTTCCCCGATCTGCGCATCTACCTGCAGCTGGGAATTCATGTTGAAATCAAAGCCGCCGTTTTTGCGGGCTCTTTCCGGAAGCGTTGGGTTCTTTATATTTTGCCCCTGGTATCCTGCCAGGAAATCAACATAACCGGAAGGTTTGATCTCCACCTTAACTTTTCCGTCGGGTCCCACCCCCATGATCCGGTTGAACCAGTCATTGGATACTTTAAATTTTGGCCTGAACAGGCGGCGGTTCATATTGGCCAGCAGGGCTGAACGTTTTTTAAAATAATCCGCTTCATCTTTTTGTCCCTGCATCCGTACAAATTCTTCCATAGTGAAAGAAGTGGGAGTACGATAATACCTGTTCCCTATTTTTTCAACGATATAATATTGTTTTGTTTTGGGATCATATTCGATACTTCTTTTAATAAAGCCGGTATCACGGAAATCAAAACTATTGCGGTTGGGATAAGAATAGGGATCACCTCTCCGGTCCATTAATGGGTAACGGGTAGTATCTGTAGCAAATCCTGTATGCGGGGGATCGTTGTAGCCGGCATTCGCATTGGCAAAATTGGCCAGCACAATGGTAATAATTACCAGTGTACGGAAGATATGAGCAGTCCTGAGGTTCAATGTTTTTTCTCCATCAATTAGTTGCCTGAAAATAGTGGAATTAGAGGGTACGAAGTGCTTTTTTTATCAGTTCCTCAATGGACAGGTTGGATTCGGTTGCAAGGGTCTTTTCAAGGGCCTGGCTGGCGGCCAGTCGGTTGATTCCCAATGCAGTTAAAGCATTTAACGCATCCTGCTGCAAAGTATTGTTTTTCATGGGTAAAATATTTGATTCCAATGGCATTTTTGCCAGCTTATCCCGCAGTTCGAGCACCATTCTTTCCGCCGTTTTTTTTCCTATGCCTTTTATCCCTTCTAGTGTCCGTGTATCACCCTGGATGATCGCTTTTGCCAGTTCGTCAGGTTTCATGTAAGACAACATTACTCTCGCGGTAGATGCTCCGATACCAGAAACATTTATGAGCTGCATGAATAGTTCCTTTTCTGCCATATCAAAAAATCCATATAAGATATGGGCATCTTCGCGGATCAGGAGACTGGTGTACAACATTCCCTTGTCCAATCCCTGGATCTTTGAATAAGTATTCAGGCTAACCTGCACCTCATAGCCAACCCCATTCACTTCGACATGCACAATTGCCGGGCTTTTATACACAAAATCTCCTTTCAGGTAAGCGATCATACCCTGCGAAAATAGGAAAAAGGTAAGTCAGAAGACGGAAGTCTGAAGAGGAAAGTTTATAGGAAAGGGTGTTCCGGCAAGCGACTCACGATTCACGACTCACGATTCACGTCTCACGACTAAACGCTTAACTTTGGTCACTTTATTTAATATGATCCTAATATGATAAAAAAGACTACGGCCGCTATCACTGCGGTAGGAGGTTTTGTTCCCGAAGACAGGCTCACGAATTTCGACCTGGAAAAAATGGTGGACACCAATGATGAATGGATACGCAGCCGTACCGGTGTTTCTGAGAGAAGGATATTAAGAGGAGAAGGAAAAGGGACCTCGGATATGGTAGTGCCGGCCGTAAAACAATTATTAGAAAAAAGAGGTATAAGTGCAGAAGAGATCGACTGCCTGATCGTGGCCACCGTCACCCCCGACCTGGTCTTCCCCGCGACGGCCAATATTTCCTGCGATAAGCTGGGAGCAAAAAATGCCTGGGGTTTTGATGTGTCCGCAGCCTGTTCCGGTTTCTTATATTCTCTTACCCTTGGAGCCACTTTAATAGAAAGCGGGCGTTATAAAAAAGTGGT
This sequence comes from Chitinophagaceae bacterium, assembly GCA_039930245.1. Lineage (GTDB taxonomy): Bacteria > Bacteroidota > Bacteroidia > Chitinophagales > Chitinophagaceae > JJ008. The sequence continues at coordinate 65,811 of JBDSPR010000006.1, read as the reverse complement.
GGTTTGCGGTGCGGATAAAATGAGTGCTATTATCGATTACAGTGACCGCGCCACCTGTATTATTTTTGGTGATGGTGCAGGGGCCGTGTTGTTAGAACCGAATCAGGATGGCTTTGGTATACAGGATAGTATTTTAAGGAGTGATGGCAGCGGGTGCCAATACCTGCACATGAAAGCGGGAGGCTCCAGGAGACCGGCGAGTATAGAAACAGTGATGGCCAAAGAACATTTTGCTTACCAGGAAGGACAGGCTGTTTTCAAATTCGCCGTGAAAGGAATGGCGGATGTAAGTGCCGAACTGCTCGAAAAAAATAACATGACCGCCGAGGATATCGCCTGGCTGGTACCGCACCAGGCCAATCTCCGTATCATTGATGCCACGGCCAACCGGATGGGATTGCCCAAAGAAAAAGTGATGATCAATATTCAGAAATACGGGAATACTACTTCCGGAACCATTCCTCTTTGTGTATGGGAATGGGAAAATCAGTTGAAGAAAGGAGATAACATTGTGCTATCCGCCTTCGGTGGTGGATTTACCTGGGGTGCTACGCTGGTGAAATGGGCGTACTGATCATCGCAGCAGGATGACCTTCTCTGCTCCCCATTTATTATCTGTAGTAATGTATTTCACTAAATAGGCACCTGAAGGATAATTCCCGATATCCACCTGCCATCTTCCTTTTTTATCCGCGGCAGCTAATTTCATCAGGAGTTTGCCAGTGAAATCGCTGATATAGATCTCCTTGATATCTTTGTTACTTTCGATCACAAACTGGCCGCTGGTCGGGTTGGGGTAGATCTTTACTTTAAGAATATTTTCTGGCTGTTTTATTTCCTGTTGCTCCTCTTCCTTCTTACTGCAATCTTTTGCATATAAATATTGACTGATGACTCGTTGTAACAAATTATTCAGCAGTTCCACTTCGTATTTGTTGGTCGTGGGTTCGATATGGCTGTTACCGACACCGCTGTGATTGGTTAAAAAAGTATACGTACCATTGGTAGCCAGGGCCATTGATCTTAATAAAAATTCTGTTGACTTATCCGTACCACTGCAGGCGATAGGTATGATGCGGATCCCCATAGCGGCGGCTTTTAAAATGAGTTGCTGTATCCTTTCCTTTGCTTCGTTGTGAGGAGGGGCATCCAGTACCAGGAATAATAGTCTAGTCCTTGCCTCTTTATTCCATTGAATACTATCCAGCGCCACAGAAATGGCATCGTCCACCGCTTCGGGGTAATCGCCGCCACCACCGGCACTCTGCAATTTGATAAAGTTGAGCGTTTTCAGCAGGTCATCGCTGAACGATACTTTTTTTGTGAGGTATTCATCTCTTTTATCCCGATAGAAAACGGAAGCAGCTCTTAGCGTAAGCGATCTATATTTTTCCATCGTACTACGAATCACATCTTCCAATTCCAGTTTCAGAAATTCGATCTCATCTCCCATGCTGCCCGTTGCATCCACTACGAATGCGATATCCGCATCAAACGATACCTGGCAGGATTTATTAACGACCAGTAAATTCACCCCACTGGCAAACTCAGACGGGTTGCTGATCGAATTGCGCTTGCCGTCAGCGATGATATAATTGTCCTTGTTCTTAGCTGCAGTCAAACTATCAGAAAAGAAACTGCCCCATAGTTCCGCTTTACCTGTATTGTCCGTAACCGCTTTCCATGCAGTATCTTTTGTGTCTTTGTTGATAAGGTAAACGGGTTCATTGATCACAGCATTATGATTCTTATCGGTTACCTGTACACTATATCTTTTAGTTGAACGCATACCCCAGAATACACTCATCGACTTGAACTCATTCTCGGTATAGTCTTCCCACATTTTCCATTTATTGAAATCATTGACCTCTCCGGCTGTCAATATTCTTGATTTCGCCAGTGCTGCATCCCGGGGACTTATCGTAGTATCTGCAAAGAAAAATTTATCGTAACCGGTGTAACCGGGAGGCAGGTAACGGATTCCTCTCAGGGTGATAGGTGATGATTTATCATCAACCCCCTCTTTTAGAACTATTACTTCTGTTCCTGGAATTACATCCATACCTGTAGTTCTGTCTCTCAATCCCTCCGGATAGACCGTCTTGGTCGAATAAGTCAACTCTTTTTTCTCCTTCGCTGCTCCCATTGAAGAAACCACCACTTCATCCAACGTCTTTCTTTTATTCAGCAAAACCACTTCGAAATCCGGGTCTTTGATATTTTTTTCAGTGATGACAACCTTATATGGTTCAAAACCCACGGCAGAGAAAACCAGTGTATCCGGCAATTTGGTTGCTTTTATTTTAAAGGTCCCGTCAGCATTGGTGCTTACACCATTGGCTTTATTCTGAAAACGCACAGTCACGTCGGAAGCATTGTTGCCATTTTCGCGCAGTACTTTGCCTTTTAAAAGCTGGGAAAAAACTATTGCGGGGAATAAAAATAAAACGGGAAGAACTAGCCATTTCCTCATAGCACACATTTGTAGAGGAGATGAAGTATGGCAAAGTTTTGCACACAAAACAGCTAATTATTTTTTACCCCTTGCCCATAGAGAAAAATCCGTGGAAGGTAATTTATCAACCCCCAACTGCCGCAACATATTGATCAGCTGTCCCCGGTGATAGGTACCGTGGTTAAAAACATGGTGGATCATCTGGTAGATCGGCATTTTAAAGGGTGTGCCTTTCCGGTCATGGTATTGAAAGACATGCTCAAGCATTTGATCAGAAGTACCGTTCACCCATTCTTCCCATTGCTTTGATTGCTGTATTAGGCTGGCGGATATTTCCTTAAAAGTTCCGTTCTCGTTCTCGCTTGGAAAGACGACCCTTTCCTGCAATTTCATCCGCTGCCACCAGCCGCTTTCGGCATCCCAGATATGCAGTACGGTTTTGTAAAGGCTATTGTAACTGCTGGGTATTTCTGCCAGTTGTTTTTCCTCCGGTAATGCAAGTATCACATCGATAATACGCTGGCTTGCCCAGGCATTATAAGCAGCATACTCGCGAAGTAATTCTTTCATTTTGTTTTAGCTTTGATGGTGGATGGATCGACGAGCAATCAAAATTCGAGATTCACCAACGAATATGGATAAAAGTTTTCCCCGTCCGACCGACCCCAATGGGGAAAGCGGACAGCATAATAAAACCGGGCGGGCACTAACAGGCTGGAGTTCGCTGGCAATACACGGGGCGCATAAAAAAGATCCGAATTATGCCCACCAGACACCCATCTATGCCAGCAGTACCTATGTATTTGATGATGCCGAACAAGGCATGCGCAGGTTTAGCGGGCAGGAAGAAGGTTATATCTACAGCCGCTGGGGAAATCCTACCATGACGGAAGCCGCCGATATTATCGTGGCACTGGAAACCTTTGGCCTGGAGATGGAAGCGAAAGGTATTCTTCATGCCTCAGGTATGGCGGCGATATCAACACTTCTGCTTTCAACACTGCAACCTGGAGATAAGATCCTTACACATTTTTCACTATATGGCGGTACGGATGAACTCGTTACTAAAATTTTACCTTCATTTGGTATCACGGCAATTATTATTGACCTGCGTGATCTTCAGCAGGCGGAAGACATGATTAAGGCAGACAAGGCCATTAAGCTAATGTACCTGGAAACACCGGCCAATCCCACCATCCAATGCGTGGACCTGGATGAATTGTGCAAACTGGCAAAACAGCATGGACTTACCGTGGCCTGCGATAATACATTTGCCACTCCTTTCCTGCAACAACCCTTTCAATTTGGCGCGGATTTTATCGTCCACTCCACCACGAAATTCTTAAATGGTCATGGTACTGCCATCGGAGGTGTTCTGCTCGGAAAGGATATTGAATTTATGAATACCAAAGCCACCAAAGTTCATCGCCTGCTCGGTGGTAATTCAAATGCTTTTGATGCTTTTTTATTGATACAGGGAATAAAAACCCTTGAAGTTAGAATGGAACGACATTGTCATAACGCGATGGAAGTTGCCAATTTCCTGGAGGCGAATAAGGCCGTGACCAGGGTCAATTATACCGGGTTAGCCTCCCACCCCGATCATTATACTGCGATGAAACAAATGCGGCATCCCGGCGCCATGTTGAGTTTCGAGTTAACAGGAGGACTGGCAGCTGGTATCAGTTTTATGAACAAATTAAAAATGTGTGTAAGAACAGTTTCGCTCGGTACCTGTGATACCCTGCTCTCCCATCCCGCTTCGATGACGCACCACAGTGTACCTAAAGCGGAAAGAGAAAAATACGGGATCACCGATGGACTGATAAGAATGAATGTCGGGATCGAGAACCTGCAGGATATCCTGGGGGACCTTGAGCAGGCGCTGGCTTAATATCATTTTTTTCCAGTTTTCATTTATATAGTACTTTTCCAACCCCTCCGGTTTGATTTTTACCACTACCAAAACAAGTTTTATGCGAAAAATCTGTTCATTGTTCATTCTACTGCTTGTCTCTTTTTCGATAACTGCGCAGCCACCCAACGATCCAAGGTTAAAAGGTCTTGATACCCTGGCTGCAAGAATTTTAAAGGACTGGCATGCTGCCGGTATTTCCATTGCCGTGGTGGAAAAAGGAAAACTGGTCTATGCCGGGGGTTTCGGTTTCAGGGACGTTGATAAAAAATTACCGGTAACGGAGAATACACAATTCGCCATTGGTTCCTGTACCAAGGCCTTTACAGCTTCGATGCTAGGTATGCTGGCTAATGACGGCCGGGTTGACCTGGATAAACCCGTTCGCAATTATTTGCCCGAGTTAAAATTCCAGAACGAATACAGCAACGATCATGTTACACTGCGCGACATGATGTGCCATCGCACGGGACTTCCCCGTCACGATATGTCCTGGTATGCTTCCTGGGCCAGCCGTAATGAATTCCTTGAACGCATACAATACCTGGAACCAACCGCTGAACTCCGCGAAAAATGGCAGTATAATAATTTCATGTTCCTCGCACAGGGAGTCGTGATCGAGAAAATGACCGGCAAAACCTGGGAAGAAAATATGAAAGAAAGGATCCTGGAACCATTGGGTATGAATAATACCAACCTTTCGACCAAAGACATGGAAAAGTCCGCCGATCATTCCCTGGCTTATGCTTCCACCGATTCTTCCCTGAAAGCCATCCCTTACCGGAACATCGATGCGATGGGACCGGCAGGTTCTGTCAACAGCAGCGCGAAAGACATGTCCAAATGGCTTATTACCTGGATCAATAACGGTAAGTACAACGGCAAAGAAATAATCCCAGCTCCTTACCGAAGTGAAGCGATAACGATACAGATGGCTACAGGTGGGGGAATGCCCGCAGCTGAAAACCCGGATGTGCATATCAGTGGCTATGGCCTCGGCTGGGGCATCAGCAGTTACCGGGGTCATTACCGCGTAGAACATGGCGGTGGTATTGATGGATTTATTTCTTCCACCGGTTTCTTTCCTTCCGACAGCATCGGCATTTTTGTAGTAAGCAACCAGGGAGGACCTGTATCTGCGATCAGGAATTTTATTGCCGACAGGATGTTGAAGCTTTCACCCCGTAACTGGAATAAATACCTGCTGGATGCCCGTAAAAAAGCCAGTGAAGCTGCAAAAGCAGTTGTAAAAAATGATAGTCTTGGCAGGGTATTCAATACCAAACCATCCCATCCACTCGCAGATTACGCAGGTGTTTATAAAAACCCCGGCTATGGTAGTATTGAGATCAGTACGAAAGGCAATGAACTGTCTTCTAAATTCAACAGTATTGATATCCGGTTTGAACATTATCATTACGACCAGTTCAAAGCCTGGCCGCAGGATCCCACTTTCGATGGCGCTTCTTTCCCTGTAAGTTTTCATACCGACGCTAAAGGCAATATCAGCAAACTGACGATCCCCTTTGAAGAAGGAACTAAGGCTATTGAGTTTGAAAGAGAAGCAAAAGCAATGGATATCACAAAAGAGGATCTTCAAAAATATGTTGGCGAATATGAACTGGGTCCCGGCGCTCTTGCTAAATTTTACATCAAAGGTGAAAAAACACTGTATGCCTTTATTGAAGGGCAACCTGAATACGAGCTGGTCCCGGTGAAAAAGAATGAATTCAACCTGAAGGCGCTTTCCGGTTACAGTGTAAAATTTGAGACCAATGAAAAAGGTGCCGTTACTGCTGTTAACTTTATCCAGCCAGAAGGAGTATTTAAAGCCAACAAAAAGAAATAAACATGAAAAAAATCACCGGGTTTATTCTACTTCTTTTTTTGTTTTCCTGCAAACAAAAAATAGTCTACGATACGATCATCCGCAACGGGATGATCTATGACGGGAACGGGGGCGAACCATATAAAGCCGATATCGGTATAAAAAATGACACGATCGCTTTTATCGGTGATCTTTCCAAAGCGGCTGCAACCAAAGAGATCGATGCCAACGGCAATGTCGTAGCGCCGGGTTTCATCAATATGCTCAGTTGGGCCACCGAATCACTGATACAGGATGGTAATTCCCAAAGCGATATCCGCCAAGGCGTGACACTGGAAGTAATGGGGGAAGGATGGAGCATGGGACCGCTGAGCGAGTCGATGAAAAAACAACAACAGGAATCCCAAACAGATATCAAATACAAAATTGAGTGGAATACATTGGGAGAATACCTCGCCTGGCTGGAAAAAAAGGGCATCAGTTGTAATGTCGCCTCTTTTGTCGGCGCCACCACCTTACGGATAAATGTGATCGGGGAGGATAATCGTGACCCTACTCCTGCAGAAATGGATAGCATGCGGTTGCTGGTAAAACAAGCAATGGAAGAAGGAGCACTGGGTATTGGCACTTCTCTAATTTATCCCCCTGCGTTTTTTGCGAAAACAAATGAATTGGTTGAACTATGCAAAGTTGCTTCTCCCTATGGTGGTTCTTATATCAGTCATATGAGAAGCGAGGGAAATAAACTGCATGAAGCGGTGGAAGAACTCATCACGATCGCCAAAGAAGCCAATATCCATGCGGAGATCTATCACCTGAAAGCGGCGGGTAAGGATAACTGGTCAAAAATGGACAGTGTGATACGCCGGGTAGAAAGGGCCCGCGCGGAAGGATTGAATATAACGGCTGATATGTACACCTATATCGCCGGTGGAACCGGGCTAACTGCCACCATGCCACCGACACTCCAGGATGGCGGTTTTGGAAAACTAAGAGAAAGACTACAGGACCCGGTCATCCGCCAGCAAACAATAAAAGAAATGAATTCCAAAACGGACCAGTGGGAAAATTTCTTTTACGCAGTTGGAACGCCTGAAAATATTCTCCTTGTAGGATTCAAACAGGACAGCCTGAAAAAATATACTGGTCAATCGCTTGGCGCAGTGGCAAAACTCCGGGGTAAATCGCCAGAGGAGACAGCCATGGACCTCATTGTACAGGACAGTACACGGGTAGAGTCCATCTATTTCCTGATGAGCGAGGAGAATGTAAAAAAACAACTCGCCATTCCCTGGCTGAGTTTTGGATCTGACGAAGGTTCTTATGAACCTGCCGGTGTATTCCTGAAATCCAATCCGCATCCAAGGGCCTATGGTAATTTTTCCCGGGTGTTGGGAAAATATGTACGTGAAGAAAAAATAATTTCGCTCGCCGAAGCTATCCGTAAACTTTCCAAACTGCCGGCGACCAATTTAAAGATCAGGAACCGCGGGGAAATAAAGACCGGTAATTTTGCTGACATTGTGATCTTTGATCCGGCACTGGTGAAAGACAATGCGACATTTGAAAAGCCTCACCAATACGCCGAAGGAATGCTTCATGTGTTTGTAAATGGTGGGCATGTATTAAAAGATGGAGAACATACCGGGGCCAGACCCGGGAGATTTGTAAAAGGCCCTGGCTATAAAATGAAACCAGGCAATTAAGAAATAAATATGGAAATAAGTATCCGGAAAGCTTTAAGAGAAGATTGCCCAAGATTACTCGAACTGATCACCGAGCTGGCGATCTATGAAAAAGCACCGAATGATGTAACTGTCAGCCTCGAACATTTTATTGAAAGTGGTTTTGGCGAAAAGCCTGTCTGGTGGGCTTTTGTAGCTGAATTACCCCCTTCTTTAGAGGGGGGTAAGCAAATAGTTGGATTTGCACTTTATTATATCCGTTACTCCACCTGGAAAGGACAAGCGATGTACCTGGAAGATATTATCGTCACTGAATCCATGCGGGGAAAAAAGATCGGGAAGCTGTTGTTTGATCGCCTGATCGAAGAGGCAAGAGAGAAAAAATTCAACCGCATCATCTGGCAGGTACTTGACTGGAACGAACCTGCCATCAATTTCTATAAGAAATACAATGCTGAAATGGACGGCGAATGGCTGAATTGTCAACTCTATGTATAACGGGTCAGCTCACTCCCTCCACCTGCATTTCCTTATTGATTTTCATGACAAGTCCTTGTAAGACTTTGCCAGGACCGGCTTCTGTGAATTTGGAGGCGCCATCGGCGATCATTGCCATAACACTTTGTGTCCATCGTACCGGTGCTGTCAGCTGGTCGATCAGGTTTTGCTTGATCTCTTCGCGATCCATTACTGCTTTGGCTGCTACATTCTGGTATACAGCGCAGGTCGGTGCATGAAATTTGGTGGCTTCAATAGCCAACTGGAGTTCTTCTTTGGCAGGTAACATCAGCGGAGAATGAAATGCGCCCCCGACAGGGAGTACCAGGGCTCTTTTTGCACCGGCAGCTTTCATTCTTTCACAGGCGATATCGATCCCTTTGACAGAACCGCTGATCACGAGTTGCCCGGGGCAATTATAATTGGCGGGTACAACGATCTCACCAGTTTCCTTTTGCACTTCATCGCAGATCGCTTCCACTTTATCATCCCCAAGGTTCAATACAGCAGCCATGGTAGAAGGGACCAGTTCACAGGCTTTCTGCATGGCTTTTGCCCTGACTGATACGAGTAAGAGTGCATCATCAAAACTCAGAGTGCCGTTGGCTACCAGTGCGGAGAACTCTCCCAGAGAATGACCCGCCACCATATCCGGTGATCCTGAACTTGTAATAGGATCAATACTTTTGTAGGCGATAATGGAATGAAGAAAAACAGCGGGCTGTGTTACGTTGGTTTGTTTCAGATCAGCTTCTGTTCCGTTGAACATGATATCAGAGATACGAAAACCCAGTACTTCATTGGCCTGTTCGAAAAGTTTTTTGGCAAAAGCGCTGTTATCGTAATGCTCCTTTCCCATCCCAGGGAACTGGGAACCCTGGCCCGGGAATACAAATGCCTGCTTCATTGGAATTTACTTTTGGTGGCAAAAAAACTTGATCCCGCCGGGGCGAGACCATGTTTTTCTTTGCGCAAATATACTGTTTAATGCAGATCGGTACTGATGAGTTTGAGGAACTCGCTCCTGCTGGAATTCTTCTGAAACTCCCCGTCAAAAGCGGAAGTGGTGGTAGATGAGTTCTGTTTTTGCACGCCCCTCATCATCATGCAGAGGTGCTTGGCTTCTATCACTACGGCCACACCGAGGGGATTGAGTGTTTCTTTGATGGCATTCATGATCTCGAGTGTGAGCCGTTCCTGCACCTGCAAACGCCGGGCATATACATCTACTACCCGGGCGATCTTGCTTAACCCCGTGATCCAGCCATTGGGGATATAAGCTATATGGGCTTTACCAAAAAAAGGCAGCATGTGGTGTTCGCACATACTGTACACTTCAATATCCTTTACCACGATCATCTCGCTTATCGGCTCATGGAATTTGGCCGAATTGATGATCGCTTTCGCATCCAGCTGGTAACCCTGTGTAAGGTATTGCATGGCTTTGGCGAGACGTTCGGGAGTTTTCAATAACCCCTCCCGTTCTGAATTCTCGCCCAGCAGGTCAATAATCCCTTTGTAGCCATCCATCAACCCTGTTGTTACCTGTTCGTCGTAATGTTCTGTCTTTTTATATGCCATAGCGTGAATGTGAAAATGTGAAAAATGTGGGAAATGTGAAAATTAGCTGATTAAAAAAATATTTCTGTTAAAAAAAAGAAGCCGGTTTCTTTCATTCTCACATTTTCACTCTTGCACATTTCCACATTACTCAACCGGGTATTCAACAAAATTCCGCGGTGTTTCATAAAGACGGACCTGCATATCCAGTTTCTTATCGATATGCGGTCTTAACAGTTTATAAATAACGATCGCGATATTTTCAGCTGTTGGGTTTAATGCTTTGAACTCTTCCGTATCGAGGTTCAGATTCTTGTGATCAAATCTCGAATGGATCTCCCGTTTTACCAGGTCGCCCAGCTCCTTCATGTCCATTACATAACCGGTGTCCTTGCTTGGTTTTCCCACTACTTTAATCTCGAGTTCATAATTATGGCCGTGATAATTCGGCAAGGCACATTTACCAAATACCTTTTCATTATCGGCATCATTCCAGTCCGGGTTGAACAGGCGATGTGCGGCATTGAAATGTTCCCTTCTGAAAACAGCTACTTTTTTACTCATACGCTGACCGGTTTGGTCCCGGATTGAATCGGGGATGACGTTTGGTCCTGGATTGAATCCGGGATAAAGTTCTAAACAACCGGACCCCTTCGTTGTTCAAAAAACTTATAAAAATTATTCTCCGAAGTACTCCACGTAGATCCGGGGTGTTTCATAGAGTTTAATACAATGCAACTGTATTCCGGCCGGTAAATAAGGAACGAGTTCGTTCCAGACGGCAATGGACAGGTTCTCGGTGCTGCACATCTTCCCCTTCATGAATTCCACGTCCACATTAAGGTTGCGGTGATCTATCTTTTCGATAATATGCTCTTTGATAATATTACTCAACTTTTTTACATCAAAAACAAAACCGGTATCGGGATCTGGGTTACCTTTTACGGTCACGAGTAATTCGTAATTATGCCCATGCCAGTTCTCGTTGGCGCATTTGCCAAAAACCTCTTCGTTCTTCTCGTATGTCCAGGCAGGATTGTAGAGCTTGTGTGCGGCGTTGAAATGTTCGGATCTTGTTAAGTAAACCATGCTTTACTTTTTTATTCCCTCACAGCATTGGGCGGAGGGATTGGTGAGGCTTGCCATTCGGCAGGCAGGCGGCAAAGGTAAGAGAATTCAGCCTGTTTAAAAGTCCGGAACAGAAGTTTCAAGTACCTTGCAGCCTGTAACTATGCCCTGTTTACTTGTTTCCGCAACCGTTCTTGAAATAGCACCATTCCTGGAAAAATACCGGGAAAACAACCAGCTGCCTCCCGTGGATATATTGATCACCGGCATCGGTCTCACCGCCGCGACCTATTCCCTCACCCGTCAACTCGCTGTTAAAAGACCCGCTATCATCATACAGGCAGGGATCGCCGGATGTTTTGATAAAAGGATAAAACTGGGATCGGTGTTTGCAGTTAAACAGGAAGCGATCGCGGACCTGGGGGTAATGGAAGCGGGCAGATCAAAAACAATATTTGATCTTGGGTTGGTACCCAACAACCAATACCCTTTTTCTAACGGATGGCTGGTAAACAAGTCGGATACATTAAAAAAAACCACCCTGCGAAAAGTAAAAGCTGTTTCTGTGAATCAGATCACCACGGAAAGCCAAAAAATAAGATCCTACAAAGCAACATTTGATCCCCTTCTTGAATCTATGGAGGGTGCAGCTTTGCATTATACCTGTTTGATGGAGAAGATCCCTTTCGTTCAGCTTCGTGCTGTATCCAATTATACGGGCGAGAGGAATAAAAAGAACTGGGACATAAAAACAGCTATCGGCAACCTGAACAATGAATTAATCCGCTTGTTAGAAAAAATATGAAACTCACCCTCGGCTTCTCCCCCTGCCCCAACGATACATTTATTTTTGATGCCCTCGTCAATAAGAAGATCGATACCGGGGATTTTGAATTTGATCCTGTATTGGCTGATGTAGAAACGCTTAACCAATGGGCATTAGAGGGCAAACTGGATATCACCAAACTGAGTTTTCCAGCCTTTTTCCAGTCATTGGAGAACTATACCCTGCTGGATGCGGGAAGTGCGGTAGGAAAAGGGGTGGGGCCACTGCTGATCTCCGATGCATCCCAGGAATTCTCCGACGAGGACATCAACCAGTCATCTATTGCGCTACCCGGAGTTAACACCACGGCTAATCTCCTTTTCAGCTTTTTCTATCCCGAAGCCACCGATAAGCAATTCATGGTCTTTTCAGCGATCGAAGATGCCTTGATCAACAAGCAAACGGATCTTGGTGTAATTATTCATGAGAACCGGTTCACTTACCAGCAAAAAGGCTTGCATAAAGTAAAGGACCTGGGGGAATACTGGGAGCAAAAAATGGAACTGCCCCTTCCATTGGGAGGCATCGCGATCAACCAGTCGGTGAAAAGATCGGTTGCACTGAAAATAAATGAGCTGATCCGCCAAAGCCTGGAATTCGCGGTTAAGAATTACCCGCTTATCACGGATTATGTCAAACAACATTCACAGGAAATGAGCGAAGAAGTGATGCGCCAGCATATCGATCTTTATGTGAACAATTATAGTCTTGGGCTGGGTGAGGAGGGACGAAATGCTATTGAAAGCCTCCACGATGTTTTCCTGGAACTGAATAACAAGGAAGCCGATGATGAAGATGTTTTATTCCTTTAAAGCCGCAGCATAGGTTTCCAAACAGCGTTTACGGGCCATCACATGTTCTACAATCGGTTTGGGGTAAGTCAATTCTTCAAATTCGGGTACCCATTTCCTTATATATTTTAATTCAGCGTCAAATTTTTGGGTTTGCAAATAAGGATTGAATACCCGGAAATAAGGAGCGGCATCACAACCACTTCCTGCCGCCCATTGCCAGCCGCCGTTATTGGCAGCGAGGTCAAAATCCAGCAGCTTTTGTGCAAAATAAGCTTCGCCCCAGCGCCAGTCGATCAGTAAATGTTTGGTGAGAAAAGACGCGGTGATCATTCTTACCCGGTTATGCATAAACCCTGTTTCATTCAATTCACGCATACCGGCATCAACGATGGGGTAACCAGTTTGTCCCCTGCACCAGGCGTTAAACTCCGTTTCATTGTTTCTCCAGTTGATCTGATCGTACCCAGGCTTGAAAGCATGGTCAACAACTCGGGGAAAATGCCAGAGGATCGCCTGGTAAAAATCCCGCCAGATCAATTCATTCAGGAAGGTTTCGTTCAGCGCCCCTGCTTCATCCGCCAATGTTCTTATACTGATCGTACCAAACCGCAGGTGAACGCTTAACCGGGAAGTTCCCTGCACCGACGGGATATCTCTTTGTTCTTTATAATGCCGGATGATCTGTCCCTGCCATTCCTTGCCGGGAAAGGATTGCCCAACCGGTTTGAAACCCATTTCTTCCATGGAGATCAGCTTACGTTGTGGCTGTTTAAAAAAATTATGGAAGTATTTCTTATCGGGGTATGCTTTTAAATGAAAATCGGTCAGGGTGGCTTTCCATTTTCTTGAATACGGGGTAAAGACCATGTAAGGTTTGCCATCATCCTTAATCACTTCATCTCTCTCAAAAATCACCTGGTCCTTGTAAGTATGAAAACTGGTTCCTCTTTCTTTCAACAAGTTCTCAATTACGGCTTCTCTTTCTTTTGCATAAGGTTCATAATCGTGATTGGTAAATACTTTTTCAATGGTATATTCTTCCAGTAAAGCGGAGAACATATCCAGCGGGGTTCCGTAACGCAGATCCAGTGATGACCCTGCCTTAAGCAATTCCTTCTGTATATCAAGTAAAGCAAGATGAATAAATTCTACGCGACGATCATTCTTATCCTCCAGTTCATCCAGGATATTCCGGTCAAAAATAAAAATGGGGAGTACCGGGCGATCACCCTTCAATGCATGATAAAGACCGGCATTGTCGTAGAGACGGAGATCCCGGCGAAACCAAAAAATATTTACTGTGGGCTTCATGCAGACTGAGCAACAAGTTTATGTATTAATTGTTCAGGCTAAATGCTGATAAATTTCAATAGTACGGGTATTGGTATATGTGCTGTTACCGAGTTGTGCTACCCAGCGGATTCCCCGGATCGCATTGGTCAGGAAAACCTCATCCGCTGTTTCAATACCTGGAACAGATAATTTTACCTCGTTGACAGTATAGCCCAGGGAAGGTAATACAGTAAGCAGGTGGCGTCGCATGACACCATTGATACAGCCTTCCTGCAGCGATGGGGTGCTGATCAACCCATCCTTGATGATAAACAGGTTGGCGATCGTGGAGTCGGCGACCCTGTCATAGGTATTCAGTACAAGACAATCATTCAGGCGGTTTTGCTTTGCATAAATGGCCGCCATGGAATAAGGCAGGAAACTGGCAGATTTAAGCCCCGAGAATTGGTCACATGCTTTTCTTGCGCCGGGGTAAACGCCCAGTACCAAGCCATTTTCATTCAGTTTATTTATTGTTTCATCCAGTGGCCAGCATTCAATAAGGTATTGCAGCGACCTGTCTTCATCATACAAACCGCCATTACCCCGGGAAACTGAGAGTCGTACCCTCGCTGATTTTTCACAGCCATTTTTGTGGCAAAGGCTGAGGATCTCTTTTTCAAGTTTCTCCTGACTAAAAAGAACAGGTATCTCAAATTGCAATAAAGAAAGCCCGGAGAAAAGTCTTTCGAAGTGATAGTTTTTTAAGAGGATCCCTCCATTTACGATTCTGATCGTTTCAAACAACCCATCTCCATAACGGTATCCCCTGTTGGAAGCAGGCAAGACCGGTGCATCAGCCGGGATCATTTTACCATTGAAGCAAACACTGTTCATGTTGGTCAAAGTAAAATAAAAAAAACCACCCCGCCTACGACGGGATGGTTCAATATACTTGCCATTCAAGATTAAGCTTGTTCTACCAGGCCTGCTTTTACAGCATACATTACCAGGCCGGCCATTGACTTAGTGCCTGTTTTTGTTTTGAGTTTATCCCGGATTGCTTCCACGGTACGGGGGCTGAGGTCGACGATATCGGCGATCTCCTTGGTGCTTTTCTCATCACACATCAGTTTCAGGATCGTTACTTCCTTGTCGGTCAGTTGTACATCCTGCGGCATAGATGATTCTGTTGTACGTTTTGTACGCAGACCACTCAGCAGGGCTTTGTTGGTGAGTTCGTTGAAATAGAAATCATTTTCGTACACTCCCTTGATGGCGTCGTAGATCATCTCTGCGCCGGACTCTTTGGTGATATAAGAGTTAGCACCTACTTCCATCATTTTTGAAATAACAGAATGATCATTCAGGAAAGAGAGCATGATCACTTTTACGTTGGGATAAAGCTTTTTGATCTCGGGTAAAGCCGTAAGACCATCCATGATCGGCATCTGGATATCCAGTAAAACTACATCGGGCTGAATGTGGCGGAGCAGGTTCAACAATTGCATACCGTTCTCGGCTTCGGCCACCATCTGTATGTCTTTGCGGGCCTGGAGCGATGTTTTTACACCGGTACGGAAGATCGCATGGTCGTCTGCAATAGCTACTTTAATCACTGAATTGGTTTCGGGGTTTTTCATAATTGGATTATTAATAATAAAATTTTAACAGTAATATTCTGGGTGCAAATTGAAAAATTCCTGCAACATATACCATAGGGAAAGTACTTGATTTAGTATTTGCGGAAAGTACCCCTACTCAAAGCGATTAACGAAACAATACGTGAGGAAAATGGAGAATCTACGATGAAGACAGTAAAAACCATAGAGTTTAAATAGGGCAGTTATGCTCTTGTTAACATATAGCTGTGGATATACTTTTGTCTCAGAAAGTTGATTGACACGGATGAACTGTTTATATCCTTCTCATCCTAAATGTCCTAACCGTCCAGAAAGAATTTCCAAGAATCCATTGAAAAACCAACCCGGTCTTTACCGGGAAACACTTCACCGGCCAGTCAACTTTCTCTTTTTTTATCCGCCGAAGTTTTAATGAAGGTGGATTGTTAACCCGAAAGTCCCGTTTTATAAATCCAATACCTGCTTGAACCTGACCAAAACCGGCAACCATTAAACCCTGTTCTTATGAAGCGCAACGACTAAATTCTTTTTCTTTTCATAACAGTAACACAAAACCCTCCCCGCGGAGGGTTTGCCTTTTTGTACAAATACCAACTATTTTATCAGGGTTTGCGGGCAACCAGGTAAAGCCGCGGTTCGCCCAGGGTGAATTTTTTCCTGCCAGGGATACTGTACAATTCTTTTAATTCCAGCCCCGCCCCTTTCAGCATTGTTTCCAGTTCATTGATAGTAAAGATATAATCAATGCCTTTTTTGGATTCAGATCTTCCATCGGCTGTGATCATGATGCTTTCCGTTTCGATACGGGTAGGATGGAATAGGAATTGTGCATCGGTCAGGAATTTTGTCTCCCCTATGCTGCTCCAGGACTTTTCCCGGAAATTCTTCAGGGCTATTTCCGCCACCGACCAGCTGTTGATCAATAAATGACCGCCCGGCTTGAGCCAGGAGGAAATATTGGAAAGTAGCTTACCGGTTTCTGCCGCATCAAAGAAATTCAGGCTGTTCCCCATACAGATCACCAGGTCTGCGGCTCCGTCATAGTTATAACCGGTAATATTTGCTTTGGCCACTTGCAGTGGCAATTGTTCTTTTTCTGCTGTCTCCTGTATCTCGCTGGTATAAGCAGCCAGGTTGTCCACCGCTGTCACCTCCATGCCTTTTCTCGCCAATGCGATCGCGTGTCGTCCATAACCACACATCAGGTCCAGCACTTTGTTGCCGGGCTGGAGATTGAAATAAGCGAGCATGAAATCAACCTCTTTAATGGTCAGGTCTTCGGGGATCAGGCTGCGCCAGATATCCTTGTAATGACCATCAAAAAAATTATCGTTGATATTGCTCATAAACTCTGTTAATGAATAACTGATCGGTAGGAAAACTGTGCCTCTCCTTTACAGGAAATTCAGCGAGGTTTTTATTCGAGTAATTTATTCCGCATTGCATACATCACAAGGCCGGCAATTGTTTTGGCGCCTACTTTTTGTTTCATGTTCTGCCGGATGGTCTCGATCGTACGGGGACTCAGGAACACCTCTTTGGATATTTCTTCCGTGGTCTTGTCCTCAGCGATCAGTTTCAGTATTTTAATTTCTTTCTCGGAGAACTTGACCGGGTTGGGATAGAATTGCCGAACGGTTTTCTTATGCTGTAATTTCAGCAGCACAGCTTTATTGACCAGTTCGTTAAAGTAGAAATCATCATTCATACAGGTCAGGATGGCCTGGTAGATCTCGTCGGGATCGGTGGTCTTGGTCAGGTAGGCATTGGCGCCCATCTCCATCATCTTGGTGATCATTTCCTGGTCATCGTACATGGTGAGTACGATGATCTTGAGTGCCTCGTATTCCTTGCGAATCAGGCTGATGGCATTGATACCGTCAATTTCGGGCATCCGGATATCCATCAGTATCACATCGGGAAGTTTTAGCTGGAGCTTGTGCATCAGGTCTTTTCCGTCTTCGGCCTCCCAGAGTATTTTCAGGTATTCTTTGTCTTTGAGGGCCATGCGGATTCCGTCTCGGAATATCTTGTGGTCATCAGCGATCGCGACCTTAATTTCCTGGGTTGACATGGAGGTTATTGGTTTGCAGTTAATTTAATGGGGTAACGGCTCTCACGTAAAAGTACTCTTTTTTTAGTATTACCTGCAAATTTTAAAAAGCAAGCCGGCTCATCTCAGTGAGTAGTTAAAAGAGAACTGGTAGATAGGTAAGGTATAATCGATCTCCGGTGCTTTCACATATTTATAATACACGACTTTGATATTGACCAGGTTATTGATCTCGATGCCCCAGGCAAGCGACCAGCCATGATAAAAACCGTTTGTTTCTATACCGGTTTGTATTTCTCTTAATTGCTTCTCTCCTGTTTTACATAGTATATAACGCCCGGCCAGCCAGAATATTCCGACATTCTTTGCATTGTTTCTTTCCCAGGCACCTGTTTGAAAATAAAGACCAAGGGTACCAAAACTATTCAGGAAATTGATGGGACGCCCGGTTGAAAGATCAGCAACCGCACCTGCTTTATACCCTGTGAGTATCCTTACACCTCCATGATATAAAAATCCCGTTCGGGTGACATTTACCGGTTCCTTCCCGAAAAAAAGAATACCATCAACAGAGACATTGGCCAAACCGCTCAATGGATTGATAAAACTGCTCACCAGGTGTTCATTGGAACGTTGCCCCCCGGGAACCTGCTGGTTTTGAAAACTATTCGAAGAAACGCCACTGTATACAGAAAGTGGTATAGCAAATTTCCCGGGTTCCCCAATAAACAAGCGAATAAATCTCGCCGATGCGTTTACCTGCCCGTTATTGATGATATCAATGAATCCCGAAGTAAGTATCTCGGGTTTGTATATAACGGGTTGTTTCGGTTTCTGCGCAGCAGAAAGAGTTGTATGCAGCACAAAGTACAACTGCAGGATGCAATATTTAATTGAATACAGGCGCATGGGGAAATAAATAGTAATGGGCAGAACCTATTGCCCATTACTATTCTTAACTTAAGGATCCGCTATTTTGTTTTTCTTACACTGGCGATCAATAGAACCAGGAATACCAGGAAACCTCCTGCTGCAAGAATTATCCGCAGCGAGTTGCCATCCCGGATAGCCAGTACTAATACCAGTAGGCTCAATAGCAAACAGAAATAGAAAACAGCATGTTTTTTATTGATCATAGCACAAAATTAAAAACATGATTGGGATGCACCCGTCATAGCACCTCCCCAAAAACCCACAGCGGCCCCGCTAACTGTACCTACCACGGGGAGTACTCCCGTTCCGACGGCCATACCGCCAAGACCACCTACAAGAGCGCCGCCGATTGTTCCCAGGCTGCAGCGTAAGGCGGCTTTGATCCATCCCCAGACAGTCCTGTCTGTTACCGGACCATTCGCATACAATGCCACCCGCTGCCTGACGACAGTACTATTCATTAAAACATGATAGTTGAAATTAATACAAACAATATACATTTTTAACCGTTCTTCATCATCCCTGTTCAATCCATGTGCAGACAGGTTGGAGCTATAGGCATAAAGCGTTGAATTCAGATCTGTTTCCACTTCGAAACGCCTGAACGCGGCGTTGATATCCAGGAGTATTTTTTTCAACTCACTGGAAACTTGCTGGTTCTCGATACATACACCATAGTTGTCACCACCCTGTCCTATGCTGCCCATATGCGCGGTAATAGCTGCCTGGTCTACCCGGCAGGCCAATCTCGAATACTCGCTCCATTTGCTGCAAGCAAATGCCACCAGTGAACTGATGTCCATAAACTGGGTTTTTCTCGCAGCCAGATCCGCTTCGACCTTGCCCAATACAGTGGCCTGCTCTTTAAAAACTGTTATATAAGGTTCTCCCAGCACTTCCACGCTTGTGGGAACAGGGATGACAGCTCCGGGCTGTGCAGAGGCATGAATACGAAATCCAAGCAACAGGAATAATAGTACACTTTTCATGATCATTAATTTGAAGTTGATCCTACCTTCAGATTGGGTGCTGTGTCAGAAAAATTCCACCTGCCTACTCTTTTTCACCGGTTTTCAGCATTTCCCGTAACATTTGGCCAATGATGACTCAAAGCTACCTGCGCTTAAAAGTGAATCCATGGGAAACTAACGCTAAAAAAAAGTTCTTTCCTGCATGACCCGGTGCAAAAAACAAAGCCGGTCGCTGAATAATGGCTCATTTGATCCCCGCACATAAAATTGCGTGTATTCAGGCAGGGAATAGCGGGGAAAAAAACATTTTAAAACGTTTTTTTCTGAGTGGAAATATGCTCCATCTAAACATTCACAAAGTATCTTGGTGTAATGGAAAAAACGGCATGGGAAAGAATGGTCGAAAATTGGCAGGTATCTTATTATATGTTGCCAGTATGGTATGCCTGTGTTCTTTTAGCACTTTTCATAGGAATCAAAAAAATTAAGAAGGAAAAGAGCTATTTATTATTTCTAGTTTATATTATTGTTTCATTAATATGTCTATTTATATGGGAGTATATAGACACTTTTATGGAGAAGGGTAGAAAAAAAACATTAAGTATTGAAATTGTAAATACACTTTTTTCTTTCACAGAAACGTGGGTTTTTATATATTATTTTAGCCGCATAATACATTTAAAATTTAAAAAAATTTTTACTGCCCTTTCTATTTCGATTTTGTGTATTACATTTTTGGTTCTTTTTATACTAATGCTAGCTCCAGGTTTTACAAAGAAGCAGATAATTGATTTTGGCATTCAAGTTAACATCATCGAATTCTTCTCGTTACTTTTACTTAGTCTAATTTTTTTTTATGATATGATCACGCGAGCTAGTGTAATCAAAACACCACTTTTTAAAACACCTTCGTTCTTAATTATAACAGCATTATTCCTTTACATACTAGTCTCGTTACCCTTTTTATTAATTAGTAACAAATTGATTTCATTTAATAAAGAACTCTATTATTTAATGTTTGGCATCCATTATATTTCAATAAGCATTTTATTTCTTTGCCTTGGAAAAGCTTTTACATGCAAAATACCTCTTACAACATAATAATATTTTTACTTCTTACAACATTCCTTATTGTACTAATGGGTGTATTTATCATCACCTTAATTTTTTTGCACCGTAAAAGGCAAATCGCTTACCAAGAGAATTTAAAACAAGTAGAAGCTAATTACGAAAGAAATTTATTTCAAACTCAATTGGAAATCCAGGAACAAACATTTCAGAATATCTCCCGGGAGATCCATGACAATATCAGCCTCTCCCTTACCCTGGCCAAACTTCATCTGCATACACTCGATTGGAAATCGCAGGAAACTTCCCGTGAAAAAGTCGATAGTTCCATTTTGCTTATCACCAAATCCATTGTGGAACTCCGGGATATTTCCAAAAGCCTGGATGCGGATATCATCATCCAGCATGGCCTGTTAAAAGCAATTGATGAAGAGGTCTGCCGGATCCGCCAGGTAGGTTTATTTACCGTGCATTACCAGGTGAACGGAATTCCCGTCTATATGGAAACCCAGAAAGAGCTGATCATTTTCCGTATCATCCAGGAATCCTTCAACAATATCATCAAACACGCTCATGCAGGCAATGCGACATTGATCCTGCATTATTACCCCGAAATACTCACTATCCTGGTCAGTGACGATGGAAGAGGATTTGATTCAGCGCTTACAGAGACCAATAAACAATCGGGGCTTAAAAATATAGAGACCCGGATCAAAATATTAAAAGGTCTACTGGATATACGGAGCAGGGTGGGCAAGGGAACGGATCTTTTATTCAAAATACCTTATGATGAGCAGGGAAACAACTGATATCGTAAAAATAGCGCTGGCTGACGACCATGCTTTGCTCAGGAATGCATTGGCCTCCCTGATCGACGGTTTTGGTGATTGCCGTGTCGTCTACCAGTGCGGGAATGGCAGGGAACTCACTGAAAACATCCGAGGCGGTCTGTTGCCTGATGTGATACTACTTGACCTGAGCATGCCAGTAATGGACGGTTTTGAAACCGCCGCCTGGCTGCAGGAGCATGCCCCGGCAGTACATGTGCTGATGCTGACGATGTACGATTCGGAACTGTCCCTGATCCGCCTGCTGCAAGTAGGGGTAAAAGGATTCCTGAAAAAAGATATCCATCCCTCTGAACTGAAATTCGCAATAGAGTCTGTTATGCAATCGGGATATTATTATTCCAACCATACAACGGGGAAACTGGTGAATCTTTTCCGGCAAAATGCCGAGGGAAACAGCAGCCTGCAGAAAGCCATGTTAACTGACCAGGAAGTAAAATTCCTGAAACTGGCCTGTTCCGATCTTACTTATAAGGAGATCGCCCAGAAGATCGGGTTGAACCCCCGCTCGGTGGACACATTAAGGGACCAGCTATTTATAAAACTGGACGTAAAAAGCAGGGTTGGGCTTGCCCTGGTCGCTTTGCGGCACGGGATCGTGACCCTTTAAAAGGTAAAAACGTATGCAAAAAAAGACCTGTCGTAGTTTTTCATTATCTCAATGGTGTTTTTTCATTGGGACACCGGAACAGTACGAACCGGATAGTAAATACTGAACTCCCGAAACTCAGCGGTATTCCTCTTGTACACAGCGGGCTGTGTATATATTTTTGTTCAAGTTGATTGACGGAAGATGGAGCCCCTCATCCCGATAGCCATCGGGACCAATGTCCTTAGAAACCGTCCTGAATGTAATTTCCAAATCCATTGAAAGCCATAAGCGAAATCCAATGTCAATCAACTTCTTTTCCCATACAGCGGTTCCTCTCTGAGCCGTTTTAGATTTGGATGACCTGGCAGATGCCGACCTCGTTTTTACCCTCCGCTTTATCCACAGCTGTTGATAACCGTGATTTTACCCGGTAAGTTTACTATTTTTGTATGCGTAAAATTACGGAAATTACTGAGATATTTTACGTGTTTTTTTAAGTATTGATACGACATAAAAATCGTTAAAACCCTTACCCATATTGCTATTTAGCCATTTTCGATGGTAGATAACTGAATGTAAGAGGATTGTTTTAGCGCCTGCCAATTTCAATTTTTATGGTTCAAATTCGAATTCGAAAAGGCTTTAAATGTTACTGTTATGAAAAAGAATGTAAAAAGAATGTGGGATGTAGACACGAACATTGCCTGGGAAGATTAAGCTCATCTAAGCTCACCTAGGTTACGGAAATTTCTCATTTCAAAAAAAGTTTTTCTATTTTTGGAGAAATCCAAAGTTATAGAAAAGCTTTTTTTATATATAGTAACTTACTCTTACCTTCTGCTCCCTCTTTGCTTCCTTCTTTATAGTAATAAAAAGAAGGATTTTATCCCTTTAGTAATCGCTATTTACGGGATACTCTGCTTTCTCTTTATTTTTTTCTATGACGATATTTCGAAGGATACTCGAAAGTATCTAAAGACTGCTTATACATTTTTTGAGTATTCTGTATTTGCCACCATTTTCTGGGTAAATATTAAACGGAAAGGGAAGAAACGACTGATGATTTTGCTTTCGGTATTATTTCTTTCCTTTCAGATAATCTACCTACTAACCGGCAATGTCAAACGACTGGATACTGCGCCTATTGGGATAGAGACGATTTTATTACTTCTCTATATTATATACTTCTTTTACCAGTTCTCAAAGAACCTTGGAACCTCTTATATATATAATCATTACGCTTTTTGGATCGCTGTTGGAATACTAGTATACCTTGGAGGGTCATTTTTCTTTTTCATCCTAATAGAGCATCTTGCTCCAGACGATATAACAACATTTGGCAATATGACCTATGTTGCTGAAATAATTAAGAATATCCTCTTTGCGACAAGTATATATATTTATTCAAAGTACCCTTTTAAGAGTATGCCTGAAAAGAAAGAATTTGTTCCTTTTTTAGATCATATATAACCCGCAACCACTAACCATTATGTTCTTCCTGCAAGCCACCAATAGTTCCGGAGTTTCCGTTGTGCTCTTCCTCGGCACTTTGGGGATGGTGGTGCTTACCGTCAGCCTGATCATTTTCATCATCATGCACCAGCGTCGGGTATTGCGTTTCCAGAATAAACTACAACAGATGGAGCAGGAGCAGCAAAAGATCCTGCTGAATGCCTCCATCAAACTCCAGGAAGAAGAGCGCCAGCGTCTTGCCGCCGACCTGCATGACGATGCCGGCCCGCTTCTCGCCACCGCCCGTCTCTACTTAAATGAGAACCTGGTGAACCAGGATAAAGCCACCCAGCTCCAGTCCATTTTCCAGGCACGCCAGATCATCGACGATACGATCCAGCTTGTCCGTAATATCAGCCATAGCCTGATGCCTCCCACGCTCAAGAATTTCGGGCTGGAGTCGGCAGTTAACGATCTTTTCCAGAAGATCAGCGGGTCGGGTGCTATCAATGCCAGCAGTCGCTTCCACGAATACAAGGACCGGCTGAAAGGAGAAAAGGAACTCATCATTTTCCGCGTGGTGCAGGAACTCATCAACAATATCCTGAAACACAGCAGCGCCAGTTTTATCCATTTAACACAGAATGTTCATGCGGATAAATTCTACCTCCGCATCCATCATGATGGCCGCGGGATCATACAATCGGATTTCGACAAACTGAATAAAAGTAATGTCGGTCTCGGCCTTAAGAATATCAGCAGCCGTCTACGCGTAGTTCAGGGCAATATCAATTTTGAAAAAGATATCTCGCAAACTTATTATAAAGTCACCATCGAGTTACCCAAGGACGAACCCTACCAATAAGCCATCAAGTGAACCAAATTCGCTAATTTTATCCATTATCTGATACTATGGGAATCATCAAGGTAGCTATTGCAGACGATCATAAAATTTTCCGCAAGGGAGTTATCCTGTCGCTTCGCCCCTTTACCAATGTCAAATTTGTACTCGAAGCCGAAAATGGTGAAGAATTGTTGAAAGGTTTACCTGACGCTCAGCCTGATGTCGTTTTAATGGACTTGCGTATGCCCGGCAAAGACGGTATTGAAGCAACCAAAACCATCAGCAAACAATTCCCACATATAAAGGTCCTGGTGCTGAGTATGTACGAAGACGAACGCTTTGTTTACCACCTGATGGAAAATGGCGCCAATGGTTACCTGCTGAAAAATGCCGAACCATCGGAGATCCGCCGGGCCATCATGGAAGTATTTGAAAAAGGATATTACCTCAATAATTTCGTGAACAGGATCCTGCTGAAAAAATCTCATTCCCGCCAGAAAGTTGTTCCCTCCCTTAACAACGAGATCACTTTAAGTGATAAAGAAAAGGATGTGCTCCGTTTTATCTGTATGGAGTTCACCGCGCAGGAGATCGCTCAAAAGATGGAAATCAGTCCCCGCACCGTTGAAGCGATAAAAGACAGGCTGATGGAGCGTTTTGGAAGCAAGAACACGGCCGGGCTGGTCTTCTTTGCCGTAAAGAACAACCTGATCGATTAATTGTACCGGCAGAAGTAGTTTTAAAATTTTATTTCCGGGATTTCTCCTTCGATGACCAGTTTACCCGCGGTCTTTGCCATTATTTCCTCCACTGAAACACCGGGAGCCCGTTCGAGTAACCTGAAACCATTGGCTGTTACATCCAGCACGGCCAGGTCAGAAACGATTTTCTTTACGCATTTGATTCCTGTAAGCGGGAGGGTACAGGAAGGCAACAATTTAGATTCTCCTTTTGGATTACTGTGCATCATTGCCACAATGATATTCTTGGCACTGGCCACCAGGTCCATGGCACCGCCCATTCCTTTTACCATCTTGCCGGGTATCTTCCAGTTGGCGATATCCCCTGCTTCACTCACTTCCATCGCACCCAATACCGTCAGGTCCACTTTACCGGCACGAATCATTCCAAAGCTCATGGCTGAATCAAAAAATGCGGAGCCGGGTACGGTGGTAATGGTTTGCTTTCCCGCATTGATCAGGTCAGGGTCCTCCTCTCCATCAAAAGGAAAAGGCCCCATGCCCAGCAACCCGTTCTCACTCTGCAACACCACATCCATTCCCGCAGGGATATAATTGGCCACCAGTGTGGGGATACCGATACCAAGATTTACATAATACCCGTCCTGTAATTCCCTCGCAATACGTTGTGCTATCTGTTCTTTTGTCAAAGCCATAATAATTCTTTTAAACCTTCTTCCGCACCGTCCGCTGTTCTATGCGTTTCTCGTAATGCTGTCCCTGGAATATCCTGTGTACATAGATCCCCGGTGTATGGATGCTATTAGGATCGAGTGCTCCTGCCGGAACAAGCTCTTCTACTTCCGCAATGGTTATCTTTCCGGCCATTGCCATCAGCGGGTTAAAATTCCTCGCAGTTTCCTTATAAACCAGGTTGCCATCCGTATCCCCCTTCCAGGCTTTTACGATCGCGAAATCGGCATCAAATGCATATTCAAGCAGGTACTCTTTTCCATTGAATTTCCGGGTCTCTTTTCCTTCCGCCACTTCTGTGCCCACACCTGCCGGTGTAAAGACGGCCGGCATTCCATAGCCCGCCGCCATGCAACGCGTTGCCAGCGTGCCCTGGGGGATCAGTTCAACTTCCAGTTCGCCACTGAGCAATTGCCTTTCAAACTCGGCATTCTCCCCCACATACGAAGAGATCATTTTCCTGACCTGTTTTTGTTTTAACAGGAGCCCTATCCCAAAATCATCTACCCCGGCATTATTGGAGATACAGATCAGTCCTGTTATTCCTTTTTTAACAAGAGAAGCAATGCAATTCTCGGGTATACCGCACAAACCAAACCCGCCAAGCATCAGTACAGCTCCATCGCTGATATCATAGATGGCTTCCTCAGGGGTTGCTACAACTTTGTTCATTCAAGATGATTAAAGAATAAAATTAAGGAACTTGTCACTGCCTTAATCGGGCTTGAGCAGGTTTCTTCTTTTTTTGATTGTTGCACTATCTCTTGCAACAGGATCTTTGAGGGACTGGTTGGCACTGTCTGCGGGCTTTACCAACTGGGTTGGTGCTTCCCCACGCCTGTTGTTCAGGGAATCCATGATGACCTGCAAGACAGCCGGGTGTTCTTTATACCAGGAAAAACTTTTACTGAATTCGTCTTTGCTGACGGAATGGACCTCCAATACCTGCTGATAAATTTTTATACTTTCTTCATTCCTGTTCAGCGAAGAATCACTTACCAGCAGGAAATCAACGACAAATTTGTCGGCCCGCATGATATCCCATAACAGGGCCTGCATTTTAGGGACCGGCAGGATATGAGCAGGGACCTTATCCTTTTTTTTGCAGGCGCCAATACACAGCATCAAAAAAAATATCAGGAACCCCTTTCTCATCTCAGGTCCTTATACGCAGAAGCGTTGGTGATATCCAGTTTGGTAAGCATCTCCCGGGCCTTTGTTTTCTGGTCCGTATTGGCCTTGCTGAATACTTTCACCAGCTCATTGCTTTTTCCCTGGAAAAAGAATTGCAGGAACATTGAGTTAGGGTTTTCCGTATTGATGGTATTGAGGAAATTCAGGGAGTTGAGGATGCCGGTACGGCCCGCATCTTCGTTATCGAAAAAAATATCCATGCCTGCCCGGTAATAAGAATACATCGCATCATGTATCAGCGCAAAACGATTGTTGTTGAGGTTCTCGGCGAGCCAGTAGCGGTTGCGGAGTCCTTCAAATGATTTCCACCCGGTGATATCCCGTCCTTCGGGAGCATTGTTCACGATATTCCAGGCTTTTTGAAAATAGGTATTACCCCCGCGCAGGGCAAAAGAATTGTAGTCCAGCCCGATAATCAGGTTGGCATAATAAGCAAGGACCGCCGTGATATTTGCTGCCAGCGGGTCATTGCCCTGGATACGGTTCTCGTTGAATTCAATGGGTTGAAATTCGACGTACCTGAAAACGATATTATCATCCAGGAAATTCATGATGGGAGAATCGTAGTTGGTATTGTAGATCGGGCGGGCAGCCTGTATCGTCAGCTTGCCTTTGTAAAGATTATTGCCAAGGTCCTGGTCGATATTAAGCAGGAAATTACACTGGATCTTTTCCGAAGGCTGGAAGGCATCGTTGGTCCATTTCCGGGTATTCATGAAATTGGTAAGCGCAGTCTGCAGCGTTTGGAATACTTTTTTATCTACCTGGGTACTGATCTTACTGGTCACAATGCTGAGCCTGGCCTGGATCTCCTGCGCACCCGAGAAAAGGGCGGAGAAAAAGAAAACAAGTACAATTAAAATTCTCTTATGCATAATAAAGTCGGATTATAGTATCAACAATATCTTTTGCCACTTCCGTTTTGGATTTGGTGTCAAAGGTAAACTCCTGCCCGTCTTTCCCGAATATAGTGATCTTATTGCTGTCATGTCCAAACCCCGCACCTTCATCCTTTAAGGAATTCATAATGATCATATCGGCATGTTTGCTTTCCAGTTTATCCAGCGCATAGGAACGTTCATTGTTCGTCTCAAGAGCAAAGCCAACAACCACCTGGTTCTTTTTTTTCTTTTCCCCAAGGCTTTTAAGAATGTCCTTTGTTTTTTTCAGTTCAACCGTCAGTGTTTCGCTTTTCTTTTTGATCTTTTCTTTTGCCCTGCTCACCGGGGTATAATCAGCAACCGCTGCTGCCATCACCGCGATATCAACCTTTTCAAATACTTGCTGGCAGGCCAGGTACATTTCTTCAGCTGTCGTTACATTTACGAGATCAATGCCATTAGCTGAGTCATTCAATTGTGTTGGACCCAATACAAGAGTTACTTCAGCTCCCTGTCGTTGCAATTCCTTTGCAAGGGCCAATCCCATTTTGCCGGAAGAATGGTTACCAATAAAACGAACCGGGTCAATATGTTCGTATGTAGGGCCTGCTGTGACCAATGCTTTTTTACCTTCGAGTGGTTTCCCCTCAGGGGAGGTTAAAAAAAAAATATTTGCGGAATTGGCCATAATGGTTTCCGGTTCGGCCATCCGACCTTCTCCTTGTAATCCGCTGGCCAGCCCACCTTTTTCAACCGGTATGATCTTATTCCCAAAAGACTCCAGTTTAGCGATATTCTGTTTTGTGGCCGGGTGGATCCACATGTCTTCATCCATGGCCGGGGCAACGACCACCGGGCAGGTGGCGGAAAGATAGACCGCCAGTAGAAGGTTATCGCATTGGCCATTCGCCATTTTTGCCAGGGTATTGCAACTTAAAGGGGCAATGATCATCCCATCCGCCCAGCGACCCAGTAATACATGGTTGTTCCAGCTTTGCTCATCAAAAAGATCAATGAGTACCGGGTTACGGCTCAGGGTTGAAAGTGTAAGAGGGGAAACAAAATCCTTTGCGGCAGGCGTCATAATGACTTTTACTTCGGCCCCGGCTTTCACAAGCAGGCGTACCAGTAAAGGCGATTTGTAGGCAGCGATACTGCCCGTAACTCCCAATATGATCTTCTTACCCTCCCACATGATCTGTCAAAAATACCATTTTAGTTTTTTATGATAGACACCCAGGGGCGATAGCCCCGAAAAGCAAAAAGCGACGGAAACCCATCGCTGTAGCTATTTTAACGGCCAAATCGCTTGCTTAACTAAAAAGCTCGTCTTCTCCCCTCCGGAAATACACTTTGTCTTCCATGAATTCCTGCGTAGCCAGCAAAGCCGGGTTGGGCATTCTTTCATAAGCACGGGAGATCTCGATCTGTTCTTTGTTCTCGTGGATCTCCTCGAGGCTATCGGTATGGCTGGCAAATTCTTCCAGTTTGTTATGCAATTCCTCTTTCAGCGAAATATTGATCTGGTTCGCTCTTTTCGCTACGATGGAAATTGATTCATACAGGTTGCCGGTCTTTCCTTTGATATCATCAAGGTTCCGGGTTTCCACGTTATTGGTGATGCCTGCGCTAAGCTGGCGTCTTAATTTGCTCATTGCCTAAATTTTTAATATTGGTTTGTGATAAATTCAAAAATTCATCTGCTTCTTTCTTCAGTTTGCTTTCCGGGAACCGATCGGTGAACTCGTTACATTCAGTGACTACCTGCTCAAATCGTTCAACCTTCTTTTCCTCAATGCTCATTTCCGCAAAACGGTAATAAGACTTTATGATCATCAGCTTATACTCATCCCCCCGGTTTGATTCGGGATAGCTGTTCATCAATGTTGTAAATGCGACACCGGCAGCGCGGAACTGTCCAAGATCATAGTACAACTGTGCACTTTTATAATCTTTCTGTTCCAGCTTTGCCCGGCTGATATCAATGATTTCGGTCGCCTCCTTATTCCTTGCAGATCCGGGATGCGTATTGATAAAGGTCTGCATCATCCCCATTGCTTTGATCGTATTCGTCTGGTCCAGTTCTGCTTTTGGCGACTGCTTATAATAAGAATAAGCCCTCATGTAGTCCACTTCTTCAACTTTAGGACTATTGGCAAAGATCTCCAGGTAAGTTTTAAACAGGTTCTCCGCGTTCGAATAATCCTCCTGGTAATAGGCACAATAAGCATACTTGTAATAGATATCCTCGAACTCTTTTTCCACCTTGTAATAAGGCATGATATCCTCGTACAATTGCTGTGCTTTGCTGTATTTCTTTTTTACAAAATATTGCTCGGCCATCCGAAGCTTATAGGCCGGGTCGGGGTTCTTCAACAATTTGTTCATTCCACCACCGCAACTGCTTAAAACGATGACCGCAACTATTATCCAGCTATATTTCATAAAGGTTTGCAAAGTTAACTGAAAGCCGCAAATTTTGCATAAAAAATATTGTCCCCGAAAAAGCGGCAGTTAAGGTTTTGATAAATGATAATCATGCACTTAGAGCCAAGTTCAATTTAGCCAAAACAAGCCTTAATGACCCACACCATGGGCAAAAAAAAGCCCCCGGGAGATACCCAGGGGCCTATTGACAAATCTATAATCTTAGTTATTCTTACGCAGGTTAGGATGTGGAGGTTCAACGTTGTTAGGTCCGTCTTCACCTTCAGCAGCCGCGCGGAGGTCAACTGTGTTACAGTCACCGCCTTCCTGGCCATAGTTGAAGATAAAGCGGTCAACACTGATACCCTCTTTATCTACCATGTGGTTGATCACTGCATTTACGTGATCCCAGCTTAACTGCTGTTCTTTCTTATTGGAAGAGCAATAGCCGATCACTACTACTTTACAACCGGGGTTGTTACGCATCCTGGCTGCTACAGTAGAAAGAACTGCTTTTGCATCATCACTGATCTTGTTGGTACCAGCTTTGAAAGCAACACTTGGTAATGCACCCATTAGTTCAGAGCAAGTCTTGGCCGGTGGAGCGATACCTGCACAACCTTCTGGGCATGGGCATTTACCGATACCATCTGCATCAACAGGCTGGCAATAGGTTGGCGTGATCAATTCTTTATCCTTACAATCAGGTACACCATCACCATCTGTATCTTTCGTTACACCATGGCTGTCAACAGGGCATCCTGAAGGTGTTTGTTCCTGGTCGAACTGGTCAGTTACACCGTCGCCATCGCTATCAGGCAGAACAGGTTTTGGCAGACGCATCAGGCGTGGGTTGCGGATCTCGCTGTAAGCGTAATCCAATGGGTTAAGCCACCAAAGCGGCTCAACAGATTTTGCACCCAGGTTGATATTCAAACCGATTGAAGCGAAGTTATAAGAGTCATAGTCACGGGTAAGTACCGCGTCACCATAAGCATGCTCCTGCCAGCGTTGGCCATCCAATAGGTCATCTTTGATAAGCACCTGGCGATCTTCGATCGCGAGGTTGATCCTGTTGCTCAGCTTGAAAGCAACACCAATACCTACCGTAGCAGAAGGCTTAAAGGTCTTACCGAACAGTTTAGGACGGCGGGGACCCTGGTTCTCCGCTGCAGATTCGTATGAATCATCCATTCCGGATTTCAACTGGTCGTAAGTGTCTTTACGTTTTTTGTATACACTGTTCGTGGTAACAAAAGTCTCGAACTGGTATTTGTTGCTGTTCGCATCCAGAGTATTGACTTTCGTGTCGTACACCATACCTCCGATACCACCAAGCAAATACAGGTTATACCCGGTTTTGGCTTTATGGAAGCGGATATTGTTCAAAGTGACTACGCCTTCAAGAGAAAGCTCATGAACTTTTGTTTTGTAGTTATAGTAAACAACCTGTCTTGGAGTATTGGGGTTTCCACCGAACAATGTCTGCCAGGAAACAATATTACCGGCATTATCACGCCAGGGTGCAGAATAACCACCGGGATAAGACCAGGCAGAATTCTTACCAAAGTTCTCTGCAGGGTTAAAGGTTCTTCCTTTACCTGTTCCATACATATACTCCAAACGCATAGAGAAAATGTAACCGAACGCTTTACGAACATGAAGTCCTGCACTTGGGAATGCTAACTTGGAGGGAATATCTCCGCTCACGTTCATCATACCGAGCTTTATACCTATTTCCCACTGGTTACGTGGTTTTGCAGGAAAATTATATGTGCCGTTAAGAAACTCAGTGTGCTGAGCCATTCTTTTGTCCGGTACAACAGATGAATCTTTTACGTCGTAACTGGCTCCCACCCGCTGAGAAAACCCATAAGACGCTGACAGGCAGAATACGCCCATCAATAATAAAAACTTTTTGCTTGCCATAACTAAGGATTAAGATTTGTGATACAATGTCCTAAATAATACGCAAAAATAGAAATTGAGGATTAATTACCAAATTTTTATGAAAAATATTTACCCCTTTTGCCCATTATTTTTCAATTACTTAGTCAAGATTAGGGGTTGTTTTGCTGCCTGTTGTATTAATTATTTTTTTGCGGCGTAAATTGCCCACTTTAAGCATGAATTTACCCACGGATTTAATCACTAACGAGCTGAAAATCTTTGAAACCCGTTTCAGGGAAGCAGTCAGGACTGAAGTGCCCATGCTGAGCAGGATTATGAGGTATATCGTTAAACGGAAGGGAAAACAGCTGAGGCCTATGTTCGTGCTGCTTTCGGCCAAACTTTGCGGAGAAGTAAATGAGCCGGCATATCGGGCTGCTGCCCTAGTCGAATTACTTCATACCGCTACCCTTGTTCACGATGATGTGGTTGATGACTCTATGGAAAGGCGAGGCTTTTTCTCTGCATTTGCCCTCTGGAAAGCCAAGGCCAACGTGCTTATCGGAGATTATCTGCTGGCAAAGGGCCTGCTCCTTTCACTGGATAACAACGATCACGAGATTCTTCATATTCTTTCCGATGCCGTACGCAAAATGAGCGAGGGAGAACTCCTGCAGCTGCAAAAAGCACGCAGCCTGAACCTCAAAGAGGATATCTATTACGAGATCATCCGCAATAAGACCGCTTCATTACTGGCTTCGGCCTGTTCCGCCGGCGCCTGGTCTACGAGTGGGGACAGGTCGGTGACAGAAAAAATGCGCTTATTCGGGGAAAAAACCGGTATGGCCTTCCAGATAAAAGACGATCTTTTCGATTATGCGAGCGAGAATGTCGGCAAACCAACCGGGAACGATATCAAAGAAAAAAAACTGACACTACCGCTTATCTATACCCTGAATAATACCACAAAAGAAGTACGCAGGAAGATTATTTATATTGTAAAAAATAATAACCGGGATAAAGAAAAAGTGAAATGGGTGATCGAACAGGTAGCAGCAACAGGTGGTATCGCTTATGCAACAGAAAAAATGAATGCTTACAAAAAAGAAGCACTTGACATATTGCACCAGTTCCCTGAAAGCCCCTACAGGAATGGATTACAAGACCTTGTTCTTTTCGTCACTGACCGGAAATACTGATACTGTGAATGTTCAATGCAAAAAAGATGGAACATATTGGCGGCGGATGAAAAAGAGGTGAACGAGCTCCAGCGATCATTGAATATCCATCCTGTGCTTTGTAAAATACTCGTACAAAGAGGCTTCAATAATTTTGAACGATCCAAAGATTTTTTTCGCCCGCAGCTAAACGACTTGCACAGCCCCTGGCTGATGAAAGACATGGAAAAAGCGGTGAACAGGATCACCCGGGCGATCGAAGCATCAGAAAAAATCCTGGTTTACGGTGACTATGATGTAGACGGTACTACTTCCGTGGCCAGTATGTATAAATTTCTCCGGGGAGTACACAAGCTGCTTGATTTTTACATTCCGCACCGTTACCGGGAAGGCTACGGAATCAGCAAGGCCGGGATCGATTTTGCCCGGGAAAACGGGTTTTCGTTGATCATATCACTTGATTGCGGGATCAAATCAGCAGAACTAATCACTTATGCCCAGTCGCTCGGTATCGATTTCATCGTTTGCGACCATCACCTCCCCGACCTGGTTTTGCCCCCGGCGGTCGCTATCCTGAACCCCAAACAGGCGGATTGCCCCTATCCTTATAAAGAACTATGTGGTTGTGGGGTGGGGTTTAAACTTATGACAGCACTGGCAGAAAAGCTTGGCCTGTCATCCGATACGGTTTTTGAACACCTTGACCTGCTGGCGACAGCCATCGCCGCCGATATCGTTCCGGTTACCGGCGAAAACAGGATCATGGCATTTCATGGTTTGGTCAGGGCCAATACATCCCCGAATAATGGTATCAAAGCGCTGGCAAAACTTAGCGGCCTTATAACAACATTACATATCAATAACCTGGTCTTTATGATCGCTCCCCGCGTAAATGCTGCAGGAAGGATGGATGACGCGAGAAAAGCAGTCCAGCTTTTTATCGCTGAGACGGAACAGGAAGCCATGGAATATGCGGAAATGCTGCACAGCGATAATACGGACAGAAAAGAAGCTGATAAAAGCATAACGGCCGAGGCACTCGATCTTATTAAACAAAACAGTGAATGGGTCGACCGCAAAACCACGGTTGTTTTCCAGCCTCACTGGCATAAAGGAGTTGTTGGTATCGTGGCTTCGCGACTGATTGAGAGTTATTATAGGCCCACGATCGTGTTGACCCGGTCAGGTGATTATGCGGCTGGCAGTGCCCGGAGTGTTCCCGGCTTTAATTTATACGAAGCGATACATGCCTGCAAGGAACACCTTTTAGGATACGGGGGGCATTTTGCCGCGGCCGGTATGACATTGGAACTTGGACAGGTCAATGCTTTCAGGGAAAAATTCGAAGCTGTTGTGGCTTCCACTATCACACCTGAATTACTAGTACCGGAGATCGTTATCGATGCGGAGATCTTTTTGAGGGATATCAACCAGCATTTTTATAATATCATTTGCCAGATGGAACCGTTTGGCCCGGGCAATCTGCGCCCTGTATTTATTCTCCGGAAAGTAATGGACAGTGGCTGGTCAAAGATCGTCAAGGAAGAACATGTCCGTTTTTCCATCCGCCAGGATAATGTGACCATGACCGGGATCGGTTTTGGTATGGCAGATAAATTTCATCTCTTGCAGCAAAAGCAAGCGGTTGATCTTGTTTTTACTATTGATGAGAATGAATGGAATGGTGAAAAAAGCCTGCAACTACGTATAATTGATCTACGTTTATCCCAATAGATATTTAAAGAAATTATTATTTCATGTCCCCCTACCGTGTTTTTTGTCGTTTCGTAGTTTTACGATAATTCATTCTCTATAACATTTCTTTTTTTTACTTAGCTTGCTGCACATTCCTGAAAACTCCCTCCTTTTAAAACCACCCGATTTACATTCATATTTATTGGTCGAATTAACTGATGGCTGAAAAAATCCCATCAACACTCAAAACGTTTAACATGAAAAAGCTTTACCCGAGACTATTCATCTTTTCTATTATTTCCTTGTTTGTAAGTTTCACTGCAGACGCCCAGGTTGTTATCAGCCAGGTCTATGGCGGCGGTGGTAATTTAAATGCTACTTACAGGAATGACTTTATTGAAATTTTTAACCGCGGTGCAGCTTCAGTCAATCTTAACGGCTGGTCTGTACAATATAATTCGGCAACCGGAACTGGTGCCTGGCAAAAGACGAATCTTACAAATGTAACCATAGCGCCTGGCCAGTATTACCTGATCCAGGAAGCCGCAGGAACCGGCGGTACAGTGAATTTACCGACACCTGATGTGATAGGTATCATTGCCATGTCTGCCACCGCGGGAAAAGTTGCCTTGGTAAATACTACTACTCTTCTAACAGGGTCATGTCCCGCTGCCGTTGACTTCGTAGGCTATGGGACTGCCAACTGTTTTGAAGGTGCCGCTGCTGCTCCTGTTCTTTCTAATACAACCGCAGCATTACGGGCAGCCAATGGCTGTACGGACAATAATAACAACAGTACCGATTTTTCAGTTGGTGCACCTGCTCCAAGAAATACGGCGAGTCCGCTCAACCCTTGTACTGCCGGCATTGCCATTACAACGCCTTCCCCATTACCTGCCGGCATAGTGGGCACTGCCTATTCAGTAACATTTACAGCAAGCGGCGGTACAGGAGTGGGTTATGTTTTTTCACAAACAGCTGGTACTCTTCCCCCGGGTTTAACGCTGACTGGGGCTTTACTTAGTGGAACCCCGACAACAACGGTAGGATCGCCATTCAGTTTTACAATACAGGTCGTCGATAATGGATCGAATACCGCGACAAAAGTTTTTAGCTTAACAATTAATCCACAACCCTGTAATCCTCCAACGCATACCATTGCTGAAATCCAGGGTGCAGGTAACCTGTCTCCCTTTGTGGGAAACATTGAATCTACAAGCGGAATAGTAACAGGTCGCAGGTCAAATGGATTCTTTATGCAAACTCCTGATGCGAATGCTGATGCTAACCCCGCCACTTCAGAAGGCATTTTTGTATTTACTTCCAGTGCACCTCCTGCCGCAGCAGCTGTAGGAAATAAGGTTTGTGTTACGGGAACGATCACTGAATTTATTCCCAGCACTGATCCAAACAGTCCATCACAAACAGAAATAACTTCTCCGACAGTTACCATATTAAGTACAGCGAATCCTTTACCGGCTGCTATTGTATTGACTACAACCAATACTGATCCGGCTGGTGGTTTATACCAGCTGGAACGTTTTGAAAGCATGAGAGTGCAGGCAAATTCTATGACTGTAG
Source organism: Chitinophagaceae bacterium (assembly GCA_039930245.1). GTDB lineage: Bacteria > Bacteroidota > Bacteroidia > Chitinophagales > Chitinophagaceae > JJ008. The sequence goes on along the minus strand of JBDSPR010000006.1, from coordinate 29,227 downwards.
TAGCGCCGACACAAGGCAACATAACCGAAACTTCGGCTACTTCTGTATCAAATGGTTTTTTCTATGCGGTAATTACGGGTATTGCCAGACCTTTCCGTGAGGCCGGTGTAGAAGTTCCGGATCCCTTACCCCCAGGCGCTCCTGTTACAGTTACACGTTGGGATGCGAACCCTGAATTGATCGGCATTGGAAGCAATTCCATTGGGAGCGCTGCGATCGACGTAGCTACCGGTGCAATCCTTACTAATGTGGTTGGGCCACTTGATTATCGTAGCCGCGTATATACAATAGATATTGATCCTGCTCTGCCACCAGTCGTTAGTAACAATGGCTTGACTTTTACAGCCGTTCCGGTACAAACTACTGACGAACTCACCGTGGCCTCATTCAATATTGAAAGATTTTATGATAATATAGATGATCCGGGCACAAGCAATGCCGTTTTAACACCGCTCGCATATAATAACAGGCTTAACAAAGTTTCGCTCGCAATACGGAATGTTCTCCGTACTCCGGATATCTTATGCATTGTTGAAGTGGAAAAACTTACCGTGCTCCAGGCCATCGCAGTTAAGGTAAATGCTGATGAAGTAGCTGCTGGTAATCCTAATCCAAACTACCAGGCTTACCTGGTGGAAGGAAATGATATTGGCGGAATTGACGTGGGATTCCTGGTCAAACCCGCAAGAGTAAATGTCAGCAGTGTGATACAGTATGGGTCCGCCGCTACTTATATAGATCCAAACAATGGTTTACCTGCTTTATTAAATGACAGACCGCCGCTGGTATTAAATGGAACATTTACCAAACCCGGTTGTACTACGCCTAACCCGGTAACTGTTATTGTTAATCATCTTCGCTCTCTTAACGGGGTAGATGACATAGGCTCAAATGGTTTAAGAGTAAGAGCTAAGCGGAGAGCCCAGGCAGAATATCTTGCAAATCTTATCCAGGGATTTCAAACCACTGATCCGGCGGCTAATATTATTTCTGTCGGCGATTACAATGCTTTCGAGTTCAGCGATGGTTATGTCGACATGATCGGAACCATCATTGGTGTACCTACACCTGCACCGCTGGTTGTTTCCGCATCGCCCGACCTGGTCAACCCTGACCTGGTTGATCTGGTGAACAATTATCCCGCTCCACAGCGGTATTCATATAGTTTTTCCGGCAGTGCGCAGGTACTTGACCATGTACTTGTCAACTCAAATTTGTCAACTAAAATAAGCCGGTTCAGTATCGCCAGGCTGGATGCGGATTTTCCTGAAGTTTACAGGAATGATCCGAATCGTCCCGAACGCATATCAGACCATGACGCTCCTGTTGCCTACATTCTGTTTACAGATGAAGTAGATCCTGTTGCCTCCTGTAAACCTTTTACAGTGACCTTATCTAACGGATCCGCAACGATTACAGGAGCGGATGTGGACAATGGAAGTACGGATGATTGCGGCCCGGTAACATTATCAGTTTCTCCTTCTGTCTTCAATTGTTCAAATATTGGAAATAACAATGTTACACTGACTGTAACAGATGGTGCAGGCAATACTTCCACTTGTGTGGCAGTTGTAACTGTAGTTGGCGTTATTCCTTCCTGCACTATTACAGCTATACCATCCAATAATATATATACGGGTGGCATACCAACAAATATTTATTTAGGATACGGACCACAAAGTGTAACATTAAATGTTACTCCTTCAGGCGGGGCTCCCTTTACTTATTCCTGGAGTGGCAGTAACCTGAGTTGTACTAACTGCGCGGCACCAGTATTTACGCCTGTTACAGAAGGTGTTTATCAATTCACAGTAACGGTAACTAACACCTATGGTTGTACTACCACCTGCAGCATTACTATCTGTGTACTGGATATCCGGGTACCCGGAACGAATGGCAAGAAGGTTTATTTATCGCATGCCCCTCTGGGCAATCCTGCAAATTGCCAGACACTTTCCCTGAATACAAATGCTGTAGATGCGCATTTAGTCAATCATCCCGGTGATCGCCTGGGTAAATGTGGCCAGGACCCGTGCGGCCAACAAGCTTTGCTGTTTACTATTAATAGTAAACAAGCTATCCAGGAGGAAATTTCCTGGCAAGTCTCTGCACTCCCCAATCCAAGCAGTTCAGATTTTACCCTAAGTATCGGTAGCAGGAGTGTTGAACCGATTAGCATACGAATCCTGGATGTTCACGGACGGGAAATCAGCAAGCTGGTAAAACTGCCTGCGGGTTCCAGTACCGTTAAGGTGGGCAGTAATTTGAAGACAGGTTTATACTTCGCGGAAATTAACCAGGGGACAGAAAGAAAAGTGGTGAAATTGATAAAACTATAATTCAGTAATTGGTCTCATAAAAAAGCGTCTGTTTTAACAGGCGCTTTTTCTTTTTCAAACTATTAATATCTAATGATTTAGACAGATAATTGCGTATTCGAGATAGAGGTTAAAATTAGTCGCCCGAACGTCGCCAGATCTAATTACAAACTCCTATCTTTGCCGCCCCAAATCTGTGTTCGCAGATTCTCCCCGGATCAGGTCCGGGGTGTCCATTGGGATAAACCGAATTATTAACAAGTCCGCCTTCGCTAAAGCTTCGGCGGATAAAACAGGTAAAATGAACAATTACGAATTGATGGTGGTTTTTACCCCTGTTTTGAGTGATGATGAATTCAAAGCCGAGCAAAAAAAATATGCGAAGCTGGTCACCGATGCAGGTGGTTCTATCATTGCTGAAAATCCATGGGGATTGAAATCACTGGCTTACCCGATCCAGAAAAAAACTACGGGTTTGTACTGGGTGCTCGAATACACAGCAGCATCCGATTTCAACGAGAAAATGAAGATCCAGTTATTGCGTGACGAGACAGTACTACGTCACCTCTGCACAAAACTCGATAAATACGCCGTCGAGTACAATGCCAGGAAAAAAAGTGGTGTAAAAACAGGAACCGAAAAATTAGCGGAGGTATAAGCCATGGCAAAAAATGAAATAAAATATCTGACCGCCATTAAGACTGACAAACGGGTGAAGAAATTCTGCCGTTTTAAAAAATACCGCATCCGTTACATCGATTATAAAGATGTGGAATTCCTGAAAAAATTCCTGAACGAGCAGGGCAAGTTATTGCCACGCCGCCTTTCCGGGAACAGCCTGAAATACCAGCGTAAAGTTTCCGATGCGGTGAAAAAAGCCCGCCAGATGGCTTTATTACCTTACGTAACAGACCTTTTAAAATAGGCCCATCCCTAACCCTTCCCATCCGGAAGGGAACAATGAGCCTGTAATTCATTGGGATAAAAACGATAACAAATGGAAGTCATTTTAATTCAGGACGTAGACAATCTCGGCGCCAAGAACGAAGTAGTAAAAGTAAAGAACGGCTATGGCCGTAACTATTTACTGCCCCGCCAGCTGGCGGTAGAGCATAGCCCCGGTAACAAGAAGCAACTGGAAGAGCGGATGAAACAGGTGAAGAAAAAAGAAGATAAGATGCTGGCCGAGATCAATAGTGTGATCGCCAAACTGAAAGAAGCCCCGTTAAAACTGGGCGCCAAAACAGGAACCAGCGGAAAGATTTTCGGTAGCGTTACCTCCCTGCAGATCAGCCGCGCAATCCGCGAACAAAGAGGCTACGAGATCGATCGCAAAAAGATCCACATCGTGGATGAAGTTAAAGAACTCGGCACCTACAAAGCCAATATCGAATTTGGCAATGGACAAAGCACCGAAGTAGAGTTTGAAGTTGTCGCAGAATAATATTTATCCGATACAAGAGTTTCAAGTCTCCCCCGCGGGGAGACTTTTTTTATTCCCTCTCATTTGCTCCCCCGCTGTTCCTGTGTTGATAAAAACAGCCCCGAATGCTCTCCTGCCTGGTTTTTATCCGCCGAGCCCTATATCTTTTATTTTGATAATCAATCAGATATATTCATTTTCTCCTGCCCAATTAAATTTGTGAGTAAGTCATGAAAAAAAACTTATTTTGTGCTGTATTTCGTGTTCTTTACAGTTTCACAAGTCCTGAACGATTCGAAAAACCGTAGAATGTTCATTGGTTACTGTTTACTGTTGACACTTTTATTTTTTTAAAACCTCAGAAAATGAACATTTACGTAGGAAATCTCAGTTGGAACCTGAAAGACCAGGACCTGTCCAACCTTTTTGCTTCACATGGTGAAGTTGTTTCAGCTAAAATTGTTACCGACAAATTCACTAACCGCAGCAAGGGCTTTGGTTTCGTGGAAATGGCCAACGACGAACAGGCACAAGCGGCAATTGCTGCTTTGAATGGTACCGAAGTTGACGGTCGTGGCATCGTTGTTAACGAAAGTCGTCCTAAACCGGAAGGTGGTGGCAGCGGCGGCGGCGGTGGCTTCAAGAAAAGAAGCTTCGGTAACGGCGGCGGCGGCGGCGGTTACAAAGGTGGCGGCGGCGGTGGCGGCGGCTACAAAGGCAAGAGCGGCGGTGGCGGCGGTGGCGGTGGCTACAACCGTGATCGTGGCGGCAGCGGTGGATACAATAACGATTATTAATCAGTATTGATATAACGACGCTTTATTAAGTCTGGCTTGTAAGAGCCGGGCTTTTTTTATGCATTGCCCCGGGTTAAAACCCGGGGCAATGCAGGTAGTATTATTGAATAACCCTGATGATTCCAGCCCCATTATATGAATGATACTCTCCATTATACATCGCATCTGCATTCACTGGTCCCATCTTATAGTTGCCGGGTGATACAGCACGCACAGCATAATAATAAGTTTGTTTATTATTCGCGGCATCTACGAAGAAATGGATCCGGTCATCGCGCACATCCAGCGCTGTTGGCGTCATGGCGTCTTTGATCCAGTCCATACCCGGTATCTCCTTAGTCCGGGGATTCTCTATTTCAAAACCGGCAGGCAGCAGATCGGTGATCACCACGTTCTCAACAGGTGTACTGAATGAACGTTCGAGTGTAATACCGACAATGACAAGGTCGTTCTGCTTGAATGTATTCGTCGTGATGGCTTTCCCATTCTTGTCATAGAAACGTTTTCTTACTTTCAGGTAACTGTCCTCTTCCTTGTAAGCACCACTGGCGCTGATGCCCTCAGCCTGCCAGAAATAATACAGACGGCCATTCCCTTTGGTCACGATCTCCACATTCGTTCCACCCAATGCTTTCATATCGCCTGTCCATTGACCAGCATCGACTTTAGCGATCGTTTTACCATTTACTTTCACCTCACCGGTAGCGGTGGAATTATTCGCTGCTCTTGCATGCTTACCCAGGGCGAGAAAAGCAAATGCCCTTTCCTGTGTGCTGAGCCAGCTTCTCGCTTTTAATTTATCGGCCACATGCTTTACCATCGTACCGATCTGCGCATTAGCAGGATCTACATCGATAAGCGCATTCAATGAGATGGCTTCATCCCTGACATCAGAATAATAACTGCCTCCTGTTTGTGCTACCGATTCCTCCCCACTGAAAGAAGCAGGTAATAGTGTGGTAAAGGATCTTTTATCACCGGCCGTTGCATAGGCTGCAGCCAGCAGGTAACGGCTGTCCAGGGCAAGAATGGCCGGGTTAGCTTTATAATAGTTCATGGCAGGCACATTGGTTCTTCCAGCCAATGCCAGTACATACAGACCATAAGCGACTTCTTTCGGGGCGATCTTCTTGTTCTGATCGCGGTTATAATAATAGGTGATCGTCTCCTTGTTCTTTAAACGGTTGTTGATATAGTTCAGCATGGTCTCCAGCAAACTATTGTCCACGTCAAAACCAGCTTTTCTTGCTTCCAGTAAAAAGTGCGCCGCGTAGATAGTAGACCACCAGTCTTCTTTTCCCTCCCCATCCCATAAAGTGACGGCACCATTGTAGAGCTGTCGCATCTTTATCTTACGTATTGCTTCAATAATATTGGTATTCGCGTTCACCTTATTCTGCTGCCGGTTCAACTGCATCAGGTCGGCCATATCACCATAATACAACTGCGGGAATGCGGCTGATACAGTCTGCTCGGTACAACCATAAGGATACTGCACCAGGTATTTCAACTGCTCCGCCAGCTCAAGCGCTGGTGATCGGCTAACGACCAAACTATAATTGACACTGGTTGGCATAAAATCACTCAGCCCGATATTTATTTTTTGTGTGCTGCCACCCGCCACCGAACCGCTGCCCGTTGTTTTTTGAAGCGTTGAAGGCGGGCGTACAGAAATTTCTGTTGCATCGGTGAATTTCTCTCCCATACCGCTAACGGTAACAGTCACTTTAGCAATATTGATGGTCGGGTCGGCAACGATCCTGAACATTGCCCGGCCTTCACTATTGGCGGCAAGATTTACTGATTGATTATTCCCGCCAACCACTTTCACAGGGCCATCCACCCCGATCGTTGCTGTTACACTGGCAGATTTTGCGGTTGTATTCGTTAACGTAACCGGCACGTTCACCGTATCACCTGGACTTAAGAACCTGGGTAATGCAGTGCTCACCACGATCGGGTCGGCGACCGTCATGGTATTATCTGCGGCGCCGAAGCTCTGTCCTTTATATGAAACGGCCATCAGTCTTAATTCGCCACTGAACTGCGGCACATCAAATTCAAATTCGGCCACTCCGCTTCCGTTCGCTTTTTTGATACCACCCCAATAGCTCACCACTTTGATCCTTTTAGCCGGCATCGGGTTGGATCTTTTCTCTACATCAAATCCTGAACCATCACCCCCTGTACTGCTCATCCTTGCTCTTACTTCAGCAAACAATAAAGGATAAAGATCAAAGGCATTCACCTGCAGCGCTTTTTTCTGGTAGAAATAATCGTAAGGATCCGGTGTTTTAAAATCACTCACCTGCAATACACCATTGTCTACGGCCGACAGCGTAACAAAACTCCCAGGGGCTGCTTTCACGGTTACTTTCTGGTGTGTTTTAGAACGCACAGTTTTCTGTGCCACCACTTCCACCGCGATCTTCCTGCTCTTATCTTCCACCGTTACATTCCTGAATCCATGCGCCACCGTGAGCGGGATATCCGAAACTTCGTGTGGCTTGATCAGTGTTGCAGTTACATATACATTGGGAACATGATCGGCGTTCAGTTTCAGGTCCACACTGGCTGTCCTGTTGCTGACATCCACGTACTGGTGAGAAATGATATGATCCGTTTCCATGGTCACCAGCATCCGCCCGCTGAAGGGTGCTTTGAACAAGGCTTTTACTGACTCACCTGTTGCATATGATTTCTTATCGATCTCGATCTGTATATTTCCTTCGTTGTTCACTTCAAAGGAATTATTGTTGCCGCCATAGCTGCCATAACTGTAGAAACTCCGGCTGACATAATTATTGGCCCCGGGACGATAGATTTTTATTTCGTAATCACCGGGACTTCTTGGTATATAGCTGTACACCGAATTGTTTCCGATCGTTACCTGTTGTTCGATCATCAGCTTATCCTCCTTCTGTGATTCATAGCGGAAATAACTGCCGCTTTTGGTCATCACAGTACGGTATTCATGTTTGATCACTTCTACCCTTGCTGTTGAACTGGCAGTGTTCCCATCCTTGTTCACGGCCACCAGGTTGAATCTCACCGGCTGGTTGAGCGGGTAATAATAGAACCAGTCCTGTTTGATCCCAAAGAACACATCCTGGGTGAATATATCAATCGTAGCGCCACGGCTTACCGGCCGGCCCGTTTCATCAAAGACCGTTGTAAAGAAATTTGTTTGCAGGACACCCATATCGGCATAGGTGGAAGGCACCGTGTACTCAATTACCGCGTTACCGGCAGCATCGGTTATACCTTCTTTTACTTCCTTATCAAAAAAAGTATTTTGGTTGGCCAGGCTGAAATCGTACCCGTCAAAATTCTTGGCGGAAAAATATTTTTGTTTTACCTGGATCTCGGTTTCATATTTCCGGTTTGCGGCAGGCGGGCCGAAAAAGTTCATGGCATTGACGGAGAGTTTTGTCACATCGCCCGCACGCAGGTATTCTTTATCCAGTTTGGTATTGACGCGGATCCTGTCGGGTACGAACTCTTCGACGGAAAAGCTTTTTGACGCCAGTAATATATCGGTGGAGGTATAAACTTCCAGCGTATAGCTACCCGTGATAGCGGCAGTGGCAATATCAATACTGCCTTCCACGGAACCTTCTTCGTTCAGACTCTTCCTGAAAGATTTTAGTTCCTTACCATTCGGCATCAGGAATTTCATTTTCAGCGGAACATCGCCCGGGTTTTTCCATTGCGCGTCGCGGACGATCACGGAGAAATTGATCTTTTCACCCGGGCGGTACACATCCCTTTCTGCATAAACAAATGCATCGAAACCAGATGGATTGCTTCTCTTACCCCCAACTTCAAACCTGGACGTGTTCACCCGGGTATTGTTAAAAGGCAGGTAATTAAAATCATCCGCTGTTTTGGCAATGACCATGGCGGGTTTGAAACCACTCACCCCGATATTCCCCGGGGTTTTCTTGTTATAAGCTATTTCAGCGACACCATCCTTATTCGTAGATCCTGTACCGATCAGCTGGTTGTTGGTAGCATAAACAGCCACATTCACACCACTGACAGCGTTGGCTGTTTTAATAGAATTGGCAAAAACAACGATCTTATCCAGTCCTTCCTTGGCGATCAAACCAAGATCGGACATGGAGACATAGCGGCTGTCCTTTACCCAGTAATCTTCTGCCGACCGGATAACGATATGGTAAACGCCTTTGAAATCGGGCAGCCTGTCCTCGAACTGGGAGAAATTCAGTATCCGTCCCGCACCACTTTTGGGTAAGCTGCGGGTGTCGATCTCTTTTTCATAGATCACATCCCCCAGTAATGCATTACCACCTCCATATTCATCCGAATAACTGGCTTCATCGCCCTCATCATAACTGGCATAATCCGGCTCATCACTTGATTCCTGCGGAGAATAACCATATCGTTGTGCCATCAACAGGTTATTCTCGTAAATCTTTGAAATGATCAGTTTGACCTTTGGCACATTGGTAATCTGTATCTCGATGTTCTTACCACCTTCCCTGGAAAGATAGACAGCTTTCTTGTTTGTAAAATTGATGCCCGCTTCCAGTTCACCAAAACCGATACCCCCGTTGTACTCTTCCCTCATCACACCTCCGATCTTGCCTCTTAGCCCCTTTGCAATGGTGAGTGCATAGCTTTTTTCCACGTCGAACTTATCGCTGCGCAGGGTAAAACCATATTCGTTGGCCTCAACTGTATAGGTAAGATCGGGATCGAATTTTAAAAATGACTTAATGCTTTCGCCCGTCAGTTGCTGGCTGGTAGTGACTTTTATCAAACCTTCCATTCCGTCATGCTCTGTTTCAACATTCTGTACAGTGAGCACAAAAGGAGAAGGGATGGTAAGTGAGCTGCTGATAGCTTCTTCTGTGGACTCATTTCCTTTTTCAGGTTTCAGTCCCTTCCCGATCGTGATCTTTGTTTCAATGTCCTTATCCTCTGCTTTTAAGCCATTGATCCGCAGGGATATTTTATTATCCGGGGAAATGGTCAGCAAATTAAAATCTGCTTCCTTGCCTTCGATCTCCACTTTCAGTTTATTCTTCAGGTCTTCCGGGTTGACGCGGTAATTGAAAAAAAGATCCACCTGGGGCACCGCGGTCGTGCTGCTTTCACCCATCCAGATCACCTGGGAATTTTCAAGCGCCAGTTCCGGAGTATGAAAACTGATCTTATCACCATTCTTCACGGAATTGTATTTACTGAATTTCAGTGCGGCGCTTTTGATCTTTGCCTTGTAGGTCGTAGCCGGGTTCAGCGGCTGCGAAGGTGAGAAGATGAGTTCATCCGGACTTTCCCAGCGGAACCTGCCGGGGATCTTTGGTTCAAAAGAAATATAGTCAGCAGAATCCCATGCATTGAGCATAGAATCGGCTGCCAGTGAATGACTGAAGCGAAAGACCAGGTTGCTGAGCTGGGGCACTTCACCCTTTGCATTGGTAAAAGAAAGTGTAACGGCATTTTTTTTACACGATGACAAAAAAATAGCTCCGGCCATTAGCGGAACTAAACAGGTTTTGATACGCATAGATGTGTAGGTTAATGGTGGTTATGAAGGAGAAGTTAAAGAAGTTTGATTGAGAAAAAAATTTAGCTGTACATTTCTTATTCACAAGAAGAATAGAAGAAATTAGCAGGCAGAAAACCTAGGGGGGAATATCCCGGGTTGGGCGGGATGAGTCGGCGGGGTCCATACTGGAAAAAAGAATTTGAAAGGAAAGATACAGCACAGCATATCGGAGTTGCAAATCCCGGGAGATAAATATTTGTTAAGTGGCTTTTGTACCCGGATCAGTGATCGTTTTTTTGCATCCACAGGGATGCCAGCCGCCAGCATTTCAGACATGAAAAAAATTAAACTCAGGATAACGAAAATAGGATTGCTTCGCTTTGCCAGGCGCCTGGGTATAGGTATCCTCGGGCTGATCGTTCTGTTCTTTATCCTGAACCGAATCTTTCCCGTTCCCGATAAGATCGGGTATTCCACCATTATTACGGACAATAAGGGTGAAGTGATCAACGCCTACCTTACCAGCGATCAGAAATGGCGGATGAAAACGGAGCTGGAAGAGATCTCCCCTTTGCTGCAGAAGACCATTGTGGCCAAGGAAGACCGGCATTTCTACTCACACCCGGGAGTAAATCCCTTCGCGGTCATCAGGGCGGGCTTCAGTAATCTATTTCATATGCGGCGGATGTCCGGCGCCAGTACTATTACTATGCAGGTAGCCAAGATGCTGGAACCCGGGAAGCGGAATATGTGGAGCAAGATCCGGGAAATGTTCCGGGCGATGCAACTCGAACTGAAGTATAGTAAAAAAGAGATCCTGCAATTATACTTGAACCTTGTTCCCTATGGCGGGAATATCGAAGGAGTAAAAGCAGCTTCGCTGCTCTATTTTAATAAGAACCCCGACCATTTATCACTTGCCGAGATCACGGCGCTCAGCATCATTCCAAATAAACCCGGGCTGATGATACCCGGTAAGAACAATGATTTTATCGTAACCGAAAGAAACCGCTGGCTCAACAAGTTTGCCGGCAGGAACGTTTTTACCGCCAAAGAGATCGAAGATGCACTGGCCGAGCCGCTGAAGGCCGTAAGGCGAAATGTGCCACACTTTCTCCCCCATCTCTCCTATAAATTAAAAAAACAGCTTGGGGGGTCGGTCAATACCATCCAAACGAATATCGACTTGAATACCCAGTTAAAAACAGAAAAACTGGTAGCCGATTATGTGCGGATACAACGGCTGCGCAATATTAAAAATGCCGCTGTGATTATCATCGACAACAGAACACATAAGGTGATCACTTATGTAGGGTCATCAGGCTTCTATGATACCACGGATGGAGGGCAAGTAAACGGGGCCAATGCTGTGCGCCAGCCCGGCAGCACACTCAAGCCCCTGCTCTATGCGATGTGTTTTGATGAAGGATTGTTGTCACCCAAGACCGTGATGACGGATGTTGCTGTGAATTACGATGGCTACACACCGGAGAACTATGATGAAAAATTCAATGGTTATGTAACGGTGGAATTTGCGTTGGAGCATTCCTTAAATATTCCAGCAGTAAAAGGTTTGCGGATGCTCGGTCACGAGAAAATGATCCAGAAACTTGCTAACTGCAATTTCAGGCAGATACAAAAAGACCGGAGAAAGCTCGGATTATCGATGATACTTGGTGGTTGTGGTACAACCCTGGAGGAGCTGACCGGCTTATTTTCTTCATTCTCCAACAATGGCATGTATATCAAACCCTCATTCACACAAGCTGATACAATATATAATAGCGTTATGGTGAGCAGTCCCGCTGCCAATTTTATGATCAACGAGATCCTATCAAAAGTTAACCGTCCCGACTTCCCCCTGAACTGGACGGCCACCGAAAAAATGCCCAAGATCGCCTGGAAGACCGGGACCAGTTATGGCCGTAAAGACGCCTGGAGCATCGGTTATAATAAAAACTATACCGTGGGTGTCTGGACAGGAAATTTCTCTGGCCTGGGCGTTGCTGACCTTAGCGGAGCTAATATTGCCACACCCCTGCTGTTCAGGATATTCAATACGATCGATTATGACAGCGATGAAGCCTGGTTTACACAACCAAGTGACTGCGATATCCGGCAGGTATGCAGCGAGACGGGTTTAATTCCTTCCGAACATTGCAGCAGCCTGGCCACAGATTATTTTATCCCGCTTATCTCTTCAACCAAAGTCTGCGATAACTGGCAGGAGATCATGATCAGTCCCGATGAAAAGATCTCCTATTGCAAGAGTTGTGCCCCGGCAGCAGGCTACAAAAAGAAATGGTTTAAGACCGTGGCTCCTGATATGCAGTCCTGGTTTGAAGAGAACCGTATTGCTTATCAAAAAATACCGACACATAACCCCGATTGCGAACTCATCTTTAAAGGCGCCGCTCCCGCTATCAGTTCCCCGGTAAATGGTACCGAATACCTGATCAATAAAAAGAATCCTGAGCCGCTTCAGCTTATTTGCAAAACCGCCAACGATGTGAGCAAAGTGTACTGGTATATCAATAACAAATTCTACAAGAGCAGCAATGCAGGGGAAAAACAATTCTTTATACCTGAAGAAGGATCTGTTAAGATATCCTGCACGGATGATAAGGGAAGGAACCGGGATATCAGGATAGTGGTTAAATACGTGACTTTATAGCAAAGTATATAAAGTAAATACAGTACCTAGGTATAAGGGTTCTTTCAAAGAGACCATATATGCTTTATATACCTGGTTACTTAGATACTTATTCTTATCAATCAGCTTTATCAATACTACTGGCTCCGCTGGCACTTTTACTTACAGCTGCATTCCCTTTATACTTAATATGGCTTGCGCCGCTTGCGGAAGCTCTCAGGCTGACGCTGGCAAAAACATCGGCTCGGCTGGCACCTGTTACAGCTATAGCCGCATTCTCGGTCATCAGTTCAAAACACCTGGCATGCGAAGCACCGGTAGCTTCAATGGAAATATCTTTTGACTGTCCTTTCAGTGTAATACTGCTCGCACCTGTCAGATCAGCCTCCAGTTTTGGAGAGTTCAGTTCTAACCTGGCATCGCTTGCACCCGTCAGATCTATACTGATCATTCCAGGATTCGCGATCACGGTTTCGCTGTTTATACTGCAGGCACCGGACGCTTCAAGTTTGCTGAATACAGGAGATGAAACATATACTTTTATGTCCTTGCTCCCGGAAAGATTGTGGCCCTCTTTTGTTTCAATAACGAGTTCATCCCCGTCCGTTTTCACTACGATATACTCCATTAAATTTTCATCGGCCTCGATCCTTACGCTGCGGGAGGAATCCTGTTTCAGGTACACGTCTATATTTCCACTGACATCCACTCCGCTGAAATTTCCCGTTGAACGGGTTTCTGTTTTGATCACGCCATTTCCACGGATCTTATCATGCATAAAATCGCAGGACAGCATTGCAAAGAGGATAAAGAAAAGAAAAGGAAGTACAGGTTTCATTACTAGTTGGTTTATGCTGTCAAAAATAGCTTCAAATCGCAAGGCTTCAGCAAATTTGACGTTTTACGCTGTTTAAAGGTTACAGGTGAGAAAACCACTGCTCAATCAATCGGAAGCCGGCACAGGCAAACACTACAAACTACCCCAAAGGGATTCCTTCGGAACAAACCATAAACTACCAACCTTTTTTTTACCTTCGCAGCTAATACCCGCCAAACCCTTGGCTTAAGCGGGCAAACCCATCCTTTATTTTTATTGAACTTCATGACTGAAAAGATCCTGATCCTCGACTTTGGTTCCCAATACACCCAGTTGATCGCCCGCGCCGTAAGAGAGGCTAATGTGTACTGCGAGATCATACCTTACCACAAATCCTTTGAATTTGAACCTGGTTTAAAAGGGATTATCCTGTCTGGCTCACCATTCTCTGTCAACGAGGATAAAGCCCCAGATGTGAATGTACAGGAAATGATCACTAAAGTACCCGTACTCGGTGTTTGTTATGGTGCTCAACTAACCGCAAAACGTTTTGGGGGGAGAGTGGAGAAAAGTAACAAACGTGAATATGGACGTGCTATTTTGGAAAGAAAAAAAGAGGATATCCTGTTTAATAACGTTGAAGAAAAGTCACAGGTATGGATGAGCCATGCCGATACGATATTGGAAATGCCGCAGGGGTTTGAATTACTGGCAACGACAGAAAGTATACCGGTAGCAGCCTTTAAGAAATTGGCGAATGGAACGACTCCCGACTTCCCTCTATATGGCGTCCAGTTTCACCCTGAAGTGTATCATTCAAAGGAAGGGAAAAAAATACTGAAGAATTTCCTGGTCAATATATGCGGCTGCACACAGGACTGGACCCCTGCTCATTTCATTACGGACACTGTTGAAGCGTTGAAAAAACAGATCGGTGACCGCAAAGTGATCATGGCGTTAAGTGGTGGTGTTGATTCCACCGTAGCAGCTACACTTATTCACCGTGCGATAGGAAAAAATCTCTACGGCATTTTTGTAGATAATGGCGTCCTGCGTAAACATGAATTCGAAGCGGTACTTAAGACCTACGACCAGCTAGGTCTGAACATAAAAGGCATCGATGCAAAGCAACGTTTCTATAAAGGGCTTGCCGGAAAAACGGAACCCGAGGAAAAAAGAAAGGTAATCGGCAGCCTGTTCATTGATATATTCCAGGAAGAATCCAAAAAGATCGAAGGGGTTGGCTTACTGGGGCAGGGAACTATTTACCCCGATGTGATCGAAAGCGTTTCTGTACACGGCCCTTCGATGACCATCAAATCACATCACAATGTGGGCGGTTTACCCGACCACTTGCATCTTGAACTGGTGGAGCCGCTGCGCTCACTTTTTAAAGACGAAGTGAGAAAAGTAGGCCGGGAACTGGGCATCCCTGCTGAGCTCATCGATCGCCACCCATTCCCCGGCCCGGGACTGGCGATCCGGATACTGGGAGAAATAACCGAAGAAAAGGTACAGTTGTTGCAGGAAGCTGATCACCTGTATATTAAAGCCTTAAAGGATAACAATTTGTATGCAACGGTTTGGCAGGCCGGTGCTATCTTACTGCCTGTGAAAACGGTGGGTGTAATGGGCGATGAAAGGACCTATGAGTTCACCATCGCATTACGGGCTGTAACAAGTGTGGATGGGATGACGGCTGACTGGGCGCATTTGCCTTACGAGTTCCTGGCCAGTATGTCTAACGAGATCATCAACAATGTAAGAGGAATAAACCGGGTTGTCTATGATATCAGCAGTAAACCACCCGCCACGATAGAATGGGAATAATAGTTTTGTTTATGGTTTGTTCCGAAGGAATCCCTTTGGGGTGGTTTATAGTTTGTTGTTAAATACCGAAAGATGAAAAGATTTTTTTTATCGCTACTTACTTTATTGTTGCTTGTTTTCCGTATTGCAGCCCAGGAACCTGTTCCCAAATACAAGATCGCCATTTTTGTTCCCCTGTACCTTGACTCCGCTTTTGATTACAATGACGAATACCGTTACGCAAAAAATGTTTTCCCAAAATTCATCAACCCCGGCCTGGAATTTTATGAAGGAGCCCAGCTGGCATTGGATTCGCTGAACAAAGAAAAGGCCCCGCTCGAGGTTTTTATTTATGATACCCGCTCTGCAAACCAAAGCCTTTCAGAACAACTGGCCCAGGCCGAAAAAGATAGCGCTGAACTGATCATTGCTCATTGCAGCTCCGCCGAAATAAAGATTTTTGCTGATGCAGGATTAAAGAACAATATTCCTGTTATCAATGTCAATCTCCCGAATGACGGGGGTATTACAGGCAATCCTTTTTATGTAGTTTTGAATCCCACATTAAAAACACAATGTGAAGGCATTTACCGGCATATCCAGAAATATTATTCCCTGAACCGGATCATTGTATTCCGTAAGAAAGGCCAGTTGGAAGACCGTATCAAAAACTACTTTGAAGATTTCGGGAAAAATACTATGTCCGTCCCGCTCAAATTAAAATTTGTTGAGCTGACCGATAGCTTCACTGTCAACCAGCTAAGACCCTACCTCGATACAATAGATCAAACATTATGCATTTCCGGGAGTCTTGATGAGAATTTTGGTAAGCGCCTGGTTCAGCAACTCGCAGTTCTTAAAAAACAGGAATACCAGGCCACCGTGATGGGGATGCCGACCTGGGACGGGATCGCCTTCAACAAACCCGAATACAAAGGGATCGAAATAATTTATAGCACTCCTTATTACAATGCCAAGATGGACAAGATCAGCCAGTCCATCACCAATCACTTCAATAAAGTGATGTATGCAAGACCCAGCGACATGGTCTTCCGTGGCTACGAGGTCATGTTCCGCTATTCCCGTCTTCTATTACAGTACGGCGCCGATCTCTCTTCCAACCTTGGGAATAAACAGGTAAAATTATTCACTGACTACGATATCCAGCCCGTGCTCAGCAAATCCAATATGACGCTGGACTATTTTGAGAATAAGAAACTCTATTTTCTAAAGTGGCAGGACGGGATCCTGAAAAGCGTTTTTTAGCCCTTGTTGTCTGCCCATTCATCCTTTATTTTGTTGTGTGGAAGTAAAGCATACCAGCGGGTATAAAATTGTATATGACTGGCTTGAAGCAAAAGCTTTCAGCCCTTTTTTATTCCAGGAACAGACCTGGCAACATATTGCGGGAAAGGAAAGCGGGCTGGTGAATGCTCCAACCGGTTGCGGAAAAACCTACGCTGTTTTTCTTGGTTCCCTTATCAATTTTATCAACGAGCACCCCGAAAACTACCGTGACAAGAAAAATAACGGGTTGCAGCTTTTATGGATCACCCCGTTAAGAGCCCTGGCCAAAGATATCGGACGGGCAATGGAAGAAGCGATCACTGAAATAGGATTGAAATGGAAGGTGGGTATCCGGAATGGAGATACATCCGTTAATGAAAGAGCCAGTCAAAAAAGACAAATGCCGGAAGTGCTGATCATTACTCCCGAAAGTCTTCATTTATTGCTGGCACAAAAAGGCTATCCTGAAATTTTCGGGGGATTGAAGATCATAGCTGTTGACGAATGGCATGAATTGCTGGGGTCAAAACGGGGGGTACAAGTAGAACTAGCGATTTCAAGGATAGTCGGGAGCCAGGAGTCAGGAGTTCAAAGTCAAGAAAAAGCAACATCCGCCTCACGACTCAGAACTCAAGACTACAGGCTCAGCGTCTGGGGCATCTCGGCAACGATCGGCAATCTTGAGGAGGCAAAGGAAGTTTTACTCTCCCCTTTAAAAAGGCAAGGTGTTATTGTCAGGGCCAATATCCATAAGCGGATCGAGGTGGAATCCATCATTCCTGATGAAATTGAAAAATATCCCTGGGCAGGTCATCTTGGTATCAAACTGGCGCATAAACTGATCCCCATCATCCAAAAAAGCAGGACCACGCTTATTTTCATCAATACAAGGGGGATGAGCGAGACCTGGTACCAAACCTTACTGGATGTGTACCCTGATCTCGCGGGTTCGATCGCTTTACACCATGGGTCAATAGATATGGAACTAAGGGGTTGGATCGAGGAGAATCTTCATTCCGGGAATTTAAAAGCAGTGGTTTGCACAGCCAGTCTTGATCTTGGCGTTGATTTCCGGCCGGTAGAAACTGTTGTACAGGTAGGTTCTCCGAAAGGTGTGGCCAGGTTCCTCCAACGCGCCGGCAGAAGCGGTCACCAGCCGGATGCGGTGAGCAAGATCTATTTCCTGCCCACTCATTCACTCGAACTGGTAGAAGCTGCCGCGCTGAAATCCGCTATGCAAGAAAATATCATTGAGAGCCGTGTCCCGATGCTGCTTTGTTATGATGTACTGATCCAATACCTCAACACGATCGCAATCTCAGACGGTTTTTATCCGGGTACAATATATAAGGAAGTGATCTCCACTTATTGCTACCGCGATCTCACAAAAGATGAATGGGAGCACCTGCTTTATTTTATTACAGAAGGCGGGAATGCCATGCAGCAATATGATGATTTCAAAAAAGTGGAGATCGAAGAAGGTAACTATAAAATAACGAGCCGGAAAATCGCCATGCGGCACCGGATGCATATCGGCACTATCGTCAGCGCTTCGATGATAAAAGTAAAATTCATGACCGGCGGATATATCGGTGTTATCGAAGAATATTTTATATCGAGGCTTGACCCGGGTGATGTATTTACACTTGCGGGAAGAAAACTTGAATTCATGATGATCAGGGACAATACGGCACTGGTAAAAAAATCCAACGCCAAAAAATCGATCATACCAAGCTGGGACGGCGGAAGAATGCCGCTGAGCGCCAACCTGGGAAAAAAATTGCGGGAAACACTGGATAAGACCACAGTCGACAGACCACCGACCACGCCAGAGCTTGAAGTATTGAGACCACTTTTCGAGTTACAGGAACAACTCTCACATGTACCCAAAAAAAATGAGTTACTGATCGAACAGATCGAAACGAATGACGGTTTTCATCTTTTTGTTTACCCCTTTGAAGGGAGACTGGTGCACGAAGCGATGGCAGCGATCCTGGCTTACCGCATCAGCCGAATCCGGCCGATCACTTTCTCCTTCGCGATGAATGATTATGGTTTTGAATTGCTCAGCGATCAGCCCATACCCGTTGATGATACGAATGTATACGGGCTATTCTCTCCGGATGACCTGCTGAATGATATCCAGCGTAGTGTTAATAGTACTGAAATGGCGAGACGAAAGTTCCGGGATGTGGCGGTCATTGGCGGGTTGATATTTCAGGGCATGCCCGGGGAAAAACGAAAAGCAAGGCATTTACAATCCTCAGCCTCCCTCCTGTTCAACGTGTTTAGTGAATATGATCCGCAAAATCTTTTGCTCCGGCAGTCTTACCAGGAAGTACTGGACCAGCAAATGGAGGAGACCCGGTTAAGGGATATGCTGGAAAGGATACAACAATCACATATCGTCCTCACTTTCCCAGGGAGGCTGACACCTTTCAGTTTCCCGATTAAGGTTGACAGCATGCGGGAAGATCTTTCTTCGGAAAAACTGGAAGACAGGGTAAAAAAGATGCAGCAGCAATTGGAGATATCCGACTGATTTTTTGCAGTAGATTTGCCCACTTCCACATGAAGAATCCCGTCCCATATATTATCCAGGGTAATACTTTCTGGGTTTCTCCTGAACGTTGTTTATACTGGGAGGAACAAAACACACTTATCCTTGCTGACCTGCATTTAGGTAAATCAGGGCATTTCCGCAAATCCGGTATCGCCGTTCCCCAAAATGTTTATAAAGCAGATCTGCAGCGGCTAATGGCGCAGCTCTACCTTTTTAAAGTAGACAGGCTGATCATAGCCGGGGACCTTACCCACAGTACGGTCAATAAAGAACTCGATCTTTTTTTAAAATGGCGGAAAGATTTTTCTCTTCTCCAGGTCGACCTGGTAAAAGGGAATCATGATATATTGGAAGACAACTGGTATGAGGCTGCCAATATCCACGTAAGTAGCTGGAAACTGGCGGAGCCTCCTTTTATTTTCCTTCACGATCTGAAAGCCGAGAAAAAATTAACCGGGGAGGAAAAAAAATTTTACCGGTTTACCGGGCATGTCCACCCGGGTATCACCTTAAAAGGAACGGGCAAACAATCCTTGCGGTTTCCCTGTTTTTATTTTACAAAAGAATTCTGTGTGCTTCCGGCTTTTAGCCGTTTTACCGGTACCTATAGGGTAAAGCCCGCCAAAGGTGAAGTTGCTTTTGCTATTGTTGATGATAACATCGTGAAATTGCCTTAGCGTTTTTTACGGAGCTGGTTATAATCGAGGAAATAGATAAACCGGACAGTGATCTCGTTCCCATGACGGAGGTCAAATATCTCACCCAGGTTATCAAGATATGAATTCTTACCGGCTGAGATTACCATTTCCTCATTACCCAGCCAGTTCTTGTATCCTACGATCAGGCGGCTGCCGAGGCGGAAATCCCAGGTCAGGAAGGCATCGGCGTTAAAAATATTCACATTATCATCCCAGTTATTTATAAAGGGACGGTTGATAAGCTTACCCTGCAGATCAACATTGTAAAAACTGCGGTATTTCACTTCGTTCCAGTAATGACGGACCCGGAGTGTCAGGTTAAGCCGGGAATTGAAATTGTAAATACCGGACAGAACAGGGATATATTCTTTTACATCGCGGAAACCCACGATTGGTTCCCCATTTGATTCACGGGTAAATGCATAGCCAAGATTGTTCGTTTCCTTATGACCATCCATCTGTAGATCAAGGGTGAGTTTATTGCTGAAACGGAAACGGAATCCAAGACCGCCGCCAAAATAGGTGTTATCATATTTAGGTGACCGTGCAAAAACCCCGCTAAAACGGATGTACAATTTTTTGCGGCTGTCGGTACTGCCACCCAGGTCGAAATAATAGTTCAGCGGGAGATCCAGGTAACGGTCATCCGTACGCAATTCAAAATAATCATGCACTGAAAGTGGGGTAAGTTGCGCATGTGACGTCAGGTCCCAGAAATTTTTAAATATCCAAAAACCCGTGGCGGTGATATCATAGCGGTTAAATGCATTGGGTTTGTAGAGATATTGCACGCGGTTGTCGAGTGTATAACTATATTGGATCAGGTGTGCGGTTGGTTTGAAATGATTGTAGCTGATATTGGCCCGGTAGCTGAACTCGTTGGCGGAAAGAAGTATACCAAGATCGTTCGGGTCATAGTTCTTCGATTCAATATTGGCGAGCAGGTAATAACGCCAATTGCCGCTGACCTTACCATACTTCGCAGTTGTATTAAAACCATCATAAGGAGCAGCGGACCAGATCTTGCTGTAACGGGCAGTACCGTTAAAAGCATGGGTATTGGTCTTATTGTATAAAGCGATGTCAAACGCCGTCACATTCGCATCACGGCCCTCTGCATCCCGCATAACGTTGGTGTTCGTGAGTGTAATAAAAGAGCGGCCTTTGAGTGCCTGATCGAAAACGATAATATTGTAGTTGGTGAGTTTGGAGGTCCTGATGACCGAATCCTTCCCGGTAAAATTATTATGGATCTTCGCATCCATCGGTGCGGCGATGGCGTTGAAAATGCCGATACCAAGTTTATTTTTATTTCTGCCTGAAAACTTGGTAGCGTTATACAATTGTGTCGTAGAAGGATTCCGCACGATCTCCCAGTCAGGGTTGGAAGTCACAAAATTTCTCACAGCATTGTAACCCGCTGGTATGCTGCCCACCCTTCTCGAATAGAATAAGCCGGCTTTATTGAATATTTCTGTTCCTTCTGTAAAGAACTGGCGGTTCTCCTGGAATTTTACTTCAAAAGGTGAAAGATTATTGATCATGTTATCTGAAACGACCTGTCCAAAATCCGGTACCAGGGTAGCATCCAGGGTAAAACTTTCATTGATGCCGTATTTTACATCCATGCCCCCGTTATGCAACCAGTTGCCGGAAAAACCGGGTCCGTTCGTTTTGGGTATACTCCTGTAACCAGTAGATATGTATGGAGCAAAACTAAGCCGCAGGGGTGGTTGCAGGTCCTTCAATCCGTTATACACACCAAATTGGTTCACCAATCCATTCACTTCAGGGTCAACCTTACTCCAGAAACAATTCTCATTGGTCCTTCTTATCAAACGCAGGAATTGAATGCCCCAGTCCTGCAGGTCTTTCTTCGCGAAGCGCAGGGAGATATAAGGTATTCTCATTTCCACGCTCCAGCCATCATTGTGAAACTGCACTTTGCTTTCCCAGACAGCATCCCAGGTCTTGTCACCATACTCACCAAAATTTCCGCCGAGGTTAGGACCCAGTTTTGCATCTGACTGAACATTGGCAGATGTTACTATGAACTGGAACCCGTTCTGATTATCATTGTAGGTATCAAAAAAAACAGCGAAGTAATCAACGTCTTTTAATTGCTCCGCATCTCTTGCCGTTATCTGTTTTCTTACCTGTGAAGGATCATCATAGAGGTAAGCGGCGACATAAATGGCGGTATTATCATAGATCAGCTTTACCTGGGTTTGGCGGGAAGCGGGTTGCCCTGCAGCGGGGTAATTCTGTGTAAAATCTTCGGCAACGGGAACATCTTTCCAGCATGCATCGTTCAGGTGGCCATCAATTTTGGGCACCTGTGACGTCTTAATAGCCTGTAGTGATCTTTCCTGGGAGAAAATGGAGGTACAAACCAATAAGAAGGGTAAGCAGATATATTTCCTCAGTTGCATTGCAGTTTTAGCAACCCCAAATATAATCGAGATTCTTCAAGGCGGGAAGCTCCGGGCAGAAAAACGCAGAAACCCGTACATTCCTGAAATACAGCCGTTAATTCATCCTTTTTTTAAGGGAACTTACCTGTTCCTGCAGATCGCTGACAATATTGCTTAACTGGCCCATATCCCAGCGCTGTTGGGTATTAGCCTTGGAGATCACCATTTGCGCCTGCCACATTTCAAGGATCTCTTCTGCATTGACCGTATAAGGATGGAAAGAAGGGTTGTCACTGACAAGGGTCAGTTTGTTCTTTTGTCTCCCGTTCTTCTGCACTCTTTTATAAACCACCCCTTCGTTACGGGATACCACGATGCAGGCCATATTATTCTTTACCTCTTCAAGGTTTTCTACTTTCTCTCCCACGATCACGGATCCGCTTGGGGTTGGCAACATGGAGTCCCCGATGATCTCGAAAGCCCGGTAGTTGCCACCTGATAACATGGGAAGGGTGAATGTATTCAGTTCATCAATGAATTCAGGGTCGGCAAAGCCAGCGAGATAACCTGCCGCGGCTTTAACTGGTACAAAAGGGATATCAGGCCGGCCTGCAGCGAGTTTCATGGCCCTGCGTTTGGCGAGATAATTACTTTTATTATCGCTGAGATCCTTGCGGAGTATTTCGTCGAGTGTCAATTTAAAGATATCACAGACCACTTCCAGCACATCGATCCGGGGTTCTGCTCTTTCTTCTTCATAGGCGCCAAGCAGGGAGCGTTTGATGCGGAGTTTGTTCGCAAATTCCTCCTGTGTCCAGCCACGGAGTTTACGCAGGTATTTCAGGTTTTGATTGGAAATCGCCATAATGACTAATTTAATTAGCTGCAAAATACTAATTATTTTAGATTTTCCAAACCTTTTTTGCATGTTTTGGTTAAGCCGGGAAAAACAGGGATTTTTGCTTTAGTATGGTAAAAAAGAAAGTCCCCGCTCCTAAGAAAAGTTCAGCCCCGAAAAAAAAAGCTACCCGCTCAAAAAAAGACAGACCTGTTATCCTGATCACCAACGATGACGGAGTAACGGCACCCGGTATATTGAACCTGGTGGAAGCGGTGAAAGATCTTGGTAAGATCGTAGTAGTGGCTCCCGATAAACCCCAATCGGGTATGGGACATGCCATCACCATCGGTCAGCCATTGCGCTTGCATAAAATAAGCAGTGCCGGTAATGTAGAGACCTGGTCCTGTACCGGTACTCCCGTTGACTGTGTAAAACTGGCCGTTGATAAAATATTGCACCGCAAACCGGATATCTGTCTCAGTGGGATCAATCATGGCGCCAACCACAGTATTAATGTGATCTATTCAGGCACCATGTCTGCAGCAGTAGAAGCGGCGATCGAAAGTATTCCTTCCGTAGGATTTTCATTACTCGATTATCGTATCGATGCGGATTTCACCGGCGCCCGTAAATATGTGAGGATCATCGTTGAAAAAATGCTGAGTACGCCGCTGGATAAACATACCGTGCTAAATGTGAACATACCTGCCGTAGGACCGGAGCTACTCAAAGGTTTTAAGATCTGCAAACAGGCTTATGCCAAATACGAAGAGGATTTTATTGAGCGCAATGATCCGCACGGTCGTCATTATTACTGGCTCACCGGTGAGTTCGTGAATTTTGATAAAGGAAAAGATACCGATGTATGGGCATTAGATAATAATTATGTAAGTATCGTGCCTGTGCAATTTGATCTCACCAATTACGTTTTGAAAGCCAAACTCGAAAAAATCTGGAAATAATGTTCCTCACAAAAGATAACCTTCGTCTTGGATTGGTATTGGGTCTTATCGGCCCGATCATCGGGCTGGTGATCGTTTACCTGGTCAAATTCCCTTCCCTCCCATTCAAAGAGTTCCTCGATTATTTTATGCACGACAATAAAGTGATCACCAACGTAGGCACGTTTTCTTTGCTGGCCAATGCTGTGCTTTTCGCGATCTATGTCCATTTTGATAAGGCACAAACATTCAAAGGTATTTTTATCATCACACTTTTCTATGGGATCGGTATACTGGTGCTGAAGATATTCAATTGATGAGATGATAGATGATAACTGACAGATAAAAGATAATAACTAAAAGATAAAAGTTTTTAAAACAACACATCTCAAGTTAGACCGCTTCCCATCATGGAGACTTTACAAAAACCAGGAAGCATGAGCAAAAACACAAACACTATCATCTTTCATCTGTCATCTATTATCTTTTATCTAAATGAAGTATTACATCATAGCCGGTGAGGCAAGCGGTGACCTGCATGGCAGCAATTTGATCAGGGAGTTGAAGAAGCTGGATATGGGTGCGGACATCCGTTGCTGGGGCGGTGATAAAATGCAGGAAGCTGGAGGGCAGCTGGTCAAGCATTACCGCGAACTGGCTTTCATGGGTTTTGCCGAAGTGCTGATGAACCTGAGCACCATCTTTCGCAACCTGAAATTCTGCAAGGAAGATATCATTCAGTACAAACCTGACACGCTTATCCTCATCGATTATCCCGGCTTCAATCTCCGCATCGCCAAATGGGCGAAAGAACAAGGAATAAAAGTTATCTATTATATATCACCGCAGGTATGGGCCTGGAAGGAGAATCGGGTGAAAAGCATGAAACAATGCATTGATAAGATGCTGGTCATTCTTCCTTTCGAAAAAGAGTATTATAAAAACAAATGGGATTGGGAAGTGGAATATGTGGGACACCCGCTCGTAGAAGTTGTTGAGAAAAGTCGGGAGTCCGGAGTCCGGAGTCCGGAGTGGTCGGATAAGCCGATCATAGCTTTGTTACCAGGAAGTCGCAAGCAGGAAATATTGAAAAAATTACCGGTGATGCTGGAAGTAAGTAAATCCTTTCCTTCTTATCAATTCATTGTTGCCAAAGCGCCGGGAGCGGAGGAGAGTTTTTATAATGAATTGCTGAAAGGATATTCCAATGTTTCTTATGTGGCAGATAAAACTTATGGATTGCTGATGCAATCCCAGGCAGCATTGGTCACTTCCGGAACGGCTACGCTTGAAACAGCTTTATTCGGCGTACCTGAAGTAGTTTGTTATAAAGGTTCTTTTCTTTCCTACCAGATCGGCAAGCGGGTAGTGAAAGTGAAATTTATTTCGCTGGTCAACCTGATTATGGATAAACTGGTGGTAAAAGAACTGATACAGGATGAAATGACCGTAGAGAATCTTCGGCGCGAATTACAGGCCCTGCTTACGGATGAAGAAAGAAAAAAAGAATTACAAAAAGAGTACACCGCATTAAAACAACTCTTAAGCCAGGGAGGAAATGCTTCGGCGAAAGCGGCAGCCTCCATCACTGCTTTTCTCAGGTCAGCAACTTAATGGCCAGGATGATGAGGCAGATGAGAAAGATAAAAATACTGATGCGGTTTATCCCGTGCATATACCCGATCCATTTGTCTTTTGGCCGGTTCGGGTCTTTTTTCCGCAGGTAGAGGTATTCTGATATTTGTCGCCAGATGCCCATTAAGCAAAGTTATAGAGTTTTTGTCGGTCCTTCGGCAAGCTCAGGAGTCGGAAAGTCGGAAAGTCGGGAAGACGGAAAGTTTTTTAATATCAATTTTTAATTTCCTTAAATAAATATTTATTTTCCTCTTTTGTATACAAATAATAAAAATTATCTGCTTTTCCTTTTCCGACGAGTCTCCCAAATAGCCGCAACTAATAGTAAATAATCTTCCGGGGACTCGTCGGAGAAGGGTTATCTTTCCCTCTACCGACGGGTCTTCCGCTTCCCGATGAGCCGCGGCTTTATCCGTTTCACATCCTCGATGTCTTTCTTACGTCCGACCGTTTCCTTATTCTTGATAAAATCTTCCCGGCCGATGAAAGGAATGTGCATTTTCCCTTCCTGGAAATACTGTTTATTTTTTACAGCTTCCTGGAAGGTTACGCCGTCAATTTCATTCAGTATATCAATTCGCAGGGGTGGGTAACCGATCTGGGTAATAATCCCCGGCTCCAGGAAATCACCGGGCTTGAACCCAAGCGAGGACATTCCGAAATCCTTAATCACTTTCATCATCCTGGTCGCATTGCCAGCCGTACAATCGATCCAAATATCCATATCGCCGGTGGTCCGGGGCTCGCCATGAAAAGCCAGGGCATAACCACCCACGACCATATAGTCAACATCGTGCTTATTCAACAGTTCGACAAAATCGGCAAAATCCTTTTCCAGGGTCATCGTTTCATTCTTCGTTTTACGACATGAGTCTTATCCATCAACTGCCCTTTTTTCTTGAGCTGCCCGCTGAGCCGTGTAGCAGCAGCTAACCGCTCGCCGACCGGCCGGGAAAGCCAGTAGGCCAGGTCTGCCGCCTCATCATTATGCTGACGCATAGATACCCGCATTGCGACCATTATGATCTTGCGTTGGGGAATAGCCGCGGTATGCACCACCTTCCGTTCGATCCGCATTTTGTCATTCTCGTAAGCAACCTTACTTTTCGATAAATAGTTATTAAGCGTATTGTAGCTATAGTCGGGATAACTGGCACAGAACAACTTCAGGTTCGAAAAGACCTCAAATGAGTTTTCAGCCCTGTCTTTCCAGATCGCAACGATTACTCGCTTCATTCTCAAATATACAAAAATGACCAATATTATATAAATATTTGTCATATTTTGTCTTTGCCTACGAGTCTTCAACGTGCAGTGACAATTTATAGATCCTATTCCGGGGACTTGTTGAGGAAGAAGACCAGAATAAAAACAACGATGAGTCCTCCTTCGGAGAGAGTCGTGGGAGAAGGTAAAAAGAAGCCTCTCTTTCCCAACGAGTCTCCCAACTTTCTGTAACAATTTATAATAATATTCCGGGGACTCGTTGGAGAAAGACCTGGATAAAACAACGACGAGTCCTCTTGCGGGAGACTCGTCGAAGAAGGTAATTAATCCTACCTTCTTCCTGGGAAAAATATTGAAGGGTATCTATCGTTGTTTGCAGTCCATCGATACACTCGATGGACAACCCTTCATTTTCTTTTTATTTACACAGCACACTACTGAGAACGGGGTTTTTTAATATCAATTTTTAACTTCCTTAAATAAATACTTATTTTCCTCCTTTGTATACAAATAATAAAAATTATCTGTTTTTTCAAAATGATACAAAATAATTTGTAAACACGGATGAGTATTCTTAAAAAAAACATCTAACCCAATAGCGGCAATTTCGTATTCTCCCATTTTTAACCCCATTAAAATTTGCCTTTGTAGAATTTCAAATATTTTATGTGATTCTGGACGTTCATCATCAATATAAACACCAATCGGTATAATTCTATTATTCTTTAAAGCTCCCCCAAACGGATAAAACTCGTTTGCGTTCTCTAAATAATATTTTGCTTGATCAATAATATTTTCCTTAAGCTTGGTATTTTCTTGATTCATAAATATTAATTCCTTTGCCGACGAGTCTCCCAACTTTTCAGTAATTTTTAATAAATAATTTACCCGGGGACTCCTGGGAGAAAAAGATACGAATAAAAAACGACGAGTCTTCCTTGCGGAAAGACTCGTCGGAGAAAGTGGAGGTTACCGGAGTCGAACCGGTGACCTTTTGCATGCCATGCAAACGCTCTAGCCAGCTGAGCTAAACCCCCAATGAAACAACCAGTTTTGGGATTGCAAATATAGCCGCTGCTGCCCTCTGTTCCAAAAACAAAAACCCGGTTTACCGGGCTTTACTATCTTCTTTATCAGGCTATTTCCTTTCGCTTGGTCTTTAGTTTACCGGTAGAACCACGGATCAATAATTCGGTAGACATCACCCTCGTTTCAAATTCCGTTACCGGTCTTTTACTCTCGATCAGTTGCAGTAAAAGATTCATTGCAATCTCGCCCATTTCAAATGCGGGCTGCCTGATCACGGACAACGGTGGATCGAGGAGTTCGGTGAGATCGGTGTTGGAAAAACCGATCAATCCCATATCGGCAGGCACTGCTAACCCTTTTGCTTTTAGAATCCGCAAACAATTCGTGGTTAATTTATCCGCCGAAGCAAAGATCGCATCCGGCCGTGGTTTTAATTTCAATAATTCGTTGACGGTCTGCTCCACTTCTTCGACGATCATACCGCCATGCTGGCAATACTTGATCAACGATTCATCCACAGCAATCCCATTATCCGCCAATGCGGCTTTATAACCAGCCAGTCGTTCCTTGGTAATGGATAATAACTCGGGATTGGAGACAGTAGCGATCCTCCTGTATCCGCAATTGATCAAGTGCGCCGTCGCATCATAACCTCCTTTGTAATTATCGGCGATCACCTTGTGGGTATCGATCTCGCTCACGATCCTGTCAAAGAATACAATGGGCATCCCTTTCTGGTGCAACTCCTTCAGGTAAGTGAAATCAGTAGTTTCCGTGGAAACTGAAATGATCAACCCATCAATGGAACGGGATGTCAGGTATTGCAGGTTCAGCATCTCGCGGTCAAAGGATTCCCGGCTCTGGGCAATGATCACATTATAACCATTATTATAGGCAATGGATTCAATTCCATTGATCACCTGGGAGAAATAACTGTTGGCGATCTCGCAAACCACCACCCCGATAGAACGGCTTCTTCTTTCCTTCAGGCTCAGGGCGATCGGGTTGGGATGGTAATTGCTCTTTTCAGCGTATTCCAACACTAGTTTCTTGGTCTCGGGACTGATCTCGTAACTATCGCGGAGTGCTCTTGATACAGTGGAAGTGGAAAGACCCAGCGCTTTGGCGATATCTTTTATTGTAACGGCTTCAAACTTCATTTTTCAGGGTCTGGCTGTTTTTTGGACAGCTTCTAAAGTTACTGATTTATGCAATATTCTGAGATTGGGTGGTCTCGGGTGGTCAGGCCACTATAGT
>JBDSPR010000005.1:0-16996 GCA_039930245.1 Chitinophagaceae bacterium | reverse complement strand
CGGTGGATGGAAAGGATATGCATCACAAAGATGTGCCGGATTAATTACCATCCGAAATGGCTTAGAAAAATTTTATCTTATCTATGAAGGATGGATGATCGCAAAAGATGTGGGTACACGGTAGGTTTGCAACGAGGACTTATAGATAGTTCTTCCAAACTGACAATTCCAAACAGCTTCTTTTAATATAAAATAAAAATTTGCGAAACCGAATAGTTGCACATATATTTGCAACCGATTGGCTTCTTAATAATAATTTAATCACTATGAGAAGAGATATTTTCCAGGCAATTGCCGACCCTACAAGGCGGGCAATTATTACCTTAATTGCCTTGCAGGCCATGACACCAAACGCCATTGCTGACAATTTCCACACTACCCGGCAATCTGTTTCCAAACACCTTCGCATACTCACAGAATGCGAAATAGTAAAACAGGAACAGCAAGGCAGGGAAATTTACTACTCATTGGAAATTAAAAAAATGAAAGAGTTTGATAAATGGTTAAACCAATTTAGAAAAATTTGGGAAACCCGTTTCAATCAACTTGACAATGTATTATCAACAATTAAAAAACAAAAAAAATGAATAATAATCTGCTATTTGACTTTACCGTTGACAAAGCAACAAAAACGGTATCCATAACAAGAGAATTTGCAGCCGAACTGTCATTGGTTTGGGATGCATTTACCAAGCAGGAAATTCTTGACCAATGGTGGGCACCTAAACCCTGGTCCTCAAAAACAAAATTTATGAATTTTGAAGTTGGCGGACGAAGATTTTATGCTATGGTAAGTCCGGAAGGACAAGAACGTTGGTCAATTCAGAAATATACTTCCATTACTCCGAAAACCAATTTCAAAATGTTGAATGCTTTTGCAGACAAAGATGAAAATCCTGAACTGCCGGGCTCTGATTGGGATTTTAATTTCAGTGAACATCCCGATAGCTATCCGATGACAAAAGTCAGCATTACTATTTTCAATGAATCCCTTGTCCGCCTGGAGAAGATGATTGAAATGGGCTTCCAGGGAGGATTTACCATGACCTTGAATTATTTGGAAAATCTGTTGTCAACTTTATCGCTAAAATGATTTTCGTTCTCAAAAACTATAAATAAAAAATCAAGAAAATAAACAAATTAACAATCTAAAAAATACAAATTATGGCGCAAATCAATCCTCACATTAACTTCAACGGAAATGCCGAAGAAGCATTTACATTTTACAAATCAGTATTTGGCGGAGAGTTCACAAAAATTATCCGCTTCAAAGACTTGTCAAGTCCTGAATTTCCAATAGCAGAAAATGAAGCAAATAAAATAATGCACATTGCTTTGCCAATCGGCAAAAATATTTTAATGGCCAATGACGTTCCAGCAATTATGGGAAAAACAAATGAAAACGAAAACAGGTCTAAAATATCAATTAGTGCAGAAAGTAAAGAAGAAGCTGATAAATTATTCAACGGACTTTCAGCAGGTGGACAAATTGAAATGCCAATTGCCGATAGTCCCTGGGGTACATATTTTGGTATGTTTAGAGATAAATATGGAATTGAGTGGATGGTGGACCTTGACCCAAATTTTAAAGGACAAATTTAGCAGAAGAAAAACAACGAACGGCTAGTCGGGTAAGCAAGGGGAAATACGGCTCTCTAATATGATGCTGGCAATTAGTTAGCCGGGGATTCACTCCAATGTGCAGATCATCCGGCTTATATACTTATAAAACGTATTTATCAAATGACAGTGACAGTAGAAACTTTGAAGCAAGTACTCGATGCTTTTAACCAGCATGACATCAATGCTATCATGGAATACTTCTCGGATGATTGTTCCTTAGATTTTCCAAGAGGACCTGAACCCTGGGGACAACGCTTCGTCGGCAAAGCACAAGTAAGGGAAGCACTTGCTGGTCGATTCAAAGGAATTCCTGATGTCCATTATGGTAAAGACGGGCATTGGATCTCCGCTGATGGAACTCAGGGAGTATCGAAATGGACACTTACCGGAACAACAACTTCAGGAGTTAAATTAAATGTGCGCGGTTGTGACCTTTGGGAATTTAGGCATGGCAAGATCACCCATAAGGATTCCTATTGGAAAATAGTCGAACAAACCAACTAACCTGGAGCCCGACTGGAATCTACTTAGCATTATCACTCTACCCTTCCTCCCATCAGCCAGACTTTATAGTTTCGGGTCCTCCTTAAATATTTATTTGCCAGAACCTGAATAAAACATTGTTCTTATATCTGCGAGTTACTGGCTTTCAACGTTTTGCAGCATCCATTTTGCCATTGATGTTTCGTATATTTGCAGCCATGCCCGCCAAAGTTTTTTAACGACGGCGGGTTAAATTTTGTGAACTATGAGCAGGAAAGGAAAAGTGCTGGTGGCAATGAGTGGCGGTATCGACAGTACCATCACTGCCCTCATGCTGCATGATGAAGGTTATGAAGTGGTGGGGATCACCATGAAGACCTGGGATTACAGCAGCAGCGGCGGTGGCAAAAAAGAAACGGGTTGCTGCAACGTGGATTCCTTCAACGATGCCCGGCAGGCTGCCGTAGAACATGGTTTTGCCCATTATATCCTCGATATACGCGAAGAGTTCGGTGATTTCGTGATCGAGAATTTCGTGGATGAATATATTGCCGGGAGAACACCGAATCCCTGTGTGCTCTGCAATACCCATATCAAATGGAGGGCTTTGATGAAAAGAGCTGATGCACTGGGTTGCGAACATATCGCCACAGGCCATTACGCAAAGATCCGACAACATGATAATGGGCGCTTTGTGGTAAGCAAAGCTATTGATGATACAAAAGACCAGAGTTATGTATTGTGGGGTTTGCAACAAGACCTGCTGAGCCGAACACTGTTGCCGCTGGCGCCATACCGGAAAACCGAGATCCGCCAGATGGCTCTGGACTATGGCTATCCCGAACTGGCTAAAAAAAGCGAGAGCTACGAAATCTGTTTTGTCCCGGATAACGACTACCGCGGTTTCCTGAAAAGAAGAGTGGAAGGACTGGAAGAAAGGGTCGCTGGAGGAAACTTTGTCGATAAAAACGGCAATATCCTCGGACAGCATAAAGGTTATCCTTTCTATACTATAGGGCAACGCAAAGGCCTGGATATTGCATTTGGCAAGCCGGTCTTTGTTACAAAGATCGACCCGGAACACAACACCGTAATGCTGGGGGATGAAGAAGATCTTGACCAGAACGAAATGAAAGTCGGTAAACTCAATTTGATCAAATACGATACGATCACCCCGGGGATGGAAGCTGTGACCAAGATCCGTTACAAGGATAAAGGTGCCTTGTCCAATCTTTATCCTGACCCATCGGCACCACTTAGCGTTGGTGTGAAGTTCTATGAAAATGTAAAAGGGATCGCCCCGGGCCAGAGCGCTGTTTTCTACGAGGGAGATGATGTGATCGGAGGAGGAATTATCCAGTCTGGAGTCTTGAGTCGTTAGTCGGGAGGATTATCCAGTCTGGAGTCCTGAGTCGTTAGTCGGGAGCCCGATTCCTTGCTAAAGACTCCTGACTCCTAACCCCTGACTTCCGACTGATTATCAGGCAATAATAACCCCCCGTGGGACGTTTTAGGTGCTGGGCTTTTAATCCCCGCTTTTAGTTTGTAACTTTAAGCTGCTACCCTTTTAAAACAAGCAACCTATTTATCCAAAAAATTCAGAAAGACCGCTTATGAAACCTCTCTATGCGATCCGCTTTGGTTTGATCTTCCTTTTCATTCTCTCTATTTTTTCCTGTAATGAGAAAGAAGAATTTGTTACAGAAACCAGTTCCGATTATTACCCGCAGGCCGTAGGAAAGTATATCACCTACCGTATTGATTCAATGGTATTCACCAATTTCGGGAGAAATACTGAGATCCATAAATACCAGGTGAAACATGTGATCGAAGCTGCCATCACCGATAATCTCGGGCGGTCGGCCTACAGGGTCTTTGTGTATATCCGTGATACTGCCGGTTTGCAGCCCTGGCAACCTGCCGGTACTACGTATGCGATTGTTCCCCTTTTTGACCAGCTCGAAGTGATTGAAAATAATCTCCGTGTCATTAAAATGCATCTTCCCATCCGGAACGGTTTTAGCTGGAAGGGAAACAAATACCTGCCTACCAATCCTTACGAAAACACCTTCAATTTCAGCAATGACGACAGTATGGAAGACTGGGATTTCTATTACGACGGGGAAGCTTCTTCTTTCAGCTATCGCACTTTTAATTATACGGGCGTTCGCACGATCGAACAGATTGACGAAGCCTTCAATGTTCCCATCACCGTTCCTACCGCTTACGCGGCCAGGTCAAGATCGATGGACAAATACGCAAAGAATATCGGGCCGGTTTACCGGGAGTATGAACTCTGGGAATACCAGCCTAACACTGGTGGCACCGGCGGTCCATACAAAATAGGTTTTGGTATAACCATGTGGATGATCGATCACAACTAGTCCCATATTATGCCGTAATTTTGGAGAGGACAATCAAATCCTTGAAAATGAAAAGAATTATACCCTTCTTTCTCTTACTGCTTGCTTTCGCGAATGAATCCCAGGCACAGTTCACCCGTTATGTTGTCAAATTAAAAAATAAAGGCAGTTCTCCTTATTCATTTTCTACCCCCCTGTCCTACTTGTCTCAACGTGCGATCGACAGGCGGGTGAGATATGGAATTGTACTGGATAGTACCGATCTGCCAGTAACACCTGCTTATGTTACGCAGATCGATAATGTGCCGAATGTTACCATACTCAATGTTTCAAAGTGGCTGAACGCAGTCTCGATCCAGACAACTGATGCCAATGCCATTACAACCATCAATGCATTGCCTTTTGTACAGGGAACCGCCCCGGTTGCAGCAAGAAATCCGGAAACCATTGTCGGAGAAAAATTTCTCAGTGAAGAGATCAGCCATCGCCCTGCGCCTGTTCAACGTATAGAAGATATTGCCGCGGATTATTTTAATTATGGTACCAGTTCCTATAACGAGATACACCTGCACAATGGAGAATTCCTGCATAATATCGGCCTCCGGGGACAGGGAGTGCAGATCGCTATGCTGGATAATGGTTTCAACAATTATACAACGCTCCGCTCATTTGACAGTATCAACTTGAACGGCCAGGTGCTGGGTAGCTGGGATTTTGTTGCCCGCGAACAGAATGTGACCAACGATGGCAGTCATGGAATGAACTGCTTCTCCACGATCGCTGCCAATATTCCCGGGCAGTTCATCGGCAAAGCTCCCAAAGCAAGTTTCTGGTTATACCAGACAGAAGATAACGCCAGCGAATACCCGATCGAGGAATTCAACTGGGCCTGTGGCGCTGAGCGCTCGGACAGTAGTGGTGCTGACCTGATATCCTCTTCGCTGGGGTATGGTTATGGTTTCGATGGTGGGGTTCCTGATTATCCTTATTCGATGCTGGATGGAAATACCACCATGTCTGCCATTGCTGCTGACCTGGCCGCCAAAAAAGGGATCCTGGTATTTCTTGCGGCTGGGAACGCCGGTACAAGTCCCTGGCATTTTATTATAACTCCCGCAGATGGGGATAGCGTACTGGCGATCGGCGCCGTGAATTCCGCTGGCGTGGTGGGAAGTTTTTCCAGCTATGGTCCTTCGGGTGACGGCCAGATAAAACCAGATATCGCATCGGTTGGGGTGAATGCGCTGGTTCAAAATACCAATAATACGATCATCACCAGTAACGGAACCTCTTTTGCCTGCCCGAACATGGCCGGTTTAGGTGCCTGTCTCCGCCAGGGATTCCCTGAATACAATAATATCAAAATTTTAAAAGCACTACAACAAGCGGGAAGTATTGCCAGCGCACCAAATGACCGGATCGGTTATGGTATCCCCAATGTAAAAAATGCATTTGCTGGTTTGCTGGTAGAATATGCCAGTTCCTCTGCCACCGTGAACGCCTGTAATGCGACGATCAATTGGAGCAGCAAAGATGTACGTGCAATGAAATATGAAATTGAGAGAAAAGTTCCCGGGCAAGCAGGTTTTATTAAGGTAGGTGAATTAGCTCCGCAGGCCGGGGACATCCTCGCCAATCACAGTTACCAGTTTACCAATACGATCGTGAGTAACACAGCCGGCGTTGTTTCCTATCGCATCCGGCAGATCATTGATACAACCGCGGCCAGTTTTATGGCGGTGTATATTGATACGGCCGTAGTTACAATTACTACGGAGTGTCCTGTAACGGTACCCGGCAATCCCGAACTGGAACAGGTAACCGTACAACCCAACCCTGTCTCTGGGTCTGTAGTTTCACTGATCGTTGAAACACCATACGCAGTAACCAGTATGCACATTACAGTTTACGACAGCAAAGGAAGGTTAGTGATGCAGCTAAACGATTCAAAAGGCACCGGCAAAAAAACGATTCAACTTACGATAGGCAAGCTTGCCAAAGGGAAATATTATATCAAAGTGCTGAATGGTCAGAAAACGATCGGCACAGCTGAATTGCTGCGCTTATAAAGGCTTTTGGAGTAAGCAGGCAAACATTGAATCGGCTTTTTTATCATAACCTTTGATCAATTCCATCTTCAGCTCCTGCAGGTGGAATTTTTCTTTTATAAAAGCAACAGCCTCCTCATTTTCCATTTTAAAAACTGAACAAGTGATATAGAGCAGGTAACCACCGGGTTCGAGATGAGGGATAACTGTGGATACGATCTTTTGCTGAAGGGCAGCATAGACTCCTGTTTTTTCTTCCTGGAAATAATAAAGCTGTTCCGGTGTCCGGCTCCAGGTGCCGCTGCCGGTGCAGGGAACATCTGCAATAATCAGGTTAAAAGAAGATAATGAAATGCTTAACGGCTTGCTTAAATCTGCCACAAAGCTTTCATACTCCATAATACCGGCTGTAACGAAACGCTTTTCTAAATTTAGAAGAATGGATTCCCTTACGTCAGAAACGATTAAATCGATACCACCCAGAAGATCTTTTAACATAATAGATTTACCACCACTGGCGGCGCAGCAATCCCAGGCCCGGAACTCATCTGACAGTCTCCGCCTAACAAATTCCTTGTTGACAATATCTATAAACCCTCCCACTCTCTGCGAACTATAATCCTGCACGACGGCTTCCTTATCAAGTTCTATTATCTCATCGATCCTTGAAGCATTGGGTAATGCAAGACAGGTATCCGAAATAATTTCAAACCGGAGTTTTGCTTGTCCCAGTTTTTGTTTTACTGATTCTGCATGACCAGGCCGGATACGGATGAACAGGTCGGGCTGAATGAAAAAAGATTCGATGAATCTATCCGGATCGACCCCTTCGCTTAATTCATTCTGCCAGGGAAAAATATCCCGTATAGAAAACTTGTGGTTAATCAATGACAGTTTTTCATTAAACGGCAAAGCAATTTTTTCATCCCATTCTGGTTTTAATTCCTTCAGCACTTCGTCGGGCTGATGCGAACATAAAAACAAAGCTATCAGCATCCTTTCCTCCATCAGCACATTATTGAATGCCTTACCCAATCTGAAATAACAATAGCATAAATGGCTTACCTGCTTCCGGTCTTTTGAACCAAATTTTTTATGCTGCGAAAAATATTTTTTGATGAAGGAAGTAAATGGCTCTTCCCCTTTATAGGCCGACAGGATAGCCGAAGCAGAATTGAGATATGAATGATATCGGCTCACCCTGCAAAATACATTATTGTTGACGAGTGCTCCCCTGCAACACAACTGCCGGTAGTGGGTCAGTTTGAATTATGATACTCTTTGTCATTCCGAACGAAGTGAGGAATAGATGGGCTGACGATGAAATTAATTCCGACAAAGGAGGAATAGAAGCTTCAAAATCTTCATCTTATCCTTCGCTGAACTCAGGATGACAACTTGGTCATTCAATAGAATCGTTGTCGACTAATTCAAACTGACCCACTACCCAACTGCCGGTTAAGAAAACTCCAGGATAGGCTGGGTGGTAAAGAAGTCCTTTAAATATAGCTGTAAAAAAGTTTCATTTCATAACCCGGCGGATTCGGTATAAGGGTCAGGGTTGATTTAGCCGGCCGGTTATAATCATTAAAACTTGTCTGGGTAAAGCTCGTACTGTAGCTCGTAGAACCGATGACATCATCGGTGATCGATTGGACAAGAAAGTTTTTTGAAACATTCTCAGCACCCAACCCGATATAGCTTTCCTCTCCCATGAATGCCGCGCTTTTATGCGTATCATAGGTAAATTTTGTTTGCAGTGTAAAAGTATATCCCCCCACTCCATCAGGCGTGTACACTTTTCTTTCCGTTAGGTTTCCATTCGCGTCATAAGCATAGGTTTCTTTCGCAATGGATATGGGTGTCCCCAGTATATTAGTAAAAGTTTCCTTCTCGCTTACATAACCCGATGGGTTATAACTAAAGGCGATACTATCCCGTAACTGGCCAATGAGGGTATATTGCGTATCGATCACGTAAGAGAGGCGGGATGCGGAATAAACAGGTACGGAAACAACAGAATCGATAAAGGCTGCCGTGATAGCCGATTTCGTAATTATTTTTTTAATTGTACCGTCCGGGTAGCGGATGACCTGGTGACTGATATCCGCCGTCGTCCCGTTCACTTTGCCGGTACTTTTATACAGAAGCAGGCGACGGGCATTGTCCCACTGAAAAGTGATGGTATTGGTATCATTGGTCGCAGGAGTAACCTGTATGGCTTTTACCAGCAGGTCACCATTCGATCCGTCATCCCAATTCAGTTCTTTTTGGCAGGAGGAAAGAAACAGGGCCAGGAGAATTACAAGGGCAGATACAATACGCATAAAAATAATTTATAGTTCTAATAAAGTTTTTACAGGGTCTTTCCCGATCAGCAACTGCTCAGGATTCTCCAGCAGTTCTTTTACTCTTACCAGGAAACTGACTGACTCGCGTCCGTCAATGATCCGGTGATCATAGCTGAGCGCCAGGTACATCATGGATCTTACCACTACCTGCCCGTTGATCACCATGGGCCGTTCCTGGATCTTGTGCATCCCCAAGATAGCACTTTGTGGGATATTAATAATGGGCGTGCTCATCAGCGAGCCGAACACACCGCCATTGGTAATGGTGAAAGTACCACCCGTTAATTCTTCGGTCGTAAGTTTACTATCCCTTGCTTTTGTAGCCAGTTCGATCACTTTTTTCTCGATATCCGCCATAGCAAGACTTTCTACATTGCGGATAACAGGAACTGTTAACCCCCTTGGTGTACTTACTGCAATACTTATATCGGCATAATCATGATAGACCAGCTGGTCCCCGTCAATATAGGCATTCACGGAGGGCCATTCAGCCAGCGCGACAGCACAGGCTTTCGCAAAAAAGCTCATAAAGCCAAGCCCTACCCCATGCACTTCTTTGAATTTGTCTTTGTACTTGTTCCGGATCGCCATGATATTGCCCATGTCCACTTCGTTAAACGTGGTGAGCATGGCTGTCGTATTCTTTGCTTCCACCAATCTCCGCGAGATCGTTTTACGGAGATTGCTCATTTTCTCAGTCCGGGTATTGCGGGTAAACAATTCAGTTCCCTGGAAAGCCTTCTTTCCGGGATTGGCCAAAGCAGCCAGTACATCCTCTTTCAAAATTTTCCCAGCAGTACCTGTAGGTGTAACTGTCTTCGGATCAACTTTCTTATCGGCAATGATCGCAGAAGCAACCGGGCTTGCTTTGATATCTTCAGTAACAGTTGCCGTCTCTTCGTTAGTTGTTGCTGGTTTATCAGTTCCGTTTGAGGCTGCTTTTTTTGTTTTTTCAGGCTTTGCCGTTTCAACTCCTGTTGTTGCTTTCGCCGACTTAGTGGCTCCTGTCTCCTGGCTGCTGGCTCCATCTTCCGGTTTTGCGGCAGCATCATCTATACTTGCCAGGAGATCACCTATTTTGATCGTGTCTCCTTCATTTATTGCGCCAAGTTTCAAGACTCCTGCTTTTTCAGCATTCACTTCAAAAGTGGCTTTCTCGCTTTCCAGTTCGGCGATCACTTCATCTCTCTCCACGTAATCCCCGTCCTTTTTATTCCATTTCAGCAGGGTAACCTCGCTAATGGATTCGCCGACCGTTGGTACTTTGATATCTATCATAAAACCTTAATTAAAACCGCTGACAATATTACTCATTATATACTAAACGCCGTCTCAATGATCTCCGCCTGTTCCTGCTGGTGCACTTTATTGAATCCTGTTGCTGTAGATGCTGATGGCTGGCGGCTGATCACGCCATAATTGAATTGCTTGAGGTTCATTTGTAAAAAACAGGCAGCACCCATGTTTTGAGGCTCTTCCTGCACCCAGAACCAGGTAGCTTTGTCATATTTACTATGCAAAGCTTCCAATTGCTTATACGGTAACGGGTATATCTGTTCCAGGCGAACGATAGCTATATCAGTACGCTTATCTTTTTGCTGACGCTCGGCCATATCAAAATAAATCTTGCCGCTGCAGAACAATACTTTTTTTACGTTGGCGGTTTCGGCAAAAACATCGTCGATCACTTCTTTAAATCCGCCACTGGTAAACTCTTCGATCCTTGAATAGCTGCCGGGGTGACGAAGATTAGCTTTTGGAGAGAACTCGATCAATGGCTTCCTGAATGGCCAGGCCAGTTGCCTGCGTAATGCATGAAAGAAATTAGCGGAAGTAGTGATATTGGTGATCACCATATTCAGCTCAGCACACATTTGCAGGAATCTTTCCAGCCTGGCGCTGCTGTGCTCCGGTCCCTGTCCTTCGTACCCATGTGGTAATAATAAGGTAACGCCGTTCATCCTGTTCCATTTCTGCTCACCGGCAGCGATGAACTGATCGATCATCGTTTGGGCCACATTGGCAAAATCGCCGAACTGCGCTTCCCATAACACCAATGTTTGGGGATCGGCAAGCGCATAACCATATTCAAAACCCAATACACCATATTCGCTCAGCAGTGAATTATAGATCCGGAATTCCCCTTTGGCATCCTTCACCCTGCTCAGCCTGTTGTAAGCTTTATCATTCTCTTCATTGCGTAATACTGCATGACGGTGAGAAAAAGTACCCCGCTCCACATCCTGCCCGCTCATCCGGACATTCTTTCCTTCGAGTAACAGGCTTCCATAAGCCAGTAATTCCCCTGTTGCCCAATCTACTTTGTGTTCGGTATTAAATAGCTTGATCTTGTCCTGTACTATTTTTTCCACTTTCCGGAGCGGTTTGAAATCCTCCGGCCATTTCATCAGCGCATCAAATACTTTTTGAAAATCCTCTTTGCTGATCGCTGTTACGGGTGATTGTTCAAAATCCGTATCTGTTGCCCGGCGAAGTTTCTTCCACTCTAATTCGGGAGCCTGGTAATGATAAGGCAGGGGATGTTGCTTGACCTCGTCAAGTCTTTCCTGGAGATCGGCCCAGAACTTCTTTTCCATTTCTTTAGCCAGTTCCTGTGCGTCGGTTTCGCCATTCTCCAGGAGAAATTTTACATACACTTCCCTTGGATTGGGATGCTTATCAATCAATGCATACAAATGCGGTTGGGTGAATTTTGGATCATCTCCTTCGTTATGTCCATGTTTGCGGTAGCAAACCATATCAATGAAAAAGTCTGCGTTGAATTCCTGGCGGTAACGGGTGGCCATCTCCACGCATTTCACTACGGCCTCGGGATCATCGCCGTTGACGTGTAAAACAGGCGCCTGTACGGCGGCGGCAAGAGAAGTACAATAATCTGAACTTCTCGCGTCATCAAAATCGGTAGTAAATCCTATCTGGTTATTGATGACAAAATGAATGGTACCTCCTGTATAAAAACCTTTCAGGTTGCACATCTGCAATACTTCGTAGACCACTCCCTGTCCTGCCATGGATGCATCCCCGTGGATCAATATGGGTAATATCTTGTCAAAGTCACTTTTATACATCACATCGGCCTTGGCCCGGGCGAAACCTACCACAACGGGATCTACGGCTTCCAGGTGCGAAGGATTGGGCATTAACTTCAAATGAATGGTCTTATCATTCATGGTCTGCACTTCGCTTCCATAACCCATATGGTATTTCACATCACCGCTGCCCATGGTCTGGTCGGGTTTGGCCGTTCCTTCAAACTCGCTGAAGATCTGTTCATAAGTCTTGCCCATGATATTGGCCAGCACATTCAAACGCCCGCGATGGGCCATACCGATCACCACTTCCTGTACTTCGTTATCAGCAGCTGTATTAATGATCGCATCCAGTGCCGCAATCGTGGTCTCACCTCCTTCGAGGGAGAATCTTTTTTGTCCTACATATTTAGTGTGAAGAAATTTTTCAAACATCACTCCCTGGTTCAGCTTCTCAAGGATCCTTTTCTTTTTATCCAGCGGTAAAGGCTCCTGCATTTTCTTTTCCACTTCGCTGGTGAGCCAGTCAATTTTTTTCTGGTCACTGATATATTTGAACTCGATGCCGATATGCGCCGCATAGGTTTTTTCCAAATGGTCCAGTATATTCCGAAGCGTAGTGGCACCAAGTCCCAGTATATTGCCGGCCTGTAATACCGTATCAAGATCCGCTTCTGTAAAACCAAAAAAAGAGAGTTCGATATTGGCGCCACGATCCTTGCGTGCCCGGATAGGGTTTGTCTTTGCTATCAAATGCCCTTTATTGCGGTAACCAAGGATCATCCGGTAAGCCCTGATCTCTTTCATCCACCCCTCCCGATTGTTATCGGGAGCTATCGGGTCGGGCGAAGGATCAGTAACAGTAGTGCTTGTCTCCGCTACCGGTTGGGCGGTAGTTTTTCCATTCCCGTTCTTTACGGGAGCATTCTCAATGGCAAAATCAAAGCCTTCGAAGAATTTTTTCATTTCCGGGTCCACGCTGCCGGGGTCGTTCATGAAATCACGGTACAGGTTCTCAATAAAAGCGGGGGATGAATTAGTGATATAAGAGAAATCCTTCATTCAGCGGGGAATTTTGAAAACAACCAATTTTTGAGACCCCAAATATCGTTGAAAAAATCGAAAATTCCGGCTCATTTTGAGGCCTTTACACTAGCTTTTCGGGTTGCCGGCGCCACTGTTTAATGACCCTGGAAATCCCCAATTAAATGACTGAAAATTTGGTGATTAAGGCTCCCGGCCCTACCTTTGCCTCCCGGTAAAAAACCGATAAAACACTATACGAATGGCTAATCACAGTGCAACAAAGAAGGATACCCGCCAGGCTGCTAAAAGAAC
This sequence comes from Chitinophagaceae bacterium, assembly GCA_039930245.1. Classification (GTDB taxonomy): domain Bacteria; phylum Bacteroidota; class Bacteroidia; order Chitinophagales; family Chitinophagaceae; genus JJ008. Next base: position 3,740 of record JBDSPR010000005.1, on the reverse strand, counting down.
TGCAAGGAACAAGTATTACGGAAAAACAACCCGTAATGCGATCCGTGACCTGAAAGAACTGAAAGGAAAAGAAATGGGAGAGAAATTCCCTGAAGTAGCTGCTATGATCGATAAACTCGCAAAAAAGAATGTGATCCACAAGAACAAAGCCGCTAACCTGAAGAGCAAACTGGCAAGAAAAGCAAACGCTGCTAAAAAATAAGCTGGTTAAATAAATTATTAAAAGGCATTCCATACGGGATGCCTTTTTCTTTACCCGCCATAGTTTTAGAGACAGCAGGTGTTTTATCTTTATAAAACTTATTGGGCCGGCACCAGTTCCCTGTTCGGCTGCTGTTGCGACGCTCCTTTTATCGTTCGGTAATTCTAATCACCATTTATGAGAAAACTTCTTGCTTATTCCCTTGTAACAATGTTGACAGTCTCTCATTGCCTTTCGCAAAATATTCCCACCAAATTCGAACAATCAAAAGGAACCCAAACACCCACCTATTTCGAGATCGTGAGCTGGTGGCAAAAACTGGATCAGCAGTCCGGGAAAGTAAAAATGCTGACCATGGGAATGACAGATGCGGGTTATCCCCTTCACCTGGTTGTTGTCTCCAATAATGGGGATTACAATTTTTCTACTATCCGGAAAAATAATAAACGCGTCATCCTCATCAACAATGGTATTCATCCCGGCGAACCCGATGGCGTGGATGCCAGTATGCTACTGGCAAGAGATATTGTTACGAATAAGTATAAGATCCCGGACAATATCGTGTTGGCGATTATACCCATTTACAATATCGGTGGCTGCCTGAACCGCAGCGCCAATTTCCGGGTTGACCAGAATGGGCCCGAAGAATTTGGTTTCCGCGGCAACTCGCAAAACCTTGACCTGAACAGGGATTTCATCAAATGCGATTCAAAAGACGCCAGGGCATTCACAGAGATCTTCCACCTCACCGATCCGGATGTGTTTGTAGATAATCATGTAAGTAATGGCGCAGATTACCAGCATGTGATGACCCTGCTTACCACCCAGCACAATAAACTCGGTGGGGCAATGGGTGAGTTCCTCAGCAAGCAATTTGAACCGGCGCTATATGCCAATATGAAAACAAAAGGATATGATCTTGTTCCTTATGTCAACTCTTTTGGCGACACACCGGAAAATGGCTGGCCCGAATACTGGGATAGCCCGCGTTACAGCAGCGGTTACGCCGCCTTGTGGCATTGTTTTTCTTTTGTTCCCGAAACTCATATGCTGAAGCCTTACGACCAGCGGGTATGGTCCACTTATGCCCTGCTGCAGTCATTTATTGAATTTACTGCGAAGAACAGTGCACAGATCAAAACAGTTCGGGAGCAGGCAAAACAAAACGTGAAGACCCAGCCGGAATTCCCTTTGAGCTGGTCATTGGACCGTTCACAATTTAAAGAGGTCTTGTATAAAGGCTTTGAATCGGGCCGCAAGCCCAGTGAAGTATCGGGATTGCCGCGTTTATTTTACGACAGGAATAAATCTTTTGAAAAGACGATAAAGATTTTCAACTATTATGCGGTAAAAAATACGGTCACCAAACCAAAAGCCTATATCATACCCCAGGGCTGGTGGAAAGTGATCGAACTGCTGAAGCTGAACAAGGTGCAGCTATCACAGTTAAAAAAAGATACGGCCATTGAAGTAGAGGTCTCTAAGATCGAGGATTATAAAACATTACCCCGGCAATACGAAATGCATCATTTGAACACAGAGGTGAAAACCAGTACCAGTCTGCAAACCATCATTTTCAGGAAAGGCGACTGGTATATACCCCTGAACCAGGAAGCCAATCGTTTTTTAATAGAGACACTGGAACCACAGGCGGAAGATTCCTATTTTGCCTGGAATTATTTTGATGCCGTACTTGGTCAGAAAGAAGGTTATTCTGCTTATGTTTTTGAAGATATCGCAGCGGATTACCTTGCGAAGCACCCGGAGGTAAAAAATAAATTGGAGCAGCAAAAACTAAGCGATACTGCTTTTGCTAAAAATGGAAGAGCACAATTGAATTTTGTTTACCAGAATTCGGAATGGTATGAACCGGCGCATATGCAATACCCGGTGTATAGGGTAAGAGGTTTATAGTTTATGGTTTATTCCGTAGGAGTCCTTCGGAGCTTTAGGATACACAAATTATCATCTGTCAACTATCATCTAAATAGTTTCCTGCACCAGGTCTTTTATAGCCGGGTCTGTTGTTTCTTCATTATCTGCAGTGCTATCTATGCTGCGGAAAATAGCCCTGCCGAAAACCAGGCTGAGTAACAAGATAAATATACTGAGATAGCCCACTAAGTTGTAGTTTCTTATGAACCCCGATTTTTCTGTTGTAACGATAGCCCCTGCAAATAAAGCTGCCAGGCCACTGCCCAGTTGCTGCACACTCCCGTTGATGCTCATAAAGCTTCCCCGTTGTTCGGGCTTTACCACTTCGGTGATCATGGCCTGGGCCGTTACAATCCTGCCAGTGGCCACAGTGAACCAGATGGCAAAGAAAAGCAGGACGACGGGGAAAGGCACGTTGGGCATCCGGGTGATGATCAGCACCATGAAAAGGGATAAGAATACGGAAACGGAAAACACCGCCAGTTTACCTTTTTTATCCGCCATTTTCCCGAGGTATAAAGCTGCCATTAAGGAAGCGGCGCCGCCGACAAGGTAGATAATGGGCGTGGTGTCTTTTGAAAAGCCTTTATTGAACTCCAGATAGGGGTTGATAAAGGGGATGATCAAAAAATGTCCCATCATCAGCAGGCAGGAAAATGTAAGGGCCATCCGCTGTATGGGTATTTGCGCAGCCTTTGTCAATGCGCTGAAAATGGAGCCCCTTTCCACCCGCTCCCGGATATGTCCTGTCATACTGGGAATGACCTTGATCACCAGGGGTATCAGTAACAGGGCCACTCCCCCGATCATCAGGAAAGGAAGATGCCAGTTATGTTTAAAAAGATTGGTAACATATAAAGAAATGGGTACACCCAGGATGGAAGCCGCCGCAAATCCGCCCATTACTATTCCCATCGCCCTGCCTCTTCTTTCATAGCTGAACAGGTCGGCAACGATCGCGAATACCTGGGCGCCGATGATCCCGCCGAACAAGCCGGCAACTATACGGGAAGCCAGCAATAACCCAAAACTGGGAGCAAATCCACAGGCAACAGTACCAAGCAAAAAACCGGCATAAGCGATCAGCAAAGGTTTTTTACGATCGAATCGGTCTACAAAGGTTGCGATGGCAAGCCCCGAGACAAAGGCGCTGATGGAATAAGCAGAAACAAGCAGGCTGAACTGGAAAGCGCTGATGCCGAGATCACCGATCAGGTAATTGCCCAGAGGCATCATGATCATAAAATCCAGGATATGGGTGAAGTTCATAGCCGCCAGCAGGATCAATATGGTCCTTTCCTTTTTTGTCATAAATGGTAAAGGTCGGGAAAATGAAAGATTTAAGATTGTAGATTATAGATTGACCTTATATTCTTCCTTCTCCATTCAATCTTCAATCTAAAACAAAAAAAACCCTCAATATCCCGATTGTCATCGCCATGAAGGGCAGAAATAAAAAAAGAGGCTGTCTCAAAAATTCTGTCAGCCTGAGCTTAACGAAGGATACTCTCCCGTCCCGATAGTCCTGAGTGCATCGAAGGATCGGGATGCTTGCAATACCATCGGCCTGCATCCCGTATTTAACGGGACGAGCTCTGCTGAA
>JBDSPR010000004.1:0-19304 GCA_039930245.1 Chitinophagaceae bacterium | reverse complement strand
CAGTCCCGGTATTTACCTGCCACTGGTAATTGATCGCTTGCGTACTCGAACCGGTTACGGTAAAGGTTGTATTGCTGCCTGAACAGATCTCTTTACTGGCAGGCTGTGTGGTGATCGTAACCGGGTTGATAACTGTTACGGTAGCGCAGTTGGATGTGACCACTCCACCACATGAACCCGTGACCCTTACCCGGTAACTCGCCGTGGCAGCAGGATTGCTGATCGTATAACAGGAAGAGGTTGCTGCCGGGATTGCGGTCCATGTTCCCGTACAAGAAGGACTGGATTCCCACTGGTATGTATTCGAACCAGTAGCTACTACACATAGCGTTGTAGAAGTTGCTGCACAAACGGTCTGATCAACTGGTTGGGTAGTGATTGCCGGAGGAGCCACCGCATTTATAATAAATGTGATATCCCTTGATTTAGATACTGCACCTGCGGCCGTACCGGTTATCGTAATAATATAAGTACCTGCCGGAAGTGTATTGGTGCCACTCAATGTGACAACTGAACTATTGCCCGGGGTGACAGGGTTAGGAGCAAACCCGATAGAAGTACCGGGAGGAAGCGCACCAGCAGAAAGTGTTATCGGGTTGGAAAAACCGCAAGCCGTAATACTACCGAGTGTAACAGAAAGTGAGTTAGGAACCGGGCAGGCTGAAGACACCGGTGCCGGTGTGTTAAAATCAAACCCTGCTGCGATAGTGAAATCGGCGTTTGAGATATCGAAGAAAATATTTCCTACGGCTTCGATCCTGATCCTGGCCGTATTGGTAGTGATACAGGGAAGTGTTATCGATTCCGAACCATCATTGGCCGTACTCGCTGCTAAAACGGTAGGATAAGTTAGTCCGCCGTCCGTAGATAAAGTGATCCTGACATTGGCGACATTGATCGGGGCCGCGGTGGTTCCGGCTACGTTCCAGGTGATCGTTTGTGGCAGCCCGCTAACAAGGGACTCGCCACCATTGGGTGCTGTAACAATAAAAGGTCCGGTACCATCAACAGAACTCACCTGGAAAACACCAGTAAACCCTGCCTGGCAACCACTGCCACCACTCACAATACCACCGCCACCGGCACGGTTATCTCTTATTGTCACCCTGAATTTCATTTGTCTACCTACATTCGGCAATGTCTCCCCTTTTAAACCATCCATTACTGATGGAGGATTGGCCGGGTAGCCCGCGAGTATCACAGCGAGGTCGGGGAAAGTCCGGCTGCCGCTTGTTTTCGGAATTCTTGATTTAAATAAGGGTGAGCTCGTATTGTTCGCGCCGCTGTTCCAGGCACCGGCGGGACCAAGATCCCATTCTTCCCAGCAATAGGTCAATGGATCACCATTGGCATCCGTTGCTGTTGCGGATAAAGTAAAAGGTGTATTTAACGGTATGCTCATGTTATTACCATTCATTGCAGTGATCACAGGCAGAATATTCCCCGTTGCAGTCTGAACAGGGCAAACACCCCCTGCCCCGGCAATATAGTTGCTGATCTCATCATAACTGATCGCATGGAAAAAAGGATCACTGTGCGGCTGGATATTATCCGTACCACAGATACCGGCATAACCCATGATCGTGGTTGCACTTCCTACTTCATAAGCTGTAGAACCATTCCTGTTACCACCGCCGCAGGCACCCGTGATGGAATTGAATGTGTGATTCCCGCCAAACTGGTGACCCATTTCATGCGCCACATAGTCGATGTCAAAATTGTCGCCAACAGGATTGGATAAACCTGTCACGCCACCAGCTTTCGCGCCTGTTTCGCAAACCACAGCAAGAAAAGCCACACCACCGCCACCTGTGCTGAATACGTGACCGATATCGTAATTGGCATTCCCGATGACATTGTCAATATTGGTCTGGTTCTGCCCGAGCATGGCACCACCGTTATTATTTGTATAAGGATCCGTCGCGCCATTCAGGTAGACCAGGTTATTATTATTGGCTACAAGCACCATTCTTACCGCTAATTCGAGTTCATATACACCCGATACCCTGTTTACCGATGTAAGCATAGCTGCGGCCACGGCTGGTACCGTTGGTGCAGGACCTGCCACCGCAACAGCGTATTCCCCGGTGCAGGCAAGCGCAAGCCGGTAAGTAAATAACTGTGTACCGCGGCAGGGGCCCGCCTGTGGGTTATCCGGAATGGGATTATTATTTATCAATTCGCAGGTAAAAGGATCGGTTCGCTGATTATCACGCCCGTAATAACTCATGTATAGGTTTATATCTCTTCTTGCATAAGGATCGATATATACATTTCCATTCGGAGATAATACCTGCGCACTGAACCCGAAATAAGGGTTGTAATCAAAACGCACAGAAGCATACGGATCATCGATACCCTGTCCCGCAAATGTTCTCATCTCGGGGAATTTGGCAGCCAGTGCCGGTTCCATCAGGGAACTTTCCCAAACACGGAATTTTGCCATTTTTCCATCCGGCATCGGCAAAAGCATAACAGGAGCTAAATTCCTGTTCATCACGTTTGCTTCGGAAGGAAGTGACCAGAGGAAATTTTTGATGGCCCTGGTATCGAGTCCTGCTGCCCGGTATTTGATGGGATGTAGAACTTTCTGCCCGTTTGTCGGAAGATTAGCATTTTCACCTGCATCTGTGAAAAAAGTATTTTGTGCGGAGAGGGAAGCAACAACACCCAGGATCAACAACACTGTAAAAAGAAACTTGTAGATTTTTCTCATAGCAATAGTTTAATTAATAAGAACACCCGCAAAGCAGCCGCCGCAGGGGTGTTTTAAAGGCCTTAAAATTAGCTATAATTCGAATCCCTCCCATCGTATTTTTTCAACAGGGGTTAAGAAAAATCCCGCCCCGGCAAGCCGGGACGGGATCGTTTATTTCTTCTATTCTGCTTATTCTTAATATCCCATGCCACCCATATCAGGCGCACCATGTGCATGCGGAGCTTCTTCTTTCTTTGGTTTGTCAGCCACCACGCATTCCGTGGTCAGCAACATACCGGCGATCGAAGCGGCATTCTCGAGTGCAATACGGGTAACTTTAGTAGGATCGATGACCCCGGCTTTCAGCAGGTTCTCGTATTCTTCGGTCCTTGCGTTGAAACCATAGTCACCCTTTCCTTCCTTCACTTTCTGTACCACGATAGAACCTTCGATACCGGCATTGGCCACGATCTGTCGAAGCGGCTCTTCAAGGGCCCTTCTTACAATGGCAGCTCCTGTTGTTTCATCTTCGTTGCTTCCTTTGAATTTATTCAGCGATTCGATCGCACGGATGAATGCAACACCACCACCCGGAACGATACCTTCTTCCACTGCCGCTCTTGTAGCGTGCAATGCATCGTCAACACGGTCCTTCTTCTCTTTCATTTCCATTTCGGTTGCGGCACCGATATATAATACAGCCACACCACCGCTTAATTTGGCCAGGCGTTCCTGTAATTTTTCTTTATCGTAATCTGAAGTCGTTGATTCAACCTGCGCTTTGATCTGGTTCACACGGGCAGTGATATCTTCCTTCTTGCCCTTACCACCAACGATCGTTGTATTGTCTTTATCAATTGCTACAGAAGCTGCGGAACCAAGATAGCTCAGGTCTGCATTCTCCAGTTTGTAACCCTGCTCTTCGCTGATCACGATACCTTTTGTCAGAACAGCGATATCCTGGAGCATTTCTTTTCTCCTGTCACCAAAACCGGGAGCTTTTACAGCCGCAACTTTGATCGTACCGCGGAGCTTATTCACTACCAATGTTGCCAGCGCTTCGCCTTCCAGGTCTTCCGCGATGATCAGTAGTGGACGACCACCCTGCGCAACTTTTTCCAGTATGTGCAGGATATCTTTCATGTTGCTGATCTTTTTGTCATAGATCAGGATATAAGGGTTCTGCAATTCCACTTCCATTTTTTCGCTGTTGGTCACGAAGTATGGAGAGATATAACCACGGTCGAATTGCATACCTTCTACCACATCAACAGTTGTATCGGTACCTTTTGCCTCTTCTACAGTGATCACCCCTTCTTTACCCACTTTCTTCATCGCTTCGGCGATCAGTTTCCCGATCTCGTTGTCGTTGTTGGCGGAGATCGAAGCTACCTGCTGGATCTTACTGCTGTCATTACCAACTGCCTGGCTCTGACTTTTCAGATGCTCTACTACTTTAGCTACTGCTTTCTCAATTCCTCTTTTCAGGTCCATCGGGTTAGAACCAGCAGCAACCATTTTCAATCCTTCGCTGATCACCGACTGTGCCAGCACAGTTGCGGTCGTTGTACCATCACCGGCAATATCAGCGGTTTTGGAAGCCACTTCTTTTACCATCTGGGCGCCCATGTTCTCGATGGGGTCTTCCAGTTCAATTTCTTTTGCTACGGTCACACCATCTTTTGTTACCTGGGGTGCACCGAATTTTTTCTCAAGTACCACGTTGCGTCCTTTTGGACCGAGGGTTACTTTTACTGCATTGGCCAGGATGTCAACGCCTTTCTTCATCCTGTTCCTTGCTTCAATGTCGAAGAATATTTGTTTTGCCATATTTGTAATTTGTAGTTGTTTAGAATTTAGAATAGCTGTTAGCCTTTAGCTAATACCTGTTAGTTTAAACAATTGCCAGGATATCCGACTCTCTCATGATAAGATAATCTTCTCCTTCGATCTGGATCTCCGTACCGGCATATTTTCCATAAAGAACCGTATTACCGGCTTTTACTGTTACGGGTTCATCTTTTTTGCCAGGACCTGCCGCGATAACGATACCGCGCTGTGGTTTTTCTTTTGCCGTATCGGGTATGATAATACCACCAGCGGTTTTTTCTTCAGCAGCTGCTGCTTTTACAATTACCCTGTCATGAAGTGGGGTAACATTGACTTTTTTAGCCATAATTGTATTGATTTTGAGTTTTTTAATGAATTGATCCGCCGCATAAATGCGTGGCGGATAAAGGACGGCGAAGGTACATCTAAATACGTGCCGTCAGACCTGAATCTGAAAAAATTACAGTTTTGTCACACCAGTGGATGGACGAACCGCCGGATCGGGGCATTTTTGCAGCAGCCGTGTCAGTTTTTTTAAAAAATGGCAGAGGCAGAGTACAAAACATTCCACTTTCCCGAAGGGATTCTCCAAAGGAGTCCTTCGGACCTACGGAACTACCTTCAAACGTCAAACTGTTAGCTTATCTTCGCCGCCCAAACAGTTCTTACGGCAATGATCAGCAGAAGAAATATCCGGGTGAAAGTGATGCAGACGCTCTATACGGTTTCTACCTTGGAAACCGGATTAAAACCCGGTCAGCCTCAAAAATTACTGCAGCAGCATTTCGACCAGTCGCGTTCCCTGCTTATTTACCTTATTTATTTCCTGACAGAGATCACCCGTTATGCAGAGACCTATGCACACCAGAAAGCTTCCAAGCACCTGCCGACCGTCGAAGACCTCAACATCAATACAAAGATCGTCGGCAATGAACTGCTCTGGAAAATGCTGGAAGACCCCGAACTAAAAGAGCAATTCGCTTCACAAAAACCCGGACTGATCGCTGATAAGGAATTGCTCCGCCGGATCTATCTTAGCCTTGTCGAATCCCCCGAATACAAAGCCTATATCAATAATTCAGGGCGGGATAAGAACGAAGAAAAAAAGATCCTGGAATTCATTTTGAACGACCTGGTACTGGCGAACGAAAATTTTGTATCGCATATCGAAGACAATTTTTCCAATTGGGACGACGACGGGGAGATGCTGGTACAATTGCTGGTCGGTTATATTCATAAACCCGGGAGCATTCAGTTCAAACAGATGATGAGCCCCGACAAGGAAGAATTCTCCAGATCATTGCTACAGACCTTACTCGAAAAGGATGAACACCTGCAAAGCCTGATCGTTCCTAAACTCAAGAACTGGGATCCCGAACGGATCGCCCAACTCGATATGATCATGATGAAAATGGGGGTGGCTGAATTTTTATATTTTGAAACCATTCCACCCAAGGTCACTATCAATGAATATATCGACCTGGCCAAGGATTACAGTACCCCGCAAAGCGGGCATTTCGTGAATGGCATCCTTGATAATATCCATAAAGAACTGGTACAGCAGGGCAACATGCATAAAGTGGACTTTAAAAAAAGCAGCTGAGGGATAAACTTGCTTGCCTGTTAACTAACCTTTACATTTGCCTCCCGGTTTGGACCGGGTAGATAATAAAAGAACGTGTAAAACAGAAACCATGAAAAAAGTTTTGATCCTTCTGTCAGTCGCCGCCGGCGTAATGGCTTGCAAAGGTGGTGATAAAAAAGCCGGTACTGAAACCACTACTACTCCCCCGGCACTTAGCACAGAAGAGAAAGAAAAAGCAAAGACTGATACGGCCAATTTCACTACGCTTGTATGGCTGGATTCGACCTACAAGGACCTGGGCAAATTGAAAAAAGACCAGACGGTTGAGATCACATATCGGTTTAAGAATACCGGCACCCATAACCTGGTCATTGATAATGTATCCGCACAATGCGGTTGTACCATCCCCGAAAAACCGGAGAAAGCTTTTGCCCCGGGTGAAGAAGGCGAAATAAAGGCGAAATTCAACGGAAGCGGAAGCGGCCATATAAGAAAAGAGATCTATGTTACTGCCAATACTTCTCCTTCCAATTCACATACCCTTGCATTTGGCGGGGAGATCAACTAACTAAAATTTAAAACCAAATAAGAATGTTTAATATCTATTTGTTACAGGCAAAGGCCTCTTCGGGTTTTGGCGGGTTCCAGTTCATTTTTCTTGGGCTGATGATCCTGGTGTTCTGGATGTTCTTCATCCGTCCCCAGGCCAAAAGAGCCAAGAACCAGAAAAAATTCATCGAGGACCTGGGTAAGGGCGCCAAGATCGTTACGATCGCCGGTATCCATGGCACCATCAATAAAGTGAACGAAGACGGGACCCTGAATATTGAAGTTAGTCCCGGCAGTTATCTTAAGATCGAAAAAAGTGCCATCAGCATGGATTGGACAGCAGCGCTGAACAAACCTGCTGCAACTGATAAAAAGTAAACGAACAATTACCCGATCCCAAATTCCAGCGAGTAAATCCGCCTGGGATTTGGGATTTATCTTTTGGAATTTTTTATCTGTATTTTCCCGGTATGATAAAAGTTGGGCTAACAGGCGGGATCGGCAGCGGCAAGACGACCATCGCCGCCATCTTTGAAACCATCGGCATTCCTGTCTATTATGCCGATGATGCAGCCAAACGTCTCATGAACAGCAACGCTGAATTAAAATCAGCAATCATAAAAAACTTCGGCGAGGACAGTTATAAGAACAACGAACTTGACAGAAAATACCTCGCCCATATCGTTTTCAACATTAAAGAAAAACTGGACCTGCTCAATTCACTTACGCATCCCCTCACCATAGAGGACGCCGCGGGCTGGATGAAAAAACAATCAACGCCTTATGTTATCAAGGAAGCAGCGTTGTTGTTTGAAAGCGGTGCCGCGGAACAACTCGATTACGTGATCGGTGTGTATGCTCCCCAGCATATCCGCGTAAAAAGAGTCATGGAAAGAGATGGGCTCCTGCTGGAAGAAGTAATGAAACGCATCAGCCGCCAGCTCGACGAAGAAATGAAAATGAAACTCTGTGATTTCGTGATAACGAATAACGAACAAACACTGGTGATTCCTCAGGTATTAGAGATCCATCAAAAATTGTTGAAACAATCAAAGGTCAAATAAGTCATAGAAATCAAAAAGGTCAAAAAGATCAAAAGAGGTCAAAGCAGTCAAAGCAGTCAAAAGGGTCACTTCCCAAACATCAAACTTACCGGAGTTTTTGGAGTGCTTCTTTTATTCGTCTCCACCCTTCCTCTATTTTTTCCATACTGTTGGCAAAAGAGAAACGGATGCACTTGCTATCACCAAATGCATCACCCATCACAGATGATACATGTGCCTTATTCAGTAAATACATGCAAAGTTCTCCCGCATTGCTGATCACCTCATCCCCATCTTTCTTTCCAAAATAATAACTCATATCAGGAAAAATATAAAAAGCGCCATCGGGTTCGCTGCAATGAATACCCGGGATATCTTTCAGTAGTTCCAATACTCTTTTTCTTCTCCTCGCAAATTCGATAACCATTTCACGGGAAGGACGCAGATCCGTTGTCAGGGCAGTAACGGCCGCTTTCTGGGTGATAGAATTCGCACCGCTGGTAAATTGTCCTTGTACTTTCTCACAGGCTTTGGCAATCTCTGTATTGGCCGCGATATACCCCAATCGCCAGCCGGTCATCGCGAAACCCTTACTCAATCCATTGACGATGATCACCCGTTCTTTTAATTCATCGAATTGCGCAATGCTTTGGTGTGAGCCCACAAAGTTGATATACTCATAGATCTCGTCGGAGAGAATATAAATACCAGGATGTTTTTTGAATACGGCTGCCAACCCAACGAGTTCTTCCCTGGTATAGAACGCGCCGCTGGGATTACAGGGAGAAGAGAAAAGGAACAGCTTTGTTTTTGGAGTAATAGCGTTCTCCAATTGCGCCGCCGTGATCTTGAACCCCTGCTCTATCGTGCTTTGTACCAGCACCACTTTACCACGGGCAATTTTCACCAGTTCACTATAAGTGACCCAGAACGGTGTGGGAATGATCACTTCATCGTCTTCATCCACCAATGCCAGTACGGCATTGGCAAGACTTTGCTTGGCGCCGGTCGATACAACAATATTCCCCGGTTGATAGTCAAGCCCGTTATCTCTTTTGAATTTACTGCAAACAGCTTCGCGCAGGTCAAGGAAACCGGGGACAGGTGTATAATGACTCCAGTTGTCATTGATCGCTTTAATAGCAGCTTCCTTGATATGCGCAGGTGTATCAAAATCCGGTTCGCCCAGGCTCAGGTCAATCACATCGATTCCCTTTGCCCGCAATTCACGACCCAGTTTAGCCATTTTCAAAGTTTCCGGCTCATTGAAGCGTTGTAAAAAAGAAGAAAACTGCATATGGTTGGTTTATGGTAGGTTAGCGCAGCAAAGATAGACCTGCCGCCGCTATTGCCCATATTGAAATTGAAAAGAAGAAAGTCTTGTCGGGTATTTGCGTTCCCGCTTTAATTCATATTCATACACGATCCTGCCCAGGTGCATTAAAAAGGGATACCCCACACTGTTATACTCATACTTATCATCATTGAAAATACCGTCGCTGTTGCAGTAGATCACGGCACTCAGCATGAATTCAATATTATTCCTGGAATCCGCAAAATAGCAGGCATCGATCAAAAAGCCATAAGCAGTACCGGTCTTATTAAATATGCGGATACCGGGTTCGGGATTTGTTTTCTCCGCTCCATAATAGATCATCTTGGTATAATTATCCCAGTAATCCGGTGCGGAATAAAGAGGTGAAGAGGATTCACCGGGACGCATGGACATATAAAGTCGCAGAAAATCATAATCCTCTTTCGCGAGGTTGAACCGTTCCTCTTTGGGTGTATCGGCGGGAAATAAAATACTTCTTATAATATGATGAAGATCTTGCAGCGGGAGACGGTTCTTTTTGGAAAAATCAAAAGGTTCGTTCACCAGTTCGTTGCCTTTCAGGTAACCAGTACCCAATTTTGTATCGCGGTTCGCATAGATCAATTGACTTTTCTCCGCAGGTTTTGCATAAATGATCTTCCCGTTGTTGTCAAGAAAGCTAACGGGGTTGGCAAACCGGTTCTCTTCATCGGTAAGACTGATACTTAACCGGTGAATGATCTGCACATCCCTGTACCCCATCCTGTGCAGGTTGTTGTTGATGTATTCCTGCCCGAGAAATTCATACAGCCGGTTGAATGCATCGTTATCGCTGACCAGCAATATTTTTTTTATGTAATGAGCGATGCTTGGTTTTCCGCTGGCAGTGGAACTATCATTATTTACGGCAGTCTGCCAGGCTCCTGCTGAACCGGTGATCATCGTTGTGTTCCGGTCGAGACCGGGAATATTCAATTCACGCAATTTCTGTAAGGCGAGAATAGCTACCGGGAGTTTGACGGTGGAAGCCGGGTAAAAATATTGATCAGGCTGAAGGTTAAATGAATGATCGGTGAAACGTATCCTGTTCTTTTCTTTTTTACCCCTGTCGATCTGCGTGTAGATAACCTGGATATTGAGTTCGTCCTTCCTGGAAATGATCGAATCGAAATATCCCGGGTATTTTGCCAGCAACGCCGGCAGCAAACTGTCCGAATGATTATTTAGCGGGTCAACCAGGTAATTGCTGTTCAAGATCGATGATTGTGTAATTGTATTATCCGCCTGCAAAGACCGCATACAACCTGTTGTACTCCCTGCAAGAATTAATAAAGCAAAAAATACAACGATTATTTTCATTCACTCAAATTAATAAGAAATATCAATAACCGCTGTACAAAACCCGGCGGTCTACGGTCCTTCCATTCGCCTCGCGACCATGAATCAGGTAAAGGTTCTTTTCGTTCGGGTGGATGGTCTGACCACCCTATAGCTTCATTCGTTGATCATTTTGAGGAGACTTCCTTTTCTCTTGTTTAACCCATTGGGAATCATTGAGAAATGAGGTTCCCGCGGTGAGGAACGGGTATCAAAATCCAGTTTCCATTTACGCCTGAAAGCCCTATCTTTGCCGTCCTTTAAAAATCGTCTAAAGCCTTTCTACCGTGGATGATATGGAAGAAATGGCTATAAAAATGTAAACCCATCATTGTATGCAACTGAAAGGTTTGGTTCGTTTTTTTACTATCCTGCTTATCATTTATTCCCTGTACCAGTTGTCCTTTACCTGGTTTGTGAGAAATCATGAAAAGAAAATGGAAGCCCGTGCCCGGAGCTATGTAAAAACGAACTACACAAGTGCCCTTGAGAAATTCCCCAACAACAAAGACTCGCAGGCTATTTACCAGGAAGTACTGGATAAAGCTTACCAGGACAGGTTAAGGCGTTTGCTTGACAGCACCAAAGATGTTACTGTTACATATGGCATCAATGGCGCCATGAGTTACCAGAAAGCAAAAGAAGAAGAATTGAACCTGGGTCTCGATCTCCAGGGCGGTATGAACGTAACACTGGAAGTGGAAATGACCGGTCTCCTGAAATCACTGACCAACAATTCAAAGGATCCCAATTTCCTGCTTGCCTTACAGAATGCAGAGAAGCGCAAGGCGAACAGCGGTGATAATTTTATTACCCTTTTTGTACAGGAGTACAGGAAGATCGAAGCGACCCGGCCACTGGCTTCCCTGTTCGCAGGTGCGGCCAACGGCAAGATCGATATCAACTCCAGCGATGGCGCAGTTCAAACCTATATCAGCAGTGAAGCAAAAGACGCTTTCGACCGTACCTTCCGCGTATTGCGTACACGTATCGACCAGTTTGGTGTAGCGCAGCCCAATATCAATCCCAACCGTGATAAAGGCACCATCAACGTGGAGCTTCCGGGTATAAAAGATAAAGAAAGAGTTAGAAAATATTTGCAAAGCACGGCCAATCTCCAGTTCTGGGAAGTGTACACACTCCAGGACAATAACTATTCAGGAGGCTGGCAGCAGGCGGTGACCCAGTTCAATGCCAAATATGGCGGCGTAAAAGATACTACTTCAGCAAGGGATACAACCAAAGTCGTTGACAGCACAGGCAAAATAGATACGACGGGGAAAAATGACACAGCCGGCAGTATTCTATCTAAAAAAATAGGTGCGGATAACGATACAGTCAAAAAAGCAAATGCGCTGAATACGCAAAACACACTTGATAAATACCTCCAGTTCACTCCTCCTTACCAGGATGAAAAAGGAAAAGTGAGCTACCCTGCGGCTATTGGCTATGTCTCAATAAAAGATTCTGCGCAGCTCCGTTCCTACCTTGAGGAACTCCGCGCCAATTTCCCATCTGATGCAGTATGGGCTTATGGCACTCCTGCAAAAGATAAGAAAGGAAGATCCGCGACCAATGTACCGCTGTATGCATTGAAAACATTTGGAAGGATACAGGCCAAACTCGAAGGCGACGCAATCTCTGATGCACGCCAGGATTTCGACCAGTATGGCAAAGTGGAGATCCGGATGGATATGAAGAATTTCGGATCAGCGATCTGGAAAAAAATGACCGAAGAGAATATCGGCAAACCGATCGCGATCGTATTGGATAATATTGTTTATTCCGCACCGAATGTAATATCCGCGATCCCCAACGGAACATCCACGATCTCCGGTGGCTATACACAACAGGAAGCACAGGATCTTGCCAATATATTAAAGGCCGGTAAATTACCCGCCCCTGCCAAAATCGTACAGGAACAACAGGTTGGTCCAACCCTCGGTAAAGAAGCGATCCGCGGTGGTTCGATGGCCTTCCTGATCTCTTTCGTGGTGATCTTCCTGCTGATGCTGATCTATTATAATACAAGCGGATGGGTAGCCAATATCGCGCTGATCCTGAACCTGCTCTTTACAGTAGGTATCCTCGCAGGTCTTGGCGCCACCTTAACAGCTCCCGGTATCGCGGGTCTGGTACTTACCATTGGTATGGCGGTAGACACGAACGTAATTATCTACGAACGTATTAAGGAAGAGCTTTCGAAAGGCAAGGGTTATATACCTGCCATCAACGAAGGTTACAAGCGTTCCTTACCCCCGGTACTGGATGCGCACGTAACTACTTTATTGACCGCAATCATCCTGTTCTCTTTTGGTCTCGGCCCTGTAAAAGGTTTTGCGACCACCCAGATCATCGGTATCCTGTTATCGCTTTTCTGTGGTATCCTGGTCAGCCGCTGGGTAACAGAATGGTTTACTAACAAGAAAAGACATCTTGAATATTTCACCGGTGTATCCCGCCGCGTATTCAAGCACGCCAAATTCAAGTTCATCGAATACCGTAAAATAGCTTACGTCATTTCATTCGTGGTACTTGCACTGGGTATTGCCGCTTACTTCAATGGATTCGACCAAGGGGTAGAATTCAAAGGAGGCCGCAGCTACCAGATCCGTTTTGATAAAGCAGTGGATGTGGAACAGGTGCGTACTGCATTAAGAACGACTTTTGAAGGAGAGAATCCGATCATCAAAACGATCGGCGACAATGCAACACTGGATATCACTACTTCTTACCAGATCAATAACCCCAGCCTGACCGCTGACTCAATCGTGGAATCTCGTTTGAAAGCTGGTCTTACCGGTTTCCTTCCAGCCAATCTCTCGTATGAGAAATTTGATACGGAATACAAACAGGGTTACAGCAAAGTATTGCCGACCATTTCCGATGACCTGAAAGCAGGTGCCATCAAGGCCACGATCTTCGCGATGCTGGCCATCTTCCTGTATATATTTATCCGCTTCCGCGACTGGAGGTATTCCCTTGGTACGATCGTCGCTCTTTTGCACGACGTATTGGTGACCATGATCGTGTTCTCTTTCGCAAGGACCATTGTTCCTTTCCCGCTCGAGATCGACCAGCATTTTATCGCAGCGATTCTAACGGTGATCGGTTTCTCAATGAACGATACAGTGATCGTGTTTGACCGTATCCGGGAAGACAGCCGCCTCATGCCAAACGCGCCAAGAGGTGAAGTGATCAACAGGGCGATCAATGAGACTTTGAGCCGTACGATCATGACCTCTTTAACGGTGTTCCTCACTATCCTTATCCTGTTCCTGGTGGGTGGTGAAGTAACAAAAGGCTTTGCCTTCGCGATGCTTATCGGTGTGATCACCGGTACCTACTCTTCAATCTTTGTGGCAGCCCCGATCCTGGTTGACCTGGGTGGCAAAAGACCATTGGGTAAAAAAGCGGTTGTTGAGAAAACAAAACCGGGTATGATAGCAAAGACAACGGTAACCCCGAATACAAATAGTTAATAAAAGATATCACCAGGTAAAGAAAAGCCCCCGGATCATACCAGGGGCTTTTTCTATAAAAAATTGTTCAACCCTTTAAACGGCAAAACTGGTACCGCAACCGCAGGTCGTACTCGCATTGGGATTCTTGAAAGTAAAGCCGCGGTTATTCAATCCATCCTGCCAGTCAACCAGCATACCATATAAATACATTTCATGCGCTTTGTCCATGATACAGGCAATGCCATCGATCTCAAAATGATGATCATTCTCCCTGGGCTCGTCAAACCCCAGCATATAGGTCATACCAGAACAGCCACCGCCTTTCACTCCCACCCGTAATCGCTGTGAAGTATCAAAACCTTCGGCGGTCATGAGTTTTCTGATTTCTACTATGGCGCCTGCTGTCAAAGTAACAGGCGCTGTGATCGTTGTTTCCATCCGGCAAAATTAATTATTCTTTTACGGCCAGACGAATCCGGTCTTTTCGAAGTAAGGAATTTTAACAGAATCAAGGTTTAAGACTAAACTTTCCGCATTCAGCCTATTTTTGCCTCATCTGTTAAATTACTGACCATGGATCTGACCGTTGTAAGTATCGTTTTATCTGGATTGGCCCTCCTTCTTGCCGTGTATGCTATTTTCCGTAAGCAGCAACAGACAAACAGTACCCCACCCCGGTATGAAACAGTGCCGCTGCAATTACAGGCCTATGAACGGCTGGTGCTCTTAACAGAAAGGATCGCTCTCCCCCACCTGATCAGCAGGCTGAACCAGCCTGGGATCTCGGCCTATGAGATGAAGATCATCCTGACAGAAAATATCAAGCAGGAATTTGAATACAACAGTACCCAGCAATTATATGTGAGCCAGGTGGGCTGGGATGCCGTGCGCAACCTGAAAGAACAGAATATCATGGTGGTCAACCAGGTGGCCGGTACACTTCCGCCGACCGCTTCTGCAGCCGATCTCAACAAGCGGATCTTGGAAGTGATCATGTCGCAGCCCAATGGATCCCTGCATGAACTGGTAGCGCAGGCGCTGAATTTTGAGGCGAAAAAGATTATGAAATAAATGTTGATTGTTTATGCCTGCCTGCCGGTAGGCAGGGTTTATAGTTTATGGTTGTGACTTATTAAAGCAGAACTATGTCTGAAGCAAATAAAAGATATACAGACTCCGGGATTGAAATAAAGACGATCTATACTGCTGATGATCTTCCGTCAAGCCCCCCTTCGGGGGGTGGGGGGGCCGGCACATTTCCGTTCACCCGCGGCGTACAACCAGACATGTACCGGGGTAAACTCTGGACCATGCGGCAGTATGCCGGTTTCTCAACGGCCGAAGAAAGCAATAAACGATACCATTATTTACTATCACAAGGAGTAAACGGGCTTAGTGTCGCATTTGACCTGCCCACGCAGATCGGGTATGACAGTGATCACCCGCTGGCGGAAGGAGAAGTAGGAAAAGTGGGTGTAGCGATCGATTCACTCGAAGACATTCAAACACTTTTCAATGGTATCCGGCTGGAAGATATCAGCACTTCCATGACCATCAACGCAACAGGTTTTATTCTTCTCGCCTTTTACGTGGCGCTGGCAAAACAGCAGGGCGCTGACCTGAAAAAACTCAACGGTACGATCCAGAATGATATCCTGAAAGAATACGCCGCAAGGGGAACTTATATCTATCCACCCAAACCTTCGATGCAGATCATCACGGATATCTTTGCATGGTGCGTCGACGAAACACCCAAATGGAATACGATCTCGATCTCGGGTTATCATATCCGCGAAGCGGGTAGTACGGCAGTGCAGGAGATTGCATTTACCTTAAGTAATGGAAAAGCTTACGTGGAAGCTGCGGTGAAAAAAGGAATGGACATCAATGTATTTGGTAAACGGCTCTCCTTTTTCTTCAATGCACACAATAATCTTTTTGAAGAAGTAGCCAAGTTCCGCGCAGCCCGCAAAATGTGGGCGGTGATCATGAAAAAATTAGGGGCTACAGATCCCAAAGCCATGATGCTGCGCTTCCATACCCAAACAGGCGGCAGCACATTGACAGCACAACAACCACAGAATAATATTTCAAGGGTTACGATCCAGGCACTGGCGGCCGTATTGGGCGGAACACAATCCCTGCATACCAATGGATTTGATGAGGCCTTGAGTCTTCCGACGGAAGAAGCCGCCCGTATCGCTCTCCGCACCCAGCAGATCGTTGCTTTTGAAAGCGGCGCCCCGGATACCGTTGATCCGCTTGCCGGCTCCTATTTTATCGAGTCATTGACGCAGGAAGTGGAAACGGCAGCCTGGAAATTGATCGAAAAGATCGATGCTATGGGTGGAAGCGTTTCAGCGATCGAACAGGGATTCATTCAAAACGAGATCGCCAAAAGCGCTTATGAACATCAGCGCCAGGTGGAAGCGGGGCAAAAGATCATCGTGGGAGTAAATAAATTCCAGGTAAAAGAAGAAGCTGCTATACCCCTGCTAAAAGTAGATGAGTCGATCCGCAAAATACAAACTGAAAAATTGGCCGCTTTACGGAACAACCGCAATCCCGCCAAATGTGACCATATCCTCCAATCCCTCAACGATAAAGCCAGCAGCGGGGAAAATATCATGCCCACGGTAGTGGAAGCGGTGGAAAACAAGTGTACATTGGGAGAGATTGCAGATACCCTGAGGGAGGTATTTGGCGAATACAAATAAAGGCTGATATTTAATCCCGGATCATAACCTGCTGACAGGATCCCAGCAAAATTCTTACCGTTAGTTATTTTTGGTGTTTAATAATCTGTAACCACTATGAGTAAAATACTGCTTTTTTTTTGCCTGCTCCTGCTCGGGACGGCTTCCTCTTACTCACAGGATTCAACAAGAGGTTTTATCGTTAAACAGCATTCGTCTGACACCATCCAACGCAGCTTTGCACTTGTAGTTGGGATATCTTCTTATCCTAATATTAACCGTTTATTATACGCGGATGACGATGCTTACCTTTTTTCAGATTACCTGGTCAATCAAAAAATTTGTGAAAAGAAAGATGTTACCCTTCTGATCGATTCTGTTGCCACAAAAGCCAATTTCTTTAAAGAACTGAGAAAAATATTAGACAAGACAGGTACCAACGACCGTATCTTCATTTATTTTGCCGGGCATGGGGATGTGGAAAACGATATTGAAAGCGGGTTCCTCCTTACTTACAACTGTGAACCCAATAACTACCCGGCCACAGACGCCATAGATATTTCTATGCTGGAAAAATTTGTAGCGGCCTTCACAAAGAAAAACACCAAAGTAGTTTTAATTACAGATGCCTGCCGTTCCGGCAATCTTGCAGGGGGAATGACCGGAGCCAGCAGCACCATTACTTCCTTAAGTAAAGGATTTCAAAATGTCATTAAGATATTATCCTGCCAGCCCAACCAGCTCTCACAGGAAAAAAATTACCCCGGGGGTGGACATGGTGTATTCACCTATCACCTGATTGACGGACTCAGCGGCTTAGCCGACAGGGATAATGACCACAAGATCAGCTTACGGGAACTGGACCGTTACCTCGATGAAGTAGGCAGCGAAACCGGCCAGCAGCAGGTGCCTAAAACAGATGGAGACCCCCAGGCAAAAATAGCCTCCTTCAGTGATGACCTGAAAATGGCCCTCCTGGCCCGGAAAGATAACAGGAGTGTGGTAGCTGTAAATAAAAAAAGAGGCACTTCGGACAGCACCTGGACAAACAATATTTTTTTCCAGGCCTTTGATCAGCATATCCGGAAACTACGGTTGACGGAGCCGGAAAAAAACAATGCTTATTATACGATTACAGAAGCGGAAAAAGCCAACCAACCAACAGCCTTAGTGGAAGAAATGAAACTGGAGCTTGCTGCCGTATTGGAAGATGAAGCACAAAAATTTATAAATACCTATCTCAGGGGCAAGCTTGATAATGACCCGGCAGTAGTGCTCCGTAAAATAGTAAGTGCAAGGAATTACCTGGTAACGGTGGAAAAAATAATTGGAGAGAAAGATTTCCGGTACAACGAGATCCATGTAAAAAGATTATTTCTTGATGCCTATTATATCTTCAAACAAACAAGTAAATCAAAATACCCTGAAGCGCTTGCTTACCTCGAAACCGCCAACGAGCTTTTGCACAACCAGGCATGGATATGTAATGCGATGGGCTTGTTCTATGAGAGATTAAATCAGCCCGTTGAAGCCGAAAAAAGTTACAAGAAAGCAGCAGAACTGGCGCCTTTCTGGAGTTATCCCTGGAATAATTTAGGGATGTTTTACCGGCTTCAAACCCGGTATACTGAATCTGAAACTGCTTATGAAAAATCGATTCTGCTTGACTCCACATATGGAGCTGCATGGAATGGGCTCGGCACTTTATTCTTTGATGTGGAAAAATATCCCGAAGCTGAAGAAGCCTATAAAAAATCTATGATTTTAGATCCATATGCCCCCCAGCCCTGGCGTAACCTTGGGCTCCTTTTGGAAAAATTGGGAAATAAATCTGAAGCGGAAGATGCCTACAGGCAGTCAATCCGGGTTGATTCGACTGATAGTGACGCCTGGTATAACCTGGGAAATCTCTTGAACGAGGAAGGCAGAAATGAGGAGGCCCTGGAATATTGTAAAAAAACTGTCTACCTGGCACCTGACGATGCCGACAACTGGAATCTATTAGGTGTAGTTTATTATTCATTAAATCAACATTCAGAAGCAGAATTGGCTTATAAAAAAGCTATACGCTTTGATTCTGCCAATATTTATCCATGGCGCAACCTTGGGGTCCTTTACAGCAAGCTTGACAAATACCCTGAATCAGCCGTTTGTTTTAAAAAAGTGGTGCTCATTGACCCCTCTTATAATAGCGACTGGACATCACTGTTCCGGTCCCTGGAAAATGCCGGTCTCGGGTATGAAAAAATCGAATGGTATAAAAAGAAGTATGCCCATTTTCCTGACGATGTATATATAGCTGAAGAAATAGCTACTCTCTACCTGGAGCGAAAAGACTATCCCAATTCAGAACTGTATTTTATTAAAGCTATAGAAATTTATCCCGAAAGTGCATGGCGGAAATATAAACTGGCCAGCCTATATGCTGTATGGGATAAAAAAACCAACGCTCTGCAATATCTTGAGATAGCGCTGAAAGATGGGTTCGATGGGTTCGGGCATCTTGAAACAAACCCTGATTGGGATACTATAAGAAAAACCCCGGCTTTTATTGCGCTCATTGAAAAATACAAGAAGCATTAACGGGTTTCACGGTAGTGGGTCAGTTTGAATTATAATACTTTGTCATTCCGAACGAAGTGAGGAATAGATGGGCTGACGATGAAATTAATTCCGACAAAGGAGGAATCTGTCTTTAGATTCCTCCTTTGTCGGAATAGAAGCTTCAAAATCTTCATCTTATCCTT
>JBDSPR010000003.1:0-149077 GCA_039930245.1 Chitinophagaceae bacterium | reverse complement strand
CTAAATACAATAAATAACAAAGGGGCAGACTATGTCTGGCTGTTGAAAGGATAGTGGTGGCGCTACTAACGTGGAGGATAACCTTTTTTTGTTTTCAGAGGTGATAATGAAGATAGAAAGAAGATTTATTCTGGCAAAATAATTTTCTGATTTATTTTTCTAAGAATCAAATAATTAAATGAGGTTTTACCCCGGAAACTGCATCTTGTAGTCCACGCTGATCTTGCCCTTTGAAATATCGTTTAGCTTACCTTTCATCAGCTTTCTTTTAAGGGGGGAAATATGATCGATAAAGAGTTTGCCTTCAATATGATCGTACTCATGTAGAATGACCCGGGCCGAAAGGCCTGTGAAACTGGCGGTTTTGCTAATAAAATCCCTGCCGGAATAACGCAGGGTGATTTTTTCCTGGCGGAAAATATCCTCCCTGATCTTGGGAATACTCAGACAGCCTTCATTGTAAGACCACTCATCCCCTTCCAGATCAATAAGATGTGCATTGATAAACACTTCTTTTACACCGGGTGCATCCGGATATTCCGCAGCTTCCTCTTCCTCCATATTCTTAAACATCTGCTCGGTATCCATTACAAAAAGCCGGATATCTTTATTTACCTGCGGAGCTGCTAATCCTACCCCGCTACTGGCATACATAGTCTCCCACATATCCTCAATGAATTTGTCAAGCCCCGGATAATCTGTTTTGATATCCTTAGCCAATTTCCTGAGTACAGGATGTCCGTATGCAACAATGGGAAGAATCATGGTAAATTAAGTAACTAAAGTATATAGGTATCTAAAGTAAATAAAGAATAAGAGCAAATTTACGGATCACTGTTTATAATCGATTACCTGTATATACCCTATATACTTTATTTACCAATTACTTCCCGGCGGCACGCAAGTACTCCTGCAACATGATCGTAGCGGCGATCTCGTCTACCAGGGCTTTGTTCCGGCGGTCCTTTTTTTTCATCCCCATTTCCAGCATAGCTGCTTTTGCCATTTTAGACGTGTAGCGCTCATCCACTTTTTTTAATGGCATTGCCGGGAAAAGTTTCTGAAACTCTTTGATAAATTTCTCCACCAGCGGTGTAGCATGGGTAGCGGACTCATCCCAGTTCGTGGGCCACCCGATGATAACCAGTTCAACTGGCTCTCGGGCAAAATATTCCTTTAAAAAAGGGAATAGTTCTTTGGAATGGATAGTGGTCAA
The DNA here is from genome assembly GCA_039930245.1 of Chitinophagaceae bacterium. GTDB lineage: Bacteria > Bacteroidota > Bacteroidia > Chitinophagales > Chitinophagaceae > JJ008. The sequence goes on along the minus strand of JBDSPR010000003.1, from coordinate 147,861 downwards.
CCCGGTAGCGATGATCTGCAAGGGATCGGTAACGGCGATACCGGTGCGTTTTAAACCATAGTCGATAGAAAGAATTCTTGCCAATGGAAATGAGAAATAATGAATAAAAAATAAGGAATTAGAAAGTTACCCGTGTAAAAATAGGTCAGCTATGACAAATATGGCAAATACAACGGATGCAATCCCATTGACTGTCATAAAAGCCAGGTTCACTTTTTTCAGGTCATGGGGTTTTACAATACTGTGCTGGTAAACAAGCATGCCAATGAATACAGCCACCCCGATCCAGTATAGCCAACCGAAATTGCCATAATAACCTGCATACACGACCGCTGCCGAACTTAATAAATGCAGGAACTCAGATACACGCAATGCTTTTGCTTTTCCCAGCCAGGCGGGGATGGAATAAAGTTGCTGCGATTTATCAAACTGTTCATCCTGCAAGGCATAGATGATATCAAACCCACTTACCCAAAAGACCACGCACAGAGAAAAGATAATAGGTAAAAGAGAAAAGTTGCCTGTTACAGCAAGATAGGCTCCAATTGGGGCCAGGGATAATCCCAATCCCAGTATCAGATGGCAAAGCGGAGTGAATCTTTTTGTATAACTATACCCGAGCACAACAGCCAATGCAACAGGAGAGAGATAAAAACATATCCTGTTAATAAAGAAACAAGCGACAAGAAACAAGGCGCAAGAAATAATAGTAAAGATCAAAGCGTTTTTAGCGGGAATGATCCCGGAGGGAATTTCCCTTACAGCAGTACGTGAATTTTTTGCATCGTACTGCCTGTCGAGCCAGCGATTAAAAGCCATGGCTGCGCTCCTGGCGAAGATCATGCACCCTATGACAAGGAGAAAAATTTTAAATAATTCTTTACCCTGAACATCAGAAAGGATAATAGTATGCCAGCCCGGAACTACAGATACAATAGAAAATACCCCCAGAAAAAATCCAATCATCGCAAAAGGCATTGCGAAAATTGTGTGAGAGAATTTTATGAGACTTAAATAACTTTTTACTTTACTCATGAATGTTTAATATTCAATCAACAATCTTCAATCTTCAATCAACAATCTTCAATATCAAATTCTAGCCCGTACTATTTCCCAAAGCACAACACCAACCGCCGTAGCGACATTCAACGAATGCTTCATACCCAATTGCGGTATTTCGATACAACCATCACAAAGAGCAATGGTGGATTGCTCAACCCCGGTAACTTCGTTGCCGAAGATGAGGGCTTTTTTGTCATTCGTTTCCACCCGCTGAAGCGGGTGGCTATGCACTGCCTGCTCTATAGCGAATACCCGGTAACTGTTCTGCCGGAGCTTTTCGATCGCTTCGGCCGTTGTTTTAAAATACTCCCAATGGACGGTCTCTTCCGCGCCCAGGGCCGTTTTTTTTATTTCCTTATGCGGTGGTTTGGCTGAATAACCGATAATATAGATGGCTTCCACCAGGAAAGCATCGGAACTGCGAAACACGCTCCCTACATTATAAGCACTGCGGATATTTTCCAGGACAACAATCACCGGGGTTTTTTCGGACCGTTTGAATTCTTCCACCGACTTCCTGCCCAGCTCTTCCATGCTCAGTTTTCGCATGGCGCAAAGATAATGTACACAGCAATTAGCTCTTCGCGATTAGCTGTTAGCCGCAGCTTACAGTTTTCCTATATTTGTCCTCCATGGCAAAAACAGTGAGCAGTGATACCCCTATGATGCAGCAGCACCGGGCCATCAAACAAAAATACCCGGATGCGATCCTGCTGTTTCGCGTGGGAGATTTTTATGAGACCTTCGGACAGGATGCCGTCGTCGCTTCACAAGTGTTGGGCATCACGTTGACCAAAAGAAATAACAACGCTGCCGCTTCTTCAGACCTTGCCGGTTTTCCCTATCATGCACTGGACACGTATTTACATAAACTGGTAAAAGCTGGTCACCGCGTGGCGATCTGTGACCAGCTCGAAGATCCGAAAACAGCAAAGGGTGTAGTAAAAAGAGGGGTGACCGATATGGTGACACCCGGCACCACAGTGAACGATAAATTACTGGAACATCATAGCAATAATTTCCTGGCGGCTGTCCATTTCGCGGAGAACGATCAGTATGGTCTCGCTTTTCTTGATATCTCCACCGGTGAGTTCCTTGTTGCGGAAGGTGACCGGGAATATGCCGATAAACTATTGCAGAGTTTCAAACCTGCGGAAGTCGTATTCCAGCGGCACCAGCAAAAAAAGTTCAAAGAGTATTTTACCGGTAAAATATATACTTACACGCTCGATGAATGGATCTTTGATGAAGCTTACGCGGAAGGAATTTTGCTAAAACATTTTCAAACACATTCCTTAAAAGGTTTTGGTGTGGATGACCTGAGAAAAGGTCTTGTTGCTGCCGGAGCTATCATTCATTATTTAAAAGACACCGAACACCCCAACCTGCAACATGTCACTTCTTTTCAACGGATCGACCGGGATGATTTTTTATGGATGGACAGGTTTACCATCCGGAATTTGGAGTTGGTCCCGATGGCTATCGGGATGAGCAATTCGGATGGGAACCATACCTTATTAAATGTAGTTGATAATACGGTTTCTCCGATGGGAGCGAGATTACTGAAACGCTGGATCGTTTTCCCCCTGAAAGATATCCTGAAGATCAATGAACGCCTTGATACCGTCGAATTCCTGGTAAAGGAAACGGATCTCCGCAACAAACTATCTCTTCACATCAAACAATGCGGTGATATCGAACGACTGGTTTCCAAGATCCCGCTGAAGAAGATCAACCCGAGAGAAGTATTGCAACTGGCCCGGGGACTAAGACAAGTGGAAACGATCAAGCAATTGTCGCTAGCCAGTTCCAACGAATGTCTGAAACGCCTGGGAGATGCGCTAAATCCCTGTCCCCATATCGCTAATAAAATATTCAAAGAGATCGTGGACAATCCCCCTGCACTCGCCATCAAAGGCGGGATGCTGAACAGCGGTATTAATGATGAGCTGGATGAACTGCGCCAGATCGCACATAACGGAAAGGAATACCTGGCCCGCCTGCAGCAGCAGGAAGCCGAAAGAACCGGCATCTCTTCCCTTAAGATCGGGTTCAACAATGTTTTTGGCTACTATCTCGAGGTCACCAATTCGCATAAGAACAAAGTGCCCCCGGAATGGATGCGCAAACAGACACTAACCAATGCCGAACGCTATATCACACCCGAACTGAAAGATTACGAAGAAAAAATAACGGGCGCCGAAGAAAAGATATTAAAAATAGAGTTGGAATTGTTTGAAGCCTTGCTGAATGAACTGGGCGATTACCTCGCTCCTGTTCAAACCAATGGGAATATGCTGGCAATACAGGACTGTCTTTGCTGTTTTGCTAATAACGCGATCCACTACCATTATAAAAAACCACATCTGCACACCGGTGATGAGCTGATCATTAAAGAAGGCCGCCATCCCGTGATCGAAAGAAACCTGCCACCCGGGGAAACCTATATCAGCAATGATCTTGAACTGAACAAGACCGATCAGCAACTGATCATCCTGACCGGTCCGAACATGAGCGGTAAATCCGCCGTGTTGCGCCAGACCGCCCTGATCACGTTGATGGCACATATGGGTTCATTTGTTCCCGCGGGCGAAGCAAAGATCTCCCTGACAGATAAAATATTTACCCGTGTTGGCGCTTCTGATAATCTGTCCGGCGGCGAATCCACTTTTATGGTGGAGATGAATGAAACCGCTTCCATCATTAATAATATAACTAACAGGAGCCTGATATTACTGGACGAGATCGGGAGAGGTACTTCCACTTATGATGGGATCTCTATTGCCTGGAGCATTGCGGAATACCTGCACAATGCACCGCAGCAACCCAAAACATTATTTGCCACCCACTACCATGAACTCAACGAACTGGAAGAGAAACTGCCGCGGGCAAAGAATTTTCATGTCACCAATAAGGAAGTGGCTAATAAGATCATTTTTCTCCGCAAACTGGCCAGGGGCGGCAGCACGCACAGTTTTGGTATCCACGTGGCAAGAATGGCCGGCATGCCGCCTTCACTTATCGAACGGGCCAATGATATCCTGAAACAACTGGAGACAAAACATGTGGACGAAGAAACCAGTGATACGATGAAAAAACTCAGCACCCCAAAAATGCAGCTTTCCATTTTTGATGCCCATACAGAAACTTTTGAAGAGATTAGGAAATTACTGGAAGGCATTGATATCAACCGGCTCACTCCCGTGGAAGCGCTGTTGAAATTGCAGGAGATTAAAAGCAAGTTGAAATGATCATTGAAGATTGCAGATTGATGATTGAATATTGAAGTTGAATATTACAAGTAACTCAACCACCATTTTTGCCCGGCATTGGCAGTCTTGTACCGGTCATATTTTTTGCACAGCGGGTAAAGTACCAGGAAAACAAATAGCCATATCAGGTAAACACCTGCCAGGCCGATACCGAATTCAGGCGGGCGGAACAGAAAGGGGCTTCGCGGATCAGCAATGCGATCGGCAGGATAACCCTGGGCAAAAAAGAAAATGACCACCAGTGTATGGATGACATAAAAGTGCAGGATATAATAGAACATCGGCACACGGCCATAGACCCTGAAAAAATCCGCGAGTTTGTTACTCACTCCTTCCAGTAATGCCAACGCAAGCATTCCTGTTCCAATAGTGAGCGATAGAAAATCCAGGGATGGCGGATACTTATTGACATTGATAAAGGAAAGAAAACTAAATACTGGTCCTCTCGGATGTGCCGACCAGGACACGGGATCGCCATAAAGATTGATGAAACGCAATACGATGAACAAGGAGACCAATCCTCCACCCATTAAAAGCAATGTTTTCTTTCGTTGACGCGGATCGATCGAACCACTGAACAGTTTTCCAAAACAATAACCCAGTAGCATGACGCCTGTCCAGGGTATAAAAGAATATACGATAAAAATAAAATGCCTGCTGTCGATATTATAAATAGAAAAATTCGAGAAATATAAAAGATCGGACAACAACCCTCCTTTCAGTCCTTTATTTATTTCCGGGTAGTCCAGCAGGTTGTGACCAAAGACGATGAGGAAACCGATCAAAAAGATCAGTTTAAAAGGAAGATGGATCAACAGGCCCAGGATGATCATGCTGATGCCGATTGCCCAGATCACCTGGAGTATGATCACATTGAACAGTGGATTGAATGTCCAGCTCAACGTAATAATTATTATTTCCACCAATACCAGCCAACAACCCCTTTTGATCAAAAAACTGCTGAGTTCGGCCTTTGTTTTTTTTCGGCTCATCAGGTAGACCGCGGTACCGGCCAGGAAAACAAAGATCGGCGCGCAGAAATGGGTGATCCACCTGGTAAAAAATAATACAGGAGTCGTGGTAGCAAGATCGGTAGGGCCGGTAGCTACTGATGCGCCGCTATCGACAACGGTCTTGTGAAAGAAATCACGGGTATGGTCCAGTGCCATGATCACCATGATGATCCCCCGCAGTATATCGATGGAATTGATCCGCGAGCGGCCGGTTGATACCTGTTCAGCCATAAGCAGTTTTTGGTCCCGGTAAGTTAATGCTAAAAAGAATAATCCGTTCTTCGGAGAAGCATAATATATCCACCGCTTACCCCTGCCGTTTCGGGCAGCAGGGTCTCCACTAACAGTTTACCCACAGGCTGTTGGGTATTTATTGAAAAATAGGGTTATTAGGAAAATCTTCTTATTTTTAGCCCAAATCCCGCAATCATGAAATTGATCAAACTAACTGTTTTTGCTTCGATTCTTTTTTCAACGGCGGCCCTGTTCACTTCCTGTGAATCTGATGCCGAGCAGAAAAAAACAACTGATTTCCAAAAAACCGGTATAATCTTAAGTGGATCACAGGAAACACCTGCCAATGCTTCCACCGCCCTGGGAACCATGGATGTTTTTTATACCCGGGAAACCCGCATTTTAAGTTATACAGTTACCTGGACAGGTCTCACAGACTCTATAAGCCTGATGCATATCCATGGTTTAGCGTCTCCCGGCTTTGCGGCACCCGTGGTGCAAAATATTATCGTTGCACCTTCCCTTTGTAATCTCCCAGCTTTACCTAATTGTAACGATGGCACTGTCGGAAATGGAATTTTTCCTCAAAAAACAATTGCACATAAATTCACTTATCTCAAATCCGGAACTATTTCTGCGACCTTACTTGTAGATGGTGTAGTAATAAAAGAAGCAGACCTGTTGAATGGAAATTTTTATATGAATATTCATACACCTGCTTTCCCCGCAGGCGAAATAAGGGGTCAGATCAAGTTTCAATAATCCATTTCTATTTATAAAAATATTTTCAATCCCGGTATCCTGAGCTTGTCGAAGGAGCCGGGATTTTACTTAGCATCAAACCAGAGTGGTTTGCTGTTGTTCCAGTCGCCATTGTAGTTAATAAACAATTCTTCTCCTGCGCTGATAGCACGGACAGCACGGATACCGATCTGTTGCTGCTCAAAATCCATTTCATACTCGCAATTGCTTTGATAAGAATGGTTGTAAACAGCAGCGTAACCAAGCGCCATGCAACAATGATCCTTTTCATCACCCCACTCAAAAATATAGTCGTGAAGACGGGTTTGGTCAAGTAATTTTCTTTCTTCCGCAGTCATGACGATCACAGGAGACTGTTCGACCAATATCCCTCCGGCAATATCTTCTGAAGTGAAAACACCCCTACCCATGGAAGGAGTTGGTGCTATAAAAAGAAAAGGAAGTATCATAAGGAGATAAAAGATAATAACTAAAAGATAAAAATTGGCAACTTTTATCTATCTGCGATTATCTAATTTTGAAGCATGTCATTGGAACTGGAGCAACTTAGTTTACAGGAACAATTTGAAGCGATTATCCGGACGGAGGACAAGTTGCGGATCAGGGAATTCCTGGACGACCAGAACATCAGTGATGTGGCCCTGCTCGTGGAAGAATTTCCCGACTATGAAAGCAATATCATCGCCAGCATGTCCGTGAACCGGGCGGCGAGTGTATTTAAGATATTGGATCTCTCCTTCCAGAAAAGGATCATCCACGAATTACCACCCAACACCACGGCTTCCCTGCTCAATGAGCTCCCCGCGGATGACCGTACCGATTTCCTGGAAGAGCTCCCCAGCAATGTGGTCAGGGAACTGATCAAATTGCTTGACCCGGATGAAAGAAAAGTGACGCTCTCGCTGCTGGGCTACCCGGAGAACAGTATCGGGCGTTTGATGACCCCGGATTATGTATATGTATATCCCTGGAATACCATTGAAGAAGTATTCGCTACGATCCGGAAGTATGGTAAGGACAGTGAAACCATCAATGTTATCTATGTCATCAACGAAAACGGAGAGCTGCTTGATGATATCCGTATCCGCGATTTTATCCTCAACCCGCCAGACCGAAAAGTAGCGGAACTGATGGATGAACGTTTTATTTCCTTACACCCGGAGGATGACCAGGAAATGGCCAGCGAAGTGTTTAAAATGAATAACCGGGTAGCATTGCCGGTGATCAGCAAAAGCAATAAACTGCTTGGTATCATTACGATTGACGATATACTCTGGGTGGCCAGCGAAGAATTCAGCGAGGACATGCAGAAAATGGGAGGTACAGCGGCGCTGGATGAACCCTACCTGGATGTCCCGCTTTTCAAATTGTATAAAAAAAGGATCATCTGGCTGATCATTCTTTTTGTCGGTGAAACACTCACGATTGCTGCCATGTCGAGTTTCCAGAAAACCCTGGAACAGGTGCTGGTGCTTTCCACGTTTATTCCGCTGATCATTTCGAGTGGTGGTAATAGCGGCTCGCAGGCGGCTACCCTGATCATCCAGGCGCTGGCGCTGGGCGAAGTGAGGGTAGAGGACTGGTGGCGGATCGCCAAGCGGGAGATACAGTCGGGACTGTTTATGGGGATCACGCTGGGTATTGTCGGGTTTTTTATCATCTATTGCGGCCATGAATTTTTTGGCCTGTTCGGGGAGCATTTTATACGCATCGGTTTTGCCATCGGTACAGCCATCATTGGGGTGGTTCTTTGGGGAACGATGATGGGCTCTATGCTCCCGCTCCTGCTCAAAAGATTGGGAGCTGACCCCGCCACTTCTTCCACACCTTTTATCGCTACCCTGGTAGATGTGACCGGCTTGCTGATCTATTTCGGAACCGCATATCTTTTATTAAAAGGAGTATTACTGTAGGAGATAACGGCACATATTTTGGGTTTCAAGGCTTTTTAAAGATTTTAGCGTCTGCAGGCAGGCAACCGTTTGCATGCATTGAAATCAATACCTTTACTGCAATAAATTAAAAACATGTGTGGAATTGTTGGATATACCGGACCGAGGGAAGCTTATCCCATCATTATCAAAGGGCTCAAACGCCTGGAATACCGCGGCTACGACAGTACGGGCGTTGCTTTGCAGAACAGCACAGGGTTAAAAGTCTACAAGAAAAAAGGAAAAGTCGCTGAACTGGAAGAAAGCGTGGTAGGTACAAACCTGCACTCGCATGTAGGAATCGGTCATACACGTTGGGCAACACACGGGGAACCCAGTGACCGCAATGCACATCCCCACCAATCCGCCAGTGGGAAACTGGCCATGATCCATAACGGGATAATAGAAAACTATTTACAGTTAAAACAGGAGCTGACCAATAAGGGTTATATTTTCAAAAGCGACACAGATACAGAAGTGTTGCTGAATTTTATTGAAGAGATCCGAAAAAAGAACCAATGCGACCTGGAAGAAGCGGTAAGGATAGCCTTGAAAAGAGTCACCGGCGCTTATGTGATCCTTTTACTGGATGAAGACAACCCGGATACCATTATCGCGGCGAGAAAAGGAAGTCCCCTTGTGATCGGTATCGGCAAAGGCGAACATTTTCTCGGTTCCGATGCTTCCCCGATGCTGGAATATACCAAGGAAGTGGTTTATGTAAATGATTATGAACTGGCCATCATCCGGCCGGATGAACTGATCCTGAAGAACCTCGGCAACGAAAAGATCACCCCCTATGTTCAAAAACTGGATATCGAACTCGCTACGATAGAAAAAGGAGGGTATGAACATTTCATGCTGAAGGAGATCTTCGAGCAGCCTCAAACCATCTATGATTGTTTAAGGGGAAGACTGGATGCCACCGAAGGCACGATCACCATGAGTGGTATACAGCAATATGCCGAACAGATCGTCAATGCCAGCCGGATCATCATGGTCGCCTGCGGTACCAGCTGGCATGCAGGACTCGCAGCTGAATATATTTTTGAAGAACTTTGTCGTATCAACGTGGAAGTGGAATATGCTTCCGAGTTCCGCTACAGGAACCCTATTATCAATAAAGGAGATGTGATCATTGCCATTTCCCAAAGCGGGGAAACGGCAGATACGCTGGTGGCGATCGAAAATGCAAAACAAAAAGGAGCAATCATTCTCGGCGTGGTGAACGTTGTGGGTTCTTCGATAGCCCGGACAAGTCATGGAGGCGCATATACCCATGCCGGCCCGGAGATCGGGGTTGCTTCTACCAAGGCATTTACCGCACAGCTGGCCGTACTGACGATGATCGCTTTGAAGATCGGTTATATAAAAGGAACAATCTCCGAAGAAAGGTATATGCACCTGCTGAATGAACTACAACAAATACCAGAAAAAGTGGCCTGGACATTGAATCACAGTAATAGTATAAAAGCGCTGGCGGAAAAATACAAGGATGCAAGGGATTTTCTTTACCTCGGTCGGGGCTACAATTTTCCTGTGGCCCTGGAAGGCGCATTGAAACTAAAAGAGATCTCGTATATACATGCCGAAGGATACCCGGCAGCAGAAATGAAACACGGACCCATCGCCCTGGTGGATGAGGACCTTCCCGTTGTATTTGTCGCCACAAAAGGTAGTCACCATGAGAAAGTGGTGAGCAATATGCAGGAAATAAAAGCCCGGAAAGGAAAAGTGATCTCGGTGATCACCGAGGGAGATAAAGTTTCAGAAGATCTTTCGGAAGATGTAATGATCGTTCCCGAAGCGGATGAGATCCTGGCACCGATGCTCAGCGTAGTTCCCCTGCAGTTACTGGCCTATTATATCGGCGTAGCCAAAGGCTGTGATGTGGACAAACCGAGGAACCTGGCAAAAAGCGTAACGGTTGAATAGCTGGTTGTTGGTCATCCCGGCGGAAGCCGGGACTGGTTGTTGGTTGCTGGTTGGTCTATAAATACGCAAATCATTTTTTCAATATTCAGTGCCTGTTAAATCATATCTTAACCACTAACAAATAACCAGCAACCTGTTGCATGAACGATATCAATAAAAAACCATTATCTGCTTTAGGTTACGATTTTATTCCCAAACAATTTATCCCGAAAGGCAAGAATGAATACTATCTACGGGATATCCAGCAACGCAGTGGTACAAAATACCGTAAACTAAGTGCTGCGGAAATAAAAAAACTGGAGCGTAATGCGAACAGCGCCAGTGACTGGAACCAGGTCCTGGTTGCTGATGCATTCAACCCGGAACTTGTCAAGAATTGCTCCTTCCACGGGCTTGTCCGTATCGGCAAACTGGAGACCTGTTTCATGGAGTTTAACAATCTACGGATGCCCGTGGGGCTTTACAACAGTACCATCATCAGTTGTGATATCGGTGATAATGTAGTGATCGATAATATCAATTTCATGAGTCATTATATTACAGGGAATGAAGTTATTCTTGTAAATATTAATGAATTGGCTACAACAGATCATTCGAAGTTCGGTAACGGTGTATTAAAAGAGGGGGAGCCAGAATCGGTACGCATCTGGATGGAAATATGCAATGAGAATGCCGGCCGGAGCGTCCTTCCCTTCAACGGCATGAAGACCGGCGATGCCTGGCTTTGGTCAAAATACCGTGATGATGAAAAATTGATGCAACAATTCATAGCGTTTACGGACAAACGATTTGATACAAGAAGGGGTTATTATGGAAAGATCGGTGACAGAACTGTGATCAAGAACAGTCGTATCATCAAAGACGTATGGATCGGAACTGATGCTTATATCAAGGGCGCTAATAAACTGAAAAACCTGACGATCAATTCTTCACCGGAAGCCAAATCACAGATTGGTGAAGGATGTGAACTGGTGAACGGGATCATCGGTTTTGGCTGCAGGATCTTTTATGGTGTAAAAGCCGTTCGTTTTATCATGGGCTCCAACTCACAATTGAAATACGGGGCAAGACTGATCAACTCTTACCTCGGTGATAATTCGACCATCTCCTGCTGTGAAGTGCTGAACTCATTGATTTTACCGGCACATGAACAGCACCACAACAATTCGTTTCTATGTGCAGCCACCGTGTTTGGCCAGAGTAATATGGCCGCCGGGGCCACGATTGGTTCGAACCATAATTCAAGAGCTGCCGATGGAGAGATCATAGCAGGACGTGGTTTCTGGCCCGGTCTCTGTGTAAGCCTGAAGCATAATTCAAAATTTGCTTCTTTTACCCTGATCGCTAAAGGAGATTTTCCTGCCGAACTCAATATCCCTATCCCCTTTTCATTGGTCAGTAATGATGTAAGCAGGGATACGCTGACCATCATGCCGGGATACTGGTTCATGTACAATATGTACGCCCTCTCCCGCAATGTGAACAAATATACCAGCCGGGATAAAAGAACGGATAAATCACAATATATAGAATATGACTACCTCGCGCCTGACAGCGTGAACGAAATTTTCGGGGCAATGCAACTGATGGAAAAATGTACAGCCCTTGCTTACAGTCGAAAAAACAAAAAAAATGTCGCTGAAAAAGATCTCGTTAAAAAAGGCCGGGAGCTCTTGCTGAACAATGCAAAAGAAGTTGCTGGTTGGGAGATACTGGTAAATGGGTTTGAGAACAGTTCAAGGAAAGTGGAACTCGTAAAAGTGCCCGAAGCATGGAATAAATTCAATGAACTGATCGTTTATTATGGCATTACCCAGTTAATGTCATTCATTGAACAGAAAAAAATAAATTCCTGGCAGAAACTGGTTCAGACCTTACCCAAAAAACACATGCGCGATCAATGGGAAAATATCGGTGGGCAGTTAGTAACCGATTCCGCAGTACGCACATTGATACGGGATATCCGTTCCGGGAAGATCAGCAGCTGGGACGAGGTTCACGAATTCTATAATAAAAAAAGCAGCCGCTATCCTGTCGAAAAGTTCCAGCATGCTTTTGCCTCCCTGCTGGAAGTACTGGATATCACCCCTAAAAAATTCAGCAAGAAGCTTTTCTTGTCCCTCCTGCAAAAAACCCTGGCTACCAGGGAGTGGATGGTAAAGAATATATACCTGTCAAGAGCCAGGGATTACGAAAACCCATTTCGCCAACTGGTATATGATACGCAGGAGGAAATGGAAAAAGTGATCGGCAAGCTCGCTGACAATGCCTTTATCCGGCAGCAACAGGAAGAACTCCTGGAATTCAGGGATCGCGTTACCCGCTTGCAGGATCTACTGGGTTAATGATTATTTTCCCTTGTACTTACTGAAAGGATAATAAGTCAGCGCAAACCCTGCCTGGTGGCAAAGCGTGTAATAAATAAAATCAAGCAGGTAATGTTTGAGTGGTTTTTTACCCTCCCCGATTTTGATCACCAGCGCGGATGTCCACGACATTTTATTGAAGAAATTATTCAGGTGATACTGGTCGGTGAACATGATCAGCACCGAAGTGGACAAGGGATACCTGGCTCCTGCCTGCGAGTCGCCGTTTTTGTATTTATTTTTCCAGCTCACCGAGGGATTGAACCATTGGGCATTTGCCCTGGGGAACTGTCTCCGGAATTCCTTCCAGTGGAATTGCAGGGTCTCGTTGAATCCTTTACTGGCGCCAGCCATAAAAGCCAGCCCACCCGTGATATAATGGTTGGTCGATAATTTCCATTTTTGAGGTTGCAGTTTTATTTTCTTTTCCTTTTCAAGAGGAGCCGGGATCATGCTAACCAAATTGGGTAACCCGGTAGAAAATAAAGGTGTTTCGGGATTCAATTGTGCCGATACAGAACAGTTGATCAGCAAAATGGCGAGTACAGACAGTAGTTTCATGTTGACGGTTGTTTGATAACAAAAAGTGGCTGTTCAACAGGAAACCGGAATATCATTCGCGGGAAATACCAGTAACAATTCTTGATAATGGACCAGTGAAAATGTCGGGCTTCAGGAGGAGTAGATTTCAGGTATGGGCATAGCCCTTTGTTCGGGCTACTAAATTATATAGTGGATACTGATATTGCAAGTAAACACAAGGAAATATTCTATTCAGCTATCGTAGTTTTACGAGACCCTCTTTAATTTCCGCGTTATTATTTCTTCCGGAAGAAGATCCTGATCGGTACTCCGGTCAGTGGGAAGTTGGAGCGAAGCTGGTTCTCCAGGTAATTCTTGTAAGGCTGTTTGATATCGTCCGGGAAATTGCAAAAGAAGGCAAAGGAAGGTACAGGTATCGGCAACTGGGTAATGAATTTGATCTTGATCGGATTGCCCCTGACAACAGGAGGATGATAAGACTGAATCGCTTTCAGCATAATCTCATTCAACTGCGAAGTGGGTATTTTCTGTTGCCTGTTTTTGTAAACCTCCAGTGCCAGTTCGATGGCTTTGAATATCCTTGTTTTTTCTTTCGCGGAAATAAACAAGATCGGCACATCACTAAATGGCGCAAATCGTTTTTTCAATTCTGCTTCATACTCTTTGGCAGTATTGGTTTCTTTGGCCACCAGGTCCCATTTATTCACCAGCACAACGATCCCTTTCCCTTTTTTGACCGCGAGGCTGAAGATATTCAGGTCCTGTGCAGCAATTCCTTTCTCGGCGTCGAGGAGAAGCAAACAGACATCCGCTTCATCCATCGCTTTGATGGCCCTTATCACGGAATAGAATTCAAGATCTTCATGGACTTTGGCCTTGCGGCGTATACCTGCGGTATCGATGAGGATAAATTCCTTTTGGAAAAGATTATAACGGGTATGGATCGTATCCCGGGTGGTGCCGGCGATATCGCTCACAATGGTTCTTTCTTCCCCGATCAATGCGTTCAATAAAGAAGATTTACCAGTATTAGGCTGGCCGATGATGGCAAACTTGGGCAACGCATCCAATTCAGCTATCTCTGCGGAAGCATCTTCGGTGATCAGGTCAGCTACTGCATCGAGTAATTCACCAGTGCCGCTTCCACTTGCTGCGGCAATAAAGAAAATATGTTCAAATCCCATGCTGTAGAATTCTGATGCTTCGAGCAGCCTGTCATTGTTATCGACCTTATTCACGACCAGGAAAACAGGTTTTGTACTTCGGCGCAATACCTGCGCCATCGAATCATCGAGGTCCGTCATACCGGTTGCCGCATCGACCATAAAAATGATTGCGTTGGCTTCTTCAACAGCTACCAGCACCTGTTTGGCGATTTCTTTTTCAAACACATCCTGGCTTCCTGCCACGAATCCCCCTGTGTCGATCACGTTATAGGTCTTGCCGTTCCAGTCGGTCACTCCATACTGGCGGTCACGGGTCACCCCGCTGATATCATCCACGATGGCTTTGCGTTGTTCCAGTAAACGATTGAACAAAGTGCTTTTCCCGACGTTGGGTCTTCCTACTATTGCTACTGTAAATGACATAATCAATGGTTTGGGGTTGAAGGTTTGGGGTTGAGGGTAAGGCTGTACACCTTTTACCCTTCTCCGTTTACCTTAACCTAATATCCGTATTCCTTCAACTGCAGCTCATTCTCCCGCCACTTCGGTTTCACTTTTACAAATAATTCTAAAAATACTTTCTGCTGTATAAATGATTCAATATCCGTTCTTGCTGCTGTTCCTATCTTTTTGATCATGGTCCCTTTTTCCCCGATCAGGATGGCTTTTTGTGTTTCCCGGTGAACGATGATATCGGCCACGATTTTTACGAGTGTATTTTTTTCCTGGTATTCCCTTACCAGCACAGCGGTATGATAAGGTATCTCATCCTGTGCCAGCTCATAAATCTTTTCCCTTATCAGCTCGCTGACAAAAAAACGGGTGTTCAGGTCAGTGATATCCTCCCCGTTGTAAAAGGGTTCTCCTTCCGGTACAAATTCAAGAAGGCTGTTAATCAGTTTCTTTTTATTGATCCCCGAGAGTGCGGAGATCGTGATCACTTTTTTGCAATAAGGGCGGGCAGTGAAAAAATCAACCGCTTCTTTGATTGTGCTTTCACCCGCAAGATCGATCTTGTTCAATACCACGACTGCCGGTACTTTTAAACGCAGGGCGGTGAACAACTGGTCGCATTCTGCCCAATTCTCTTTTACATCCACCAGCAACATGGCCAGGTCTGCATCTTCAAGGGCGCCTTTAACCGCCTGCATCATTTTCTCATGGAGCTTATACTTTGGCTCGATGATACCAGGGGTATCTGAAAATACCAACTGGTAATCCTTTTCAGTTAATATCCCTTTGATACGGTGACGGGTAGTCTGTACTTTGGGAGATACGATCGCCAGCTTCTCTCCCATCAGGGCATTGAGCAAAGTGCTTTTACCTGCGTTGGGTCTTCCAAATATGTTGATAAAACCAGCTTTCATTCAATACTATAAAATGCACAGCCGGCAGCAGGAAGGAGGAGGTGGTCAGTCCTTGCCAGTTGTTGTGCAACTGTTTAGGAAAATCAAAAAAACGTCCTATAGCCAACCCATTACCCTTCAAATACGATACATGAATAACGAATATGAAGCTGACTACAAGAAAAATCCGCCTTCCGGCGGACCCTTTGTTGCGAAGGGGAGGATCGAACTCCCGTCCGCCAACCGGCGGATATGAGCCAAAGCATTATAATTCTTTGATCAGCGCCCGGATCCAATTTCTCCCGGTGGCTGATTTTAATTGCTTTTCTCTTTGCATCGCATTTGCTTTGCTATCAAAAATCTCTTTGTGGATCAACTTCCAGGGTCGGAATTTAATTGTCCAGCCCTTTGTTGCCAACTCATTATGTGACTTTAGTCGCCTGTCTAAATCTGATGTATATCCAATATAAATCGTATCAAAAAATGGACTATATAACACATACACTATGAACACAGATCCCATAAACCCATATTTATTTCCGCCCTACAGGAGGTTTCCCCTAAATATTCTGAAGGAGGATCCAATTCCCGTCCGCCTACCGGCGGATATGAGCCAAAGAATCTTTCCTAAAGTCACTCTTAGAAAAATTGCATCTTGCGTATCCCCTTTAAATATTCTGAAGGAGGATCTAATTCCCGTCCGCCTACCGGCGGATATGAGCCAAAGAACTTATATAATGAATTTAAGTAAAAAAATCCGCCTTCCGGCGGACCCTTTGTTGCGAAGGGGAGGATCGAACTCCCGACCTTTGGGTTATGAGCCCAACGAGCTACCGCTGCTCTACTTCGCGATGTTGAGGCGCAAAGATAGCCCTATTGCCGCTATGTTCCAAACAAAGATGTTGCCTGCATTTTTGCTGGCTGCAGCTTTTATTATTAAATTGAGAAACTTTCTTTCCAAAAAAATATAGTATGAAAAATACCGTTTTGATTTGCCTTCTTTCCACCACGCTGTTTTCCTCCTGCAAGGATAAAAAAGAAGAGTGCGTTACTAGTGTAGCTTCTGTTGCAGGTACTTATAAATTGACTAGTCTCCGCGCTAAACCCGCCGGAGGAACAGAAAGCGAAATTATCGCATCGTTACCCGACTGTTTTCGCGACAACCTCTATGTACTGAATGCCAACACTGTTTATATTTTCCAGGATGCGGGTATTCCCTGCACCCCCAATGGCACTAATACCGGTAACTGGTCCCTGAGTGGCACTACGTTTAGCCTGGAAGGCGAGGTTTTCGTCCTTCAGAGTTTTGATTGTAGCCGGCTAATTGCTTATAAACAAGATTATCCATCGGCCGGGGACAGATGGACTTATACGTTTACCCGCCAATAAAATAATTAGAGGAAAGGCCCCGAATAGAAAAAAGCTTCCCATGGAAGCTTTTTTCATGGCTATACCTCGTAAGTGTAACTATCCTTTTGAAACGCTGCTGGAACCACTGCTTTTAATATCACGGATCACACCATCGCCTTTATATTTTACATCGCTTGCCCCGCTCGCATGTGCAGATAATTCTTTATTGACCGTGATCTTGATATCACTGGCACCAGATGCCCTTACCTCACAGATATCAGTGGAAAGATCATAACCCTTGAAACCACTGGCCCCGCTGGCTTCCACTGAAAGTTGCGTGGCGGTACCTGAAACAGTGATGTCTGAAGCGCCACTCAGGTCAACCGATAATTTTTTTACATCGAGAGCACCTTTTAGATCACTTGCCCCCGATTGGTGAATATCGAGTTCACCTGCTTTCAACGTGCCGTTAATAAATACATCGCAGGCGCCACTGATATTAAGCTTATCGATCTGCTTAAAAGAAATATACGCTTTGAGTTTTTTATTACCGCTGCTCCAGCCCACTTTTCCTTCGCTGTCATATCCCACGTACAGGATACCATTCTTTACCTCCACTTTTATACGGTCCCGGTGCTTTGTTTCTGCGGCACTAACCGCTACTGCTTCCTCGTTACTTTGGGATAAATACACATCAAATGCACTGGAAACACTGATACCATGGTAATTCTTTGCCTGTCTTACTTCGGCATTGGGATCATTTACCTGTTGGGCAAATAAACAAGCCCCGATCAATAGTCCAGCCACTAAAAACATTAATTTTTTCATTGTTGATTAGATTAAGCGTTAAATTTTTGAAACAGATCCGCCTGTATTTGTTTTGAACTCACGAACCGTTGCATTCCCTTTGTATTTCACCGACCCACCAGTATTAGCTTTTACCTGCAATTCCTTTTCAGCCTGCACCGATACGATCGCACCTGTACTCACCGTCACATTGCAATTGCTGGAAATCATGTCCTCTCCCTTGAACCTGCTTCCCGTGCTTCCTTCTATTTCCAGTTTATCAGCTTTACCTGATAAACTGATCCTGGAACCCGTGTTCTGATCCACTTTCAGGGATGTTACGCTGACCTCGCCATTTACCAGGGCGCCTGTATTGGCTTTCAGATTCAGGGAAGACGATTTCAGCACCCCTTCTATTTTCACTTCAGCACCGGTAGTCGCATCCAGCATATCCAGTATTTTATAAGATACATAGGCTTTCAGGTCCTTGTCTTCTTTTTTCTTGTTTACAGATCCCAGTTTACTGTCGTAATAGATCTTCAGGATACCATTTTCCACTTTGGTGACGATCTTATCCCTGTACTCGGAGCTGGCCGCACTGACAGCCACCTGTTCAGCAGGTCCTTCTGTAAGCAACAGTTCAATACCTGTACCGACTTCAATGCCGTGAAATCCACTGACATTTCTTTTCTCAGCCGTAGGATCACTGATCGTTTTCTGGCCGAAAAGCAAGCCTCCCGTAAGGGTCATAAACAAAATCGAGAACAATATCTTCTTCATAAATGTTGATTTAGATGTGGTACGAAGGATAGCGTAGAAAAGTTACAACAGGAGATACGTATTTTCTGTTTATTTTTGCCGCAGAATCCGTTATTTACGGGTTGAGTTCTTAGCCTTTGATTTAAAAGGCTTTAGTTACAGAGTTCCCGGGGTGTTTGTCCATGGGTCTGCGAAGAGTACTTCGACGGCCCGGTGGTTCAATCTGAGATCATACCCGAAAACCTGGTCAGGGTAATGCCTGCGTAGGGAAGGATTTTCAAATCGGCCTTTCTCAACAGCATTTCCCTCTTATTTTTTAATCAGGTCTGCGATCAGCGGACATCAAAAATTTAAAAAATGAAGAGGATCATTTTGCTCGGTTGCCTGGTATTGACAGCACGAGCTGCCATTTCACAGGACAGCAAAGAAGTAAAAGACAGTTTTTACACGCTGGCTCCCGCGGAAGTGCGGGCCGTGAGGGCGGGTGATGGAGCGCCTTTCACCAAGACAAATCTTTTACAAAAAGAGATCGCCAGGAACAATCTCGGTCAGGACCTTCCCTTTCTCCTGAATCAGACAGCAGCGGTGGTCATCAATTCTGATGCAGGCAACGGCATCGGTTATACCGGTATTCGGATAAGGGGTACGGATGCGACAAGGATCAACGTAACGCTTAACGGTATTCCTTATAACGACGCGGAAAGCCAGGGAACATTTTTTGTGGACCTTCCAGACCTGTCTTCCTCTGCCAGCAGCATACAGATCCAGCGGGGAGTGGGTACCTCTTCAAATGGCGGTGGCGCATTCGGTGCCAGTATCAATATCAGCACCAATGACGTGAACAAAGAGGCCTATGCCGAATTAAATAACAGTTATGGTTCCTTTACTACCTGGAAGAACACAATCAAAGCAGGAACCGGTTTGTTGAATGATCATTTCACCACGGATATCCGATTGTCGCGTATCAGCAGCGATGGTTTTATCGACAGGGCAAGCACTGCACTCCAATCTTTTTATTTCTCAACGGCTTTTATCGATCAGAAAACTTCCTTACGGCTGAATATTTTTTCCGGGAAAGAAAAAACTTACCAGGCCTGGTATGGCATCCCGGAATCGGATCTCGAGGCAGGTAACAGGAAGATCAACTATGCCGGGACTGAAAAAACGGGTGAACCTTACGATAATGAAGCAGACAATTACACGCAAACTCATTACCAGTTATTTTTTAACCAGGTGATCACCAAGAAAATAAATTTCAATACCGCTATCTTCCTTACCAAAGGGAAAGGTTATTATGAACAATACAAGGCCGATAAAGCATACAATGATTATGGTCTTCCTGATCCTGTAGCCGGCGGAACCACTATTACCCATTCGGATTTTATCCGCCAGCTCTGGCTCGACAATGACTATTATGGAAATATTTTCTCCTTTCAATACAAGGACAACCGCACCCAGGCTACTTTCGGTGGCGCCCTTACCCGTTACGACGGCAATCATTTTGGTGACCTGGTATGGGCTTCAGCAGGTTTGCCTGTACCAGCTTTTCGTTGGTATGATCTTGATGCCCGGAAAAAGGATCTCAATTTATATATTAAGCAACAAACACGTTTTGCCAATTACTGGCATTGGTTTTACGACCTGCAATACCGTCGTGTGAATTATGGCATTAATGGTTTCAGGGATAACCCGGGACTGGCCATTAAAAATGAATTCAATTTCTTTAATCCCAAAGCCGGTGTCAGTTTTGAGAAAAAAGAATGGAAAGGATACGGATCATTTGCGGTAGCACATAAAGAACCCAACCGCGAGGACTTTGAATCTGGGGTTACCCAGCAACCAAAAAGGGAAAGATTGTATGATATTGAGGCCGGGATCGAAAGATCAAATAAGCGATCCAATTGGTCGGCCACCCTTTACTATATGCAGTATAAAGATCAGCTGGTGCTTAGCGGCAAGATCAATGATGTGGGTGCTTATACCAGGACCAATATCCCCGAAAGCTACCGGCTGGGAATAGAATTACAGGGTGCAGTCGAATTCACTTCCCGGGTAAACGCCACCGCGAATCTTGCCCTGAGCAGGAACAAGGTGAAAAACTTTACAGAATATATTGACGATTATGACAATGGCGGACAAAAAACAAAAAACTTTGGTTCGACAGATATCGCTTTCTCACCTGCTGTTGTTGGTTCGGGGGTTATTAATTTTTTGCCTTTTAAAAAAACAGCACTAAGCCTGCTGGGTAAATATGTGAGTAAACAATACCTGGATAACACCCAAAATAATGCCCGTTCACTCCAATCCTTTTATGTGCAGGATATAAGAGCCATTTATACATTCAAAGCAAAATGGATGAAGGAACTGAACCTGGTCGTACAGGTCAATAATATTTTCGGGGAAAAATATGAACCGAATGGTTATACCTTCAGCTATTTCACCGGGGGTGCTACAGTTACAGAGAATTTTTATTTCCCGATGGCGGGGACCAATTTTATGATCGGGGTGAACCTGAAATTATAACTCCGGGATCCGGTCGTTTGAATCTTTATTTTGCGACAAACTTTTCCTGCCAGGCCAGCATACCTCCCCCAAGGTTCTTGGTATTCCTGAATCCAAGTGTTTCGAGGAACATACAGGCCACCATGCTGCGATGGCCGCTGCGGCAATGAATAATGACCTCTTCATCCTTCAGGTCTTCTATCTCTTCGATCTGCATGGTCTGTATCTTCCCCAGTGGGATCAATGTGGCGCCTATATTGAACTCGGCATACTCATGCGGTTCTCTTACATCAATGATGTTCAGTTTCTCCCCGGCATCCATCCTGGCTTTGAGTTCTTCAACCGTTATCTGCTGCATAGTTATAATTGAATAGGTGAGGGTGTATCCGTGGTATCTTTTACTGGCTTATCCAGCTGGAGCCAGACATCCATGGTCTGCCCGGAACGGATATGCAGGAGCTTTTTATCGTCATCAAAACGCTGCGGGTTCTGTTTGTATATCCAGGCGTTCAGGGTATCTGAAACATTCGCATCCGTCACGATCGCACCGATCACGATACCGTTGGCTTCAAGAATATCCCTTGCTTCTCCAAATTGCATCCCCGTGATCACTGGCACGGCAAATTCCTTTTTGCCCACACCATCCCCCAATACAAGAGACACGACACTGCCTTTCCGGATCTGTGTCCCCGGTGAAATAGCTGAGCCATTGTACCATTGCTCCAGCACGGCATTTTTGGCAAAATCTGGTTTGAAAGTTGTGTCGCCGATCTTGAGGTCCATATTCTTCAGCACCATCTCCGCGTTGCGATAACTGTAGCCGACAAGATTGGGCATTTCAACAAGCGGGGGAATAGACCGGCTGATGATGAGGAAGACCGTCCTGTTTGATTTTACTACTTCATCCGCATCGGGGATCTGGCGGATGACCGTCAGGGGTTTCATCGTATCCACGTATACCGAATCCTGTATCTCGACATCAAAACCTGCTTTTTTAAGCAACTCTCTTGCTACCTCGTATTTTTTCCCCGCGACAGAAGGAACAGTGGCGGAATTCCCATGACCCGTGATCCATTTAAGGGAGAAAAGAAAAACAAAAAAAATTATAAAAGCAAGCAGGATCCCTGCCAGGATATTGACCCACAAGGGGCGATCTGTAATTAATTTGAGCATTGGCTAAACTATAAAATTGCGTCCCGGTAAATCATTCACCAAGACATTCCTGTATCAATTTAGTATAGAATTCTTTCAGCGACCAGCCCATTGCTTTCACCTGCTGCGGCACAATGCTGGCTTCACTTTGCCCGGGTATCGTATTCACTTCGAGCATATAAGGTCTTCCTTCCTCTTCATTGTAAATAAAATCGATCCGTACTACGCCCCGGCAGTTAAAGACCGAATATACTTTGCGGGCTGCTTCCCTGAGCTTCTCTGCGATCACCTCCTCCACTTCCGCCGGTGTGGTCTCGGTTGATTTGCCCTGGTACTTGGCCTCAAAATCAAAAAATGCCTTATCACTGTTCGCTTTAACTTCTGTCAGCGGCAATACAATGACCTTTCCTTTTGATTTGAATACCCCTACGGTGAACTCGCGTCCTTTCACCATTTCTTCTACCAGCACCTGGTCGTCCTCTTGAAAGGCTTTCTCTATCGCCTTACCCAGTTCGTCGGAAGAACGGTCCACCTTCGACATGCCAATGCTGGATCCTCCATTATTGGGCTTGATAAATACCGGGAAATTTAAATTGCTGCTGATCTCGTCGGGGTTCGTGAAATTATTTTTTATCAGTATTACTGATCGCGAAACTGCTATACCGGCCATACCCGCTACAGCAACAGCATAACGCTTATTAAAAGTAATAGCAGAAGTGGCCGCGTCGCAACCCGTGTAAGGGATCTTGAGCATGTCGAAATAACCCTGCAATTTCCCGTCTTCCCCCGGAGTGCCATGCATGCCGATAAAAACGGCATCGAATTTTATTTTCTGATTATCGGCCTGGATGGTAAAATCATTTTTATCGATCTCGATCCTGCGACCATCAACCAGTTCGTGGAACCAGCCGGCCGGGTTAATATCGATCTTATAGACATTGAAATATTCCCGGTCGAGATTGTTGCCGATGGTGACAGCACTTTTATAAGATATGACTGCCTCGCCCGAAAAACCGCCGGTAACAAGGGCTATATTCTTCTTCATTGTATGTGTGTAGTGGTTTTGTTCCCCTGCCGGGATAAACTATGCAAATATTGCAGAAATTATTAAGATGCCCAACGTAAAATGGGTCTTCCGCAGCAGCATTAACAAAAATTATCAATATCACTAAAGCTTGCTAAACGGGAGGATATAAGAAAGGTGAAGGCCGTTTCTCCTTCACCTTTTTACGACGGGAAATATCACCCGCCACTCGTTAAGCAGCTTTCACTGCTATGTATCGTGAGATATACCTGTAAGGTACCAAAAACCATTCCGGTTAAGGATAATCCGACCCTTAATTTATGCACACCAGGAGCACATTAAATGTGCAGTTTTTCCTTTTTGACAAGTAATTCTTCCACTGTTTCCTGGTACATTTCGTCTGGTACGCAACAATCTACAGGACACACGGCCGCGCACTGAGGTTCTTCGTGAAATCCCTGGCACTCAGTGCATTTGTTAGGAGTGATATAATAGGTGTCGACAGCAACCGGTGCATTTTTTTGATCTGCATCTACCACAGCCCCATCGAGCAGGGTAAAGGAGCCTTTGACAGAAGTGCCGTCGGCAATGGCCCATTCTACCCCTCCTTCATAGATCGCGTTATTGGGACATTCCGGCTCGCAGGCGCCGCAATTGATACATTCATCTGTTATCTTGATAGCCATACGCTGTTATTGATTTAAAAGTTTGGTTAGGTATTTCCCGTGCCGACTTCGTTAATTTGCAGCAAACAAACGCTATCGGTTTCGCGAAAATAATTTATCCGAATGAATTTACAACATCGTATTGATTTATTGGTTCGCCTGGGTGAATATATTTTGGCAAATGAAGCAGGCTGGCAGCAGGCAAAAGAAAAAGCAAGTTATGAGAATGGTTGGTTCATCCCGGAATTCGTGGATCCGGCGACCGAAAATATCTGCCGCGGCTTTCTTCAAAAAGAACTGCTACAAAACTGGGTAGCTGCTTACAAAATACCCCCTGAAACTGATCCACAAAAAATCGGTATCGTCATGGCAGGTAATATCCCGCTTGTTGGCTTCCATGATTTTCTCTGCGTGTTCATCAGCGGGCATCATGCTGTCATCAAGCCCTCCGCACGTGACCAGGTACTGATCAAACACCTGGTGGAAAAAATGCTGGGCTGGGATAGCCGTGTAAATGGACTGGTAACATTTGCTGAAATGCTGAAGAACTGTGATGCCTATATTGCCACTGGTAGCAATAACTCATCGCGGTATTTTGAATATTATTTTAGAAAATTTCCCCATATCATCCGCCGCAATAAAACATCCGTAGCGGTATTGACGGGAAATGAAAGCAGGGAAGAACTCGATCTGCTGGCCGATGATGTGTACCTGTATTTCGGGCTGGGTTGCAGGAATGTGACAAAAATATATGTCCCGGCCGGCTATGATTTTATTCCGTTACTGGGAGCATTCAGGAAATACAACCATCTCGCCGATCATCATAAGTACAAAAACAACTATGATTACAACCTCGCGGTGAACCTGCTCAACAAAAAATATTACATGACCAATGGCTCGATCCTCCTGATCGAAGAACCGGGGCTTTTCTCCCCTATCAGCCAGTTGAACTATGAATTCTATTCCGACGGGAAAACCCTTACCAGCTCACTGAAAACCCACCCCGATCTGCAGTGTGTTGTGGGACAGGCTCCTATTCCTTTTGGAAAGGCCCAGTCTCCTTCCCTGGCGGACTATGCGGATGGAGTGGATACGCTTGCCTTTCTCCGGGCTTTATAATAATGGCAAAAATCAGTGAACTCCGGTATACGATTCCCCGGAAATCGTATTAAATTTACATGTCCAAACAAGTACGAAGAGCTTGGTAAATGATTTGTTAAACTGATTCAGCGGCAATTAATTGCAACAATCGCTTCGTTACTTTGTAGAACGTACCAATCGTGAAAACAAAAATTGATCATTTAAAATCTGAGAATAATATGAAATGGAAACAAATTTTGCTGGTGATCGGAATCAGTGCAGTATCAGCCGTAAGCAGTGTGTGGATCTATGGCAAAATGACGACCACGAAGACAGCTTTTGCACAAAGCAGCGACGGAAAGCTTCCCGTGAATTATGCCGGTTTTTATGACAATGTAACGGGTGCCGGTGACCCGATCGATTTTACCAAGGCTGCGAATGCGGCCGTGCCTGCCGTAGTGCATATCAAGACAAAGATCCCTGCAAGAAAAGTAAGCAACCAGCTTCCCCGCAACCGTAACAACAACAATAGCATGGAAGACCTGTTCGAACAGTTCTTCAACAATAATTTTGGCCCGCAGATGCAGCCCGAACAGCGGGCGTCCGGCAGCGGTATCATCATCAGTGACGATGGTTATATCATCACCAACAACCACGTGGTCTCCGATGGCGGAACGGGTGTTGCCGATGAGATCACCGTTACACTTCACAACAAAAAAACATACAAGGCAAGGGTGATCGGTAAAGATGCCAGCAGCGATATCGCTGTACTGAAGATCGATGGTACAGGTTTTCCTTTCCTTTTATATGGCAACTCTGATAATGTAAAACTCGGTCAATGGGTTTTAGCAATCGGCTACCCGCTTACACTGGAAACAACCGTGACAGCTGGTATCGTTAGCGCAAAGGGAAGAAATATCGGTATCAACTCCCGCCAGAGCCAAACACCTATCGAGTCATTCATCCAGACAGACGCGGCGGTGAACCAGGGTAACAGCGGAGGAGCACTGATAAGTACCGACGGTCAGCTGATCGGCGTTAATTCTGCCATTTATGCACCAACCGGCACTTATGCGGGTTATTCTTTCGCGATACCCGTGAACCTGGTAAAAAAGATCGTGAACGACCTGATTAAATATGGTGACGTAAAAAGACCTTATCTCGGCGTGCAGGTAGCTGAAGACAAATTAGACGCAGGTGATGGTGCTTACGTCGGTTCTGTTGCAAAAGATGGAGCGGCCATTGCAGCTGGTATCCAGAAAGGCGATGTGATCACAAAGATCAACGATGCCCCGATCAATTCATGGACAGAACTGCAGGCAACTGTTTCTTCTTACAATACCGGCGAAAAGATCAATATCACCTACAGGAGAAATGGTAAAGAATATACCGTTGCCGCTACGCTGACTGCTAAAACAGGCACTTACGACCCCGTCGCTTCTACAGGAACGGGTGATAAACTGGGTGCCGACCTGGAAACGATCGACAAAAAGAAAGCTCTTGAATACGAGATAGAAGGCGGTGTACTGGTGAAAAAGATCAGGACTGGTGGCCCTTTCAGCAAAACAAGGATGCAGGATGGCTTTATCATTACCAGTGTAAATGGGGTGGATATTACCAGCATCGAACAACTCAACCGCGCGATCGCCAGTCTGAAAGGCGAAAGCATCCAGTTAGAAGGTATTTATCCCGGGTATGAAGGTGTGTACAGGTACCCGCTTAATCTTGACGAATTACCTTAATAATCAAACAACAATATCGAAAGCCGTTTCCTTTTGAAGCGGCTTTTTTATTTTTCAAAAACCAGGTATTCCCAGGGACCCAGTCTGAAAGTTTTTTCCGTAGAAAGATCAACGCTTGTCTCTTCAAATATGTTTCTGAATAACCCTTTCACGATCTCGTCAGTGATTTCTATTTCAATTTTTTGGGCAGAAAAGTTGAGCAAAACCAACACTTCTTTATCGCCCTTTACCCGCAGGTAGCTAAACAGGTTTACCGGGTCAGTTGTTTTGATACGGAAAGTTTGCACCGAAGGATCACCCGCCCGCAAAGCGGGGTGGGAAGTATGCAGGGTCAGCAAAGTCTTATAAAAATCATGCAGCTCGTATTTTCCTGTCCACCTGATACAATCCTTATCAAAAAATTTCAATCTTTCCGTGTTGGGTAATTCCTGCCCTGAATAAATCAACGGAATACCGTTCCAGGTAGCGCTGAAAACAGCCAGCGATCTTGCCATGGCACCATATTTTTCATATTCGGTCCCATTCCAGCTGTTCTCATCATGATTGCTGGTGAACCATGTTCTCATGGTACTATCACCCAGGTCATCATATCTTTTCAACAAGTCCAGGAGCATAGCCGGGGTTTCGTTGTTTTTATAAAATTTTTCTGTTTTATGCATCCAGGCCCAGCTGTAACTGGCATCAAACACTTCCCCGTATTCCGGGTTCTCCAGTTCATCGAATTCACCCAGCCAGAACAAAGGTTTGACCTTATCCAATGCTGACCTGGCTTCTTTCCAAAAAGCCAATTCAACCCAACTGGCAAGATCGCAGCGGAACCCATCTATACTGTACTCATCTACCCAAAACTGCATGGCTTTTAGCATGGCATCCCGCATGGCCGGGTTACTATAATCCAGTTCGATGATATCTTCCATCCCGCCCGGCATTTTAAAATCATTGGTCGCCGGATCTATTTTATAATACCCTGGGTAGTCAACGGTCCATATATGATCCCAACCGGTATGATTGGCCACCCAGTCAATAATGATCTTTAGACCCAGTTCGTGCGCATACCGGATGAGTTCCTTCAATTCATCAATTGTTCCGAACTCCGGGTTCACGGCTGTATAATCTGAACTGGCATAATAACTTCCCAGGCTGCCTTTTTTATTTTTTTGAGAAATGGGCGTCACGGGCATCAGCCAGAGTGTGTCCACACCCATCGCTTTTAGCCTCGGTAATTCTTTTATAAATGCTTTAAAATTACCCGCCTCCGTGTATTGCCGGATATTCACTTCATAGATATTGGTATGCTGCGCCCATTCGATCGCTTTAAACTTTTTAAGCATTTAGTGTTTTTTTCAATTACTGTCGGGAAGATAGGATTTTAGTGATAAAGCTGCCTGGTATGCGGTTTCGGCATTCCCGGTCGGCTACTTTAGTGTAACTTGCAGCTTCAAGTATGAAGAGTTTCGATGTGCCGATCATATACAGGAGTCCACTGATCTCCGCCATCAAAAAAAAGCGGAAGGAGATGGACAAAATGAAGAGGGATTTCACGCCTACCCTGCTTGATTTCGGCCCCCTGCATATTTACCTTGCCCGTCATTTTGGTTTTTGTTATGGTGTCGAAAATGCCATTGAGATAGCTTTCAGGACTGTAGAAGAGAACCCGGGAAAAAGAATATTCCTTTTGAGCGAAATGATACACAACCCCCAGGTGAATGCCGATCTCCAGGCGCATGGGATCCGTTTTTTACAGGATACACTGGGCAAACAGCTTATTCCCTTTTCAACGATCACAGAAGATGATATTGTTTTGATCCCTGCTTTCGGGACGACCCTGGAAATTGAAGCGAAACTTAAGCAGGCAGGCATACAAACGGAGAAATATAATACAACCTGCCCCTTCGTGGAAAAAGTATGGAACCGGAGCGAGTCGATCGCAAAAAAAGAGTATACCATTATCATTCACGGAAAACCCCAACACGAAGAAACCCGGGCCACTTTCTCTCATGCCGCCAGTAATGCCCCGGCCCTGGTGGTAAAGGACATGGAGGAAGCTATCTTACTCGCTGCATATATATGTGGCGAAAAAGAACCTGCAGATTTTTATAAAGACTTCAATGGACAATATTCCGAAGGCTTTGATATAAACAAAGACCTGCAACGGATCGGGGTGGTCAACCAAACCACGATGCTGGCAAGTGATACGCAGGCCATTGCAGACAGGTTAAAACAGGCGATCGTTACGGCGCATCGTCCTGAAAATTCAGAAGATCGTTTTGCTGATACCCGCGATACTTTGTGCTATGCAACGAATGATAACCAATCGGCGGTTACGGGTATGCTAGAAACAAAAGCAGACCTCGCGGTCGTGGTGGGCGGGTATAACTCCTCCAATACCTCGCACCTGGTAGAATTATGCGAAGAGAAATTACCCACTTATTTTATCAATAACGAAGAGAAAATATTATCTGCAACGGAAATATTGCATTTCGACCTGCATACAAAACAGGAAAAACTGACCCGGGATTATTTGCCAACGAAGAATCCTGTAAAGATACTTCTCACCAGCGGGGCCTCCTGCCCGGATGCTATCGTTGAATCGGTTATCAAAAAACTATCCTGTTTTTATGAAGGAACCCCGGAAGCTGAAGAACTGATCTCCCGGTTCGCCTAATTTCAAAGTGAGTTGAAATAGACCACCATCTTGCGCATATCTTCTTCTTTATTGCACCGGATATTGTTGGTGGCTGCAAAGTTGAGGATCTCCTGTTGCTTTTTTTCAAAAGCTTCGGATAGGGTGCTGCATTTTTTATTTTGCTTCACCAGTTCCCCATTGCCGGCAAAATAAACCTCTTGTTCGAGCTGGAAACTTTTTTTATTCTCCTCTCCCAGCGCCTTGGTTTCCCATTTGGTTACCCAGAGTTTTTTAACGAGCTGCATTTTTTTTCCATCTTCCAGCACCTGGAAAAAAGCATTCCCGCCGCCATTATATCCGCTACGGAATACAACCCCATGCCAGCTGGGATTTTCATCCGTTATAATGATCTCTTTTATTGTGACGGCTACCTGCATTTCTTCGCCGTTCTCATCCTTGAAATGTACTTTATTCTCATACCCGTTGATCCTGATATATACACTGTCTGCTATCCTGTCGTCATACAATTTGAGAGATGCGAGCAACCATTTGTCATAAACAAATGGAGAACCGTTGATACCGGCATGCTTCTGGGATTGTAGGGGCTGCCTGAATAACTCCTGCAGGTAAATGGGCGGCCCGCTTGAATTGGAGACAGGAGTACCGCCTCCCCCCGTTACACCAACACTCTGTGCCAGCAGTGCAGCCGAAAAAAAGATCATTGCTGTAAATAACAATCGCTTTTTTCTCATATAGCTAAAGTTACTAAAAGCAACTGAAAAGATCAGGAACGATAAAGCTGGTCATAATATTCATGTGCCATCCGGTTGCTGTCGAACTGGATACGGGTATCCCGCATACCATTTTTCATCACCTGCCGCCAGGTGGAAGGATCGGTGTAATAAAGCGGAAGTATCTCGTTTTCAAGGATATCGTATAATTTATTCAGATCATACTCATCCTGTTCATGGGTGGCCATGTTCGCATAATCGGCCTTGGGTACGACAAACCCGTTATGCCCATGATTGATGAATTCGGGTATCCAGCCATCGTCCGTAGAGAAATTAACGGCCCCGTTCATGGCAGCCGTCATACCACTCGTGCCGGAAGCTTCCCGGGGCACCCTCGGATTATTGAGCCAGCAATCAGAAGCTTGCTTAAGTCTTTTTGAGAGTGCCAGTTCATAACCGGTCAGCACAGCAACATTATTATACAGCTTGCTCAAATGAACAAGCTGGTTGAATTCACTGATCGCCGGGTGATCGACCGGGTAAGGTTTACCTGCCCAAATGATCTGTACAGGATAATTGGTACTGCTCAGCAATTTTTTAAACCGATTCTCGTCAGTAGTCAGCAAACCGGCTCTTTTGTATCCAGCAAAACGTCTTGCCCAGACGATCGTAAAAATCTCGGGGTTGAACAGTTTCCCCGTCTGGTCCGCCACAATTTCAAAAGCTCTTTTCTTCAAATATTTTTTCCGGTCATCGATCCCGTAATCATCCCCTGCTTCCATAAAACGATACAATTGCTTGTCTGCCCAGTACCGCCAGTTCTGGGCATTGGTGATAGAAATGATCGGGCAGATATTGTCGTACTTGCTCCACATAGCCCTGGAAACCTGCCCGTGTAATTGGGAGACACCGTTGGCAAGATGGGCAAAACGCAATGCGGCGAGTGAATGGTTGAACTGGTCGCTGTCATTGTCATAAAGTTTCTTCACTTCCTCTACGCTAAGCCCGCAGAAATAACTCATTTTATGACAGAGAAAGATATCATGCTTCTCGTTGCCGGCCTCTTCGGGTGTATGCGTGGTAAATACAAGCCGTTTCTTTACTTCATTGATATCCTGGTTAAATTTATTGTATAGGTAGAAGGCGGCGGATAACCCATGCGCTTCGTTCAAATGATAACGCTCAGGTGCAAACCCGATCTCATCCATTAGTTTGGCCCCGCCAACGCCAAGCAAAATGAACTGGGCTACTTTGGTTGCGACATTCGCATCATACAGGCGATGCGTGATGGTTTGCGAGACATAATCATTCTCCGGGAGATCCGTTGATAATAAAAATAGCGGCGCCGTTTTGAATGTTTCGGGGTTTAGGTAATACGCTTTCACCCAAACCGGGTGCTCATGTATATTTATCTGGAACTTGATCCCCGGATCTTCCAGGAAGCTGAATTGCTTTTCATTCCAGGCCACATCGAGTGTCTGGTCCTGGTGTCTTTCCTGGTCATAATAACCATACTTCCACAGGATACCGATACCGACCAGGTTTTGTGATAATTCATAAGCGCTACGCAGATGCGAACCGGCAAGAAAGCCCAATCCTCCGCTGTAGATCTTTAAAGGCTGGTGGATGGCAAATTCCATCGAGAAATAAGCCACTTTTTTGGAATAACGTTCATCAACAGAATACGGGATCGAAAAAGGGGTAACAGGCATAATTTTTTTCTTTTAACACAAGCATGCAAAATAAAGTTTAATCCTGAATTTCCGGAACTCATTCTTCCCGGAATTTTTTTATTCACATGGCCCATGAAAAAATTTTATAGCGATCGTTGCGTATTCAGCAAAAACACTTATTTGTTCGTGTTTGCAGGTTTTACATATTTCTTCCGGGCAAAACTCCCGTCAAACGAACATTTCATTCCTCTTCTTGATCCACAACCCTGCTCTTCCTTCAACGTCACAGAATTTTTACTAAAAATAAATTTCAATACACAGGGATCTCCCTCTTCACGGTATTCAGCGGTAGTAGCCGTGCGCAGCATCGCTTCTCCTTTCAACTCGCCGGTGCATTCCCCGTTATTTTTCTCGAAATGGATAAAAAAGCTGACCCGGTCGCTTTTCCGGCCATCACGTACCGAGACCAGGTTCATTTTTCCATTGGTATAATCCGCAGAAAATTTATTTTTCCTTTGTAGAGTATCGATCGGGTTGATCAATTCCGTGACCTTATCATTCAACGCATCGGTCATGATGAGTGTAAAATTCTTTGCTTCCGTGTTCAGTACATACACATCTTTCCCGTCACTCATCGTTCCGTCAGCATTTCTCTGCAAAACTGTTTTGGTGATGCTGTAACGCTTATCCATGGTCACGGTCTGTATCGTGGAGGAGTTATTGTCCGGGCGCAGGGCGATCATGCCGGCAATATATTGCTGATTTTTATCGAAGCTGAGAATAAAAACAGCTTTCTTATCATTCGTGACCGTTTTGACGAACAGGTAGGTTTCCGCTTTGGGCACTTCCACTCTCCCTAATGGATATAACTTCGGCTTTACTCCCTTCCCGAACACTTTGCTGATCAATGAATCGGGAACAAACTGCGTGAATACCTTATAACTGATGGCCAGGGAATCTTTTTCTTTTTTCTTCAGGATACTGTCGCTAAGCTGGTAACTGAGTTGAACAGGTTGAAAGAACCCGATAAAATCAGCAAACGCTACAGGTTCTTCTCCCGTTAAGGCGGGTTTCTTTTTCTGTTTACACCCGGCCAGGATGGAAAGGGCAATCAAAAGGATAATGTACTTCCTGGAAACAGGCATAGATAGTGATTAAAGTACCGAAAGTAATCGTTTCCTGCGTACCCGTCAATAGAAAATTTGGTCATATTACTGAGATATTTTAGATTTGTCTAAAAATATTTTTAGCCATGTTGAATTATTCAACCAGCGAGGAGAATTATATCAAAGCGATCTTCCACCTGCAGAAGCAGGATGGCACGGTCACCACCAACGAACTGGCCCATGAATTAAAGACCCGGGCGGCCTCGGTGACCGATATGATGAAAAAACTGAAAATTAAAAAACTGCTCCACTACCAGCCCTACCAGGGATTCCGCCTGAGCAACGAAGGCAACAAAGTAGCGCTCGGGGTTATCCGCCGGCACCGTCTCTGGGAATATTTCTTAGCGGAAAAATTGAAATTTACCTGGGATGAAGTACACGAAGTGGCCGAAGATCTTGAACATATTACCAACAAAAAACTGATCGACAAACTGGATGAATTCCTCGGCTTCCCCAGGGTGGACCCGCACGGGGACCCAATACCGGATGCCAATGGAAAAATAGACAGCAGTAAAAAGACCTGCCTGACGGATTTACCCCTTCATACCGTGGCTACAGTGAGCAATGTCAGCGATCAATCGAGCCAGATACTGGAACTGCTCCAGCATAAGAAGATCAGCATCGGTACCAAACTGGAAATAAAGAAAAAATTTGATTTTGATAATTCCATGGAACTGCGGGTAGCCCGCCACCCGGCATTTACGATCAGCAGGGAATTGGCAGAAAACATTTTTGTAAAATATGGCAAGTAAAGAACATGACTATGCTTCTCTGAGTGAAGTACATCAAAGTGTGGACACTACCAGCCTGAAAAGAACGGGATGGAGAAAGATATTGGCCTTCTTCGGGCCGGCTTATCTCGTTAGCGTAGGCTATATGGACCCCGGCAACTGGGCAACTGATCTTGCCGGTGGTAGCCATTTTGGTTATAAGCTTATCTGGGTATTGCTGATGAGCAACCTGATGGCTTTGTTATTGCAAAGTCTCTCGGCAAGACTGGGGATTGTAAGAGGAAGGGATCTTGCACAGGCCAACAGGGAAACTTACCCGAAGTATATCAATTATGCCCTGTATGGATTAGCAGAGATTGCTATTGCCGCCACCGACCTTGCCGAGATATTGGGTATGGCGATCGGTATTCAATTGCTGACAGGTCTGCCGCTGATCTGGGGTGTGAGTATTACGGTACTCGACACCTTTTTATTCCTCCTGCTGCAACGCCTTGGTATGCGGAGGATGGAAGCTTTTATCATTGCCCTGGTCGCCATCATCGGGTTATCATTCCTGGTAAATATATTATTGGCGAAGCCCCCAATGGGAGAAGTAGTGACAGGATTTATACCGACTGCTCTCAGTCATTCAGAATTATACATTGCGATCGGGATCATTGGCGCAACGGTCATGCCACATAACCTGTACCTCCATTCGGCACTGGTGCAAACACGAAAAATAAAACGGGATACCGCTGGAATAAAGAAAGCGTTGAAACTGAATTTTATCGATAGCGCTATCGCACTGAACCTCGCCTTCTTTGTCAATGCTGCGATACTGGTACTTGCCGCCACTGTTTTTTTTAAAACCGGGAGAACTGATGTGGCCGAAATAAAACAGGCTTATGAATTACTCCCTGTGCTGGGAACGGCGGCCCCCATCTTGTTTGCGGTGGCCCTGATCGCTTCCGGGCAGAGTTCAACCATTACAGGTACGCTGGCGGGACAGATCGTAATGGAAGGTTACCTGAAATTGCGCATCGCACCCTGGATACGAAGACTGATGACAAGGCTGATCGCCATCATACCTGCCGTGATCGTGATCCTGATCAATGGGGAAGAAAATATTGACAGCCTGCTGATACTAAGCCAGGTGATATTAAGCTTACAGCTGGGTTTTGCCATCATCCCGCTGATCCATTTTACCAGTGATAAGAAAACAATGGGCAAGTTTGTAATAAAACCCCTGGTGATTTTCCTGGCTTCGCTGATAGCTGCCATACTGGTTTACCTGAATATCAGCATGGTGGTCGGGCAATCGGCTTCTTTCTTTGCTTCCTCTGGCAGCATTATCTGGAAAGCCGTTATTATCCTGGCGGGTATTGGTTACCTGACCCTGCTGATTATTGCGATAGTCTATCCCTTATTACGTAAAAAAACAATACCTGCGCCGGTGCAATTGCATCCCAGGGCAGCAGCACTCGAGCAGATCAGTCCGCCGGTCTATGAACGCATCGCCATCGCACTTGATTTCAGTAAGAATGACCAGAAGCTGATCAACCATGCGATCGGGCAGGGCAATAACAACACTTCTTATATACTGATACACGTGGTAGAAAGTGCTGCCAGCCGGCTGATGGAAAAAGATACGGATGACCTGGAAACCCGGGCTGACCAGGAACACCTGGATGTGTATGTGCAACAATTAAAGCAAAAGAATATCAGTGCCAGTGCCTATTTAGGTTTTAATGACAGGGCCAAAGAAATAGTACGCATTGTCAAAGAGAACAATGCCGATATGCTGGTGATCGGGGCACACGGTCATAGCGGGCTCAAAGACCTGCTTTACGGGCAAACGATCGGGGCTGTGCGGCATGAATTGAAGATACCGGTGCTGGTGGTGAATCTTTAGGCGAGTGGGGTTTGGCTATTAGCGAGTAGGGGCGAACACTCAAAATATTTAAAATCAGTTTCGATATAAAGTCCCGCTTTCCATTCGCCAAACCCCACTAGCTACTAGCCAGCCTTCGTATGAGCACGTATCAAATGTTTGAACCGGCTGAATGTTTCCGGTTTGATATTCAGGTAGGAAGCCAGGAATTTCTGCGGCACCCGTTGTACCAATTGCGGGTTCCTGGTAACAAAATTCAGGAACCGTTCACGCGGTGTCATTTTTACCAGCTGCATTTGCCAGCGGTCCTTGATCACCATCGCGTAAGTGATCAGCAATCTTGCGAGGTGTTCCATCCGGTGAGAAGATGAATATACTTTCTCCAGGTCATCATGCGTAATGGAAACAACCGTGCTGGGTTCGATCGTCTCAATAAAATATTCGGAAGGCAGGCGGCTGTGAAAAGATTCCTGGCTGACGATCAGGTGGCCTTCGATAGAGATCTGCGTATTGATTTCGTGGCTGCCTTTTCTATAATACTTGCGGATAAGACCTTTGGCAATAAAATTGAAATGATTCTCCACTTCTCCCTCTTTTGTAAGGATCTCCTTTTTACCAAAGCGTCTAACTTTACAGACAGGCAATAGTTGCTGATCAAATTCAGCTTCTGTCAGATCAGTGAATTTGTTAAGGTATTCCCTGAATGATTTTAAAGGGTCCATGTTCGTATTAACCATATAAGTTACATCTTTTAATTGACTTAAATCAACTGGTAAAATTCCCACCAAAGTTCCAGCCAGCGGGGTTACTAAAACAGGACTTAGGTCACATCCCGGAATGATTGTAGATTTGCCACCCTGTTAATCAGTCAGGTATAAAAACAAACCTTTTTATGGCAAAAAAAATCAACGTAGCGAACCCCGTGGTGGAACTGGACGGGGATGAAATGACCCGTATCATTTGGAAATTTATCAAGGACAAGCTCATCCTCCCTTTCCTGGAGCTGGATATAAAATATTATGACCTGGGAATTGAATACCGTGACCAGACCAATGACCAGGTGACGATTGATTCGGCCAATGCCATTAAACAGTTTGGGGTCGGTATCAAATGCGCTACCATCACTCCCGATGAGGCAAGGGTAAAAGAATTCAACCTGAAACAGATGTGGAAAAGCCCCAATGGCACGATCCGCAATATCCTGGATGGCACTGTTTTCCGTGAGCCCATCGTGATCAGTAATATACCCCGGCTGGTAACCAACTGGAACGCTCCTATCATTGTAGGCCGTCATGCTTTTGGCGACCAGTACCGGGCTACTGATACAGTGATCAAAGGGAAAGGCAAACTCACCATGACCTTTACTCCTGAAGGCGGTGGAGAACCCCAGGTATTTGAAGTATTTAACTTCAAAGGCGATGGCGTCGCGATGTCCATGTATAATACTGATGAAAGTATCATGGGTTTTGCGAGAAGCTGTTTCAATATGGCCCTCAGTAAAAAATGGCCCCTATACCTCTCCACGAAAAATACCATCCTGAAAAAATACGACGGTCGCTTTAAAGATATTTTTGAAGAGATCTACCAGAACGAATTCAAAACTTCTTTTGACGCTGCAGCTATCGTATACGAACACCGGCTGATCGATGATATGGTGGCCAGCGCACTGAAATGGAACGGGAATTTTGTATGGGCCTGTAAGAATTATGATGGTGATGTGCAAAGCGATACCGTCGCGCAGGGATTTGGTTCACTCGGGTTAATGACCTCCGTACTTGTAACACCTGATGGAAAAACAATGGAAGCTGAAGCGGCGCATGGAACTGTTACAAGACATTACCGCGATCACCAGGCAGGTAAACCTACCTCCACCAACCCGATCGCCAGCATATTTGCCTGGACAAGAGGATTGGCCTTTCGTGGAAAACTAGACAGTAACCAGCCGCTGATCGATTTCTGTCATGCGCTTGAAGCAGTATGTATTGAAACGGTGGAAGAAGGAAAAATGACCAAAGACCTCGCAGTATGTATCCATGGCAATAAAGTTACACATGGTGAACATTACCTATATACAGAGGAATTCCTCGAAGCAATTAATGAGAATTTAAAAAAGAAGCTGGGATAATCGCAGTTACGTAACTGCTACTAAACATTATACTTAACGGGTAGAAAAAGATGTTTAAAAAATGACCGGGGGATTGCATTTAAACCCACGTCATTCAGTATCTTTGCAGCTCGCAACCAGGGACAAGTTAAGGCTTAAGTGATTGATTAGAATAACGTTGTAAAGGTTCCCCCAAAACTAGATAAATCCGCAGCTGCCCGGTGATCATTCACAGGGCATTTTTATTGGCATGATTTTAACGCATTACTAACGCTTCAAAAAACCGGCTGTATCTGATAGACATTATTTGCTCACTGGTTAAAGATTAAGTAGCAATGAAGAAAAAATTCAAAGGATTTTATCTCCTTATCTCATCTATCGTAATAGGACTCCTGCACCTTCCTTTTGCATT
This sequence comes from Chitinophagaceae bacterium, assembly GCA_039930245.1. Taxonomy (GTDB): domain Bacteria; phylum Bacteroidota; class Bacteroidia; order Chitinophagales; family Chitinophagaceae; genus JJ008. Next base: position 109,858 of record JBDSPR010000003.1, on the reverse strand, counting down.
TGCGAAATCCGCAACAGGCAACAGGATATTTTTGCATCCCCATGCAGATTCAACAGCAAAATCAAACAATACGGATCCCAAATCTTTTATGCCAGCATTAAAGTCGGTATATGACAGTTTGCACCTGAGTCTGAAAGGATTGAGTCAGCAGGCTTTTGATTATGCCAAAGAAGGGCTTGACAAACTCGTGGCGGAAGGTCGTCTGTTGAATAATTCGATCATCTCGATCATTGATTTTACGCAGCCCAGCAATAAAAAAAGGCTTTTTGTGATTGATCTCCGGAATTACAAAGTATTATTCAATACCCTTGTTGCGCATGGCAGAAATACCGGCTATGATTGGGCAACTTCTTTTTCCAACCAGGAATCATCTTTCAAAAGCAGTCCCGGTTTTTATATCACCCAGGGCACGTATGAAGGCAAGAATGGTTATTCCCTGAAACTGGAAGGCATGGAAAGAGGGATCAATGATCACGCACTCGAAAGAGGCATTGTCATGCATGGCGCTCCTTATGTCTCTGACGAAAGAGCCAATGCAGGTGGTTTTGTCGGTCGCAGCCAGGGATGTCCTGCTGTTCCGGTACAGTTTTCCCGCCCAATCATCAATACGATCAAGAACGGTTCCTGTCTTTTCATCTATCATCCTTCTTATATCGACCGGTCAGTTGTTTTGAACTAACTAAAGATTGTTCAAAATCTCACCCCTATCTCCATGGGTCAATCTTTATCTTTGAGCCTTAATACATTATTATGCTCAGGATCGGTGTTTTCGGGGTAGGCCATTTGGGAAAATTTCATTTGAACAACTGGAAAGAGATCCCCGGGATAGAGCTCGTTGGCTTTTATGACCCCGATGACGATACTGCCAGGGAAGTTTCTGATAAATACCAGCTGGCCCGTTTTCTCGACGCAGACTCACTCATCGACGCATGTGATGCTATTGACGTCATAGCTCCCACCAATTACCATTTTGAATGCTGCGAAAAAGCCATCAAGAAAGGCAAGCATGTTTTCGTGGAAAAACCATTGGCCAATACCATGGAAGAAGCCCGGGAACTGGTAAAACTGGTCGAAGAATCGGGTATCAAGTTCCAGGTAGGACATGTAGAGCGATTCAATCCCGCTTTCCTGGCGATCAAGGACATGAAGCTGAACCCGATGTTCATTGAAGTGCATCGTTTGGCTCAATTCAATCCAAGAGGCACCGAGGTCAGTGTCATCCTCGATCTCATGATCCACGATATCGATATTATCTTAAGTATTGTAAAAAGCGATGTCAAGACCATCTCGGCCAGTGGTGTCGGCGTAATGACCGAAACACCGGATATCGCCAACGTCCGTATCGAATTTCACAATGGATGTGTGGCTAATCTTACCAGTAGCAGGATCTCAATGAAAAAAATGCGGAAGATCCGGCTCTTCCAGAAGGATTCCTATATCGGTATCGATTTCCTGAATAAAAAGACCGAGATCATTAAGCTCAAAGAACCAGGCGATTCCAATGTTTTTGCCTTTGATATCGAAACACCCGGTGGCAAGAAAACCATTGCGATGGCCAATCCTGTTATTCCCGAAGTGAACGCGATCAAAGAAGAGCTGACTGCTTTCAAAAACGCGATCGAGAACAATACAAAAACAGTGGTATCAGAGATGGATGGCCTTATGGCCATGGATGTGGCTCACCAGATCCTGGAAAAGATCGGCAACAATGTCATCACGCATTCATGAGACCTGGCCCACAAATATCCATTGCCTGGTATACAGTTGTTGACTTTATTACCGCTGCATTAGCCTGGGCCTGTTTTTTCTTTTTTCGGAGGTGGTTATTGCACCAGCCCGTGACCGAGAACGGGCAATTGCTTTTCGACAATAATTTCTGGCTGGGTATTACCCTTATTCCGCTTGGCTGGCTGGCATTGTATACCATTGTGGGCGCCTACCGGCACCTGTATAAAAAATCAAGACTGTTTGAATTCACCAGCACATTTGTATGCAGTATCATCGGCTGTATCGTTCTGTTCTTTGTCTTCTTGCTGGATGATGCAAAAAAAGGTTACTCTTATTATTATATCGCCTTTCTCTGCCTGTTTGGCTTCCACTTCATTTTTACATTTTTTGGAAGATGGTTATTGCTTAACAAAGTGAAAAGCCAGTTATTGAATGGAAACGTATTTTTCAATACACTGATGGTAGGCAGCCAGGAGAATGCGATCCGAATCTATAAAGAAACAGAGAGAAGCCTCCACGACGGAGGTTACCGCTATGCAGGCTTTGTTACCCCTGATCCCGATAGCTATCGGGATGCCAAGAACGGCATTCACCGCCTTATCCCAAAACTGGGTTCGGTAGATGATCTGGAGAGGATCATTGATGCCAATAATATACAATTGGTAGTGCTGGCCATGGAAAAAAAAGAACAGCCCGTATTGGAAAACATCATCAACCGGCTCAGCGAAAAAGATGTGGAGATAAAGATCCAGCCCAATACGCTTGACATTCTTTCTGGTTCCGTGAAAACTAGTAATGTAATGGGTGCGGCCCTTATAGATCTTCAAACAGGGTTGATGCCCGAATGGCAGCAGAATATCAAGCGGCTGGTGGATGTGACCGTCGCATTATTTGGGTTGATAATACTTTCTCCCTTGATGATATATGTGGCGCTGCGGGTAAAATTTTCTTCCAGGGGGCCCGTATTTTATTCACAGGAAAGGATTGGTTATAAAGGGGCTGCTTTCCGGATGTATAAATTCAGGTCTATGGAGGACGATGCCGAAAAATATGGCCCGGCACTTTCTTCCGATGCAGATAACCGTATCACCAAATGGGGAAAGACCATGCGTAAATGGCGGCTGGATGAATTACCCCAGCTCCTCAACATTCTTCTTGGCGAAATGAGCCTGGTGGGACCCAGACCGGAAAGAAGATTTTATATCGACCAGGTCATTCGCATCACTCCTTATTATAAATACCTGCTGAAAGTAAAACCCGGTCTCACCAGTTGGGGCATGGTGCAGTTTGGCTACGCGGAGAACGTGGAAGAAATGGCGGAACGCAGCAAATTCGATCTGCTGTATATTGAAAACATATCACTGGCCCTTGATTTCAAGATAATGATCCATACGCTGCGGATCATTTTTAAGGGAAAGGGGAAGTGAGATTGAAGATTTAAGATTGAATAGTGTTGGTATAGGCTGTTAATACAGTCATTATTGAGGTTCGACTTTTTAGATTATTTTTGTTCAAAGACTAACCTGTGAGAAAACTCCTGTTCTTCCTTCTTTCCCACTTGCTACTTGCCACTTCCCATTCCCAGCAAAACTATTGGCAACAACAGGTCAACTATACCATCGATGTTGCACTGGATGATAAAGAACATAGTTTAACCGGTTTCGAAAAGATCAGCTATACCAATAACTCTCCCGACACCTTAAAATATATCTGGTTTCATTGCTGGCCCAACGCCTATAAGAACGATAAAACAGCTTATACCGACCAGGCCCTGGAAAATGGGAGTACCGATTTTTATTTTTCCGATAAAGAACAAAAAGGATTTATCAACCGGCTCGATTTCAAAGTGAATAATGTCACGGCGCAAACAGAAGATCACCCGGAGCATATAGATATCCTGAAGATCATTCTGCCCTCTCCCTTACCTCCTGGTCAAAAAATAAATATCAGCACCCCTTTTCATGTAAAGCTGCCTTACAATTTTTCAAGAGGCGGCCATGATGGCCAGAGTTACCAGGCAACACAATGGTATCCAAAGCCGGCCGTATATGACAGCAAAGGCTGGCACCCCATGACCTATCTCGACCAGGGAGAATATTACAGTGAGTTTGGCAGTTTCGATGTCAGCATCACTGTTCCGAAGAATTATGTGGTGGCCGCCACTGGTGAATTGCAAAATGCGGATGAGAAAGAATGGCTGAAAACAAGATCAACCTATACCTGGGAACCGGTCAAGAGAAAAGAGAAGAACAATGGGGATCAATTAAAAACGACTTACCAGTTATTCCCCGAATCAGAAAAAGAAACAAAAACACTTACATTCAAACAGGATAATATCCATGACTTCGCCTGGTTTGCGGATAAACGTTTTATCGTAAGCCAGGACAGCTGCCGGCTTGCATCCGGTAAAATAATTACCGTCGCCACCTATTATACACCACAGTACAAAGAGACATGGGGCAAGAGCGTAGCTTATGCAAAAGAAGCTACCCGCCATTATTCTTCCCTCGTGGGAGAATACCCCTATAATATTGTGCAGGTGGTGCAGGGACCTGAAAGTTTTGGCGGCGGAATGGAATACCCGACCATCACGGTAATATCCCCTGATGCTGATCCTAAATCGCTTGATCATACCATCGCCCACGAGATTGGTCATAACTGGTTTTACGGCATACTGGCCAGCAACGAAAGAGAACATCCGTGGATGGATGAAGGACTCAATAGTTATTACGATGAAAAATACAAAATAGCCCGGCATGGCAGCCAGTCACAATTATTTCGCATATTATTAGAAACAACCACGATCGAGAGAACAGATCAGCCGATCGAACTGCCTTCAGAAAAATACAGCGACCTGAATTATGGGCTGGTCGCCTATTACAAGACGGCCGAATGGATGCGTTACCTGGAATCCCAACTAGGAACGGAAACATTCAACGCGGCCATGCAGGAATACTACCGCCGCTGGCAGTTCAAGCACCCGCAACCAGAAGATTTTAAAAGATCACTCGAAGAAAGTACAGGCCGTGGACTTGACTCCATTTTTTCTTACACAACAAAAAAAGGATTGCTGCCTAACCAGCAACGGAAAGGTAATAAAGCAGTATTCCTTTTCAATATCAAAGCACTGGATGGCTATGCAAAGAAACCGGTAAAAGATCTTTATATTTTCGGACCCGCCATCGGGGTGAACAGTTACGATAAATTTATGGCCGGTATTTTTGTGACCAATGTAAAACTACCGCCTTCAAAATTCCAGTTCTTCCTGGCGCCGATGTATGCCACAGGCACCAAAAATTTTACGGGTATAGGCTTTGCCAGTTATAGTTTTTTTACTGATGGGATATTCAGGAAGATAGAGCCTGGCATCAGCGCATCAACTTTTACGGCTGACCAGTTTACCGATGCGGGCGGTAATAAGAACTTTTTTGGATTCCGGAAGATCGTTCCGGGTATCCGGCTGACATTAAAAGAAAAGGATCCCCGCAGCAGTTTTTACCGCTATATCCAATTCAAATCATTCCTCATCAGCGAAGAGGGCTTGCGCTTTTACCGGGATACGGTCATAACCCTGCCTGGCCCCGATACGACCATCAGCAATAAATACCGGACCATCAGTGAAAACAGGACCCTGAACCAATTACAATTTGTAATTGAAAATAACCGGGTTCTTTATCCTTATCGTGCCGAATTAAAGATCGAGCAGGGAAAGCATTTTGCCAGGGCCGCTTTTACGGGAAATTATTTTTTCAATTACCCGAAGAACGGGGGACTGAATGTCCGTTTATTCGGGGGCAAGTTTTTTTATACAAGTCCGAAGACCATTAGCAAGCAATTTGCCACCGACCGCTACCATCTTAATATGACGGGCGCCAATGGCTATGAGGATTATTCTTACAGCGATTATTTTATCGGGCGCAATAAATTTGAAGGGTTGACCAGCCAGCAGATCATGGTCAGGGATGGCGCTTTCAAGGTAAGGACCGACCTGCTTGCCGATAAAGTGGCTAAAACAGATGACTGGCTTATCGCGGCGAATTTCACCAGCACGATCCCAAATGCAATCAATCCACTAAGTGCTTTGCCTTTTAAGATACCCCTAAAGCTCTTCCTGGATATCGGCACTCACGCCGATGCGTGGAAACAGGATGCGGAAACGGACCGTTTTTTGTTTGATGCAGGTATCCAGTTATCTTTTTTAAAGGAAACAGTGAATATCTACCTGCCTTTGCTCTATAGTTCCGTGTATAAAGATTATATCCTTTCCACCATTGCCAAAAATGAGCGGCTGGGTAAGAAGATCTCTTTCTCCATCGATATCTCCAATTTCAGTTTCAGGAAAATCGACCGCAATCTTAATTTCTGATGAGCGATCCGGCCATACGATATGTTCATGGTAAAGAAATTGACAGGACCAAATGGGATCGTTGCATTGAAAATGCCCCCAATGGGCTTATTTACAGCTATTCTTTCTATCTCGACCAGATGGCAAAGAACTGGGATGGACTGGTACTGAATGACTATGAAGCCGTGATGCCGCTTACCTGGAACAATAAGTATGGGATCAGGTATTTATACCAGCCTTTCCTGACGGCTCAACTGGGTGTATTTGGACAAGGACTTACTGGAAAAACAATTCATGATTTTATCGAAGCGATCCCAAATTCTTTCCGGCTGGTGGAAATTCCTTTGAATTACGGCAATACAGATGGGATTCCTGCAGGCTTATCCAGGTCAAGAAAAAATTATACGCTCCTCCTGGGCAAACCCTATGAAGAATTATACAGTGGCAACAATGAAAATACCCGCCGCAATATCAAAAAAGCGGCACAAACGGGTTGTACAGCGACAAAAAACATTCCTGTTGAAAATGTGATCGATCTTGCTGTGCAACATATGAAAAGTTATAGTCGCGAGTCGGCAGAAAACCTGGAGAATTTTCGTAAACTATACCAACAGTTGGATGAAAAGAAAATGACCGCTGTGTATGGCATTGAATCGGCCGAAAAAACACTACTTGCTTCCTGTATCTTTTTCTTTTCTCATAACAGGGCCTACTATATTCTTGTAGGGAATCATCCTTCCAGCAGGGCCACCGGTGCATCTCATGCGCTGATCGATACTTTTATAAAAGATCATGCGGGAAAGAATATCCTCCTGGATTTTGAAGGATCGGATATTCCCACCCTGGCATCTTTTTACAGTGGTTTCGGAGCCATGAATGAACCTTATCCGTTCTTAAAGATCAACAGGCTGCCGTTTTATATGAAATGGATGAAGAAATGAAGTCGGAAGACCGGAGACCGAAGTCGGGAGAATTACATTTATTGATTGTTTACTAAAATCACTTCGCCCACCTTTCACCTTTTATCTCTTTCCGCCAATAGTTTCTCTGCAATAAGCAGATCCACCGGCCGGGTGATCTTGATATTATTTTCTTCCCCATCTACCAGTGAAACTTTGATACCAAATGCTTCCGCCACGCTTGCTTCATCGGTGAACTTGTCCTTATAATCGATCTGGTAAGCCGGCAAGAGTATTTTACTATGAAATGTCTGCGGGGTTTGTACCAGCATTACTTTGTTACGATCAATCGCATCAGTTCCGTCTTCTGTCACCAGCCGGGTACTGTCTTTAGAGGCAATGGCGGGTATGGCCGTGCCTGATCTTACTGCTTCTTCGTAACAACGATGGATCAGCTCCTTTGTCACCAGGCATCTTACACCGTCGTGTACAAAAATGATGCTTTCTGTTTCCACTAATCCAAGTCCGTTTTTAACTGACTGGAAACGGGTATCTCCACCGGCGGTTATTCGGACACGTTCCTTATCAAAATAAGCATCGATGATCTCCTGTCCCATATCAATATGATCAACAGGAAGTACAAGTATTACCTGGAGATCTGTATATGATTCGAGAAAAGTTCTTAGTGTATAATAGAGAACTGGTTTGTCCTTCAACAGCATGAATTGCTTGGGAAGCTGGCCCCCCATTCTTGCTCCTGTACCACCCGCCACGATTATTGCGTACTTATTCATCCGTGCTTACTTATAGATCGCTGTCTCGTTTCTTCCTTCACTGTTCCTGATCCCCCTGTACATCCCTTCGCTGTTAAAGACCATAGCACCGTTTCCTTTTGCATCCACCCCGATCATGCCGCCTTCTCCATCCAGTTTCAATAATTTATCATGAACCACCAGGTGCATCGCATCCTGCAAACTCATTCCTTTATATTCCATCAGGCAGCTTACATCATAAGCGGTTACGGCACGGATAAACGGTTCTCCATGACCAGTACAACTGATCGCACAGGTTTTATTGTTGGCATAAGTACCTGCTCCGATAATCGGGCTGTCACCCACCCTGCCAAATTCTTTATTGGTCATACCGCCTGTGCTGGTAGCCGCCGCGATATTTCCCTGTCTGTCAGTTGCCGCAGCGCCTACCGTTCCGAATTTCTTATCCGTGATCCTAACATCATGATCCATGGCCATTTTTCCTGTTCCCTGCATTTGTTTCCATTGATCATGACGGAACTCGGAAAAGAAATACTCATCCGGTTCAAATTTGATCCCTTGTACTTTGGCAAAATCGGCAGCGCCCTGCCCGTTAAGCATCACATGCTGGCTTTTGGTCATGATGGCATAGGCCAGTTCAATGGGATTACGGATATTCCTGACAGCTGACACAGCGCCAGCCATTAAATTCTTTCCATCCATGATCGAGGCATCCATTTCCTGCTGGCCATCTTTTCCAAACACCGAACCTTTACCGGCATTGAAGAGTATATTATCTTCCAGCCGGACGATCGCCGCCCTGACAGCATCCACAGCAGATCCTCCATTTTCCAAAAGGCTATAACCAGCTTCCAGGGCCGATTCCAGGGCCTGCCGATACGCCGCTTCTTTTTCATCCGTCATATCACCCTTCAGGATCGTGCCCGCCCCTCCGTGTATAACTATAGTAAACATAATGATCCGTAGATTTTAAGATAACAGTAACTCACATTCATGCAATAACCGTTCCCTGGAAATGGTAACGGTCCCCACTTCTTCGCAAACCAGTCCTCCCGCGATATTGGCGATCTCCGCCATCAGGTGTACATTTTTGGTGGCCGCGTAAACCATGGAAGCAACGGCGATCACGGTATCTCCCGCGCCGGAAACATCCGCGATATTGCGGAGATGCGAGGGAATGATACTGGACCTGTTGCCTGCCTGGTAAAAAACTCCTTTCTCAGAAAGGGTGATAAAAGATATCCGGTGATGAAGTAATTCTTGTAATTCCTTGTGGATATTTTCAAGCAAGGCCTGAGTGACCTCATCTACCAGCAGGTTCAGTCCTTCTTTTACCTCTTTCAGGTTAGGCTTGAAGATATCCGTATCGCGGTACGAAAAAAAATTCTTTCGTTTGGGGTCAACGGCTGTCAGTACCCCGGCCTGTTTGCAAAGGGTGACCACTTTGCTTATCAGGGTCTCGGTCAATACCCCCTTGTTATAATCCTCGAAAATGATGATATCAGGATCTCCCGTGGAAATATAGTTTTGGATACTCGCTAACAATGCTTTCTCCTCTTCTTCTCCAAGATCGTGGGTGACTTCCGCGTCCAGGCGCATCATCTGCTGGTTACGGCTGATGACCCGTGTTTTGCTGGTGGTAATCCGGTTGGTACTTTTTACGAGATAAGACGTATCAATATTATTAGACTCAAATAATTCTGCGAGAAGGATGCCTTCCGTATCATCACCACTGACTGATAAGATAGCCACAGCTGCACCCAGGGACTGGCAGTTCAACGCCACATTACCTGCTCCCCCGATCCTGTATTCCTTTTTATGAAGGGAGACTACCGGTACAGGCGCTTCCGGTGAAATGCGCTCTACTTTTCCCCACATATAGGTATCCAGCATCACATCCCCTATCACACCCACTTTTAATGATGCAAAGGAATCAAAAAGCTTCTTGAAGTCTTCCATACCTCAAAATAAGGCAATATTTTTTGAACTAAATCAAAACGTCCTCCCCCGGGTGATGGAAGGACGTTCGGTATCTTTTACGCAGGTTATTTTTTCTTAGGTTTATACAATGTATTCAACCCTTTGATCACATCGGCAGTAATATTATATGTGGTATCCCTGTAGTAGAATAATCCCTGCTCGTAGGAGACGATATAGGAATAGTCCTGTGTAGCATTATATTCTTTTAAGAACCCTTCGATCTTTGTCTTGATATCATTTTGTCTCCTTACCATAAAGTCATTGTATTCCTGGTCAAACTGTTGCTTCTTTGCCTTCATATCTTCATCGAGCTTCTTCAATTCAAGACTGGCCGCTTCAGATTGAGCCTGTGAAAGGGTGCCGGCCTGTGCCTGGTTCTGGTAATAGGCATATTTCTGTTGCAGGTTCTTAGCCATCCTGTCCATTTCATTATTGATCTCTTCTTCCTTCTTGTTCAGCTCAGCTTTGACTTCCTTCACCATATCAAAATTCGCCGCGACCGAATCCATTTCGAAATAAGCGATACGGAATTGCTTGTCCACTCCCAGGCTGTCGGAATTTGAAGTTTTTGCCTGCGTGGTCCTGTTTTTCTTTTTGGAATTGAATTGGGCAAATAAAAGGTAGCCCGCGACGAGGCTCAGCACAACATTCCATATGATCAAACCATTTTTCATCCCTTCCCTTTTTTACAAAATAAGTTAGAATAGGCGGGTAAATATAAGCATTCAAATCACTTTATGAAAGACTTAACAGCCCTGCGATACTAATAAAAAAGGGAGTAAGAAATTCTTACTCCCCTATGCATTTCATTCACATTAATAAACTTAAATAATGCTTATTCTTCCTCGTCGAACGCCATTGCTTCACGGGTAGACTGCAATAATTCATACTCTTCCTTGCTGCCTACGATCATGTTCTCAAACTCTCTCAGTCCCGTACCGGCAGGTATAGGGTGACCGGTGATCACGTTCTCTTTCAGGCCAAGCATTTCATCTGTCTTACCATTGATCGCGGCTGATGACAATACCTTGGTTGTTTCCTGGAATGATGCGGCAGATATCCAGCTTGGAACACCCAGGGACGCCTTAGTGATACCCAGTAAGGTTGGAGAAGAAGTGGCAGGTTTCGCATCGCGGTATTCGACAGGTTTTTTGTCGTTACGGCGAAGGATGGAATTCTCTTCTCTTATTTCACGCAATGTAGCGATCTGTCCTGCACGCAATTTGCCGCTGTCTCCTATATCGGTCACCACTTTCTTATCGTATATAAAATCATTCTCTTCTACGAATTCGAATTTATCGGTCAGGTCATCTTCCAGGAAGCGGGTATCTCCCGGGTCAACGATATTCACTTTACGCATCATCTGTCGAACGATACACTCGATATGCTTGTCGTTGATCTTCACACCCTGTAAACGGTAAACTTCCTGGATCTCATTCACTACGTACTCCTGTACAGCGAACGGACCTTTGATAGAAAGAATATCGAACGGTGCAATCTGGCCATCACTTAATGGAACACCTGCTTTTACGAAGTCGCCATCCTGCGCGAGGATCTGTCTTGTCAAAGGCACCAGGTATTTTTTCTGCACACCATCTTTTGCTTCGATGATGATCTCCCTGTTACCCCGCTTGATAGCGCCCATGCTCACCACACCATCGATCTCGGATACTACAGCAGGGTTGCTGGGGTTCCTTGCTTCGAACAATTCCGTAACACGGGGAAGACCGCCGGTGATATCCCTCAGCTTACCGAGGATACGCGGGATCTTCACGATTACCTGTCCTGCTCTTACATCATCACCTTCTTCCATGATGATATGGCTTCCGGTTGGCAGGTTATATGATTTCTTATCCTTTCCTTCAACAATGATAGAAGGGATCTTGGTCTTGTCTCTTGTCTCGATAACCACTTTCTCGCGGTGACCTGTTTGCTCATCCGCTTCTTCGCGGTAAGTAACACCCTCGATCACGTTATCGAATTTCACGGTACCATTGATCTCGGCCATGATAACGTTGTTGAACGGATCCCAGGTACAGACCACATCACCCTTATTTACTTTCTGACCGTCTTTTACGTTCAGCGTTGCGCCATAAGGAATATTGTTGGTGATCAGCAGGCGGTCGTTCTTGGTATCAATAATACGTACTTCACCGGTACGGCCAATCACGATCTGTGATTTGGAACCAGCATTATTCTCAATGCTTACAGTACGCAGACCATCAAATTGTATCATACCATCAAATTTCGCAGCCAGGGTAGATTCTACAGAAGCAGACCCTGCTACACCACCCACGTGGAATGTACGGAGTGTCAGCTGTGTACCCGGCTCACCGATCGACTGTGCAGCGATGATACCGACAGCATCACCTCTCTGTGCGATATTTCCGCTAGCCAGGTTCTTACCATAACATTTCACACAAACGCCGCGCTTGCTTTCGCAGGTAAGTACCGAACGGATCTCCACTGCCTCGATACCGGCTTCTTCGATCTTTCTTGATACATCTACGGTTATCTCCTCAGTAGCACCTACGATCAGCTGTTCATTGATCGGATCGTACACATCATGTAATGAAGTACGGCCGGCGATCCTGTCGCTCAGCGGTTCAATGACGTCCTCGTTATCTTTCAATGCGGAAGTGGCAATACCACGCAGTGTTCCGCAATCCTCTTCTGTAATAACCATATCCTGGGCCACGTCAACCAAACGACGGGTCAGGTAACCGGCATCGGCTGTTTTAAGGGCCGTATCCGCGAGACCTTTACGTGCACCGTGGGTAGAGATAAAGTAATCCAATACGTTCAGTCCGCCTTTGAAGTTGGAAAGGATCGGATTCTCGATGATCTCGCTGCCGGTAGAACCGGATTTTCTTGGCTTGGCCATCAATCCCCTGATACCAGCCAGCTGTTTGATCTGCTGTTTGGAACCCCTCGCACCGGAATCCAGCATCATGTAAACAGAGTTGAAACCCTGCCTGTCATTGGCCAATTCACGTATCAGTGATTCTGTGATCCTTGTATCCACACGGCTCCAGATGTCAACGATCTGGTTATAGCGTTCGTTGTTGGTAATAAGACCTACGTTGTAACTTTCCCACACTTCATCTACTTCACCTTTTGCATTATCCAGCAATTCTTCCTTCACATCCGGGATGATCAGGTCATTGATGCTGAAGGATAATCCACCCTGGAAAGCGGTACGGAAACCAAGCGTCTTGATATCATCCAGGAATTTAGCGGTCTTGGGTACATTGGTGATCTTGATGATATCACCGATGATCTCCCGGAGATTCTTCTTTGTCAATAAGGTATTTACAAATCCAACTTCTGCGGGAACATGCTGGTTGAATATCACCCGACCAACAGTTGTTTCGATCATTTTATGTTCCAGCAATCCATCAGCGTTACGGATATTCGTTTTTACTTTAATCCAGGCATGCATGTCAATCACACCTTCGTTATAGGCGATGATCACTTCTTCCGCGGAATAAAATGCTTTACCCTCACCTCTCAGTGTCTCGGTATCATTTGTCCTTTTACCCTTGGTAATATAATACAGTCCCAATACCATGTCCTGTGAAGGAAGGGTGATCGGTGTACCGTTCTGCGGGTTCAGGATATTATGTGAAGCCAACATCAGCAACTGTGCTTCGAGTATCGCAGCATGACTCAGTGGTACGTGAACAGCCATCTGGTCACCGTCAAAGTCGGCGTTGAAGGCAGTACAAACCAATGGGTGGAGCTGGATCGCTTTACCTTCGATCAGTTTCGGCTGGAAAGCCTGGATCGACAACCGGTGAAGCGTGGGGGCCCGGTTCAGCATGATCGGGTGCCCTTTCAATATATTCTCCAGGATATCCCAAACCACGGCTTCCTTCTTATCTACCAGTTTCCGGGCGGATTTCACAGTCTTTACAATACCTCTTTCGATCAGTTTGCGGATGATGAATGGCTTGAACAATTCAGCACCCATATCTTTTGGCAGACCACACTCATGCAGTTTCAGTTCAGGACCTACCACGATAACAGAACGGCCGGAATAATCAACCCTTTTACCAAGCAGGTTCTGGCGGAAACGGCCTTGTTTACCTTTCAGTACATCACTCAGTGATTTCAATGCCCTTCCACCTTCTGCTTTTACAGCATTGGATTTACGGCTATTATCAAATAAGGAGTCAACCGCTTCCTGCAACATCCTTTTTTCGTTACGAAGGATGACCTCAGGCGCTTTGATCTCGAGCAATCTTTTCAAACGGTTATTACGGATAATAACACGACGATAGAGATCATTCAGGTCGGAAGACGCGAAACGACCACCATCCAGGGGAACTAATGGGCGCAGCTCGGGTGGAATCACAGGAATATATTGCATCACCATCCATTCCGGACGGTTGGTGATACGTGTATTGGCATCACGGAAGGCTTCTACCACGCTCAAACGCTTTAAAGCATCTGCTTTACGTTGTTGTGAAGTTTCGGTCGCCGCTGCATTTCTTAGATCAAATGATAACTGGTCAAGATCGATGCGCTGGAGCATATCATGCACTGCTTCCGCACCCATCTTGGCGATGAACTTATTGGGATCATCATCCGGCAGGTACTGGTTGTCCTTTGGTAAGGTGTCCAGGATATCCAGGTATTCCTCTTCTGTGAGCAGGTCACCAGGATTTTGTCCCTTGTCTGCACGGATACCGGATTGTATGACCACGAAACGTTCGTAATACACGATCGTCTCAAGTTTCTTTGAACTTACGCCCAATAAATAACCGATCTTATTCGGTAATGATTTGAAATACCAGATATGCACCACGGGTACTACCAGTTTGATATGACCCATCCGCTCCCGGCGAACTTTCTTCTCTGTTACTTCCACACCGCAACGGTCACAGACGATCCCTTTGTAACGGATACGCTTGTACTTACCGCAGGCACATTCATAATCCTTTACCGGGCCAAAGATCCTTTCGCAGAACAAACCATCTCTTTCCGGTTTGTAGGTACGATAGTTGATCGTTTCGGGCTTTAATATTTCACCATAGCTTCTTTCCAGGATAGTATCCGGTGAAGCAAGACCGATGGTGATCCTTGAAAAAGCCGCTTTGGGACGATTTTCTTTTCTGATAGCCATGTTTATATGAGCTTTTAGCTGTTAGCCTTTAGCATTTAGCTTAAAGACATTTATTAAGAAAATAATTTTCATGAAAGCCCGGCTAACAGCTAACAGCTAATAGCCAGCAGCTTGTCATTATTCAAATTTGAGATCCAATCCAAGACCTCTCAGTTCATGCACCAGTACATTGAATGACTCCGGTACACCCGCTCTTGGCACATTCTCTCCTTTTACGATCGACTCATAAGTTTTTGCACGGCCGATGATATCGTCCGACTTAATGGTCAATAATTCCTGGAGAATATTTGATGCGCCATAAGCTTCCAGTGCCCATACTTCCATCTCACCAAAACGCTGACCTCCGAACTGGGCTTTACCTCCCAGTGGCTGCTGCGTGATAAGACTGTATGGCCCGATCGAACGGGCGTGCATCTTGTCATCCACCATGTGGTGAAGCTTGATCACGTAAATGATGCCTACTGTTGCTTTCTGGTGGAATTTTTCTCCTGTCTCACCATCATATAAATAAGTGTGACCGTACATCGGAATATCTGCCTGTTCGCAATAGCTGGCTATTTCATCAACCGATGCACCATCGAAAATCGGGGTAGAGAATTTCAGCCCCAGTTTCTCACCTGTCCAGCCAAGGATCGTTTCATAGATCTGGCCAAGGTTCATACGGCTTGGTACACCCAATGGGTTCAATACCACATCCACCGGTGTTCCATCTTCGAGGAATGGCATATCTTCCTGGCGAACGATCTTTGCAACAATACCTTTGTTACCGTGCCGACCCGCCATCTTATCTCCCACTTTCAGCTTACGCTTAACAGCGAGATAAACTTTCGCGAGTTTCAAAACACCGGCAGGTAATTCATCACCGATACTGATGTTGAACTTCTCTCTTTTATAACGACCAAGCTCTTCGTTGAACTTGATATTATAGTTGTGCAAAAGTGTATTGATCTGGTCATCAACTTTCTTATCGCTTGTCCAGCCCAGCGGGTTGATATTGGCATAATCAAGTCCCCGCAGGTTCTTCTCGGTGAACTTGGCGCCTTTGCCGATCTGTACTTCGCCGAAATTGTTGGCTACACCGGCTGAAACATGGCTGGCAAGTAATGTTCCCAGTTTTTCCAGCAGCACTTCCATCAGGTCGGCCTCATTCTTCTCGTGCATTTTTTCCAGCTTCTCGATCATCGCTTTCTCTCTCACTTTGCCATTCTTGTCTTTCTTGGCACGCTGGAATAATTTCTTGCCAATCACCACGCCTTCCACACCATTCGGTGCTTTCAGGGAGGCATCTTTCGCGTCACCGGCTTTATCACCGAAGATCGCACGCAATAACTTCTCTTCAGGTGTTGGATCGCTTTCTCCTTTTGGTGTGATCTTTCCGATCAGGATATCTCCTTCTTTCACCTGTGCCCCGATACGGATGATACCATTCTCATCAAGGTCTTTGGTAGCTTCCTCGGAAACGTTGGGGATATCCGGTGTCAGTTCTTCTTCACCCAGTTTTGTATCTCTTACTTCCAGTTCATATTCGGAAATATGCACGGAAGTGAACATATCTTCTTTTACCACTCTTTCGCTGATCACGATCGCATCCTCGAAGTTGTAACCTTTCCATGGCATGAAGGCCACTTTCAGGTTCTTACCCAGTGCGATCTCACCATTCTGTGTAGCATAACCTTCGGTCAGGAAATCGCCTTTTTTCACTTTCTGCCCTTTCTTCACAGCAGGATTCAGGTTGATACAGGTTTCCTGATTGGTCTTGATGAACTTGGTGAGTCTATAAATTCTCAGGTCATCTTCAAAGCTCACGAGTTTTTCCTGTGCGTCACGGTCGTAACGTACATGTATCTCGTTGGCATCCACGAATTCCACCACACCATTTCCATCAGCGTGGATCTGGATCCTTGCATCACGGGCTGCTTTGCCTTCCAGTCCTGTACCAACGATCGGCACATCGGGACGGATCAGTGGAACGGCCTGGCGTTGCATGTTCGAACCCATCAGGGCACGGTTGGCATCATCATGCTCGAGGAAGGGGATCAGGGAAGCGCTAAGACCAACGATCTGGTTAGGCGCTACGTCCATGTATTCCACATCATTCTTATCGAGGATCGGGAAGTCACCCGTCTCGCGGCTGACGATCTTCTCTTCTTTGAAATTACCTTTTTCGTCAAGCGGTGTATTAGCCTGCGCGATCTTTGCGAGGTCCTCTTCTTCTGCACTCAGGAAACTCAGCTCCTTCATATTCACTTTTCCTTCGTGTACTTTCCTATAAGGCGTTTCAATAAAGCCCATGTCATTGATCTTGGCATGCACGCAAAGCGTGGAGATCAGACCGATGTTAGGACCTTCCGGTGTTTCGATCGTACAAAGACGGCCATAGTGGGAGTAGTGTACGTCACGCACCTCGAAACCTGCTCTCTCCCGGCTCAGACCACCTGGCCCGAGTGCGGAGATACGACGCTTATGCGTTATTTCTGAGAGCGGATTGGTCTGGTCAAGAAACTGTGACAACTGTGATGTCCCAAAGAAGGAATTGATCACGGATGATAAGGTTCTTGCATTGATCAGGTCAACCGGGGTAAACACCTCGTTGTCCCTTACGTTCATTCTTTCACGGATCGTCCTGGCCATACGGGCAAGACCCACACCAAACTGTGCATATAATTGTTCGCCTACCGTACGTACCCGGCGGTTGCTCAGGTGATCGATATCATCGATCTCGGCCTTACCATTGGTCAGCCGAACGAGGTATTTAACGATCAGGATAATATCTTCTTTTGTCAGCGTTTTCTTCTGGAGGGGCAGATCAACATTCAATTTTCGGTTGATCTTATAACGACCCACTTCGCCGAGGTCATAACGCTTATCGCTGAAGAATAATTTGTCGATGATACCACGGGCTGTTTCGTTATCCGGTGCATCGGCTCCACGCAACTGGCGGTAGATGAATTGCACCGCTTCCAGCTCGCTGTTGGAAGTATCCTTGTTCAGCGTGTTGTAGATGATCGCATAATCACCACCCACATCTTCGCGTTGAATGAATACGCTTTTCACATCCATTTCCGCAATGGTGCTGATCGCTTCTTCATCCAGCACGGTATCTCTCTCCATCACGATCTCGTTTCGTTCGATCGAAACGACCTCGCCGGTGTCCTCATCCACGAAATCTTCCACCCATGTGCGAAGTACACGGGCAGCTAAACGCCTGCCGATATATTTTCCTAAGGTCTTCTTATCTGTTTTCACTTCATCAGCCATACCAAACAGCTCCAGGATATCCTTGTCTGTTTCGTAACCAATGGAACGCAGCAATGTAGTGACCGGGAATTTTTTCTTGCGGTCGATATACGCGTACATCACGTTGTTGATGTCCGTTGCAAATTCCATCCAGGCTCCTTTGAAAGGGATCACCCTGGCAGAGTAGATCTTGGTACCGTTCGGGTGAACAGATTGGCCAAAAAATACACCCGGTGAACGGTGCAGTTGTGATACCACCACCCTTTCAGCACCGTTGATCACGAATGTACCCCGGGGTGTCATGTATGGGATATTGCCGAGGAATACGTCCTGCACGATCGTCTGGAAGTCGACGTGTTCTTCGTCATTACAACTCAGGCGGAGTTTTGCCTTAAGCGGAACGGCATAGGTAAGCCCTCTTTCCATACACTCTTCGATGGTGTAGCGGGGCGGGTCAATAAAGTAATCCAGGAACTCCAGTACGAAAATGTTTCTCGTATCAGTGATCGGAAAATTCTCTTTGAACACACGGAACAAACCTTCGATATTACGTTTGTCCGGCGTGGTTTCTAACTGGAAGAATTCTTTGAACGATTGGATCTGTACTTCAAGAAGGTCGGGCGTTTCAGCCAGGTGCTTGATCTTACCGAAATCCACTCTTGAGTTCACTTTAGTTGAAGACATATGCGTATAAACGGTTTTAGAATGTTCAGGACATACAAATCACTCACAGGGCTTTCATTCGCTTTAAATGAAATCCTATGAAAATCAACTACTTACACATGATTTGGGATGTCAAAATATATTTGGCCAAAATAAAGGATGGCAAAGGTAAGGAATTTGAGTTTTCAAACAAGAAAAACTTGCCGACAAAAATCCCGCCAAAACCGGGGAAAACCCCATTTTTTGACCCCTGACCTGGCTTAGTTTGCGTGAAAATCGAAACAGTGAGTTGGAAAGAAAATGTGGCTGCTTATTTCAATTTTACCCGTAAGGACAGGATCGCTGTTATCACTATATTACTACTGATCGTGGTTGTATTCTTTCTCCCAGAAGCCATGCCCCGTAATGGTTTCAAACCAATTCCTGCAGATACCTCCTGGATCGCCGCCCTGGAAAAAATCGAAAAACAGGAGGCTGAAAATAAAACTGCGTACGAAAGATCCGATGAGGATAATATGGGCAACTACCAGTATGATCGTCCTTCCCCGGGTCATAATAGCCGGCCAAAAGGCAAATTGTTTTATTTTGATCCCAATACTTTAACAGAACCGGGGTGGAAAAAACTAGGCTTTCGTGACAAAACGATCCGGACAATCCTGAATTATTTAAGCAAGGGTGGAAAATTCCGGAAACCAGAAGACCTGCAACGGATTTATGGGCTATTCCCGGATGAATACGAAAGAATTGCACCTTATATCAAAATTGAACCAGCGGGTGAAGCCGATAGAAAAAAAGATTTTACGGGGTTTGAAAACGGGAACAACCCTGTTCCCAAAAGCAATACCAGCCGTTACACGGTGGTTGATATCAATTCAGCTGACACCACGGCGTTGATCGCTTTGCCCGGGATCGGGAGCAAACTCGCAGCGAGGATCATCAATTTCCGGGATAAACTGGGAGGATTTTATACCGTTGAGCAGGTAGGTGAAACCTTTGGTTTACCCGATTCCACTTTCCAGAAAATAAAACAATGGCTGAAACTGGAAAATACTTCGATCAGGAAGATCAATATCAATACTGCAACACTTGATGAATTAAAAACGCATCCTTATATCCGGTATGCCCTGGCCAATCCTATCATTGCTTACAGGAATGAACACGGTCTGTTTGTAAAACCAGAAGATTTAAAGAAAGTAATGGCGGTGACGGATGCTGTATTCAAAAAAATTCTTCCTTATCTCACTATCGAAAAATAGTAGAACCCCACGAGTCCCTCTTCGGGGAGGTTTGTTGGAAAGGAAATAAAAAAGCTCTTCATTTTCTTGAAGAGCTTTAATCTATTTAAGTACTGAAATTACGCTATCTCCACATCAGCACCGGCTTCTTTCAGCCTGGCTACGATCTCTTCAGCTTCTGCTTTGGAAATGCCTTCTTTGATGGTCTTGGGTGCGCCGTCAACCATATCTTTTGCTTCTTTCAGACCGAGACCAGTCAGGTCTTTAACAATCTTAACCACGTTCAGTTTAGAAGCACCACCGCCCTTCAACACTACATTGAAAGCAGTTTTTTCTTCAACAGCGGCTGCGCCACCACCTTCGCCAGCACCTGCCATTACTACGGCTGCCGCTGCGGGTTCGATACCATATTCTGTTTTTAAGAAGTCGGCTAATTCCTGTACTTCTTTTACTGTCAGGGCCACCAGGCCTTCTGCTAATGCTTTTACGTCTGCCATTTGATTTAAATTTTTACCGCCTTCATTGTTTGTTGACTCCGGCGGAGTTTAAAAAAATTGTTTTATAGAGAAGCTGCGAGTTTCGAGTTTTGAGTTTCGAGCAGTGCCCGCAACTTATAGCTCTTAGCTCGAGGCTTTTTTCACTTTATTCTGTCGGTGCTTTTTCAGTCGACACTTCAGTTCCACCCGCTGCTTCAGTTCCACCTGTTGCTTCTGCCCCACCTGCTGTTGCTGTAGTAGCTGCTGTTGCTGTAGTAGCTGCTGTTGCTGTTCCACCTGTTGCTTCCGCTCCACCTGCTGTTTCTGTAGTAGCTGCTGTTGCTGTTCCAGCTGCTTTCTGCTCGTGATGATGCAACAAAGCTGCCAGTACTCTCTTCGCAGGAGACTGGAGCAAGCCGATCACTTCACCGATCAGTTCATTCTTCGTCTTGATCTGTGTCAAAGCTTTCAACTGGTTGTCGCCCATGTACACATCGCCGTTGATAAACGCTGCTTTCAGTATGGGTCGCTCTCCGTTGGTATCCTTGCGGAAAGAACTGATGATCATGGCCGGGTTCTTTGGATTCTCCGAGAACATCAGTGCCGTTACTTTGTGCAACGAATCATACACACCTGCATACTTCTCACTGTCCAGTGATTCAAGCGCTTTCCTGATCAGCGTGTTCTTGGCTACTTTCATTTCAACATCCTTGCTGAAACAAGCGCGACGCAATTTACCCACCTGCGCTACGGTCAGTGATTCTGTATCGGTAACATAGAAGTTGTTATACTGCGAGAACTTGTCTTTCAGCACTTCTATCACTTCGTTTTTTTGATCTTTAGTCATTTTATCTGTTTTAAGCTATTAGCCATTAGCTGTTAGCTGTTAGCAAAGAGTTTAGTGAACAAATGCTTTTGCATCAATGCTGATACCCGGGCTCATTGAACTGGCCATGCTCACCCCTCTTACATAAGTTCCTTTGGAAGAAGAAGGCTTTGCTTTAAGGATCGCGTTGATCAGCTCCTGGCTGTTCTCGGCGATCTTTTCGGGAGTGAAGCTTACGCGGCCGATAGAAGCATGAATGATTCCTACTTTATCTACCTTGAAAGCGATCTTACCACCTTTCACATCATTGATAGCGTTTGCCACATCATTGGTCACCGTTCCTGTTTTGGGGTTCGGCATCAGGTTTCTCGGACCTAATACTTTACCCAGCTTACCGATCTTCGGCATCACGGATGGAGTAGCGATGATCACATCTACATCTACCCAACCAGCTTCGATCTTGGTCACAAATTCCTCCAGGCCCACGTAGTCCGCGCCGGCTGCTCTTGCTTCAGCTTCTTTATCAGGCGTACATAGCACCAATACTTTTTTTGTTTTACCAGTTCCGTGGGGAAGTGACACCGTGCCCCGGATAGCCTGGTCGGCTTTTTTGGGATCCACACCCAAACGGATATGCAGGTCCACGGAAGCGTCGAATTTACAGGTAGTGATCTGTTTTACCAGTGCAGACGCTTCCTTTAATGTGTATGATTTGTTTGCGTCAACTTTTGTATCCGCAACTTTTCTTTTTTTACTGATGAATGCCATTTTAATTCTTTTTAGGATTCGCTCCCGGAGCAATGCCCGGGATAAATAATTAATTTTCCCAGGGGGCTTTACCTTCCACGTTCAGGCCCATACTGCGCGCAGTACCGGCAACCATTTTCATGGCGCTTTCTACGGTAAAGCAGTTCAGGTCGGGCATTTTGTCTTCGGCGATCGCCTTTACCTGTTCCCAGTTTACCTTACCAACTTTAGCACGGTTACTTTCTTTGGAACCCTTCTGGATCTTGGCAGCTTCCATCAGTTGTACTGCTGCGGGGGGTGTTTTGAGTACAAAGTCAAAACTCTTGTCCGTATAAACTGTGATTAATACAGGGATTACTTTTCCCATTTTGTCCTGTGTTCTTGCATTGAACTGTTTGCAGAATTCCATGATATTGATACCCTTGGAACCTAGCGCCGGACCGATCGGAGGTGCGGGATTGGCCTGGCCACCCTTACACTGCAGCTTTACAAAGCCACTAATTTCTTTTGCCATTTTATTTTTTTTTGGTTTTAACGACCTTTCGTTTTGACTACTTGGTCTCCCAACTGCGGTCGCCATAGCTTTGGCAAAGGCGACCATCCATTGACTGTCAGACTTTTAAACTAACAGACTCGCCTTCGTCCCGATCTATCAGGACTTCGGCGGATGAAAAGAACTAATTGGGGCGGCAAAGATAGGGGGAAACAGCGGTTAGGCAAAGGTTTTAAGGATCTTTTTTCACTTTATTCAGTCCTGTTTGCGAAATCTCGCAGTCGCGATAGGGGCTAAAACAGGATTCCCATTAGCCAATACTGTGGCTTCCGTCGCCTGCAGGATGTGTATGTTCTGCAGGGGGACCGTTGGAGGATTATTATAGGCAAATACATTTCCCTCTTCTGTACCTGCATCCAGGGCATAGAGGTTAATAGTCGTATCACTGACCCATCCGTTATTATAAAGGCTGATATTACTTACCCCCACAAACCAGTCAGGTGTGGGGCCAAGCATTGCGCCAAAACTGACCAGTGGATAATTATTACTGCAGGAGAAATTAGTTGCCCGGCTTCCTGTCACAGTAGGACCATAAAAAAGAAGCAGTGAAACCGCCGACCTGTCAGCGATCATGGAATCCACTTCGTTCAGTAAACCCGAAACATTCCCCGTTTCGGCCATAAATTCTGTTCCATGGCTGGCCATTGTACCTTCTTTCCATAAACTCGCATTGCTGTTATGTATCATTCCCGCAAACGTGGTATAATGAGCTCCTCCAGGCACGGTAAAGGCAGGAGCGGACCATTTGCCTGTAATCGTAACGGTATACCGGGCTTCTGCGTAAAGCGGTTGATTGTCTTTGTCCTTGCTGCAGGAAACAAAAAGCAGGATTCCTGACAGGAAAATAATAAGAGGTTTCATAGATGCAGGTTGAGGTAAATTAAGAACAGGGTAAAGCTAATTGCACAGAATGACATTAATTGTCAGCCAGCTTACCCTTAAAAACGAAAAAGCCACCCTTCTGGATGGCTTGAACCCGAATATATTTATAAAATCAGCTGATCTTTTCGACCTGCATATAGTTCAGTTCCACGGGGGTAGAACGACCAAAGATCTTTACCGTTACCTTTAATTTTTTCTTTTCATCGTTCACTTCTTCGATCACACCATTGAAATCGTTGAAAGGTCCTTCGATGATCTTGATAGTTTCCCCGACGATAAAGGGCTCGCTCATACTGACGCCGCCCGCCTCCGCCATTTCATCCATTTTACCCAGCATCTTGTTCACTTCTGCCTTACGGAGGGCGATGGGATTTTCCTTACCCAGGAAATGGATTACGCTAGGGGTATTCTTGATGATATCACGGAGGTCATCAGTCAATTTACCATTGGCAATCTCGATCATCACGTAGCCGGGATAGTAGTTCCTTTCCCGCATGACCTTTTTACCGTTGGCCACTTTATAAACTTTTTCCACGGGAAGAAAAACCTGTTTTACCTGCTGCCATCCGCCACGGGAGATCTCTTTGTCGAGGTATTCCTTTACTTTCTTTTCCTTGCCGCTCACCACCCGCAGCACAAACCATTTTGTATCTTCCAGCTGGATGTTCTCCGTATTTGTTGTAGTTGTTGCTTCCATGACTTAGAAAAGTATTTTATAAAAAAACTTGAGACCGTTACCGATAGCCGTATCCATGGCAAGCACGATAGCAGTGATCACCAGGGTGGCCGCCAGCACGATCATCGTGGACTGCTGTAATTGTGTCCAGCTGGGCCAGCTTACTTTTTCTGCCAGTTCTTTGTAAGAATCCCTGAAATAATGAGCGATCTTATTCATTTCAATTTTAGTTTAGCATTCCGCTGTCGCGGAACTTGTTGTACAAATTACTTTGCACGGGCACTAGGATTCGAACCCAGATCAAAGGTTTTGGAGACCCGTATGCTACCGTTGCACCATGCCCGTATTTATTTGGACCCGTATCCCGCCAACGGCGGGACCATGCCCGTAGGAAAGCTAAAAGCTATTAGCGGGTAGCCAATAGCTTTTAACATTATGTCTCAAAGATAGCTTTTTTCCCCTTAAAGCGTTAGGCTATTAGCTAAAAGCTTAAAGCTATCTGATCGTATTATTTCAAGATCTCCGTAACCTGTCCGGCGCCCACTGTACGGCCACCTTCCCGGATCGCAAACTTCAAACCTTTCTCCATCGCGATCGGCTGGATCAGCTTCACGGTCAGTGATGTGTTATCACCAGGCATAACCATCTCAGTACCAGCAGCCAGTTCCACTTCACCCGTTACGTCCGTTGTACGAAAATAAAACTGGGGACGGTATTTCTGGAAGAATGGCGTGTGACGTCCCCCTTCTTCTTTGCTGAGTACGTATACTTCGCATTTGAATTCTGTATGCGGTGTGATCGAACCGGGTTTACAGATAACCATACCACGGCGAATCTGTGTTTTTTCAATCCCACGCAGGAGCAGACCAGCATTGTCACCGGCTTCACCTTCGTCCAGTAATTTGCGGAACATTTCCACGCCTGTACAGGTAGAAGTAAGCGGAGCTTCAACAAGACCTACGATCTCAACACCTTCACCTACTTTGATACGACCTCTTTCGATACGGCCAGTAGCAACAGTACCACGACCCGTGATAGAGAATACATCTTCTACAGACATCAGGAATGGTTGATCAACAGGACGGGGAGGAAGCGGGATGTAGCTGTCAACAGCATCCATCAGCTCTTCAACACCTTTTACCCATTTTTCTTCACCGGCAAGAGCGCCAGTAGCAGAGCCCTGGATGATCGGCGTATTAGCACCATCAAAACCGTAGAAGGTCAGCAGGTCGCGGATCTCCATTTCTACCAGTTCCAGCAGTTCAGGATCATCAACAAGGTCAACTTTATTCATGAATACCACAATCTTGGGAACACCCACCTGGCGGGCCAGCAGGATATGTTCTTTTGTTTGAGGCATAGGTCCGTCAGTAGCAGCCACAACCAGGATAGCACCATCCATCTGCGCAGCACCTGTGATCATGTTCTTCACATAGTCAGCGTGCCCGGGGCAGTCAACGTGAGCATAGTGACGATTTGCGGTTTGGTACTCAACGTGAGCCGTATTGATAGTGATACCTCTTTCCTTTTCTTCAGGAGCCGCATCGATCTCGTCATATTTTTTTGCTGTGTTTCCCATACCCTTTCCGGCAAGAATGGTAGTAATAGCAGCAGTTAAAGTGGTCTTACCATGGTCAATGTGACCGATAGTACCAACGTTAACGTGGGGTTTGTCCCTCTTGAATGTTTCTTTAGTTGCCATCGTTATCTGTTTTTAGGTTGTGTTTTATTAATTACTGTTTTATACAAAGCCGGTATTTTGCCAGCTTTTTTTTGTTGAACCGTTAAAGGGTCTCGAACCTTCGGGAGAACCCTTGACCTTCCCGCTTTCCAGCGGGATGCTCTATTACTGAGCTATAACTTTTTTCTTTCAAAAATCTTGAGCCGTTAAAGGGAATTGAACCCTTGACCTTCCCGCTTTCCAGCGGGATGCTCTATTACTGAGCTATAACTTTTTTCTTTCAAAAATCTTGAGCCGTTAAAGGGAATTGAACCCTTGACCTCTTCCTTACCAAGGAAGTGCTCTACCACTGAGCTACAACGGCTATTAATGAGTCATTGCGGTCAGTGGGTCATATTGGTCAAATGGGTAAAATCTCTTCTCATCTGACTCATTTGACTGATGACTCTCTTCTTGAGCGGGAGACCGGGCTCGAACCGGCCACCTGAAGCTTGGAAGGCTACCGCTCTACCAAATGAGCTACTCCCGCTTTTATTGAATATTGTATATTGAATATTGCATATTGATCAATACCCGATTTTCAATCTTCAACTATCAAAGAACGTCCGCTTTCACTTATGCTTTCACTATAAAAGCTACAGCAGATAAAAAAGCTATAAACAATGTGGGCAGAGAAGGATTCGAACCTCCGTACTCGTGAGAGAACAGATTTACAGTCTGTCGCCTTTAGCCACTCGGCCATCTGCCCCTTTAACAGCTAATAGCTATTAGCTCTTAGTGAGCCACTTGTCGGAATCGAACCAACGACCTACTGATTACAAATCAGTTGCTCTACCAGCTGAGCTAAAGTGGCATTCAAAAATGCCCGCCTTTTTCTCCCGGCCCGTGGGCCGCAACTATCGCCAAAAAGCTTCCGCTTTATCTCGTCAGTGCTCAGGATACCAGGACGGTCCAAACAATAAAGAACTACCCCCATTTATTGGGGAGGCAAAGGTAAGGGAATTTGATAATTGGAAAAATTTTGAGAACGGGAAATTTTTGCTTGTTCTCAGTTAGTTGTGAATAACCCCGAGAACCTACCCCGGTAATTTCAAAATCTGCTTTTTTGAACCGGCCTTCCTCATTCCGCTACCAGAATGGACATTCCTTTCCGGTAACTTTGCACTTCTTTTCATAAGTCCTGCCCTACAGAACAGCAGCAGATCCGGGGAAAATAAAAGTAAATGAATAACCAGGGTATTTGCAGATGGGTGCAAATAAAAAAGACCTCCGTAGAGGTCTTGAACTTTTTAAGCGGCTTTTCTTTCTTTATTTTTCTTTATTTGTGTTACCATGGAATCGAGTGCGTCATCAAACGATTCCTCAAATGATTTACTGGTTGATTTTACAAAAAAATTACGCCGGGGTACATGTACCCTGATCTCGGCGATCTTGTCTTTGATAGCATGAACCACATTGTCGAGTTTCAGGAACACATTTACCTGGATGATCCTGTCGTTGTAATTGCTTAGTTTTTCCAGCTTACGTTTTACATACCCCAGCAATTTACTGTCTGCATCGAAATGAACAGATTGAATGTTTACGTTCATAGTCATCTTGTTTAAGTGAAACAATAAGTAAAGAACTTTTAAGCCTTTTCTGTAGGGTTTGGTCCTTTTGTCTGCATTCAAGTTACTGCAAACAGGAGGTTTTCCCAAACAAAATTCTGCTAAATTTTATTGTATCCCGGGGTTGAATTTCAGGCTTTGGGATGTGCTTTTTTATGCACATTTTTCAGCTTTTCGATGGTATTATGGGTGTAGATCTGTGTGGCGGATAAATTACTGTGTCCCAGCAGCTCCTTCACCGCGTTAAGGTCGGCCCCGTTGTTCATCAGGTGGGTAGCGAAACTATGTCGCAGCACGTGTGGACTTTTTTTATCCAGGGTAGCGGCCTGGCCTAAAACCTGGTTCACCAGCAGGTAGGCGTATTTGGGGTATATTTTTTTCCCTTTCTCTGTTACCAGGAGAAAATCATCCGTTTTTTCAAACTCCTTTTTTTTCAGCTGCTGGTAATCGCGGATATGTTCCACCAGTTCCGGGCTTAGCGGAATGCTCCTTTCTTTATTGCCTTTACCCAGTACTTTCACCTGTGACCGGGAGAAATCCACCTGTTTTTCCCTCAGGTTGATGAGTTCACTCAACCGCATCCCCGTGGCATAGAAAATATATATTAGCATTTTGGCATTGAGCGCTTTCCAGCTATCCGTAGCCTGCCCCAATGCCCGGATCATTTTCCCGGTATCATCTTCCTTCACAAATACAGGCAGGCGCTTACCCATTTTAGGACTGATAATATGGGCCATCGGGGTGGTTGTGATCTCCCCGGTGCGAAGCTGGTATTTGAAGAATGATTTAAGACTGGAAATTTTCCGGTTGATCGACCTAGCTCCAAGCCCATTGCTTTTCAGGTCAGCCAGCCAGCTGCGGACAAAATTATGTGTTGTATCTTTTACAGAAACGATGCCGAACTGGGTTTCCAGGAAGCCCATGAATTCAGTAAGATCTGCCTGGTAAGAAGTGATAGTATGGACTGAATACCTTTTCTCGTATTTCAGGTAATCGATAAAGGACCGGATGAGATGTTGGGCTGTAGCTGGCATTTGACCGTATAAAGCTACGCAATAGCATAAAAAAAATAGCTACCCCGGTAAAACGAGGGCAGCTATTTGCTAATATATTTTTACCGGGCGGTAATTATCCTTCGATTTTACCGCTGGCGATCTTCTGTTTGTAGATTGCTTTCAGTACTGCACCGCGGCGTCTTACTGAGGGCTTCATGAAACTTTGGCGTTCACGGAGTTGCAATAATACTTTCGATTTCTCGAATTTCTTCTTGTACTTTTTAAGCGCTTTGTCAATGTTTTCGCAATCTTTTGAATCGATGATCAGCATAATTAATATACCTCCTTTGGTAGTGTTTGTCCCGTCCCGGTAGCTATCGGGATTTCCGGGAGGCAAAGGTAAATGGAAACAACGGATTTTTCAAATTTTTGAACCTGAAAAGGTATATAAACAGGCATTCCTTCCCAATTCGATAAATTGCAGCGACTCATGAACTCCACCTGCCTCAGTATCATCATTCCCTGTTATAATTCTGCTGCTGTTTTGGCAAAAAATCTCCCCTATCTCCTTGATAATCTTAAGCTATCAAATATCTCCTTCGAGATTATCCTCGTAAACGACGGAAGCAAGGATGAGGATGAGCATGACCTGAAAAAACTCCTGGTAACAGTTCCAGGAATCTACCTTAGTAATGAAAAGAACAGAGGAAAAGGTGAGGCCCTCCGAAAAGGTTTCGGTGCTGCAAATGGCGATATCCAGGTTTTCACCGATCCCGATATACCCTATTCGTTCGATTCGTTCCGACGGATCATTGATATCCTGGGCAATGGAAAAGCGGATCTTGTGGTAGGTAACCGGCTTGACAAAAGGTCGGTTTACTATCATAAGATCGGACCGCTAAGAAGATGGGGCAGCCGATTTGTTTCCATTTTCCTCGGTATATTGGTAACAGGAGGTTTTTATGATACCCAATGCGGCATAAAAGGATTCACGAAGAAAACCGCAGCGAAGATCTTTGATTGGAGCAGGGTGGATCGTTTTGCTATTGATATTGAAGTGATCTATCTCGCTTTGAAATTCAGATATACCATTCAAAAGATACCGGTTGAATTAAGAAGCGTTGATGGAAATACGGTGAAAGTTTTCCGCGACGGCACCCGTTTTTTAAAAGATGTTTTCCGGATCAAACGGAATTATGAAAAAAGAAGAAGAAAAGAGCAGGAGCAACCAGCGGTTGGGTGATAAAGTCCCTATCCCGGGCTCCTACCAGTATGATGCTTATTATAAAGCTGGGAGGATCCAGCGTTTCTGGCATGTTACCCGCCTGGAGGAATCAAAAGCGGCGCTTGCTGTGACAAGTGGAGACACTGTATTGGATATCGGCTGCGGGTCCGGGTTGCTGGCTTCTTTCATTGCAGGCAATAAAGACGTAAAAGTTCTGGGCATCGACGCCAATCCATCAGCGATCGGATTTTGCAGGGATACTTACCGCTTACCCAACCTTTCCTTTGAACAAAAAACGACTGAGGATATCCGGTTCAATGAAAACTCTTTCAGCAGGATCGCTTTACTGGAAGTGATTGAACATATCAGCACTGAACAGGCGGTTAAACTACTTGGCACCATACAGGATCTGTTAAAACCCGGGGGAAGACTGGTCATATCTACTCCCAACAAAAAAAGCTGCTGGCCATTGATCGAATGGCTGATGGATAAATTGAAACTCGCCCCACGCATGGGAAGAGACCAGCACGAAATATTATACACCCGGAAAAAATTGATCGCACTGGCTGCCGGCGCCGGACTGGAATGTGTCTCACAAAAGACACTATTTTTTATCTCTCCGTGGATAGCTTTTTTCAGCCCACGCCTGGCGAAGCTGGTACATAAAATGGGAATGAAACTCCATTCCAAGCCAGGCTCTCTCCTGTTATTAACCTTCCAGAAATGATCATTCGGGAATAAGTCCAATTCGCTTATACATTTTCCCCGCATAATTGATACTATCGATATGCCGGTATTCTGCATAGTAGTGGATATATAGCGATGTATCTGCCAATGGATCCATATAATGAATAAGTCGGGGATACTTGTTCAGTCTTCCGGCAAAGCGATTTACCAGCTTTCCCAGGCTTCCGTTTTCTATGCGTTCCCGAACAGCCATTTCATACGGTTCAAGCTTTGCCATTTTTTCTCCGTCACTTTTAGCGGCTTCAATCAGCGCCTCTCTTGCCATCATGGTTTGATGATAGAGATAGCCAGTGAAAATGTTCTGAAGAACATTGGCAAAGATCGGGTTGACCAGGAAAATGACTATCACCGCAATCCCCCCTACATTGCGGATATGCTTATATCCATCCCATGAAATAAGCCCTATCCGGCTTCCTGCAAAAAAAACAGCCAGTAGCAGGAAGATCAGCACATAAAAACCTACCAGGCTGTTGGCCCTGGGCGGAAGTAGTTCGCCCGATAAAAAATAGATCAGGAAATAAAAGAAAAAAGAAACCAGCAGTGCTCCTAAAAAAAAATAAATACCCCGTATCCCCGCCCGCATGGATTGCTCTTTTATTTTCAAAGGCATCCTGTTGCCTGCCAGGAAAGCGATGACAAGGATAAACCAGCTCAGGGGTTCAGCAAGTACATTGAAAAAAGTTCTACCGGTATAGAGCAAAGCTGCGGCCGCTCCTTCCGTTAGTGAATAGGCCGAACCAAATTCATGAGCTCTTTTACCGCTTCCAGCCGGCAAGATGAGAAATACGATACAAATAAGCTGGACGATCAGCAGGGTCACAACTAATCGATTGATCTTTCTTTTTGTCCTGTAATAAAGCCATCCGTTAAAGAGTAAAAAGGCGAAAAGAAAGCAAAGGGATATCTCGTTGCTGCCGGTAATGCAAATAGCATAGATGATGCATAGGATCGTGTCAATCATAGAAATTTTCCCTTTACCATAGGTCTTAATTAGCCGGGCAGTTAATAAAAGGAATAAAATAAAAGAAGGCAGATAAGTAACAGACCCCGATATCCAATAAAAGATCGTCGCAGGATCAAAAGCGATAGCTGCAAATGTACAAACCAACAAGGCAGACAACCATCCCAGAAGTAATACTGTTGTGTTGCTTTCCATAGCATACCTGCAGATAACCCTTAACAGGTAATAAAAAGCAGCCCAGAGAGAAAGCAGCAATAAAACCGGAACGATATAATAATGGGTAATAATAAAGTCCCCGTCAAACAATAAAAAAAGGAGCGGGAATGAAAAATAACGACTGCTGTCATGCAGGTAAAAATCCCGGATATTGCCAGACAATCCCTTTGTGTTATTATAATAGTGAATGGAAAGATCTTCCGCGGAAGGATAACAAAAGAAAGTCAAGACCAATAAGAGAAACAGGATAAAGAACGGGAGCAATAAAATGATCCTGCCCGTAAAAGTTGACCGTAAAAAACTTGTTGGCATGGATGAACTGGTTGAGTTAGCCTGAGGGATTAAATTTAATACATTTATTTTTACAGCATGTTTACAGGCATCATCGACTCCATTGGCATCGTTAAACAAGTCATTTCCAGCGGTTCTAACAGGACCTTCTGGATCCAATCCCCCATTAGTACGGAGTTAGAAGTGGACCAGAGCCTCAGTCATAGTGGAGTTTGTCTTACCGTTGAAGAAGTGAAACAGGATCAGCACCGTGTCACCGCTATCGGGGAAACACTAAAAAAGACCAACCTGGAAAACTGGGCAGAAGGCAGTTCCGTCAACCTCGAAAGATGCCTGCTTGTTAATAGCCGGCTCGATGGTCATTTTGTACAGGGGCATGTGGACTGCACCGCCACTTGTATCAAAAGAAAAGAGAAAAAAGGCAGCTGGGAGTTCAGTTTTTCTTTCCCGAAAAAATTTGCAGCCTTGCTGATCGAAAAAGGATCTGTAGGTGTGAATGGTATAAGCCTGACCGTTTTTGACGTCAAAAAGAAAATCTTTACCGTCGCTATTATCCCTTACACCTTTGAACACACGAATATCCACCAGGTACAGCCCGGGGATAAGGTGAACCTTGAATTTGATATACTGGGCAAGTATTTACTGAGAAGATTATCTTTGAAAGAAGAATACTAACCTGTTCCGGCTACTGCATGACAACCACTTCCCCTACCAGCAGACATTACCCCGCCCTGGACGGTTTGCGTGGTGTGGCGATCCTGATGGTGATCTTCCTCCACAATTTCGGTTTCATGAATTATTTCTTTTTTGGATGGCTGGGAGTTGACCTTTTCTTTGTGCTTTCGGGTTTCCTTATTACCGATATACTGCTGAACAGTTTGGGCAAACCCAATTTTCTCCGGAATTTCTATATGAGAAGGGTGCTTCGGATATTCCCGCTCTTCTACCTCATCCTTATTATTTGTTTATTTATACTGCCGAATATCAACAGCCTGAAGCTCGATGCGAGTTATTATACGGATAACCAGTTCTGGTTTTGGACCTACCTGCAGAACTGGCTTTTTATTTTCAAAGAGCCACATGGCGATAAGATCCTGCTGCATACCTGGTCGCTGGCAGTAGAAGAACAATTCTATCTTGTCTGGCCGGTTACGATCCTGCTGATCCGCAAACCAAAGATCCTCCTGGGCATTGTGATCCTGGCACTGGCTGTGGTGTTGGTAGCACGCTATATGGTATGGGTGTATAAGGTGGAGGACCTGGCGTATTCCAGTCTTTATACATTTACAAGGATCGATGGGCTCTGTATTGGCAGCATGCTCGCTCTCTTGTTGCGCGTCAATCCCGGTTTCCTGAGAAAATATACCACTGTGATTGTCTTGCTGATGGCGGCCGTCAACTTCGGGTTTTATTTTGTCAACAACCAGCGGGGCTTCTCCCTACCCTACCTGGCTTTTGTCGGTTACACCACTTTCGCCGTTCTTTTTGGCATCCTGGTTCATGAAGCTGTTACGGGAAAATCGAGGCTGATCAATTTCCTGCTGGATAACAGGCCCTTGAAATTCTTTGGCAAGATATCCTATGGACTGTATGTCTATCACTGGCCGGTGTTCATGCTGCTCTTCCCTTATTTTGTCGAACTTCTTGCTGCCAGGATGCAGCTTTCCTTTCGTATCGCGGAGACCGGGAGTGCTGTCATCGTAACGGTGATAGCCGTACTGGTCAGTTGGCTTAGTTTCCATTTTTTTGAGAAACCATTCCTCGGGTTAAAAAACAGGTTCCCCGCCAATTAGGGTGATTTCAGCGTACTTTTGCTAAACATGTACAGGAAGAGTGACTACTATAACCGGGCCTATAATTTTATACATAACAAATTCTTTCCCCGTCACAAGCGACTATCCACCCTTGCCATATTCGGAACGGATCTCTGTGATTCCGCCTGCAAACATTGCCTGATCTGGACAAAAAGACCGGTTAATTACCTGCCTTTTGAAAAGATCAAGGAGATGATGAACAGCAAGGCCGTGGGAAAGAACACGACCGTTGCGCTTGCTGGCGGTGAATACCTCCTGCATCCCGATGCGGTTGAGATCATGGGCTGGTTCAGGGAGCATCACCGGAATTTTGATGTGCTTACAAACGCATTGCAACCTGAATTGGCCATCGAAGCAATTAAAAAACATCCACCCCGGAGATTGTATATATCACTGGACGGCGACCGGGACGCTTATTTACATATGCGGGGGAAAGATGGTTATGATGGTATCATCAAAGTAATAGAGGGGCTGAATAAAGTTGTTCCTATCAGCCTGATGTTTACCCTGTCCCCCTACAACGATTTCAAAGACCTTGAACATGTGGCGACCGTCTGTAAAAAATACAATACTGATCTGCGGGTAGGTGTTTATAACGATATTTCTTTTTTTGATACGATCGAAGATGCGCACAATTATGATATAGGTTCTCTCAAATCGCCTGAGATCCGATCTTTCAGCGAAGCAAAAAAATTGATTCAGGTGCGGCAGCAACAGGGCCCCATCACATCGGAGATGAAACAGGAATTCCTGCTAAACATCCGTGAAAACCTGCCCACCAACCTGAAAGATTTTCCTGAAAACGAGGATTTTCTTGTCCTCTATGATGAATGGCGGAGAGGTGAATTGAAATTAAGTTGCAACAGCATTATCGACAGTATTGTTGTGCTACCCAATGGGGATATTCCTATTTGCCAGAACCTGGATGTGCTGATCGGTAATATCCACACGAATACACTGGATGAGATCATTAACAGCGAAGAGACCCGGAAGCAGCAGAAACATTATTCAAAAAATTGCAATGCCTGCTGGATCAATTTCCATCGTAAATATGATATCATCCTGTACCGTTCTTTTGAACGTTATTTCGGTAGAGCTGTCACCAGTAAGATCCTTGGCTACTACTGGTGGGAAAAGGACAAGAAGAAAAGTTACCGGCAAATAATGAAGTCCTGAGAGTAGCCAAATATTTTATTACCGGTTCTCTTTTTAGCGTCATTTATTTAGTATAGCATTGTAAAAAAGTAATCTGCGCGTTTTGGAGACCCATCACAGCAAGTCGCTTGCCGGGAGGTTGAAACCTTACGGGGCGATCGCTATTGCCGCCATCCTGGCCTACCTGCCCGTCAGCAGTATGCTATTCTCTCTCAAGAATGATGTTATCGGCATCGAATACCCCATCCAGCATTTTATCAGCGAATCCTTACGGAAAGGAGAATTTCCCGGTTGGTTCAATACCTGGAGCATGGGATTCCCCTTGCAGAGTGTGTTGACATGGGGAGTTTACAGCACACCCCGGATGTTCACGGGTCTTTTATTCGGATCGAATATCTACCTGCTGCAGGCGGAGTTCGTGCTTTTTATCATCGCTTCGGGCTGTTGCATGTTCAAGCTCTTAAAAAAGCATTTTATTAAAGATCATCAGATCGCATTGCTGCTGTCCTGTTGTTATATGTTATCCGGATTCACAGTAGGTTCTTCACAATGGCTTCTGTATATCACGGGGATGGTCTTTATTCCGCTTTCTCTTTACTGTTTGCTCAGTTTATTAAAGGCCCCATCCCTAAAATACGCAGTATTGTTTGCCGTGTCCTATTACCTGCTGTTTACCAATACGCATATATATCTTAGTATTACGGCAACCTACCTGTTTATTTTTTTTATTTCGGTTTATCTTCTTCGTTTAATTTTATCCCGGGATATAGAAAGAACAAGAAAAACGAAACTCTCTAAATTCATCCTGCTATCGCTAGTACTTACCGGCTTGTTCTGTGCGGCCCCGGTCTACTATTCCATCGAGACCATTTTATTCCTCGAAAGAAGCTTACCCCTGGAAGGCAATTCAACTTTTTTCCAGTCCAATTACCTGCACCCCGATGCACTGGGTAGTCTCTTGTTTCCCCTCTCTGCAATAAAGACAAGCCATTTTAACACGGAAGGGACTGTTCTGGACGTGTATATCGGTTTATTGCCTTTGTTGTTGCTGCCCTTGTCGTTGCTGGTCAATTCAAGACAGCAAAACAGGAAAGCCTGGCAATTGCTGTTGGTCTCACTGATCTTTCTTTTCATTTCTTTTGGACACCTTACACCCTTACGTAGCTGGCTGAATATATTACCTGGGATGAGTCATTTCCGTCACCCCGGGGTGCTCAGAATTTTCTTTAACCTGTTCTTTATCTTATACCTGGCCCAAAGTTTCAAGGAACTGCGCTGGCAGAATCTTTTTGAAAAAAAATCAGTCAACCGAAAATACCTGCTTGGCACAAACATCCTGCTATTACTGCTGTCTCTTTTCGCACTCGCTATATCTGCAGGCTATACCAGTACGCTTTGGAAAGGTTCTATTTATGAAACGATCAAAACCATCCATAGGAACGAACTGGTATTGATCAGCGCTGTGATCCAGGTTTTTTTTACCGGCCTGCTTCTATTCAGCATTATAAAAAGACCGCACTGGTTTTCGTTTATACTTATCGTGGAACTGGTCATCAACACGCTGGCCTGTACACCATTCTTCACGGTCAGTGCATACCGGTCTGGCGAAGTGGCCGCGATTCTCCATTCAACCAGCGATTTCCCTGTGCAGCAAAATTCACCTTATGATGTACCTGCATCTTTTATAGACCAAAAGAATAATACCTGGCACAATATCAATACCTATAAAAAGGAAGTGAGTAATAATATTTCCATGCCGGGCCCGCTGATCATCGAGAAAGTATCTGCCTTTTTAAGTGCGGGTGGAAGAAAAGAAATGCTGGCTGGAAAGCAACTTGTTTTCTTGCGGGATACACTAAATAACAGTGCAGTCTCCATTCATATAACCAGGCAATTGCCTTCAAAGGTCACGGCGGACATTGACTTGCCAACACCGGGTGAGATTATTTTACAACAAGCTGCTTTCCCGGGCTGGAAAGCATTTTACAACGATAAAGAAATCCCTTTACTGGAAAGTGGGCTGCCATTTGTCAGTGTAAAGCTGCCTGCTGGCAGGGGCAAACTGGAATTTAAATTTGAGAAGAAAGGCGTCTTATACTCTGCCCTGCTACTTCACCTGGTCGTCTTACTAACCATGGCCGTATATGGAGGGCGGAAAATTTTTATCAGATCTTCTTCCCTTTGATCGCCATACTGATCGCCTTGTCCATCAGTCTCTCCGCGTATGGCCTTGATAACTCGTTCAATTTTTCAATCGCCGCATGCACCTGGTCCTTATCACCGTTCACCAGCAGGCCCGCCAGTTGCTCCATCGCTGCTTTAGTGTTATCCAGTTCTTCGGTAGTAAGAAAGGAACTGTTTTTTTCAATGAACTGGCCAGTCGTTTCCAGGATCTGGTTTCCCTCTGTTCTTGCTTCCACCAGCGCCCGGGTATGCATATCCTCTTTGGCATGTGTGATAGAATCCAGCAACATTTTCTCCACTTCCGCGTCTGTCAAACCATATTGGGGCTTTACTTCAATGCTTTGTTCTACCCCGCTTCTTAGTTCTTTTGCTTTTACTACCAGGATACCATCCGCGTTTACTAAAAAAGAGACTTCCACTTTTGGCAAACCTGCCGGCATGCCGGGTATTCCGGTAAGATCGAACTCGGCCAGCTTACGGTTATCTTTCACGAGATCTCTTTCTCCCTGGTAAACGGATATCCGCATTCCTCCCTGCCCATCTTTCTGCGTGGTGTACTGTCGTGCTACGGAAGAAGGTATCTTGGAATTCCTGGGGATCAGCGTATCCATCAATCCTCCCATTGTTTCTATACCCAATGAAAGTGGTGTGATATCAAGCAGGAGAAAATCTTTATTATTCCCGGCCAGGATATCCGCCTGCACAGCCGCACCCAGCGCTACCACTTCATCAGGGTTCAGGGAATCATGCACTTTTTTTCCAAAATAATCAGCTACCGTTTTTTTTACCAGTGGAACTCTTGTTGATCCTCCCACCATCACCACTTCTTCAATATCGCCGGTAGTTAGCTTAGCGTCCTGTAATGCATTTTTGCAGCATTGGATCGTCTTATCTACCAATGGCATAGCGAGCTTTTCAAATTCCTGTTTTGACAGTGTGAGCGTTTCCCCTTTAATGGATCCGTTATAAAGGTCCCCGGTGCTTAGTAATATTTTTGCTTGTTCTGCCAGCAATCTTAGCTCCTGTGCCAGACTTTTGTCAAGTGCCAGTTTTTTACTATCGATTCCCAATACCCCGGCCCAATATTGTACAATGGAGCGGTCGAGATCATCACCGCCAAGATAGGTATCACCGTTGGTGGATAATACCTCGAAAATGCCTCCGCTGATACGCAGTATAGAAATATCAAATGTTCCCCCGCCAAGATCATAGACAGCGATCGTCTTTGTTTCATCATTGCGAAGCCCCATCCCATAAGCCAGGCTTGCAGCTGTGGGCTCATTCACAATTCGTAATACATTCAGACCGGCCAGTTTTCCCGCATCCCGGGTTGCCTGTCGCTGTGCATCGCTGAAATAGGCCGGTACGGTGATTACAGCTTTGTTTACCGTTGTTTTTAAAATATGTTCGGCCCTTGCTTTCAATTCTTTTAAGATCAGTGCCGACAATTCGATGGGTGAATAGAAGGCATTGCCTGCCTGCACTTTTACAAGGCGCTCTGCATTATCATCGATCACTTTGTAAGTGAAATGATCGGCATAGTCCCGAACATCATTATAGGATTTACCCATCAGGCGTTTGACAGAAAAAATGGTGTTTTGCGGTTCGCTGACCAGCCATTTTTTTGCCTCATCTCCTACTGCAATATCTCCCCCTTCGCCAAAATGTATCACGGAAGGGACCAGTGCATTCCCATCATGTTCTTTGAGCACAACGGGTTGCCGGCTTTCCGGGTGAATCACCGCTACCAGGCTGTTGGTAGTGCCCAGATCGATCCCTACGATCATTTCCGCCTTTTGTAAACTCCCCGTCGCAATATTGATACTGATCTTAGCCATATATCCTGAAATGAATAAGTGGCAAATGTAACAATTCGACCGCGGTAAGGGTTTACGAAAATGGAAAAGGGCCGCATAGCAGCCCTTTTAAAATTATTGTTCATTATTTTTTTAACGCATCAGGTACATTTTACCGTACCCTTTATTAAAATACTTGTCGGTATTATCATTTGCTGATTTGTATTTATCCAGCGACTTACCGTTGAGATTGGTAACGACACGGTAGAGATAAATACCGTTTGCCAGTTTTTGTCCATACTGGTCGGTTCCATCCCATTTGAATTCGGTGATATTGCGGCCGATATGCAATGGGCCCAGTTCATCTTTGGTGATTTCCCGCACGATCTTACCGGTGATCGTCATGATCTCGATCTTGATATTCTGCGGCACCTCGGTGCCGGTGACCGTGAATACAAAGGCTGTCGATGTAGTGAATGGGTTCGGGTAATTAAGCATATTGGAGATCATCGGTTTATTGATCACCTCGAAGATCACCCGGTATTCCAGGTTGCCGGCTTTATTATTACTCCTATCCTTACCGGAAATGATCAGCTCGTATTCTCCGTCTTCGGTAAGGTAAGGCCTGAAACTGATCGTAGCCGTATTATCCGGGTTGGGAGCCTGTCCAGCCGGTGTAAACAGGAGTGTATCAGTATTGTTGAAATAGAAACGACGCAGTGTACCATTCGGATACCGGACCTGCAGGGTAAGCAGGCTTGTATCATCGAGGATCATCCACCTGGACTCATCTTTTAATTTGACAATTATATCAGGTTTGGAGGAGACGATATCGCGGTTGAGGATATGAACCCCGTCAAATGTTACGTCCAGCAGTGGGTTAAGACTGTCGGGTTTTACATACAGGTTCCTGAAAGCAAAATTGTTGAAATGGTATTGTTCCGGTTGGTCATCATCGGGGTTTGCTTCGATATACATCGTATTGAACCCGGGAATAGCGGCAGTATTGACAAGGGCGCCGAGATGCAGGGTATCATTCACATTCCCGCTTGCGGGTATCGGTCTTTTTCTCGGTATGGGCACGATATACGGTATGTTGTTACGGTCTGTTATTACCATCTTTATCTTCAGGCTGTCAAAAGGAACTTCACTGACATTCTTAAACGCCACTTTGAAATCTAGCGGTTCGCCCACGTCAAGGGTATCCTTGATCTTGACGAATATATTGGGCGCAATAGCACCTTCCGGTACCGGCGTATAGGTAACCTGCCAGTACTTCATCTGGTAAGGTGTATAGTTGATAGAATCCGCATTGCGCATCCTCAATTTGATATACGGGAAAGCTGTGGCGCTGATCGAAGAGATATCATACTCAGGCTGGCTGGAATTGATGCCGGAAAGAACAATTTGTTCATTGCCAGCGAGGTCTACGCCGATAATGTCGATTTTGGGATCGTCTCCCGGTGTTACATCCGGTGCGTTGGAACCCTTCCATTTTAATAGTTTCCATCCTTTGGATCTTCCAAACATCGGGGAAGTGATGTAACCAACTGTATCGGGTGTTTTCAGGTTCTTCGTTATTGAAACCAGGTCGAACATACCTTGTGTAACAATCGAAGCTGGTATAAAGGAGGGCCTATTCTTCTGGTAGATATAAATAAATGATCGTGGTGAAGTAAATGAATCGATCTGGTTAAAGCCAACCGATTTTAATTTATGGTATAACGTGTTCCCCGGTCCATTGATTGTTTGATCGGCTATCCAGTCATTGATAAACCCGCTTGTCTGGAGGTTGTTAAGAATATTCCTGACTACCACGATATAACCATCCGGGATCGAATCCATCATATCCATGGCCAGTTTTCGGGATGCCGGTGTCATATAACTGTACTCATAATTCCAGGAACGGCTGATAGCGCAAGGAGGAGCATAACTACCCCATTGCCCGGTCATATTTTGCCTTGGTTTGAAAGTATTAGGATTAAAAATGTTGAAGATCAGTGAATATCCTACGCAGGCACTCCTGATATAGGCACTTCCATCCGGCGCTACAACATAGTCGCCTTCTTGTGTGCTTGCTGTCAGGAACACTCCATTCTTCGCAAAAATAAAGTGCTGGATCGAATCAAATTTCCAGTTTCGCGACTGTTGATCCAGCAATATTTGCTGCTTACCTGATTTATCCTGCTGGAAATAATGCGATTGATTAAACCCTGGCTCACCGTTCGCTATGTAAATAAAAGAAGCACTGTTCCATACGGGAGCGCCCGAAACAGGTACAGGCGATACCCTCCAGTAATACACTGTACTGTCTGTAAAGTTTATCCCTGGTAAAAACTCAAGGACGCCACCAGTCGAACTGACCGACCTGGTCACTTTTAATGGAGAATTGAACAGTTCGGTCGTATCCAGTTCCATATTATACTGCTTTAGCGAACTGAACGGATTCGCAGTTGATGCATAAAGTTTTATATTCTGTTTATTAACAATAGCAAAATTATAGGGGTACACAGGTCTTGCTTCATCCTCGTAGATAAAGAAGTCCTTGGTGACAGAGTTATTTGATTCATATAGTTCATCCACCACATTATC
The DNA here is from genome assembly GCA_039930245.1 of Chitinophagaceae bacterium. Taxonomy (GTDB): domain Bacteria; phylum Bacteroidota; class Bacteroidia; order Chitinophagales; family Chitinophagaceae; genus JJ008. Next base: position 68,446 of record JBDSPR010000003.1, on the reverse strand, counting down.
CGCATCAACCGTTATGGTTATCTTGTTATTTCCCTTATCCCTTGTTGCTACGATCGGTATGGTATAGCTAAGTGAATCCATGTACCGGGTACCGGGAATGGTATCTCTTCTTATTATCTGGGTAGAAAGATCAGGGTAAGTTCGTTTTGCTTCGATCACAATCGGCCGGTTGATCGCCTTTCCGATATTCATAAAACTTGCGTTCACTTTAAAATTCGTTTCCGCAACAGAGATAAAGGAAGGACTGATCCGGACAAGCTGTGGCTCGATCACATAGTCCGGTTTCGGGAAGGCATTCACTTTCAAAGCAGGGTCCCCATGGAGGGTGGTTTGCTCGCATTCCATCCTGGCATAGAAATCGTTTTGCGTTGTAACATTATAGGTCTGGGCGATGGATTCAATCATGATATCGCCAAAAGTTTTGCCATATTTTGTCCTTGATATACCAGTATAAGTACCGGTGTTGTAGATATCGAGATAATGGACGATGCCTAAAGAAGTACTCGCAAAAGTCGCAATACATCCACGCTCGGGAGCCAACACGTATTTTTCAGAAATGGTAATTTTTGCCTGGAGTCGGGCCGTATTAAAACTGAAAAAATTTCCCGCGTTACATCCTAACAGGAGAAATAGCGGGTATTTGCCCTGGTTATTATAATCCTCCGGGTTATCCAGGTTGTACTCGAGTGTAGTGGCAGACGAGTGACCGAAATAAGTGATCAGGCTAATACCATCCTGAAAAAGATTTTTAAGCCTGGAACTGGCGGATTGTTCCACCGGGTCTGTAGTGGTCTTACTAAATGTACTCACTTTACCGCCAAACAAGGTATCCGAGATAATGCCTTTGTATTTCGTCATATAAATATCGAGAATGGCCTGCAAGGCCCCATCCCCGGCTCCCACCGCATGAACCACATTTTTCATCCAGGCTTTATCCTGTATTAAGGGTGATGAGAAAGCCTGTGCCTGTTCGTACGATATCACTTTGGCAAAATAGGCGGCGATCTCAGTTGCATTTATAACGGATAAGCGCCCTATTGGCACCTTTGGTGTTTCATCAAGTCCCGGTTCAGCCACCAGCATCATATCGGAAGCAGGGTGGCCAAAGGAAGGAATGAAATAGAGTTTCTCCATATCCGGGTTGCTCTCGTTGTTCCTTGCATTGATATAATTCAAACCCCGTCCGATCAGGAAAATATTTTTAATAGGGGCGCTGAATGTATTTCTTGCCCAGAGAATAAAATTGCGCAGTCCGAGCGGGTTTTGTTTGATACCAAAGCCGAACTGGTCAATTATCTGGTCGATCATATAGACCTTCGCATTGAAACCTCCGCCTATGGATGAACTGCGATAGGTTTTATAGTCATCTACCGGAGTTATACCACCGGGACCCGTCATAAGATTTGGATGTGAGACAATTAAATAATTTCCCTGGTTGGCCGGCAGCGCATAATTGATAAAATTCCGTTGCAGCAATGAAGTGACCTGTTTAATAAAAGCAGTCTGTCCCGTCACAAGCAATAATTTTCTTGGAACCGAAGAGGGTGCAAGCACAACTTTTGCGAGCAATGGATTACTGATATCACAGACATATCTTTTCCCATTGGTAAAATCGTAGAGCACGGGTGGAACTCCACTATTATTGAACCCGGCTATTTCAAGATAATTCCCCGCAGCATTGGCAGGCAGATCGAATAGAAAATTATTGGCACCCCCGAAATTGAATTCACGGGCATAGGTCAGTTCCGTTTTGGCGACCACCATTCTGCCGGTATTGTTGGTGATTTCAACGGTACCGGTCCCACTGCTGATATCCGCGGTGGTCAGGGGGGCATTGAGTTTGGCATAATCAAAATAATCCATTGTCTGTGTGGCCACAGTCGAACCATTCACTTTTACAACAAATTGGCGGGGGTCGAGTGTGGTGCCGACAGCATGCACCCGTATACCAGGTGCCGGTGCCCCGGGACCTAAATATGGATTGAGACCCGCAAAAGAATTGGTAAGTGTGCCTCCTGCTCCTATTTCGGATGAAGCATATCCTTCACCCTGGTCATAGGCCGATGAATAAATATACTCTCCCACCACTGCCGCATAACCAAGATTGAACCGGTCGCGGTAATACCTGCCGGCAGTATACATGAAATAAGGTTCGACAGGCAATGCAGAGGGTAAAGTGCTGGCCGTGGGTACGAGTCGAAGGTTAGTGCCCCCCGGGTTTACGGTAAGGAAGAAACTGGCTGTATCAGTTGCGGAGCCATATTTATCACTTAACTGATAATCACTGAGACGGTAAAGGGCATTATCGGTTTTACCATCATTCATTTCGCCCCAGAATTCAATATAATCGCTGGCAGACAGGGGACCCGTTTGTACGGAAGTATAGATAGGTAATTGCTGCCCGTTTCTCCAGAGCTGAAATTGTTCTGCAGGGGTGCTTCCCAACCCGGCAGAACTGAGTAATGCCTGGTCGATACGGTATAAACCGGTTGCACCTACTTTGAATTTATAGTAAGTGCGGCTATAGTTGATCCATTCGTTATTGTATGGTTGCGCCTGCCCGTATAGGCCTGCAAGAAGCAACAACAGGAGTAAATTTTTTTTCATTGATTCAGGTTTTATCAACACGAATTCTATTTCTTCTTCTTGTTTTTGTCTGCCACGAGATCAAGTTTTAGCGAGAAAACATGCGTAAACAAAGGATTCGACTGGTTAGCCAAATTCGTATATGCATAATCAATCGTTACATTATTGATACGGAAACCGGCACCGCCACTGGGTTGGTAGATCCATACTTTCTTCTGGTTCACGGTATCACCATCTGAAAGCGCCCGTTGGAAATTATTGATCCCCGCGCGGAGGTAAAAAATATCTTTGATACCCAGTTCAAGACCCAATTTGGGATCGCCACTGAACCCGGTAGTGCTGATGACGGTATTACGCTGCCCGTCAAAAGTGAAATCGATATCTCCTTCCACAAGGAGGCTTGCTTTTTTCCCAAGGTTGAATTTATAGCCGGCACCAAGGATCAGCCGCGGGGCTGTCAGCTCGGTTGATTTTACCGGTATATCGTTCTTGGTGAGGTATAAGACCTCTTTTTCTCTTTCGGTAAAACTGAATGACCATGCATTGAATGTGCTGGTAACATCTTTGGCGGCTGCGCCAAAACGCCATTTCTTGGCATGGACCTGCAAACCCGCGTCAAGACCAAATCCCCATGCTTTGGCAAACTTGCCCACACTGCGATGGATCACTTTAGCATTGAGACCGAAATGGATATTCTTGTTTTTCTTTTCCTTGAATTTTTGAGCAAAGGAGAAAATAAATGCATAATCCGCGGAAGAGAAAGCCTGGATATTATTGTAGTTGATCGACCCGTCTGGTTCTACCAGGAACAGGGTGTTCATGATATCATCCACAGCAAAACGTAAACCCGTGATACCGATAGTACGTTTGTTATTGGCCGTTGGGAAAGCGATACTTACATAATCGTATTTGCCGATTCCTGCGAAGTATTCAGCATGCATCAGGTTGAGCTGGGGACGATCCTTAATACTCACCAGCCCGGCGGGATTCCAATAACCTGCTGTACCATCACTGACCGAAGCCACCTGTGAACTACCCATAGCAAGCCCACGGGCACCAGCCCCGATATTGAGAAACTCATTGGAATATTTTCTGAATTGTGCTGTTGCTGAAAGGGAAAAAAAAGTAATCAGCAAGGTCAGGTAGTAATGGTTCGTTTTCATTCATAGAATTTTCTAATCAGCGAATAGGATGAGTATTGCTTTCATAAGTACGGGATGCTTGTAAAATTAGTCTTAAAGCCTGTAAAAACATAGGTTGTGGTGCAAAAAAGACTAGTCATTGAAAACGAATAAATTAGAAAAATATTGCTGTTGAAGCGAGTCAAGCTTATTCTGCCTTATTTTTGCTCTAAATCACTGGTTTAGAAATGAATTTGATAGCAGAATTAAGATGGAGAGGGCTTGTACAGGACATTATGCCAGGTACCGAGGAACAACTCAACAAAGAGATGACCTCCGCCTATATCGGGTTTGATCCTACGGCTGACAGCCTCCATATCGGGAGCCTTGTTCCTATCCTGTTACTGGTTCACCTTCAGAAAGCGGGTCACAAGCCCTTTGCACTGGTGGGTGGTGCCACGGGTATGGTCGGCGATCCCAGCGGGAAAAGCGAAGAAAGGAACTTGCTCAGCGAAGAGGTATTGAAGCATAACCAGGAAGGAGTAAAGAAACAGCTCATGCAGTACCTGGATTTTGATACCTCAAAACCCAATGCCGCAGAAATGGTGAATAACTATGACTGGTTCAAAGACCTTAGCTTTCTCCATTTCATCCGTGATGTGGGCAAACATATTACGGTAAATTATATGATGGCGAAGGACAGTGTAAAAAAGAGACTGGAGGGGGATACAGGAATGAGCTTTACTGAATTCACTTACCAGCTGGTGCAGGGTTATGATTTTTACTGGCTCTATAAAAACAAGAACTGCAAACTCCAGATGGGTGGAAGTGACCAATGGGGAAATATCGTGACCGGTACCGAACTCATCCGCAGGAAGGCAGGCGGTGAGGCTTTTGCTTTCACCTGCCCGCTGATCACAAAAGCAGATGGAGGTAAATTCGGAAAGACAGAGACCGGTAATATCTGGCTCGATCCTATTCGTACCACTCCTTATCATTTCTACCAGTTCTGGCTCAATGCAAGCGATACGGATGCGGATAAATGGATCAAAATTTTCACTTTTCTTACTCAGCCTGCAATCAATTCGATACTCGAAGAACATAAAAAAGATCCCGGAAAAAGGACCCTGCAAAAAACACTGGCTGCTGCTATTACCGAATTTGTTCATGGTAAAACAGCTTTACAGGAAGCCACTACCACCACGGAAAAACTATTTTCGAATCAATCAGCACCCGCTGAAAGTCTTTCTGTACAGGACCTCGAAGGGATGGAAGGTGTAGTAAAAATTGATTTTGCGAAAGACAGGATCAGCAACGGTGTAGATATTATTAGTTTTTTAGCAGATACCGGAATATTCGACAGTAAAGGAAATGCCCGGAAGAATGTGCAGGGAGGTGGTGTAAGCATCAATAGAAAAAAAATTGATGGCATTGAATCGAAAGTTGACAATTCCATGCTCTTACATGGCAGATACCTGCTTGTTCAAAAGGGAAAGAAGAATTATTACCTCGTAAAGGTTATTTAAGTTCCTTCAGTGTCTTCCACATCAGTTCGGCCAGCAACTGGTTGCCTTTTGCATTCATATGCACCCGGTCGTAGGTAAGGATCTCTTTCTCTTTATTCTCCGGGTTGTTTTTGAGGAGGTAGCCCGTAAATTCTTTCCGCAAATCGACAAGGGGCAGGGAATTCTTTTTTGCCAGGTCGCGGATAATATTGCTATAGCGGTTCAGATCACCATCGAGTGGGTTGCTCATATCCGTTTTTTCTCCAACCACGGCCGGTGTGCACAGTACGATCTTGATCTTCCTGTCCTGTAATTTTTTAATAATGGCCTGGTAGAATTTTTCAAATTTATCGGGATCGGTGCCGGTCCCTAAAAGTGTTTTATGCCAGACATCATTCACACCGACGTAGATCACCACGATATCGGGGTTTTTGCTGAGCACATCCTCTTCCAGGCGCAGGTAGAGATCGTACACTTTATTGCCGCTGATCCCCGAACCGATCAATTCAAAATTAGCATCCTTTTTTTCGGCAACGAGCATGCTGTCCATCCGCACAATATAGCCGGTGTACTTATCTTTTTTTACACCCAGCTCGGTGATAGAATCCCCAAAGAAGATCACTTTTGTTTTCTTTTGCGGGACTAAAGCGAAAGTGAATAAAAATATCAGCGGAACGAATAAAAGCTTTTTCATATCATACCTTATTAGCTAAAAATACAAAAGTCTGCCTGAACGGCAGGCAGGCGCACGGTTAATCAGATGCGTGTTAAGGATATAAGGTTGGAATGTTAAGGAATTTTAATTCATATCTCCGGGCTAAAGCCCGGAGCTATTCAACATCCACCTGTTTTTTGATAACCGCACCGTCGGTGGCTTCCGGGAGGAATTTCCTTTCCCGGATAAGGTAGCCATTTCCTTTTTCACAAAAATGGACCTTGAGATTCTCCAGGCTGATGGGATTACCGTCCGGTATATCTGCGATATTGGAATGAAGGATATCGTGTCCGTCGATGATAATGACCAGCCCGCTTCCGATCGCTTCCATTTTATTGCCTTCGGTGATCAGCATCCCGGTGTCTTCACCAAGCCCGATACCAATACAGCCGGGGTTGGTAGCCACGGCCTGTGACAATCTTCCAAACCTTCCTCTTTTCTCAAAATGTGAATCAATGATGACTGAGTTGATGAATCCAAGACCCGTTGTGATCTTTACTTCCCCTTTCAGGTGCGCCCGGGTGGCATTGCCTTCATAGATCATGGTATTGCTCATTGCCATCGCGCCTGCACTAGTGCCTGCCACCACAAAATCTTCCTCCTGGTATCTTTTTTTGAGAATGGACAGGAACTCCGTACCTCCATCCGTGGCGCTGAGACGGAGCTGGTTCCCCCCGCTGAACATCACACAATCACAGTCACGGATCCTATCAAGGTATTCAGTGTTCATCGCATCCTGCCGGGTGCGGATATGCATGACACCCACATTGGTGCAGCCGATCTTTCCAAAAGCGTTCAGGTAGTTCTCCCCTACTTCATAAGGGATCATGGAAGCAGTGGTAATGACTTCGATACGGGCCGATGCACCCCCCGATTCTTCCATCACTTTGCGGAGTATGCCAAGTTCAAAAAAATTGAGGTTATTGCGGTAGATCTCTCCTGTCTCTAAATTGGTTCCCTTGTCTTCTGCGCCGCCGATAGCTATCAGTTTTCCCTTTGGATGGCTCATTCATTGGGGTTTGATTACGGACAAATGTAATTGAAAAATAGCTTAACGTTCTCCTGTCTGTAGTAGGTATCCCGTAAAACGGGACAAGTTGTGGATATGTGGAAAAGCTTGTCCTGGTTACTTGTTGCTTGTCATCCCGGTGAAAACCGGGACTGGTTGCTTGTTGCTTGTCATCCCGGTGAAAGCCGGGACTGGTTGCTTGTCATCCCGGCGATAGCCTTGACTGGTTGTTGGATACATCCGATTATTGAGTTTTGATTTATCTTCAATACAAAATACCAACGGATGAATCCCCTGCTGCTCAGAACTTTTGCGATCCTCATCCATGCTGTAGCCAATTTTATCCTGGTCACCTGGCTGCTGAACTACGATATCAGCGGCAGCTGGCTTTATTTTGTAGGGTTTATCGCGATCTGCCTGTTATTATTATTCCTCTTCATCAAACACCTGCTTTCTTATATTTACTTTATCAAAACCAACACAAAATGATCGGTCTTATCACTTTTTTCCTCGCCTTTGTCATCATCGGTGTGATACTCGGTATCTTCAAAAAAAATAATTACCGTGACCCGGACACGAATCGTTTAAGACCCAGGGCCTTTGGTAGACTGATAACCGCAGCAGGCATTGCTTTTATTCTTGCCCTTATTAACCCTATCGATGTGCAGCGGATCGATGCGGGACATGTGGGTATCAAAGTAAGTAATGTGGGGGATGATCGTGGTGTGGGCCGCACTGAATATGTAACGGGATGGGTATTCTATAATTCCTGGATATCCCGTATCTACGAATTCCCGATCCACCAGCAGCATATCGATTACGAAGAAGCTGATATCGTGACCCGCGGAGGTTTCAGGGCCACCATACGTCCTTCATTTAACTATTCCATCAATGCCGGCAATGTGGCCAATATGTTCCAGAACTTAAGAGTGGGTGTAAAGGAAATGGAGCAGGGATGGCTAAAGAATGCCATTGTTGGATCAGTGAATGATGTAGCTAACCGCTATACGGTTGACTCGATTTTTAATCACCGGGAAGAATTTGAATCTGACATTATCAAAGAATGTAACAAACGTGTGTCGCAGTGGTTCAATGTATCACAGCTCAGAACGAATATCGTTCCTCCGCAGGAGATATCGGAATCCATTATTGCCAAAACAAAAGCTATCCAGGAAGTGCAGGTAGCCGAAAACCAGCGCCAGGTAGCTGTTGCAGACGCTGAGAGAAAGATCGCAACCGCCCGTGGAGATTCTGCAAAAGCCGTTATCGAAGCAGCCGGCCGTGCTGAAGCGATCAAGAAAGAACAACTATCCCTCACCCCTCTTTATATTGAATACATCAAGATCCAGAAATGGAATGGGGAAGTACCTTCGACTGTTGCAGGCGCTAACAGTGGCTTCTTGATACAGCCGGGGCAAAAGAATTAACGATATGCTGTCATCCCGGAGAAAGCCGGGACTGGTTGCTGGTTACTGTTGTTTGTCATCCCGGCGAAAGCCGGGACTAATTACTGGTTTAGTGGCATTCACAATAAAATAAACAGCTACGCCTACCAAAGCCAGCAGGATACCCCAAACGGCAAACCATCCGGTATGATAAAAAAGAAAAAGCCAGATCGCGATAGAGACTATCACCGGGATAGGATATAGCCACATTTTAAAAGGTAGCTCCCTCCCCGGTTCTCTTTTTCTTAATAAGAACAATCCTACTCCTTGTCCAACAAACTGTATAATGATCCGCATCGCCAGGATAGCGCTGATCACTGCCGATAGCCTGAATAGTAAACTAAATATAAAGCCAAGTGCACATAATGCGATGAGCGAGATATAAGGAAAATTCTTTGTGGGATGCAGTTTGGCAAATGGTTTAAAGAAATTACCGTCAAGGGCAGCAGCATAAGGCACTCTTGAATAACCCAGTACCACCGCGAATAGCGAAGAGAAAGCTATGCAAAGGATCAGCAACGTGACGATCACCCCCGCCTGGCGGCCATATAAATGGGTCATAAAGGAACTGACCAGGTATTTATCATTTGCATTGACCGATTGCCAGGGTAACACTCCCATCACACTTATATTCATAAGCAAATACAAGGTAGTGATGCCAAAAATGGAAATAAAAATACTGCGGGGAATATTTTTACCCGGGTTCTTTATTTCACCACCCAGGTGACAAACATTATAATACCCGAGATAAGCATAAACCGTTTTAACGGAAGCCTGTCCTACAGCGGCCCAGAATGCATAGGTAAAAAATGATTCATTGCCCGATGGAAGTATCTTGATCGATTGCTGCTGGTGGGTTAGTCCGCTGATAATGATCCATACAATAGTAAGGACAACAATACTTCCCATGATCACCGAAATTTTCCCGATGGTCTCTATTTTCCGGTACAATAAAAGAAAAACAAGGATGACCAATGCGCCTGAAACCATTTTCTGTTCCCACCAATGCAGGGGAATGATATAAGTAAGGTATTGGGCGAAACCTATAGCGGCGGAAGCGACGACCAGAGGAGCCTGTATACTTGTTTGCCAGACAAATAAAAAGCTCATCATCTTACCGCCCTTTTCTCCAAAAGCTATGCGGTGAAAATTATACGTTCCGCCAGCCAATGGGTATTTGGCACCCAGTTCACTCCAGATCATCGCATCCATCAATGCCGTAAAAGCGCCAAAGATCCATGCCCAGATAAACAAACCGCTGTTGAACTGTGCCACCACAAATGGCATCACCACGAAGGGACCGATACCCACCATATCTATCATGTTGATAGAAGTGGCCTGGAGCAGGTTGATTTTACGGTTAGTTGGTATTATGGACAAATGAATAGATTGTTTAAGCTAAAAGCTAACGGCTAATAGCTATTAACTTTTAGTGAAAGCCGTAATGCCTTCCACCAATACATCAAGATTCTTGATAGTTGTATAAACATTGGGTGTTACCCGTACTCCTTTTATATTTTCCCATTCGATTCCCACGGTATGCACTTTATATTTATCCAGCAGGAAACTGTCCAGCTCACCCGGTTTTTTCCCTTCGATACCCACATTGCCGATGGCACATCCCCATTTAGGATGCATGGAAGTGTTCAGTTTTACTTTAGGAATATCCTTTACTTTCTCCATCCAGTAATTCTTCAAATAATGCAGGCGTTTTTCTTTGCGTTCGATACCGATCATTTCATGGAACTCCAATGCCTTCCCGATCGCCTGTTCTATAAAGAAAGGTCTTGTCCCCAGGTTCTCGAATTTGCGGATATCATCTTTCAGTGGGTTCTCGTTCGTCGCAAATAGAGGATAAAGATTTTTGATCTTGTCTTTTTTTACATAGAGCATCCCGCTGCCGATGGGTGCATACAGCCATTTGTGCAGGCTGGCGGCGAAATAATCCGCATCCAGTTCCGGTATGGTAAACTTAAAATGCGCAAAGCTATGCGCCCCGTCTACGATCACTTCGATCCCTCTTTTATGCGCCTCCTGTGCTATTTTTTTTACTGGCAATATCTGCCCGTTCCAGTTGATGATATGGGTGATATGAACCAATTTTGTCTTTGGGGTAAACGCGTTCACATATTGTTGAACGAGATAACTCTCATCTTCACTCGGCAATTCCAGGTTGATCCAGACCATTTTGATCCCGTCACGCATCTCACGTTGTTTGTATGCATTGATCATATTGGGATAATCCTGTTTGGCTGCTACGATCTCATCCCCGGCTTTAAGTTGTAATCCAAATATGACCGTTTCGAGACCTTCGGATGAATTCCTGTTCATGGCGATCTCTTCGGGTGAACAACCGGCCGCGGTAGCCAGGTTTTTGCGTAGTGGCTCCCTTCCTTTATCCAGTTCTCTCCACATATAAAAACTGGGCGCTTCATTGCTCATATCATAATATCTCTTCATGGCATCCTGCACAGTCTTGGGGGCAGGACTAACACCACCATTGTTGAGATTGATCAGGAAAGGTGAAACTGTAAAGGATTGCTGGATATAGTACCAGAAATCTTCTTCCGTTGCCAGGTCTTCGGGAGAGATACACTCCGCTTCCTTTATAACTCTTTGAAGATCCCTGCTCCATGCCGGTTGGGTAAGCGCGGATAAAAAAGCAGTGGCGGAAAATGCTCCTGCTCTTTGAAGAAAGCGGCGGCGGTCAGTAGTTCCCATAAAAAAGATTTTACTAAATGTACTGCTTATCCAGATAAAAGATGATAGATAAAAGATGATAACTGTGGCCTTTTATTTGATTCTCATAAATAACAGTAACTGCTTACTATTATCCGAGCCTAATGGCTACCGGGTTATTGCTAACGGCTAGGGGCTAAAGGCTACATTATTGTTACATAAAAGAAAAAAACTAACTTACCAGCTCAACAAAACTGTGTATGAAAATACTGGAGATCAAAGTGCTGAAAGGCCCCAATTACTGGAGTGTACGCCGTCCCAAACTGGTACAGATGAAACTTGACCTGGAAGAACTGGAACAATTGCCTACCAATAAGATACCCGGTTTCCGGGAGCGCCTGGAGAAACTGATCCCGTCACTGATCGAGCATCGCTGCAGCGAAGATGTTCGCGGTGGTTTTTTTCTGCGGGTGGAAGAAGGGACCTGGATGGGTCATGTGATCGAACATATCGCACTTGAGATACAAACATTGGCTGGTATGGATACTGGTTTTGGCCGGACAAGAACACCCGATGGAGAAAAGGAAGGGATCTATTATGTTGTTTTTAGTTATATGGAAGAAGATGCGGGGCTTTATGCTGCCAATGCTTCCGTAAAAATTGCACAGGCGCTGATCGATGGAACAGACTATGACCTGGCCCACGATATCCAGCAGATGCGGGAGATCAGGGAAGACACGAGGCTGGGCCCTTCCACTGGTTGTATCGTGGACGAAGCAGCCAAAAGAGGTATTCCATATATCCGCCTCAACAAACAAAGCCTGGTACAATTGGGTTATGGGGTCAACCAGAAGAGGATACGTGCCACGATCGCCTCCACTACTTCCAATATTGCCGTGGATATTGCCGGTAATAAAGAAGAAACAAAAATGTTGCTGCAGGCAGCAGAGATCCCCGTACCGAGAGGCACTGTCATAAGAGCTGAAGAAGAGCTGGATAATGCCCTCAGTAAAGTGGGCTACCCACTGGTGATCAAACCCATTGATGGCAACCACGGAAAAGGGAATACCACCAATATTGTGAACCGTGAACAGGCCCTGAAAGCATTTGAAGCAGCAAAAGCTTATAGCCGCAATGTGATCGTTGAGCGGTTTATCACCGGTTATGATTTCCGCTGCCTTGTGATCAATAACAAATTCATCTGTGCGGCGCTCCGGACACCTGCTTCTGTTGTCGGAGATGGCATACATACTATTGAATGGCTGATGGAGGAGACCAATAAGGATCCTCGTCGTGGTTTTGGTCACGAGAAAGTGCTGACCCAGATCACCATGGACCAATACACCCAGAAAATGCTGGACGATGCCGGAATAACACTGGAAACAATTCCGAAAAAAGGGGAAAGAGTTTTATTGAAACCAACGGCCAATCTTTCTACCGGTGGCACCAGCAACGATGTTACGGATGAAGTGCACCCCGCGAATATTTTTATGTTTGAACGTATTGCCCGGATCGTTGGATTGGATATCTGTGGTATTGATGTGATGGCCATTGACCTTAAAACTCCCGTAGGTGAGAACGGCGGTGCGATATTAGAAGTAAATGCCGCGCCGGGATTCCGGATGCATATTGAACCTGCTGAAGGATTGCCGCGCAATGTAGCAGAGCCGGTGGTGGACATGCTTTTCCCCAAAGGAAGCGTAGGCAGGATCCCGATCATTGCAATCACTGGAACCAATGGTAAAACAACCACCACCAGGCTGACAGCACATATTGCCAAGAGCGCCGGCAAGAAAGTTGGTTACACAACATCCGACGGCGTGTATATCCAGAACCAGATGATGATGAAAGGAGATTGCACGGGTCCCGTGTCTTCTACTTTTGTATTAAAGGATCCAACGGTTGACTTTGCCGTGCTCGAATGCGCCCGCGGTGGTATTTTAAAATCAGGACTGGCTTTTCAAAATTGCGAAGTGGCGATCGTTACGAATGTAGCTGCCGATCATATGGGACTGGGAGGAATCAATACCGTTGAGCAAATGGCGAAGGTAAAAGCGGTAGTAGCTGAAACCGTTTTCCGGCATGGCTACGCGGTGCTGAATGCCGATGATGACCTGGTGTATGCTATGCGAAAAGACCTGAAATGTAATATTGGCCTCTTCAGTATGGACGAGAATAATCCCCGGATAAAAAAACATTGCGGGGACAACGGGCTGGCCTGTGTGTACGAGAATGGCTATGTCACCATCATGAAAGGCAACTGGAAGATACGGGTATTGCCAGCGCGAAGCATTCCGCTGACCTACGAAGGAAAAGCCGTTCACAATATCAATAATTGTCTGCCGGCAGTGCTGGCTGCTTATTTATTCCGGGACATCAGTATCGAAGATATCCGTTCGGGTTTACAGACATTTATTCCGAGTGAAAGCCTGACACCGGGGCGCCTGAATTTTTTCCATTTCAAGAATTTCACCATGCTGGCAGATTTTGCGCATAACCCGCATGGGCTGAAATTGCTTTGTGATTTTGTAAGCAAACTGGATTATTCTACCCGCATCGGCGTCATCAGTGGTACCGGGGACCGGCGCGATGAAGATATCCGCGAACTCGGTGAAATATCTGCGCAATTCTTTGATGAGATCATTATCCGTTGCGATAAGAATTTGCGTGGCCGTACGGCCGATGAGATCATTGAATTGTTGCAGCAGGGCATCCGTAAAGTAAATCCTGATCTCCCAACCATCATCATTCCCAACGAGGACCAGGCGCTGGATTATATTTATGAGAATTACAAACAGGGAGCTTTATACACGATTATGTGTGATGTGGTAGCGAGGGCGCTGGATAAGATCAGGGAGCTGAAGGAAAGGGAGGAAAAAGAAACATTGGTTGCTAATTAAGTGACGAAATAACTTGCTGTTAGCCGTTAGCCGTTAGCAGTGTTTTACTAAAGGAGGTCAGCATTTTCTCTTCTTCAGCAAGAAGGTCCAATGTTTGGGCAAGCAGTTCCTGATTTCCAAACTTTAACTCTTTTGAGATAAGTAGCTGGGTTTCCAGTTCGAAAGATGAGCCCAGTGAGATTTCGATAAAACGATTGTATTCCTTTGGGCTGTTCCTGCTGCTTCCTTCTGCAATATTTGAAGGAATAGATACTCCAGCCTTTGTAATTTGTAAAGCAAGGCCCCATTTCTCCGATGTAGGGAATTTTTCAGTGATCTTAAAAGCAATGACAGCAATTTGAAAACCTTTCTGCCAGATCTTTAATTCCTTAAAATTTCTCATAGCCTAAAGCTAAGAGAGTAAGTTTACCAGCAACAGTGAAAAAGGCCGCTTTTTATGATTTTTTTCTGTAACAGCTAGTAGCTGGCAGCTAACTGCCTGCCTCCCTTCCCGCTAAGAGCTAATAGCTTATAGCTAACAGCTTTCCCCAAATTCCATTTGGGGAGAAAGCTTTTCAGCCTTATTTTTGCAATCCAATTTCTGAGCGAAAGCGAAAGAAACGAATTGACCCATGGTGTAATGGTAACACTACTGATTTTGGTTCAGTCATTTAAGGTTCGAACCCTTATGGGTCAACGAAAAAGGAAAGACTAAAAATCTTTCCTTTTTTATTTTTATCAATAAATGAATATCACTGCCAGGTGGGGTTTGAGAATTAGATTACTACAATCCCGGATCTTCTTAACTTCATCAATTCGCGCCATCAATCATTTTCCGGCTTTTCAGAATACACCTATTAACACCACATGTCCCAATCCCGTCATCTTGTAGCCATCATGTTCACCGACATTGTGGGTTATACTGCCCTGATGGGCAATGATGAGCAAAAAGCCTTCGCATTACTGAGTGAAAACAGGCAAATCCAAAAACCGATCATCGAAAAATATAATGGTACCTGGATCAAAGAACTGGGAGATGGAGTAATGGCGAGATTTCAGACAGCCTCAGATGCCGTAAATGCAGCGATAAAAATACAGGAAGCCTGTACTGCTTCGGAGAAGTTCCGGTTGAAAATAGGCATACACATGGGTGAAGTAATTTTTGAAAATACAGACGTCTTTGGTGATGGCGTTAATATTGCTTCAAGGATTGAAACGCTCGGAGTCGGGTCATCCATATTAATTTCAAGAGCTGTTCGTGACCAGGTTAAGAACAATGCAGATATCCAGATCAGCCCGCTCGGCCTTTTTCATTTTAAGAATGTAGAAGAACCACTAGAAGTTTTTGCCATTTCGAACCCAGGTTTGGTCGTGCCAAAAAGAGAAGCCATGCAGGGTAAGCTTAAAAAAACTGTTCCGGCTAGCCGCAAACGGATCATCATTTTTAGTGCCGTCTTTATTCTTGTATTGGCTGGTTTTTTCTTAATGAAAAACCTGTTCCCGTCGAAGAAGGAGCCAGCGTATCACAAATCCCTGGCGATCCTGCCTTTTGAAAACCTGCAAAAAGATTCTTCCCTACTCTATTTATCAGATGGCATACCGGAGAACCTTATCAATCGTCTCTCCTCCTATCCTGACGTAAAAGTATTTGCCCGTTCGGCTACTTTTAAACTACCCGATACCTCCAGGAGTATCAGGGGTTTGAGGAACCTGCTGCAGGCAGATGTTGTACTCACCGGCCAACTGCAATTCACCAACGGTGTTTATTTTTTAAGTTGCCAGTTGGTCGATGCAGTAAATCAAAACCAGTTATGGGGTGCTAAATATGAAATGAAACATACGGATATCGCTGCGGTGGAAGACTCCATTATTGTTTCTCTGATAGCTCCGTTACAAATAACATCCATTGATAAGATTAAAAGGCAACAAAATAAACCTGTTAGTCCCGAAGCTTATGCAGAATACCTTAAAGGACGACACCTGAGTTATGGTTCTACACCGGAAGAATCGGAAAAAGCATTAACACATTTCAGGGAAGCTTTGCGGATCGATCCAAAATATGCAGCAGCCTATGCCGCCATTGCCAACGAAAAAATCGTACAAAGTCTTTTTTCAACCGCTTCAAAAAAAGAGATCGTTAACGAAGCGAGGACAGCTATCGAAGCGGCCAAAGCACTTGACCCCAACCTTGCAGAGATTTATACATCAGAAGGCGCGTTGAAATTCTATTATGATTGGGATTGGAAAGGTGCCGTGGAATCGTATAAAAAAGCGCTGGAACTGGAGCCCGGCAACGCGACAATATATATCCGGTATTCTGCGACATTAGCAGATATAGGCCGTCATAAAGAAGCACTCCCATTTGCTGATAAGGCTGTAGAGCTCGATCCAGTTTCTATTTCGAGTTTGCATAATCTTGGATGGACCAACCAACTTGCCCGCAACTTTCAAAAAAGTGCAGATGCATTTGATAAAGCACAGGAACTTCATCCCGCCTGGGTTTGGGGATATATTAAACAAGCCTACAATTACATTTTCATGCAGCAATATGATAAAGCTTTGATCAATGCTGCAAAGGCGGAGACCTTATTTAAAGATGGATGGGGATCAGAGTTATTACAGGCTACGCTTGCATTTATTTATACAAAATGTAATGAAAAGGCAAAAGCCAATGCAATAATCAATCGCTTTTTAAAATATGCTTCAGAAAATAAAGTAAAAGACCCCTTTACGCTGTCAGTTATTTACGGTTTAGCCGGCGATTTTAAAAACGCAATCAAATGGGAGGAAAAAACCGTTGAAGAAAGATCCCCCTCGGCTTACCTTTTAAATATTCCTCTCTTATACGATAAAAAATATTTTGAAAGCGAAGAACACCAACAGGTATTGAAAAAAATGGGGATGGGGAATTAATGTCAGAAAGTTAGCGAAGTAAACAATCCTAACACGGCAATAAAGTGGTTCGAAAATCCTCCTATCCGGTCAACAAAAATTCCGGCAAATACCGGGATTTTTATTTATTTGAACATTATTTCAGGTTACCCTTAACTATAGCTCCACAACTAGTGCAAGATCATCATGCCGCAGGAGGGCAAAATATCCGTGTAAATACTGATAAACTTCCCTTAGATAAATCATATATTCAACTAACAAATTAGAGACAATGGGAGGATAGGAATGATCAATAAAAATAAAAAAGAACATGGCAAACACTCAACCACCTGTCATTAACCCGCCCACCACCCTGCTGCCGCCGTCGCTACCACCAGACAATGACTGGTTTGAACTGGATGATGAGAAAACTGACCTGGAAAATGTTTTGACTTTCCTGGAAGATCTTCCTGGTAAGCTACGAACGTTTTTTGAAGAGCCTTATTTTGACAGCGTTTTCAAACGGCTTGAAGCTTCGCGGCAGTTCAGCCGGGGCCTGTTCTTTAATAGCCTGCAGGAAGCTACAGAGATATTAAGAGATGATCTGCGCGGATTAAGATCAAGAATGAATAGCTCTTCGCCAGATGAGAGTGGTACTGCAATTTCAGTAGCAGAGGAGACAATACGACGGATCGGATTCACTGATCAGTCACTTAAATTAAAAGCGACATTGCTGAATAGACTTGGGCGGAAGGCGAAACGTGCCGTTCATAAAGTCGTGGGTTTTGTAAAACGACCGATCGTTAAAGGAATTCGTGGTTTTCTCAATTTTCTGAATTCCATTCTCGGAAGCCTGACGAAACTGATTCCGGGTGCCGAAGCGATAAAAGAGATCAAAGACTCCGGCGAAGCACTCATGGCATTGACAGATTAAAGCCCTTCCCATTTTGGTCAAATAAGTTGATACGTACGATTCTTTACAGAATGCCCGGCTGCTCCAATTCGAAGGGACTTATTTCAGGACGAGGCAATCTTTAAATATAAAAAAGGCCTTCAAAATTTGATTGCCTTTTCTTTTTCTTTCTGTTCAATGACGAGATCATTTTGTCTTCCTGAAAAACCAGCTCTGCTCATTTTTTTTACCGATAATACCCGTCACCTTTCCATCAGCCGCGGTAACGACAGTATAATCAACGCCCTCGTCCTCTGCTACATAAAATTGTGTAGTTGAAGTAAAATAGATCTTTTTCTTCTCGCCATCGGCTTCGAGCCAGAGCGACTTGTCACGAATAACAACATTCGCTTTACTGCTGTCAGAAGCTGATTGATAGGTTCCTGTATATTGCCGTAAAAGATCATCGGCAACTTGTATAACATTTACTTTTTCCACTTTTGCTAATTCCTTGCCATCCAATGACCTGGAATAGCCTGCTATTTTATCACCAGTACTTGTATAAAATTGCTTTTCAGTTGTTGACTCCAAATTAAAGTAGGTGGTTGGTGAATTAAAATACATTTTCCATTCCCCGCCACGGCCTGCACGATACCAAAGCGCTCCATCCTTTTGCGTGATTACCGCCATAGCTCCTTTCTGCTCCCTGTAAAGGCCGGTATAGCTGCTAGCCGTTGCCGCAGTCAACTCTATCGTTTCTTTAACGATCGGTTTCACCGGACTCGCCATACCTTTCCAGTTATAAACATTTGCTACGGAATTCATTAATTGGGTAAGGACAGCGAAGCCTGCATCTGAATTAATAAATGCAATGATCGCTTTTCCTTCTTCAAGGCTGGCATAATATATTCCACCGAATCCCTGGTTTCCTGCTGTATGTTGAAAATAGTTGGTGCCATTCCTTTTGTCGATAAATACACCCAACGCAGCATGCTCATCAATGTATGGCGTGAGCATCAACTGAGTTGTTTCTTTAGTAAGAATCTTGTTCGATCTTCCCTGGGCGGATAATTGCATCTCAATAACAAATTTGGCAAGATCAGAAGGCGTTGTCCATAACCCACCCGCTGCCTGTTCTATAAGGATCGGATGATTGCCTTTGATCGGCACTCCATCACCCCCATATGCCGTAGCCAGCAGGTCTTTTTTTGATGCAGGTGGTGGCTGGGTAAAAAAACTATTGCTCATACCCAATGGCTGGAACACCGTCTCTTCGATATATTGATCATAAGGCTTACCGGATACATCCACCTGGATCAGTTCAGAGATCATCGTACCACCACCGGAATACTCATGCCGAAGGCCTGGTTCGAACATCGATCTGACCGGCGCCGTGTTCGCAGGGCCACTACCATCCAGGATCTGCACGATCGTTGGGAGTGTGTCACCATAATAATACCCGGGAAATCCATGTACGGTCAATCCGGCGGTATGACTAAGCAGGTTTGCCACACTGATCTTTTTACCGTGCGATACGGTATCATAGGGGAATTGCCAGGATCTTAAAAAACGGTTGATATCAGATTGCAAGTCGATCTTTTTATCCTGTACCAATTTCAATACGCCCAATGCATTCAGCGATTTGCTGATGGATCCGGGTTCGAATAAGGTGGCGGGTGTCACCGGTTTTTTCTCCTCCACATTGGCCCAACCATATCCTTTCGCCCATTCCACTTTATAATCATTGATCACTGCTATGGTTAACCCATTCACATGAAAGGCAGCCATCTGGTCTTGCAGTGTTGGAAGTTGCTGACCTTTGACAGCGAACTTGACAAAAAAATCCTTTTCCACCTGGCGGATACGTTCTTCCACTTCCTTTGAATAATTTGTGGCTGAGGAGGGTATAGCATTCTTTTGCGCAACAACTGCTTGTTGCAAAAAAATACTAACAAGCAGGAGCACAATGCGCTTTGTGATAAGCATACTATTGATTTTAATTTTCCGGTTAAATGTAAGAAAGGATACTGCTAATGGAAAAAAATTTTGATGAAAGGCAGAAAGCACCTGATTTGATCATTTTGAATATGCATTTCTTCTTTATTGCTGTGGTTCACAGGAAATCACAGTCAAAATCCTGTTTTTTTTGCCCCTTTAATAAAGGAAACTCCAGGATTATCTATAAATGTCTAAAAAAAATTAACTTGTCGATAAAGCAGCCCGCAAACTGCGTCGCTTACAATGAAAAAAGCAAAGCTACCGATCCTTTTCATCTTCCTAATTCTTACGACACGGGCATTCTCACAGGTTGAAATGACCGTGAATGTGCGCCAGACCGGGGTAAGCTTTCTATCCCCGGATGCAAAAGGTCAACAGCTTTTGACTTTCGATAATAATAGCTTTTACCGCTGGGATATCCGAACGGGGAGATGCCTGCAGCAAAAAAAAATTGAGCGAAGCGTAAAAACGATCAAATTATCGACGCATAAAAAATATTTTATTACCGCAGAAGAGTCCGGCAGTCGAATATTTATGGCCGTCTATGACACCCGGAATTTTGAAAGGCTGGCACTTGTCAGCACAGATAGCATCACCAGGAACATGGACCGGGATTATTATTCGCTGCGACAAATTCAGAATCTTTGTATCGACGAACAAAGCGGCTGGTTGGCGGCGGTTGTCAGCCATGCTATCATTTTTTTTAATATCACTACCGGGACTGCGGGCTTTACCGATATTTCAGGAGCTACTACGCTAAGATCAATTGCATTCTTTAACGGGAATTGGCTGGTGGGTGGTGAGCATTATGCAAAACAGCTTCCCGCTATCTGGAGGGTTGATACAACAAAGCCCTACAGGGTGGGTCTGCATTTGACCCTGCGCAAAGAAGAGGAGCCATCGGAAATGATCTCCATACCGGGGGGCAAACAACTGCTGCTGATCACAGGGAACAGGAGGACCGCGTTACTGGCTGCTGATGGAACTGGTTTAACCCCTATAACTACTCCCGCAAACTTTGCTTACTGGCCTAATGGGGGGAATAATTACCAGTACTCTTGGTACGGCGCAGACCAATATCTCTGCATCAATACAGATCCTTATGTTTACTCCTATCACCCCGGCGATTCGTTGATCACACAGATCGCAATGGAAGAGAAGTATACCAACCGGTTTTTTATTCCCTTCGGAGATAAACCAAAACTATATATCGCCAAGAATTTAAATAATACCACTTCTCTATGCATTACAGATTTTAATGTCTGGCAAAAAAGGGATACCGATTATTACACGGCATCAATTGTAGATTACGGATCCAGCGAGCTTGTGAGTTTTTATAATATCCAAAAAACCAACAATGGACAATATTTACTTAGCAGTATCAATAAATCCTGTATAGTCGATCTAAATAACCTTAAAAGCTTGTCATTGCGAATCGATAATAGCCTTGGATATACTTCTACCCGCCATCTCCTGTATTTTCCGCGGACACGGAATTTCGGGGAACCATTTTATACTCACAACAATGCCAATACTGAAGTTTCATTGCTAATAAAAGAACACAATCCTGCAAAAAATTCGGATACCCTAAGTACCATGGTATCAATAAAAGAGGACCAGGATATCCGGCCGGTACATATCTATGCGGGCATTACCGGTGATTCGCTTTACCTGGTAGATGCTGTAGCAAACAGGGCTTTTATCTTCGACCGCATCAACAGGCGCATTTCTTCCAAATTGACCCTCCCGGAAAAGATGGCCCAATACTGGCCGCTTTATGAAGAAAGGTTTACGCCTTTGCAGTCGGGTAATTTTCTCTACGTAGCTGACAAAATGATCCATTATAACATTCACACCCAAACCGCCAGGATCATCGATCAAGCAAGCCTGGGAAAAATAAAATTTTTCGCTTTCGACTCGAGCAGAAATATCCAGTTTTATCTAACCCAGCAGGACGAATACCCCTACCACCACCAACTCAGAAGTTATAATACAGTTTCAGGCGATACCAGTGTTGTACTGGATGCAGGAGACACTTATTCACTGTTAATAAGCAGTCCATTCAATTTTAAGGGAATGCCCTGCTGGATAGCCGGGCTGAGAAACGGTGAGATACAGGTACGAAGCCGCGATATGAAACAGGTACTGTACTCCTTTTTTGTTGAAAAATATACGGATATCAGGGACATTACCGTAGATGAAGAAAAGCAACAAATGCTTATTTTACTATCTGATAACTCCTTGCGCTTATTGGATGCGTCAACCTTTCAACCTGTCGCACGGCTCTATTTCAGCCAATCAGGCAGAGATTATCTTACCATAGCAATTGATAACGATAACAATTACTTTAT
This sequence comes from Chitinophagaceae bacterium, assembly GCA_039930245.1. Lineage (GTDB taxonomy): Bacteria > Bacteroidota > Bacteroidia > Chitinophagales > Chitinophagaceae > JJ008. The sequence goes on along the minus strand of JBDSPR010000003.1, from coordinate 46,395 downwards.
GCCCTCGCGTCAAACGGGTGCTGTAAATTGGGTTTACAACGGAAAGGCCTACGATTTTTCGGCCTTTGATAAATACTATAACAAACCCGCAGTTTTATTAAAAGAACTTAAGACGAAGGATACCGTTTATACCCAACTTCTTCAAAAAGCTTTCAATACCAGGCAAAAAAGGCTCGCACGAAATATTACCATTGATAAATTGAAAGACCTGCCGGTCGCAGAAATTATCAGCAAAGAACTGCCCTTTTCCACGGATAGTATTAAACTGAAGATCCCTTTACATATCAGAGCAGGGAAACGACCGGTGATAAGGTACCAACTCAGCATTAACAACGTTCCCAGTTTGCATACAGATGCCGGAACATTCAAACGGCCGCTTAAAGCAGGGAAAGACACCATTTTCAATTACATGATCACCCTTTCACCTGGGCGATCCAATCGTATCGTCCTCCAGGTTTTTGATGACAGTAACAATGTCTCATTACCGGCAGAAACAAATGTCTACCGACGTAAGGCGAATACCCGTTATACAGCAAAAACATGGTATCTAGGGTTTGGCTGCTCAAGTTACCGGGACAGTAATTTTAATCTTAAATACGCCAAAAAAGATATTAATGATATTGCCACTGCTTATAAGAAAAAGCTCTATTCCTCGGATCTTGGGGGAGTAATGCCCGTTACAGACAGCCTGGTCAACCTCAAAAATATTGTCGCTGGTTTTGCCTGGCTTGCTGAGAACGCTGCCACTGATGATATTGTTATCATTTCATTCTCTGGTCATGGAATCACCAGCAAGGATGGACGTTTTTACTTTATGCTCTACGATACCGATTTCAGAAATCCGGAGAAAACTTCCCTGTCATTTGATGCCGTCTTTGAAATGCTTAAAGTTTTGCCTTGCAGGAATAAGCTGGTATTGGTAGATGCCTGCGAAAGCGGGGACTTCGATGAAGAAGGTTCGGTGTTAACCGTAAAGCCAGCCGTAACCGCGGTGATTGACAGCAGGGGTTTAAAACCTCAATACAAATCCATCAGCGGACCCAACGAATACCTTGAACTGATGAAAGAATATTTCGCCGATATCAGCAGTGAAAGCGGCGCAACGATCATCGGGGCTTCTTCGGGAACCGACCTTGCTTTTGAAAACGATGAATGGAGAAATGGCATATTTTCATTATCGTTCCTTAAAGGGATCTTTAATTTGGAAGCCGACGAGGATAAAGATGACAAGATCTCTATTTCAGAGCTACGAAACTATATGACCTCCTGGGTGGAAAAACTTACCGATGGGAAACAACGGCCTTCCGTAAGAAATATGGATATGCGCAATGACTGGATCATTATCAAGAAAAGCAATATCGACGAATAGCTGCATCAATTGCCCGCCGCCAGCATACTGATATCTTCTATCTCCAGTACTTTTTTAGGATAGCCCTTCCTCACTACGTTGATCATCGCCTGACCGATCTGTTTCAGGGATAACGCTTGTTTAGAGATCAGGATTGACAGGACAGGAATAAATATCCTGAAGATCCTCTTTATATTTTTTTATCCCTTAAATGGCTTCAAAAACCCTCTTATCCGGTCACCAAAAAAAGCCTCTTCAGCTTTCCTCCTGTACCCCTTTCGCCAGGAATTTTACAGGATTGACCCGGGCGATCTGGTCAAATTCATTTTTCAACAAGCCGCCTTTGATATCGGCCAGCATGTTCTTATCGGACTTATGATTGCGTACCACATAAAAATCGCTGCCATACAGCACCCGGGTTTTTAGACGTGGGTGTTGGAGTGTGTGCCTGAGCAACGGGAGTATCTGCAGGTCACCATGCAGGATATAGCTGATATCCGCATAGACATGGTCATGCTGAAGCATGAGACTGCAGATTATCGAATACCAGTCCGCATTTTTCCAGAGTTGTTCCAATTTTCCGCGCATCGGCTTCCCCCCGGTGGTTAAAAATTCGATACCCTGGTCCGGAAACTGAATCAACTGGTGGCCATAGTTACTCCGGTCCTTTTCAAAAAATTGCAGCCACTCATCTTCACCTCCGAAATGTCCGAAACAAAGTTTCAGGTGGGATAACCCTCGCTGAAGGGTATCGTCTGTGGCATTGTAACCAAAGAGTTCCTTAATGCGCGGATCACTTGCACCTGCGATCAATTTTTTCAGCAATTCTTTCTTATAGAGACAGGTATAATTAAGCGGGTGGGTGAATATCTCCTGGACATCCACTGCTTTCATTTGCGGCAATAACAGGGGGCGGAATTCATTCCCGTTATTCTCGCCGTGGCCCTTACCAGCAGACTCTTCAAACACCGGGTGAAAATCCCAGTTTTTTTGCTTGCGGCCACGGTAGTAAATAACACCCCGGATGCAATGGGTCATGATCGGAATACCATTATCTGCTGCGTACTTCCAGATTGGCAACAGTCGCTCATCAAAGGGGAAATAACCCAGTGCAGGATAAATTTTAAAGCCCGCAAAATCTTTTGATTCGATAAAATCTTTGACAAAGCAATCCTCCAGTACCACTTTTTGATTGATCACTTTATAGGAAAAAAATAGCTTGCCGCCAGCATGGGTTCGCCGCGGATCCACAAATAAAAAAGGATAGATATCTCCTGGATGATTTTTTTTGATCGACGCCAGCATTTCCATTTGTTCGTGGTAGGGTCTGCCCGGCTTACCGGCTCCCATGAATTCCATGTCCATGGGTAGCACTACCATTTTAGTTCCGGGCGGGTATTGCTGGAGCAGGCGGCTATAAACTTTGGATTGCTCCTTGTAGTTGGCGAAGCGGACGATCTGGATATACCGCTTCAATAACTCGCTTGTTTGTTTGCCGGGTAAGAGTTTGAAGAAGCGATTAAATTGCCGGAGCACCGCGAACAGCAGGTTGCGGCCAACAGGAAACAACAATAGAAAAATAGCCAGCACGATCATCTTTACCAACCAAGTACTGGTAATGATCAGCAGACCGGTACCGGCCAGCCATTCATCAAAGCGATCCAGGAAGGATAAGCTGACTCCCTGCTTTGCCAGCCAGGGTTTGAGCAGAGAAGCCCATTGATCATGGAAAATGGAAGCGAGGATAATCATCCCGGTGACCAGTTTCAATAACCGAAGAATGAAGTACCGTTTGAGCGCCATCCGGAATTGATATAAGCTCCTCTCCAGCTGCTTGTACCATTTTTTTTGGCGCAGGTTAAAGCGTCTGTTTCCCCACCATTTTACCAGGCCTGCGATCCAACCGGTGCGGATCAAAAAATACAAGGGCCAGGGAGCAATGGTCCTTGCCAGCATGGGCGGAACATCCTTGACCGTGAACACATGGGTGTGGCAGTTAATTATGGGTGGAGATTCGGCGGCTTGATCCATATATAAATAGGTGCTGGTTAGTAACACTAATGATCCTCATCGGTCTCTACGACACATTGATGCCGGGTCCGGTTGGCGGGTGGTATGGTACCCGTTTGTAAATTCTCCGGCTTGATCCGAGCCACTGAACTGCAACCGGCAATATGATAGACTTTGGAGGAACTGTTGGATGTCCAGTAAAATAAAGGACCTGCCGCTGTCGCTTGTTTTTCATTTACCCATACCGGTGCCGTCCATGCATCGTCCGTGCTGTTCTGCATCACCCGGGCATAATAAAAACTGGGATTCTTACCGGCGAAGATTCCACTGACCGTATACGTTCCGTTTTTAGAAACCGTGATCGTTTCCAGCAGACCGTCTTTGGCTTTCCAGTTCGTTGCTTCCGTAGAAAGCTCAGCTTCAGTTTCCGCGCCATAAATGGAGATCTCGTATTCCGAATTTGGCTCATCCGTATCTTCAATCAATACCTGTATCTTCAACTCACTTTCTTCTTCTGCTTGTATCGAAGATCCCATCAGGTTGTCGTTGACATATAATATTACCTTCAGGTTTTTGTCCTCCGTCGCGAACGTGCGGTTCAGCCGGATCGCTTCAAAAATAGCAGCCTCCGTCAGGGTGGTAGCAACAATGCCGACCCTCGCATCAGTAATGCTACCCCAGGTCGGATAATGATTGTCCTGTCCCACAGAGGGAGAAAGATGAAATCCTTGTTTTAAATAAAAGAAATAATCATTTTCATAGGCGTCGTACTGGAAGTCCTCTTCAACGCTGGCGGAAAGGGCCGGGCCGCTCAATACTTCTATCAGGTGTGCGTAAGGGTCGAGCGCCGTGATCAGGTCCTTAAAATGCGGACCGAGGTCGCCGGCATCAATACCATAGTCATTGAACATTTTTTTCTTCGTATCAGCTTTGGATCCTTTATAAAAAAGGTCCATGGCGACATCGGGATGGTTCAGTTGGACCAAGCAAACATCAGGCAGGGATTTTAATTTGGCAACAAGTGCAGTAAAATCACCATTGTCCATATCAAGCACTTCGCCCACCCCAAAGACATTCACATGGTTGCTGGAAGAAATGGTCGAGAATTCCTGGCCGTAGAGACCGACAAAGCTGGCGGTAGTAGCATCACGGGCAGCTCTGATCAGTGGTTTTATAGTGATCGTTTCTGTGTGCTCTTCGTCATTCTCTTTCCAGTTACGGGTGATGGTGACATTGGAGGCCCCGTTGTACAAAGCAGGTGTTGTGGCGATCTGTACACCATCCATGCGTTCCTTGGCACCGGATTCGGCAGCGTCATGATTGTGCTCGGTCACAGCGAAGAAATTCAATCCCCTCGCTTTGGCCATGGCAAATGCTTCAACAGGAGTTCCACTACCATCGCTGATCAGGGTGTGCGCATGGAGGAGGCCGTAATAAATTTTTTGTGCCGGATCGATCTGGGCAAAGCTGGTGAAGCTGCCCAGGATCGAAAGAAGAAGGAACTGGTAGCGCATACAATAGTTTTTGGTGGTTATTGTAGAGGAGAAATAAATGAATGGGTCAACTTAGCGCTTTTCGTTGAACCGGGCAATACCGAAAAAGGGTTATTGGGGTGAAATACGGACTCCCAAAGTGACGATCGAATGCCAAACGGAGACTGTTAGCGGGGAGGGTTTATCAGTTTAGACAGGCATTCCGCCAGGCTATCCTGCCAGTTCTTCAGCCGGATGCCATACACCTGCTGAATTTTTCTATTATCCAGCACTGACCAGGCCGGTCTTTTCGCCGCCGTGGGGTATTGAGCAGTAGTAACTGGATGTATGATGCAGTCACTACCGGATAATTCTTTGATGAATGCTGCAAATTCATACCAGCTGATAACACCTTCGTTGCTGAAATGAAAAATACCCTGTTGCCAGTTCTGCGAAGCGATAATAAATAGGATCAGCTCTGCAAGATTGGCCGCGTAGGTGGGCGAGCCGAGCTGGTCGTTTACCACGCTGATCTCTTTTTTCTCCTGCAATAAACGCAGCATGGTCTTTACAAAATTCTTTCCATAAGATGAATAGACCCAGGAAGTGCGGATGATAATGCTATCCGGGTTGTTTTGGAGTGCCAGCTTCTCGCCTTCCAGTTTAGAAGCCCCATATACACTTTGCGGGCTAACAGGTGCATTTTCTTCATAGGGTGTCTTTGCGTCCCCGTCAAAAACATAATCGGTAGAAATATGGATGAACTTTGTATAATACTCCTTGCAGGCAGCAGCCAGCAGTCCAACGGCATCAGCATTGATTCTGAAAGCAAGCTCCTTTTCTTCTTCCGCCTTATCAACCGCAGTATAAGCGGCGCAATTGATAAAATATTGCGGTCGGTAACTATGGAAGATATTTTGTACAGCTTCCTTATCCTGGATGGGGAAATCTTCTTTCACCAAAAAAAGGAATTCAAACTGCGGGTATAAGACAGCTTTTTCCCGTATCTCTTTTCCTAACTGACCGTTAGAACCGGCAACCAGTATCTTTTGCTTCATGATCATCAGCCGGGAAATACAAAATGGTTTGTACAATCGGCCAGGGTTGGCAATAGTTTATCCTTATCGGACACTACTTCTTCACCGGCCCGGATGCCCCAATCAATACCGAGTGCCGGGTCATTATAAATAATACCCTGTTCGCTCTCTTTATTATAGAATGCATCACATTTATACAACACTTCGGCCTTTTCACTCAGTACAGAAAAACCATGCGCAAAACCCGCCGGGATGAACAGTTGCTTTTTATTCTTTGCAGAAAGTTTTAGCGTAAACACTTTCCCAAAGCCGGGTGAACCTTTCCGGAGATCAACCACCACATCCAGTATCTTTCCTTTCAATACCCTGACCAGTTTTGACTGGGCATAAGGTGGTAACTGGTAATGCAGTCCCCGGATAACTCCATACTGTGAAGCCGACTGGTTGTCCTGCACCCAATTGGTGCTCACTCCTTCCTGTCTGAAAACATTTTCATTATACGATTCAAAAAAATAACCGCGCTGGTCTTCGAACACTTGTGGTTCAAAGACCAACAGGCCCTGTATCTCCGTTTTTGTAAATGGCATATTATAAACTCCAGTAAGTTCTGTTAGTAATACGGTTACGGTAGATCCCCTTCAGATCGGCTACCAGGCCATGCGATTTGGTGATCCCGGCAAAATAATTCTCATCCAGATCTTTGTATGCATTGTGCGGTACTGTTACGATCACGGCATCATAATCATTTCCCGTTTTATCTACCAGTCCAAAACCATACTCATGTTTCAGCTCATCCGAATCAGCATGCGGGTCTTCCACATCAACATTCACATAATAGGATTGCAGCGCTTTTACAACGTCGGCTACCTTGGAATTACGGATATCACTCACATTTTCTTTGAATGTAGCCCCTTTAACCAGCACTTTCGCTGATTTTACATCCCCGGAGTTCTTGATGATATGCTGCACCACTTTTTTGGCCACGTACCTGGCCATATTGTCATTGATATTTCGACCAGCGAGAATTACTTCTGCATCGTAACCCAGCTCACTGGCTTTATAAGTAAGGTAATAAGGATCCACGCCGATGCAATGCCCTCCAACCAGGCCGGGTTGAAACTTCAGGAAATTCCACTTGGTACCGGCCGCTTCAAGTACTTCATAGGTATTGATCCCCATCATCCCGAAAATGATAGACAGCTCATTCATCAAAGCGATATTCAGATCGCGTTGTGTATTCTCAATGATCTTGGCCGCTTCCGCCACTTTGATGCAGGAAGCGTGGTGTACACCGGCTGTTACGACCAACTCATAAGTTTTGGCGATCTCTTCCAGTGATTCCGCATCACAACCTGATACTACTTTTATGATCGAAGCCAATGTATGCTGCTTATCTCCCGGGTTGATCCGTTCAGGAGAATACCCGAGTTTAAAATCGATAATATTCTTAAGACCGGATAGTTTCTCGATCACCGGTAAGCAATCTTCTTCTGTGCAGCCAGGGTATACTGTTGATTCAAAAACAACATAGTCTCCCTTCTTGACCACATTCCCGATCGTTTCGGATGCCTTTTTTACCGGTACCAGGTCTGGAACATTGTGTTCATCAACAGGCGTAGGCACTGCCACGATGAAAAATTTTGCTTCTCTTAATACATCCAGGGAATCAGTGAACTCGATATCACAACCTTCAAATGCTTCTTTTTCCAACTCATTGCTTGGGTCGATCCCCTGCTTCATCATTTCTATCCGCTTTGCACTGATATCAAACCCGATCACGGAGATCTTGCGGGCAAATTCCAGTGCAATCGGAAGACCCACGTATCCTAGTCCTATTACAGCCAGCTTTGCTTTTCGGTCCACTAGTTCCTTGTACATTATTCTTTGCTGTTTTATTTATTACTTACAAATTCTTTGGGCAGCTTGTTCCATTCTTCTGCCGGTAGCGATTTAAAATACTCATACGTCAACTTCAATCCCTCTTTTCGGTCCACCTTAGGTTCCCAGCCAAGCAACGATTTGGCCTTTGTTATATCCGGCCGCCGCTGTTTGGGATCATCGGCCGGCAATGGCTTATAAATGATCTTTACTTTGCTTCCTGTCAGTGCCAGGATCTCTTCCGCAAAATCCTTTAAGGATATCTCATTGGGATTCCCAATATTTACCGGCATGGTATAATCGCTGAGCAATAGTTTATAAATTCCTTCTACCAGGTCATCTACATAGCAAAAACTTCTTGTCTGGGAACCATCACCGAATACGGTCAGGTCCTCGCCTCTCAATGCCTGGCCGATAAATGCAGGCAATGCCCTGCCATCGTTCAACCGCATCCGTGGGCCATAGGTATTAAATATCCTTACGATCCGGGTATCCACGCCATGAAAACTATGATAAGCCATCGTGATGGACTCCATGTATCTTTTTGCTTCATCGTATACTCCCCGGGGACCAACTGGATTTACATTTCCCCAGTATTCTTCCGTTTGTGGGTGCACCAGCGGATCTCCATAGACCTCACTTGTGCTTGCTACCAACATCCTCGCGTTCTTTGCTTTCGCAAGACCAAGACAGTTATGCGTCCCCATCGCCCCCACTTTCAGGGTCTGGATAGGGATCTTCAGGTAATCGATCGGGCTGGCAGGAGAGGCAAAATGAAGGATATAATCAAGCTCCCCTGGAATATGGATAAATTTGGTCACATCATGGTGATAGAACTCAAACTGTTCCAGCTTAAAAAGATGTTCGATATTTTTCAGGTCACCGGTGATCAGGTTATCCATACCGATTACATGGAATCCTTCATGAATGAATTTATCAGAAAGATGGGAGCCCAAAAAACCGGCGGCCCCTGTTATTAATATCTTTTTACGTTGCATTTTGAAATTAGTTTACTGTTTCCCTTCCCACGCTTACATAATGATAGCCCATCTCCCTGATCATATCCAGGTCAAACAAATTACGCCCGTCAAAAATGGCTTTATTTTTAAGACTGGCCGCGATACGGGAAAAATCAGGTGTTCGGAATTCGTTCCATTCCGTGGCAATGATCAATGCATCGGCGCCTTTTAATGCTTCATACTGGCTCTCCGCATAAATGACTTTATTCCCGATCTCCCGTTGTACATTTTTCATCGCTTCCGGATCGAATACCGCTACGGTTGCCCCTTCATTTATTAATGCGTCGATCATAAATAAAGCAGGAGCTTCCCGGATATCATCTGTATTGGGTTTGAACGCCAGCCCCCATAATGCAAGGCGTTTGCCCACCAGGTCATTCTTAAAATATTTTTTGATGCCGGCGATCAAATGAAGTTTCTGGTCTTCATTCACTTTCATCACAGCTTTCAGTATCTCGAAATTGTAATTGACTTCGGAAGAAGACCTGACAAGCGCCTGGACATCTTTAGGAAAACAGCTGCCGCCATAACCGATACCCGGAAATAAAAACCGCTTCCCGATCCTTTCATCGCTCCCGATCCCACGACGAACCATATCCACATCCGCACCCAGTTTTTCGCAAAGCCTTGCGATCTCATTCATGAAAGATATCTTGGTGGCCAGGAATGAATTCGCGGCGTACTTAGTCAGTTCGGCAGAGCGTTCATCCATAAAGATCACCGGGTTGCCCTGTCGCACAAAGGGTGCATACAGGTCGCCGAGTAGTTTTCTCGCTCGCTCCGAGTTGGTGCCGATCACCACCCTGTCAGGTTTCATAAAGTCTTCCACCGCCACCCCCTCCCGCAGGAATTCCGGGTTGCTCACGACATCAAACTCCCCTTTATAATTCTTCCGGATCACTTCATCCACTTTTTTAGCTGTACCAACAGGTACTGTGCTCTTATCTATTATTACTGTATAACCACTCAATATCTTTCCCAGGTTGTCAGCTACACCCAGGATATATTTCAGGTCAGCTGAACCATCTTCCCCGGGTGGCGTAGGAAGGGCAAGAAAAATAATGGCTGCATCTTTAATCCCTTCAGCCAGGTCAGTGGTAAAGAAAAGCCTGTTTTCCTTCAGGTTGCGAAGAAATAATTTTTCCAGGCCGGGTTCATAGATCGTGATCTCCCCATCCTTCAGCTTATTCACCTTGCTAACATCAATATCCACGCAGGTCACATTATTGCCTGTTTCTGCAAAACAAGTTCCAGTTACTAACCCAACATAGCCTGTTCCTACAACTGCGATCTTCATAGTTTTTACTTGTTTACGTATTCCAATACTTTGCTGATGATGAAATTCAGTTGATCATCATCTGTTTCTGTATGAACCGGAAGAGAAATGACCCTTGGTGTCAGCCAGTCGGTCACCGGCATGGTTTGCGATGCCACATCAAAGTGCTCGAACATTTTTTGTTTATGTCCCGGTACCGGGTAATAGATCATTGCCGGTATCTTATGTTCTGCCAGGAATTGCTTCAGCCCGTCACGGTCAACCCCTTCCAGTACCAGGGTATACTGGTGAAAAACATGATCGGAATAAGGAGCCCTGAACGGGGTGGTAATTTTAGCATGACCGGCAAAAGCCTTGTCGTAAAAATCAGCCACTTTTCTCCTGGCCGTTATATATTCATCAAGGTGTTTCAGTTTAATATCCAGTATCACCGCCTGTATAGTATCGAGCCGGCTGTTACAGCCCACCACATCATGGTAATACTGTTTGCTCTGCCCGTGGTTGGCGATCATTTTAAGTTTTACCGCGAGTTCATCGTCGTGGGTGAAAATAGCACCGCCATCCCCAAATGCTCCCAGGTTTTTGGAAGGGTAAAAAGAAGTGGTACCGATATGCCCGATGGACCCTGTTTTCTTTTTCTCTCCATTGGAGAAAGTATAATCACAGCCGATTGCCTGTGCATTGTCCTCGATAACATACAGCCCATGTTTCCTGGCAATGCCCATTATTTCATCCATTGGTGCAGCATGACCATAGAGATGTACCGGAACAATGGCTTTTGTTTTCGGTGTAATGGCTTTTTCCAGTGCAGCCGGATCGATGCAGAATGTTTTTGGATCCACTTCTACAAATACCGGTGTAAGATTCAGCAAGGCGATAACTTCTGTGGTAGCGATATAAGTGAATGAAGGGGTGATCACCTCATCCCCCGGCCGAAGGCCCAGGGCCATCATCGCGATCTGGAGCGCATCGGTTCCGTTGGCACAGGGAATCGTGTGTTTCACCCCGATATAGGAAGAAAGATTGGCGGCAAAATCCTGTACGGGTTTACCATTGATAAAAGCGGAACTTTCCATCACTTCCACCACAGCCTTATCTATCTCCGGTTTTATTTTATGATACTGGGATTTCGTGTCAACCATCTGGATCGGTCTCATTCGGGATCGTTTTGCTTAAAAGTATCGCCTGCCGTACCGGATCTATCATTGATCAGCTTTTCGCGGCTGGTACGTTCAGGCGGGCAAAAATAGTAAAATAAGGATAGTTTACCGATTGCTTTTACATTTGCTCCTTATTTATAACCAACGTTTTGTCAGTATTTCTCTATAATATTTTTCTCTGGCTTTTCCGGGCAGGAACAGTGGCCGCTTCCCTCTTTCACCCAAAAGCAAAAAAATGGGTCGCGGGAAGGAAAAATATTTTCAATAAACTGGAAAAAACGATCCCCAAAGGGGAAAAGATCATTTGGGTCCACTGTGCCTCCCTCGGGGAATTTGAACAGGGAAGACCCGTGATCGAAAAGCTAAGAGCATTGGGTACTGGACACAGGATCCTGCTGACCTTTTTCTCCCCCTCCGGGTACGAAGTGCAAAAGAATTACCCCGGGGCTGACTGGGTCTTTTATTTACCCGTCGATGGTCCCCGGAATGCCAAACGTTTTCTCGAGATCGTGAACCCCTCGCTGGTGATCTTTGTAAAATATGAATTTTGGTATTATTACCTGAAGAAAATAAAATACAGGAAGATCCCGTTGCTGCTGATCTCAGCTTTATTCAGGAGGGACATGTCTTTCTTTAAATGGTATGGCGGGCTCCAGCGGAAAATGCTTTCCCGTTTCGATCACTTATTTGTACAGGATGCCGGGTCAAAAAAATTGGTTGACGAGATCGGTCTCCAGGAAATATCCACTATTTCCGGTGACACACGGTTTGACCGCGTGATCGAGATCGCGGAAAAAAAAGAATCCATTCCCGGCATGGAGGATTTTATCAGCAATAGTAAAGTTTTGGTTGCCGGTAGTACATGGCCGGAAGACGAATTGGTATTGCAGAAAGCTTATTCATTACTGAAAGATCACTGGCTAAAACTGGTCATTGCCCCGCACGAGATCAATGAAAAACGACTTGCTTCGATAAAAGAACTTTTCCCCGGGGCTGTACTATTTTCCCAACTCACCACTCACGACTCACGATTCACCACTCATGACTCACGGCTCGCGACTCACGACTCGCGACTCGCGACTGTCCTCATTATCGACAATATCGGCATGCTCTCCCGTTTATACAATCATGCTTATATCACCTATGTTGGTGGGGGGCTAAAAACCGAAGGGGTACACAATGTATTGGAGGCTGCTGTCTATCGCAAACCAGTGCTTTTCGGGCCTTACTATCACAAATACAGGGAGGCGGTTGGTTTGGTAAGATCGGGTGGAGGTATTTCTTTTAACGATGAAAAAAGAGAGGGGCAAATGCCCGCGTCATTGATCGAAGCATTGCTCAGCAACCAGGAAGAATATAACCGGGTAAGCAGGGCCGCCGGAGAATTCGTACAGGCCAACAAAGGGGCCGCACAAAAAATAATTCAGTTCATTCAGGAAAAACGTCTTTTGACCAATTGATAAAAATGGTCGACCGAAGGGTTCTCATTGGGCCAGCCAAGTTTCACTTTCAGTTCGCGGTTGATCCAGTATTCTGCTTCTGCATAAATATTGAAGCTATTGATCGTTTTGATGCTGCGCTCATAAACTGATTCATCACCGCGGAAAAGATCGTTGATAAAAAGAAAGCGGTCATTGATACCGATGGCCTTGCGGAGATCCTTTACAGGAGTTTCCTTAAAAACTTCGATCAGTTCGGTCTTGCCCTGTTTTAATTTATCATTCAGTGATTCACCGTGGGTCGTTGCATCGTTGACCTCTTTTTCCCTTGACTGGTGCGAAAGCGTTGGTATCTCCGACATGGGGTCAAAGACCATATCGAGCTGCCCGTTCTTCTGTACTACCGAGACCGTACCATCATCTACCAGTAATGTTTCCTTTACTTCTTTCACTGCCACTTCCTCTTCCGGCTTTGGAGCATATTTATCATAGGCTGAAAGACCCGCGGTTCCTACCAGGTTTGCGGCAGGAAGGATCACCGCCACTTTCGGCGTACCCAGGCTTTGCTGGGTATTTGTTTTCAGCTTTGTCAGTTCAAACTGTAATAACTGCACAGTGCCCAGGAGCAGGCTGGGATCGGCATGCTGGCTGAATTGTTCCTTTAATTTACTGATAAGCGCTTCAATTCGTTCCATTCTGTATTTTTGACGGCGGGGTGAATAATTGATGATTTTTCCTGATGTTATAAAATCAAACGCAACAGGTGTTCTAAAATTACAAACAGTTTGCCAATAAAGCCAGTACCATTACAGGATCTTAAATCTTAACAATGTTTATTGAACCTAATACAAGCGGTGAGCGCCGGGGAAGTATAGAAGTGATCTGTGGGTCGATGTTCAGCGGGAAAACGGAAGAACTGATACGTCGGCTGAAAAGGGTGAAGATCGCCAACCTGAAAGCGGAGATATTCAAACCGGCCATCGATGTGCGTTACGACGAGGTCAAGATCGTGTCACATGATGCCCAGGCAATCCATTCCACCCCTATTGACAATTCGCAAAAGATACTGCTGCTGGCGGGTGATGTGGATGTGATCGGGATCGACGAGGCCCAATTCTTTGATGCCGAGATCGCCAATGTATGTGATGAGCTGGCCTTCCGGGGGATCCGGGTGATCGTGGCTGGACTGGACATGGACTACCTGGGAAATCCTTTTGGCCAGATGCCTTATATCATGGCCAAGGCGGATTATGTGACCAAACTGCATGCGATCTGCATGCAATGTGGCAATATGGCCAATTATTCTTACCGGAAAATTCCCAATGACGACCAGGTAATGCTGGGCGCTAAAGACGTGTACGAACCCAGGTGCAGGAAGTGTTACGAAAGCCGCTAAGAGGAATTGGGCATTGGTCCCGGATCAAATCCGGGAGGGTATTAGGAATCCTCTAAATGAACTTTTCTCACTGCTTTAAATAGCACTCTATCCTTAAAAGCAAGTGCTGCTTTAAGCGCCTTATTACTAACTTCCAATTACTAGATACTGTTTTATCGCGCTTTGCCTTTGATCTTGGTCTTCCCTTTTATTTCCATTGACTTTCCATCTTTTCCAGCCGTGATCTTCATGTCCTGGTCTGCATTTACCACCAGCCCTGTTTTGCTGTCCACGACGATCGTACCGGTAATTTCTCCGTTCATGGTCATTTCATCGGAAACACCATCGATCTTACTTTTTTCCTCAAGTGTTACCATATCCCCTTCGATCTCGGTAACAGTGTAAGTGGATACATATTTACCACCCATTGCACCGCCGGGAGAGGTGGTTTTTTGCCAGCTGTCACCCACTTTTACTTCTTTATTGGGGAAAATATAAAGTACTCTTTCAAATTGGTCCATGATGCCTTTTTCATTGAACTGTTTATTGAAATCGGCCATTATCTTTTCTCTTTTTTCCGGATCCAGGTTCATAGAATCGGCGATGGATTTAGCCATATCTGCAAAGCCGGTTACTTCCAGTATTTTGCCTTCGGGATTCACTTTCATTGTAAATTTTCGTCCCTTGATCGCGCCCAGTATCGCGTTCATCATTTTCATCGGGTCTTCTCCTGTATCCGTCTTTCCCATGGATGGCAGGGGCTTATCCGAATCCACTTCAATATTTATCCCGGCCATCACCATTTTCATCTTGAACCGGTCATAAGTGGTGCTGAGCGTTTTAGTACCGCCTTCATCCGCTACCACATCCATGGAATAGTAGTTGGACATATCCATCTGTACTTTCTGTCCCCCCATTTCCTGGTCCATATTGATAATCATTTCATAATCATACCCTTTCCCGTTCTCTAAATTGAACTTCAGCATCTTGCTGCCGGAAGCGGTTTTGGAAGATGACTGGCAGGCCGGAAGTATAAACACGGCCGCAACAAACAGGGATAAGGCAATAAATCGTTTCATAGAAAAATATTTGCATGTAAATTAAAACATTAAAATCAACCCAAACAGGCGTAATCAGTATTTTAGCAGCAAATTTCAATTATCGCCTCCTTCCGACATATAATGGTTCTGGTAAAAAAAGATCTGTTACTGGAGATCAGGCAGCAGTACAGCTTTTACGGTATCCTTTTATACATAGGGGCTACCATATTTGTCCTATTCAACGCTATTTCGGATCCTGAAACAAGGGTGTGGAATGGCTTGTTTTGGGTGATCCAGCTTTTCATCTGTATCAACGCGGTCGCCAAAAGTTTTTTACAGGAAAGCCGGGGAAGGATGCTCTATTTCTATTCTATCGCCAGTCCTTCCGCTTTTGTGCTGGCAAAATTATTATTCAATTCGTTACTGATGCTGATCATGAGCCTGCTCAGCTTGCTTTTGTTCTGTCTTTTTTTTGGCAACCCGCTTGATAAAGCGGGCCCGTTCATCGGGCTGGTCCTGCTTGGAGGATGGAGCCTGAGCCTGGTTTTTACCTTCCTGTCAGCCATTGCAGCAAAAGCCCAGCAGAATGCCGCTATCATGGCGGTATTGGGGTTTCCCATCATTATTCCCCAGTTATTATTACTGATGCAGTTATCCAATGCCACTTTTGCACCCCTGCTGACCATCCCGCTTACCACCGTTCTTTTGCTGATCACACTGGATATACTGGTGGTTTTGTTAGCGGTAATTTTATTCCCTTTTCTATGGCGTGATTAAAAAATTTCGAACATGTGAACAAGGAATTACGAACAGAAGAACAAGGAATTACGAACAGAAGAACAAGGAATTATGAACAGAAGAACAAGGAATGGCCAGCAAAAGAACAAGAAATTACGAGCAGAAGGAGAAGGAATTGTGAATAGAGAAGTATAGTAATTTCAACTATGGAAAGGAAATATGACCTTGGGGAAAGGCTGATCAATTTTGCTAGTGAGTGTATTGATGTTTCTGAAAAATTGCCAAAAACCTTTGCTGGTAGTCATATTGCTTCTCAACTCGTTCGATCTTCCACATCTCCCGCTCTTCATTATGGTGAAGCTCAAAGTGCGGAAAGCCGGAATGATTTCATCCATAAAATGAAAGTATGCCTGAAAGAACTAAGAGAAACATTCAATTGTCTGCTTTTGATCAAAAATAAGGACTGGTATGATGAGGTAAAATTGACCGCTTTGATAGCAGAAAATAATGAGCTGATCGCGATCTTTGTTTCCAGCCTGAAAACGGCACAGCAAAACAAGAAATGACCGGACAGACTTCTTCATTCCTTGTTCGACATTCTTCTGTTCGATGTTCCGTTTTCCCCTTATTTTTGCCCCACATTCAGCAGGCCGTTAGCCTTTTTACGGCCCCCCGATGAGCGACACAAAAAACTATATGTACAAGTCCTGGTGGAAGATTACCGGCGTGATTTTGCTGGTTTTCACGTTCAGTTGGGGGTTATTGGTAAAAGTTCCTGCCCTGCCCGCCCTCGAAGAAACAAGCCGCAACCTTTTCTTTCATGTGGCGATGTGGATGTGTATGATGACATTGTTCACCATTTCGGTAGTAAATGCCATCCGCTATTTACGCACATTCAACCTGAAATATGATATTTACGCCCGCCAGTTTGCTTCAACCGGTATTTTATTCGGGATCTTAGGTTATAGTACCGGCGCTATCTGGATGAGTTATACCTGGGCAGATCCCAATAACCCGGCTTTTCAATCCTTTAAGGCCCTTGCAAGAGAACCCAAACTGATCGGGGCTGCTATTGCCCTGTTGATCTATTTTGCTTATATGGTATTGCGGGATTCGATCAATGACCTTGATAAAAGAGCAAGAATAAGTGCGGTGTACAACATTTTTGCTTATGCCATGCTTTTCCCTACGATCTGGATCATTCCAAGATTATTACCGAGCCTTCACCCGGGGCAGGAAGGCAACCCTGCTCTTAATTTTAAAGATGTAACTCCTGCACTGAGGATGGTGGAACTCCCTGCATTTATAGGCTGGACATTGCTGGGTGTCTGGATAACCACGCTTCGCATAAGAATAAATTTGTTGAAAGAAAAAAAGCTGGCCCAATGAAACACGTAAACTGGAAAAAAATATTAACAGCAGGTTTATTATTATCCATTACGGTCATTACCAATGCACAGGATGGCGAAAAAAAAACTGGTGATTTTATGCGCAGCATTGGAAGGAGTTACGTGGTGATCGCTGTTATGCTCACGATCCTTACCGGGCTGATTTTATACCTGGTGAGACTGGAACGCAAGATCCGCAAACTTGAAAAAGAAAATTGAATTACAGGCGGAATGAATTTTACCGCCTGCTTATAACGATTGCCTAAACAAAAAAAAGAACTCATGTCAGACAAACATTACAGCTTTTTTGGCGCCGTAGAAAGAAGTTTCGATAAAGCAGCCAAATACACCAAATGGGACAAAGGGATACTGGAACAGATCAAAGAATGTAACGCGGTTTACCAGATGCGTTTCCCGCTGAAAAGAGACGATGGAACCATTGAAGTGATCGAGGCATATCGTGTACAGCACTCACACCATAAAACCCCCTGTAAAGGTGGTATCCGTTTTGCCGCGGAAGTGAACCAGGACGAAGTGATGGCCCTGGCCGCACTGATGACCTATAAATGCGCTATCGTCAATGTTCCTTTTGGTGGTGGCAAAGGCGGTATCAAGATAAATCCAAAAAAATATTCTGCCTGGGAACTGGAAAAAATAACCCGCCGTTATACCGCGGAACTGATCAAGAAAAATTTTATTGGCCCTGGTACGGATGTTCCCGCTCCTGACTACGGAACGGGTGAAAGAGAGATGGCCTGGATACTCGATACCTATTCTGCCATGCATCCCGGAGAAATTGATTCAGCAGGATGTGTAACCGGTAAACCCATTACCCAGGGCGGCGTTCGGGGACGTCGCGAAGCAACCGGCCTGGGTGTTTTCTTTGGTCTCCGCGAGGTTTGTAATATGCCGGATATAATGAAAAAACTGAACCTGCCCATAGGTGTTGAAGGGAAAAAAGTCGTCGTGCAGGGACTTGGGAACGTAGGTTACCACTCCGCGAAATTCTTCCAGGATGCCGGCGCTAAAGTGATCGGGCTGGCGGAATACGAAGGTGGTATCTGGAACAACGACGGGCTGGATGTGGATGAAGTGTTCAACCATCGTAAGAAAACAGGATCTATCCTGAATTTCACCGGCGCTACCAATTTTGAAAAGAATTCCGATGCACTGGAAATGGAATGCGATATCCTGATCCCGGCAGCGCTCGAAAATGTGATCGACGGGGATAATGCACCCAGGGTAAAAGCAAAGATAATCGGTGAAGCGGCCAATGGACCGTTGACACCGGATGCGGATGATATATTGGGGAAAAAAGGCATCCTGGTAGTACCGGATATGTACCTGAATGCCGGCGGTGTTACTGTTTCTTATTTTGAATGGCTGAAGAACCTGAGCCATGTACGTTATGGGCGGATGGAAAAACGATTTAATGAGAATATGAATGCACAGATCATCGGGCAGATGGAAACACTGACCGGGAAAAGCGTGGGTGAAAAGGAAAGAGAATTGATCATGCATGGCGCTGATGAAGTGGACCTTGTATACAGCGGCCTGGAGGAAACGATGATCACTGCGACCCACGAGATCATGAATACCTGGAAATCTAACCCTGATATTCCCGATATGCGTACGGCTGCTTATGTTGTTGCCATCAACAAGGTAGGCACCAGCTATGCGGAACTGGGAATATTCCCATAATGCTGAAAGAAGTCAAAGAACCACATACCAATTGCTTATTACCAGGATCCCATTTGCAAAAGCAGGTGGGATCTTTCTTTGACAAACACTTTACCTTCCCTAATTATTGAAATAACTAACTTCATCCTCTAAAACATCGTTATGAAGAAACTCCTTATTGCCTTGTTCAGTCTTGCTGCTCTTGGTGCCAATGCCCAGTCGGCAGATGAAGTGATCCAGAAATATACCGCCAACATGGGTGGACTGGAAGCTATTAATAAGATCAGTAGCGCGAAGATGACCGGGACGTTCAGTTCGCAGGGTAATGATTTTCCGCTCACTACCTTGATCCTTAATGGCAAAGGAATGCGCACAGATGTGGATGTTATGGGCCAGTTCGTTACCAACTGTTATTTCGACGGGAAAGGCTGGAAGATCAATCCTTATGCCGGCGCTCCTGCCGCGACAGATGTAACCGGAACCGAACTCAGCGATTTTAAAGCGCAGAGTTACCTGGCCAACCAACTGATGGATTATAAAGCAAGAGGCCATAAAGTGGAATCGCCTCTCGAAGCAACAGTAGATGGGATCAAAACCTATAGCATCAAATTAACCAATAAAGACGATGGTAAAGCAACCAACTACTTTATCAGCAAGACCGATTATGTGCTGATAAAATCTTCTACTAACCGCGATATACAAGGACAGAACAAGGAAGTAGAAACCTATTATTCCGACCTGAAGGATTTTGCCGGAGTGAAATTCTTTATGGACAGAAGTTCGAAGATTGATGGACAGGAATTCCAGAACATCCGCTTTGATAAGATCGAACTGAATGTCCCTATCGACGAAAAAATCTTTAATAAGTAAAAAATATTCCATCGTTTTGGTAGTGGGTCAGTTTGAATTAGTCGACAACGATTATATTGAATGACCAAGTTGTCAGCCTGAGCTCAGCGAAGGATAAGATGAAGATTTTGAAGCTTCTATTCCGACAAAGGAGGAATTAATTTCATTGTCAGCCCCTGTATTCCTCACTTCGTTCGGAATGACAAAGAGTATCATAATTCAAACTGACCCGCTACCATCGCTTTTAAAAACCTTTGAAACATAGGTTTTTTATAGTGGAGGGAGCTCGCTGATGAGATCCAGATTATTATCCCTTCTCTCCCAGGCATAGCTCAGGCTTCCGTTGGTGATGACCATATAATTCACCGGTACACTGATATTATAACGCAATACCTGTTGCAATACGGCATCATCCAGTTTTACAGACCCCGCTTTGCATTCGATCATCATCCAGGGCCGGTGCTCCCTGTCATATACCAGGATATCAAAGCGCTTTTTCATTTCTCCCAGCATCAATTCTTTTTCAAGGGCTACCAGGGCAGCCGGGTAGTTCATTACCTGCAGGAGATACTGAACGAAATTCTGCCTCACCCATTCCTCGGGTGTCAGCAGCAGCCATTTTTTGCGAAGGGCATCGAAAATGAATTCCTTTCCGGATTCTGTTCTGATCCGGAAAGCAGGGGCTGGATATACTATATTAACCATCGGAACAAAGATAGACCACTGACCACAGACCAGAGACCAGAGACCAGAGACCAAAGACCAGAGATCAAAGACCAAAGACCAGAGACGAGAGACCAGAGACCACAGACCACAGAAAATGCTGAAGGCTTTTATCAGAAAGCTTGATTAAATCAGTATTTTACACCTGTCGTCCTTGGTCAATCGTCCAAAATCATTATTATGAAGACAAAAGAAGATATCGTTAAGAACTGGCTGCCACGTTATACGGGTGAAGCTTTGGAAAATTTTGGTGAGTATATCCTGCTGACCAATTTCAGTAATTATGTAAAAATGTTTGCCGCCCTGAACAAGGTAGAAGTGACCGGGGAAGGTAAGCCTATGCAATGCGCAACTGCCGGCAATATCACGATCATTAATTTCGGGATGGGAAGTCCCACCGCCGCAACAGTAATGGACCTGCTCTCTGCCATCCAGCCAAAAGCCGCTTTATTTCTCGGTAAATGCGGGGGATTGAAGAAAAGAAACAAGATCGGCGACCTGATACTGCCGATCGCCGCCATTAGAGGAGAAGGAACTTCCAATGATTATTTTCCCGCGGAAGTACCAGCGCTCCCGGCTTTCGCCCTGCAAAAAGCAGTCTCCACCACGATCCGCGACTACGGGGTTGATTACTGGACCGGCACCGTGTACACCACCAACCGGCGGGTATGGGAACATGATGAACCCTTTAAAGAATATCTGCAGAAAATAAGGGCCTATGCCATTGATATGGAAACCGCTACCATTTTCACAGTTGGCTTCTATAATAAGATCCCGACCGGCGCCCTGCTGCTCGTAAGTGACCAACCCATGATCCCCGAAGGAGTAAAAACAGAGGAAAGCGACAAATCGGTCACTGCTCTGTACGTAGAAAATCATTTAAAGATCGGGATCGATTCGCTGAACCAGCTGATGAATGATGGCATGACCGTCCGGCATTTGAAATTTTAAGATAGTTACTATGAAATTTCTCCTGCTCTCTCTTTTTGCATTCACGCTATTTACTGCCGGTGACTGTGGCAACAAAAAAGCCATTGCTGAAAAATATAAAGGCAAACTGGAGATCGCCGCGCTGTGTATGAACTATACGATCGCCCTTACGGAAGGAAAGATGGATACCGCTATCATCGCTGCTGCCTGGACAGATGAAAGCACAAAAAAAACGTATGTCAATGTATTCCGGCTGGGTAATCCCTGTAATTTTCCTGCCGGGATCAAACAAGGAGATGAATTTTATTTTACCATCGATTCAAGTGAACAAAAACTGTGTGCTGTGTGCATGGCTTACTACCCGACCCCGCCAAAAGCAATTTCTATTAAAGTAGTTGAACAATAATGTTACCCCTGATAAGCATACATGATCTTTCGCTTGATTTTATTGCTGAATCGGGTAACAGTTCCGCATTAAAGAATATCTCCTTTTCCGTCAACCGTGGGGAAGTAGTGGCGCTTGTCGGCGAATCGGGTTCGGGTAAATCGGTCACTTCATTATCCATCCTGCAATTGCTTGCTTCACCCCCGGCGAAATATACAAGTGGTGAAATACTGTTTTCCGAAAATGGTAGTACACAGACGGATCTCTTAAAAAGAAACCGTTCCGAAATGCAGGATATCCGGGGTAACAAGATCGCCATGATCTTCCAGGAACCCATGACATCCCTGAACCCGGTATTGACCTGTGGGGACCAGGTGATGGAAGCGATCCTCGTTCATAAAAAAGTTTCCCGCACAACTGCGAAGGAACAGGCGATCGGTTGGTTTGAAAAAGTGAAACTACCGGACCCGGTGGGCATTTTTGATCGTTACCCACACCAACTGAGTGGTGGCCAAAAGCAACGGGTGATGATCGCCATGGCCATGTCCTGCGGACCCTCCCTGCTCATCTGTGATGAACCAACCACGGCACTTGATGTCACCGTACAGAAAACGATCCTGCAACTGGTAAAAGAACTGCAGCAACAGGCTGATATGGGCGTCATCTTCATCACCCATGACCTGGGCGTAGTAGCTGAGATCGCTGACCGGGCTGCCGTTATGTATAAAGGAGAAATAGTGGAACAGGGCTCAGTAAAAAACATATTTTCCAACCCACAACATCCTTATACAAAAGCATTGCTTGCCTGCAGACCAGTGAATCATGAAAGAGGAGTGAGATTGCCGATTGTTTCAGATTTTTTGAACCCAGGTGGAATTGGGAATTCGGAATTAGTTAATGAGCATGATCAAACAGCCGCTAAAACCGAAACCTCCGATAAACCCAATCTTCTCCCGGACCAAATTCCCAATTCCCAATTCCCAATTCCGAATTCCTCCAACATCCTTCTTTCAGTAAAAAACCTTACTGTCTCCTTCCCTTCAAAAAGATCCTTTCTTGGCAAAACGCTTTCCTTCATGAAAGCAGTGGATGGGGTAAGTTTTGATGTATATAAAGGTGAGACGCTGGGACTGGTAGGTGAAAGCGGTTGCGGGAAAACAACGCTTGGCAGAACAATATTAAGATTGATCGAGCCAACAGCCGGAAAGATCATTTATAACGGTATCGATCTTACTGCCAAAAAAAGAGACGGGCTGAAAGAACTGAGAAAAGATATGCAGATCGTTTTCCAGGATCCCTATTCATCCCTGAACCCAAGGATCACGATCGGTGCGGCGATCAGCGAGCCAATGAAAGTCCATGATATAGGTTCAACGGATAAACAACGAAGGGATAAAGTGATGGAATTGCTGGAGAAAGTGGATTTGCGACCCGAACATTTCCGGCGCTACCCGCATGAGTTCAGCGGAGGACAACGCCAGCGTATCGTGATCGCCCGTGCCCTGGCGCTCGATCCTTCTTTTATTGTCTGCGATGAATCTGTCTCCGCCCTCGATGTAAGTGTACAGGCACAGGTGCTGAACCTGCTGAACGACCTGAAAAAAGAATTTGGCTTCACCATTATTTTTATCTCCCACGATCTTTCTGTCGTCCGCTATATCAGCGACCGCATCATGGTGATGAATAAAGGCAGGATTGAAGAAAGCGGCCCCTCCGATCAAATTTATTTTAACCCGGGATCCGCTTATACAAAAAAACTGATCGCTTCGATACCGCAGGGGATTATTGCCTAATCGATATAATCCGTGGCTGCAGAGCGGTCCGTATCATCGGCATAGAATTCTTTGGCACTTTTGCGGAGAGAATAAAGTATTTTTCGCAATTCCTTTTCCAGGAATACCTGCTGTGGTTCCCCCTCCCGGATCTTTGTATCGGTGAATTTGGTTAATTCATAACGGTTGTACTTCGTGGAGGAGGTCTGCTCAAATCTTAACAAAAGAGGGCTTTTCGGCTCAGTATCCTCAAATTCGAATTGCAGGGGGTCACTGGGAACCAGGCCAACAACAGCCAGTTTCCAGGTAAGATCATCTTTCTTATTCTTGTACTTATAAAAATAGATATAGCCTTTCTTACTCTTGTACTCTGCCAGGAGACGGTCCATGTAAACAACCGAATCAGGTTTGCCATAAGTTTTCTTTTCCAGTAAGGAACTCTTACCGAGGTCAAGGTGGTTATTGTAACGTGCGGGGAACTTATCCAGGTTTTTATTCTCCCGGAGATCGGTGTATAGTTCATACCGGTAGTCATCGAGCGTGGCAAAATAATTTAACAGGGTATCCGGGTAAGCCCGTTTATTTTTTATCATTAACAGCAATGTATTGTACTTAAGTTGCTTATCGCTTGAGCGCAGCATTTGCTGTAGCAGAGGCTGTACAACAGGATTGATATCCCAGAACGGCATCAGCAGGTTTGCATACAGGTTCAGAATATCATTGCCACTGTCTTCGTCATCTGACTCATAATAAGAAGGTGTCTTCTTCTCTGTTTTGCTCTCTTCCGCTTTCTCGATCGCTTTATTCTTTTCAGCGATGGATTGTTTTTTTAATTCCTGTTTTGCTTCGATAAGGAATTTGCTGAAATAAGCCTGGTAATCCCCGGGTTTGACCAGGTTGCTGTCGACCAGCTGGCCCAGCAGGCGCATCATGGTTTTTTTATAATCCTCCAGGTTCAGCAATGGAAGCAAGTCGGGCAGGATGGTTTTTGTCAGCAGCAGCGAATCGGAAAGCTCGTCCAGGAAATTACCGTCATTGTAATTGTAACCGGATCCAAGGGAATTAAGGTAATCCCTGTAAATGGAATTCGCATAATCACCGGAACCCGAACCAGCATCCAGCACGGGTGGTTCGGTATTGATGATATCACGGAAAATATTGTATGCGTAAGCTGTTCGTAATTGCAAAAGGTTTTCCAGCACTGCATACTGCAACTGTACCGTATCATCCAGCGCATAATACAGGTCCTTCATATATGCTGCAGTGGCAGCCCCTTTTAAACCGCCCAGTTTATTGATCAATGATTTTTTGGTATCCAGGTATTTTTTTTCGTTCCAGTTGAGCCGGCTGATCGCCTTTTCCAACTGCGGAAGATCAGTTGAATCAAGTTTAATAACAGCAATATTTTTGATAGCTCTTTTGTGGAGTATGCTATCAGGACTCGCAAGATCCCCGAAAAAAAGCCCAGCCTTCTTTATAAAAGGATTGACGCCTTTTAAAGTATCAACCGGGGTAAAGCTATCAAAGAATTGTTTTACAAAAGCGCTGGGTTGTGATAAGGTGTCGGTCTCGGTAGCCAGGGAAAATCCAATCCCGTTCTTGTAATATGATTTTCCCCACAAAACCCTGCTGCTGCCTGTATCACTGATAAAAAGCTCTACCACTTTTATATTACCGGGTAAAATGTATTTTTTCCGGCTCCTTACGATCAATGTAGTATCACCCCCGAAAAAAGATTCTTCATTGTCCTTATCAAGGGCGAGGCTGTCCTTTGTATAATAATAACCTGGCGAGCGGTAAAAGGAAACGAATATTTTTTCGCCGGTTGTATCGTTACTGATGATCTTACTCCGGTAAGCTCCGCCCTGGAGGATATCATCCTCGGTAGTTTCCTCATCGGTATCATCCCCGTAAGAACTGTAACGCGGGATATCCAGTTTTATCTTTTTTTCTTCCGGGAAAACTGGCGTGGTCACCGAAAAGTAGAGAGCCGAATCCTTTTGCAGGCGGGCATTCCCGTATATAAATGGTTTTATCCCGAAGGAATTCAGGAAATTATTCATGGCAGCCGTTTCCTGTTTCCCATGAGCGACAAGAGTATAATAATGCGGCCCCTGAACCAGGTAACGCACCAGGAAGACAGCCCCGTTCTTGTCGCGGTACTTACAATCCAATATGGGATATCCTTTATAAATGCCTTGCTTGCGGACCAACTGGGTATCGATGAATTCAGAAGCCATAAAACTCTCGTCCATCAGCCCAAGATCAAATGTATCCTCCTCTACAAAATGATAATTGTGGATATCTGTTCGCACGACCCGGTAATGAATACCGGCCGTTTTATCTTCCGCGTCGTAGATCCAGCTCCCGTCATTGCCGGTATAGGGTTCATGGGGAAGATCCACCACGAATCCCCCGGAAGGAGGAGAATATTTTTTCATGCCGCCCCCGGCCTCGTTCCCATTTTTATATTCCTTCAATTGAATGCTTCCAAAGAATTTCTTTGCTTCCTCGCTGTCCTTTACATAATCCCCGTTCCCGCTCATTTTAAAAAAGATGATCTCGAAAGCTGTAATAAATATCTGGTAGCGTTGTATATCCCCTCTCCTGGTACGGTTGACCAAATCAAAGCCTTTATATCCATTCTTCGTGATCACTGTTTTGGAAATTATTTTTCCCGGGATGTTCTCATACAAAAGACTGTCGATTCTTTTGTAAACATCATCAGGGCTATGGTTCCAGAGCCATGCATTGGTCATGATCCGGGTGACCATATAATAACTCCCATTGGCCATATCGGCATACTGGCGCTGGTTGAGGGCCGCATCATCCCCAAAGCGATAGAATTTTCCGGGGATATCTACTTTAAACAGGCCTTCATCGGCAGTTTCCGTATGAAAACTCACCGGCACCCTGATCTTATCCACCAGTTCTTTTTCCCGGCTGGCCCGCTCTCCCATCTTTACCGGTCTTAGTTTATAACCTTGCCTGCGCAATATTTCGATCACACCTCTTTCACCCGGAAGATGCGCAGCGCCAACACCGACGAACAAAACGGAACCCGAACGGATGATCGAATCAATGGAACGGGCCTGTATATCATTCCGCCGGTATAAGAATTTCTCGTCGAATGCTTCGGAAAAACTATTGTACTTGTTGATCGAATCCAGCAGGTCTAGATTACCGCTGCGGTAAGCCTCTTGTAATTTGCTGGCGGAATAATCATCATCGCTGTCACCGTAACTCCTGTCTTTACGTTTCTTATCTTTCGAAGCGTCTTTATAGGCTTCTGCCATCAGTTTCATGCTCTCCCCATAATTCTCCACGCCGGTCACTTTCTTACCCCATTTTTTCCCGCACTGGAAAATATACATATCGAGGTAGGTGTCTTCTTCGAAATCACTTGATTCATTCCCATAGGTGCGGTACAATAAATTATTGATGGTGGAAGGATTGCTGTACAGGGAACGTTCGATCTTGGTATCGTATTTATAAAATTTAAGTGTATTGATCGTGAGGTAATCAGCCGGTACAGCATTGTAATTAGCATAAGCGGAGCCGGACCCGTAATAATCACCCTCGCTAAGATCATACTTGCTCATATCCTCCTGCCAGGTCTCAGGGTTTGTTTCCAGCGCCACCACCTGGGTATTCCGCAAGGCGATATAGAAAGAATCGGGAAGGTTAAAGGCCAGTTTGTTGCTGACATGCATGGTGCCGATCAGGTAAGAAGGTTTTTTGATACCATTCCCCGTAATCTCCCAGAGCAGGCTGGGGTATTTGCGGTTGTTGATTTTTGGCTGCGCAAACAGCTGGGAAAATGATAAAAAGACAATAAAAATCAGGAAGATGCGCTTCATAAAGGTTGATATCGGGGTCAGTGCGGAACAGGTTTACCTATGAACAAATGTAAGATGCGACAAGCCAATTAAAACCATAAAGTTTAATTTGAGAACCAAGGTCTTAACCAGTTAATGACCGTGCCAGAACGGGCAGTATCGGCTCAGGATAAATTGTGCAGAATTACGGAGGTTTTTGGCCCCGGAAAGCTTACCTTTGCCCGCTTTCAAAGCAGTCGTTTGACCAAGCCCGGCGCCGTAAGGCCGGTCGAGGAATCTCTCCGGCGTCCTGCCTGGTTTGGGTCATGAGACTTACTGATATAAACCCAACATACAAATGAAGCTTTCCCAGTTCCGTTTCGACCTCCCGTTAAACCTTATTGCCCAAACTCCAGCCAAAAGACGTGAAGATGCCCGCATGATGGTCGTACACCGGCATACCGGTGAGATCGAGAACAAGCATTTCCGCGATATCCAGGAATATTTTGATGATAAGGATGTATTCGTAGTAAACAACACAAAAGTGTTTCCCGCACGCATGTATGGCAGGAAGGAAAAAACAGGCGCAAAGATCGAAGTGTTCCTGCTCCGCGAATTAAACAAACCTAACCGCCTCTGGGATGTGATCGTAGATCCTGCCCGTAAGATCCGCGTGGGCAATAAACTCTATTTTGGCGACCAGGAAGACCTGGTGGCAGAAGTGATCGATAATACCACCAGCCGTGGACGTACTATCCGCTTTCTCTGGGAAGGAAGCGAAGAAGAATTCAGGGCACAACTGGAGAAGCTCGGTGAAACTCCCCTGCCCAAGTATATCAAACGCAAACCTGACGAAGAAGATAAAGAACGCTACCAGACTGTTTATGCCAAACACGAGGGAGCCGTAGCCGCACCGACTGCCGGTTTGCATTTCAGCCGCGAACTGATCAAACGCCTCGAGATAAAAGGTATCCGTTTCGCCGAGATTACTTTACATACCGGTCTCGGTACTTTCCGCCCCATCGAAGTGGAGGATCTCAGCAAACATAAAATGGACGCCGAATACTATCATATTGATGAAACGGCCTGCAAGATCGTGAACCGCGCCAAAGAATATGGTCACCGCATCTGCTCCGTGGGTACCACTACAATGCGGGGTATGGAATCTTCCTTCACTGCACAAAAATTATTAAAACCTTCCGAGGGCTGGACCAATATGTTCATACATCCTCCTTACGATTTTAATATAGCCGATTCACTGGTGACTAATTTCCATTTGCCCAAGACCAGCCTGCTGATCATGACCTGCGCCTTTGCGGGTTATGAACTGGCCATGGAAGCTTATAAAAAAGCGATCAAGGATAAGTACCGCTTTTTCAGTTATGGTGATGCGCTGCTTGTCATCTGACGCGGTAAATTCAACTTGTTAACCCGGCCTAAGCGCCGGGTTTTTTATTCCTGGCACAATTCATCCTATTCAACAGTGGATTTCTTAACGATCTACTAACAGGATTTTGAGGTAAATTACAGATGGAGGAACAGGTTATGAAAAAGCTATTTATTATTTTCCTGGTGGCTGCATTCAGTTTACCAGTAACAGCTCAATCCTACAAGGGCGAGTCCAAAAATAAAACAGCATCAGAAAAACTCAATGACCAGTACTGTACCGGTTTGTTTAAAACAACAGACGGAACCATCATGGATATTGCTTCCAGTAGTGCATCGGCTTACGGGAATATAATTGACTGGCTGGAAAGCCGGGTCTCCGGGCTGCAGGTATATACTTCAAGGACAGGTTTAAGCATTCCGCTGATCCGTGGATCGGTTCCCGGTATTTATGTGGACGAAAATCCTGTCTCCGTCAGTTATCTCAATATGATGAATATAAATGATATCGCTATCGTGAAGATCATCAAGACACCCTTCTTCGGTGGATTCAACAGCGGTAGTGGCGCAATAGCGATTTATACATTTGCTGATGAAGAAGAGGAAAACGGTGATTCAAAATAAGACCGCTCATTCATCCATTATTTTTCAACCTCATAATCCAGAGGTAAGGAGTTGGCCATCTTTTCTCCCCAGCTCCAGTATCCTGAAGTAAAAAAATCCTGCGGGTTATAATAATTCCCGCTTTTATCCAGCGAGATCAGTTTATCATTCAATAAAATAACAAAGGATCGCTGGAAACCGGCTTTATGGGGCGGGTGCTGCATCGCTACATAATCCTTGTCTTCTTTTTCTTTTTTAAACGTGATAAACAGGTAATCCTCGTAGTGGAGCACTTTAAAATTCTCTAACGACTGGATAATAAGACTATCTGCTGTCAAAATATCGGGTGCATAAATATCATTATAGTCCGGTTCGTGCAGTAATGCCCCATAATATTTAGCAGAATCCTTTCTGAATTGTGCTAACCAGTCGGCCATACCCAGAACAACTTCATTGTTCCCGGTCTTTTTGATGGTTCTTGTTGCCTTATACCATTCTTTTATCCGTAGTTTCTCATTATTAGGGACCCTGTACATCCGTCTTACTTCAAATCCTTCTCGCGCCAGGCTATTGGTAAATAAACTGCGCATAAAGTGCATAATAGATCCCTCGTAGGCTTCCCGGCGCCATTCCTCCCATTTCTCTTTCCTGCTCTTGTTTTCATCAACCCAGGATTCAAACAACGAATACCCGAGGTAAAACATGGAATGTTCATTGAAATTCACTTCAAAATTCTCCAGCTGGTATTTGATCGTATAACCCAGTGCTTTATTTTCAAGGATCACCGGCTCATCGCAATACGCCACCAGGTGGTTTGTTTGCTTATAATAACGGAAACGGATCGCCTGCTCATTTTTGATACGGCATTTTGAAGCATTATCCGTAGTGCCTACAAAATTCTCCATGAATGTTTTGCCCCATTTGTCCCATCCCTCTTCGACAGAGGATCCTGCTATTACATTCTGCAGCTCCTTCACCTTTATTTGCAATTCCACTTTCAGGTTGAGAGGTAACTGTTCCTCGCTAAAGGAAAATACATTGGTTTCATAACCGATACTGGAAATGACCAGTTCATGTTTTCCACCGGGCACATTCACCAGCTCAAAATTTCCCGCATTATCCGTTATCGTCCCTTTAGAGGTGCCTGTGATAAATACACTGCTTCCGGGCACAGCAGTCCCCGTGGATTCATTTACCACCCTGCCTTTGATTGTTTTCTGACCAGCCGCGCTGAGAAAGGAAAATAGCAAAAACAATATTGCAGGCGTCATTTTCATGTGGGCAATTTACGACCCTGGGAGATAAAAAATCTATTCCAGTCCGAACATACCCCTGTTCAGTTGCTGGAGTATCTGGGTTTTGTACTCCGCCGGGATCAATAAAGATATATTGTGAGGGCTTCCGCCATAGGAGACCATCCGTACGGGGATATTCATGATGGAGCCGAACAGTTTTTTGACCATTGCTTCGGTTTGCGCGATCTCATTTCCCACCACGGAAATGATGGTTTGGTTCTCGTCGATCTCAACTGTACCAAAAGGCTCCAGTTCCTTTAATATCCCTTTGAGGTGCGTGGTATTATCGATCGTCAGCGACACGGCCACTTCAGATGTCGTGATCATATCGATGGGTGTCCGGTATTTCTCAAACACTTCGAATATCTTTCTCAGGAAACCATAAGCCAGTAACATGCGGCTGCTTTTGATGCGGATCGCCGTAATGTTGTCTTTTGCTGCTACAGCCTTTACACCTACACTACCGGCCAGTTCCGTGATAGTAGTGCCTTTTGCTTCCGGGTGCATCGTATTCAGCAGCTTCACCGGTATCTTAAATTGCTGGGCAGGCCAGATGGATGCCGGGTGCAGGATCTTGGCGCCGAAATAAGCCAGCTCCGCCGCTTCGTCGAAGCTCATCTGCTCCACGGGAATGGTTTTATTTACGATCCTTGGATCATTGTTGTGCATCCCATCGATATCCGTCCATATCTCACATACAGAAGCGTTGATCGCCGCCGCGATAAGGGAAGCACTGTAATCGCTGCCCCCCCTTTTCAGGTTGTCCACTTCTCCCCTTGCATTCCGGCAGATATAGCCCTGTGTTACAAATAATTTTTTATCCGCGTGATGTTTGATCAGCTGCGAAAGTTTGACCTTGATACTGCCGATCTGTGGTTCATCGTAACCATCAATGGTCATAAATTCCAGCGCGGGCAGCAATACATGATCGATGCCCTGCTCATCCAGGTAAACGCTGAATAATTTGGTGGAAAGCAACTCTCCCTGTGCCAGTATATCCTTGCTCAGGGCTTCGCTGAAAGATATTTTCAGAATGATCGTGAGAAATTCAAAATGTTCGGCGATGATGGCTTTTGCTTTGGCGATACTCTCCGGCTTTTTAACGAGACCGGCAACATACTCCAGGTAATGCGTTTCCAGTTTGTCAATGGAATGCTTTGCTTCCTGCCTGTCGCCTTTGGCAATATACTCCGCGATGGTTACAAGTGCATTGGTTGTCCCGGATATGGCTGACAATACAACAATGGTTGGTTCAGTCTCTTTGGTTACCAGTGATGCCACATGGTGCATACGCTCCGGTTTTCCCACACTGGTGCCGCCAAACTTCAATACTTTCATTAGTTCTTACTCCGGGTGATTTTAAAGGATTACAAAAACAAGCAGGTTGCAAAGATAAGGGGGTCTGAAAGAAACTGAATTGTACCAGTAGTAGAAATTTGCCTGGGTTACAATAAACAATCAACGAGTAGCAGGCGGCGGCTATACTGGCTATAAGGTTCTGTAAAATAATAAAGTTTTTAGTGGGGTTGAGCCACCTGAACTTGTCGGCCGGATGATCGAAGGACGCCCATTACTGTTGTACGTATATTTCAACTCACCTGTGGAATTACTGGTGTTACCATTATACCAGTGGAGCATGCTAAAAGTGGTAGGGTTATTAATGCTCCTGGTGTCGGGCAGGTAGTTATAAAGCGTATAGTGTACACCGGGAATAAAAACTGGGTAATGCAGATTGATATGACCGGACGGGCTAATTTTTGTATCGTGATTATAATTATATTGATATACCTCGAACAAGCCTCCCGGAACGTGATATGACGAATCAGAACTGTTGGTCAAATTGCCTGCAGCAATACTCCTGTTGGAACGGATGCTATCACGACTCAGTACCGTATTGTTGTTGGGCTGGAATGCAGTAATTATTACGATGAATTTGCCGGTTCCATTAGGAGCATAAGTAATTCTTTTCTTGCCAGTCCGGGCACCGTTGGTATAACTTATTACTGAGTCTTTCGTAATGATATTATTCGCATCGTAGAATAAATACAGGGTATCGTCAAGCACCTGGCCGATGGTATAGCTTTCTTTTCTTATCACCCGGTAAGGAACTGTATCACTACCTGTGTATTGACAGTACTCATTTGCATTAAAAACTACATTTCCTGTACCATAATCATAAGCGGTTTCCGTCTTCTGTACGATCCTTTTTTGAGCATCATAACTGAATTTGCTTTTGAATAGCGTATCCAGGCCGCTGGTATATAATGTATCCAGTTCAATGTACCGGTCCAGGTAAGGACTGTCGATGATGGCCGGCATGGGAATGTCCCCGTTGCTCTTCTGGCAGGAAAAAAGAGCTGCGCTCACTAAAACAAATAACACAAGGGTCCAGATTATTCTCATTTAATCTTTTTTAGGATTTTAAATGTACTGAAAACTTATCAGCCAAGCCCAAAAGGTCCGTCACCACCATATCAACCAACGGTATCCCCGTCTTCCTTCTTTCTGTTTCAAACTCCCTCTCCGGATCGCCCGGTACCAGCACTTTCTCTACTCCTTCAATCGTCTTCGCGTTCCTGAATCCCTGTATCCAGTGATCCATTGCTTGCTTAAAATCATCAGCAGGACGAAAGGCGTCGATTCGCATCGCCCCCAAAAAATGACCAATCCCTTTCCCCGGTTGCTGTGCCGGCATCGGAACATAAGCCGGGAAAGGCGGCACCCAGGGTGCATAATTAGCGCCGCTCAGCAAGGCGGAAAAAATATCTACGATAGCCCCGAGCGCATAACCTTTATGACTACCATGCTCCCTGTCTCCACCCAACGGTAATAAAGCGCCGCCGGTTTTCAATGCATGCGGATCATTCGTAGGATTGCCTTCTTTATCCTGTACCCAGCCAATTGGTGTTTGTAAATTTTTTCGCTGCAATATTTCGAGTTTGCCATTCGCGGCCGTGGTAGTAGCCAGGTCCGCGACAAATGCCGGTTCCTGTCCTGCCGGTGCGGCGACACAGATAGGATTTGTGCCCAGCATTTTATCGATAGAGAAGGTGGGCGCAACAAGCGGGCTCGCATTGGTCATCGCTATCCCGATCATATCGTGGTCCAATGCCATCATCGCATGATGCGCAGCGATACCGAAATGGTTGCTGTTTTGTACACTTACCCATCCCGTACCCACCTGTTTCGCCTTCCCGATCGCAACCTGCATAGCATAAGGTGCGATCACCAATCCCAATCCACTATCCCCATCCACTACCGCCGTGGAAGGTGTTTCATGAATGATTTTAATATCGGGTGTGGCATTGACCCGTTTTACTTCCCATAATCTAACATAACCGCTCAATCTCGCCACCCCATGCGAATCAATACCCCGCAGGTCGGCCGACAATAAAGATTTTGCTGCCGTGTCCGCATGCGTAGCCGTGCAGCCGATCTTTTGGAAAATAGCTTTGGAAAAATCAAGTAATTGCTGGTAGGGAAATAGATGTTCTGGCATAGGGCAAAGATAAAACCCCAACCCCTAAAGGGGCTTTTAATCTCCGATATTTTAAAATTTTCCGAATGGCCTTAAAAATCACAAATAAGTAAGAGCTGTGATTGTCGAAGTCTGATAGATTTCGATAAACACCCTTCGACTCTTCGACAAGCTCAGAACTCAGGGTGACAGCAACTTCATTTTCACCGGGTCCCAGTTAATGACTTTCTTTTGAAAATAACTTTCATTACAAGCCAAACAAGGAGCTGCAGCCCGGAAACCGAATGTTGCATCTTCTACCACCGGCTTTTTATTACGAACAGATTCAAAGAAATTGACGAAATGGTCGAAACGGTCATCATACCCAGCTGGCGCCATAAATTTCAGTGGAGGCGAATCTTTATATAATGCTGCTGATCCAGGATATTTCTGTTTATAGTTTTCCATTACCTGCTGCTGCATTGTTTCAGGATAAGTGTCTACTGCATCCCAACCGCCAATATTTGGATAGTTGGGGAATTTATTTCGGTAGATCGTAAAATCATTCCAGCCAAAATCGATTACCCCCTCTGTGCCATAGAACTTCACTTTACCGCTCTCCACTTTCTCTGCACCACTGGCAAGGTTTACTTTCAGTAAAACCTGGAAAGCCGGATGCTCGTTACAGGCTTTGTATTCCATCACACCCGTCATCACATCAGGAACATTGCGGCCATCTTTCCAATAACTTAAATCACCGGTGGCAAATATTCTTGATGGACCTTTTGAATCTGTCAGGAAATGGATACCTGATAAAAGATGAACAAACAAATCACCCGCCACACCAGTTCCATACTCTTTATAATTACGCCACCAGAAAAATCGCTTCGCATCAAACGGCGTATCCGGATTTGTTTTTAAATATTTTTTCCAGGCAATCCTTTCTGCAATTGCATCCAGCGGCATGGTATATTGCCAGGCACCTAATGCCGTATGACGGTCAAACGAGGCTTCGATACAATTCAACTGGCCGATCTCCCCTGCTTTGTAAAATTTCTTTGCTTCTGCATAGGCAATACTGCTTACCCGTTGGCTTCCCACCTGCATCACAGTTCCTGTTTGTTTTTGCACATTGATTACCTCCCAGCCCTGGTTTAGCTGGTGTACAACAGGTTTTTCGCAATAGACAGCTTTTCTTTTCCGCATGGCATCAATAGAAATTTTATCATGCCATTGGTCGCTGGTACAGATAACGACAGCATCAATATCACCGCGGTTCAGCAGTTCCTCATAGTCCTGCGTGGTGAAGAGCTGCTGTCCATATAATTCTTTTGCCCTTTCTAACCTTCCTTTATATAAATCGCAGACGGCTATTAATTTTACGCCCGGTACCTGGAGAATAGTTTTTGCATTCCGGCTTCCCATTATACCAAAGCCGATAATGCCGACATTTATATTATCGAAAGGCGAAACCTTTCTTTCATAAGGGATAACTCTTATCTCAATCTCTTCTTCGCTGATGCCTGCATAGGAAGCTAATGGAGCAATTAAGGAAGCTGCACCGATTTGTTTAATGAATTTTCTCCTGGATGACATATTGATTTATTTTAGCGACGGAGACACAGCATTCAGCGTTTCAGTGCCCCAGTAGCAATTACTTATTCTAGTTTTCCCAACTGCGACAGGTAGTATAAAACATTTTGTTTCATCTCACTCATATTATGGTCGGGGTTTACTTCGTATTCAAGAGAAATTACACCTTTGAATTTTTGTCTTTTCAATTCTTTTAGTACTGCCGGAATATTGCAAACCCCTTTCCCCAATAAGGTATCTTCGGCAGCCGTATTTTCAAACTGCCTGATATCTTTTAAATGCAGTCCCCATATTTTGCCCTCCAATTCTTTCATTGCTGCTTGTATGTCCACCCCATTTCTTGCCCAATGCCCTATATCCGGCCAGGCGCCAATATTTTTTCTTCCCTGCATTGCTTTTAAAGTAGAATCGGGGCGCCAGTAATGGCTGGTTGGTTTTGGATGACAATGTAAGGCCACTTTAATTTTATACTTGCCTGCCAATTGGTTGAATAAATCCAGGTCAGCCGGTTCTGGTTCCGCAGTGATAAAGGGAATACCCATGTACTTACAAAAGGAAAAGAATTGTTCCAGGTTTTCCCTTGTGTAATAATATTTATCAACCACACCCAATGCAACGACTTTTATTCCCTTGTATTTAAGGTACTGTTTTAATTTATCCCTTGCATCATTATCCAACGTAAAGCTGAATACACCCGTAATATTACCTCCTACTTTTTGGCCGGGGTAGACTTCGAGGTATTTTACTCCTAAACTATCTGCTTTATTAACTGATTCTAAAAAAGAATATTTATGGAATGTCCATGTCTGGATAGAAAGTTTCCACTCTTTCTGTGAAAATAATTTTGTACTCAACAGAAAAAAGATAAAAAAAATTATAAGTTTATGATGTTTCATTATTTTATTTTTCTTTTCCGTTTAGCAGGAGGAGTAAGCCCGGGAGGTAGGCCCAAATTCTTACCGTTAATATTAATACTCTCCTTAAATTTCGGGAGGTAATAATTAAGTAAAGTTGCTATTTCAAATTTTTTAATTGGCCTCATTTTGTCAAAATTGTCTAACCCCAACTTATTAACCCAGAAGTTGTCGGTAAGTGTACGAAGTTCAAATTGACCAGGAGGATCAATGATGCAAGCTGAATAGAGAGTAAATAAAAAATCGAAAGCCTCTTGTACAGTCAGTATAGCTGAGGTATCTGGAGATAACCAATATCCTAAATTCATGTAATGAGAAAGATTTTTTGAATATTCAGCAAGTTTCATAGTAGAATCAGGATAAAAAAACATCTTATTCGCCCAGCCCTCTGATTTACCCGTTCCTTTTAATATTCCTGTAACTCCTACTTTTTGTATGGCTTCCCAATGCAGGTCATTTGGTTTTACATCCACAAAAGGAACCAGGTAAGCTTTTGCTTTCAGCAACTCTTCCTGTACCATTCTTACAGCTACCTCTCTTGGTTTCTTTTTATACTTTACACTCAATGCCGCCAATACTCCGGCTGCCTGCCCGGTCAATAAAACAACCGGCTGCAACCTTGTTGTGCCGTTTACAATATTAGTTACAGAAATTCCTTTTTCACAAACAATCAATCCGTCTATCTTTTCGGGTATCAATGCACCCAATGGAATATTATACGAAGGAATATGCGGAAATTCAATCTCCGGCACTTTACCGGGGTATTGGGCATGGTGATGGTCAACCGGGTAATCACCCACAGCAACACCAGTTCGGTATAACGTGTAATCGTAAGAGTTTTTTATATGATTGATATTCATCCGTACCATGCCTTTTACCCGTCGTCCCTCCCTGTTATAAGGGATCAGTGCCAATCCCCCATCCAATTCATCATCTGCCAAACCGATATTCTTCATCCCCAGTGTGGTCTGCATAAAATAAATAAATCCCAATGTATATTGCCTGGCCAACTCATAACCCTTAACTCTTAACACATAACTTTTCTCTACTACATTTAAATAAATATCGTTGCCATGCGCGGGCCAGTTCAGCATGTATTTATCAAACATTGCTCCCGGTGAACGGGGCAGTTTTCCATAGTTCAAAACCTTTTTTGCATCATAGATATAAGGCTTGCCCTGACAGGGAGCTTCAGAAGTGCTACAGAAATATTTTGTTGAATCATAGTTGCCGGGTCTCGGTATAGTCTTGTCAGCACCGGGTCCATAATCTTTTAATATGGCTGCCCAGGTAAGATCCTGTATAATATCGTTTTTTTGCCTTGCTTCTTTTTCACCGCTGATGACCGGGTCATCCATACCGACATCGTATGCTGCACCGGCAGCAGCAAACACATCACCCAATTCAGTTCCATCAATCACCACATCCGCTTTTATTTTAAGGGCTTCTGTATTGTCTTTATTCCGAAAAGATGCGCCGGTAACTTTATTGCCATTCTTTTTAATTATTTCAAATTCAAAACCAAAAATGACTTCCAGGTTTTCTTCTTTTGCCGCCCAGGCTTTAAAAATGCTATCCCCAACATGAGGCTCAAAGTTGGTACTGCTTACCCAACCGCTGTTTAATATCTTTTTTCCATAATGTTTATATAATGCCTGGCGAAATTCCTCCCAGATGCCGCTGGGTAGCTTGTCGTTTCCATCTGTACAGCTGACACCTGCAGCTGTCAGCATTCCCCCCAGCATAGTTGTTGGCTCCACTAAAATAGTTTTCACTCCCATCCTTGCAGATTGAATAGCCGCTGCTGTGCCACCAACACCTCCGCCAATTACCAATACTTGTGTTGCTGTGCTTCGGGTCGTTCTTTGAGAATTTGCATGGATTGAGCAAAAACAAAACAATAAAATCATTCTCCACTTCATGCTTTTAAGTTACATATTATCTCAAATAAAGCAGAGACGGAGTTATAAATAACTTCTTCCTCTCACAGCACCGTATGGGCATGCATACCGCATAAAAAAAATGCCCCCGTCTGAACGGGGGCATTACTTGCTGTTAGTATTGGCTCTTAAAAAGGTAGATCGTCTACAGGCTCTGTAATATCACTGGGAGAAGGAACATTGCTGTTCCCGGACAATGCAGATGAGGCATTGGCAGGTTGCTGGTAAGTACCACCCCCGCTGTTATCGCTTTTGGAGCCTAATAACTGGACTTCCCTTACTCTAAGGGAAAGTGAAGAACCGGGTGTACCATCATTGCGCTGGAAAGATCTTGCTTCCGGTTGCCCTTCCACAAAAACCTGTGTGCCTTTCTGAAGATAAGGTGCTACCGCTGTCCTGTCTGTCCAGTAAGCGCAGTCCACCCAAATTGTTTTTTCCTGGAGCGTGCCCTGGCTGTCTTTGTATTTCTCGGAATGTGCAACCGTAAAGTTGATGACATTCTTCCCATTCACTGTATTCACGATACAGTCTTTGCCGAGGCGGCCGATAACTTGCATTTTAATCATAGTACTCAATTTTTAAATGTGACGTAATTATTATTCAGGCAGCCAAGTTACACCCGATCCTCCTTTATAGTGCAAGCATATACAAATTGTTGATAAATAGTGGAAGACGGGAGTCCGGAGTCGGAAGCAATATTTGTTATTGGGTCAGTTTGAATTAGTCGACAACGATTCTATTGAATGACCAAGCTGTCATCCTGAGCTCAGCGAAGGATAAAATGAAGATTTTGAAGCTTATATTCCGACGAAGGAGGAATCCTGTCTTTAGATTCCTCCTTCGTCGGAATTAATTTCATCGTCAGCCCATCTATTCCTCACTTCGTTCGGAATGACAAAGAGTATCATAATTCAAACTGACCCACTACCCAATATTTCCCTTCCTCATTCCTAATTCCAAATTACTTATTTCTTATTCTCCACTCCGTGCGGAAGCCGAATCAATGATCCTTCCAAAGAAAATAGCATTCATAAAAAGTTTGGTTCCGCCCAGCCAGAATGCCCGGAAATTCGGGTTATCGGCAATATTGATGACCCGGCCAGTACCAACAGTATTGACCACAACGGCCGCGGAATTTTTAATGGCATCCTTGTTCTCTTTGCTTACCCAGCCGCTCTGTAAGGGGTTGGCGCCATAATAAAAAGGAGTGGCATAAGGATTCCTGCTTTTTTCCATGAATACTTTATTGGCCTTGAAAAGGCTGATCGTTTTCTGGTTATACCCAAAAGATAGCGGGTGTGTGGGATCGATATCTGCGCCGAATATTGCCCCCTGTATCTGCTGTGCCCCTTCGATCTGTTCCCTGTCGGTATAGGTTAATTTCTGCGTGCTGTCTGTTGGCGCTTTTGCTTTCTTGAATTTTACATCGGTGATCCCATTCTGCGAGGCCCAGCTCACGGCTTCTTCTGTCAATATCAACACACCCCCATCCTGTACCCATGTTTTCAATTTTTCTTTGTTCAGGTCATTGTAAGAACCTCCGACCATGACCAGCGTATTATATTTATTAAGGCTGACCCTGTTGAACATGGCTATTTCCAGGTGCGTGGCCGGTATATTCATCCGCTGGTCCAGCAGGTGCCAGACTTCTCCGGCATCGGTGGCATTTACACCAGGGCCAACGATCATAGCAATGGATGGTTTTGTCAATGGTTGAAAACGACTGCTGCCCAGGTCATTTCCTTCAGCCATCAACCCTGTTTCCACAGCCCTGCTCACTACTTTATACTTCTCAGCCAGTCTTTTCACTAACCGATATAGACTATCGGGAGAAAGATTTTGGCGCTGCGCAGGTACAAAAAAAGATCCGCGTGAAAACACAGTGCCCTCATCCGCCGGGTATTCCTTTGGCAACCTGAAGGGTTCGGTGGTAACTTTTGCCATCAGACCCGCATTAAGTAATTCATACAGCGCGGCGGGAGCATTCAGGTCATCCCAGCTTACCAGGTAACCATAATTAGAAGGGGTATTCTTTCCAGAAAAGCCCGATACATGAATACCGCCACCGGCTTTGTACTTATCGTAGGTATAGTAACTATCATAATAAAGATCCTTATCAACTTCTTTTCCCAGTGAAGCAGAAGGAATTCCATAAGCCAGCGGCATTGTCCAGGCCGTGATATCATAAAATAAACTGTCCTTGTAAATGTTAGTCCTTTCAAAGATCGTTTTCACCAGTTTGTATTGAGGCTGCTGAACAGGTACCACAAAATTGATCCCTTTCATGTATTTATACCCGTTCACGGTGATATCCTTTGCCAGGCCATGCACATGGATACCGTGCCTGAGCAACATCGTTATAAAATCATTTAGCTGTTCTGCCATATCATCGCCTGCGAAAACATAGGCTTGTACGGGATCTGCGGCAGCTTCAACCATCGAATTTTTATAAAAATCCTTTTGCCATTGCAGGAATTCTTTTCTCAATGTTTTTGCTCCTTCCAGGGTGGATAATGCCGTAACAAACTGGTTGCGGATGGTAAAAGGAAAGCTAAGCAGACCATTGGTGGTTTGCATCAGGTGTCCCCTGGAAGATCCCTGCTCGAACAATATGCCGATTGCGCCATTGATATCCGGGTACGTGGATCCTTTGCCGTAATAAAAATCGTCGTAGTTCTCTTTGGTAAAATATAAAGAGCCGATGCGGTCGAGGAACTGTGCGTGGTATTTTCCCAGTTTGGCGGTCAGTTCCTGGTTTTTTGCCGGGGTCAGTGGGTTTACTCTTGAAGGAACACCGGGTTGAAAAAAGAACGTGGCATTGCTTCCCTGTTCATGGTGGTCGGTAAGAATATTCGGTTTCCATTTATGAAACCATTCCAGCCTGTTCTGGCTTTCGATATGCACGGCGGGCAACCAGTCGCGGTTCAGGTCGAACCAGTAATGATTGAACCGTCCACCCGGCCATACCTCGTTGAATTCTCTTGAATTGGGATCGGAAACAAGATTTTTGCTCTTGTGCTGGTTGGCCCAGGTGGAAAAGCGTTGCAAACCGTCGGGGTTAAAGGAGGGATCAAAAAGAATGACGGTGTTATCCAGCAGTTCATCGATCTGTTTTCCCTGCGCGGCCGCTAAATAATAAGCGCTGACCAGGGATGCATTGGCCCCGCTGGGTTCATTGCCATGGATGGAATGACCGATCCATACCACGATCGGCATATTATCAATATTGATAGAAGCTGATTGCGCAGGATCAGACAATTTTAAATGCTGTTGTCTTATTTCTTCCAGCCGCTGATGGTTTTTGGGGGAAGTGATGATCAGTAATACCTGCGGACGATTTTCATATGTAAAGCCCATCGTCTCGAGTTTTACTCTCCCGGGCGCCGCAGCCGCGATGGCTTTCATATAATTCACCAGCCTGTCATGGGTTACATGCCACTCTCCCACTTCGTGGTAGATGATATCCTTTGGTTTGGGGATCGATGGATCATAGGTAACTGAGTCGGGTAAATAGTAGTGGAGGTCTTGAGCCCATGGCGAGAGGCAAGTGGCGAGTAGGGCAAAGGAGATCAAAACAAGTTTTCTCATATAGCAAATGTATAAAGAGGGAAATTAAGACATCAGGGGGAAAAAACATTCTGTGGCGTTGAAAACACGGTAAAAAACAGGCTTGAGATTGATATTTTGCCTTATGCGGACAGTAATTTTAAAAGCATTGCGCCACCGCAGAATGGATTGCATCGCCATCCTTTTTGAAACGGATGCGAAGCTGAATACGTTGATACGTAAGTTGGCGGAGTCGAAATGGAGTCAAAGCAATCGATGCTGGTATGTACCGCTGAATAAGCAATCATTTGACAAAGTTCTCCAGGCATTGAAAGGGAAGGCCGAAATTGATCATTCAGCCTTGCGCCAGTATCTTGTTGATCGGAATAAGAAAATAGAGAGTCCGGCAATGATCACGGAAACTAAAAGCGAATTCCCTGTGGAGCGTATTCCACTGGCTTTCTTATCCGAACAAAAAAAGATACCCGGTAGCAACAGCAAGATTCATCCGGTGAATGTCCATGTATTGCAAAATATGCTGGAATATTTGAAATTGAAAGCGTACAGCCCATCGACCGTCAGAACTTATTTACAGGAGATAACGCACCTGCTTGTTTTACTTAATAATATCGCAGCAGATGATTTGCACCCGGAACACCTGAAAAAATACCTGGTGTATTGTTATGATCAGTTAAAGCTGAAAGAGAATACGCTGCACAGCCGCATCAATGCATTGAAGTTTTATTATGAACAGGTGCTGGGTCGTGAGAAATTTTTTTGGGAAATCCCGCGGCCTAAAAAGCAGTTTCTCTTACCCAAAGTACTGGGGGAAGATGAATTAGCGAGGTTGTTTAATGCCCTTACCAACCTGAAACATAAGGCGATACTTTTTACGACTTACAGTGCCGGTTTGAGGGTAAGTGAGGTGGCGGCGCTGAAGCTACGTGACATTGATAGCGGGCGAATGCAGATAAGGATAGAAAATGCGAAGGGGAAAAAGGACCGGTATGTAAACCTGAGTCCGGTGCTGCTGGATATTTTGCGTGCTTACCTGAGGACCCAGCAGCCGAAGCCTGGGGTGTACCTGTTTGAATCGGACCAAACCCGTGGGGCTTACCCGACACGAACGATCCAGCGGATATTTTACATGGCCAAGGAGAAAGCCGGGATATCAAAGACGGTGGGGATCCATTCGCTCCGGCACAGTTTTGCGACGCATATGCTGGAAAAAGGAATTGATATCCGGTATATTAAGGATTTGCTGGGGCATTTTAGTATCAAGACCACGGAGCGGTATTTGCATGTAAAAAAGGAGCAATTGATTAATTTCGTTAGTCCTTTGGATGATATGTGGAGGAAGGGAAAGATCGAGTGGTAGTTTACGAAGGCCTTCTGCAATACGTTTTGCGAATAAGCCCTTACCAGCACAAATTACCCCAACTGCAATACGTTTTGCGAATGCCATAACTTTGAATTTCAACGTGGGAAAAATTGTATAAGCGTTGGAGCTGTCGTATATTTAAGTGTTATGCGCTATTTTATAGAATATCAAACACCTTCGGAAAAACAGCATTATCAGACAATAACTTTTACACACTTAATTTTTTAAAGGCGGTCAATGAGTTGCGTTTTAACTATTAGGGGACGAAATTTTAACGTGGACGAATTCATTACTAAAAGTAAACTTAGATTTTATAGAAAAAGTTACAAGGGAGAACCCAGGTTTAAGACAAAACCTGACGGTGACAAACTCACCTTTTCTTTGATATCCATTCAGACAAGTAAAGCTGACTTTAATAATTTGAGCAAGCAAATCGCTGACACAATTCGATTTCTTAAACGAAACAAAGACAAACTTGGCCATATTGCCTTGACAAAAGAGATTGACCATGCTGTCCTTGACTTTGGTATTGACCTTAGAATTGATAGAAAGAAAGTGCTTTACCAATCGGATATATTTCCGAACAATCTGCTAAAACTTGCGGGTGACATCGGCTTGGATATAGAACTTTCTATTTATCCGGTTGACATGCAAGCTATATTAGAAAAACGAACTGCAAGGGCAAAAAAAACAGCGCATAACAAGCGGTTTGGCGCTATGGCCTGTCCTGGGCTTCGCTCGTTTTAATAAATTTACTTCGCTCAGCCCGCAGGTTTCTGTAAATTCGGAGAGCGCCACAGCGCCAAGCCCTGACGTTAGCGGTAATTTGTGGAAACACTGGAAGCCGGAATCTCAGTAGAAAATAACAATGAAACCCTCCATTTCTACTTTAACTTTTTTAGTGCTTTTTCCTTTCCTCTTTTCAAATTGCAAGCAAGAGAAAAAAAGGGCTGACTCGAAGAAAGAGATTATTTTTTTTGACCCGATTGAACTTGGTGCATTTAACCAATCAAGCAACGTCTCTATCGATGCCAGATTTAGTGAATGTGGTGAATGGGGTGGACATACGGAGACAATTATTTTGACCGCAGACAAAGAGCAAAAACTTTATGCAACTTATAA
The DNA here is from genome assembly GCA_039930245.1 of Chitinophagaceae bacterium. GTDB lineage: Bacteria > Bacteroidota > Bacteroidia > Chitinophagales > Chitinophagaceae > JJ008. Next base: position 1,821 of record JBDSPR010000003.1, on the reverse strand, counting down.
AGTTTATCCTTTTAATTGTGACTCGTTGGACCATTACTATAAAAATAAAAACCTTATGCCAGCCTTTGAAAGGAAAATTATTCTTACTGACAAAAGCAAACAATCCATAAGTAACTATATCCACAGATTGACTCAATCTAAAATAACCCAAAGATTTTCTACTAGTAATGCAAATAACATCTTTTCTATTGCTAACTCTGACTCGTCACTATTTATTCTGGTATATGGCAGTAAAGAATATGAGGTGCTGAGCTTTAAAAAATTGACTTCTGAGTTATTCAAATGAAAACTACCGCTAACAAGCGGCTTTGTGCAAGCCTAGATCGTGCTGGCCTCGCTTAAATAAAATTGTATCTTTGTATCGCTCGGCCGCCGGGTCGTTTTGGTTTCACCGGCCTGCACAAAGCCGTGGACGTTAGGCGCAAACGTTGACAATTTTGTTTAGAAATGAAGTTGATTTACCATACTCTTTACAGATGGTTTTATTTTTTTGAATCATGGGGCACACCTGAACTTTCCGCGATGTATATCCTTGGATTAACATGGTGGATGTTTGCGATAGGCGTTATTCAGCTAGTAAGAATAGCTTTCGGTTCTCCGACGATTCATATTGGGGAACATTTCATTGCCATAATAATCTTATTTGGTCTCATTACGTTGATAATATACTGGATATATGTTCGAAAAGGCAGGTTTAAAGAGATTGACAACTATTTCAACGGCGAAGGGGGCGGTGGAAATTCGAAAGGTAATATTGTAACAACCGTTTTCTTACTTCTGTCTATCGTATTGTTCTTTGGAATTCCCTTAATGGAAAACCTAAATAGTTGAACAATTCGACTGTAAAAATCGTGTGCGCCTAACAGGGAGTTTGGCAATATGGCGGCTTTGCGAATAAATACTGATCGATATATCGCTGCTCAGCGACATATCCAACTTGCGAATATATCCGAGCTGTAGAATATAAATTCAACTTTTGTATATTTACCCAGCATCAGTCCAGGCTTACGTAACACGGAATATCGCCACATCGCCAAGCTCTGGACGTTATGGGCCATATTAAATGAGAACTCCGAAATATATCATATTTGTTTTAACTTTTTTCTTTCTGACTTCTTGTGGCAAGACAATAAGGCTTTCAAAAAATGATTTCAGATGGATTCCTTACAAGGGGAATGAAACACTAGTGTTTAATTCCAATACTGGTGAAATAGATACTATTTTTTTAACGGGAACTAAACGTTACACAAGTCCTACAGATCCACTCGACATGTTCCCAACAAATATTGAAAACTTTATAATTTCTTCCACTCGGAGTGACCCAAGTCCACCAAGCGGTAGTCATAGATATTTAGATGGTAGTGTATTCGTTGAACTTTCAGCATCAGAACAAAAAGATAATGCCTTTCTGTCATTTAATTTGACGGCAAAAGATTCCTGGTTTTATGGAAACAATGATTCCTGGTCTTTAAAAACGATTGACACATTAAAAGGAGAAACATTACAAACAAAATCCAAAATTTATTATGACATTATTGTTGTATTTCCAGATTCAGATGAATATGCAGATAGAAGTAATTTTTTGACAAAAGTTTATTGGAGTAAATCAGAAGGACTAGTCAGATTTGACAAAAAAGATTCAGTTTATTGGGAGTTGACAAAGAAATACGGCCCATAACAAATGGTTTTCTGCTATGCTGGCTGAAGAATATATCCTGGTCAACATATCGCTGCTCAACTGCAGTCCGGGCTGAACGAATAAATCTCAGCAAAAGAATATAACTTCAACTTCAGTAATTCTATTGGGCTACTGTTCCGGCT
>JBDSPR010000002.1:0-208520 GCA_039930245.1 Chitinophagaceae bacterium | reverse complement strand
TTACTTGGGTATCGGGTCGCCGACTCCTATTTCAGTTTAGGGATCATACACAGCTTTCTTCATGATTCTGTTGCATTATCGTATTTTATAAAGGCAAAGAAGATAGACCCTGGAGTGGAATTTGTTGACGAGCAAATTAAAAAATGCTTAGATAGAATGAATAAAGCGAAAAGTGACTCGCTTAAATATATCCATTTAATAAATTAGCGCAAAACGGAATAAGCAATAGATCGAACGATATTGTCTTAATATCAGGATAAATTTGCCCCTTAAAGGGGCGCTTAATGTGGTTTGCGGAGAGAGAGGGATTCGAACCCCCGGACCTTTTGGGTCAACGGTTTTCAAGACCGCCGCATTAGACCGCTCTGCCATCTCTCCGCGGCAAAAATAGGCCTGCAGCGGTTAACAGCAAAATGAATTCTAAATAATCCCGGATGATTTCAGAAAGTTATACCCGTCGATAGTTTTGAAAAAATATTCTCTTTTTGCGGCTTCTGATTTGGTAGAAAAGTTTTCGGAATAATGTATGGTGAAAGGCCTTCTGCCTTTAGTCGATTTTACTTTACCCGCATTATGTCTTTTTAATCTTTCTCCAAGGTTTGCACAATGCCCGTAATAATAACCGCTATCCTTTGAGCTTTTAAGTATGTATGCTGAGTAAATCAATCTGTGAGCACCAGACCCGGGAGGTTTTGGGCCAATGGCTGCCATTTTATATTGAGACGTCGAGGGCTTATTTTGGTGAGTGAACAGGAATAAAACCCCAAAACTTTCTAATTCATTTTCCCAATCCCAAATCCCCAATTCCAAAATCCTATTTCACATTCACTACCACTTTGCTTTCCAGCATAATTTTTTTCGGGATACCGGCAGTGTCCCCTTTTGAGTGGATAAGCCGCAATAATATTTCGGTGGCTTTTTCGGCCTGCTGGTAAGGAAATTGTTCTACAGAAGCGACTGGTGGATTGTCCATATAGCTGGTGATCGGTAGATTGGCGTAGCTTACAAAACAAATATCCTTGTTGATCTTCAATCCCTGTGCCCGCGCATAGCGGATAGCATCCAGCGCTACATAATCATTAAAAGCAATGATCGACGTTGGCCGGTTCTTCAACGCGATCAGTTTATGGGTCGCATCCTGTGTTTTGTTTGTGCTAAGATCGGTGGTCACCACGTAAGCCCCTTCCGGTTTGATCTTATGTTTTTTCAACCCGGCATAATAACCATTCAGGCGTTGTTTGGAATGAATGATCGTATCAGGGCCTTTGATGAACCCGATCTGTTTATGCCCCTGGCTGACCAGCCAATCGACCAGTTCCACCGAACTGTTCTCCAGGTTGCAGGATACGGTATAAGCATCCGGCAGATCCGGCACCCGGTCAAAGAACACAACCGGTATATTGTATTTTTCCAGTTGCAGGAAATGATCGTAAGATTTTGTTGTTTTTGACAGCGAAACGATCAATCCATCCACGCGGTGACGGCGCATGCTGTCAACGATCTGCTTTTCCCTTTCTACATCATCATGCGACTGCCCGATAAGGACGGTGTATTTATTTTTTGTAGCCACATCTTCGATCCCGTTGATCGCCATGGAAAAATATTCCTCCCCGAGGTTGGGAAGAATCACCCCAAGGGTCATTGTTTTGCCCTGCTTGAAAGAAATGGCTGCCTGGTTCGGCTCATAATTTAATTCCTTCGCCAGTTGCTGCACCTGCATCTTGGTACGTAAGCCAATGCTGGGATGATTGTGCAGGGCTCTGGATACAGTGGAAACAGATACATTCAACCGGCGGGCAATCTCCTTTATCGTGGCAGGTTTCTGTTCCATGGCTGTTGAATGATCATTATTCCTTTACAAGGTATAAAAAGGAAATGATTTTCCCGGTCATGTTTTATACCTTGATGCTATGAAAAAGAGAACCGATAACCGCAGTATGGCCCTGGTAGTTCTCGCGGCTTCGCTCCTTTTCTTTATACTGGGTTTTATGTACCCGTTGCTGCAAACAGGTTTCGGCATTGGCCCTTTCACATTGAAATACGACTATGTCTATCTCAGCACTTCATTTCGTTATTTCTTTGATAAAGGAGAACCGTTTATCGGACTACTGTTACTTTTCTTTACGATCATCTTCCCGGTAATAAAATATATCTTTCTATTCCTTACCCTGCTCGGGCGTAAATTTCCGCGGCACCAGTTTATCAGTACCGCGCTGGAGATCATCAACAAATGGTCAATGCTGGATGTTTTCGTGGTGGCCGTGCTGCTACTCAATATGAAATTTGATTCCGACATCATTGTATCCAAACTGGAAAGTGGCACCACACTCTTTGCTATCTCGGTCGTATTGTTAATGACCAGTTCCTTTATTGCCCGAAAAACGATAGCCGGGCAGGTTCCCCCTAAATAGTTTTTGAATGGTTTATATCTTTTCGTAATTTACTATCCGAATAATTACCATGAATACCGTTTCAACTGTTGTTACCAGGAAAGGAAATCCTCCCGTTACCGTATCCCCCGGAACAACTGTGCTGGAGGCGTTGGAATTGATGGCACAAAAAAATATAGGCTCAGTGGTGGTGATGGATGGAAACAATTACCTGGGAATTATGACCGAACGTGATTACTCAAGGAAAGTGATCCTGAAAGGAAAGAATTCAACGACGACAAGAGTAGAAGAGATCATGTCGACTGACCTGCCTGTCATCAAACCTTCCGACACGATCGAGCATTGTATGGAACTAATGACAGCAAAGAATATCCGTTACATGCCTGTTTTTGAGAACGACCAGCTCGGGGGGATCATCTCCATGAGCGATGTGGTAAAAGAGACCATCCTTGCCCAGAAGGAAACCATTGATCAATTGCAGAGTTATATCAACAGCTGACTTACACACTCATTAAATACCGCGAAGCCCCGTAAGGCTTCGCTTTTTTATTTAAAATTGTAGATTGAAGATTGAATTATTGAAAACTGAGCATTAAGTTTTGCGTATTGAATATTTTGCCATCATTAATAAGAAACGAAAGCCCGCTATACAAAGTTGCAAGTGCTTTTTGACAAATGTCAATAGGGCACAATATGAAACCGAAAACTTGAAAAATCCCTTATATCTTTTCATTTTTATGCCTTTGGGTTAGACGACTATCAGCCTTTCTTTCAATAGATACATTAACTCTAAGCATTGCACATCGTTGATTGAAGATTGTTCTATTGAATGCTCAATATTCAACCATCAATATGCAATTTTCAATACCCAATCTTCAATCTTCAATCTTCAATTTTCTTCGCTACTACAACCACCAGATCCTTTATATCCACCTGCATCGGCAATAACCCGATCTTCACGACCGCTTTTTTCCCTCGCAGTTCGATCACTTCGCCCACCTGGTGATTCTTTTTCATTTTAACCTTATCGCCCGTTTTTATCTCGCCGCCCACTTCGCTGAATTTTGAATCGATCTGCTTCTGCATTTTGCTGATCACTTTTTTTTCGTCTTTTTTAAAGAGCAGGGCTTCCATTTGTCTGATCACTTTATTTTTATTTTCCTCTTTTCTCCATTCGACGAGTAGCTGCTTCAGCTTTCTTTCCATATCCTTCAGGTATACGATACGGTCCTCCGCTACCCTGTTCTGCTCTTTTAATAATTCTACCTGCTGGTTATGCTTTTCCTTATCCATCGCCTGCTGCATCTCTTTTTTCAGTTGCACATTTTCTTTCAGCAACAACTGCAATTCTTTTTCTCTTTTTTGAAGATCCTGCAGATCCTGTTCGGTACGGTTCAGTAATTTATCAAGCCTGAACTGGTCGTCATCCACAAGTTGCCTCGCCCGGTGGATCAGGTCTTTGTTCAACCCGATCCTTTCGGCAATAGAGAAAGTATACGAGCTCCCTGGTTTTCCTACCAGCAATTTATATTGGGGCTGAAGGTTCTTTTCATCAAAAGCCATAGCGCCATTGATGATACCAGGAGTTTTACCGGCCATTACCTTCAGGTTAAGATAATGCGTGGTAACGATCCCGAATGCATGTTTTTTTGCGAGCTCCTGTAAAATGACTTCCGCGAAAGCACCCCCGAGATTGGGATCGCTCCCGCTGCCCAGCTCATCAATAAAGAAAAGTGTGCGGCCATTGGCCTCTTCCATGAAATGTTTCATGTGCAGCAGGTGGCTGCTATAAGTACTTAGTTCGAATTCGATGCTTTGCGTGTCCCCGATATGGATCATCAGTTGCTTGAATATTCCGAATTGGGAAGAAGGGTGCACCGGCACCAGCAACCCGCTCTGTACCATCATCTGCAGCAGACCGATCGTTTTCATCGTTACCGTTTTACCACCGGCATTCGGACCGCTGATCACCAATATTCTTTTTGTCTCATCCAGCGTGATCGTGACAGGTATCGTTGGTTTGCCTGTCCGCTGGTTATAGAGGTATAATAAAGGATGATAAGCTTCCACGAGATGCACATGTGCTTTATCGGTGACAGCCGGGTACTCTCCTTTTATTTCCACGGCGAGTTTTGCCTTGGCCCTGGTAAAATCAAATTCTCCCAACACCGCATGCCAGTCGCCGAGCAGTGATGCATAGACAGAAAGTTTTGCGGTGAGTTCCCTCAATATCCGGTAAACTTCTTTTCGCTCATTGTTTTCGAACTCGTAGATAGTGTTGTTAAGTTCAATGGTCTCTTCCGGTTCCACGAATGCGGTCTTACGGCTATCGCTTTCCCCGTGCAGGATCCCCTTCACAGTTCTCTTTTGTTCAGCAAATACTGCCAGCACCCTTCTCCCGTTCATGAAACTCTCTTCGATCTCGGCAAGGTGTCCCTGCTTATTCAATTTCGCCACGATCTTATCGAAAAGCCTTCGTAATTCATTGCGTTTGCGGTAGAGGCTCATCCGGATATTCTTCAGGTCATCGGAAGCATTGTCCTTTACCTGGCCATACTCGTCCAGCACTTCATCGATCAGCTGCCCGATGGCTTTTTCAAAATAAGTTCCGCCGATCAGTTTAGCCAGGGCTTCATAGGCTGCTTTTCTTTCCGGGTCGAACCAGCGGAATATCTTCCCGATACTCTCCGACAATTTCCTGATCAACTGTAATTCTTCGCCGTTCAATAAGGCTCCGGGGATCGAAAGGAGTTTTAATTCGCGGGAAAGATTCAGGATGTGGTCGTTGGGGAAATAAATACTGTTGACAATGAGCTGCCGGTATTCATGGCTTTGCTTTAGTTCTGTTTCCACGAATTCTTTGCGGGTATGGATACGGAGTTGTTGCGCTTTAGCCCGCGCATGTTCCGTTTGACAATAATTTGCCAGCAGATCTTTTACCTTGTTGAATTCAAGCTGTAGATGGGCGGATTCCGGGAAAACTTTCATACCTGCTCCTGCTCACTGTTTTAATGAGCAGCAAAATTAACAAGTCTGCCTTAAGGAGCCTTTACTCTTTTACTGCAAGTATTTCTTCCTATCAGAGGTCAACAAAGACCATAAGACACAAAGTGGCCTTCACGATCCTTCGTGTCTTTGCTACTTAGCGGTTCAGCTTATTCAATTCTTTTGTTTTGCCTGCAATTCCTCCCAGGGAGTCGTACAGGTATGACAGGCTGAAAAAAGGAATTGTTAAACAAATACGCACTCCTGCAATCTCGGAACTTTTATTTTCAACCATTCGTATATCGTATTGTTATTTATTTATCACTGTTAATGAAACTCCAAAAACCTATCAATGTCCTGCATCTTACAAAACAGGTTCTTGCTTTGCAGGTAAATTGCACGAAATTTACACCACTGAATATAAATTTTTAGTTTTATGAAAACAATACTGGGTTCCGCGATCCTTGGACTAACCACTTTCTTTTCCTGTGCGCAAAAAACACCTACTGCTAACTTAACAATGGAAAATAATAATATGACAACAAATGATCCTTCCGCAAATCTAAAAACAGCAACCGCTACTTTTGCCAACGGCTGCTTCTGGTGCACAGAAGCCATTTTTGAAGAATTGGATGGGGTTATCAGTGCCACTTCCGGCTATACAGGTGGCCAGACGGAGAACCCTACCTATAAAGATGTTTGTACCGGTGAAACAGGTCATGCTGAATGTTTGCAGATCGAGTACGATCCAGCAAAGATCAGTTTCGATGAACTGCTCGCCGTATTCTGGGAAACACATGATCCCACCACGCTGAACAGGCAGGGCGCGGATGTAGGCACCCAATATCGCAGCGGTATTTTCTATCACGACACCGAACAAAAAGAAAAAGCCGAAAAATACAAGGCAGAACTCGATAAAAGTGGCGCTTTTAATAAACCCATCGTTACCGAGATCATGCCATTCACTAAATTTTACCCCGCTGAAAATTATCACCAGCAGTATTATGAACAGAATGGCAACAGCAATCCTTATTGCCAGGTGGTGATACGTCCCAAACTGGATAAGTTCAGGAAAGTGTTCAAGGATAAATTAAAGATCACTCAGTAATAGATGAAAGATAAAAATTAATAGATGATGATCCCGCTTCTGCCGAAGCGGGATCTTTTTTCCAGTGCACCCAGGAAGTGCATAAGGTTTTATCTAACGAGGTCATTTCCATTTTTTCCTGTACCTTGTATGACTGAAGTCATAAATGCTTGCTTATGAAAAGATTATTGGCACTCCTCCTGGTCCTCTCTTTTGCTTTCGTAGCAACTGCCCAGCAAGGATCAGCTACGGTTAAAGAAAACAAGTACCGGATCAACCTTCCTTCTTATTGGGGAAATGGAAATAAAGTATGGGGCATACTTACCGATAAACTTCCGCTTATCTGCGAAGAATTGAAAGATAAAGAGCTATGTGGTGATGGTTGCAAACCGAAATATTCCGTGGACTTTTTCCTCACCGAGTCTGTCGTGGAGGACTATAGCTCCAAAGAAAATATAACCACTCCCAATACCAATACCCGCCAGGTGCTATACAACACGAATGACCCGCAAAAACCTAATTACGTAAATCCCAATAATACCAGCTCCTGGAATATCACGAGTTATTTTAGTTTCCAGTGTTACCTTCTTTTAAGAGATGAGAATGGGAAGATCCTTACCCGCATGATCCTGGTGGATACGAATGAAGTATGGGAGGTTTCTCATAATGTAAAACTGTCTCCCGGCGCCAGTTCTCACCAGCAAAACATGTCCAGCTATATTGATAACAACCGGGATAACCTGAAGCCTGTTATAAAAGATCTGCTAGCTATTGCAGACAAAAAGATGCTTTCGTTATAGATCAATCGTCTATTCTTTTTCCAGCCGGGTATACCGGAGCTCCAGGAGATTGAGCGCATTGGGTTTGAATCCTTTAACATTGGGCTGCACCAGCCGCACTACTTTATCATACCATAAAGGCACCACCGGGGCATCATCGATCATGATCCGGTCAGCATCCTGGTATAGCTTAAAACGGAGTGAATCATTGTCTTCCCTGATCGCCTTTTCAAAGGCCGCATCAAATGCATCGCTTTTATAACGGGTATAGTTTGGCGGCGCAGGGTTCTTTGAATAGAAAACCGAGAGATAATTCTCCGCATCGGGATAATCGGCGATCCAGGAGCCCCGAAAGAATGCGGCGGTTGAATTGGAGGTCATGGTAAGCAACAGGGATTTCTGTACCACTTCCACCTGTACGGGTATACCAGCTTCCTCCAGTTGTTTCGCAATAAAATTAGCCATGTCGGCATAGATCGCGATCGTCAGCAGTTTGATGATCGGTAATCCTTTCCCACCGGGGAAACCGGCTTCAGCAAGAAGTAGTTTTGTTTTGGCAGGGTTATAATTATATCCTTTCACGGCAGTTGTATCAAAAGAAGGAAGTCCTAATGGAACAAAACCAGATTCGGCCGCCGTACCCAGTGAATTGCGGAGATAGAGGATCATCTTGCGCCGGTCAAATCCGTAATTGATAGCCTGGCGGATCTTTTTCGAGCGCATCGGCGAATTCTTTACCAGTGCATTGGTTGAGTCGACCATTATACCGAGGTATTCAATATTGAGATAGGGATTTACCTGCAATCCTATTTTACCCTCCCATTGTTTTCGCAAAGTGCCGTTCTTTGTCAGCACTTCATCCTTAAAAGAGGCTTCGATATCATTGATAAATTCCAGCTCTTTTTGTCTGAATAATAAAAACTCCGTGGCTTTGCTGTCATAAAAAGATACTTTGATCCCATCCAGGTAAGGCAGTTTTTTCCCGGTACTGTCCATTTCAAAATAGCGGGAATTCTTTTTTAATACCAATGCCTGTCCTTCTTCCCAGGCAACAAAGCGGAAAGGCCCGGTACCGACTGGATGGCGACGGAAATCCGAACCGTACTTCTCCACAGCCTCTTTTGGTACAATAGAACAGTATTGCATGGAAATGATACCAAGGATAGGGATATAAGGCCGCAGTAGTTTTAATTGAAAAGTAGAATCATCAAGGGCAGTGAACGCCTGCAGCGTATCTACTTTGCGGTTGAAGATCCAGGAACCGGGGCTGGCCGTTTGCTTATCCATGATCCGGTTAAAACTGTAGACCACATCAGCGGCGATCAGCCTGCGTCCCTTGCCATCAGCAAAGGCCGGATCATCGTGAAAATAGACATCGTTTCTCAGGTGAAAGATAAAGACCGTTCTGTCAGGAGAAATATCCCATGTTCGGGCGAGAGAAGGAACGATATGCAGGCTATCATCGATCTCTACCAGCGTATTGAATAATTGGTGCGCCGGCCACATGGTGGACTGGCTTTTAGCAAAAGCCGGGTCAAGGGAAGCGATGCCATTGAATTCGTTGTAATGAAAAACATTACTCTCCTCGTTCTTTTTGCTGTAACAGCCCGCCAGCAACCAGCAACCGACAACCAGTCCTGAGCGACAGCCGAAGGACCAGCATCCAGTCCTGAGCGACAGCCGAAGGACCAGCAACCAGCAACCAGCATCCAGCATCCAGTATCTACTTTTAACTTTCATCTTGCTAATCAAGGCTTAAATTTACAGCAACAAATTGTACCATGGTGAAATACGTTAGCCACTTCCTTATTTCTTATTTCTTATTCCTTATTTCTTTTTCGGCAACGGCTCAGCCATTAAGTCAAAAAAATAAATTCACACACCAGGATACCCTGCGGGGAAGCATTACGCCGGAAAGAGCCTGGTGGGATGTAGCTTCCTATAATATATATGTTACCCCCGATTATAAAACAAAGACCATCCGCGGCTGGAACCAGCTCAGTTTTGATATTAATACAGATGGCAGTAAGCGGAAAATGCAGATCGACCTGCAACAGCCCATGGTGATCGACAGCATCATATTTAATAAAAAGAAGATCAAATCGTATAAACGAAACGGGAATGTTTACCTCGTGGATTTTGGCAATTATAAATTTACTGCTGCCCGGACCCTGCTGAAAAAAGACAAAGCGATTCCACTGCACAATATCACGATCTACTTCCACGGCAAACCCCGCGAAGCGGTAAATCCGCCCTGGGATGGAGGATGGATATGGGGAAAAGATGCAAAAGGACGACCTTGGATGACTGTCGCCTGCCAGGGTCTCGGCGCCAGTGTATGGTATCCCTGCAAAGATTACCAGGGCGATGAGCCCGATCTCGGTGCCTTGATACAGGTGCGGGTACCCGATACACTGGTAGCCGTCGCCAATGGGAAATTTTATAGCAAGGATGAGCAGCGGGATGGCACCGTTCTGTATACCTGGCAGGTGAAGAGCCCGATCAATAATTATAATATTGTTCCGTATATCGGCAAATACGTTCACTTCGCTGATAATTTTATCGGGGAAACAGGAAAGAATCTTTCGCTTGATTATTGGGTGCTTGATTACAACCTCGAAAAAGCAAAGAAACAATTTGGCCGGGATGTAAAACCTATGCTAAAAGCTTTCGAATACTGGTTTGGCCCCTACCCCTTTTATGAAGATGGATATAAACTCGTTGAATCCTCCCATCTTGGCATGGAACACCAGAGTGCCACAGCTTACGGCAACATGTACAAAGACGGTTATCTCGGCAGCGATCTGTCTGGCACCGGCTGGGGACTGAAATGGGATTATATCATCATTCATGAAAGCGGCCACGAGTGGTTCGCCAACAATATTACGACCAACGATATTGCGGATATGTGGGTACACGAAGGGTTCACCATGTATTCCGAAGCTTTGTTCGTAGAATATTATTACGGGAAGAAAGCTGCGGATGAATATGTACAGGGCATCCGCAGGAACATCGATAATGATAAACCCCTGATCGGACCTTACGGGGTGAACCAGGAAGGCAGCGGTGATATGTATAATAAAGGCGCCAACCTGCTCCATACGATCCGGCAGGTGATCGGGAATGATTCTGTTTTCCGGGAAATATTAAGAGGACTGAATAAAGACTACTACCATAAAACGGTCGATTCAAAAGACGTGGAACTTTATTTCTCGAAACATTCCAGTAAGGACCTTTCTAAAATATTCGACCAGTACCTGCGTACTATTAAGATCCCGCAACTGGAATATAAAATACAGGGTGACAAACTTAGTTACCGCTGGACCAACTGCGTGAACGGTTTTGCCATGCCACTGAAACTGGAAGGAACCGATGAGTGGCTCTATCCCACTGTTGCATGGAAAAAAATTTCAATGACCTCGGCCATGATGAATAAACCCATCGCGGCAGATAAGAATTTTTATGTCACTGTAAAAAAGATCGACTAACCCACTCGCCACTAGCCATTCCCCACTTACCTTTATTACATGAGGAGTATCCGCCGGCAAAGCATTATTTCAACGGTTGTTATTTATGTTGGCTTTGCAGTCGGCCTGTTGAATACTTATCTTTTTACCCGGGAAGGCAATTTTTCTCCGGCAGAATATGGGCTCACAACCATATTCATCGCCATCGCCACCATGATGGCCGCTATTTCTGCCATTGCCATGCCAGCTTATGTGTTCAAATTCCATCCTTACTATAAGGATAATCTCCCCCGTGAAAAAAATGACATGATCACCTGGGCCCTGCTGGTAAGCTTCGCCGGTTTTATCCTGGTCCTGGCCACGGGGCTGGTACTAAAGCAGCTCGTGATCAGAAAATTTGGGACCAATGCACCCCAACTGGTGACCTATTATTACTGGATCTTTCCCATGGGGCTTGGGCTGACGATATACAATATACTGGAAGCCTATGCCTGGAGCCTCCATAAATCTGTTCTTAGCAATTTCTTCCGGGAAGTGCAATGGAGAATGTTCACGACAATACTGATCGTACTTTTTCTCACCGGGCTTATCAAAGACTTCGATCTTTTTATCAAATGCTTTGCATTCACCTACCCGGGTATTGCGATCAGTTTATTCGCTTACCTGGTCTTTACAAAGAATATTCATTTTACTTTCAACGTCAGCAAAGTGAGCAGGCGTTTCCTGAAAAAGATACTGGCGCTTTGCACATTTGTGTATGGCGGCACGCTGATCTTTACGCTATCCCAGGTCTTTGATTCTTTCGTAATCGCTTCTGTGCTGGATAATGGTCTTGATAAAGCCGGAATTTTTGGATTGGCCACCATCATGACCAGCGTCATACAGGCGCCGCAGCGCGGCATTGTCTCCGCCTCCATTTCACATTTGTCAAAGGCCTGGAAAGATAAGAATATGGGGTTGCTGCAAAGAGTTTACCAGCGCTCCTCCATCAACCAGCTCATTTTTGCCTGCGCGATCTTTTTGCTGATCTGGATGAACTTCACGGACGGGATCATCGCCTTCCATGTAAAATCCATTTACCTCGATGCCGCCGGGGTATTCTTCCTGCTGGGATTAACAAAGATCATCGATATGGGTACGGGAGTGAATGCGCAGATCATCGCCACTTCTACCTACTGGAAATTTGAATTGATCAGTGGTATCGTTTTACTGAGCATCATGCTGCCACTTACTTATATACTCACCCGCGAATACGGCATCATCGGACCGGCCATCGGCACCCTGGTTTCCATCACCATTTATAACATGATCCGCATCATTTTTCTCTGGAAAAAATTCAGGCTATTCCCACTCACCATACAATCGCTTTACACGTTATTGCTGGCTGCGGCTTGTTATGCGATCTGCTATTTTGCTTTCCGGGAAATGCATGGTTTTACCGGGATGATCCTGCGAAGCATGGTCTTTATCATCCTGTATGCTACGGGAGCTATCTACCTGAAATTATCACCCGACATTCAGTCGGTAATTGCAGCTGTAAAGAAAAGATTGGGATTACAAAAAGATTAATTGGCAGATACCATCTGCTTGTCATCGATCCTTCCGGCGCCGATATACCTTTTAAGGTAGTAGGGCTCAAAAATACCGCTGACCATCACCCCTCTCGAAACAGAGGCATGAATGAATTTATTATTGCCGAGATAAACACCAACATGTGAAACACCACGGCCATTCGTATTAAAGAAAACGAGATCGCCTTCCTGGAGTTCGGTGGTGGATACTTTACGGCTGATCCGGTATTGCTCACGGGAAACCCGGGGAAGCATGATGCCATAAACAGCCATATAAACAGCGACCGTAAAACCGGAACAATCCACACCAGCTTTGGTATTGCCACCTGTACGATAACGGACACCGTACCAATCGTCTACATTCTCCAATAAGACCTTGTTGGGTAATGACTCCACTTCGGTATTGAGCAAAACAGCATATTTCAGCTGGACAGAAGAAACGCTTTCGAGTTCCACTTCGTCTTTCGCCCTGCGGCTGGCCATCAATCGGCTTATTTCATCATTTTCCTGTTTTTCAATCGGTGTTTCTGCTGAACCCAATCCACGAGTAGTACCCGATGCAAGCTGGGATTCTGGTTTAACGGCCGTATTATCAACCGGGCTCTGGGGAGTTACGGTAATATCATCGATGAATTTTGCCTGTGATTGGGCTGATGTCGCTGGGACAACCTGTTTGTTAGCGGTGAAATTCAGCGGTTTGAATGTAGTGCAACTGCTGAGGAAAACAAGAATCGCTATAGCTGGAAAAATTTGCTTAACCATTACGTCTTTCTTTTAGGATGATTTCATGGGGTTTTCAGTCGGATATTTTCTGTCAGTCTACCAGCCGGGGCAATGCAAACGCTCAGACAGAACCTCCTTTTTGGAGTGGGGCAAAAATAAAGGTTAATGTCCAAAAAAAACCACAACCTGTAAACGAATTTCCCCTCCCGAAATTGCCCTAGCGTTAAATCACTGTAACAAAGTGATTTAGAATTGTTAATACGCTGTGGATATTGAGATAAATCAAGTTAATTTACAGGGGGTATTTTTAATATCCCACCGATATTTTCTGACCATGCATGCTATACTCAGTTTTCTTAGTTTATTTATCCTGGCCACAGCTTGCCAGGGACCGGTTAATACAAAAGCCGTTACAACCGATACCGTCGTACAAATCCCCGTAAAAGATACCGTTCCGGTCACTCCACCAAAGTATTACGATAAGATCACTTATAAGGATAAGGAGATACTGACCGCCGCCGGGGGTACTAAATCTGTGATCTTTAATTCAGCGGGCACCCGGCTTTATGCGATGAACCTGGAAGGAATGAGTGTTTATGAATTTGACCAGGCGACCCGCAAGATCACCCGGGAATTCAAATTCACCCCCACCCGCGGTATGGGCTGGGATTATAATAAAAGCCGGCCGATCTCCTCTTTCCAGGAAAAACCGGTGGAAGCCTGTTTCAGTCATGATGATAAAATACTCTGGGTCTCCCTGCACAATGCCGAAGGCATCGTCCCGATCTGGGTGGACGACCTGTCAAAAAATAAAACCCCTGCGAATTATACGGGAAAAACTAAACCTGTTACGATCCTTTACCCCGGGACAGGCAAAGAAGAACTGGTGAATGTCCCTTTAATCGAGACCGGCAAAACGCCAAAAGTGATCTCGAGGACGGCAGACAGTAAATACCTGCTGGTGAGCAACTGGCATTCCCGCACCACGAGTGTGCTGGAACTGGATGCGAACACTTATCCTTACGGAAAGGTCATTAGTGATATCCCCGTATCTGCCATACCAAGAGGTATTGCAGTCGATGATAAGAATAAAAAATCCTATATCGCCATCATGGGTGGCGCCAGCCTGAACGTGGTCGACAATACCACCTGGAAAAGCGAAAGCATTATGAATGTCTGGAGCAGTCCCCGCCATGTGGTGATGGATACCAGCGGGCATTTATTTGTTTCCTACAACAGTCTTGGCACCATCGCCTGTATTGAGGCGGCCACGGGAAAATCATTGTTCACCGCCAAAACACATGCACAACCCCGGACCATCGTATTATCAAAAAATCATCAATTTATTTTTGTCACCTGTTATTCGAGCGACTACCTCGATGTGTACAAAATCAATTCCGACAACTTTGAGAAAGTGGCATCTTTGCCCTGTGGCGGCAGACCGGTAGGGGTGGATATATTTGAGAACGATGAAAAACTGGAAGCCTGGGTTTGCAGTTACAGCAGTGGCTCGATAAGTATCTATTCGTTTAAGAAGAAAGATTAGGAAAGCTGCGAGCTATTAGCCGTTAGCCGTTAGCCGTTAGCCGTTAGCCGTTAGCCGTTAGTTGCGAACTATTGACAGGATGTTTGTTTTTATTTATTGTATTAAATTTTTACATCAGTACATTTCCAAATCCGAATGAAGTTTTCACATCTCCATGTACATACACAATTCTCTCTGCTCGACGGAGCAGCTTCGATACAGAATCTTTACAAAAAAGCGATAAAAGACGGTATGCCGGCGCTGGCCATCAGCGATCATGGCAATATGTTCGGGGTATTTGAATTTGTAGCTGAGGCTTATAAGAACAAGGATGAGAACGGGAAAGTAAAAGTAAAACCGGTAGTGGGTTGCGAATTCTATATCACCGAGACCCGGCACCAGAAAACATTTACCAAGGAACTAAAAGACAAACGTTATCACCAGATATTACTTGCAAAGAATGAACAGGGATACAAGAACCTGATCAAGCTGACCTCACTCGGGTTTATCGAAGGGATGTATGGTAAGTACCCGAGGATCGACAAAGAACTTATACTAAAATACCACGAAGGACTGATCGCAACTACCTGTTGCCTCGGTGCATCTGTTCCGCAGGCCATCTTGAAAAAAGGTGAGGATGAAGGCGAGAACGAATTCAAATGGTGGCTGAATGTATTCCAGCAGGATTTTTACGTAGAACTGCAACGGCATGGCATGGCTGAACAGGATAAAGTGAACGAAGTGTTGGTAAGATTAGCGCGGAAATACAATGTAAAGATCATAGCGAGCAACGATTCTCACTACGTGGATATTGAGGATTACAACGCACATGATATTTTACTATGTATCAATACGGGGGAAAAATTTCAGACTGAAAAGCAATTAGACTTCACGGATGATGATGTAAATGCAAAGAATAAACGTTTCGCTTTCCCCAACGACCAGTTCTATTTCAAGACCACGGAAGAAATGAGCAAGGTCTTTCATGACCTGCCCGAAGCGATCGATAATACCAGCGAGATCGTGGATAAGGTCGAATTGCTGAACCTGACCCGGGATATTTTATTACCCAATTTCCCGATCGAAAAACGATTCCAGTTACATACCAAAGAAGAAACCATCGGCAAATACAAGGTTTCCGCCGAGTCACAGAACCAGTGGGAATTCCTGAAACATATCACGTACGAAGGCGCCGCCAACCGTTATGCAGAACTCACCGATGAAATAAAAGAACGCCTCGAGTTTGAATTGTTCACGATCAAAATGATGGGCTTTGCCGGTTACTTCCTGATCGTAAGTGATTTTATCAGGGCAGGAAGAGACCAGGGTGTATTTATCGGACCCGGCCGCGGCTCGGCAGCCGGTTCTGTAGTTGCTTATTGCATCGGCATCACCAATATTGACCCGATCAAATATAATTTACTTTTCGAAAGATTTTTGAACCCAGACCGTAAATCGATGCCGGATATCGATACTGACTTTGATGATGAAGGAAGACAGAAAGTGATCGACTATGTAGTGGAGAAATATGGCAAGAACCAGGTGGCGCAGATCATTACTTATGGCACGATGGCAGCCAAATCAAGTATCGCCGATGTTGCACGGGTAATGGATCTTCCTTTACCGGAAAGCCGTGCTTTGACCAAGCTCGTTCCCGATCGTCCCGGAACAGAATTAAGAAGAGTGTTACATGCCCCGATGAAGATAAAGGATGGAGAGAAGTCGCTGGAAGAAAAAGAAGGAATGGGTAATGACGACATGGAGAATGTAAAAAAACTCCGCGAAATCTATAACCAGAAAGGTACCATGCTCAGCAAGGTATTGCATGAAGCAGAAAGACTGGAAGGATCGGTACGCAATACAGGTATCCATGCGGCAGGTATCATCATTGCACCGCAGGACCTGACAGAACTTATTCCTGTTGCCACCTCCAAGGAATCCTCGTTGTGGTTGACACAGATAGAAGGGAATGTGATCGAAGAAACCGGCATCCTCAAAATGGACTTCCTGGGATTAAAGACCCTGACCATTCTCAAGAATGCCTTGTCTCTTATCAAACAGATCCACGGGGTGGAAATTGACATCGATAAAATTCCACTCGACGATAAAAAAACATTTGAACTCTACCAGCACGGCGCAACAATCGGCACTTTCCAGTTTGAAAGCGCGGGGATGCAGAAATACCTGCGGGAATTGAAACCGGACAAGTTCGGCGACCTGATCGCGATGAACGCCTTGTACCGCCCGGGTCCAATGGCCTATATCCCGAACTATATCGACAGGAAACACGGACGGGAACCCATTTCTTACGATCTGCCAGAGATGGCAGAGTTCCTTGAAGAAACCTATGGTATCACGGTCTACCAGGAACAGGTAATGCTGCTGGCGCAAAAATTAGCCGGTTTCAGCAAAGGCGATGCGGATGTTCTCCGGAAAGCCATGGGTAAAAAACAGAAATCGGTGCTGGATAAAATGAAAGCACAATTTATTTCAGGCGCCACAGAAAAATTATTACCTGCTGAAAGACTGGAAAAAATCTGGACTGACTGGGAAGCATTCGCCCAGTATGCTTTCAACAAATCGCACTCTACCTGTTATGCCTATGTGGCCTACCAGACTGCTTATTTAAAAGCCCACTACCCTGCTGAATACATGTCTGCGGTATTGAACAACGCGGGCAGTATCGACAAGATCACTTTCTTTATGGAAGAATGTAAACGGATGGGATTAAAAGTACTGGGACCCGATATCAATGAATCCTTAAAGGGTTTTGCGGTGAATGATAAAGGCGAGATCCGTTTTGGTCTGGGTGGGTTGAAAGGCGTTGGCGAAGCTGCGGTGGAGAGTATCATTGAAGAAAGAAAAAAAAGCGGCCCCTACCCCAATATTTTCGATTTTATCAAACGTATTAACCAACGGACGGTGAATAAAAAAACACTGGAGAGCCTCGCTTATGCCGGTGGCTTTGATTGTTTTACTGAACACCACCGCGCACAATATTTCAATGTTCCCGAAGGTGAAGTGATCAATGGTCTCGAAAAGGTGATCAAATATGGCCAGGTATACGCCACGCAGAATGCAACGGCAACCAATACTCTGTTTGGCGACCTGCCCATCAGCATGGAGATCCCTCCTCCAAGGATACCGGATTGTGAGCCCTGGCCACTGATCATTCAGCTCGATCATGAAAAAGAAGTGACCGGTATCTTTTTAAGCGGTCACCCGCTGGACAATTACAAGTTTGAAATGAGGCACTACGGCATTACGCCGCTGACAGATTTCAACGAATTCAAAGATGCGATCAAAATGCAGCCCAACCCGGGAAGACCATTCCGCATTGTTGGTCTGGTGGCGGATGCCCAGCATCGTATTGCAAAAAGCGGCAACAAATACGGCAATTTTGTAATTGAAGATTATTCAGGCAAAACGGAGTTCCCATTGTTCAGCGAAGATTATATGCGCCTCACACCGATACTCCAGACAGGCAGTACCGTATTGATCAATGGTTACTTCAAACCACGGTATAATAAAGAGGAGTTCGAGTTCAAAGTGCTGAATGTGTCACTAGCGGAGACGATGAAACGAAATATGACCAAGCAGGTGACCATTGAAGCACACCCACAGGATATCAGTCCCGCCATGGTGAATTTCGTGGAAAAGAACGTGAAAGAACACCCGGGAAAGTCCACTTTAAGGTTTACCCTTACAGAACCTAAGAACAGGATGAAAATCAGCTTAGTGGCCATGAATAGCGGCTTTGAAATGAACGATGAAATGATTCTTTTTCTTGAAAAAAGCCCAGAACTGGAAGTACAAGTGTTAACGGTATAACAAATGAGACGTTTTAGCAGTCTGTCATTTATAAACGACAAGAAGAATGACAAGTTTTACACAACTTTGTGCCATCCCCGCATGTTATATACATCGGAATTAAATTTGCAATCCCTACATTAAATTAAAACAAACGAAAAAATGGCAAAAGAGTATAACGATTCAAATTTCCAGACAGATGTACTGGCTTCTGATAAACTGACCGTAGTTGATTTCTGGGCTGAGTGGTGTGGTCCCTGTCGTGCTATCGGGCCGGTGATTGAAGAGCTTAGCAAAGAGTATGATGGTAAGATCAATGTGGGTAAGGTAAACGTGGACAACAATCCACAGGTATCCATGAACTATGGCATTACTTCGATCCCTGCAATCCTGTTCATCAAGAACGGCCAGGTGGTTGATAAATTAGTTGGTGCGCAACCAAAAGGAAACTTCGTTAAAAAGATTGAAGCACATATCTAAGCTTCACTATGAAAAATAGTAAAACCCTGTTCTCCTGAGCTAAGCCGAAGGAAGACCGGGGTTTTCTTTTATGCGGGATCCCCTGCCGTTTTTTACGTGTTAGGCAACGATTTGATTTAGATATCAGCATCAGGCGTTCCTACGGAACGCACTGCTCACACTTGCGGATCATTTTTCTAACCACATGGCCTACCTGACGGCAGGCACGTGGTTCACAAAGCCTGATAGCTACGAGAATAATTTATCGGTATTAATCCTGAGCTTGTCCCGGAGGGACATCTTATGGATAACATATGTACCGAAAAGTGTTTCACGTTCCAGTGGAACGTTTTGTGCAAATGCCCGGTAGCAAACAGAACCATCAAGAGTGCGACAGCACATTAGTGTGGGGCAAGCTGCAATAAAGTCCGGTAGTGGGTCAGTTTGAATTAGTCGACAACGATTCTATTGAATGACCAAGTTGTCATCCTGAGCTCAGCGAAGGATAAGATGAAGATTTTGAAACTTCTATTCCGACGAAGGAGGAATCTGTCTTTAGATTCCTCCTTCGTCGGAATTAATTTCATCCTCAGTCCATCTATTCCTCACTTCGTTCGGAATGACAAAGAGTATCATAATTCAAAGTGACCCACTACCTAAAGTTCATAGTAGCACTACAGCTGGCTAAAATAACTCTTTCCCTAATGTATGACCCTCATTGCTTCATTGCGGGTATGTTTATATTTAAAGAAGGCAAGGAAAGCAATGGCAATATCGTTGAGGATGATAAAATCCTCATCTTTTACCAATGTATCGCCATGCCGGAGACTGGCGGAAAAAAGGGTTCGCAGGCAAAAGACTCCACCTCTTTTTCAAGCGCCCCGCAATGGCATTAAAAATAAAAAGCTGCTTTTCCTTTTGCTGTGTTTTATCATTCATTAATGTGCTGCCTTCTCGAGTTCTTTTTCGGTAAGAGAATGTTTATGCCTGAAGAAAATGGCAAATAATACGGCTATGACCAGAGCATAGACCGCAAAGCTCAGCCAGATTCCCTGCCAATGTTTCTCCCCACCTGCACCCGTAAAATATTTATCGATCACGAAGCCGCTGACCTTGCTGCCCAGGAAAGCTCCTACTCCATTTGTCATCATCATGAACAATCCCTGTGCGCTCGAACGGATGGAAGAATCTGTTGTTGTTTCCACGAATAAAGAACCTGATATATTAAAGAAGTCAAAAGCCATCCCGTAAACGATACAGGAAAGGATGATCATCCACAGTCCACCTGCAGGGTCACCATAAGCGAATAATCCGAAACGCAGTACCCAGGCGATCATGGAGAAAAGCATTACCTTCTTTATTCCGAATCGTTTCAGGAAGAACGGGATGGCCAGGATAAAAACGGTTTCCGAAACCTGTGAAATGGACAAAATGATCGTAGAGTATTTTACCACGAAAGAATCATGATAGACCGGCACTTTTTTAAAGTCATCCAGGAAAGTATCCCCATACATATTGGTGAGCTGCAATGCGGCGCCAAGGAACATCGAGAAGATAAAGAAGGAAGCCATTTTATAACTGGAGAACAGTTTAAAGGCCTTCAAACCCAATTGTTCGATGATGGAGGCATCCTTTGCAATAGACTTTTGAGGGGGACATTTGGGCAGGGTGAAAGAAAAAATGCCCAACAGCACGGCAGCAACAGCCCCGATGATAAATTGGGTGGAATTCGCTTTACTGCCGGTCAGGTTGGTGGTCCACATCGCTGCAATAAACCCGATCGTTCCCCAAACCCGGATCGGTGGAAACACTTTTATCACATCATGATTATTGTTCTTTAAAATGGTATAAGCAATAGAATTGGATAAGGAGATGGTTGGCATATAACAGATCATGGCGCCGAAAATGACATAATATAAAGTGTTGGCATCATGCACCTGCGGCACATAAAACAGGAAGCCGGCATACAGGAGGTGGAGAATACCATAGAGTCGTTCAGCATTGATCCATTTATCGGCGATAATACCAGTCAGGGCAGGCATCACCAGGGAAGAAAGCGCCAAGGTGGAAAAAATAGCCCCGAACTGGACACCGGTCCCCATATTATTCGAAAAGAAATAGGTCGCGATCGTTATCAGCCAGGCTCCCCATACAAAGAATTGCAGGAAACTCATTATCGTCAGCCTTAATTTAATACTCATGGCTCTTTTTTTAATGATAAGGGAAGATAAGGATTTTATTCAGTCCCTTTCTGCTTTGCCACGGGCTTAAGCCCGTGGCAAAGCAGAAACAAAGGCAAAGGGTGTACCTTTGCCGTCATTATGATAACAACTACAGATATCGTTCCTGAACTGACCCGGATCGCAGATAAAATAAGCAGGGGGGAAAGGATATCTGATGAAGACGGTTTACTGCTTTTTGAAAAAGCCAGCCTCGGTTTTGCCGGCAGCCTTGCCAACGAGATCAGGATAAAAAAGAACGGGAACAAGGTTTATTTCAACCGCAATTTCCATATCGAGCCGACCAATGTCTGCGTCTTCAGCTGTAATTTTTGTGCTTACAGCAAATTGTATGCGCAGCGGGAAGATGGCTGGGAACTCAGCATCGACCAGATGTTACACATGGTCAAAAAATATGACGGCAAACCGATCACCGAAGTGCATATCGTTGGTGGCGTGCATCCCAAAATGAACCTGCAGTTTTTCGCCGACCTGCTGAAAGCAATCAAAGCTCATCGCCCCGGACTTCATATCAAAGCGTTTACTGCTGTGGAATATGATTATATGTTCCGCAAAGCAAAAATGACGGTGGAAGAAGGATTGAAATTTTTGATGGCCGCAGGGTTGGATAGTATCCCGGGTGGTGGGGCAGAAATTTTTCACCCGGAAATAAGAGAAAAGATCTGTGCCGATAAAGTGGATGCGGATGGTTGGTTGCTGATCCATGAAACAGCCCACAAATTGGGATTACATTCCAATGCCACGATGCTATTTGGTCATATTGAGAAATATGTACACCGTATCGATCATATGCGCAGGCTGAGAGAACTGCAGGACAGGACGGGTGGTTTCAATACTTTTATCCCGTTGAAATTCCGGAACAAGGATAATGACATGAGCCATATCCCGGAAAGCAGCGTAGTGGAAGACATGAAGACCTATGCTATTGCCCGGATCTACCTGGATAATTTCCCGCATATCAAGGCTTACTGGCCAATGCTGGGAAGACAGAATGCGCAACTCTCCCTTTCCTTTGGTGTGGATGATATCGATGGTACGATCGACGATAGCACAAAGATCTACAGCATGGCCGGCTCTGAAGAGCAGCACCCATCGATGACAACTGCCGAACTGGTCGCACTGATCAAACAGGCTAAAAGAGAACCAGTTGAAAGAGATACCTTGTATAACGAGATAAAGAACTATGCTGCTGAGAATATCAATGAAGCTGATGCATCGATGAACTGATAAATGGTTAATGAATACTTCAAGCTATTTCGAAGAATATTACAAAACGATCAGTGATACTGAATTATTGATCATAATCGAAAACCCCACTGACTACCAATCTCTTGCGGTTGAAGCAGCTAAGAAGGAATTTGCAAGCCGGAAGCTTTCTGATGCGGCCATTCAGGAGGCAAGACAGCCTGTCCTGGAAAAACAATGCCAAAAAAAAAAGCAGCAGGACAAAATAAAAATAATTGAGAATAAATTAAAAAATAGTGGCGCCATCCTGTTCGATACGTTGAACCCTGTTCAGCAAGGAATTCCAACCGCTGAAAAGATCATCCGTTTTATAATTATCATTTATGCTGGCCTGTTCTTATATGAAATGATTACCAGTTACGGAGAATTTATTGCAGCTATTAAAGATCTTTCAAAGTTCCCGATAGAAAGTGCCCTGTTCATTTTCCTGTTTCTCCTGATGCCGGCAGCGGTAATTCCCTTTTGGAAAAGGAGAAGCGTAGGCTGGACCCTGTTAACCATCTACCTTGTATTTACTATTGTCGCTATACTGTGGGTGGCATTTCTTTCTTTTAATTGGAAACCTTCAGGATTGGGTGAACTTGATAAACTATTTCCAAGACCTTCTTACCTGAATTTAATCCTGCAACTTATTTTTCCATTGGCCACCCTGTTAGTTATCTGCAAAAAGAATATCAGGGATATCTACTTTATCAAAGAACAAGAAATGGTAGCGACGATAGCCATCTCCGGACTACTGGCTCTTTTTTGTGTGTATGCGATCTCATAGAAAAAGCCACCCGGTTACAGGTGGCTTCCTTTATCAATTGGGTTATTTTACATCAATACACCGTTGGTCTCATCCTTTTTTTCTGTTTCGGCTATCCCCTCGCGAATAGTATCAGCTCCCCCATCCCTGTCATCTTGCACGGAAGCAACGGTTTCAGGGGTAATGTTCTTCTGGATCGTTTCTTCCACAACAGGAACGTTCACCGTTTTCTCCACTACGGGTTTTACGATCCTTTTCTTTGAAACAGGTTTTTGTTTTGGCGCAATCGCTTTTTTCTGGACAGGTTTTGGCGCAGCTGCTTTCTTTTTATCAGGTTTTACCGCCGCTTTTTTAGCTGCCTTTTTTACGGTTTTCTTTTTTGTTGCGGGCTTGCGGGAAGGCATTGCTTTTTTAACAGCTGTTTTTTTTCGTACCGCAACTGGTTTACGCCTGGCTGTTTTTTTTTGTTTTCTTTTTGCCGGTGTAGCTTTTTTCCTGGCCAGTTTCTTTTTAGCTACGGGTTTTCTTTTCTTCCCTGCTTTTGCAGCTTTCTTTTTTGTTGCCATACTGTATAGTTTAGTTAATTAAAATACCCGGTGGGAGATAAATTTACAACATGCTTCCTGTTAAAGCATCAACGGGGGATAAAATAATAGCAGCGTAATTTCAGCATTCAGGCAAACTCAGGGGTACATTGATGGCAAGACCTCCATCAGCAGTTTCTTTGTATTTGAAGTCCATATCCCTGGCAGTATCCCACATGGTTTTGATGACCGCATCCAGAGAGACCTTAGCGAAATCAGGAGTGCTTTGCAGGGCCAGCTGCGAGGCCGTAATGGCTTTGATAGCGCCCATGGTATTTCTTTCGATACAGGGTATTTGCACAAGCCCCCCGATCGGGTCACAAGTCATGCCCAGGTGATGTTCCATCGCGATCTCGGAAGCCATCATCACCTGCTTCTGCGTTCCCCCCATGCATTCGGTCAACCCCGCAGCAGCCATGGCAGATGATACGCCGATCTCGGCCTGGCAGCCACCCATGGCGGCGGAAAGAGTGGCTCCTTTTTTAAAAATACTTCCGATCTCGGCCGCGGTCAGCAGGAACTGGATGATCTTATCTTCCTTATTACCGTCACAGAACGCTATATAATATTGTAATACCGCAGGGATCACTCCAGCCGCACCATTGGTCGGCGCCGTTACAACTCTTCCAAAAGAAGCATTCTCTTCATTGACCGCAAGTGCAAAGCAACTCACCCAGTCCAGGGTGTATTTAAAATCATTCCCGCCGGAACGGATAGCTTCCACCCAGGAATCATAATCGTCATATTCTTTCTTGCCCAGTAATCTTTTGCTCAATGCTGCCCCGCGTCGCGTTACACCCAATCCACCCGGCAGTGTTCCGGAGGTATGTGCGCCCCGGTAAATACATTCCTTCATCACCCGCCAGATATTCAATACCCCATCGCGGGTCTCCTTTTCAGTCCGCCAGGCATGTTCATTCTCCATCACTATTTCACTTATAGGGAGCCCTGTTTTGATACACCAGTGCAGCAGGTTATCCGCATTATTCACCGGGAAGGGTAATTGCACCGCGTCTTTTGAAGATCCCTCCTCTCCTTCTTTCACGACAAAACCGCCACCAATCGAGTAATAGGTCTCAGCAAGAGCATCTCCATTTCGCAGGGTGGCCATAAAAGTGAGCGCATTGGGATGGTAGGGCAATGACTCCGTGACGAGGAAATCTATATTATCTCCGGGATCGAAATCTACTTCATGTAAACCCAGCAGCACGATCTTTTTCATCGCTGCTATATCATTGATCTTCGCAGATATCCTGTCAACGGCAAAGGTCACCGGGTCATCACCGCAAAGACCCAGCTGCACGGCCACATCGGTACCATGACCCTTACCTGTTTTCGCCAGGGAACCATAGAGCAGCACTTTTATATCCAAAACTTCAAACAGGAGCTCTTTTTGCTGCAGCATACCGACGAAACGCTGAGCCGCCCGCCATGGCCCAAGCGTATGCGAACTGGATGGCCCTACACCAATTTTGAAGATATCAAAGACTGAAATGGCTTCGTGTGACAAACGAGATGATTTAGTTACAAAAATACTGATTCGGCCGGCTACAGGGTCCTGCAATTAAAAACCAAGCATTATAGCTAAGCCGGAGCATGGTTGATCCTGGGTTTAACCGGGAAAGCAAATAGTTTTAACTAAAGTACATCTACCAGTTGTATCTCGAAATACAGTATCGCATTGGAAGGTATGGGACTTTTGCCCGCACAACCATAGGCAAGTGATGAGGGGATGATCAGTTTAATAGAACCCCCTTTACGGATCAATGGAAGACCGAGCTGCCAGCCAAAAATCGCCTGGCCCAATGAAAAAGTGATCGCATTCGCGGTCTGGGTATCAAATACTGTCCCGTCAAGCAGTTTACCCGTATACTTCACCGATATGGTAGAATAAGGCGATGGCATTGGGCCACTGCCCGGGTTGGTAATTTCGTAAAGCAGCCCGCTGCTATGTGTGGTTGCAGTGATTCCATTGCTGGCTGCATAAGCGTTCATAGTTGCTTGTTCACTCAGGACCGTCTTGTCCTGGCAACCTTCATTTTTTATACAACTGCCGGCTCCGAATAATAAAAAGGAAAGCAACAAGACATTAATTGTTTTTTTCATGTTAAGTTTTTAGGTGGCCCTGTGTAGTAGATTGTAGCATACCTGATTATGCTGCAATAGGGCAAATTTAAGGTTTATCTTTTTTAGCCAACAGCTCTTTATAACGCTGCTCATTCATTTCCCAGCGATGCCGGGCGGAATAGACCACCACAAATATCACCGTGAGCAGCAGTCCAGCCAACACGACCAGCACGCCGGAAGAATCCATACGCAGTTTCATATCAGCCCGCTGGTACCAGCCGGAGAAATAATTGATATAGATAGCCCCGGCAAGGAATACAGCCAGTGGCAGACCCGCTGCCAGCTGCCAAAGCAGCCGTTTTTTCTTCAGCCTGTTCTCCTCCCAATACCGGATAAAACCTATTTCTTGTTCTGTAAGCATATTTGACACAAAGTTAAACTACGAGAGCGTTCTTCCCTTGCAGCTGCCGGGCAAAATATATATATTGTGAGTCATAAACACCAATAACCTTGAAACTGGCACCACTACTGGCACAATACCTCTACACCCATAAACGTCTTGACCTTCCCGGTATCGGGAGTTTCATGCTGGATCCTCATTCAGGCCCCGAACCGGTACAGGGAAAACATGGAAAACCAAACAACCTCGAAGGAGTCAGTTTTGAAAACAACAGCAGTATCCGGGAAACACCTGAGCTGATCGCTTTTATATCTTCCCATACCGGCAAAATAAAAGCCCTGGCCTCGGCCGACCTCGAATCCCATCTTGAACTGGCCAGGCAATTCCTGAACATCGGCAAACCTTTTTTATTTGAAGGGATCGGTAATCTCGCCAGGATAGGATCAGGTAAGCTGACCTTTACTGCCGGCCAGGCGCTCATCGAAACGATGAAAGATATTTCCCCGAAGGAAACTTCCTCCAACCCTCCCATGGAAGAATCCAAATTGGACTATAAGAGTATATTTTATCACGGAAAGGAAAAAATGAGTTGGAAGAAACCTGCAGCTGTTTTGCTACTGATTGCAGGTATCGGGCTCGCCGTCTGGGGTGGATATAAAATGTATAAAAAGACGACTGCGAAAAATGATGAGACCACCGCTGTTGATGAAAAGAATGAGCAACCCGTACCGGCTACAGTTGTGGAGCCCGTGCTCAACCAGCAGGACAGCGTGATCGAAAAACCCGCGCCTGCCATTCCGGCGACTTTTAAATATGTTCTTGAAGTATCGGATGCAACAAGGGCTTTTGGACGTTTCAGCCGTTTAAAGACCTTTCAATGGAATGTACAGATGGAAACAAAAGATTCCCTCTCCTATAAAATATACATGTTGTTGCCGGCGGCAGCGGCTGACACAACTAAGCTCCTTGATTCGCTTACACGGCTGAATGGCAAACGAGTTTATATCGAATAATGATCGTTGATCACTCCTATTCCATTGACCTGGATATTCCCAGTTCCTAACCAGATAGTTCAGCTAATCCAATGAAAAAAAACGGCGCAACTAATCAGAACTATTTCTTCATTTTTACTTCGCTATTCCAAGAGGGGAAAAATAAATGAATATAGATACGATGATCAGCACGACGCCCACAGAAAGTATCACGTCCCATTTATTCCAGCTGGCGCGACTGGCCGCCCTGTCTTCCGCGACAGTTGTTGCGAAAGTCAAGCCTTTGATCTGCTGTTCATCCGGTTTTGGTGTAAGTAAACTAACGATAACCATTAGAGCAATAGAGAAAAGGAATAGATAGATACAGAAGTACAGGAAATTAATAGTGGCAAAATCATAAAGAACACCACTAAGGTCGCCCTTGAACATTTCCAGTGACAGTTTTATTATACCAATTATAAAACCAACAACCATCGCAGCTAAAGCACCGGCGCCATTGATCCGTTTAAAGAATACACCCAGCAGGAAAACTGCGGCGATCGGGGGCGCCAGGTAAGATTGTACACTTTGAAGGTACTGGTACAGGGTTCCTGATATCCTCCCCATCAG
The DNA here is from genome assembly GCA_039930245.1 of Chitinophagaceae bacterium. GTDB lineage: Bacteria > Bacteroidota > Bacteroidia > Chitinophagales > Chitinophagaceae > JJ008. Next base: position 180,839 of record JBDSPR010000002.1, on the reverse strand, counting down.
CGGGATCCATACCATACCCAGGATCACCACTGCTCCTGTTGCTATACGTCCCACCTTCACCAATTCTTTCGGACTGGCCTCAGGTTTCATTTTCTGATAGATGTCCATGGTAAATAAAGTGGAGCAAGCATTATATACAGAGGCCAGTGAACTCATTAACGCTGCCAGCAAACCTCCCGCCAATAATCCTCTTAAGCCAACAGGCATCACTTCTTTCACCAGGGTGGGGAATGCCGCATTGTTATCTGTCATCGTGAGAGTTCCCTGGTTTACCATTGATACGGCGATCAAACCGGGGATCAGGAAAATAAAAAAGGGAAGCAGTTTTAAATAAGCTGCAAAGATGGTTCCCCGTCTCGCTTCCCGTTCATTCTTTCCGGCGAGACACCGCTGCACAATATGCTGGTCCGTACACCAATACCAGATACCCACGATCGGTGAAGCCAGCAGGATCCCTAACCAGGGGAATTCCGGGTCACTCATAGGTCTGAACATATTCAGGTTTTCCTTAGGAATAAAAGAAATCATTTTGTGCCATCCACCTGCTTTGTCAAGACCTACAAATAATAATACTGCGGACCCTACCAGCAAGACCACGGCCTGTATAGCTTCGGTGTACATCACTGTATGCAAACCACCCAATACCGTATAGATACCAGTGACAATAACGAGAATAATGGCACCTGTCCAGAAATCCACGCCCAGGAAAGCATTAAATACAAGAGCGCCTGCAAAGATCGTTACGGATGCTTTGGCGATGACATAGCTTAATAATTGTATGATCGATAAAAGCCTCCTGGCTTTTGCGTTGAAACGTCTTTCGAGGAATTCAGGCATGGTATATACCATACTCCGCATGTAGAAAGGAACAAAAACCCAGCCCAGTATCAATACGATCCAGGAATGCAATTCATAATGCCCCATCACCAGGCCCGATGACGCAGCCGTTCCCGCAAGACCAACGATATGCTCCGACCCTACATTGGACGCCAGTATCGACGCACCGATTACCCACCAGCCCAGGTTGCGGTTCGCCAGGAAATAATCCGTCGGTGACGCTTTGGTTTTTCTTATTGACCATATTGAAACTCCTGCAATGACAAGCAGGTAAAGGACCACAAAGAGAACATCCGTTGTTCCGAGGAAATTCATAATCGTTGATTTTGGTTGTTAATATTATATGAACCGGTTGATGATATTTTCGAGATACTCCTGTTTGCCGCTTTTAACAGCAGGCTCTCCATTTTCCATCGCATAGGTCCGCAGTTCTTCCAGCGACAATTTGCCTTTCTCAAATTCCTTGCCTTTGCCATTGTCGAATGAAGCGTATCGTTCAGCTCTTATTTTTTTATAATCGGAATGTTTTAGAATATTATCCGCTGTGACCAGGGCACGGGCGAAAGCATCCATCCCGCCGATATGTGCATGAAAAAGATCTTCAGGATCGGTGGAATTACGCCGGATCTTTGCATCGAAATTTATCCCGCCTCCTTTGAAACCGCCCGCTTCATGGATCACCAGCATCGCTTCTGTCAGTTCATTGATATTATTGGGAAACTGGTCGGTATCCCATCCATTCTGGTAATCTCCCCTGTTCGCATCAATACTTCCCAATAAGCCCGCATCTGCTGCTACCTGTAGCTCATGCTGGAATGTATGGCCCGCAAGAGTTGCATGATTCACTTCAATATTCAGGCTGAAATCTTCCAGGAGTCCGTACTGGCGGAGAAAACCGATCACTGTCTCACTGTCGTAATCGTATTGATGTTTTGAAGGCTCGCAGGGCTTGGGTTCGATAAAGAATTTGCCACCAAATCCATTCCTGCGTGCATAATCTTTCGCGGTATGAAGAAAACGGGCAAGATGCTCCTTCTCTCTTTTCATATTTGTATTCAGCAAGCTCATGTATCCTTCGCGGCCTCCCCAGAAAACATAGTTCTCACCACCCAGGGCGATCGTTGCATCCAGTGCTGCTTTTACCTGGGTAGCCCCATGTGCCAGTACATGAAAATCAGGGTTGGTAGCCGCACCATTCATATAACGCCTGTTGGAAAACAAGTTGGCCGTGCCCCAAAGCAGTTTGATCCCTGTTTCTTTTTGTTTGACTGAGAGATAAGCAGTGATCGCCTCCAGTCTTCTTTCGTTCTCAGTTATATCATTTGTATGATCGACCACATCCATATCGTGGAAACAGTAATAAGGCAATCCAAGTTTACTCATGAATTCAAACGCCGCATTGGCTTTTTCTTTCGCCCTGTCAAGTGCCGGGCCTGTCGAGACATCATTCCAGGCAAATAAATGGGTGGGCTCACCGAATGGATCGGCACCATTACCTACAAAGCTGTGCCAGTAAGCGCAGGCAAAACGCAGGTATTCTTTCATCGTTTTCCCGGCAACTATTTTGTTCTCTTCGTACCAGCGAAATGCAAGGGGATTATCCGAGCCCGGTCCTTCATACTTTATCTTCCCGATGCCCTTGAAAAATTCTTTTGTTTCTGTAGTACCTGACATATCTTCTTTTTTAATTATTGATCACTTAATTGATTTTCTAATTGCTCCCGCCATTTCGCATAATGCTCATTGTAGGATCCTTTACGATCCGGCTCCAGGTGTTGCAGGGGTTTGAAATGCTCAAAGGCTTCTTTCGGGCTGGCATAGATCCTGGCACCTAAACCAGCTCCCATGGCGGCTCCCATACTCCCATCACAGTTGTATAATTCCACGGGAAGATCAAGCGTGTTCACAAAACAATAAGTGAATACTTCACTCAGGAACATATTGGTCTTGCCGGCACGGATGACCTGCGGGTTGATCCCGTTCTTTTTCATGATATCCAGTCCATACCGGAAAGCAAACGCGATCCCTTCCTGTGCCGCCCTGTACAAATAAGGGTTGCTGTGTTTATTCAGATCAATATTATGAATATGGGCCTGCAGGGTTTTATTACCCAGCATTCTTTCGGCGCCATTGCCAAAAGGGAATACCATTAACCCGTCGCTTCCGGGGGTGATCGTTGAAGCCGCTTCATTTATTTGCTGGTAACTTAACCCGTCACCGGCAATATTTTTCACCCACCGGTTCATTATGCCCGTCCCGTTGATACAGAGCAGAACGCCTATATTTTTTTTATCCTCTGCATAATTCACATGGGCAAAACTGTTGATCCTTGATTCTTTATCATAAGCCAACTGATCGGTCACGCCGTATATAACTCCGCTGGTCCCTGCAGTGGCCGCCACTTCACCGGGTTCAAATACATTCAGGGATAAGGCGTTATTGGGCTGATCACCTGCTTTATAGGAAACAGGTATACCTGGCTGCATGGATAAAGCCACCGCGACTGCCGGGCTGAGTTTTCCATGATCTTCAAATACTTTTTTTATTGGCGGGATCAGCGAAGTAGAGAAACCGAAGTATTCAAAGACATCTTTTGACAATTCATTCTTCCGGAAATCCCAGAATATACCTTCCGATAATGCGGCGATGCTTATTGTGCATTCACCGGTTAGTTTCATGGCAATAAAATCACCAGGCAGCATGATCTTATCGGTCTTCGCATATACAGCCGGCTCATGTTGTTTTACCCAGGCCAGTTTGGAAGCAGTGAAATTGCCGGGTGAATTCAATAAATGAAGCAGGCATTTTTCTTTACCGATCTCTTCAAAAGCTTTATCACCTGTTTCAACTGCCCTGCTATCGCACCAGATGATACTGTTGCGCAAAACCTGCTGGTCCTTATCCACCATTACCAGGCCATGCATTTGGTAGGCGATGCCGATCGCTGCGATATTCTTTGGATTATACAGCCGCATCGCGTGTAATTTCAGGATCGCCAGTTGCACATGTTCCCACCACATTGCCGGTGATTGTTCTGCCCAGCCAGGCTGTTCAGCAATAATCCCGGATTCGGTTTCAGGATACTGTGCCGAACCAACAGCCTGTCGGGTTGCTGCATCCACCACGGAAACCTTTACAGAAGAAGTGCCTATATCTATACCAAGCAGTAGCATTATCCTTGTCTTTCGGGTGATTTAAGTTACTGATTAAAAAGGAAAGAAGGATGAAAGAATTCGCAACTCCTTAGTTCATCCATTTGCGGATGAGTTTTATAAATAATCCTTACATTGTAAGCAAAGGCAATAATAATAATAATGGATTCCAGGAAGTCGCGGGCAAACATCATAAAATAAAGGATCATGAAAAAACTATCGCTCCTTACTGCTCTCCTTGTTTCACTTGTATCCGGGGCGCAGGACTATAAGTCATACCCAATGTGGAATACGAAACTCTCTTTTGAAAAAAGAGTAAACGATGTGGTCAGCCGCTTAACACCCGAGGAGAAAGTATTACAAATGCTGAATGCAGCACCCGCTATTCCGCGATTAGGCATACCTGCCTACGACTGGTGGAACGAAGTGTTGCATGGTGTGGCAAGAACGCCCTTTAAAGTGACGGTATACCCACAGGCTATTGCGATGGCTGCTACATGGGATACCAATTCCTTGTTCAGGATGGCGGATTATTCCGCGCTGGAAGGAAGAGCAATACACAATAAAGCGATCGAAACCGGCAGAACGAATGAGCGCTATCTCGGATTAACCTACTGGACACCCAATATCAATATTTTTCGGGACCCACGCTGGGGCCGTGGGCAGGAAACCTATGGCGAAGATCCTTTCCTGACAGCCATGCTGGCCAAGGCTTTTGTGAGAGGTCTGCAGGGAGAAGATCCGAAATATTTAAAAGCGGCAGCCTGCGCCAAACATTTCGCCGTACACAGTGGACCGGAACCAACAAGACATTCAGACAATTTCAATCCTTCCGCTTATGATCTCTGGAATACTTATTTGCCCGCGTTCAAAGAACTGGTTGTAAATGCAAAAGTCGCAGGGGTTATGTGTGCATACAACGCAATAAATACACAGCCCTGCTGCGCAAATGATCTGTTGATGAACGATATCCTGCGGAATCAATGGAAATTCAAAGGCTATGTGACTTCGGACTGCTGGGCAGTGGATGATTTTTTTCGTTACCATAAAACCCATAAGGATGCTACTGTTTCGGCTGTAGATGCCGTAATGCATGGTACTGATGTGGAATGCGGGCAAAGCGTTTATAAAACATTACTAGCCGCTGTGAAGGACGGTTTGATCAAAGAAGAACAGCTGGATATCTCACTCCGGCGATTATTTATGATCCGCTTCCGGTTAGGAATGTTCGATCCGCCATCCATGGTGAAATACGCACAAACTCCTTCCACTGTTCTTGAAAGCGCCCCGCATAAAGCGCATGCCTTAAAAATGGCGCAGCAATCGGTCGTATTGCTGAGAAATGAGAGCAATACATTACCACTCAGTAAAACATTAAAAAAGATAGTTGTGCTCGGCCCCAATGCCGACAATAAGGTCTCCGTATTGGGCAATTACAATGGAACGCCTTCATCGATCATATCCACGCTGGAAGGGATAAAACAAAAACTGGGAAGCAACACGGAAGTGGTCTATGAAAAAGCGATCAATTTCACCAATGATACATTGCTGGTGCTCAAAGACATTTCCTCCCTTTACCAATACAACGGTCAACCAGGTATAATGGCTGAATATTTCGACAATGAAAAACTGGAAGGCAAAGCGGTTTACGCCGCCATTGAAAAAGAGATCAACCATCGCTGGTCTGAAGGAGATATCCCCTTTCCGGGTTTACAGTCAACGCATTATTCTGCCCATTATACCAGTTTTATAACAGCCACGATGGATGAAGAGTTGAATTTCGAATCAGAAGCCAATGATGGCTACCGGGTTAAGATCAACGATAGTGTGATAGTTGATGCATGGGAACGAAACCGTCGGGGAAGCAAGCAGTTCAATCTCCCGGTAAAAAAAGGAATGACCTACAAAATTGAAATGAGTTTCAGGCAGAGTGAAGGAGATGCGACGGTAAAACTCTTTGCGGGCAACTATATGAAAACAGATTTTGCCGAATTGGCCGGCAGGTTCAAAGATGCCGATGCCATAATTTTTGTTGGGGGCATCTCCCCACAACTGGAGGGAGAAGAAATGCCGGTATCTGTGCCGGGGTTCAAAGGTGGTGATCGCACCTCGATCCAATTACCTGCTGTGCAAACAGCACTGATGAAAGAACTGGTAGCTACAGGCAAGCCGGTTGTATTCGTAATGATGACTGGCAGCGCGATCGCTATTCCCTGGGAAGCTGAAAATATTCCCGCAATTATCAATGCCTGGTATGGTGGTCAAAGTGCCGGAACAGCAATTGCGGATGTATTGTTCGGCGATTACAATCCAGCAGGCCGCCTGCCTGTTACTTTTTACAGGAGTGATAACGATCTCCCTGATTTCAGCAATTACGATATGAACAATCGCACCTATCGTTATTTCAAAGGGGAAGCTTTATATCCTTTTGGCTATGGGCTGAGTTATACAACATTTAAATATGATCAGCTCAGTATCCCCTCCACTATAAAAGCCAAAAACAATGTGCTGGTAACTGTAAAATTGACCAATACAGGAAAAATGGATGGCGAGGAAGTGCTGCAGCTTTATGTATCCAACCAGGATAAAACGATGCATTCGCCAATACGGGCGCTAAAAGGTTTTAAAAGGATAGCATTGAAAGCTGGTGAAAGTAAAACGATACAATTTCGTTTGACTGCCGCTGATCTTTCTGTAATAAATGAAAAAGGTCAACTGACCCCGCTGAAAGGAACGGTCATGATCAGCGTCGGTGGTGGTCAACCGGGTGTAAAGAATAAGAGCAGCTCCAACCTATTGAGTAAATCGATAACAATAAACTGATAAAGCGACTTTTCAGAACGAGCAGATTCAGCCGGAAACCCATTTGGCTGCATCCGCCAAAGGCGGATGCCTTTTTTTGTTTTTCGTCCGTGACTGAGCAAGCTTGATGCGGTCCGGGAAAAGAAAAACCCCGCGATGCGGGGTTTACAAGTCTAATGCTTTATAGATAAGAATAACTTAAGAATGTGATTTTTTAAGCTTGCGGAAATATTTTCTCGCTTCCTCTACCTTCGCAGGGAATAAATTTCTGTCCATTAGTCGTGAAGCAACTAAAGACAGAAGTCCTTGCTTTGGTACACTTACCAACTCCTCGGTTTTGTTTTCTTTAGTCTCCTTTTTCATGATACCACAAATCTACTTATTTCTTTTGATTAATAGAACAGACGTATAGTCCTTTCCTTTTATATATTCCTCTTTGATAGAATTTTCATTTTCATCCTTGAATCCTCCAAAAAATTGATAATCAGCATTTAACTCATCAAAATGTAACTCCACAAAGCTCCTGTAAATGCGGATTCGCTGGTTAAATTTTCTGCAATTCTCACCGCATTTTTTTTTACATGTCTCGTTACATTTCTCTTTGAACCCTGGTCGGCTATCGCTACCTTGAACTATGAGCATCTTTTCAGGGTTATATTCGAAAAAAGCGGGTATTGTGATGAGGACGGTATTGAATACTTTTCTGCTATCAGTGTTATTAGTGGTGGACGCATCATCAACTGTATCATTATTTATGTCATAATCTCCAAAACCCAGGTTAAACACTTCGTGCCCTTCATATTCTTCCACATAAGCATACTGTATAGCTTTGATTAAATCCTGTTGACCTGAGCTCACAAAAAAGAACTTAAGGTCTCGATCTGACTTGAATTCCCTGCTTTCATATATATTATTAGGATCAAAGCTCATGCTATCGACTATTGCGTTGCGAAGATATTCATCCAACCCACTTTATCTTCCTTTTAAAGTTTTGTGCACTATCCGACTTAAACTAACTGATATGCATCAGAGGTGTAGCACATGCACTTGAATCATAGGGTCGAAATTACTAGTCCATATTGCCATTCGGAATTATAAACATACTTAACAAGTCACTTTAAATCACCTATCCGCCTGTTCGGCCGAATCTTCAACCCAATCAGGAAAGTTACTATGCCCATCATTATTATACCAACAATAGGTGTCAAATTTTTCGGAAAAACGGTAGAATTCGCCAAACTCATTCCTCTCCAAAAGCTATCTTCAAAATACAGTATATTTAATTTTTTATTTCGGGAAGATCCTCAAATAAGCTCAGCCACTTCCTCCCATCAAAAAAACCGCTATCGCGGCTTTTATTTATTGAGGTCCCTTGCGGATTATTTGCATGATCCGCAAGGGAAGCCGTAAAGTCAAAATGAAAAAGCATCCTGCGGATGCCATTTTTTGTTTTTCGTCCAGGATACAAGCAAGCTTGCACCTGTCCTCCAAACAAAAAACCGCCTGACGGCGGTATTTCATTTATTGAGGTCCCTAGCGGATTCGAACCGCTGTAGCAGCTTTTGCAGAGCTGAGCCTAACCACTCGGCCAAAGGACCATTTTGAATGCCGCAAAAATAAGATATTTTTGACTATTGAACCTATTCGTCATATCAACAACCTTTTATGAGCCGTATTGCTGAATCGGAACTGATCATCAATCCCCGTGGAGCTATCTATCACCTTGATCTTCGCCCGGAAGAGATTGCCGGCACGGTAATTACCGTAGGTGACCCTGACCGGGTGAAGGAAGTAAGTAAGCATTTCGATTCAGTGGAAGTCAAAAGACAACACCGTGAGTTCATCTCACATACGGGTTATGTTGGCAAAAAAAGACTGACCGTTCTGTCTTCTGGTATTGGCCCCGATAATATAGATATCGTGATGAATGAACTGGATGCATTAGTCAATATCGATTTTGAAACAAGAGAAATAAAAAAAGATTTAAGATCGCTGAACATCGTCCGTATCGGCACTTCTGGTTCTTTGCAGGCTGATATACCGGTCGACAGTTTTGTTGCCTCCACGCATGGGCTCGGGGTTGACAACCTGCTGAATTTCTACCGACACGAACAAAACGACCAGGAAAAAGAACTGCTGCATTCCTTCGTCACACATACTCAAGTCCATGGACAGATCGGTAATCCGTATATCAGCAGTGGCGCTGCCTCCCTGATCAAACACTTTGTAAAAGATTTTCATCAAGGAATAACAGTAACCTGTCCCGGTTTTTATGGTCCCCAGGGAAGGATATTGCGCTTAGGCATCAGTAACCTTAATTTTGTCAACCGGCTTACTGATTTTCGATTTGGACAGCACCGCATCACGAATTTTGAAATGGAAACTTCGGCGATCTATGGATTAGGAAAATTATTGGGACATAATTGTCTCGCAGTAAATGCAATCGTCGCCAACCGCGTGAAAAAAGAATTTTCGAAGGATGGTAAAGCCACTGTTGAAACCCTGATCGGTAAGTTTTTGGAGATCTTTAGTGCGAATATAAGCTAGTGGGAAAGGCAAGTAGCTAGTGGCAAGTGGGGACTGAATAGGTACGGGAAAAAACATTTTAAAAAGATGAAAACAACAGAAAATAACAAAGTAAACTCTGGAAATTGAGTATCTAAATCTTTGTTATGTTAAGTTTATCACACAAGAAATTGGATGTTTACCGTATGTCTTTAAAATTAGTAAAAGAAGTCTACCAGGAAACCAAAAATTTTCCGAAAGAAGAATTATATGTTCTTGTAGCACAAATCCGTCGGGCTGTCATCTCGGTTAGCAGTAATATTGCTGAAGGTGCTTCAAGAATCTCCAAAAGAGAAAAGAAAAGATTTTATGAAATTGCAAGAAGCTCACTTGTTGAAATGGATACACAATTAGAAATAGCGATCATTCTTGATTATTATAAACCCGGGCGAGTGAAAAGCTTGGAGGAAGGTCTGGAATCGACATTCAGAATGTTGAGTAAAATGATCCAGAACCTGGACAAACCCCCACTCACCACTAGCTAAACCCTATTTCCGATATGAACTTCAAATTCTACAAATACCAGGGAACCGGCAATGACTTTATCGTCGCAGACAACCGGAATAATGGTCTCTCGATTTCCGCTGACCAGATCCGTCGTCTTTGCGACAGGCGTTTTGGCATTGGAGCCGATGGATTAATGTTGCTTAATGAAAAAGCGGGATTCGAATTTGAAATGAAATACTATAATGCCGATGGCAAAGAAGGGAGCATGTGCGGGAATGGCGGGCGCTGCATGACCAAGTTCGCCTATCATCTCGGCATTCACCGGGAATTATACCGATTTGTGGCTTCCGACGGTATACATGAAGCAGAGATCGATACAGATGGCATTGTTTCATTGAAAATGAAAGACGTAAAGCATATCGGCAAATTCCACGGTGATTTTATCCTCGATACCGGTTCGCCGCACTATATAAAAATGGTGACCAATGTAATGGACCTGGATGTTTTCAAAAAAGGCTACGAAATCCGCCACAGTAAGGAGTTTGAAGAGGAAGGTATTAATGTCAATTTCGTGGAGCAACTGCGGGAAGCGGACAAGATCATCGTGCGGACATTTGAACGGGGTGTAGAGGACGAAACTTTTTCCTGCGGCACGGGCGTTACTGCCGCCGCGTTAGTTTGTTATCACAATGAAAATGGTTTCAACGATGTGGAAGTAAAGACACTCGGTGGCACACTGACCGTTGAGTTCGATCGCGTAGATGATAACCGCTATGAAAATATCTGGCTTTGCGGCCCGGCAGAAAAAGTATTTGAAGGAAGCGTTGAATTAAAATAACCATGCAGAAAACTTTATCAAAAGAAGAGATCATCAGGCAATTGCTTGCCGCCAGCCAGGAATTTTCTGCTGAATGCGCCGGCATCAGTGATGAAATATTCTTCCGCCAGCCTGCCACAAAATGGTCAGTTGCACAGAATGTTACGCACCTGGTAACGTCAGCCAATATGACCCGGCTTGCCTACCGTCTTCCCAAATTCATCGTAAGACTGTATGCCGGCAAACCCAACCGTCCTTCCCGCAGTTTTGATGAACTGGCGAATAAATACAAGCTAAAACTGGAGCAGGGAGGAAAAGCAAGTGGCCGCTTTGTAGCAAAACCCGTTGCGGGAGAACAAGGGAAAGAAAATGTAATCACTGGTTTTTCAAAATCGATGAACCGGTTGACCAGATCCATAGAAAAGAATTGGGATGATTCCCAGCTTGACCGCTATCTTGCGCCACATCCCTTGCTGGGTAAATTAACGCTGCGGGAGCTTGCTTATTTTACTATTTATCATACGCAACATCATCTCCATATTATCCGTGAGAGGGTAATGGACTGATGTTTACACTACAACAACCCGTCTCCCCAGATTGTATTCATCTAAGTGAGGACCTGACTTTTATTTATAATTGTAATCGCCCATTTCTCCAACTGGCTTAGTAATTCCTTTATATCGATGGGCTTGCTGATATAGCCATCCATACCCGCTTGCATACAGGCATCCCGGTCACCCTGCAATACATTGGCAGTCATGGCCATAATAATGGGCTGCCGTTCCAGTTTGCCGCGTATCATCCTTGTTGCTTCCAAACCGTCCATTTCCGGCATTTGAACATCCATCAGGATGATATCGAATTGCTCTTCACCACACATTTCCAGGGCTTCCCTGCCATTGTTGGCTATTTTAGGTTGATACCCAAGCCTGGTAAGAATTTTCATCGCTATTTTTTGATTGATCAGGTTGTCTTCAGCAATCAAAATGCGAAGCGGGAATTTTGTTGAAAAATTATTCTCCAATTGTAGCGGTTCATTGTTTTGTTTTACCGGGACAGTTTTGGTCAACACATCAAGGATAGTATCTCTTAAAGTATGTAGCCTTATTGGTTTTTCAATTATGCCGGAGAGCAAGGCTATGTCCTGCAGGTAATTTTGATTACCGGCCAGGTTTAATAGAATAACGGGAATGTCAGGATAGTTACTTTTAACTGATCTGGCCAGCTGAAGTCCATCCAATTGCTGCATATTTACATCTGTAAGTATCAGGTCAAAGCTGCTGTTCCGGGTTAATACCTCAAGCGCCTGTATGCCGGAATCTGCCCCAACGGGTAACATCTTCCAGGCCTTTAATTGTTTGATTAGAATACTCCGGCTGGTAACATTATCGTCTACCACCAGGATATTTTTTCCTACAAGGCTTGCCATTTTACCAGGCTCTATATTACTGCGTGTAGATTGCTGGCTATGGTTCAGCAGCAAACTGAAAGAAAACGTACTCCCTTTACCGGGCTTGCTTCTTACTTCAATTTTTCCACCCATCAACTCTACCTGTTTCCTGCATATTATAAGACCAACACCCGGTTTTTCATTTTCGTTATTAAATTCATTACCGGATACCTCGTAAAATAACTGTTGCATTGCTTCCTCCGGGATACCAATACCACTGTCCCTGACCTGGAAATTAAGTGCTGTCTCCTGGGTGCTGTTATTTAAACATTGAACGCTCAGCAATATTTCACCTTTTTGAGTGAATTTAACGGCATTCTCTACCAGGTTCATTAATACTTCCCGCAATCGCTTATTATCGCCAAGGAGCTGAAGGGGAACACTATCATCTATATCATATAGTAAATCCAACCCGGCTTTACCTGCCTTGGTTCCAAACATATTCATGACCTCTTCCACCGTATCCCGCAGATCAAAATCAATGTTTTCTAATTTTTTATCTTTTTTGTCGAGTTTAGAATAATCAAGGATATCTTTTACCAGGATATCATTGACAATTGCCAGCAGGCTCTGACCGCAACTTTTTATCGTATGCGTACACTCCTTTTGTTCTTTCGTCAGTGTAGTTTCTTCCAGCAATAAGGTCATTCCCAATACCCCGTTCATAGGAGTGCGTATCTCGTGGCTGATGATGCTCAGTAATTCTTGTTTTAATTTTCTTATTTGTGTGGCATCTTTTGTTGCTTTTTCCTCTTTTACCAGGGAAGCATCCAGCTGCAATTGCAGTTCCTCTACCTGGAATTCCAGTTCCACCATTGTTGCATCAAACATTTTAAGTTTTGTGCGGTAAAAATGAAAAATGGTGCCAAGCGCTATCAAGCCCACCCCACCGAGGAACCACCAGATAGAAAAATAGAGTAACGCAGATAAAATTATAAAGCCCGCAAAGAATAAAATATAAAAATTTTTCATAGTCGCTGGATTAGTATGCCTGGCCTGGTTAACTGGTTGTATTAATTCGCTACCTCGTTCATCACTACTTCACCTTTTTCCAATTTTTCCAGGATGGCAATATCTTTCAAAAAAGGGTTCCAGTAGAAGATCAGCCTGTCGATCGGCTTCCAGGTTATTACCCAACTGAAAACATCAAGCGTATTACTTAACCCGGAGTGGACGGAACTCTCCTGTCCTTTCAACAATAAAGGCAACCCGACATGGCATATCATCACCACCGACAAGCTTACGAAAAGCAATAAGTAGGTCCTGCGCTTAAAGTTTTCAAAATTCACCGCCATTACTGCCTTTGCTGCTGAGAAGTGACGCCGGATTGCATACATTAAAGGTTCGGCAAACTCTTTATCCGGCGCGTTCCTGTAATTTATTTTGAAATTGATATTTGAACTTCGCCCGGCCGATCGGACAGCTGTCATGATATAATGCTCAAACTCATGACTGAGCTCCCTTTTATACAGGGGCGCCGAATCCTGCACATTATAATAGCTCTTCAGAACATCCCGATCCAGGGAGAGGAAAATGCTGATCTTCTTTGATAATGACTTTCTCATAGTGGTGTATCGCATATTAAACGCAAGAATTAACAATTATTGGAAAACAATTTTATTTTTTGAGATTTTAAGGGTTTACACACACAAACACTAACTACTTATATCTGTTTTCAAGTATTAGGTGATCTATTATTACTTTCTGATTGAATAATAACGATATATTATCGTTGGATCAGTACAAAATTAACTTCGACCTGGAGAGAGTGAACATCCGCACCGGTGTTTCAACTCAATTCATAAACAATCCATCCATGGTAAACCACTTGACTCAAACAGAAGATAGAACCTTCTTATTTATAAAACATGCGCCCACAGGCATGGCCGAAATAGAACCAAACGGTGCCATTATTTACCTGAACCCACCAGGTGAGAAAGTATTACAATCTTTACTCTCATCTCATAGTGCTCACAGCAACAACCTGTTTGACCAGTTATCCGCATTATCCCCAGAAATAACTGAAAAAATCAGGGATTTCACCGGGGATGCAGGAAATACACTTGCCTGCATACCGCAGACCTTCGTGTTCCAGGCAGGAACAGAAAAGGAACTTCAGCTTACGGTGAACAAAGTATCGCCTGGTTCAATTATGGTATATTTCGGGGACCACGGGGAGAACGACGATAACAACAAAACCATAAAACAGGTGATACTGGACAGGGCCATCGTCCAGGGAAAATACGAGATTGCAATGAACGTATTACATGATATAGGGAACGCGGTTGTTGGATTATCGTCTTTTATCAGCCGTACAAAACGCGCATTAGAACTGGATAACTCAGAACAACTTAAAAATCTTGTCGGTTTCTTTGAGACACAGCGGGCTGCTATGTCAACGGCACTGGGGGAAGCAAAATCCGATGCCATCGTGCAAATCATCAGCGGTATAGCGCAGACACAGAAGACCAACCAGGATGACATCGCTAAATCGGTAGCAGAACAGCAAAATATCATCAACCATATCCAAGAGATACTCAATATACAGCGTCAATATATAAGCGGGGCTGAAACAATTGAAAAAAAACCAACGCTTCTGAACAGCATTATCAACGATTGCATGTCGATGCTCTCTGCTTCGCTTAATAAGAGAAATATCGCCGTTACACAGGATGTCCCCACCGGGCTTCCTTTGATCAAAGGGGACCGCACGCAACTGATGCAGGTCATACTCAACATATTGAAGAATAGTATTGAAGCTATTGATATGTATGCCGTAGATAAATCCATTTCCATCAGTACCAGTGTACAAGCGGGCTTATTGATACTAAATATCCGGGATAATGGCAAAGGGTTCGATGAAAAAACCGCCAGTCAGCTGTTCACAAGAGGATTCACCACTAAAAGCACCGGTACAGGTATCGGTCTTGACCATTGCAGGGCCATCCTGGAAGAACATGGAGGTAGCATTGATATTACCAGCAATGGCATTGATACGGGAGCCCACACAATCATTAAATTCAAAATTTAATTACAACCATCCTTTCGAAATAACCAATTAAAATTCACTATCATGAGAGAAGCAACCAATGCAGCAGTTTTAGTAATCGATGATGAAGAAATGGTGCGGAATGATATAGCAGATATCCTGACCCCGCGCAAAACAAGTTCTGAAAGTGAAAGCGTAAATATGGCCGCCAGCATATTGTTTGGTCCGTCAGCGCCGGCTTCGGGCACAAAAAGAGCCAGCCATATCCCCAATTTTACCGTAGACAAGGCATCCAATGGAATGGAGGGACTTGAGCTGGTAAAAAAATCAGTATCCAATGGCTCTCCTTATGCCGTGATCTTCCTGGATATGCGCATGCCCGGTTGGGATGGCATGGAAACAGCCGAACAAATCAGGAAAATAGATACAAAGGCAGAGATCATTTTCGTAACAGCATTTAGTGACAACTCGATTGACGACATCATTGCACGCGCCGGTCAGAATGTAGGTTATCATTGTAAGCCTTATGCTTCTGAGGAGATTACCCAACTCGCTACCAAGGCTGTGACCGATTACAACAAGCTTCGTAACCTGGAAAGGCTGATCGAAACAGTTTCCTCCATTGCCGTGAATGAACAACACCTTGCCACCTTATTACGCAACATACTTGACCAGCTGGTTACTTACGTTGAGACAGATATGGCGCTGCTTGGAAAGCTTCATGATAATTATGAATACGAAAAACTGTTTTCCATTGGCGATATTGAGGGGAAAATAGACCTGGAAGAATTAATTTCCACGATTAAGGCGGCTAATGTAGCCGATGGTACCGTAGTACAATTAGGAGACGTGGTACTGGCAAGGCTTCAGAACTATTCCATCTTTGCCGTATTAAAAAACCAGGAACAATTAAAAACAGAAAAATTATACCTGCTGAAACTGTTCGTGCTCAACGCGGCTAAAGCAATAAACAATGCCGAACTGCACGAAAAATTATTACAAAAAGAAAAGCTTTCAGCTGTTGGCAGTGCCGTCAGTATGATGATGCACGATCTCCGTTCTCCGATCAAAAACATCAAAGTGCTGACCGATATGATGCGGCAGGAACACCCGGATATCGAATACCTTGACATGATTGACGAGTGTGGTGTGCAGGCATCTGAAATATTCGAAGACTTCCTCGATTTCATCAAGGCAACTCCCGTAAAAAAATTACCGGTTGACCTGGGTAAAGTGATCGAGGATGGTCTTAAGCTATCTGAATCCGGGAATACTAACGGGCAAATAGTCATCAATAAAAATATACCCGGCAACCTGGCAGTGGCAGGTGATGAAAGCAAGCTGAAAAGGTCTATTATGAATCTTGCCAACAATGCAATGGATGCACTGATCGATCATAAAATCGTTAATCCACGGATCGACATCTCGGCAGAAACCGATAAAGCCACCAACCAGGTACTGATAACCATTCGCGACAACGGGTTGGGTATTCCTCCCGAGATCATTAAAACACTCTTTGATCCCTTCGTGACAAAAAAGAAAACGAACGGAACAGGTCTTGGCCTGGCCATTGTCAAGCAATATATTACCGCGCATGGGGGCCAAATAAACGTAGCAAATGACACCGGCGCCGTGTTTACGATCAGTCTACCCTTGCAAAAACAATAACTGAAATAAACTCCAACCCATATTTAGAAATCAATTAATAGATGCGGAAAGCAACTACCATCGTCTGGCTGACGCTTTTACTCGGAGCAATAGCTGCCTTGTTCTGGCGGACAGACTGGATATATAGCCTGCCCACGCCGGTTCCATCCGGTTACCTGGCTGTTGATTTTGGTAAAGGAATCAAACTCCCGGCGCAGCTGAATCCGCGCAATAACAAACCCGTTTTTCTCCACTTTTTCAATCCCCGCTGTCCCTGCTCAAGGTTCAACATGCCACATTTTAAGAGCCTTGTAAAGGAATACGGCGATAAGATAGATTTTACGATTGTAGTGATGAGTGACAGGGAGTATAGCGAAAAAGATATCCAGGCAAAATTCAACCTGCAGATCCCCGTAGTATTCGATACGGCGATTTCCAGTACTTGTGGTGTGTATTCCACCCCGCAAGCCGTGCTGGTCACCCCGGCCCTGCAATTGTATTACCGGGGAAATTATAACCGTACCAGGTATTGCACGGATAAACAAAGTGAATATGCGAAAATGGCTATTGATGCGCTACTTCAGCATAAAGACAACATTCTTTTTGACCGGCATGCATTAACTGCATACGGTTGCCAACTACCAAAATGCACCAACTGATGAAAAACAGCAGATCGATTGCTATAGGGCAAGAACTAACAACCAGCAACATTGACTTTAGGGCAGGAATAAAAAAAAGGTCTGACCGTCTGATAAATTACTTCCTGGTCGCATATTTTTTACTGGGACTTGTATTGGCATTTTTTTATGACACCTGGTTAATAGCAGTTGGTTCGGGTGGCCTCTGCCTGCTGGCTTACTATACAGTAAAATTTGCTTTACCCCGATCAGATCTCTATCAATATGTGCTGAGCGCTGTACTGGGTATTTTCATGGCACAATTTATATACCAGATGCATGGCATGTTTGAAATGCACTTCTTTGCATTCATCGGCAGTGCTATACTGATCACCTACCAAAAGTGGAAGTTGCAGATACCTATGCTCTTATTCGTGGTCATTCATCACCTGGCTTTTGGATACCTGCAAAATAGTGGCCGCGATAACGTCTATTTTACCCAGTTGGATTATTTCGAACTGCAGTCATTCATAATACATTTTGTGTTGGCGGCCGTAATATTCTTTATTTGTGGTTTATGGGGATACCTGTTAAAGAAATACAGTGATATCCAGATTGCGCAGACGGTAGAAATGGAAAAGCTGCAAAAAACAACTCTTCTTACAGCAAAAGAGCAAGCAGCTATTGAAAGTAATAATCGCTTCAGCTATGCGGCCCAGGCAACTTCTGATGCAATATGGGACCGCAACTATTCAGAGGATGTTATTTTTTGGGGCGATGGATACCATACCTTATTTGGTTATGAAATTACTCCTGAAACTACGGCTGTAAGCTTTTGGGCATCCAAGGTGCACCCGGACGAAGTGGACGCTATTACTAAAACTATCCAGGAGTCCAAAGCGGATCCCAACATTAATACCTGGTCCGGGGAATACCGCTTCTTAAAATCAAACGGCGAATACGCCTTTGTGAGAGAAAAAGCCATCATTCTCCGGGATGAAAATGGAGTGGCTTACCGTACAATCGGGGCTTTACAGGATATTACGGAAACCAAACAAAATGAAATGATTCTGAAAGAATTAAATGAGAACCTGGAAAAAGAAAAGTACTTCCTGGATATTTTAATGAACAATATGCCAGATTCGATCTATTTTAAAGACCAGGACAGCAAATTCCTTCGTGTAAGTAAGTTCATGGCCAATAAATTTGGCACTACTGTTACCGATATTGTCGGGAAGTCAGATTTTGATTTTCACAACACGAGCCATGCCACATTGGCTTTAAAGGATGAAAAGGAAATTCAAAAAACAAAAATTCCGAAGATCGACTACATAGAACAGATCAAAAAGAACGGCGAAGAACGGTGGCTTTCATCAACGAAAATGCCATTGATCAACTCACGAGAAGAAGTGGTAGGTACTTTTGGCATGTCGCGAGATATAACCACGCTAAAGAATCTCGAAAAAAAACAGCACGAAGCTGCACTTGATAAAGCTGTTTCACAGGGAAAATTTGAAATAGCCTCCGAAGTGATGCATGATATCGGAAATGCAGTTGTAGGATTTGGCTCCTATCTTACCCGTATCAAGCGTCTCCAGGAACAAGGTAACCAGGAGAACCTGAAGAATCTTATTGGTTTTTTTGAAGCCCAAAAAACAGCTATAGCTACTTCTATCGGCGAAACCAAAGCAGACGCTGTAGTGAATATGCTGAACGGCATGGCACAAACAGAGCAGAAAAACCAGGACGAGACAGCCAAATCCATTACCGAACAACTCAATATCATTGCCAATATAGAAGGGATATTGAATATCCAGCGGCAATATATAACCGGTCATGAATCAAAAGAAAGAAAGCCGGCCGATCTTAGAACTATTATCAATGACAGCTTATCCATACTTTTCACTTCAATTGATAAAACAGCTGTGAATATCACGCTCAGCATTGCAGATGATCTGCCTCCTATAAAAGGAGACCGTACCAAACTCATGCAGTTGCTGCTTAATGTTTTTAAAAACAGCATCGAGGCTACTGATAAAAATGAGTCAGAAAAGAATATTTGTATCACCGCCGTCACCGATACCGGCAAACTGGTAGTGCAGGTAAAAGATAATGGCAGTGGATTTGACAAGGCTGTAGGAGGGCAGATTTTCACGCGGGGATTTACAACCAAGACCAACGGAACTGGCCAGAGTTTATACAATTGTAAGGCAATAGCAGAGAGCCATGAGGGCACTATTGACATTACCAGTGAAGGAGAAGGCAAAGGAGCCACAACAAGGATAGGATTTAAGGTATAAGCAGGATCGTTTTCTTCATTGTGACTTTATCGCTTCCCCGCTGATCATTGCAAATATTCCGCCATGGACCCCAAGTAAATGAAAGCGCTGTATAGGTGCTTTTGTTCCTCGACTCCTTATATACCCTCAGGCCCAGGCGATCAAATCTGCCCCTACCCACCTACCTTTGCCTGCCCGATGATCCAGTACTTCAAAAATATCAACCAGAAAACGGTAGCGATCGATAAACCCGAGGACGGCGCCTGGGTGAATGTATTGCCACCCCTGAAACAGGAAGAATTCTCAGAACTGTCTGCTGTCCTGGATATTCCCATCGACTTCCTCACCGACTCACTGGATATCGACGAAAGAAGCCGCTTCGAAGAAGAAGACAATGTTAAGCTCATTGTTATCAAAACACCGACGGAGAACAACTCCTTCAACGAGAGCGACGCCTATTATATTACCATCCCCATCTGTATCATCCTTACGCACAACCACGTGGTAACTGTCAACTCCTTTGAAAATACTGCCATTAAGAAATTCCTGAACACCTTCCAGAACCGCCATGCAGACAAAAGGAACATGATGGTGCTCAAAATATTTGAGAAGATCGTACAGAATTTCATGGAACACCTGAAAGAGATCAACCAGCGCAGGAACACCTACGAGCAAAAGCTGTACGACGCAAGCAAAAACGAGTACCTGCTCGAGCTGATGCGGATCCAGAAAAGCCTGGTGTATTTTGTAACAACACTCCGCTCAAACGAACTCCTGATGATGAAACTGGAGCGCACCAATTTCCTGGCGTTGACCGAAACGGAAAAGGAATTCCTGGATGACCTGATCGTGGATAATTCACAGGCCCTTGAAATGGCCAATATCTACACGAATATCCTCAGCAGCACGCTCGATGCTTTCGCCAGCATCATTGCCAATAACCAGAACCAGGTATTGAAGAGATTGGCGGTGATCACCATCGTGCTGACCTTTCCTGTACTGATCGCCAGTTTGTTCGGGATGAATGTGCCCAGCGGTTTCGAGCATTCGAAATACGCTTTTTATATCGTTGCTTTTTTATCCCTGGGTATTGCCCTGATCATCGGGTGGTATTTTTTCCGCAAGAAAATATTCTGATACATGTTCAATATCCGCGTTTACGGGATACTTATCAATGGTCAACAACAGGTGCTGGTAAGTGATGAGCTGATCCGCGGCAGCTATATCACTAAATTTCCCGGTGGAGGACTTGAGCAGGGAGAAGGCACCCGCGATTGTCTGCTCCGTGAATTTTTGGAAGAGATGAACCTGAAAGTTGAGGTGGGTGAACATATTTATACCACCGATTTCTACCAACGATCCGCTTTCAACCCGGATCACCAGATCATTTCCATTTATTATTTAGTGCAGCCCCTGGAAGAAATAAAAGTTCCCCTACGTATAAAGGCTTTTGATTTTGATGAGGCACAATTAAAGCAATACGAAACAAGCGGGGAAACGGAAACCTTTCGCTTTATTGACCTGCCGGAATTTTCCCCAGAAAGTGTATCGCTCCCCATCGATAAGATCGTAGCGGGCATGTTGAAAACCATTTCTATTTAAGCTGCTTCGAATAGCTGTCTTTTTTATCCCCCCGGATCTTTTTCCTGATCTGTGCGAATAAAGATTCTTTTTTTAAGGTCGGGTCCATATAAGCGGTAATCGTTGAATTCCCGCGCATAGAATGAGAAGGCTCTTGTCTTTTTTTCTTTTCAAACACGACAATACTGTCATAAAATGAGATGCCAGTAATATTTTCAGTGACAGCACTCACCGGGAGTATTTTTTCATTATTAATATGCCAGGCGTGCATCTCGTCAACCTTATGCTTGGCAAATTCAATGAAACTTCTCCGCTTTTTATACCCGCCATGAAAAGCACGCCAGTAGGACGTATGTGTATCTTCTACAAGATATATCCCGCCATCTTTTACCGAAGTAAACAAATGGTTGAAAGTCACGATCTGCTGTTTCATGGTATGTCCTCCATCATCGATCAAAATATCCAATAACGGAAGTTTTGTTTTCAATTCATCCAGGAAAACAGGATCTTCCTGTGAACCGATGAATATGTTGGTTTTTTCCTCTTCGAACTGCTTGCATTCAGGATTGATATCTACCGCATAAATATTGGCCTGGTCACCAAAATATTTCCGCCACAGCTGCAACGACCCGCCATGCGAAATCCCGATCTCCAGTATATTAACCGGTTTACCCCTGTAAGCGGCAAAATAACGTTCATACACTTCAAAATAATGATTCCACTTGTGCAAGAGTCGCCCGTTATGAGTTTCGAATATTTCCTGTAAAGTTGACATCCCTGGTATTTAAAATGATCAATCCCCCATCGCCGCTTTTTTCATCGCAGCGGCCTGTTCATGTCCCAGGTATCGTTCGATCCTGTTATGCACAAGATAGATCACCGGTGTGAGCAATACCGCCACAATGAATTTGTAGATATAATTCACGATACAAATAGCGATAAGCTGATCAAATGGCCAGGGCTTCCCTTGTCCTTTTACCAACATCGGGTAAAAATAAAAAGCGATCAGCAGCACCACGAAACTGTCGATCAGCTGGGAAACGATCGTCGAACCTGTGGCCCGCAACCAGATCTTTTTTTCCCCTGTCATTTTCTTGATGCGGTGAAAGATGAACACATCGATCAGCTGCGCCACCAGGAAAGCGGTCATCGAAGCGACAATGATCCCCATACCCTGCCCGTAAATGCCGTTGAAAGCAGTGTTCATATTGTCAATACCCACTTCCTGCTTACTCGTGATCCACCAGGCATTGGGTGAAGTGTGCAACGCCCCAAGCACCATCAGGAAACCAAACCCGATCAGGCAAATCGTCATCCAGCTCAGGAACCTGACCCCTTTCTGACCGTAATACTCGTTGATGATATCGGTCATTACAAACACAACCGGCCATAACAAAACCCCGCAGGTGAGATTGAAAGAATAACTACTGCCGAATAATTTTATTTCCGCAGGTTTCCAGCCAAAAGTGGATTCGAGTGAAAAGATCTTTACCCCAATGAATTCAGCGATCAATGCATTGGTGATAAATATACCGGCAAGGATGATGAACAGGCGGGTGGGCTTATTTCTGATGATAGTATGGATCATTGAGATAAAATATATAGTAAATTAAAACGAACAGGAAAATAATATTCGCCACGATCAGCCAGCGCGGCACTACGCTACCGATCTTTTTCCGCGCCAGGAATAATACCAGGTAACACCCGTTTGTAACGGGTAACAGTATCCCTCCCATCAGGTAGCCAATGATGATCACCGTCGAGGAGAAGAGTTCATCATTTTCTTTTTTGATCATTGCCAGCACCAGCCACACTACTATGCATATGCCTGAAATGAAAGCCAGTCTCGATAAAAATAAAAGCCAGCGCATCGGGATTTTCCTCTAAAATAGCATTATTTTGTCAGCCAAATATGCCCCGTGTATGAAGAATGAATTCCTGAAAAAGATCCTTCCCCATATAATAGCTGTTGTTGTTTTCCTGCTTGTTTCCGTCTTGTTTTGCAAACCGGTCCTGGAGGGAAATGTCATGAACCAGCACGATAATATCGGCTGGAAAGGAATGGCGCAAAGCGCATTTGAATACAAGAAACAAAATGGCCACTATCCCCTCTGGAACACCAATCTTTTCAGCGGGATGCCCAATTACCAGGTAGCCATGCAGGGTAAAAGCGTATTACCCAATATGGTCGGTATCCTTTCACTGGGAATGCCCAAACCCATCAATTTTTTCTTCCTGGCCTGTATCTGTTTTTATATCCTTTGCCTCGCATTGCGGGTGAACCCAATCATTGGGATGTTATCGGCAATCGCTTATTCATTCTCCACTTATAACCCGGTGCTGGTTGCCGCAGGTCATGATACACAAATGCTTTCCACGGCTTTTATGCCATTGGTAATGGCAGGTCTGATCTTCACCTATGAAAAAAAATACTGGCTGGGTCTCGCATTGACCACATTTGGCGCTTATCAGCAAATCGGTGTTAACCACTTACAGGTAACGTATTATTTTTTCCTTATCGCTCTCTTTGTAACACTTGCTTACCTCGTGAAATGGATCAAAGAAAAGGACTGGAAACATATCGGCATTGCCGCAGGTGTGACGATCATTGCAGGACTGGTCGGTGTGGCGGGAAATGCGCTTACATTGAAAACAACTTCCGAGTACAGCAAATTCACCATTCGCGGCGGAAAAGATATTATCATTGAAGGTGACAGCGTAAAAGCGGTAAAGACTTCGGGACTGGATACGGGGTACGCTTTTGAATACAGCCTGCGAAAAGCAGAAACGTTCACACTGATGCTACCAAACGCATTTGGCGGCGGCAGCTATGCCCGATTTGGTGAAGGTTCTAAGGTGGCCAAAAAGCTGGTTGACCGCGGGGTTCCCGAATCCGACGCCGAACAGGTTGCCCAGAACATGCCCAAATACTGGGGAACCATTTTTACTGCAGGTCCCGCCTATCTCGGCGTGTTGATCTGTTTGTTCGGGATTATTGGTTTTGTCATTATAAGACATCCCCTCCGCTGGGGTTTGCTTGCTGCAACTATTTTGGGCATTTTTATGACCTGGGGGAAATATTTTGCAGGCTTCAATGTTTTTCTGTTCGAAAACTTACCGTTCTACGATAAATTCCGTTCTCCCTCCTTTGCCCAGGTGATCCCTCAATTCACCATGGGTATCACGGCAGCACTTTGTCTTCAGCAAATCTTATTCGTCGAAAAAAGCAGGGAGTTGTTTCAAAAAAATATTAAACCCATCCTTTATACCGTTGGCGGAATATTCGGTTTGCTGGCGATCGTTTATATTGGTATGGACTATAGCATGCCGTTTGACAAAGAGATCATCACGGGTTATACAGATAAAAACGGGTCGGATGAAATGGGCCGCCTGATCGTAAGTGGGTTAAAATCGGAGCGAAAAGCTTTGTTCGGTGGACAGGTGATGCGTGCCCTGGGTCTCGCGCTGCTGGCAGCGATCGCTGTTTATTTGTACGCGAAAAATAAGATCAGTGCGAAGATCGCGGCAATTGCTCTCCTCGTGGTAAGTACATTGGAGATCACGATGATCAGTCATCAATACTTTAATAACGATAACGCCCAGTATAGTGAAAGAAGCGACAGGGAAAAACTTTTTGTATCACCCGATGATTATGCCAGCACGAATTTTGGTGCTTCGGCCATTGACCAGCAGATACTGCAGGACAAATCTCTTCATTACAGGGTCTTCAATATGGTCGGTACATCCAGTGCGGGAATTTTCAGTGAATCAAGAACTTCTTATTTCCACCGGTCGATCGGCGGTTACCACCCCGCCAAACTAAGGATCTACCAGGATGTGATCGAAAAATACCTGTCCACGGGCCGTCCGGAACCGGGTATTCTGAACATGCTGGATACGAAATATATTATTGTACAGGATCCGCAAAGCGGACAACCGGCACTGATCACCAACCCCGATGCTTTGGGGGCCTGCTGGCTGGTAAAAAATGTACAACTGGTTAACGACCGTGTTGCCGCGATCGTAGGGTTGGGTAAAACCAATTTAAAAGATACTGCGATCATAGAAAAATCATTCAGCAACCTCGTTATTCAACCCCAGTGGGATTCAGCTTCCAGTATAAAGCTGATAAAATATGATGCCGATGCAATTGAATACGAAGCTGATTGCAAGGGACCGCAATTCGCCGTTTTCAGTGAGATCTATTATCCCGCTGGCTGGAATGCCTACCTGGATGGTAAGAAAACGGAATATTGCAATGTCAATTATATATTACGTGGCCTATCCGTTCCTGCAGGTAAGCATAACATAAAATTTGTTTTCGAACCTGCTTCAGTTAAAAAAGGAAATACGCTGATGTTCATCTCTTCCATCCTGATCGGGCTGATCCTTGCGGGCGGTTTATTCATGGCATGGAAAGAAAGCCGTTCAGCCAGGATAAGTCGGCCTGACAAGAAACAAAGCTGAACCATGGCATGAAGAAAGTTCTTGCGATAGCCCCCTACCCTTACCTGCCTTATTTTTCGGGGGGGCAAAAATTCATTGCGCAGTTCTTCGATTGGCTGGGAAAGGAAGTTGATCTTACTGTGGTATCGGTGGACGGCAATGATTTCTCGCAGGCAAGAACGTACAGGGGCTTACCCCTGCTTAAAAGATCTTTTTCCCGGTATTACGACCTGGGTCTTGTTGCGAAAATAAGTTCGCTGGTCAAGCAGCAAGGTTTTGATACGATCATCTGCGAACACCCTTATTTTGCCTGGCTGGTGTATCGAGTCAGGAAAAGAACCGGTGTAAAAGTTATTCTCCATACCCATAATATAGAATACCAACGTTTCCGTTCTATGGGGCGCTGGTGGTGGCCCCTCCTGAAAGGCTATGAAAAAAGAAGTTTCAAAAAAGCCGATGCTGTTTTTTTTATCAGCCCGGAGGATAAGGATTTCGCGATCAGGCAATGGCATATTGAAAAAGAAAGATGTATCGATCTTCCTTTTGGTATCGAAATCAGCAAATACCCGGAGGATAAAGAAGATTGCCGCGAAACAGTGGCTGCTAAACATGCTGTCGCCAAAGATGAAAAGATCCTGCTGTTTAGTGGACTACTGAACTACAAACCGAATCTCGATGCGGTAAAGATCATACTGGACAAGATCAACCCCATATTGCTAAACCGGTCTTCTATCCGCTATAAAATAATTATCTGCGGCAAGGGACTCCCGGCAGAACTGGACGAACTAAAAGCCTATCATGACAAGAATATTATTTATGCAGGTTTTATAAATGAAATTGATGTGTATACAAAAGCGGCTGATATTTTTCTGAACCCCGTACAGAGTGGAGGTGGTGTAAAAACAAAAATGGTGGAAGCCATTGCTTTTGGCGCCACGGTGATCTCTACCGAAAGCGGCGCTACGGGGATCGTAAAATCGATCTGCGGGGATAAACTGGTTGCGGTACGGGATAACGACTGGCAGGGATTTACCGATAAAATAATCAGCCATGCGGGTAAGATATCCCTCACCCCGCAGGAATATTATAATTATTATTACTGGGGAAAGATTATCCCCCGGATAAAGAACATTTAATAGTAAGGGTAACACTGTTTTAAAACGGGTTTAGAATTTGAATATATACCGATGAAATTACTTATTACCGGTTTTGGAGGTTTTGTAAGTGAGCATTTTCTTACCCTGCTTAATGATAAGGAGCCCGGCTCAGAAGTTTTAGGCATAGATAAAAATGATCCCGGTATAGATCCATCCCGGTTCGGTGGGCTTAGCATTTCCTTTAAACAAATTGACCTGTTGGACAGGTCGGCCACTGCTAAAATCATTGCTGAGTTTCAACCGGAATTTATCCTTCATCTTGCTTCCATCAGTTCGGTTGCAAAAAGCTGGGAGAGCCCACTGGACAGTTTCCTGAATAACACCAGTATCTTTTTGAATATTGCGGAGCATCTACGTACAAGTAAAAGCAATTGCAGGATTTTATCGATCGGCTCTTCGGAAGAGTTTGGAGAAGTCAACGAAAAAGATTTGCCCCTGACCGAAGAACACCCGTTGAACCCGGCAAGTCCTTACGCTGTCGCCAGGGTATCGCAGGAAATGCTCTCAAAGGTCTATGCAGATGGGTTTGGGCTGGATATCGTGATGACCAGGTCTTTCAACCATATCGGGCCGGGGCAAAAGGAAAATTTCGTCGTGGCTTCTTTTGCTAAGCAATTGGTTGAATTAGCAGCTCAAAAAAACAAGGATAACACGATCACAACCGGCGATATTTCAGTGACCAGGGATTTTCTGGATGTAAGGGATGTGGTAAAAGCTTATTATCACCTTTTAAAAAAAGGAAGGACTGGCGAGGTATATAATATTTGCTCAGGCATTGGTATCCAGCTTAGCGGGATCATTGAAAAGATGGCGGGAATACTGGGGATGGAGATCAAAACATTGACCGATGAAAGGTTGCTACGGCCAAACGAGAACAGGAAGATCATTGGTTCCCATGAAAAGATCAGCAAAGAGTTGGGATGGAAACCGGATATCCCCCTCGAAAAAAGTTTAGAAGATATTCTCGACTACTGGCGATCCAGGTTATAAGCTACCCGGTTTTACCGTTCAATGCTTTGGCGATACAATTCCAGAGAAGTTCAGCGGTATTGTTCCAGGAAAATAATTTTTTCTGCTCCCTCCCCTTTATGATCAATTGTTGCCTTAATTCATTGTCGGCGGATAGCTTCTCCATGGCGCCTGCAATACTCTCTACATTAAAGGGATCGACCATCAATGCCGCATCCCCCGCCACTTCCGGCATGGAAGTCACATTGGAACAGATCACGGGCACATCAGCCTGCATGGCCTCCACGATGGGTAAGCCAAAACCCTCGAATATCGGAACAAAACTAAGAGCGAGTGCAGCCCCCAGTAATTGCTGCAGGTCTTCATCTGATAAACGACCGGTGAAATAAATATCCTCCTTGTAAGCACTGCCCGCATAAGAATCTTCGATCTCGGTCTTACTCCATAATATCGAACCTGCCAGTATTAATTTGAGATCAGCACCGGTTTTTTTCTTAAACAGGTTAAAGGCATCGATCAGTCTTTTGATATTCTTCCTGGGATGCATCGAACCGACAAAAAAGAAATAAGGTTTACCCCCGCTCCATTTATCCCTTACGACGGCTATCTCCTCCACCCCCAGCGGCGAAAAATTGCTATTGATGCCACAGGATACATTGTCGATCCTTGCCGGGTCAATTTTATAATAATCAGCGATATCTTTTTTGCTGTACGCTGAGATCGTAGCAATCCTTTTGGCCTTGCGGGCGAATCGTTTAAAAAAGAATTTATAGTAAATACGATTCTTCAGCTTTAAGTCTTTTGGCTTATGTTCAAAATTGATATCATAGATCACGGGTAATTGAGGACAACCGGACAGCAGGCTTAAGAACCCATCCATTGATACCATGATATCCGGCCTGCGCTTTCTCAGGAACAGGGGCAGTACGATCTCCATATAGAAAACGTACAGGAGAGGATGCCGCAAAGCCGGGAATATCGGGTGTTTTGACACATTAGGAAAGTCGAAATAATCTTCGGTGAATTTTTTGTCGCACAAAACCTGGAATTGAACTTCGGGGTGATTCCGTACCAGGTTGGCAATGGCGTTGACGGTAAAATAGCCGATCCCATCCAGTTTCTTGTTTCGTAAAATCCAGCAATTGATGCAAATCGTCATAAGCTACCGGTGCATTTGTGCAAATATGCCACTTGTTTTTTCATAAAGAAAAAATTAATCTTTAACCCCTAATTTTACGCAGCAAATACGGAAAGTTTTATGAAAACGGCCCTTATCACAGGCATTACAGGACAGGACGGGACTTATCTTGCAGAGTTCTTATTGAAAAAGGGCTATTCTGTGCACGGGATTCGGAGAAGAAGTTCGCTGATGAATACGCAGCGGATCGATCACCTTGTCTTTGACAAGTCGATCGCCGGTCGGTTTCATCTTCATTACGGCGACATGACCGACTCCAGCAGCATTCTACGGATCATTCAGCAGGTTCAGCCCGACGAGATCTACAATCTTGCCGCGCAAAGTCATGTACAGGTAAGTTTCAGTACCGCCGAATATACGGCCAATGCGGATGGGATCGGTGTATTAAGGATCCTGGAAGCTATAAGAACATTGGGGTTGGAGAAAAAAACAAAATTCTACCAGGCTTCCACTTCAGAGCTGTATGGCAAAGTACAGGAGATACCGCAAAAAGAAACAACTCCTTTTTATCCAAGATCACCTTACGGCATCGCCAAACTTTATGGATACTGGATCACGGTGAATTACCGGGAAGCTTATGATATGTTTGCGGTGAATGGTATTTTATTTAACCATGAAAGCCCGTTGCGCAGTGAAAATTTCGTGACACGGAAAATAACGATCGGCGTGGCCAGGGCTGCTCTGAAAAAAGAAGGCATGCTTTCATTGGGTAACCTGGACGCCCGGCGGGATTGGGGGCATGCAAAAGATTACGTTGAAGGCATGTGGCTGATGCTGCAGCAGGAGAAACCGGAAGACTATGTACTGGCAACCGGCGTAGCCACCTCTGTAAGGGATTTTATCAAACTGGCTTTTGCAGAAGTGGGAATTGAAATATCTTTTTCCGGGACTGCTGTTGATGAAAAAGGCTTCGTGTTGAAATGCAACGATCCTTTATACCAGCTTGAAACCGGCAAACAGGTAGTGGCCATCGATCCCAAATATTTCCGGCCGGCCGAAGTGGATTACCTGATCGGTGATTCTGGAAAAGCCCGCACTCAACTGGGCTGGCAGCCAACCTACGATCTAAAGGGATTGGTAAAGGATATGATGAGCCATGAGCTGAAGTTCCAGCAGGTGAATCATTACTGATACTTCTTACGCATCATTTCATGTGCCCCCGTAACCGGTTCCAGCAATAAGTGATCAACATGGTGATTTTAGAGATCGCTCCTGCACGTAAAAACCTGGATGGTATGCGTCGTTGTTGCCTGATCATTTTTTGCAGTAAAAGTGGGATGGAAGACCCGGGGTAATAAGTATTGATCATTTCCAGATTTCTGACAGATAAATTCCTGATAAATCTCCAGTAATAATCGTATGCCCAAACCCGTTTCAAAGAACGGGGAGATATTCGCTTTAATAATTCGATATTCTCCGGGATCTCGATCGCAGGATTTCGAAAAGCGCTTACCGTTACCTGTTCACTGCTCATACCCAGGTTCACCAGTGGTTCGCCAATATAATAATAAGACTGGCCGGATCTTAAAGAGCGGATATAAAACTCTAGATCCACTACCCATTTAAGACGGGAGTCATACCACTGCCGCATCTCATTCTTTATCAAAGTAGTGCTGGGATGACCAATAAAATTCTTTTTCAGCAAATTCACAGGGTCCTTTTTAAGAAGAGCCTTGTGATGCCTGTTCATTAGATAAGTCTCGCTCCGGTTACCCTCGATAAAAATATTTGAATAGCCACTGAAAATAAATGAAGCCTGTTGTTCTTTGGCTGTCTGCGCAAATTTTTCCAGGCTCATTTCATCCGCAAACCAATCATCGTCATGCATCAGTTTGATCCACTGCCCTTTTGCCTGGCGGATCGACTCATTCCAGTTTTCAGGGGTTCCTTTCACCTCTTTATTCTTAAAATATAAAAGGGGAAATTTTTCTTTATATTCTTCACAAAGATTCTTTACGTCCCCGGATGGGCTGTCATCTGTGACAACGACCTCAAAATCCCGGAAACGCTGGATCTCGATAGAATCAAGCAATCTTTCCAGGAAATCAATTCTCTTATAAGCAGGGATACAAATTGAAATGAAAACGCTGCTCATTTTTTACTGCCGGGTTTATGAATATGCCGCAAACCTAAGGGTTTATATAAAAGAAATTTCAGGATTGAATAAAATAAGGATGGGCGAAGTAACAACTTCTGTCTGCTGATCCATCCCCATTTATTAATAATCGAGATACGATAATTCTTCAGCAAGTCAAGCCATGAGCGGATTATAATCTGCTCGATTTCCTGCGTATTTACCGCGACTCTTGTAAAAGGAAGCTGTTTCTTCATTGCCAGGTGGTAGCTGATTGCGACTTTAACCCAGTTATCTCCAAAATCACCCCCTTTTGTAATATGAATCAACCCTATCTCATAAGTCACAACGATTGCGCATATAGCAGCAGCCCGGGTGCTAAAATCAATATCATAAAAGTGGAATCCTGGTAATTTTTCCTGATCAAATCTTATTGTGTCCCAAATCTTTTTCCGGGCACATATAAAAACTCCATCCAGGCAAACAACTTCCTCCTGCTCATTATTGTCAACCGGCCTGAGATATATCAGTTCATCACCATAACTAAACCTGTGTGTAATATTCGCGCAATCGAACTCCTTAATACCTGTATACCATCCCGAAAATGCTATGCTTTTATATTTACTACCTGCCACACCGATTACCCCGGTTGTCGGTTGTTTTGAAAAGATATCAACCAGCCTGATGCCCCAGTTATTTGTTTCAAATATTATATCTTCATGCAAAAAACAAACATAATCAAACCGTGCTTTTTCGGCCATCATATTATAAACTTCACAGAGACCCTTGTTCTCCCGCTGGTTATCCCAGATAAGCAATTCATATTCTATCCCGATCGTAGTCGAAATGCTTTTGTTTACTTCTGAGAGATTACCAGTATTGACAGAACAGATAACAATTGAGATCATAACTAAAATTCTACAAACAAAGAGAGAAAATCCCTAACCACAAAGATGCAAAACAGATCACTGATAAAAAATACCTGGCGCGGCGTACAAAATAAAATAAGATCAATTTTTCATAATCCTTACCGGGAAGTTGGCTTGAGCTGGTCAAAACTAAAATACTATAAACATCTTCCCTCAGGGAAACTTCGTAAACACCGGCTGGCCGGCAAATATATTTACTTCTACAGTCCTGCCGAGCTTTTACATGGCTTTAAAGAGATATTCATAGATAAAATTTATGAACAGTCTTTACCATCCCAACCCACGATCATTGATTGCGGCGCGAATATCGGCATGAGCGTTATTTATATGAAAGAACAGTACCCCGCTGCCACAATCATTGCTTTCGAACCCGATGAGAAAAACTTTGAATTGCTGACAAAAAACATTTCTTCATTTGGCTACTCAGATGTGATCGCCCGGCAGGAAGCGGTCTGGATAGAAGATACGGTATTAAATTTCTCCAATAACGCATCTATGTCAAGCAAAATTGATCATACGGCAACGACAAATATCAAAAAGGTCAATGCGATCAGGCTGAAGGATCTTTTGACCAAACAGGTTGATTTCCTGAAAATGGATATCGAAGGTGCCGAATTCGAAGTACTGTCTGACCTCGATGGAGGATTAACCCATGTAACTAATATGTTTATTGAGTACCATGGGATGTTCGGTCAACAGGCAGAACTGACAAAACTATTTAGCATTATTTCAGGGAATGGATTTCTTTACTATATTAAGGAAGCTGCCGTTGTATACAGCAGCCCTTTAAAACGAGACATAAAAGCAGGAGATGCTTATGATATACAACTCAATATCTTTTGCTTTCGGAGCTAGTTATTGACCGCCTCTCTTCCCTCAAAAGCCTACCGTTTAAGTTATTAAATACTATGTTTTGCGCAATGTGTGTAAACTATTGTGTGTCAGCATCAGCTGCCTGGACATTTACCAAAAAAAATACTACTTTTAACCTGCTTTTGAGATAGTACTTATGAGATTGATCCCTCTTTTTATTTTATTGGTTATCAGTAATGTTTGCAGGGGTCAACTCAATATCCCCTGTAATAACTGGCTTACGGTCCCCTCCTATCCTTCTTATGTGAACGTCGGCGATTTAGATGTCCCCGGCAATATCATAACTGTTGAGGCAATAATTAACAGGACACAACCCTATCTTCCGGGTACTGGTGATAATACAGAAGGTGATGTAGTTTCCAAACATACCGGGCCGACTGATATCAATTATTTACTAAGACCCAACCATGCTTACATTACAACTACTAATGGTTTTTTTGGTACCCCTGACATTTGTGATCTTAAACTGAATAAGATATACCATGTGGCGATGGTCTACGACGGAACTACCTTGAAATTCTTTCGAAATGGGTTCTTGATGAGCCAGGTGGCAGCAACAGGTAACCTCTTCCAGAACAACCTGAATACACGGATAGGAATATATGATGGGCTACCATGGATGACCCAATTCATTGGATTTGTGAACGAAGTCCGCATTTGGAACATCGCCCGTACCCAGGCGCAGATCAGGACCTATATGAATTCGTCCCTGCCAAACCCTACTACACAAACAGGCTTGCTTGCTTATTACACTTTCGACAACCTTCTCAACAAACAAGGAAACCCTGCCTGGAACGGCACCCTGGGCGGGACAGCTTCTATCAATACGACAACCAGCACCTGTACTTTTTTTGCCGACTCCTGCTACATACCTACTCCTATCAGCAATATCATCAACGATTATACACCCGTACTTGCCTTAGATCCCTGTAATAATAAGATCACAGTAGAAAATGCCACCGCTTTCAATGTTGGTGATACGGTTTTGATGATCCAGATGAAAGGCGCTGTGATCGATTCTACCAACACAGCTTTGTTTGGAACTATTACGAATTATAAAAACGCCGGTAATTATGAATTCAATTATGTAAAAAGTAAAACCGGCAACATCATCGAATTGAAAAATAAACTGCTTCGTTCCTATGATATTCCGACAGGAAAAGTACAGTTGGTCAGAGTCCCTTACTACCAGAATGCTGTAATTACAGCGCCGTTGACCTGCCTGGCCTGGGATGGCAATAAGGGAGGGGTATTGGTGTTGAATGCCGCTGATTCTGTTGTCTTAAATGCGAATATTGATGTAAGCGGTAAAGGCTTCCGTGGCGGAAACGACCCTGTTACAAACCCGGGAAGCTACTTTTGTTACGAAAACCAATTCTTCTACCCGGTCAACCCGGACCTTGCCTCAGAAAAAGGTGAAGGTATAGCGCTGGTCTCCGCTTCGAAGTCTTATGGCAAAGGAGCTCTTGCCAATGGTGGCGGCGGCGGTAATTCTCACAACTCAGGTGGTGGTGGCGGAAGCAATAGTAATTCTGGAGGTTTAGGTGGGTATAATTTTGAAGGAAGCCCCTGCGACGGTACGGTTCCATTTGATAACCGCGGTATCGGGGGAAAGACCTTAACTTATAACAATGCTACGAATAAGGTTTTCCTGGGCGGTGGTGGTGGCGCAGGCCATACCAATAATCCCGAGGCTTTCCAGGCAAAAGGAGGAAACGGAGGCGCGATCATCATTATCATCGCAGATAAAATAAAGACAAATGGCAACTCGATTCTTTCAAATGGAAATGACGGGGCTGTCTGTGGAAATACGGGCGGTGCCTGCCATGAGGGAATGGGAGGCGGCGGTGCTGCAGGATCTGTCCTGCTGAATATTAATAATTATATCAACAATACCAGTATTTCTGCCCGGGGAGGTAAAGGCGCTGATATGACTTCCGCTGGTAACCTTAAGGTGGGTCCGGGTGGCGGTGGCGGTGGTGGGGTGGTTTGGTTAAAGAGCGCTTCTTTACCCGCAACTGTAGTTTACTCAGGCACCGGAGGTGCGAGAGGGGTATGTACTGGTTATGCCAATGATCCCTGGGGCACAACGAATGGTGGTGATGGTCTTAGCCTTTTCAGCTTGCAGATACCTTTCACAAGCATCGCTTTTAAACCCAATATTGATTCGGTCAGGATAAATAATACTATTACCGGCTGCAACGCTGCTGACTTTTTTGGCCTCGGGTATACAAATACCTCCCCTATTAGCATATGGCAATGGTATTTTGGAGATGGCGGAACAGCAAATACACAAAATACATCTCATGTCTACCCTGCTCCCGGGACATACCCGGTTAAATTAGTTGTTACAGATATTAACGGGTGTAAGGATAGTGTAATAAAAAATATAACTGTTATTTGTAATAACGACCCGATCGGTAATATCATAAACGACTACACGCCTATCCTGGCACTAAATCCCTGTGATAACAAGATCACGGTAGAAGATGCGGGTGCTTTTAATGTTGGCGATACCGTAATGATGATACAGATGAAAGGTGCGGTGATCGACTCCACCAACACTTCAGCTTTTGGAACTATTACCAATTACAAGGGTGCGGGTAATTACGAGTTCAACTATGTAAAATCAAAGGCGGGAAATATCATCGAGTTAAAAAATAATATATTACGCCAGTATGATATCCCTGCCGGTAAAGTACAGTTGATACGTGTGCCTTTTTATCAAAATGTAAATATCACG
Organism: Chitinophagaceae bacterium; assembly: GCA_039930245.1. Lineage (GTDB taxonomy): Bacteria > Bacteroidota > Bacteroidia > Chitinophagales > Chitinophagaceae > JJ008. Next base: position 145,267 of record JBDSPR010000002.1, on the reverse strand, counting down.
GCTACACTCACCTGCCTGCCCTGGGATGGAAGTAAAGGAGGTGTGCTTGTGCTGAATGTCCAGGATACGATTAACATGAGTACAAATATTGATGTAAGCGGGAAAGGATTCAGAGGTGGTATTGGTTTTAACTCACAAAATGGTACACTCAACTGTGCCCAGAATAATTTTCACTATCCACTAAGCAGCAATGCTGCTGCCGGGCAAAAAGGTGAAAGTATAGCCTCTATCTCTGATAATATTATTTGTGGCAAAGGAAGTCCGGCGAGCGGCGGAGGTGGTGGACTTGGACATAACAGTGGTGGCGGCGGTGGTTCTAATGCAGGCACTGGTGGTTCAGGAGGTTACCAGCTAGATGCCTGTGGTAATGCTCCTTTTGATAACCGTGGAATCGGGGGGCATGTATTAGCTTATAGTACAGCCACCAATAAAATTTTTATGGGAGGTGGCGGCGGCGCGGGCCAGGCAGATAACCCCGGGAATCTTCCATCCAGTGGCGGTAATGGCGCAGGTATTGTTATATTGTTATCAAACTATTTAAAAACCAATACGAATAAAATAATCGCCAATGGTGGTAATGGTACCGGTTGCTCTATCCCTCCTTCAGTCGACTGTCATGATGGGATGGGAGGAGGAGGTGCTGCCGGCACAATCCTTTTGCGGGTGAACCAGGTCCTTGATAATTCAAGCGTGGAAAATAAAGGTGGCAAAGGTGCCGATATGATCGGGTCTGTTGCACTGGGAGGAAGGATCGGTCCGGGCGGCGGCGGTAGCGGCGGTCTCCTATTCTTAAAATCTCCTGCACTTCCTGCCAATATCATCAATAGTAATACCGGTGGAGCAAATGGAGTGCTTGTACAGGATGCAAATAATGCATGGGGGGCATCTTCCGGACAAAATGGTTCCGTGTTGTTTAATCTTGCTGTACCCATTACAACAACTCTTTTTAAGCCGAATATTGATTCGGTCAGGATAAATAAAAATGCAACGGCTTGTAAAAGTTTCAACTTCCTGGGCCTGGGATATACCAATTCTTTCCCCGTGGGTTCCTGGCAGTGGTATTTTGGAGATGGTAATACTGCCAATACACAAAATACCTCGCATAGCTATCTTACTGCCGGCACTTATACTGTCAAACTGGTAATTACGGATATAAACGGATGTAAAGACAGTACTGCTATTACACTGACTCTGGCAGATATTGTTGTTACAGCTACCAACAGCCCTACCATCTGTGAGAGTACCCAGGTACAACTCAATGCATCCGGGGCGTTGACTTACAGTTGGAGCCCTGCTACAGGACTAAGCAATCCCAATATCCCCAACCCTGTTGCAACCCCTCCCGGCATAGGCGTCTTCCGTTATATTGTTACGGGTACGACTGTCAATAACTGCAGCGGTATGGATACCGTGGATATCACGATCAATCCAAAACCAGCGATCATCAAATCAAATAACGATACCATTTGCCTGAATAATTCTGCACAATTATTTGCAAGCGGCGGGGTAGTTTATAGCTGGCTGCCCAGCGGCAGCCTGAACAACCCTACTGCCCCCAATCCCATTGCAACGCCGCTTAACAATACCCGCTATTATGTAACTGTAACGGGAGCCAATACTTGTAAGAATACCGATTCAATTGATATAACCGTTCGCTCTGCCAATTCCTTTTCGATCGATCCTCCCCTCTCGATATGCAGGAATACTAGTGGCCAGCTGAATGCATCGGGTGGGGATCTGTATCTCTGGAGTCCTGCGGGTTCATTGAACAATGCAACAATTGCCAACCCGCTTGCTTCACCACAAAACAGCACCCCTTATTCTGTCTTTATCACCGATACGCTTTGCGGTAATTCCGCCACCCTTTCCACCACCGTTAATGTGTTACAGCTACCAACAGTAAAAGCCAGCAAATCAAATGATCTTGATTGCACCGTTCGTCAAAGCCAGCTCAATGCTTCAGGAGCTGTCTTTTATAACTGGTTGCCCGCCGCCACACTTAATAATCCCGGGCTGCCCAACCCCATCGCCAGCCCATTGGTCACCACCAAATACATCGTTAAGGGAACGGATTCGCAAGGATGCATTAATTATGATAGTGTGATGGTGGATGTTTCCGGTGCCAATAATGGGTCCTACATGATGGCTACCGGGTTTACGCCCGATAACAATGGTCGCAACGACTGTTATGGAATTAAATTCTGGGGCCAGATACTGGAGCTCGAATTCAGCATCTATAATCGCTGGGGGGAGCGGATCTTTTTTACCAGGAACCCGGCTGATTGTTGGAATGGTATCTATAAAGGAGTGCCGCAGGATCCCGCCGTGTTTGTATACATGATAAAAGCAAAAACAGCCTGCGATCCTTATGTTTTCCGTAAAGGAACATTTGTCCTGATCCGGTAAAGTGTTTTCTTACTGCTATGCGATCAATTCCAGGAATTTCTTCATCCCCTTTTTCTTGCGTTCATCCAGTTCATAGCTAAGGTGCAGTGTATAGTATTTTTTCAGGTCGTACAATTCAAATGGTTCAGCCGCTACGATCTCATCAATATGTTGCAGGCCCAATGCATTGGCTTCGTCAAATAAGCGGATAAAATCATCCGGCAACTTCCGGTTACTCACCCATGCTGCAAAAACAAAGGGCAACCCGGTGATGGACCGCCATTCCTGGCCAAGATCATAAATAAAGGTGGAAATTTTACGTTGTTCAAATGCCCTGTCACCGATCACCAATCCTGCTGTAGTGCCTTTTATTTCCTTCCGGTAATCCTCGTTGACCGCTTCCACGATCTCCGGGTTAATTCCCCAGTATTCTTTCATCAGGTATCTTAATAAGGCAACTGAACTACGGCTCTGGTAGTCGAGGTAGACCTTCCTGATCTCGTTCATCGGGACCTCGCTGAAAAGAGCTACTGAAGCTATCTCTCCTTCTGTACCAATACAATAATTACCGACGATATGGTATCCAGGCAATTTTGGGAGAATGGCGATGGGAACAAGCCCCACATCGATCTCATCATTCACCAGCATTTCGGCCAGCCTTGACGGGTATGCACCTGTTAGTTCGATTAAATCCTTAATGGGCGGTCTTTCCAGCCCATAAACCAATGGTCTTGTATTCACGTAATTAACGATGCCTACTCTTATCTTACTCAATTAGTTTATTTTTGCCGGGCAAAGGTAGGGAACTAGCCACTAGCCACTAGCCACTAGCTACTAGTAACCAGAAACAACAAACTACAAACAATCCATGGAACTAACAGCGCTTACTGCTATCTCTCCCGTCGACGGCCGCTACCGGAAACAAGTACAGCACCTGGATGAATATTTCTCCGAATATGCCCTGATCAAATACCGTGTACAGGTCGAGATAGAATACCTGCTTTTTCTGGAAAAAAAGAAATTCTTCAAGCTACCGGGCAAAACATTGAAACATTTACAAAAACTCTCCGAAGATTTCGGGCCCGAAGATGCGCAGGAAATAAAACAGATCGAATTTACCACGAACCACGATGTGAAAGCCGTGGAATACTTCCTCAAGAATGAACTGGAAAAGAATGGTGGCAAAGAGATGAAAGAATGGGTGCATTTCGGGCTCACCTCCCAGGACATTAACAATACCGCCATACCCCTTTCCTGGAAACACGCTATCGAATATGAATACCTTCCTGCCCTGCTCAACCTGAATACCGAATTAAAATTGCTGGCTGAAGAATGGAAAGATATTCCCATGCTGGCACATACACACGGGCAGCCGGCCAGTCCTACCAAACTCGGAAAAGAAATAATGGTCTTTGCCGAAAGGATTGAAAACCAGATCGAACAATTCATCGGCATCCCCTTTAGCGGAAAATTCGGCGGGGCTACCGGCAATTTCAATGCCCACCATATCGCTTTCCCGAAAATTGACTGGATAAAGTTTGCGAATGAATTTGTTTCGCAGCTTGGGCTTAACCGCCAGCAGTTCACTACCCAGGTCGAGCACTACGATAACCTGGCTGCGCATTTTGACTGTATGAAGCGGATCAATAATATCCTCCTCGATCTAAGCCGTGATATTTGGAGCTATGTATCGATGGAATATTTCAAACAAAAAACAAAAAAAGGAGAAGTAGGGTCTTCCGCCATGCCGCATAAAGTCAATCCCATTGATTTCGAGAATGCGGAAGGCAATCTCGGAATAGCCAATGCCATTTTTGAGCACCTGGCTTCCAAGTTGCCGGTATCAAGAATGCAGCGGGACCTCACTGATTCCACCGTGCTGCGCAATATCGGCGTCCCCTTCGCCCATACACTGATCGCTTTCCGTTCTATTGAGAAAGGATTGAGTAAACTGATCATTAATGATCAGCAACTATACACCGATCTCGAAAATAACTGGGCCGTGGTGGCGGAAGCCATTCAAACGGTGCTCCGGAGAGAGAAATACCCCAATCCCTACGAGGCATTAAAGGACCTGACAAGAGGGAACAATAAGATCGACAAGAAATCACTTCACCAGTTCATTGACGGCCTTAAGATAAAAGAAGAGATCAGGCGGGAACTGAAAAAGATCACCCCGCATAATTATACCGGGCAGCATCTTTTGAAATAAAACTGTCTTTACTTTCAATGAGCCGCTTCTTATTTCTCTTACTTCTGCTCCCGCAATTCGTTCTTTCACAAGGAACATTGAATAAAGGGCTGGTAGCGTGGTACCCCTTCAATGGGAATGCCAACGATGAAAGTGGCAACAATAATAATGCAGCTTATATCAATGCTGAATTAACCTCCGACCGTTTTGGCAATCCGAACAGCGCTTACCTGTTTAACGGTACCAGTAACTATATCCGGGTGCCGAATAATCCCTCTATTAACATGGTTGACAAAATAACCCTTTCTGCCTGGGTAAAAGTGAATGGTTTTTACCAGGGGTTATGTCATGGCAACACGATCCTGATGAAAGGAGACGCTGATTATCTTACAGGGAACTATATGCTCCGTTTCGAAGACCATGCCTACACCAGGGGACAGAACTGCAGCGGACTCGCGCCAGATACCAAACACCAGAATTTTCACGGCCCCAATGCCATCGCGCCTTCCGGGGGGTATACTCCTTTTATAGAAACCGGCAAATGGTACAACGTAACTTATACCTGCGATGGTAACACGGTTAAAGTTTATGTGAACTGTGAACTAAAAATATCAAGCTCCGCCAATGGCTACACGTTCACAAACCGTTACGATCTCTTCCTGGGCAAAATGCGTCATGCTCAATACCCTTACTGGTTCAACGGGGTAATGGATGACGTACGCATCTACAACCGGGCTTTGTCAGAAAGCGAAGTATTACAGCTATGTAATAAAAAAGACGCAGCGCCTGATCCCTGCATGGGAAATAATATCGTTTCCGCAAAGTTCGGTCATACCATCAGCAATTGTTTATCGGCATCTTTTGAACTGAGCAGCTCTGCAAAAAAATTGAAGGATATTCAGTGGTCCTTCGGCGACGGGACCCGCTCTGATAAAACAAGCCCTTCTCATGTTTATAAAAAATATGGTGACTATAAAGTAAAGGCAATCACGACCAGCAAGACGGGCTGTACCGATACTTTTACCCGGGATATCCAGTTCAAAGAGCTAAGAACTGATTTCAGTTATTCAGAACTGGGTAACCCCGGCAATATCCAGTTTAAAGCAAAGAACAATAATGCCTCCTATTCCTGGGATTTTGGCGATGGCCGTGTTCAGTCAAACGAAACGGCTATCACCCACATTTATAATGGATCAGGAAAATATGCCGTGCGGATGTTTGCAGAAAATAATACCGGCTGTAAGGACACCGTAGAAAAAAAGATAACGGTAACGCTGCCGGTACTTATTACGGCAACAGAACCCCTTACAAACAACACAAGTTTACCTGCGAAAACGCCCATTACTCTCGAGAAAAGGAGCAAGGATATTACCCGGACAATAGCGCTGGACAATGATTTGGTTAGTATCTCTCTTTACGACAACGGGATCATTGACGGTGACAGCATCACCCTGGTATTTAATAACGAAGTGATACTGACCCACCAGCTGCTCAGTAGTAAACCCCTGAACCTCTCGCTGAAAATCGACCGGGGAAAAGACAGTAATGAATTAATGATGTATGCCGAGAACCTGGGCAGTATTCCTCCCAACACCGCCTTGATGATCATTACTGATGGCAATAACCGCTACCAGGTGAATGTAAGCAGCAGCAAATCACTCAACGGTGTTGTTTTATTTACGTTCAAAAATGGGAGGCCCGCCGACCCCAATAATTAACGTTACAATATGAAATACATTTTTTTTATACTTCTTTATGCTTCCCAGCCAGCGTTATCCCAGGTCAATACGGACAAAACCCTGGTAGCGTGGTACACATTTGATGGAAATTCCAATGACAGGAGCGGGAATGACAACAACCCCATTTTTAATAACACCACCCCGGCAGCCGATCGCTTTGGCAATCCTAATTCCGCCCGCCATTTCAATGGAGCGAACAATTATATTAGGATAAAAAACAGTTCTTCGCTCTGCCCCGATGAAATGACATTAGTAGCCATTGTAAAACCTATGGGATTTTACGGAGGTAATTGTCATGGCAATGCGATCCTGGAAAAGGGTCCGAGAGATGGTTATCCCGGCTATTATGTGTTGCGGTACAGTCCAGGTGAGTATGCAAAGGATTGCAGTGATTTTGATACCGTGCACCAGAGTTTTGAAGGAGCGGCCTATATAAGTGGTCAGAACTCGCAGAATACTTTTGTGCAAACAGGCACCTGGTATATTCTGATGTTTACTTTTAATAAAGAAAATGCCCGCATCTATGTTGACGGAGAGATGATCTCTTCCGCTAGTTCAAAAAGCAAGATTGGCAGGAACAAAGAAGATCTTTTTCTTGGGAAAAAGGACAATGATGCATTCCCGTACTGGTTCAATGGTATCATGGACGAGATCAGGATCTATAAACGGGCCCTCGGCAGCAAAGAGATTTTGGATCTCTATAATATGTTGAGCAAACCTAACGGCGCACAATAAACACCTTTAACTCCTTCTCCCCTTCCCTCTTGGTTGAGTAAAAGATAAATCCTGCTTTTAATAAAACTTTCTCCGATGCAATATTGGGTGTATCGGTTACACCGTATATCTCCGCTAAAGGAGTCCGGTTATAAAAATAATTTACCCCCCCTTTCGCCACTTCTGTGGCATAACCCTTACCCCAGTTTTTGGGGAGGAAGGAATAGCCCAGTTGCGTTTTCTCTACATCGTCGGGGATCGGTATTATAACAAAACACCCAATAAAGGACCCGGCCTCTTTATTTTCTACTGCCCAGTAACCCTTATAATCTGCCGGATCAGCAGCGAGTATCTTTTCCTTTAAAAATTCATCGCTTTCCTGTCTTGTTCTCGGTGGCCGGATATATTGCATCACATCCGCATTTCCCTGCAAAGCAAAATAGTTATCAGCATCTTCATCTGTGAATTTCCTCACAATCAACCTGTCCGTTTCAAAAATTATTTCCATAAAAATTGCGAGCTATGAGTTAAGCATTTTGATCAATTAGTGACTCACTATTATCTAACATCTACCATCCACTTTTATCCTTTGTCTATCATCTTTTATCCTTATTTATGTATTTCTGATGTAAAATGAAATTCAATATCCGGATTATTGGTTCTTTCCGTATTCAAAAACCATTCGCTCTGAGCCAGGTATACCATATGCCCATCTTTGTCTTCCGCGATATTGGCCTGCTTGAAGCGGGAGAAATCCATAAGTTTTTTCTGATCCTGACTTGTGATCCAGCAGGCTTTGTAAAAAGGTAAGGAGTTGAACACAACCGATGCGCCATACTCATGCAGCAAACGGTATTGAATCACTTCAAACTGGAGCTCACCCACACAACCAATGATCTTTTTGGTACCACCGAACTGGGTGAATAGCTGGGCCACGCCCTCATCTGTCAATTGCAACAGTCCTTTTTCCAGCTGCTTGGTCTTCAGGGGGTCCTTGTTCACCACTTCTTTAAATATCTCAGGAGAAAAAGAAGGGATACCGGTAAAGAAAAAATTCTCGCCCTCCGTCAGCGTATCGCCAATTTTAAAATTACCTGTGTCGAACAGACCCACCACATCACCCGCATAGGCATCTTCGATAATGCTTTTATCGCGGGCCATGAAAGAATAGGGATTGCTGAAACGCACATCCTTATCCAGTCTTACGTGATGAAAATATTTGTTACGCTCGAATTTCCCCGAGCAAACCCGGAAAAAAGCGATCCTGTCCCGGTGCTTGGGATCCAGGTTGGCATGGATCTTAAAAACAAACCCGCTCATTTTATCTTCTTCCACATCCACAGGACGCAAAGTAGTTTCGCGGCTTCTTGGGGTCGGAGCAATACGGATAAAAGTGTCCAGCATCTCCTTGACACCAAAATTATTGATGGCGCTGCCAAAGAAAACCGGTGCTACTTTCCCATTTAAGTAATCCGGGATATTCAGTTCACCATGCACGCCATCTACGAGTTCCACGTCTTCGCGGAGCTGGTTGGCATCATTCTCTCCCAGCTTCTCATTCAGCACGATATCATCCAGCTCGGCCAGTTTTACTACACTTTCGTCAGCCGCTTTGGTACCTGCGGTGAACAATAATAAATTTTTATCATGCAGGTTATACACCCCTTTAAATTCCTTGCCGCTGTTGATCGGCCAGGTCATTGGGTGAAGATGAATGGATAATTCTTTTTCTATCTCTTCGAGCAAGTCGAAACGATTCTTGCCATCCCGGTCCATCTTATTGATAAAAACGATCACCGGTGTATCCCGCATCCGGCAGACCTCCATCAGGCGTCTTGTCTGGGCTTCTACCCCGTTCACACTATCGATCACCAGGATAACACTGTCCACCGCCGTTAACGTGCGGTAAGTGTCTTCAGCGAAATCCTTGTGACCGGGCGTATCCAGCAGGTTGATCAGGACATTGTTGTATTCAAAACTCATCACCGAGGTAGCGACCGAAATACCTCTTTGTCTTTCGATCTCCATGAAGTCGGAGGTCGCATGTTTTTTGATTTTGTTGCTTTTCACCGCACCTGCCACCTGGATGGCTCCGCCAAACAGCAGGAACTTCTCCGTCAACGTCGTTTTACCAGCATCCGGGTGAGAGATGATCGCAAATGTTTTTCGTCTTTCTATTTCGTTATGGTACTTCATGATTGGTTGATAGCTCATAGTTAATGGTTCATAGCTAGCCACTTTACTATGAACTATACGCCATGAACCATGAACTTCTTTTCGAGGCCTGACTACGCTAAAGCTTCGTCTGGCGAGGCGCAAAGGTAAGGCATGTATTTGGTAGGCAGAAGGGGTTAAAAGGAGAAAAAAGATACCTCAAATTTGTCCAATTCTCTTCCCCCCGTTCGTTATTCCTTTTTAAACACTAAACAAACTATATGAAAGATTTCTTATTGGTATTCCGCAACGACTACAGCAAACAACCCAAAGCTTCCCCCGAAGAAATGCAGTTGATCATGAAACAATGGATGGACTGGATCGGGGGTATTGCCGCCCAGAACAAACTGACGACAGCAGGCAGTCCCCTGGCATCGGGAGGTAAAGTGGTCAGGGCAAATAATGTGATCACTGATGGACCCTATACCGAGCTAAAAGAACTGATCGGCGGCTATACGATCGTGAAAGCCGATTCACTGGATGAAGCAGCCGGGCTGGCGAAAGGTTGTCCCATTCTTGCGGTAGGTGGAAACGTCGAGGTTAGGGAGGTCAATGCGATGTGATCCCAGCTTTATTCCCTGGCGACTTCATGTACTTACTTAAAAATCTAAAAAAAGCCTTTGTAGCTTTACAGGGGCTTTTTATTATGGAGCAAAATGAACTGATACCACACCTGTTCCGCACGGAATACCACAACATCGTTGCGGTGCTCTGCCGGCTATTCGGTATCGAACATATTGAAACGGCCGAAGATATTGTCAGCGATACCTTTTTACGGGCTACCGAATTATGGGGATTGAAAGGATTGCCACCCAACCCCAGCGCCTGGCTTTATACCGTCGCGAAAAATAAAACAAAAGATCTTTTAAAAAGAGACCAGTTGTTCGCACAAAAAGTGGCTGTCGAATTAAAGCAATCCCTCCCGGTACCGGAAGAGATAGAGATCGATCTCTCGGGACAGAATATCAACGATAGCCAACTGGCCATGATGTTCGCGGTTTGCCATCCCTGTATTTCAGCTGAATCCCAGATCGCCTTATCCCTGAACCTGCTTTGCGGATTCGGCCCGGAAGAAATAGCCGAAGCTTTCCTGACCAACAAAGAGGTTATTTACAAAAGGCTTAACCGGGCCAAAGAAAAATTAAGGACAGAGAAAGTAAAAATAGAACAGCCTACCCTGCCGGAGATCAATGAGCGGCTGGCAACCGTACTGACCACACTCTATCTTTTATTCAATGAAGGTTATTATTCCCGTTCGCAGAACAATATGCTCCGCAAAGACCTTTGCCTGGAAGCCATGCGGCTGACTTTATTGTTAACGGAACATGAAAGAACAAATAAAGCTCCTGTCAATGCCCTGCTCTCCCTGATGTGTTTCCATTCATCACGGTTTGAGGCAAGGACCAGGGAGAACGGTGAGATCATTTTATACCAGGACCAGGACAGCAGCCGCTGGAATACGGAATTGATCGACAAAGGCAAATACTACCTGAAGCGATCATCCGAAGGCGATCCCCCATTGTCAAAATACCATGTAGAAGCCGCGATCGCCTGGTGGCATACTCAGAAAAAAGATTCGGCTGAAAAATGGGAAAGCATATTACAACTATATAACCGCTTGCTGCAGATCGAATACTCTCCTATTGCGGCCCTTAACCGCACTTATGCCCTCGCCAAAGCGAATGGTAAAGAACGGGCGATCCCGGAAGCCGAAAAATTAGGCATGGCCGGCAACCACCTTTATCATTTATTGATGGGCGATCTTTACTCGGGTGTCAATGATGAAAAAGCATTGGAACATTTCCACTTATCCTTCGACACTGCAAAATCGGATGCCGAAAGAAAGCTGGTCAGCAAGAATTTAAAACGGCTTAACCGGGTAATCACGGGTTCTTAGTGCCAGGAAATTATTTTTTCAGACGGGTTCTTTAAAAACATATTGTTCATTGTATTCTATATCGAAGTCCTTCAAAAATCTCAGGTATTCTTCCAGGAATGTTTCCTTTTTGTGGTGAACCTCCTGGTTTTGGATATAGCGGATAACTTGAGGAACATTCGCTTTAGAATAGGAGAATGCTCCATATCCTCCCTGCCACGCAAAAGGCTGAACACAAAACATCTTAGCCTTGATCCATTTACTACTTTCAGCTTTTACGTTCTGAATTATCGAAGAAATAGATTGCGCAGGATTTAGCCCAATGAAAATATGAATATGATCAGGCATACTGTTTACCTGTAGCATTTTATGACCATTTTGCTGGAAAATACCGGTGATGTATTTATGCAATTCTCCCTTCCAGGATTTTTGGATCAGGGCGGCCCTGTATTTTACCGCAAATACTAATTGAATATGGAGTTGGGTGTAAGTGTTTGCCATCATCTCAAGTTCTTTTCCTCTCATTAAAAATACATTTTTTTTAAATCCGACAGAAAATAGCCTGTCTTGGGCAGGCGTTAGGTCTTGAAAAATTCATCAGGTTTGAAGCGTTCCGGAGGAACGCATTGTGATCATTCCGTCAGCCAAGGTTGCTCAAAACGTTCCTATGGAACGTTAACATTGAGCATTGGTCTTTTACATAGGAAATATCCCTACGGGACATATGATCATTCCGTGAGTCAAGGTTTTACAAAACGTTCCGATGACCCCTGGCAGCAGAATAAATGCCTGCCCAAGGCAGGCATTGTATGTAGATATGTAGAAAGAATCATCAGGATTGATGCGTTCCGTAGGAACGCATTGTGATCATTCCGTCAACCAAGGTTACACAAAACGTTCCTACGGAACGTTTTCACTGCTCATTCACCCATTACCCATGATTTGTCCCTACGGGACAAAAGGCATGAACAGCCATTGCTGAAAATATAAATTTCTTTCGTTTGACCCAATAACAGTCTGCCTTGGGCAGGCTTTGTATGTTGAAAAGAAACCAGAATTTGGAAGCGTTCCGGAGGAACGCCTTGTGATCATTTCGAGATGTAAGATTGCTACAAAACGTTCCGATGGAACGTTATCATAGCGCTTTTCATTTTACCAACAATATGTCCCTACGGGGCAAACCCAGAACAACAGCCCGGTGGTTTGGATATATAATTAATAAATACTTGATGGCTGAACGGTGGCTTTAATAATGCTCATCCGGTTTCCGTTGGAACTCAAAATCCACATGATTCGCCAGCGCATCCTCCAGTTCGATCCGGTGATGCTTATAGCTGAAAAAACTGGCCGTGGCAAATGCCGCCAGTGACAGGTAATACCAAAGTGTGAACTGTATCTTCACCACCACACCCATATTAAAATTACTGTCGCCTTCTTTTATATCTGTTGCCGATCGCAGCAGCAACCCGAACTGTACCATCACAGCGATGAGCATCAGTGCTGCCAGGATGCCGGCAGAAACGCCGATGACATGCCGCATATTGGTGGAGGAGAGGCTAAATGCAAGTCCGGCTGCACCAGCCGCAAGAGCTACCAAAGCGAATACATTGGGACCTGTCTTGAGTGGGTTAGCTTTTGAAATTTTTGCCATATCATTTTTTGGTACGAAAGGACTCATCTCCCCCAGGTCCGCTACCTTCCATTGCTCCCCGATCGCGATACCTATCCCGGTATTTTCGGCCAAGGTAACCGACGTGCATTTCAACTGCGCGAAAGGTAGCAGGAAAAGCAGGAGACCCGCTGCAAAAGAAATAGTTGCTGTATAGGGTTTCCGGAAAAAATTATCCGGCGCGGTGCCTGCATAAATTACGGATGCCGGGGATGGGTCCATCATGTCTGAATAAAACAGCAAGATAAAGTATAAAGCTGTGGCATTAAAGCTAATTTTGTTCTATGATCCGCCGCTCATTCGAGATCGTAGGCAGCAGTTTCCGGATGGCCATGCAGGAACTTTGGAAGAACAAGCTCCGCACTTTTCTTTCCCTGTTTGGCGTGACCATCGGCATATTCTGCATCATCGGTATCCTCGCTACCGTGAACAGCCTCGAGCACAATATCCGCAACGAAGTAAAATCACTCGGCACCAATACGATCTATGTAGATAAATGGGATTATACCGCTGGCGGGGGACCTGATTACCCGATCTGGAAATTCGCTGCAAGACCGGCGCCAAAATACCAGGAATTAAAATCAATAAAAGAAAGAACACCCGGCGCCAAATATGCTGCATTCAGGATAAGGGCAAACGGGAATGTTGAATACAGGGGTAACATTTTATCCAATGTAAATATCTATGGTATCACTCCTGATTTCGACGATATACAACCGATCGAGATGGAAGAAGGCCGTTACCTGTCTGATGCGGAATTTGACCGGGGAGTCAACGCTGTGGTTGTGGGTAATGATGTCGCACAAAAACTATTTACAGATACCCGGCTGGCAATCGGGAAAGAGATCAGCAGCCGCGGTAAAAAATTCCGGATCATCGGGGTAATAAAAAAACAGGGTAAGCAGATGATCGGTGGATGGGATTTTGACCAAAGCATGATCCTGTCCTATAAGTTTGCCAGGGGGATCATGAATGAATTCAGATCAGATCCATTGATCATGGTGCAGGGTAATGACAATATCAGCAGCAAAGCGCTGAAAGACGATCTTACCGGGACCATGAGGGCCATTCACCGGCTTACCCCAAAAAAAGAAGATGATTTTTCGCTCAATGATATCAATGATTTCAGCGACGCGATCAGTTCCGCTTTTGCCGGACTGAACCTGGGCGGCTGGGCCATCGCCGGTCTATCACTGATCGTGGGCATGTTTGGAGTGGCCAATATCATGTTTGTTACTGTTAGGGAAAGGACCAGCCAGATCGGTTTAAAAAAAGCATTGGGCGCCAAACGGGGCGTGATATTGACCGAGTTCCTGCTGGAGTCCGCTTTTCTCTGCATCATCGGTGGATTGATTGGAATTCTGCTTGTCTTTATTCTAACACAGGTATTGAGCAAGGCACTCAGCTTCCCGGTATTTATTTCTACCGGCTATATGGTACTCGCCCTTTTTATCTGCATCGTGGTAGGTATTCTTGCCGGCTTCATACCCGCGCTGCAAGCCGCCAGGATGGATCCGGTGGCCGCGATACGTGGAAAATAGCCCCCAACCCCCTGAAGAGGGCAATACAACTAAAATAAAAAACTCAAATAATTACTTTTGCGTATGATAGATGAAAGAACAACAAATGATTCAGCAAAGCCCCCTTCAGGGAGTGTGGGGATACTTGCAATAGAATCAAGTTGCGACGAAACATCCGTCTCGGTTTGTGTGGATGGAAAAATTCTTTCTAATTTTATTGCCAACCAAACCATCCATGAGCAATACGGCGGTGTGGTACCTGAACTTGCCTCGAGAGCACACATGCAACATATCGTCCCCGTGATCGATGCGGCGCTTAAGACCGCGGGTTGTAAATTATCTTCCATAGACTGTATTGCCTTCACTCAATCTCCTGGCCTGATCGGGTCATTGCTGGTTGGTAGCCAATTCGCCAAATCGCTGGCGCTTGCATTGGGTAAGCCGCTGATAGCTGTCCATCATATGCAGGCACATGTGCTGGCCAACCTGATCGCGGATCGGAAACCGAATTTCCCGTTTTTATGCCTGACTGTCAGTGGTGGACATACGCAGATCGTTTTGTGCGAATCGCCCACACAAATGAAAGTGATCGGTGAAACAATTGATGATGCTGCCGGAGAAGCTTTTGATAAATCTGCCAGATTACTTGGGCTTCCCTATCCTGGTGGACCGCTGATCGATCAATATGCACAACAGGGAAACCCGGATCGGTTTAAATTTCCCGAGCCCAGGATCGAAGGTTTGAATTTTAGTTTTAGCGGCTTGAAAACCTCTATCCTGTATTTTCTCCGCAATGCAGGTAAAAGCAATCTGTTCAAAGAAGAATTCACCGCCACGGAAGAGGAAAAACAACAATTCATCCATGACAATCTCCCCGATATCTGCGCTTCCATCCAGCAACGCATCGTTACCATATTGCTGCACAAACTGGAAAAAGCGGCTGAACAGACCGGTATCACCAATATCTGCCTGGCAGGAGGTGTATCTGCCAACAGCGGTTTGCGGAAAGCATTTGAAGAAATCGGAAAAGAGAAAAACTGGAATACTTTTATTCCTGCATTTGAATATTGTACGGACAATGCCGCTATGATTGCCATCACGGCATATTATAAATACCAGGCAGGACAATTTGCGGACCTTTCCGTTACCGCAACAGCAAGAGCAGAATGGTAATTGGTTACTGGTTATTCCGAAGGAATCCCTTCGGGACTGGTTATTTTAATAAAACATCTTTCAATTGGCAAATACTCACTTTCAATTCAAACAATTCATAGTCCACCAGGACAAGTCGGCCATGAAAGTGACGACGGACAGTTGTTTATTTGGAGCATGGGCCGGGGAGAGAGTCAGGAGTCAGGAGTCCAGAGTCGGGAGAGTAGTTGATATTGGTGCCGGCACTGGTTTGCTCTCGCTTATGTTTGCGCAAAAGCACCCAGAAGTGATTATCGATGCGATTGAGATTGATAACGAGAGTTTCCGGCAGGCTTCGGAAAATATTGCGGTGTCCCCCTGGGCCGACAGGATCAAACCGGTACATGCAGATGCAAGAGAATATCATTTCCTGCATAAATATGATATCATCATCAGCAACCCTCCTTTTTATGACCGTGAATTAAAGGGAGATGATACAAGAAAAAACATTGCTCGCCACGATGAAGGGTTATTGCTTCCTGAATTACTGAAGATCATTAAAAGCAAGCTGGAACCAGAAGGAAGCTTTTATCTCCTGCTCCCTTACAAAAGAAATGAAGAGACCAAGCAACTACTGACCGAACATGAACTGGATGTCCAGCAAATAACATTGGTAAGACAAACCACTAAACATGATTATTTCCGGATCATGCTTTCGGGAACATTAAAAACAAAAGAATTAACCGAAACAATAATAGATGAGATAGCAATCAAAGACCAAACCGATAAATACACAGCAGCTTTTACCCATTTATTAAAAGACTATTACCTCCATTTATAATACCCTACTCCCTACTCCCTACTCCCTACTAGCCAATAGCAAATAGCCATTAGCCACTCACGACTCACGACTCACGACTCACGACTCACGACTCATTTCCCATCTGCATAATCACTGAGATACTCAAAATTCTTCGTCAGTTTACCGTCCTTCGCCATCGTTGCTCTTTCAATAATTGACGAACCATTACCCGCCAGATCCTCCAGCACATGCTTGATGAGTTGCTCGCCAAAATAACGGCTGGCATCCCGGGGTAGCTCATTGGGCAAATTTCCCACAGCCATGATATCTATAGAATTTTTAATATAGGGCAAGGTCTTCTCCAGGGTAGTTTTATCGATCCCATATACCGGGTCTTCAATCGTCTGGTCCCCGACATTGATCGGTACCGACCCATTGGCATCATCCGTAATATCTGCGATGGTCTGGATGATGAAATTCTCCTTACTGGCATCCTGCTTCTCAAACAAGCGGGGTACATTTTTCTCCCAGTATACGCCATTCATTAAAATATCAGTCTGTTCTGCATAAGGAAGGAATTTACATTCATAATCTTCCGGGTGTTCATGAAAATCGAGGCGGCTGTATTTACTTGTCTCTTTATGGTGATATAATTCTGCTCCTTTTAACTGCGTATAGACCGGGTAAGAGAACCTTCTAAGGAGGTAATCATCCGGTTCCACTTCATGGATACCCATCAGGTTCATCACTTCAAGAATCCCATGCGCTACCCTGCCTGAACCGGTGATGGCGATCTTTACATTCGGCAAGCGAAGCCCGAAATAATTATGGATCAATTCTCTGAAACTGCGCTGTTTGTAAACCCTGTCTAATTTAAAAAGTCCGGTTCTGCTGCCATAGGCCATCATCCCGTTATGTGCCCCTACCACCCCGGCAAAAAAACCAAACCCGATGATCCGCTGGCCGTCCTCATGCTCCAGGCATTCATAATCCACCAGCCTGATCTTTTTGTCAAGGATCGTCTGCAACAATCGCTGGTTATGGGGCTGTTTTTTCTTGGTATGGGAAAAGAATAAATAAGTTTTACCGGGTATCAGCATCTCCGGGGGAACTTCTTTGATGCCAAGGAGAATATCGCAATCACTAACATCATTCTTCACCTCCATCCCTGCCGAAATATACTCCCTGTCTGAAAAGCACCGGTGCTCGGAGGACTGGACATCCACCCGTACCTGGGGAGCGTTCCTGTGAATCCACTTGCATTGGGCAGGTGTCAGGGCAACCCGGTTATCTGCAGGCGTCTTTTCCTCTCTTATCAGTCCGATCTTTATCATGGTAACTATTATCGTCCTGTATGCCATTGGGCTATACGGGCTGGCCGCAAAGTTGCCGCTTAATCAACTGCTAAACAAACTGATTTAGATCATATTTTGACCGGGTTTTAATGGCGTAACTTTGAAAATATTTTAAGATAACACCCATACCAACGGTTACTTTTTGGCGTTGGGTGTTTACACAATAAAAAGGCTCTGGAAATGAAGCATAATTCCCCCAAGGTTATTGGTTTATTGGTGATCGTCCTTTCCCTGGCATGGATTGCCTGTAATAAATCCGGGGTGGACCAGCCCACCGGACCCTATATTCTTAGTTACGGGGATTCCATCATTTATGCAAAGCCTTCGGCCGGTGATTATATCATATCACCCACTACTCACCGTGATGGGGTCTATTCAGCTTTTCCCGAAGGTATAGAGATAGATGATAATACCGGTGCGATCAATGTTACTAAGAGTGAAACAGGGCTGCGTTACAGGATTACCCATACAGCTATCAATGGAACGGTTACAAATACCAATGTGGTTTTATCTGGTATCACGTTCTTCGACAGTTTCTATAATTTGTCGCAAAACGATTCCATCGCCTTCCCCATTTATAACGCATCGGCAACAAGGGCTTTGCCTGTTGCCGGTTCCCTTTTCGATGATGGTGGTGGCGCCAATGCTTCGGGCTGCGATGTAAAAACAGTGAACGGACAGATCAACCTGGCACAAACAGTCCGTAACGGCCTTTTTGGCAATACCCCGGCGAATGATTCCAGAAGAGATATCGAGATCGTTTACCGGCTCAATGATAACAGCCAGAAAACCGTTAATAAATTAAAAGTTCGCCTCTATTACTATACTTCGATGGCTACCGTAGCTCCCGACCTGTTGCAGACACTGCAGGACAGGCAGACAGGCGGTGTTTTTTTACGGGGCATTGTCTTTGAAAGAACGGAACAGGCGGCCAAACCCAGGCCACCTTGCGTGATAATTATTGCCAATTAACCCGCAGCGGCTAAATTTGATAAGCCTACCTGGCGCTTAGCATGCAAAGATCTCTCTTCGTTTTCTTATTACTCAACATCCTGCTGTTCTGTTTCTCGCAAGAGCAGCCCGGTAATAAGGCCATGGATTTCCGCAAAGCATGGCAGGTAGCCGATAAATACTATCGCCAGGCAGAACTCCTCTCCGCACAGGCCGGAGATAATGATATCTTACTCGGCAAGGCCGATGATGCTTATAGGCAGGCACTTGCCGCTTTCACAGGGATCAGACCCACCGCCGGGGAGCTCCATGCGGACTCTATTCTTTACCTGCTTTATAGCCGGAGCGGTTTTATCCATTATTATTTTGACAGTACTGCCGCGGCCAAACAGGATTACCTGGCGGCCATAGCTCTAAGACCGAAACTGCCTGCACTGGCCGATTCCCTGTTATTCCTTCCCTACCTCTATACCGGTGGTATTTATTATGGCGATAACGAATTCGATTCGGCATTGAATTTTTATAAAAAAGCCGAAGCCATTAACCACAGTTACAAAAAACCATTGAACGGGGCAGAACGCCTTTACAACCGTCTTGGCGTAATGTATTACGAGACGGGAAATTACAGGCAGGCAAGAAATTATTTTGAGAAAGCTATCACGCTGACAGATCCCGCAGATAAGAATTTGCTGGTCAATTACAAGATCAATATCGCTTCCATACTCGTTAAACTGGAAGAGTTTGATGAAGCAAGATCTGTGTATGAAAGCATACTTCCCTACAATGTATTTATAGATGAGATTTACCACAATCTCGCCATCACCAGCCTGGAGCAAAAAGATTACAAAAAAGCGATCAGCTTCCTGCAGAAAGTGAATTATACAGATCTCAAAAAAAATATCGACCTCTTCTACAATTTCAGTGTGGCCTATGCAGGACTGTCGGAAAATGATTCCTCCGAACTCTATATGCAGCGAGCGTTGACAGAGAACCTGCGCTGGAATGGTCATCGGAGGAATACCCGTTTCGGGCTACTGCTTAAATTCCAGGGCGATGAACTGGCCCGGCAAGCGCAGTACAAAGCAGCAACTGATAGTTACCAGCAGGCGATCATGCAATTCGATATCGACTTTAAAGAGAACGACGTAGTTAAAAACCCTTCTGAGTTCAGCGGAGTGTTCTCTTATATCAATTTGTTCAATACTCTTGCGGCAAAAGCGGATGCCTTTGAAAAACAATACGGGCAGGAAAAAAATAGCAGCCTGCTGCAGGCTTCCCTTGATGCTTACCGGGCTGCTTTCCAACTGGCAGATCATGTTGAGAATACTTATGACTCTGATGAATCCCGTCTTTTCCTGGGAAAGATCAAGTATGTGGTTCATAACCGGCCGATCCATACCAGCCTGCGTTTATATGAGCTGACCCATAAAAAGAATTACCTCGAGGACGCTTATTTTTTTGACCAGCGGAACAAAGCTTCCCTTCTTACACTTACGATCCGGGAAAATGAACTGAAAAAGCAAAAAGGGGTTGCTAATGAACTCAGCCAGCAGGAGTCTACGCTGAAAATGAATATTACCCGGTTATTGCTCAAGTCGGCCAACACGGGGGACAGTACCCAGCTACGACAGTTCAGCGCCACTATCCGGGATAATGAAATTGAATTAGGAAAACTAAGAGAAAAAATAAATGATGACCCCACAAGACAACAGGCAGGTTATATTCATCAGGTACCCTCCATTCATGAATTACAGAAAAAACTGGATAACAGCACGGCCATTCTTTCTTATCATTTATCAGAAAATGAATTGCTGGTTCTATTGATAACCACCAATCTTTTCGAATACCAGGTAACTCCTATTGACAAATACTTTTTTTCTGACATCGAAAACTTTAAGGCCAGGCTCCAGGTCTCCCCGACAGAAGAACGTTACAGCGGACAGGAACTGGCCACCGGTTTATATAAACAACTCATCTCACCTGTACAATCTAAGCTAACACAGGTAAAAAGACTCGTAATCATCCCGGATGATGAATTGCATTACCTTCCTTTTGAGGCATTGCAGGACGAGAATAAAAAATACCTGGTGGAAAGATTTTCGGTGCAATACCAGTATGCCACAGCGCTGCTGGGAAAATCAGAAAGAAAAAAATGGCCTCCTGGTATATTATCCTTTGCTCCCTTTATTTCGAAAGGATATACTGACTCCTCCGGTGAAAGGCTTAATAGCCTGCCCGCCTCCCGCGAAGAGACCGAAGGATTGGCCGGTTCCGGCTTTACTGATTCAGCGGCAACCAAGGCGAATTTTCTCCGCTCGGTCAACCACTACGGTATTGTTCACCTGGCCACCCATGCTTCAGTCAATAATGAAGATCCTTCGCGTTCCTTTATTTCATTTTATCCCGCTACAAATGATAATAAACTGTATGCGCAGGAGATCTATGGGTTGGTACTGGATTCCACGCAACTGGTCATCCTCAGCGCCTGTGAAACAGGGACGGGTAAACTGGTAAAAGGTGAAGGCCTGATGAGTTTATCAAGGGCATTTGCTTATGCGGGTTGTCCCAATATCGTAACATCTTTATGGAAATCCGAAGACCGGTCCACCGCATATATCACGCGGCGTCTGCATTATTACCTCGAAAAAAAATACAGCAGTGATATGGCTTTACAACAGGCCAAACTGGATTTCCTCAACAGCCCGGATACTGATCCGGCATTAAGATCCCCCAATTACTGGGCGCACCTGGTCTTTATCGGTAACTATGAGAAACGTCAAAGCGCATCCAACTGGTGGTGGGTAGCGTCAGTCATCATCGTGGGCGCTGTCGCTTATAAATTTATGAAAAGAAAAGCCTGACAGGTTCGTCTGGCTGGTTCCTCACACCTTAATAAGTTAGCTGGCAGGCTCTCCTCGCGGGCCGGGTTACCTCCATTTCAACATCTTCACTTGCCGGATCAGCTTGGGCGTGACAGCCGTATTGTATTTATGCTCCGCGTCTGCTCTAATCTTGTACATGATATCAAGTGCATAATCATAATCCCTGTTGCGGATATACCCCAATGCCAGGTAATACTCGGCCTCATCATTCAATATGGGTTTCGCAGACACTTTATTAGCATCGAGCACTTCTTTCAAACATTCAATCGCTTTCGCATTATCTTTTAGTTCCAGCGCCGACACGCCACATAAGAACGCTGTTTTCTGTGAATGATCTTCCCCTTTGTCATGGATCCGAATCACTTCCTTGTAGTTATTCACCCGGTATGCTTTTTCAGCGGGTGTTTCATTGGCAGCTGTATCCCGGGTTGTTACCAATTCATAAGATTGGTAACGGGAAGCAAAGACCCTATCCGGGGAAAGTGTAAGAAAATTATACGCCATAAACCCACCGATCAGTAATAAAAGTCCGGCAGCAATAGCCATGCTGTAGCGGAGTACCTTTTTCGGCGACCTGGCGAAACTTATTTTCAGTATTGGTGCTTTCAGTTCCTCCATCATGCCGCGATGAATATCCGCCACCTTTTGTTGCAGCCCATATAACCTGGTCGCTTCACGGGTCGATCTTAAACTTTCCAGTTCTTCCATCAACAGGGCATTGACAGACAATTGCTGCTCCAGGCTGATCTTATCGGCCCCGCTCAATTCCCCATCCAGGTATAAGACAAGCTTTTCAGACATCGTTGGAGTAGAATTATCCATTCAATAGGTTTTTCAGCGTTTCTTTTAACGAAGGTTGTTCATTCAGCATTTTTTCAAGTTGCTTCAGGCATTTATATTTTTTATTTCGAAGTACCTGTTCATTCTCGTAATGCATTGTCTCCAGTATCTCTTTCATGGACATGTTCTCGTAATAAAAAAGTAACAGGATTTTCCTGCAGACCTCCCCCAGTTCTCCCACCAATCTCATCACTTCTGCCTTCCCTTCCCGGTCGGCGATCAGGTGACCGCTGTCCAGCTCCACTTTTTCCTGTCCCCTTTCATATTTTTCCTCCCTTACCAGTGTCCGGCCCCTGCGTTTCAATTCATTCAGCCATATATGGCGGTTTATGGAGAAAAGAAATGTTTTGACCGTTGATTCGCCCCTGAACTTACCCTTCTGCACCAGGTCGATAAAACTCACAACCACTTCCTGGAATACATCCTCCGCGTCCTGCCGGCTGCCGCTGTTATTCATGACATACCAGCCCAGGCTGTCAAAATGAACACGGTAAATGGTTTTGATGGTCTCCTCCATCCTTTGTCCAGAACGGATATTAGCTACCATTTCCGAATCCGGGAAGTTCCTGCTCAGCTCCATGCTTTATGCGTAAATTTGTACATAGTGAACCCTGTTTTGTAACCCAAACTAAGGATAATTTTTAAAGAAAACAGGCGGAAAACAGATTAATGGTCATGGAGTATTTTGAATTGTTCGATATACCGGTGCAACTGGAAGTAGATACGGCCCCGTTGACCGGCAAATTCTTCGAACTCAGCCGGAAATATCATCCCGACTATTTTGCCAATGATAATGAGATCGTCCAGTTGGAAGCCCTGGAAAAATCGGCTTTATTGAACAAGGCCTGGAAAACGTTCCAGCATCCGGATGCCACAATAAAATATGTATTAAAAGAAAAAGGCTTACTCGAAGAAGAAGAGAAATATGAACTGCCACCGGGTTTCCTTATGGAAGTGCTGGAATTGAACGAGCTGCTGATGGACGGAGATGCAACAGACATTAAAAATATTCAATCTTCAATATTCAATCTTCAATCAACGATCTATGCGCCTGTTAAAGAAATTGTGGAGAGCTATCAGGAAGGTATTACTACCGAAAAAGAGCTGCTGCAAGTAAAGGAATACTATTACAAGAAAAAATATTTAGACCGTATCAACCGGGAGCTTTCCGCCGGGAAATGATCGGGTTGCTATAGGTGATTTGTCTGACAATAGAAATCAAACTTAAAACCAGTAAAACTCGTATCTGGAACATGTTCCGCCTTATATTAGCCATTCTCCTATTTCTTTGCTCCCTGCTGACCATCTTCCTGGTACCCGCCAGGCAGCTTTGGTACCTGGCTGTTGCCGTAACAGAGTTCTCCTGGGTGTTTTTGATTTTTGCAGGGCTTACCCTGGTATGGAGTTTCCGGAGAAACAAATTCCGGCTGCTCTCCATTTCTTTTGGCATCCTTTCGATGCTCTTTTTTTTATTCCCTATCGTTGGTGCCTGGTATATCGGCCGGCACCTCGACAGCAGGCTGGAAAAAGCGCTGAACGTTAAAGAAGCTGACCTCAAAGAATTTCACCAGCAACAACCCTATTCTTTTACCCGGATGTTTACAGGTACGGGGTCAAAGAAAGTTACTTACAGCACTTACCAGTATGCCGTTCACACAGGGGTTAAGCTGACACTCGATCATTATCCGGCACAGGTGGCGGGTATCCGCCCATGTTTGGTGGTGGTGCATGGTGGATCCTGGTCAAAAGGCAACAGTGCAGAATTACCGGATGTAAACAGTTATTTCGCCAATGCGGGTTACCATGTGGTGACGATCAATTACCGCTTAGCTCCGCAATATACCAGCCCGGCGCCGCAGGAAGACCTGCAGGCGGCCCTTCGTTTTGTACGCCAGCATGCTGCCGAATTAAGGGTGGATACAAACAATTTTATTTTGACGGGACGATCAGCTGGTGGCCAGATCGTATTGGCCGCGGCCTATACCCTGAGCGATCCCGGTATTAAAGGAGTGATCAGTTTTTACGGACCGACCGATATGTTATGGTCATACGATCACCCTACCAGTCCGCTCATCATGAATTCAAAAAAAGTGCTCCGTGATTTTGTGGGTGGCGCACCCGACGAGGTTCCCGGAAAATATCTTGCCGCATCCGCTTTCCATCATGTCACTGCATCTACAATCCCCACCCTCTTAATACATGGCAGGAATGATGCGCATGTGTTTCAACGGCAGAGCTACCGGCTGAAAGAAAAATTAGATGCTGCCGGTGTAAAAAATTTCTTTCTTGCCATCCCCTGGGCTACCCACGGCTGCGAGTATAAATTAAGTTCTCCTTCCGGGCAACTGTCCGTTTATGCAATGGAAAGATTCATGTACGGAGTAACTCAACATCACTGATCGCATCCCTAAAGAACTCTCCATATAGCCGGGTGACCCACTTCCTTATTCGAGGGGCCGAAGCTGCGAGCAAAGCGAAGCAATTATTTTTTATTTCTTATTTCTTATTTACATTTGCCTCCCCCAGCCCGGGTGGCGGAATTGGTAGACGCAGCAGACTCAAAATCTGCCGTTCGCAAGGATGTGCTGGTTCGATTCCAGTCCCGGGCACAGAAAGAGGTAATCTGGTATAGATTACCTTTCTTTTTGCAAGGAAAATTAAAATCATAGATCCTGACTAATGCGAATTTTTGTAAAAAATATGGTCTGCAACCGCTGTATCCTGGTGGTAAAGCAGGAACTCGAACAGCTGGGACTTCACCATGCGCAGGTATCCATGGGTGAGATCGATCTGGAAAAGCCCCTTACAAAGAAACAGGAAGTTTTGCTAAATGATCATCTGAAAGAGCTTGGTTTTGAATTACTCGATGATCAAAAGCAGCAGCTGATAGAAAAGATCAGGAGCCTCGTTATTAAAAAAATACAGGATGGGGAAATAGAAGAGCATTTCATCCTTAGCCTTTTCCTGGCCAAAACATTAAAAAAAGACTACAGCTATCTCTCCCGCCTGTTCTCCGCAATCCAGGGGATCACTATAGAGCAATTCTTCATTTTACAAAAGATCGAAAAGGTAAAAGAACTACTGGTCTATAACGAATGGAGCCTCGGCGAGATCGCCTGGAAACTGGGCTATAGCAGCATCGCACACCTCTCCGCCCAGTTCAAAAAAATAACGGGGCTTACACCCAGCTCGTTTAAAAAAATGGGCGGTCACCGCAAATCGTTGGACCAGGTTTGACAATTAAATACAACTCTTTTCCATAATCCTGTAACATAGTTGCCTGTATGCCAAACTAGCTTTGTGCTATTAAATAACTATTATGACACACAGCTATAAAGTTTCGGGAATGACCTGTTCCGGCTGCCAGGCAAAAGTGAAAAGCCTGTTATCAGCCGTTGCGGGTGTCAAAAATGTGAACATTGACCTGGCAAAAGGTGAAGCGGAAATAGAAATGGATAAGCATGTTAAAACTACAGCCTTGCAGATCGCTTTGCAGGACTATCCAAAATATAAACTAACAGAGAATTTTGCACAAAACCCGGTTCCGATAGTTGAGGAAGAAAAAAAAACATGGTTGGCAACATATAAACCCATCCTGTTAATCTTCGGATACATAATTGGCATAACCTTACTTGTTGAATATATCTATGATGGCTTTGTATGGATGCGGTGGATGAGCCATTTTATGGCAGGTTTCTTTCTCGTATTTTCCTTTTTTAAACTGCTTAACCTGAAAGGTTTTGCAGAAAGCTATGCCATGTACGACATTGTGGCAAAAAAGTGGAGCGGCTGGGGATATGTATATGCATTTGCCGAGTTGGCCCTGGGTCTTGCTTTTCTTTCAGGATATAATCCGCTTGTTACCAATGCCATTACCTTTGTACTGATGACAATAAGTATTGTTGGAGTTTTACAGAGTGTCCTGAACAAACGTAAAATTAAATGTGCCTGTTTGGGCGATGTATTTAATTTACCCATGAGTACCATCACTATTATTGAAGACGCTTTAATGATTGCCATGAGTGCTTTAATGTTATTAACAATGTTATAAAATGACAGTTGCAAAATCAATCGGGCAATTTTTTGGGAAATTTTCTAAAGAAATATTTGTAAGGAAGAAGGATTGCTGTAAATGACTGCGCAATCCAAATATTATGTAAAACTTTCCCCTAATTGTGTAACCTTTAAAATAGAACCAGAAAGTACCTTACCGGCAAGAGTTTGCTCATTATCAAAGAATTGCTTTAACTTTAGGCCAGTATTAATGAAAAGAAATACATCCATACAACTAAAGGCAGCTTTATTATTGATTGTATTCTCAATGAATACGGTTTTGGGTTTTGCCTGTTCGATTGGTTTAAATATGGGCTATAATAAATCTCATCATGAAGAATTAGAAGTTACTGATGTTTCAGTTCATATTCATGCAGATGGTAAAAAGCACCATCATGAAGATGAGCCAAAGAAATCTCACCAAGATGAACCTGCTCCAAATCATCACGACAAAAAAGATGCTTCCAAAAAAGATGATTGCTGCACCAATGAAATAATGCAGTTTCAGCAATCAGATAAAAACCTGGCTGCAAAAGTTGGTATCAATATGCCGGTGTTTGTGGCAATCATTACTAATTTTTTGAGGATTGACATTTTTGAACCTGTTCCATCTCCGATTCAAAAATATATAGCCAGTTATTTTCATCCGCCGCCACCTGATATACGGATAGCTATACAGAGTTTCCAGATTTGATTATTGTAAACTAACTGAAGCATGAATTGCTCCAGCATTAAATCATTTTGCCCATTGCAAAGCGAATAATCAGTTTTACAGTAATCAAATTTTTATGTTCAGAAATATATTTACAGGGTTAATACTTTTAGCAGCAGCAACTGCGAATGCGCAGACCGTACTTACCGAAACGGAAGCAATAAGCAAGACACTGACGAATAATAAGAATATACGTGCTGCTTCTTTTCAAGTAAAGCAACAAGAGCAATTGCTGAAGTCTGCCTTCAACTTACCCAACCCGGAGTTCTTCTGGGAAAGTCCAACAGGTAATTTTTACACAGGAAGTATTACTCAATCAATCGAGTTTCCTTCTGTTTACCGTAATCAATACCGTTTGCAAAAAGGGCAAATTGCTATCGCTCAAAAAGAAAAGCAATTAACCGAAGTAGAATTAAAATACAGGGTGAAACTACTATACCTCGAAATACAGTTTGCCGATTCGCTGGTAAAGCAATTTTATATCCAGGATACATTGTATGAAAAAATTAAAACGTCTGCCATCCGCCAATTCAATGCCGGGCAGATAGATTTTCTGCAACAAACATTTGCAGAAACGCAATACGGTGAAATTCACAACCAATATACACAGGCCATTGCAAGAGCTAAGACTTCAAAAGCGCAATTACAATGGTATACAGGGTTAAAAGATGATTTTATGGTGCAGCCATTAATCGTTTCTCCCAACAGCCTGCAAACAGGGCTGCTACCGGATTCAGCAATATTACTTTCCAATCCTTCTGTTCAGCTATTGCAACAGCAGCAATTAAATGCGAAACAAAATATCGCCCTGCAAAAAAGTAAGGCTTTGCCGGGATTCGCCTTTGGGTATTTTAACCAGGGAGAAAGAGAAACGAAATGGAGCAACCGTTTCCGTTTCGGGATTACTATCCCATTATGGTTTGGCCAATATAAAAGCAAAATTAATGCTGCCAAAACTGAGCAACAGGTGATACAAAACAAACAAGAGGCTTTGCAGCAGGAGTTATCCTTACAAGCCATGAATGCCGGTGGAGAAATGCAAGCCAACTGGCAATCGGTGCAATACTATCAGCAAACCGGTCTGCCAAAGGCCCGGGAAGTAATTGTTACTTCGCAACGCTTTTTTGCAAGCGGGGAAATTGACTATATCAGCCTGTTGAGAAACAGCAATGATGCTTATGCAATTTATCTGAAATATCTCGAAGCAATCAAAAACTATAACTTGAGTGTTATCAATTATCAATATTTAATGGGACAGTTATGAAACGATTATTAATTATTTTATTGTGGTTACCGGTATTGGCCTTTGCTCATGGTGGTGAAGATCACGGTGATGCAAAAAAAGCAACTATGTCACCCGTCAGCTATTTTTCTTCAGAAGCATTTTCTGATAAATATGAATTACTGGTTAAATACGGACCACTTAGCCCGGGAAAAGAAGCAGTGCTAAAACTCTTTATCAGTGAGTATTCTACAAATAAGCCACTTGATACAGCAAGCCTATCAATAACTGTTGCCGGAAACCCAAATATAAAAATAACAGCAACCCGGATCGATAAAGGGGTGTACGAACTGAAAGCAATATTCCCTGAAAAGAAAGCATATAGTTTAGTAGTAAACATCAGCAGCACGCCAGGTGCAGATTTAATACAGGTAAATAATATTGAAACAGGAAAAGAACTGGCAGTGGCCGAAACTTCGTCTGTAGCACATGCACACTGGTACAGCAGCAATTGGTTTTTTGGATTAATGGGATTGCTGATTGGAGTAATCGTTATGCTTTTCATCAGCAAAAAAAGAAACAGGAAAATAACCACAGCAGCAATAGTCATTTTCTGTTTGCTGCCCACAGCAACTTACAATACTTTATCAGCACATGATGGAGAAGACCACGAAGACGGAGCTACAAAAGCAGGTGGCTCAGCTACTACTTTTATAATAGAAAAAGAAACTCAGTTTCTCTTTAATATCCTCACAAAAAAAATTGGTACCGGCGATTTTAATGAGTCAACAGTTTTGTTAGGAACTGTTACGGCTGCACCACAGGGAAGGGCTGTTATACAATCGCCACAAACAGGAAAAATTGTTGCCTTAAGAGTCAATCCCGGTCAGCAGGTAGGTCGTGGCCAGGTGCTGGCCATAGTGGAGCAACAGGTAGATGCAGGTACACAAATAGACATACTTGCGCAAAGAAATATAGTGAACTCAGAATATGAAGCTGCTAAAGCACAATATGAAAGATTGAAAACTATTGAAGACATTGCTGCCAAAAAGGATGTAACCGAAGCAAAAGCCCGGTATGAAAGTGCGAAAAAAAATAAACAGCTATTTGATGCTAACGCAGGCGGCAGTGCCGGAAGCACAAAATTAGTAAGCCTCACGTCTCCTATCAGCGGTGTAGTAGGCACATTTAATTATTCCATTGGGGCGGTGGTAAACACAGGAGAAACATTGTTTGAAATTACCAACCTGAACCAGGTGTTTGTGGAAGCACAGGTGTTTACTGCTGATGTTCCCAAACTGAAATCAGCTACTTCATTTACAGCTGCTTCAAGTAATGATACCCTTTCATACCAACTTAAAATGACAAGCACTGCACAAACGGTGAATGCGAACAATCAATCGCAGAAAGTTGTATTTGAAATTTTGAATCCGAACAGCCACTTTAAAATAGGAGAGAATATCAATGTAAGAATGACGGGGAGTGATATTATCCGGCAGGTGGTTATACCTAATGAAGCCATTACCGATGTAAATGGGAAGCCCGCCATTTTTATAAAAGATAAAGCCGAGCAATACAGCATCAGTTTTATTGTAAAAGGGCAGAGCAATGATAAATTCACTGTTATAAACAAGGGCACAGAAGATGGGGAAAGAGTTGTAACCAGCAATGTTTACCAGATGAAAATGATTTATCTCAATCAATAATTTTTAACCTAAAAACAAATAATATGCAACAGTTATTAAAACTTACAACGGCTATAATAGGCATCAGCACGCTTTCATTTTTTGCTGCCTGCAATAACAGCGGTAGTGAAACAAAAACTGATACAAAAGACTCAACCCATACGGAAGCAACACATGAAGGAGATCATGTATTTGCCTGCCCTATGCATCCGGAAGTAACCGGCAAAGAAGGTGATAACTGCCCTAAATGCGGCATGAAGCTGGAGCATAATGATAATGCAGGTGCATCAGGAAATGTGACCATGCAGTTCAGTACCAATCCGGTAATTATAAATCCTGGCGAAGAAGTTACTCTATTACTAACGCCAAAGATGAACGATAAGCCAAACGAGCAGGTGGCATTGGAAGTAGAACATGAAAAAAAAATACACCTGATTGTGGTGAATGATGACCTTAGTTGGTTTAACCATATCCATCCTGAATATTATCCAGATGGTTCTTACACCGTAAAAGAAATATTTCCGGCGGCAGGTAAATATACTTTGTTTGCCGATTATAAGCCAAGTGCAGGTAATCATACAGTAGATATTTTAAACGTTAATGTAACAGGCAAGGCGCCTGATGCAAAAACTTTTGGTGCCGATAAATTATCAGGTATATCCGGCAATTACTCCTTTACATTAGAACCGGCAGGGGGAATATTGGTAACAGATGTGTTGATGCATATTAAAGGTATTGTGAAACTTAATGGTAAAGAAATTGATGCCAACTCACTGGAAAATTACCTGGGTGCAAAGGCCCACATGGTTATTGTAAGTCTTGCAGATAAAAAATATTTGCATGTACACCCTGATATTTCTAAAGGTGCTTTTGATTTACATACCACTTTTGATAAGCCGGGATTATACCGGGGATGGGTTCAGTTTAATGCCGCCGGCAAACTACATACTATTGATTTTACAATGAATGTAAAAAAGAGTACAGAGGAAGATATTAAAAAAGTAAATGCCGCTCATACAAAATCGCATACCAGTACTGCCAATGAACACGATGAACACGATAGCCACTAATTTATAAAAGCATGGAGCGATAACAGCTTTACGCTCCATCCCTGTAAAGCGTTTTATTATGGAACATCAACATCAGCAATATACTTGCCCCATGCACCCGGAAGTTATAAAACCGGGGCCTGGCAAATGTCCCAAATGCGGAATGGATCTTATACCTCTTGGAAAAGAAGTAAGTACGGAACATTCAAAAATGGATCATAGTAAAATGCGGCATAGCGATAACCAATCAATGGGCCATGCCGGGCACAACCACCATGCGATGATGATTGCTGATTTTAAAAAACGATTTTATGTTGTACTGGTATTGACAATCCCCATTATGTTGTTATCTCAAATGATACAACATTGGCTAAACTTACACATTAGTTTCACCGGTTCGCAATATGTGTTGTTTGCATTATCATCCATCGTTTTCTTTTACGGCGGCTGGCCTTTCCTGAAAGGATTGGTTGATGAAGCAAAAGCGAAGAGTCCGGGTATGATGTTTTTGATTGGCTTTGCCATCAGTGTTGCATACATCTACAGCGTTGCCATTGTTTTTGGCTTAGAAGGGATGGATTTTTTCTGGGAACTGGCAACGCTTATTCTTATCATGTTGCTGGGACATTGGATAGAAATGAAATCCGTAATGGGTGCATCAAGAGAATTAGAACTGCTGGTGCAGTTAATGCCAGCGGATGCACATTTGGTAACAGGCGATACAATTCGGGAAGTAAAAACGGAAACGCTGAAAGAAGGAGATGTAATTTTAGTGAAGCCCGGTGAGAAAGTAGCCGCTGATGGAATTATTAGTGAGGGTCAGAGCTATCTTAATGAAAGTATGATGACCGGTGAAAGCAAGCCAGTAGAAAAAAAGATTAATGATAAAGTAATTGCGGGCTCCATAAATGGCAACGGTTCTATTAAAGTAATTGTTTCGCATGGTTCAAAAGATTCCTACTTGTCGCAGGTAATTAAGCTGGTAAATGATGCCCAAAATTCAAAATCTAAAACACAATTATTAGCGGACAGAGCTGCTCAATGGCTTACCCTAATAGCTATTGTAGCTGGTATAGGCACTTTTTTATACTGGTATTTATCAGGCCAATCCCTTGCTTTTGCTATGGAAAGAATGGTGACGGTTATTGTTATTTGTTGCCCCCATGCATTAGGGCTTGCTGTTCCACTGGTGGTTGCTAAATCGACAGCTATTGCTGCAAAGAGCGGTCTGCTAATTAAGAACAGAACGGCATTTGAAAATTCAAGAAAGATAACTACCATTGTTTTTGATAAAACAGGGACATTAACTATCGGTAAGTTCCAGATTTCAAAAATTGTTTCTTTTCAAAGTAACGTCTCTGAAAACGAATTGATACGCTTAGCTTCTGCACTGGAACAAAACTCGGAACATCCCATTGCAACTGGCATCCTGCAAAAAGTAAAGGACTTAAAGTTATTAGTTCCTTCTGCCGAAAACTTTAATGCAATTACCGGCAAGGGTGTAGAAGCAAAAGTGGAAGGGAAAGATGTAAAAGTGGTAAGCCCCGGTTATCTTAAAGAAAATAATATACCTTTTCCTGCTGATTTTAAAACAGACCTTGCCGAAACTGTTGTTTTTGTAATTATTGAGAACAGTTTGGCAGGTTATATTGCATTGTCTGATGCCATTCGCCCCGAATCAGGAGATGCTATTGCCAACTTGAAAAAAAATGGTATCAAATCAACTCTACTAACCGGGGATAATAATGCAGTTGCAAAATCTGTAAGCGAAACATTGGGCATGGAAGGATTTTTTGCTGAAGTATTACCACATCAAAAATTAGAAAAAATAAAAGAGCTGCAAAGCAAAGGCGAGTTTGTTGCTATGACCGGCGACGGGGTCAATGATGCGCCCGCTTTGGCACAGGCAGACATCGGTATTGCATTAGCTTCCGGCTCAGATATTGCTGCCGAAACAGCGGGGATCGTTTTAGTGAACAGCAATCCAAAAGATGTAGTGAATTTGATTTTATTTGGAAAAGCGACTTACCGTAAAATGATTCAGAACCTGATATGGGCAACAGGCTACAATTTAGTAGCCTTGCCATTAGCGGCAGGGGTATTATATAGTCAGGGAATTTTATTGAGCCCTGCTGCCGGAGCTGTGCTCATGACAGTAAGTACAGTTGTAGTTGCAATTAATGCAAGCATGTTAAAGGTAAAGAAATAAAATTAGACAAGATTACTAATGAAAAATCAAATAAAAATGTAAAAGATAAAATGACAGTAAAAACAAAAAGTATCATAATACATGCTTCTCCTGAAAATGTTTTTGCTTATATGGACAACATTAGCAATACCGGAATGCATATGACAAAAAGTTCAATGCCAATGATGGGGAGCAAATTAATATTGCAACAGCTTTCGGAAAATGCAACCGGACTTAATGCAAAATTTCGCTGGTGCGGAAAGATGATGGGCTTTACAATGGACTTTACAGTTGTTGTAAAAAAGTGGACTAAAGACGAAGAAAAAATCTGGGAGACAATCGGAAAAGCCAAAATGATTATTCTCTCATGGTATCAAATGCGACTTATCCTTTACCCTCAAGGTGACAGCACAAAGGCTAAATTGAGTATCAGTTATACAAAACCCAAAAAAAATTTTTTCCAATTCATTGCTTTTTTCTTAGCTCCTTTATATGCAAACTGGTGTTTAAATAATATGCTTAAGGATAGCAGGATAAATCTTGAAAAAAAAATGATAAAATTAAAACCATACGCTGCATTATTTCTCACAATTGGAGGGTTTCTCCAGGTGGCAATAGGTATCTTTTTTATCTTTTTAAGGGCGCCTTTATTGCCTGAAGACTCCCGGTACATTGGTACATCTTTAAATGAAATTGAAAATAAGATCCCCGGCTTATCAGCATGGCTGCAAAAAGTATTTTGGGTAATGGGTTGCTATGTTTTAACAGCAGGGCTTCTTACTGTATATATCGCTCAAACTTCTTTTCGGAAAAGGGTGCATGGGGCTTTTGTAATTGTTTTTATTGCAGGTATCACTTCAATTGGCGCTATGACCGTAATAAATTTTATGCTTCACTCAGATTTTAAATGGCTTTTATTAGCTTTTACTCTTCCATGGTTTATTGCTTTAATTCTATACTTGTTTCATAAATAGCAAATAAATAATCACTCGTTATAAATTCAATTAACCATTTTCATAAACATTAAACCTTAAAATATGAAAAGTTCAATTCTTATCACAGCAACTTTATTTACTGCGGGCTTTTTGTTACAGTCATGCGGTAATGAAAACAACAATTCAGTTAAAACTGATACGGATACTACTATGTCCAACATGGAGCATAAAGACAATATGGATATGAAAAATATGAACAATGAAATGATGGAATCAATGAATGGTATGATGACTAAGATGGATGCAATGAAGATGACTGGTGACTTCGACCTCGACTTTGCCAATATGATGATAATGCACCACCAGGCAGCAATTGATATGAGTGCCGTAGAACTCGCCAAAGGCAGTGATGCACAGATTAAATCATGGGCACAAAATATTATCACAGCACAAAAAGCAGAGATAGGGCAAATGCAGGCACTTATAAAGAATTATAAAATGCCGGAAATGAAAAAAGAAAATAGTGAAATGCACAATGAACTTGGAGAGACCATGAAAACCATGATGGATAAAATGAAGGCTATGACAATGAGTGGCAATACCGATAAAGATTTTTTAATGATGATGGTACCCCACCATGAAAGCGCGGTAACAATGGCGGAAGATGAAATATCACATGGCAAAAATTATGAGTTAAAAAAACTGGCTCAGAAGATAGTTGAAGACCAGAATAAAGAAATTAAAGAATTTAATGACTGGTTAGCCACTCACCAAAAATAATTTTGGTTCATAAATAATTTTTATGCTCAACAAACTCATTCTTTTTTCGCTGAAGAACCGCTTGCTGGTGGTGTCACTGGCAGCATTGATAATGGTGTATGGCGTATTCACCTTAATCAAATTACCGGTTGATGTATTACCTGACTTAAACCGGCCACGGGTAACCATTTTTCTGGAAGCTAATGGAATGGCCCCTGAAGAAATTGAAACACAGGTAAACTTGCCGGTGGAAACACAATTAAATGGTGCGCCGGGTGTAGAAGTGGTTCGTTCGGTTGCATCACCGGGATTGGGAATGGTGTTTGTTGAGTTTGACTGGAATACCGACGTATATAGAGCAAGGCAACTGACAGCAGAAAAAATTCAAGGTATACAATTGCCAAATGGCATTACACCGAAAATGGGACCCATCAGTTCCATTATGGGACAGATAATGATGATTGCCATAACCAGTGATACTACCTCACCGGCAGATTTAAGAACCTTAGCGGATTTTACTATTCGCAGAAGATTACTGAGTGTAAAAGGGGTTAGCCAGGTAATACCTATTGGAGGTGAACGGTTGCAATACCAGGTATTGATTTCATCGGATAAGCTTCGGCAGTATAATTTATCTATCAATGATGTTGACAATGCTTTACAATTAACCAACCTTAATACCACCGGTGGTTTTATTGATAATAAAGGCTCAGAAGTGTTGATACGAAACATTGGCCGTGCCAATACATTGGAAGATTTGAAAAGTACCGTTGTTGCAAACCGCAACGGCTCGCCTGTTTTATTACAGCAGGTTGCTGAAGTGAAATTTGGAGGGCCCATTAAAAGAGGCGATGGCTCCTTTAATGGAAAACCTGCGGTGATTCTGAGTATAGAAAAACAACCCGGGGCCAGCACCATTACGCTAACCGATGATATATTGGCTGCTATTGAAGATATAAAAGCATCCCTGCCAAAAGACATACATATCAATACAGATGTGTTTCAGCAGAAAAGCTTTATTGCCACCTCACTCAGTAATGTGGAAGAAGCTTTGCGAGATGGATTTATTTTAATTATTATAATCCTGTTCCTTTTCTTACTCAATTTCAGAACAACGATTATAACACTTACTGCTATACCCCTGTCACTTATCATCAGCGCGATTGTTTTTAAATTTTTTGATATATCCATCAACACACTTACGTTGGGTGGGCTTGCCATTGCTATTGGCGAATTAGTGGATGATGCTATTGTGGATGTAGAGAATGTATATCGGCGAATGAAGGAAAACTGGGTAAGTGAAAATCCCAGGCCGCTCCTCAAAGTTATCTATGAAGCCAGCAGTGAAGTGAGAAATTCTATTGTGTATGCTACTATTATTGTGGTGCTTGTTTTTATTCCGTTGTTTTACTTACAGGGAATAGAAGGAAAAATTTTTGCACCTCTTGGTATTGCTTATATAACTTCCATCGTTGCATCGTTAATTGTTTCATTAACGCTGACACCGGTATTGTGTAGTTATTTATTGAATAAAAAGAAACACCTGTCTCATGTTAATTTAGCGTTTTGGAGGAAGAAGAAAATTGACAATGAGCTGTCAGTACTGGCTCCCTCTCCCCGTCCGAACGGCCTGGCCGGGCGGGTTTCGGAGAGGGCGGGGGGAGAGGCGGATAGTCCATTAGTAAAATGGCTAAAGAAAAAAGATAAAAAAATACTTCATTGGGGTTTACAACGACCCAAAGCAATTATTGGAGTTGCTATCACATTGATTATTGCAGCAGCAGCAATCATTCCTTTTTTTGGTACAGAATTTTTACCCCCTTTCAATGAAGGAAGTTATACGATAAATGTATTAGCACCAGCAGGTACCTCATTAGACGAATCAAATAAATTAGGAACAATTGCTGAAAAACAAATTTTAAAAGTACCGGAAGTAGCTCTCACATCACGCCGGACAGGAAGAGCAGAATTGGATGAACATGCTGAACCGCCAAGTTATTCTGAAATTGATGTAACCTTAAAACCCGGCGGACGCAATAAGAAAAAAGTGCTGGAAGACATACGTAATAATTTGTCGGTATTGAAAGGAGTCACTGTTAATATTGGCCAACCTATTTCTCACCGGCTCGACCATCTATTGAGTGGTGTGCGGGCACAGATAGCCATCAAAATTTTTGGAAATGATTTGACAACACTTCGTTCTACAGCAGAACAGTTGCGTACAACAATCAGCACCGTTCCCGGCGCAGTAGATGTACAGGTAGAAAACCAGGTAATGGTGCCGCAACTGATGGTGAAGATTGACCGTAACGCTTTGCAGCGATACGGCTTGCAGGCGGGTAAAGTTGCAGAGGACATTGAAGTGTTTTACAATGGAAAAGTAGTAAGCCAGATATTAGATGGGCAAAAAACATTTGACATTGTATTACGGACAGATGACAGCACCCGAAAAGATATTGATGCCATAAAAAATACACAGATTGCCACGCCGGATGGTTCATTAATTCCCTTGGAACAAATTGCCAAGGTAGAATTAGAAAACAGTATCAGTAGTATAAACCATGAAAATACACAACGAAGAATAGTGGTTTCTGCCAATGTTCAGGGAAGAGATTTAGGCAGCACTGTTAAAGAAATGCAGAAAAAAGTAAAAAAGGAATTGAAATTAGAAGAAGGTTATTACCTGCAATGGGGCGGACAATTTGAAAGCCAGCAATCTGCTTCCAAATTAATTACCATTTTAAGTATATTTTCTGTTGTCGGTATTTTCCTGGTGTTGTACAGCCATTTTAAAAGTACCCGGATTGTATTGCAGATTATGCTTAATATTCCATTGGCATTAATCGGAAGTGTGGTAGCTGTAATGCTGACGGGTGGTGTATTTTCGATTGCCACTATGGTAGGATTTATTACATTGACAGGTATTGCATCCAGAAACGGTATCATGATGATTAGTCATTACATACACTTAGTGCAACATGAAGGTGAAGAGTTTGGCGACAAAATGATAATACGAGGTTCATTGGAACGGTTAGTACCTGTACTAATGACTGCCTTAGTAGCAGCATTGGCTTTAATACCTTTAACCTTGGATCCCACGGCTGCTGGTAAAGAAATTTTATATCCTGTTGCTACGGTAATTCTGGGTGGGCTGGTAAGTTCAACATTGCTGGATATGATTGTTACCCCAGTGGTATTTAAACAATTTGGAAAGAAGGCGCTGGATAAATTTATAACAGAACAAAATAGAAAGGACTTTGTGTAATAAAAAGTATATACTAAAACTCATTCACACACTTACCATAGTACTAATAGCAGGAGCAGGCGGATGTAAGGAAGTGACTAATGAAAAAAACGATGTAGTTCCTCAATCAGGTACTGATATTGATATAATAAAATTGACGGACCTGCAAAACCGCGGTGTTGATATCAACCAATATAAAGGGAAAACTGTTTTTATAAATTTTTGGGCTACCTGGTGCAAGCCGTGTATTGCAGAATTGCCTTCTATACAAAAATTACAAACCCGGCTTAAAAATGAAAATGTAATTTTTCTTTTAGCTTCAAATGAAGATGTAAGTGAGATAGAAGGATTTAAAAATGCGAATGACTATACTTTTAATTATACAAGGGTTGAAAATTTCGAAGCGTTAAATATTCAGACAATACCAACGACTTTTATTTTTAATCCAGGAGGTAAACTGGTTTTTGGGGAAATGGGTGCCCGCAATTGGGATGACAGCACCAACTTTCAACTGATTCTTAAAATCAAATAAAATGATTAAGCACCTAAACCTCCTGTTGCTCATCAGTATAATTACTTCGTGCACCATGAATAAAAAGGAAAAGAAAGCTACTGCAATGGACGTAGTGAAACAACTTTCTTCTCCGGCAAAAGATTCCTGTGCGGAACCCTACCTTTTTACAGATAGTAAAGGAGTAATTTATTTATCATGGATTGAAAAAAGAGGAAAAGAAAATTGTTTAAAATTTTCTACCTTTCAAAACGATACATGGACTGACCCGGTTGTTATAAGTACAGGGAATAATTGGTTTGTCAACTGGGCTGACTATCCGATACTGGCAGCTGATGGAGCAAATAATTTAATGGCACATTTTTTAGCCAAAAATGGAGACAGTAAATATGCGTATGATGTGAAGGTTTTGAATTCTGAAAATAGCGGAAAATCATGGTCAACTGCAAAGACGCTTCATGATGACGGCAAGCAAGCTGAACATGGATTTGTTTCGATGGTCCCTTTCAATAATGATTTTCTTGTTTCATGGCTGGATGGAAGAAATACCGGGACGGAAGAAGGCAAAGCCGGACATGAAGGCCACCATGGGCAAATGAGCTTACGGGGTGCCCTTATTGATAAACAGGGAAATAAAAAAGATGAATGGGAATTGGATAACCGGGTGTGTGATTGTTGCCAGACAAGCGCAACCATAACAACCAATGGCCCTGTTGTAGTTTACAGAGACCGTTCAGAAGACGAAATCAGGGATATGTCAATAGTGCGCTATGTAAATAGAGCATGGACAGCGCCTAAAACTGTTTTTTTTGATAACTGGAAAATTACAGGATGTCCCGTAAATGGCCCCCGTAGCGATGCGATAGGCAATCAGCTTGCCATTGCCTGGTTTTCTATGGCAGATAAAAATGCACAGGTCAACCTTATTTTTTCGGAGGACGGAGGAGTAACATTCAATAAACCGATCCGTGTAGATGAGGGTAAACCGATTGGCAGAGTAGATGTAATAATGTTGGATGAAAAAACTGCGATGGTTAGTTGGATGGAAGGCACCGCCATTAAAGCAGTTAAAATAAAGTCAGATGGGAGTAAGGAAACTTCAATCATGATTGCAACATCCTCTGAATCAAGATCCAGCGGATTTCCCCAAATGACCAAATCAGGGAGGAGATTAATATTTGCCTGGACGGATGATAAGCAGAAAACAATCAGAATTGCCAGCCTTTCTTTAAATACCCTTTAAGAATTTCGCCAACTAATGAGTATATTTATATCATACCAAATACATAAATGAGAAATACTATGAAAATCTTCTATTTCTTATTGGTACTTTCCTTGTTTATTTATGCCTGTAATAAAAGTGCTGCTACCACTGAAACTTTAAACCCGGAAGATCTTACTGCTGCTGCGGGTATGTCAACAGAAATTTCGGTAATGCAACTATCGTTAGACAATCTTATTTCGGCCTCTGATGCAAATCAGCGCCGTCATTGGGACAGTGCGTACCACCATCATGACTCTTTATTCTGGCATCACCATAACAACTATCATCACAATGTTTACCTACATGATGATCATAGTCACCAATGGATACCCTACGATCCTGCTGTTAATCACCACAATCACCATCATCCGCATTATCCCGGCCATTTAAATGATTCATTGATAGTGATCAACAATAATCATCACCATACTAACTGCGATCATCATGCAGGTCATCACATATGTCATCATCATACAATGCAAACACTGCATCATCTGCACAATTTGCATCATCCATAACTTTCTTAAATAATCCCTTTGTATGCTGCTTTACAGCAGGGAGCGGTTATCTATTTTTTAGACAACCATCAAATTACACCCCCGCAGATCACTCCCATCCATCCGACCGATGATCTCGAAACTTCCATCATCATATAATCTCCCGGCATCATCCGTGGCAATAAAACTGGAGGAATGGATATTCGCAAAGTCAATGACATTAATAACCCCGGTACCAGTACTTTTCAACAGAAAAGGATCTTCTTCATCCCTCAGGACGATCTTCATCCAGGGCGGGCAATTAAAAATGCCCCTGTTTTTTGAATAGGCCTGCGACAATAATTCCGTCATTCCATATTCCGAATGAACAGCCTTTACTCCAAAACTATTTTTCAGTATGCCGTGAACCTCTTCTCTGACCATTTCCTGTTTTCTTCCTTTCATTCCCCCAGTTTCCATGATGGTCGTATACTTCAACGGTAAGGAGAATTTTTCTGCAAAATCCAGCAAGGCGAAAGTGACTCCGATCAGCAATGTCTTTTGTTTTTGTTCCTCCAGCCCGGACAATGTTTGCACTAGTTGCTCCTGCGCATCCAGGTAAAACCCGCTTTGCGAATGCCCGCTTAATTTTATAAGCTGATCCACCATGTAAACAAGTGAAGCATTCTTTCTTTCCAGGTAAGAAGGCAGCAGCCCGATAATGCACCAGTCTTTCGCCGGTCCATAAAAAAGTTCAAAGCCTTTTATAAAACTTTGCTCGTACAAAGAGATATCGCTGATAAAATGGCGGCTATTGATGCTACCGGTCGTGCCACTGCTTTCAAAAACAGCAACCGGCTCAAATGAACCTGACACCACTTTATGCGATTTAAAAAAACGGATAGGTAAAAATGGGATCTTGTCAACCTCATGAATATTGGCAGGATCAACTTTCAGGGCTGCCAGGTAGGACCTGTAAACCTCGTTTTCCGCTGCCTGGTAACGAAAGATCTCCAGTGCCAGGCTATCAAAATCCTGTTTCCCAGTTGAGAAAATTTTATGATACCATTCAACCTGCATGCCTTTTTCGTGTCTTAAATAAGTGTAAATTTGTTATAACTCAAATTGCCTCAATGAAATTCACTTTATTCCTGCTGACAGCGCTTGTGTTGATCGTCGCGGCCTGTAACAAAGATAAGTTCCTCACCAAGCCCACTATCAGGATCAAATCTATCAATTCCGATTTTGTTCCCCTGAATGGTACCTACAGCTTTACCCTGGAATGTACAGATAAGGAAGGCGATGTGCAGGATTCGGTGATCATCATCAAGCAAAGACTGAATAAAAGGGTGGTTGCCACGATCCGGGATACGATCCGGTATAAGTTCCCTCCTTTCCCCAAAACACCCCGTACACAGATCCAGGTGATGCTGGAATACCAGAATATTATCTCCGCGTCCAATCCTCCTTTTATCCCCGGTTCAACACCCCCACAAAGGGAACTGGATACCCTGGTGCTGAGACTGGCCGTAAAGGACCTGGCAGGTAATACCAGCGATACTATTACCACAGCACAGGTAATCGTTTTCAGGCAGTAATCCTGCCTGCTCCAAAGGAATCCCTTCGGGACCGGAAGACATGTTTGCATAAAATGGAAAAAAAAATTCTAGACCTTTTTGTATTCAGTAATCTCTTTATTGCAGGATGCGCGGTAGCGATGGTAACTCAGGTGGATTCTTTTCTCCTGCATACAACCAACAATTCTTATTTCTCCTGGTTCGTATTCTTCTCAACGATCTGTAGCTATAGTTTTCATTGGTGGCTGACCGGTGAACCTGTACATGTCTCTCCCCGTACCCGCTGGCTGGAAAAATACCGGTTCATCCACCTTATTCTTTTTATCACCGGATTGATCGGCGCGGGAATATTCTTCTTCTATCTCGTTCCGTACTGGAAATGGCTCTTGCTTTCGGCCTTGATGACCTTTCTTTATTCAGCCCCCAAAATCCCGCATCCCTGGTTCCGTGCATTGCGCAAAGTAGCCCTGGGTAAAACGATCTTCCTGGCTCTTGTCTGGACGCTTGTCACGACCATTCTTCCCATCATCATTTCCGGGCAACCGTGGACCAGACCGGACATTTTATTCGTCATCAGCCGTTTCTTTCTCATCTATGCGATCTGTATCCTCTTTGACTACCGCGACCGGGAAGACGATAAGGCCAATGGCATACGCAGCCTGATCACCTATCTCGGTGAAAAGAATATTACTGCGCTTTTCATTTTTTCCCTGGTCATTTTCTTTACCAGTACACTATGGCTGTTGAAATACAATTATGAAGCGACCCCTGTCATTATCCTGCTTATTCCCGGGATCATCACGGCGGCATTATATGGATATGCGAGGAGGAATTTCTCCG
Organism: Chitinophagaceae bacterium; assembly: GCA_039930245.1. GTDB lineage: Bacteria > Bacteroidota > Bacteroidia > Chitinophagales > Chitinophagaceae > JJ008. The sequence goes on along the minus strand of JBDSPR010000002.1, from coordinate 102,483 downwards.
ATTACCTGTATTACTTAGTGCTGGACGGGCTGGTGGCGCTCTCTTCAATTATAATGCTGTTACCCGGTATTTAATTAGTTTTGTGACCACAATTCAACACTATGGCAAAAGCAACAAGGGCAAAAAAGTCGATCATCTCTGATAAAGCATTCCAATTTTTACAACACTATATCAACAACGCTTCCCCCGTCGGTTTCGAGACATGGGGGCAAAAACTCTGGATCGAATACCTTAAACCTTATGTTGATACACATTATATAGACCCATATGGTACCGCTGTGGGTGTCATCAATGCCAGTAATAATTTCAAAGTAGTGATCGAAGCGCATGCTGATGAGATCAGCTGGTTCGTGAATTATGTTACGCCTGAGGGGCTGATCTATCTCAAAAGAAATGGCGGGGTGGATCACCAGACTGCTCCCGCTTCCCGGGTGATCATCCATGGGAAAAAAGGACCCGTGAATGCGGTATTCGGCTGGCCGGCCATCCACACCAGGATCGGTAACCCGGACCAGAAAGAACCGAGTCCCCGTACAGACAATCTCTGGCTGGATTGTGGCGCCCGCAACAGGAAGGAAGTGGAAGCGCTGGGTATCCATATCGGCGCCGTAGTTACTTACCAGGACGGTTTTGCCGAACTCGCCAATAACAATTATATCGGGCGGGCTTTTGATAACCGCATCGGCGGGTTTATGATTGCCGAAGTAGCCCGCATGCTGAAAGAGAATAAAAAGAAACTCCCCTATGGATTATATGTCGTGAATGCTGTGCAGGAAGAGATCGGTCTCCGCGGCGCGGAAATGATCGCCCGCAGGATCAAACCCAATATCGCCATTGTTACAGACGTGACACACGATACCACCACCCCGATGATCAATAAGAATATCGAGGGGGATGTAAGCACCGGCAAAGGGCCTTCCCTCTCCTATGCTCCTGCGGTGCACAATAAATTACTGGCGCTCGTTGAAAAAGTAGCTGCCGATAAAAAGATCCCTGTGCAATGGCGTGCCCTGAGCCGCAGTACCGGCACGGATACCGATTCATTCGCTTATTCCAACGACGGCTGCCCCTCGGTGCTGATATCCATACCGCTACGTTATATGCATACCACGGTGGAAATGCTGCACCGGGATGATATTGAAGCCACGATCAGGCTGATGTATGAAACGCTATTGACCATTACCCCCAAAACCAATTTGAATTATTTATGAGGGGGTTACTCTTATATATTGACCCCGGTAGCGGATCCTATATCATCCAGGTGATCGTGGCGGCGGTATTGGGGGCGGCTTTCTGGATCAAAATGTCCTGGCATCGTGTCCGTACTTTTTTTACAGGGAATAAAATAAAAGCGCGGAAAGAAAAATCTGCGGAAAAAAAAGATTAACCTTTCAGTTTACCCAGGATAAATTCAAGCCCGGTCTCATAAGAAGCCGGTGAATTATAAAACAGCGTTTTCTTTAGCTGGTTCATTTTTTGCGCAAACCCTGGTTGCCATCCCTCCAGTTCCTTTATAGCAGCCGGAATATCCTTCAACGCTGACGGCAAGACCTGTATACCCAATTCTTCCCGGATGGAATTTTCCAATGGCTCAATAGCAACATCTCTCCAGGCCTTATTCATTTCTTTGAATGCCGTATCAATAAATAATACAGGCTTCCCCACACCAAAAGCGAATTCCAAAGCGATCCCCGAACGGTCAGTCACCAGGAGATCGCATCCGGGAATGCGGTCAAGTACATTGGGTAAAGTATCGATCGACATATTGGGGTGCTGCTCAACCATTCGCTTTATCGCATGAAATTCTTTTCCCTTTCTTTTTTCATACTCAGGATGTGAACGAAGGATCACCTTATAAGGAAGTTTTGACAACTGTTGTAATAATTTCTCAATACATGTATCAAATATGCAGCCTTTAAACCAAGATGGCGCCACAAGGATCGTTTGTTGCAGCGCTGGTTCAACAGGAATATCTCTCGTCCTTTTCTCTATCGCATCGAGCAATGGATAGCCATAAGGGATAAGGTTTTTTGGGAGGTATCCATACAATTCTTCGGTCTTCCGCATCTCATCAACCTGGTAGTCACCTGTACAAAACACTGCGTCGTAATTTATAAAAGCATCCCGTTCATACTGCTGGTGCGTACTCACTGCGGCATGAAACAAATAGACATAAGTACCCACCCCCGCCGAGCGTTTAAAAAGATAATTTCCCAGACCGGGCATGGTCATGACCAACACATCTGTTTTTAGCCTGGCAAACAAATAACCCAGCAACCATTTTACATAGATAACTTTCATACCCGGCAGCGATTTACTTAGCAAGGGGTCCGCAGCATCTGAAGTAATATAATAGATCGCTTTCTTCGCAGTCCGGAGATCATAAACCAGTTTTTCAAAATAGGGATAATAATGACGGCTCTCCGCGTAAAAGACAAGTTCCTGTTTACGCTGCAATAACCGGCCGATCTGTTTATATTCCGAAAAAAATCCCATGAAGATTATAAATGTTCTCTGATCAGTTCTTTTAATTGTTCCCGGTCAAAAGAGGAAGGATTATTTGCAAATCGTTCCTCGTTCACTTCATCCAGCAAGCTTTCCAGTATGGATTCTTTTTTGATCCCAAGTTCCCCAAAACTGTTAGCCAACCCCGCTTCCTTCAGTTTTTGTTGAATGAATTGCTTTGCCTCCACTGCATCTTTTACCCCCAATAGAGAGTAAAGCTCGGCAGGAGGATGATTATAAAAGAAAAATACCGGCAGGAACAAAGCCACAGCCTGCCCGTGCGGGATATCATGGTTTACCGTGAGATAATAGGACAAAGCATGCGGACCAGTTGTCCGTGTGATATTGATCGCCTTGCCCGAGAGATAAGCGGAAAGCAGCATTTTCTCTCTGGCCATTATATCCGGCTCCTTTACGAGTTTAATATAAAAATCCTTCCAGGTGGAAATACTGTCAACAGCATATTGCTTGGATTCTTCTGTCGCGTTCTTGTTCCAGTAAGATTCTACCGCCTGTGCAAAGACATCGATACCAGAAACGGCTGTTTGGTATGCCGGGAGCGTAGTGGTCAGGGAGGGATCGAGAATGGCCAGTTTAGGAAGCAGGTCCTCGTGCACAAGCGAAAGTTTTTTCTTGTCCCTGTAAATAACAGCAAATTGCGTGGCCTCACTGCCGGAGCCGGCCGTTGTAGGTGCTGCTGCGAAATAAGGAACTGGTTGCAGGGATTCTATACATTGATAGATCACCGCTTTTGCGATATCGATCACACTGCCTCCACCGATTGCAAGAATTGCCTGTGAAGGATCTTTGCAGAATTCCTTATACGCCATGTCGATCTCCTCACCAGTTACATTTGTACCGGATTTAATAAAATGATTAACCGCCAGCCCATCCAGGAAACTGGTATCGCTTTGCTCCCTGAAATGTTTTCCTGTAACCAGGAAGACCGAAGTATAACCGGTACTTTTTATTTCTGCAGCAACCTGCCGGATCGAATTTTCTCCCTGTATTAGTTTTTGCATGTGGGCTAAGGGGCATTTTTTGTAAGAGCATCCATAAGTTCCTTTTTCCATCCGGCAGGGTTTCCTGATGGGCGACCCAGGTCATCCCGGCTATGACGGCTGACCCTGATCTCCACGAACTGCATCTCTTTTGAAAGCAAACCCCTAGCCAGCCATTGTTCAAATTCTGTACCATTGGTAATACTGGTAGCAGAACTGTATCCCGAAGCTCTTGCTATTCCACAGCAATCGGCAAAAAAACCTGTTGTTGGCTGCCCCCCTACAGATTCATGACAACCATTGTTGATAACCACATGTATAAAATTATCATTTGCCTGCCAAGCCATAGTGGGCAAAGTCCCCAGGTGCATCAACAGGGCGCCGTCGCCATCGATCACGATAACTTTTGCTGCTGAGTTTGCTTTAATACCTAAAGCGATATGACTGGCATGACCCATCGCTCCCGTGTTCAGGAAATATTTTCTTATTCTTTCACCTGCCGAAAGATTTTGCTCATAAAATTCCCGGCCGATCTTGCCCGTCGTACAGATCACTATTTCATCACCAGTCAGCTTCCCGATGATCCTTTTGATCACTTCTTCTCTTTTTAATGAATAGATATCAGGCTCTTCTTTTCCTTCATATTTATCAAAAATATTATCGGGCACGATCAAGGCAACCGGCCTGTTTTCATTTTTAGCCTGCTGAATCGCTTTCCCGATCTGGGCAAAAGAATTTTCTTCCTCTTTATCCACTATATGATAAGGCACTTCAAGTGTATCGAGCAGGGAAATGGTGATCCTCCCCATTTTATGATGCTGGGGTTCATCTTTTACCCCCGGTCTTCCCCTCCACCCAATCAGTAAAAGCATCGGTATCCCATACATTTCTTTATCAGCCAGCGAAACAAGCGGGTTAATAAGGTTTCCCAGGCCAGAATTTTGAAGGTAAACAAGCGGCACCCCGCCGGTTTGCAGGTGATAACCGCTGGCCAGACCAACTGCCAAACCTTCATTAGCAGTTATGATATGCTGTTCTTTTGAACAATTATCCTGGATATACTTCAGGAAATGTTTCAGCATGGAATCAGGTACCCCCGTGAAGAAATTGACTCCCTGTTCTTTCAGAAAATGATATAGTCGTTCAGGAACGATCATAATTGCCGGGTATTAATTTAAGCAGTTCATCAACAGGCAATAGATTTTTTTCTGCTTCCTTACTGCGGTTATGCTCCAGGATGGACCTGGCTGTTGAAAGCATAGCCGGGTAGGCGCTACGCAGCAAATGATTGGCATAGACCACCATATTAATACCGGCCGCCTGTAACTCCTGCCAGTAAAGCTCATTATAGCTGGTCGGGACAACCAGGAGAGGCAGTTTATTTTCCACCGAACTGTATTGCTTTGCAAATTCCAAAATTTCAGCTGGGTCAGACGATTTGCTGTGTATCATGATCCCGTCAACTCCTGCAGCGATATAGGCGCGGGCTCTGCCGATCGCATCGTCCACGGTTTTGCCAAGTACCAGGCTTTCGATCCTTGCGATGATCATAAAATCTTTAGTAACAGTGCTTTTCTTTCCTGCCCTTATCTTTTCACAAAAAGCATCGATGCTTTCCTGTTCTTGTGAAGATTGTTCATCAAGCAGGGAATTTCGCTTTAATCCCTTTTTATCTTCTATCACAATAGCAGACACACCCAATCTTTCCAGCGAACGAACAGTGTACACAAAGTGTTCCGTCTTACCTCCCGTATCGCCATCGAATATTACCGGTTTGGTGGTCACTTCAAGAATATCGTGGAGGGTCTGCAGCCGTGAAGTAAGATCCACCGCTTCAATATCGGGCTTTCCTTTTATCATAGAATCCGCGAGACTGCTGATCCACATGGCATCAAATTCATTCACCCTGCCATCACTATCCGTATAAGTTGTGTTCTCACCGATCAGGCCGCTGAGGCCGCTATGTGCTTCCAGTACCCGCATACAGGGTTTTACTGCCAGTATTCTTTTTAATCTTTTCAAACGGTCCTGCGCTGTGGTACCGGTCGCTTTCAATGATTGCTGGATAGTGGTTGAACTGATCCCACCTGTATACGGCACTTCCACCAATTCACCGCCCCATTCCTTTAATGTGTCGATCACTTTTTGCCGTGTGGCTTGTTGTACACCCGTTCTCCAGTCATCCCCGTGTACCACATAATCCGGTCGTATTTTTAACAGGTTGGAGGTATAATCAAGGGCTTCCTGTGCCATTACTTCATCTACCCCTTTGATATTCTCAACGATGATCTTTCGCTGTTCAAAATCAAGATAGGGAGTTCTTTTATAACCGGCGATCGCTTTATCCGTGAGGAGGCCAATGATGACACGACCCAGCTTCCGGCCCGTATTGATGATGTTCAAGTGACCGGGATGCACCAGGTCAGCACTCATGCCGATATAAACGATCTTCTCCATACTATTTTAAGAACCGAAAATAAACTATTCCCCCAGCCAAATAAACATAAAGAGCAAATAAATTGCTGCTATATAATTTGCTTCAATAGTTTTGCTGCCGGGCCGCTTCAAACCCATAACCATGAACCCGGGACTGCAAAAACCATTTTTTCTTTTATTTCTCCCTGTCTTCTTTTTTCTCCACGTACTGAACGAGAATTTCAACCCGGTACTCGTGACCACTGCTTTCAAACTGATCTTGCTTTATGGTAGCATTTCCCTTTTATTGGCCCTATTTGCCTGGATTTTTTTCAGGGACCTTACCAAAGCCGCAATTTTTGGTTTTGCCTGCATGGCCATCAATTTCTTTTTTGGGCTCCTGCATGATCTTTTAATAAAAAAAATACCCGGTTCATTCCTGGTGAAATACAGCTTTATCCTTCCCTTTATTGTCTTGCTCCTGTTGCTCCTCGTCATATATCTAAAACGAACCAAACGCCATTTCGTCCGCAGTACCAAATACCTGAACCTGCTTCTATTGGTCCTGGTTGTATTGGATGCGGTGATGCTGGTGAGGAATATCGCCCGGGAAAAAACTCAAACTGTAGCTGATCTCCGGAATTCCTTTACTTCCTGCGATACCTGCTCAAAACCCGATATATACCTTATTATAGCAGATGAATATGCCGGGAAGCAGGAACTGGAAGATATTTTCTCCTTCAATAACGACGATTTTGAAAACCAACTGAAGAACCGGGGTTTCTATGTTGGCTCCAATACCGTATCCAATTACAATGCGACGGCCTATTCAATGGCTTCCCTGTTGAACATGGACTATCTCCATGAGCTCAGTAGCGGGCAGTTCAATTACCGGGATATGCTTACCTGCCGCAATCTTATCAATAAGAATAACACGTTCTCCTTTTTTAAAGAGCAGGGATATAGCATTTATAATTACTCATTCTTTGACGCCGATGATAAAAAGAAAGCTGTCAGGAACTATTTTTATCCAACCAATTCCTCGCTGCTCACCTTCCAGACCCTTATCAGTCGCCTCCAGCGGTCTGTTGGCTTTCATCTTTTTTCAGGGACGAAGATTGAAAAAATTAAGCGGAACGATCTATACAACAACCAAAAAGCGGATAGCCTTACAAAAGCTTTTGCCGGAATGCAAAAACCAGGGCCGGCTTTTGTCTATACGCATCTCAATCTCCCCCATCACGGGTATTTTTATGACAGTACCGGGAGAATAACCCCGCTGGAAGTATTGACAGATGAGTTCACCATGGATAAGCAGGCCTATACCAGTTACCTGAAATACAGCAACCGGAAACTGATCGAACTGGTGGATCATATCAGGAACAACTCACCCAAACCTCCGGTCATCATTTTATTGAGCGATCATGGTTTTCGCCAGTTCCCTCCTGGCTCGGCTGAAAAATATTATTTCATGAACCTGAATGCTGTTTATTTCCCTGGCGGCGACTATTCCGGGTTTTACCAGGGGATATCCAACGTGAATGAATTCCGGGTGATACTCAATACGCTTTTCAAACAACGACTTCCTTTATTGAAAGACTCAACGAGTTTTTTGGTGGAATAGAATAGCTTATTTTCAAATCATATTTCTCGCCATGTTTTCTACCGCCAATAAGTTCCGGGATTTACTGTCAACAAAGGGTGTGACAATAGCGATCCTTGTATTGGTGATCGCCAGTCGCATCATCCAGCTCCTGTTTTTTTATAATATCCGTGTGGATGGGATGTACCAGGTAATGGCAATGCAGCATTTCGTACATGGACACGGTATTTCGGTTGCTGATGTGCTTCCCGGTGATTTGTCTGTCGTTACATATCACCCACTGATCAACTGGCCCCCGGGCTATTCGCTGCTGCTGGCTCCGTTTTACCTGGCTTTTGGTCACAATTATATTGCGGCAGGAATAACGATGGATATTCTTTTTTCGATCGTGTTGATCTTTACCTGCCGGAATATTTTAAAAACCCTGGGGCTGTCTTTATACCTAATAAATTGCTACACCCTGCTCACTGGGTTTTTTATCTATTATTTTTACCTGGTAGCTTCCTCCGATGCCATCGCGATCAGTTTTTTCGTTATTGCGGTTAATTATTTCCTCTTACTCCTGAAAAAAGGCAGTTCCCCGAAATTGCTAGCAGGTATCCTTATTCCTTTATTTTTTTGCGGGCTGATCAAATATCTCTTTATACCACTTGTATTTATTCCACCAGTCTATCTTTTTTTAAAAGGCCTGGCCGATAAAAACAAATCATTTACAAAAGCGGGTCTGATTATATTTTCCGTGCTGGGCATCGGCCTTCTGGCTGTGCTGCTGTACCAGAAAATGACAAGTGGCTCGGCAACCTATATCAGTGAGCCATCCCGTGGATTCTTCCCCGAAAATCTCAAGGACGCATATCCTTTTATTCCTGCTTCTTTCATACAACCTGATACTACCGGGATGCTATTGAGAGCAGAAACTTCTGGCCTCCAAACGATCTCCAGGATATTTCAGTTTATACACCTGCTGATACTCGCTTTATTGATCCTTTTTGCCTTCCGTCAATTATTCCGATATGGCCTGAAAAGAATAACTCTTGCGGGTGATTTTTTCTGGCTGCTTTTTCTTTTTGCAACAGGCAGCATGGTTTTGCTGGGAGTTCTTTCACTATTCGTACCAAAAGAAGAAAATGTGCCCGGTAGTTTCTGGACCTATATTGAAGAACCCCGTTACTACGGCCTCATCAATGTACTTCTTCACCTGGCTGTGTTTGTGCTGTACATCTACATGCAGGGATCACCGCTCAAAAAAAGATTAATACCGCTTTTCCTTTTCCTGTTATTACTGATGGGTCCTGAAATGTTCCGGGGAATAATCTTTGATGCAAAAAGGGTATTGTCATACAATAAAGAAACTTATAGTTGGCAAACCGAATACAGGTTACAGCGATTTGCAGACGATATCATTAAAAAGGAGACCAACCAGGGTGCAAAAGAGATCACCGTCGTCACAGGCTCTTCCTATTACCTGAATTACCGCGTTGGCCTGTACAGTCATGCGGCTGTTATGTCACAAAGCGGGAAAATAAACGATCCTGCTGGTCTGCAGAGCAGTAAACCCACACTTCTGCTGGCCATATTGGAAGAAAAGCAACTTCCCGGTTATGAATTATTCCTTTCCGGTACAGAAAAAAAGCTTGCGGGGTTCCTGAACGGTTTCTATTTTTATACCTTGCATGTCAACCCCCATTAACAAGCGGGATATTTCCATCATTCTGCCGGCATATAACGAAAATGCAGTCATCAGGACCGTAGTGGAAGAACTTGTATCCGGTGGTTACCGGGTGATCGTGGTGGATGATGGTTCTGAAACCCCGCTTGACAGCGTGCTGGAAAACTTGTCTGTTTATCTCCTGCGCCATGAAGTGAATCTCGGCCAGGGGGCCGCGATCCAAACAGGTATTGAATTCGCGTCTGAAAAGAACATCCAATATATTATCACGTTTGATGGCGATGGGCAGCATGATGCAGCTGATATTGAAAAAATATTACAGCCCCTGGTCAGCGGTAAAGCGGATATCGTTTTTGGTTCAAGATTCATGAAAGGCGCTGTGCAGGACATGCCGGCAAAGAGAAAATACTTATTACAGATCGCACGCTACCTGAATTTCTTTTTTACCGGGCTGTTATTGACTGATGCACACAATGGGTTGAGGGCAATGACAAAAAATGCGGCTGCCAAACTAAATATCCGGGAGAATGGGATGGCGCATGCCACGGAACTGCTCATACAGGTTAAAAAAAACAAGTTGCGCTATGCCGAGATCCCGGTGAATATCCGGTACACGGAGTATTCCCGCGGTAAAGGCCAGACGATCTGGAGTGGTTTCCGGGTGTTTTTTGACCTACTTTTAAATAAAATCTTCAAATGAACGGTATACAGGCCTTACTGATCAGCGGTGTACTCATCATCTTCCTGTATTATACATTCAGGTTACGCAGTGCATTACTGGATATGCTTGTATTAGTGCTGTTCACGGGGCTGGCGATCTTCTTTATTTTATTTCCTGAATACACCAATAAGATCGCCGTAAAACTGGGCGTAGGACGCGGGGCGGATTTGCTGTTCTATATTTGCATCCTTCTTTTCCTGTTCATTGTATTGAAACTTTTTGCCCGCATCCGCCGGCTTGAAAGGACCCTGACAGAATTGGTGCGCAAACAGGCAAAGGAAGAGGCTGGTTTCATGAAAAAAACAGAAAAATTATGACCGGGGCAAAAAAAATACTGGTGCTGGCACCGCATACAGATGATGGTGAACTGGGTTGCGGGGGAACGATCGCTAAATTCTGTGCCGAAGGAAAAGAAGTGTATTACGCAGCTTTTTGTCTTTGCTCAAAATCACTCCCGAAAAGTTTGCCGCCCGATACGCTGGAACAGGAATGTAAAAAAGCGACAGCTTCCCTTGGTATTGAACCATCAAGGCTGATTCTTTTCAATTATGAAGTACGTGAACTGCCCGCTTCGAGGCAAAAAATACTGGAAGAATTATTACAGTTGAACAAAAAGTTAAGCCCCGACCTCGTACTGATACCGGCTGCTTCAGATATACACCAGGACCACCAGGCCATCCACCTGGAAGGGATGCGGGCTTTCAAAAATACCAGCCTCGCTGGCTATGAACTTCCCTGGAATAATTACAGTTTCCGGACCAGTTTCTTTATCCGCCTTTCTGAAAAGGAGCTTGCAAAAAAGATCAGTGCATTAAAAAAGTATGAATCACAATCGCACCGGAACTATATGCAGGAAGATTTTATCCGATCGCTTGCCAAAGTGAGGGGTGTACAATGTAACAGTGAGTTTGCCGAAGCATTCGAGGTCTATAAAATGATCAGCTGATCACCAGCCGATCCGTGCTTCCATTTTTCATTTTCCCATATAGAAATATTCTCAGTTTTATGTTTACCCTGGGTTGGTTAATAGTAAAAATTTGCAGCAAGCCTTCACTGCGATAAATTATTTAGCATGAAACAATCCGGTATGATTTTACGCAAAACTATAAACCAAACTATCCTACCAACGCCAGTTCCAGTACCTGGTTCATCGTCTTTACGTAATGGAATTTGATACCCTTAATAAATTCGGATTCGATCTCCTGCACATCTTTTTCATTCTGCCAGCAAAGGATGATCTCTTTCAGTCCCGCTCTTTTCGCCGCCAGCACTTTTTCCTTGATACCACCCACGGGTAACACCTGTCCTCTGAGCGTGATCTCTCCCGTCATTGCAAGAAATGGTTTTACTCTTTTGCCGGTCAATGCCGAGGCTATTGCCGACATCATGGTAACTCCCGCACTCGGACCATCCTTGGGAACCGCTCCTTCGGGTACATGGATATGAATATTTTTCTTTTCAAACAGTATTTCATCGAGGTTATACTTCTTCGCATTTGATTGCAGGTAAGTAAGCGCCGTACTCGCACTCTCTTTCATGACATTACCCAGGTTACCGGTCAGTTTGAGTTCTCCTTTTCCATCACTAAGACTCGTCTCTATAAAAAGAATATCCCCTCCCACATAGGTCCAGGCCAGGCCCACGGCTACGCCGGCCATGTTGGCTGTTTTATAGATATCGTTGCTGTATTTTGGTTTGCCGATGATCTTTTCAATATCATCTGCAGTAAGTGTGGCTTTTAATTTTCCTTTCTGCACCAGTTGCCTCGCCTGGTAGCGCATAATAGAAGCCAGCTGCCTGTCAAGTTCCCTGACCCCGCTTTCCCTGGTATAGTCCTGTATCACTTTCTCCAGCACTTTATCGCTGATCTTGAATTTGCTGCTCTTTAATCCATGCAGGTCTTTTTGTTTGGGAAGCAAATGCCTCTTGGCTATCTCGATCTTCTCTTCTACGGCATAACCACTGAGATCGATGATTTCCAGGCGGTCTCTCAGTGCGGGCTGGATATTCTGCACATTATTGGCCGTTGCAATGAACAAGACCTTGCTCAGGTCATATTCCATTTCAAGATAATTATCATAAAAAGTATGATTCTGTTCCGGGTCCAGCACTTCCAATAATGCGGAAGAAGGATCTCCACGGAAATCATTTCCCACCTTATCGATCTCGTCGAGTATCATCACCGGGTTGGACGATTTCACTTTCCGGATCGATTGCAGGATCCTGCCGGGCATAGCACCGATATAAGTCTTGCGGTGTCCTCTGATCTCGCTTTCATCATGTAATCCACCAAGGCTTAAGCGGACATATTTACGGCCGATTGCATTCGCAATACTGCGTCCCAGCGATGTTTTGCCGATCCCCGGGGGGCCTACAAAGCAAAGGATCGGGCTCTTCATATCTCCTTTCAGCTTTAATACAGCAAGGTATTCCAGTATCCTTTCCTTGATCTTATACATGCTGTAATGATCAGCATCCAGTGTCTTCTTTGCTCTTTTCAGGTCATAAAAATCTTCGGTATAGGTTTCCCAGGGAAGATCCAGCATCAGGTCAAGATGATTATATACGACGGAAAAATCTGGCGTACTGGGATGCATTCTTTCAAGTTTTTCCACCCCTTTCTTGAACATCTCCTTTGCAGTAACCGGCCATTTTTTTAACTCCGCCTTTTTCTGCATTTCTTTTATCTCCTGCAGGTTGCTGTCTCCACCCAACTCTTCTTTGATGCTTTTCATTTGCTGCTGGAGGAAATATTCCCGTTGCTGCTTATCCAGTTCAGTTCTTGTTTTGGTCGTTACTTTATTTTTCAATTCGGCGAACTGTAATTCTTTTTGCAACAATTGCATCAGCAGGTCGGCTCGCTGGCGGATCTGGTTCAACTCGAGCAAGCGTTGTTTATCCTTAATATCTGTATTCAGGTTGCTTGATACGAAATGGATCAGGAAGGCCGGGTTCTCGATATTACGGAGAATGATTGAGGCTTCCGTGGGTATATTGGGAGATATTTGGACGATATCCGCTGCCAGGTCCTTGATATTGGCTACATAGGCATTGAAATCCTCGTCCTTCGGCGACTCTTCCTCTTCCAGCTTGGTGATCTTTGCCTTGAAATAGGGATCATCCGAAAAAATGGATTCCACTACAAAGCGGCTCTTTCCCTGGATTATGATCGTAGTACCACCATCCGGCATTTTGATCAATTTGACGATCTTGGCAACCGTGCCGATCTTTTCCAGGTCCTTTATGGAAGGGTCTTCTACATTACTGTCTTTTTGCGCTATTACGCCTATCAATTTGTCACCCTTATAAGCGTCATTGACGGCTTTTATGCTCTTATCCCGCCCCACAGTGATCGGTAAGACGACTCCGGGGAACAGGACAGTATTACGAAGGGGTAATAGCGGTATTTCGGCCGGCACTTCAATGCCGTTCAGGTCTTCCTGGTCACTCTCGTTCAGTGGGATGATGGGTAGAAAATCCATCTCATCTTCGGACCTGAGTAAAAATTGTTCGATATTAATCATGTTCAAATGCTCTTTAGACAAACTGTCACGGTACCCCGCGGGGCGTTAAAAGTAAAACGGGAAATCAGTATTCCCAAGATTCATGCCTGTTGATTACAGACTGACAAACTATGTAACTGACAGGTAAGTGATTATATTAAAAAAGCCCTCCGGAAGAGGGCCTTTGTTCATCAGGTATTGATCTTCTATAAGGCTAATCCAACGGATAATTGAAATCCCTGGCTCTTCCATTTGTCCTGGTTATCGATATCATTGATATTATTCAGACCCACCACGTAACGGCCGTTAAGACGAATTGCACCAATTTTTACCTGGGCTCCTGCCAGCATGGAAAACTCACCATGCTTAAATGCATCGCCACCGTTTTGTAACAATGTCTTGTTCTTATTGATCAGCACACCAAACTGGGGACCAGCCTGGAGTGAAAGAAAACTCCCGATCAATTTGTAATTGATTAAAAGGGGAATAGAAAGATAATTGAGCTTTACATTGCTCTGGTAAGCAGGATTAAAAACATTCTGGTAGACATGTTTAAAATTGCTGTCCACCGTCATGGAATACTGATTAAAAAGTACTTCGGGTTGCAGGACAAACTTATTTCCCATCCGGATTTCTGCAAATCCACCGATGTGGTAGCCATAGCCAAACTCATCTTTGAATGATTTACCATCGATCCTGGTGATATTAGCACCGGCTTTTGCCCCGATATGGAATTGGGCCATCATAGCCTGTGAAAATAACAGCATGACGATCAACGAAAGGATTTTTGTTTTCATGTGTAAACTTTTAATTTTAAAAAGGTAACTTGGAATGACTGTAGAAATTTTCAAGGATAATGCCAGTAACTCACCGATCCTGTTAAATATTCTTAAGAAACAGTACAATCAAAAACATAGAATGTAACCAGTGTATTGCCGGGAGAATGTGAAGGTTTTCTTAATCCGATGGTTGCACGAATCAGAATATGCACCCTAAATTAACAGAAAAGAGGCTGTTGAAATTGTTGCTGGTCGCGGGGAAATAATAATCGAGGGTGAACTGCGGCTGGACAAAGAAATTGCCGATCGTGTATTCGCCGCGAAGAAAAAGTGTGAGTGAAAGCGGCTGGAATTTCAATTGATCATCGAGGTATACATTTTCTGTGCTGTACAAAACATTGGAATTATTCCTGATAAGGGTGGCATAGGTGCTGGAAGACTGGTTAAATCCGAATTTTTGTGTGCCGCTTGTAAATGCCACTTGCGGTGTGAAACGGATATGATCCCGGAAAGTAAGAATATCCAGCCAGTAAAAATCATGACGTAATGATGTCGTCAGGGAGAGATCGCTGATCGATTCTTTTGTATTGATATAAGTGAATCCCCGCCGGCGCAGGCGCAGGTCAAGAATCAGGTCTTCCCGTTGCATGTAATCCGTCCGGCTTCCCCATCCATAACTAAGGGTGATCATCGGTCGTACCCACCATTTACGGTAGGTGAAATAGGCATAAAGTTCATTTTGCAGGGGCGTTGTATAAAAAGGCAAGGAATCACGGGTGAAAAATTTTGTGTACGATATCCCCGTCGCCAGTCTTTTATCGCCGAGATAATCATAGGATGGCGTAAGGGCGAACTGGTAAAAATTCATATTTACCTCATCATCCACCAGGTAGCCGGTACCGCTGATTCCCAACCCGTTCTTATGATAATATCCCAGGGTAGGTGAATAAGTCAGTTTTTTTGATGTAGTCACCTGTGAATTGGTTTTACTTTCAAAATTATAATACCCTTTTCCCATTGAGAGGCTGGCCAGGAAATAACTATGCGGAGATAATATCGAATCCATAAAAGCATCAAAGTCCTGGAAGAGTTCATCATAGTTCAGGGTCGTATCCAGGACCAGTACGTCTTTGGTTGGGGGGACCATTGTATCAGCAGGAGTTGTTTGTGCCCGTGCAGCCGCAACCAGCAAGGTAAAAGCCAGTAGTATGGTAATTTTTTTCATCATCGGGCAGTTCTGTTCGGCCTCATGGATACGGCAAACCCCTTTCCCTTTTAGGGGAACCGGTTTAAGACTGACCGGTCAAAAAATAGTTTAATGTTTAGAGCGCCAGATACAAAACGAAACAGCCTGCTGAAATATTGAGAATGAGTGTATAATATCCTCAGGATAGCTCCAAAAGCGTTATTTCCGGCAGGATCCCGACCCGGCCCGGGTATCCCAGGAAACCGAATCCCCGGTTAACATACAGCCTTTGTGCCCCTTTCGCATATAAACCAGCCCACTCTTTATACAGGTATTGTACCGGACTCCATTTAAATCCGGGTAGCTCCACCCCGAACTGCATACCGTGTGTATGCCCTGAAAGTGTCAGGTCAATATCCCCAAAATTCTCCAACACCTGCGCCCTCCAATGCGAGGGATCATGACTCATCAATATCTTGAAAGGGTAGTTCTCCGTGCCGGTATGCGCTTTTTTAAGGTCTCCGTGTTTGGGAAAACGGGCTTTGGCGCTCCAGTTCTCGATTCCTAATAAAGCTATTTTTTCACCCGCCCTTTCTAGCTCCACAAACTCATTCATCAGCAGCCGCCAGCCGAGTTTCGCATGAACCTGTTTCAATCTTTCCAGGTTGGCCTCTTTATCCCCTGGATTATCCCAGCTTACATAATCCCCGTAATCATGGTTGCCCAAAACCGAATAAACTCCCAGCGGTGCGTGGAGTTTATCAAAAACATCCATGTATTCATTCATTTCATCCGTCACATTGTTGACAAGGTCACCGGTGAAAAGGATAAGATCGGGTTTTTGTTGCATGACCTTGATGATCCCTTTCATGACCGCCTCTTTATCATTAAAGCTTCCTGAATGGATATCTGAGATCTGGACGATCTTCAATCCCTTAAAGGCAGGAGGAAGATTCGGATAATTAAGCTTTGTTCTTTTTACCTGGTAACGGTATTTATTACCAAACCCATAGACAAGCGTGGCAAACAAACCACCACCGGCTATCATACCTGCCCAGCTCAGGAATGCTGAACGGGTGATCCCCTCTCCTGTCTTCACCTCTTTGGAGCTTGTACCGGGGGAAGAAAATTTACCGGATATCCATTCTACTCCCCGCCGCAGATCGTCGATGAAAAAGAAAAGCGAAGCAACAAGTTTGGCGAAAAATAGACCCGCGATCATTGAAAAAATTGCAGAGCGTGCAAACCGTGCCTGTTTTTCAAAATGTATATAAGGAAGGATCAACAGCACCAGGATGGCGGATAATGACAACAGCCAATAACTGATATAAATGATCATTTTTACCCGGCTGGAAGCAGAAAGAGAAACAACTTTCAATGCCTGGAAAAAATAGATATCTACCAGTAGCATAAATCCAGTTGCCACCCACCAAAAAGCTGTGCTACGCATAAATAATCTACAAATTTAAGCGACTAAATAGTCTGGGCATTGTTTTACTGAAGACTTATTTTTGCCACATTCCGGCAACCGCAAGGCAAGACCGGGAAAGCCCATAAAATGGGCAAAACTTAATTTTGTGTTCTTGGTTACAGGGAGCAATTTTACCACGGACATTCAATCATCATCAAGGAGTTTTCGGCAAAATGGCAAGAATAATCGGTGTAGCAAATCAAAAAGGTGGGGTGGGCAAAACCACCACTGCCATCAACCTGGCGGCAAGTTTTGCTGTACTGGAATACAAAACATTATTAGTGGATGGCGATCCCCAGGCCAACAGCACAACCGGAGTCGGTTTTGACCTGCACAATATCACCCAAAGTCTTTACGATTGTATGGTCAACGAGGCAAAGGCAAAAGACGTGATATTGAAAACGGAAATCCCCTTCTTGGATCTTATTCCTTCACATATTGACCTGGTAGGTGCCGAGATCGAAATGATCAATTATCCTAACCGGGAAATGGTCTTAAAAAATCTGCTGGATGCAATAAGGGATGATTACGACTTCATTGTCATCGATTGTTCTCCCTCCCTTGGTTTGATCACCGTTAACGCGTTGACCGCAGCAGATTCAGTGGTAGTTCCGGTACAATGCGAATTCTTTGCCCTCGAAGGATTGGGGAAACTATTGAACACGATCAAGATCGTTCAGAGCAGGCTGAATATCGCCCTGGTGATCGAAGGCATCCTGATGACCATGTATGATGGGCGGCTGCGCCTCTGCAACCAGGTAGTCAGCGAAGTAAGACGTCATTTTGAAGATATGGTATTCAGCACCATCATCCACCGCAATGCAAGACTGGCAGAAGCCCCCAGCGCAGGAAAGCCAGTAATTTTATACGATGCCAATAGCAAAGGCTCGATGAATTATC
This sequence comes from Chitinophagaceae bacterium, assembly GCA_039930245.1. Lineage (GTDB taxonomy): Bacteria > Bacteroidota > Bacteroidia > Chitinophagales > Chitinophagaceae > JJ008. The sequence goes on along the minus strand of JBDSPR010000002.1, from coordinate 84,730 downwards.
TTAATCTTGCAAAAGAGATTCTCCAGAAAAATGATATGACGAAGATCAGGAACGAAGAAAGGATCCTGGAATTGTAATTTCCCGATCTCCCAATTGTACTTTTCAAAATTTCATTCATGACCACTCCTAAACAAAATAAAGAACTGCTCGGCAAAGGGATCCGTTCCTTGCTCCAGAACATAGACGCCGACCTGAAGACAACCAGCGGTTCATTGAAGACAGGTGTGGTAGAAAATGCTACCAACACAAACAGGATACCTGTAGATGATATTGAGGCCAATCCCAAACAACCCCGCCGTGATTTTGATGAGAAGACATTACAGGAACTTGCGGATTCGATCAAATTACACGATATCATTCAACCCGTCACCGTTTCCAGGACAAGCAACGGGAAATACAGGTTGATCTCCGGTGAAAGAAGATGGAGGGCCGCAAGACTGGCGGGTATTACAGATATTCCTGCCTATGTCCGACATGCCAATGATGCACAGCTATTGGAGCTGGCATTACTGGAGAACCTCCAGCGGGAAGATCTTAATGCCATGGAAATATCACTCAGCTATAAGCGCATGATGGAAGAGTTGGACTACACCCAGGAACAGGTGGCGGAAAGAATGGGGAAAGACAGGAGTACCGTAGCTAATTTCATCCGGTTATTAAAACTGCCTCCCGATATCCAGCTGGCTGTCCGTAACGGTGAGCTAAGCATGGGACATGCCCGGGCACTGATCAACGTCGACACCGTGGACAAACAACTTTTCATTTTTAAGGAAATAAAAGAAAAGGGATTATCCGTACGACAAACGGAAGCATTGGTCCGCAACCTGTATAAACAGGGCGGCGCTGTTAAAAAAACTTCAAAAACACACTTATCCCCTGCTTTCCAGCGAATAGAAGATAAATTAGCTTCGCATTTCAGCACCCGGGTAAAACTGAGGAACAGCCGCAACGGCAGCGGGCAGATCATCATCGACTATTATTCGCAGGAGGAACTCAATAAGCTACTCGGGCAAATGGATGCACCGCTTGATTAATTGTCATGAGAATATTTCTCTCCATTGTATGTTGCCTTTTCTTTCTTTTGTCTTCGCAAAGTTTTGCGCAGGGAAAAGATAAGCCGGGTAGTGTAAAAAAAGACAGCCTCCCTTCAGTAACCAGGAAAGCAAGCATCAACAGGTATGATTCCGCTTCTAAAGCGCATAGTCCACGAGTAGCAGCCATCCGGTCAGCTATCTTCCCCGGGCTAGGACAGATCTACAATAAAAAATACTGGAAACTCCCCATCGTGTATGGCGCATTGGGCACTTGCGCCGGGATATTCTTTTATAATCTCGGCAATTATAACGACACCCGATTTGCGTACCGGGTTAAATACAATATGCGTGTCGCGCATACCGACTCCGCCTTATTCGCAAGTATAAAACCTAATTTGAAACCGCTTAGCGAGGAATCGCTTCGTTTTTACCGCAATCGTTTCCGGCGTGATATCGATTATGCAGTTCTTGTTTTTATCCTGCTCTGGGGGCTCAATGTGGTGGATGCCACAGTAGATGCACATCTTAAAAGTTTTGATGTGAGTCCTGATCTCAGTTTCCGTCTACAACCTGGCTACAGCGACGTGGCCAAGACCAACGGGATCAGTTTGATACTCAGGATCGGGAAGTAATAAATCCGTACCAGCACGGGTAGCCCCGGGAACTTTAATAACTACATTTGTAACAACTAAAATTTACTTATGCGGATCGCATTGATCGGTTATGGCAAAATGGGAAAAGCGATTGAAGAAATCGCCCTGCAAAAGGGGCACGAAATTATTTTAAAGATCGGGCAGTCAACTATAAATGACTTTACTGAAGAGAATTTATCAAAAGCAGATGTCGCGATCGAATTTACCAACCCGCATAGCGCTTTCGGCAATGTAAAAAAATGCCTGGAGCTTGGCGTCCCGGTAGTTTGTGGCTCAACTGGCTGGACAGAAAAACTGGAAGAACTGAAACAGTATTGTACCGAAAAAAAAGGAGGCCTCATTTATGCAAGCAATTTCAGTATTGGGGTTAATATTTTTTTTGAATTGAATAAAAAACTGGCCTCCCTTATGGCTGCGCATCCTGTTTACGAAGTGCGAATCGATGAAATACACCATACACAAAAAAAAGATGCGCCCAGCGGCACAGCGATAACCCTGGCAGAACAGGTAATGGAAAAGATTCCCGGAAAAAAAAGATGGATCAATGGACCAGGTGATGATCCCGCTGATTTAATGATCACCAGCAAACGCGTTGATCCCGCACCGGGAACGCACCGGGTCAACTACTCTTCCGGTATTGACGATATTGAAATAATCCATACGGCACATAACCGGAAAGGTTTCGCGGCAGGCGCGGTGCTAGCGGCGGAATTTCTTGCCGATAAAAAGGGCTTCTTCACGATGAAGGAGGTACTCAATCTCTGAATCCAACTATGAAAAGAATCCTTCGCCTTTTTTTCATCCTATTTTTTCCGTTTGTCGCCGGAGGGCAGACCAACACAGATAGCCTCCGCGCAGTGATCAATTCGCAACGGCCTTACCAGGACCAGATCAATGCTGCGATCAAACTGGTACAGAATTTCGAATTAAAAAATTTCGACTCCGCCATCATTGAAGGAAATAAAGCCTTGAAGTTGGCCCGGAAGAATACCGATTCAACAAGTGTTGCGGAATTGAAACTCCATATTGGTGTGGCCAATTATTTCAAAGGGAAATATGATGTGGCGGCGGCGAATTTCTACGAATCGATCGCCATCCTCGAAAAAAAGAAAGATAATAAAAGACTGGCCCCTGTTTATAACGAACTGGCCAAACTCTACCGTAAAACAAGAGTCCTGGACAGGGCCCTGGAAAATTATAACAAAGCCACGGCTATCTATACCGAACTGAAGGACACCAGCGGTATTTCCATGATTTTAAATGAATCCGGAGTGGTCTATGAATATAAGGAAGACTATAAGGAAGCGCTGAACCGGTATACCGCTTCGCTTAAACTGGCGGAAGCCGCCGGTGATTCACTGAGCGTTTCCTATTCCCTCAGCAATATTGCCGGTGTATATGTGATCGAAAAAAAATACCCTGAAGCAGAAGAGAACCTGCTGCGGGCGCTGAATATCCGACAGCAATTAAAAGACAGCTTTACCATCGCCCTTACTTTTTCGGATCTGGGTGTAGCCATGAATGCCAAGGGGGATTTCCCAAAAGCGATTAAGTACCTCACGTTGAGCAACCGGGTGGCGGAAAAATTAAAATACCCCGAGCTGCAATCAAATAATTACAATGAGCTCGCTTCAATCGCCCAGAAACAGGGAGATTTCCAGAAAGCCTTTGATTTTTTTATGAAGCGGACCGCTTTGCGTGACAGCCTGATGGGACTGGAAAAAACAAAACAGATCGAAGAACTGAACGCTAAATATGAATCCGCCCGTAAAGAGCAACAGATTATTCAGCAAAAGAACCGGCTCCGGCTTCAAACATATTTGTTCATTGGTATCGGCGGATTGATCCTGCTCGGCGGATTGCTGGTCCACTCCCAGTACCGTCGTTTAAAACTGAAGAAAGAAAGCCAGTTGCAGGCGGAGATCATGAAACAACAGGAACTGGCCGTAAGGGCCGTTATGGAAGCGGAAGAAAATGAACGGCAACGTATCGCCAAAGACCTGCATGATGGCGTGGGCCAGATGATGAGCGCCGCTAAAATGAACTTATCCGCTTTTGAATCGGAGATTACCTTTAGTAATGAAGAACAAAAAGCGTCCCTGGAAAAAGTAATCAGGTTGGTGGATGAGAGTTGTAAAGAAGTGAGGACTGTTTCGCATATCATGATGCCCAATGCCCTGATCAAAAACAACCTGGGAGTTGCGATCAGGGATTTTGTTGATAAACTCAGCACCAGGTCCCTGCAAGCACATGTTTCGACAGTGGGGCTTGATGAACGCTTTGATTCCAATGTTGAAACAGTGCTATACCGGGTGATCCAGGAATGTGTCAACAATGCCATCAAACATGCGGGTGCCACCACCCTGGATATTTCCATGATCCGCGATAAAGATGGTATCAGTGCCACCATTGAAGACAACGGGAAAGGGTTTGACAGCAGCGACAAAACGAAATTTGAAGGGATCGGTCTTAAAAATATCACTACACGTATCGAATACCTCAAGGGGACAGTTGATTTTGACACTTCTCCCGGCCGCGGTACGGTTGTAGCCCTTCATGTACCCCTGGCGCATACGTAAAACCCGCAGCCATCCTCCCTTTAACATATCCACAACGGTAAATGAACAGGACCCGGCATCCGGTTAGTATAAATAAATTATATGCATACAACCAAAACCCATTTTGAGGTATCTTTCCTTCCACAACCTCAGATGAAAAACGGAAAAATCACCCTTGCCCTTGTAGACGATCACCAGATAGTTATCGATGGTCTAACCTCCCTGCTGAAAGGGAACGACAAGTTCAAATTTGCCTTTGCCACTACTGACTCGGAAGAAGTGCTCGAACGGATCGCTCAAAATCCTATCGATGTATTGCTCACAGACGTAATGATGCCGAAATTACCGGGCAACCAACTGGCCAAACAGGTAAAAGAAAAATTTCCCGACGTTAAGATATTAGCGCTTTCGATGAGTGGCCAGGGCGACCTGGTGAATGAAATGATCGAAGATGCTGATATCTCCGGTTATGTATTGAAAAATATCGGTAAGCAGGAACTGGTGAAGGCACTGGAAAAGATCGCAGGGGGTGGTATCTATTTCAGCGAGGAAGTGCTCGATGAATTACAGAGGACCAGCCAGCGCAAAAAACAAAAAGAAGAAGCACATCTTACCGCCCGGGAGATCGAGATCATCAAATTGATAGAAAAGGAATATAATAACAAACAGATCGCGGAGACTTTATTTATTTCTGAAAGAACAGTGGAAACACACCGCAAGAATATTTTTCGGAAAACAACTACCAGCTCTGTTATTGGGCTCGTCAAATATGCGTATGAGCACAAACTCATTTAACCCCACGCCTGGCAAGCAAAACCCCCTGCAAAGAACAGGGGGCTTAGATCAGCCTTCATTTGTTTTCACTTTCACTTCCCCTCATCGGTTTTAACTTTATACACGTCAGTCACCGTTTTACCGTCCGCATCCATCCAGGTTGTTCTGGTCGCACCATTTTCAACCAGGCGAAGTTGGTACACTTCTGTTCCATTGGCCGATTTGATCTTGGTAATACCATAGACCACTGGCCCGTACACATCCAGCGCTTTTGTAACCACTGCTTCCGGAACATTATTTTGAATAACGGGCAGGGAAGCACGGTAGTTCAACCCCCTTTCATCGTAATAAACAAAAGTGGTCGTGTTTTCTACTTTATAACTGGCCCGCCAATAGGTCTGGATCGGGTCCCAGGTAATCACCGTAACGCCGGGATAAGCGGCCTCAAAATTTCCCTTTATAGCAGGTGGAACACTATAACCGGGAGAACTGGTTGATCTGCTCAGCCTGTACACCGTAACTTCCTGTGTTTCCTGCGCACTCAGTGAGCAGGTCGCTATCACTAACATCACGGAAAAAATTATCTTTTTCATACTTTGATATTTAATAAAAAAATGATGCTTTTCCTGTACAGTAAAACAAGTTTTGTGCCCGCAGGATAATATTCCTGATGTTTGCTTTATCCATTAGGATTGAACATCTTACAAGTTAAATGGCAGGTAATTGAAATGGGTTAAAAAATCCCCATTAACCTGATTTTTCCCCGGTATGATATAATGGGAAATAAAAAACCATCCGCTTTGCAACGAATGGTTCTGTGGAATCCCGCCTTGCGGCAGGATAGGTCGTGTTCTTGTATCTTTTAGATCCTGAAGTGAGCAAAAGCCTTGTTGGCTTCAGCCATACGATGGGTATCTTCTTTTTTCTTGAATGCGGCGCCTTCGCCTTTGCTTGCCGCTACGATCTCGCCGGCTAATTTATCAGCCATGCTGCGGCCATTCCGGTCGCGGCTGTAACGGATCAGCCATTTGATGCTCAGGGAAATTTTGCGGTCAGGACGAACTTCTGCGGGGATCTGGAAAGTTGCACCACCGATACGACGGCTGCGCACTTCCACGGCAGGAGTTACATTCACCAACGCTCTTTTCCAAACCTCGTAACCATCTTCGCTGGTTTGCTTCGCCACTTTATCCAGCGCATCATAAAAAATATTAAAAGCCCCGCTTTTTTTGCCTTCCCACATCAGGTTGTTGACGAAACGGGTAACCAGTTTATCGCTGAACTTTGGATCTGGCGCTAAAGGGAGTTTCTTTGCTTGTGCTTTCCGCATGACTTATTCTTAAATTACTTATTAAATTATTTCTTAGCTTTTTCTTTCTTGGTTCCGTATTTGGAACGGCTCTTCTTCCTGTCTTTCACACCGGCAGTATCGAGTGAACCACGAACAATGTGGTAACGAACACCCGGCAGGTCTTTTACCCTTCCGCCACGGATCAGCACGATGGAGTGCTCCTGCAGGTTATGCCCTTCCCCGGGGATATAAGCGATCACCTCAATTTTATTTGTCAACCTTACTTTCGCTACTTTACGCAATGCAGAGTTGGGCTTTTTAGGGGTGGTGGTATATACCCTGGTACATACTCCACGACGCTGGGGACATTGATCCAAAGCCCTTGACTTGCTCTTGGCCCTGATAATCTCTCTTCCTTTTCGTACTAACTGTTGAATTGTAGGCATTCTTGACCCTTGTTTTTGGGACGGCAAAGGTAACGGCGGGCGGGGTAAATTCCAAAAAATCAAATCCCAAAAACCAAAATAACAGGGATATGTGTAAAAAAAACCGGATCTGAGGAGATCCGGGCCATAAAAATATGAGATTTAGTGGATTATACCTTCTGCATCCAGTTGTATTTGTCCTCCCTCCTGGCTTCCCGGATATCTGTCAGCCATTTCTTCAGAGTAGGGGCAGTTTTCCAGTTCTCCACATCAAATTTCATAACATAGTCTTTGTACCGGAGTTCTTTAATCATCGAGATCGTGGCGGCTGTCCCCGTCCCAAAGACCTCGTAGAGCAGGCCTGCCTTGTGAGCATCGATGACATCGTCCATACTCAGGTCCCTTTCTTCTACCACAAAACCCATTTCCTTTAAAAGCGTGATCGTACTTTGCCGGGTAACCCCATCAAGAATAGTCCCCTGTTCAAGTCCCGGGGTAATAGCTGAATTCCCGATAATAAAGAACACGTTCATTGTTCCGCATTCCTGCACATACTTATGTTCAAAAGCATCTGTCCACAGCACCTGGTCATATCCTTTTTTCTTCGCTTCCGCAGTAGCATACATCGCAGCACCGTAATTACCGGCAGCTTTTGCATACCCTACTCCGCCCGGCGCAGCCCGTACATATTGTTCTTCTACATAGATCCTCATCGGCTCACTGTAATAAGGACCGGTAGGACTTAAAATGATCATGAATTTATACGTTTCCGAAGGACGTACACCGATCAATTCATCTGAAGAGAACATGAACGGGCGGATATATAAAGAGTGATCATGGTTATTAGGAATCCAGTTCTTATCCAAAGCAATCAGTTGTTTCATTCCTTCCATGAATAATTCCTCGGGAACCTGGGGCATCTGCATTCTTTCCGCGGAAATATTAAAACGTTTGAAATTATCCTGCGGACGGAAGATAAAAGCATTGCCTTCCCTGTCCTTATAAGCTTTGATCCCTTCAAAAATAGCCTGGCCATAATGTAATGCAGCAAGTGATGGGCTCAGTAGCAGTGGCTGGTAAGGTTTTATTTCAATATTCTTCCACTCGCCATTCTCGTAATCGGCTTCGAGCATATGGTCGCTGAAATAACGGCCAAAAGGCATGTTCTCAAGGTTCAGCTCCTTTAATTTGCTGCTTTCCGCCTTTCTTATCGAAATATCCATAGCTGCGATCATAAAAGATTATTTTTGAAAGGCCAAAGAAACGAAAAAAACTAACACCCATTCGTATTAATTACTAAAGGTTTTATGGATTTGAATCACATCGAATTACCCGCCTCTGTTATAGCCGGACTCTATACTGATCACCTTGTTGAAACAAACGATATGCCAGCTCCAAACAGGGCGCAGGCTATGACGGTTACCAATGAAAATGAGGAAAACAACAAATATCCATGGAAATATCTCGGGAAGAATCAAAAACAGATCCTGGTTATCATTGACAACCCGGGGATCACTTACCTGCCCGATCATGAACTGGCCTTTCTCACAGGAATATTGAATGCCTGTAAACTAAGCATCGACGATACAGCCATTTTCAATATTGCCAACCAGTCCTCTTCTTATAAAGAGTTACTTGTTTTTTTTAAAAGCAGGATCGTTTTACTGTTTGATGTAGAGCCATCCAATTTTGGATTGCCGATGAATTTTCCTCCTTACCAGATCCAGGCATTCGCAAATAATTCCTTCCTGTTCTCCCCCTCCTTAAGAGAGCTGGAAAATGACCGTGTAGAAAAAAGCAAATTGTGGGTTTGTTTAAAACGACTTTTTAACCTCTAGAAATTATTTGTGTTTCATGCGATTGATCTTTGCTACCAATAACCAGCATAAAGTGGAAGAGATCCGTGCCATTACCGGGAAAGACCTGGACATCATCACTCTCTCGGAAGCCGGGATCGATATTGATATCCCCGAACCTTATGCTACACTGGAAGAAAATGCTTCGGGTAAATCCAGGACCATTTTTGAAATGACCGGGACAAACTGTTTTAGCGAGGATACGGGACTTGAAGTGACGGCGCTAGGCGGGGAACCGGGTGTAAAAAGCGCCCGGTATGCAGGGCATAATCGTTCATTCGATGCCAACATTGAAAAGGTTTTGATTAATTTGGGAGATCGTAGAGATCGTGCTGCGCGATTCCGGACCGTTATATCCTTGTTAATTGATGGCAGGGTAACGCTTTTTGAGGGCATTTGCGAAGGCAGTATTACCGGGGGAAAAAGAGGAAACCAGGGTTTTGGCTATGACCCAGTCTTTATTCCCGCGGGATCTTCGATAACCTTTGCTGAAATGAGCATGGAGGAAAAGAACCGGTACAGCCACCGGAAAAAAGCTACCGAAAAGCTGGTAGCATTTTTGAATAACCTAACAGCAAATCATTGATTTTGACACCCGAACGCAACCAAAATATCTCCGACAGCGACTTAATTCTTGGATGCATACAAGGCAACCGGAGAATGCAGGAAGAACTGTATCGCCGGTTCTCCCCCCGGATGTATGCCGTCTGCCTGCGGTATGCCGGCAACGCCGAAGAGGCAGAAGACATACTACAGGAAGGTTTTATCAAGATCTTTAAAAAACTGGACAGTTTTCGCAGCGAAGGATCCTTTGAAGGGTGGGTAAGGCGGATCTTTGTAAATACCGCCATTGAACATTTCCGCCGCAAAAGATACCTCATGCCGGTCACGGAAAAAGAAGAGAACAGCATCGAAGGAAAATACACTTCTGTACTGGATGAGCTGGCCGAAAAAGATATCTTATCACTGGTGCAGGAACTATCCCCCGGCTACCGTACGGTCTTCAACATGTACGTGGTCGAAGGATACACGCACAAGGAGATCGCGGATATGCTCGGTATCAGCGAAGGCACCAGCAAATCGCAGTTATCAAGAGCAAAAGTGATTTTGCAGGATATGGTAAGAACATTTATTGATAAGCAACGGGGAAAAAGAACAAACAAATGAGCAGCGGATCGCAACATAAAATGTATAATTACGAAATAGCCCCACCTACGGGGGTATGGGAGAAGATCGCTGCTGAACTTGACGAAGCTGACATCGCACATAAATACCCATCAAGACTCCATTCGTTCGGGATCACTCCACCTCCTCATGTATGGCAGGGCATTACTGCTGCATTGGATGAACCTTTATTGGTGAATGATTATGCGGCAAAGCTTGCCGGTATCGAAGTGATTCCCCCGGTCGCTGCCTGGGCCAATATTGAAAACGCATTGAATGCTGAACAGGCCACACATGCTCCTTTCCGCAGCAGGATCGCCCCCTGGATAAAATATGCCGCCGCAGCTGCGGTGATCGCATTTCTCGCCTGGGGCAGTTTGCAGCTCTTTAATGGCAAGACAACAGGCAAGGAAGTGGCTGATAAAGAAAAGACCCAATCCCCGGCCAATGACAGCAAGGCAGTTCAGCCTGGGACCGGGATAGGAAAAAATGTTGCCGTGGAAGATGTTAACGCGTCATTGAATGAAGCTCAAAACGAAAGGGCGCTTGAATCCAGCAAGAAAACCTATGCAAAACTTGACACCCGTCAGCAAAGTAAAATAAAGAATGCGGCCTCTTTCTATTTCAGCGCACCGGAAGAAGACGAATACCAACCGGGCCTGCGGGGTCTGGGTTTTGACAATATCATGCCGGTGGAGAGTATGGCCGATCGTTACATTGTACTCATGACCCCTGATGGCAATATCATCCGTATGTCAAAAAAATTGAGCGATCTGGTATGTTGTGTTTCCGGGGAAGAACAGGACAAGAATTGCGTGGACCAGATGAAAAGATGGAGGGAGAAAATAGGCAACCCCGCTAACATGCATTCACCCGGTAATTTCATGGATATACTCAGTCTTGTGAATTCTCTCCAGGATAATTAATTTCCTTCGCCTGTTTCACTAATTTTATCGAAACATCCTGCATGGCAAGGGCAAAGATCAGTTTACCCGGCAAATTCTTTTTTTCCTGCGAAATACCCGTCCGCATCACCGATATCAATTACGGCGGGCATGTGGGCAATGACACCATCCTTACCATCATCCACGAAGCGAGGATGCAGTTTTTCAGACAAATGGGTTACACCGAAATGAATTTTGGCGGAGTGGGAATGATCATGGCAGCTGCAACCATTGAATTCAAAAGCGAACTGTTTTACGGCGATATTGTGAAGGCATCCGTAACAACAGGCGAGTTATCAAAGATCGGTTTCGAACTGTTGTATCAACTTGAAAAAATATCCGGGGATAAAACAATACTGGTAGCAGCAGCCAAAACCGGGATGATCTGTTACGATTATGAAAGAAAAAAAATCGTGTCTGTTCCCGAAGAAGCGAGGAGTAAGATGAAAGGTAGATAATAGATAAAAGATAATAGATGAAAGATAAAAACTGCTTTTTGTGTAACAGTCTTTCACTTTGCAAAAAACATCGAATAGAGAAAAAACTTTTATCTACCAGTTTTCATCTATCATCTCATCCATTCCATATCCTCCAGCTTTCTTCCGCCTGCAGTACCAGCATTTCCTCCCCGTTCTTTATACTGGCGCCCTGCTTTTCCCCTTTTTGCAGGAATAATGTTTTTGCAGGATTATACACCATATCATAAAGCAGGTGCTTGTCAGAAATATGTTTATAAGGCAGCTCGGGGCAATTCCCTTCATCCGGGTACATACCTACAGGTGTTGTATTGATAATTAGCGGGCAATCGTTCATTATCCTTTTATCAACATCCTTGTAAGTAAGTGTTGACCCATCATGAATTTTGCGGCTGACAATTTCAAAGCTGATCCCCAATTTTTTTAAAACAAAAATGACAGCGGCTGCCGCACCCCCATTTCCCAGGACCATGGCCTGTTTATGATAAGATCTCAGTAAGGGTTTCAGGCTCCTTTCAAAACCAGTGATATCAGTATTATACCCACTCAGTTTCCCCGCTGATATATTGATACAGTTACAGGCGTTCAGCCCTTCTGGAATATTGTGGGAATCAAGAAAGGCCAGGATCTTTTTCTTGTAGGGAATGGTAATATTCAATCCCTCCAGTTCAGGATGACGCTCTAATAAAACCTGGAATTCATCAATCGTTTTAAGCGGGAATAATTCATACCTGCACCCGGTGATCTCTTCCTGTTCAAACTTTTTAGTGAAATATTTTTCAGAAAAAGAATGAGACAAGGGATAACCGATGAGTCCGAACAGCCGCATCAGGCTTCTTTTTTATCAAGGTATAAACTGAAGGTATCGCCCCGGAGACCGATACGCATCGTTTCCAGCGGTATCACTTCACTGGGAGCTATATTACCGAGGTTGGCATTGCAGCCTACCAGTTCGATAAAATACAGTTGTTGCGCTTTCTGCGGTGCTTCCCAGATTATTTTTTCAGCGTCTATCTGCGTCAGTATTTCCTGGACAAGACCTTCTCTCACTTCCCCACTGCCACGGTAAATCCCCACATTACCTGCTTCCCTTGCTTCCGCGATCACATACGTAGAGCCGGCTTCCAGCTCGGCCTTCATCAGCTCGATCCATTTATAAGGAGGGATGATATGCGCGGCATCCTTACTTCCGACTTCGCTCAGAACCGTTCCGTATTTAGTAAGTTTCTCGATATAGCCGCATTTTTCGGCATGCGGGATCGTGACCGACCCGTCGCTGACCTCCATATAACTGATGCCGAATTCAGCGCATACTTTTATATAATCATCAAACTGGTTGCGAATCAGGAAGGCTTCAAACAAGGTGCCGCCGAAATAAACGGGAATATCGTATGACCGGTACACTTCCAGCTTCTCTTTCAGGTTGGGAGTAACGAATGAAGTGCCAAAACCCAGTTTCACGATATCCACATGAGGATGCGCTGCGCTCATAAAATTCCTGGCCTCTTCCACGCTGAGGCCTTTATCCATGACCATGGTCAAACCTGACTGGCGGGGCTTCAGTTTTCTTTCCGGGATCTGCGACAAATTAAAATTCATGCTTGTTGGTTTGATGATTCACAAAGACGGTCGCAAAAATAGGGAAGAATCAGCAAAAGTCGCCTGAACTGCCGGATTACCAGTCTACCTATCAGATAGACTTATTTCTCTTGAACCGCGCCAGTACATCCACAACCAGTTGGTTTTGCAGTATGGAAGGATTGAGTTCAACGAATTTCTTCAGCAGTTTGGGTGCTTTCAGCATCGCTTCCTCGAGCTGCAGAATGGCTTCCTTTGTTTTTCCTGAAGCAAATAAAACGGAGGCTTTATAAAAAAGGAATAAGGGTTTACGGTTGGTCACCCGCATCGCTGCCCCTGTTTGTTCCAGCGCTTCCTCCATGTATCCAGCTTTGTATAAACAACGGATCAGCGCTTCCCAGCCACCTGCATTCCGCGGACGCAGCCTCACAACATTGGAAAAATACTGTACAGCATCCTTGAATAAACCAAGCTGCATTTTGCATTCACCCATCAGCAGGTTATACTCCGATTGCTGGCGGTGTATCTTCATGGCAGTCTCAAGCTGTTTGATGCAGTTCTCCCAAAGACCTTCATTAAAATAGGTACAGGCGATCTTATAAAACAGTTTGCTGTCGTCCTGGCGTAGATGCGACGCTTTGCGGTAATAAAACCTTGCCTGGGCAAAATTCCTTAGCCTGTCATAACAATGACCGATGGCTTCAAAGATCACATCTTCAGGTTTGGCCAGTTCATTTACCTTTTCTAGCGCTTCAATCGCTTCCTTATACTTGCGCAGGCGGATATAAGCATCCCCCATATTGCGATAAGCATAGTCGAATTTCTCATCAATCGTAATGGCATACTGGTAAGCATCGACGGATTTTTCATACAGTTTCAGACCTTGGTAGGCAGCCGCCAGGTTGAACCAGGCCAGTTCATTATACGGATACTCATCGATGATCTGCTGGTGTAGCCGGATACTTTCTTCGTTACGGCCAGTAAATTCGGTCCAGAAACAGATCTTGTACAAAGCCTCCTCGTTATTCGGTTCGTCTTCGAGTACCATTTTAAGACAATCAAAGACCCTGTCAAAATCCTCGTAGTCATCATAAACATCCGCCAGTTCGAAAAGCAGTTCGGTCCTTTCCTCGCCTTCGAACAGGGAAAGTGCTTCTTGTAGTAATTGAACGGCTTTTTCCTGCTGGTCAAGTGCCAGGTAAGCATCTGTTTTAAGGATATAAGAATTGATATCACTGCTGTCGAGCAGGGAAGCCTGCTCGAGTGTATCCAGCGCATCCTGGTAGCGTCGCTGTGAAAGGAGGATATCTGCCTTTTTGATAAGGAGCAGTGACGAATAAGGGTATTGTTCCGAGCCCAGTTCAGCCGCCTCCATTGCCCTGCTGAGGTCTTCTTTTTCCTGGTAGTGGTCGATTATTTTTTCAAAAGCATCTTCTTCAATAAAGGAGTGGCGGTGGCCATTTTTGAGGTTTTCGAATCGTTTAAGCAGTTCCCGGATTTGTTCCCGGTCTTCCCGGTGAGGATTGTTTTCTTTCATCTACATCCCGCTTTTGGTGAACAAAACTTTTAAAGAGCCGTCAGTCAGTAATCCCGACAGCAATCGGGCCCTTTGCCCCCTTGAAATCTGTTATTACCAACAAGTTAAATCAAAAAAACCTGGGAATAAAGGCTCTAGTTTTCCCCATATGTGCAAAATAGCTATAATTTAAGGCAACCTGACATAACAATTTGCCATCTTTACACGTTAAGGAACTACTAAAGTTCTGGATAAACGGTTTGTTTTATATTCCTTTTTGTCTTTATTTTTGTAAGCAATGACCCACCCCAAGCTGACGATAGTCTGGAAGATGATTGGCAGGAAACTGGCCGTCATGCTTTTACTTGCTGTTTCTGCAGCAGGTTCTTTTGCCACCCTGGGTGATGGCAAGAAAAAATCCGGTTCATCCAAAGCTTCCCTCCTGTCTTACAAACCAAGTTCCAAACCAGGTTCATTCTCTCTTCGTTCCGGTTACCTGTACCGTGGTAATGAGGTGATCAACACCAACGAAAAGAAGTATATCCGTCTTAATACGACCGTCACCATGCAAAAAGGGAACACCACTTATATTGTTCCGCTGAAAAAGAAGGTGATGCTCCAGAACATAAAGATAGATATCGGCAACAGGCAGCTTAAAAGGAATTAATTCCCGCTCCCCATACTTTCTTCGTAAGTCAGTACACGATAACCAGCTTTTGGCAGGTCAAACTTTGACTGCGCCACCGGGTTCATGTTGATATTGGAAACCGTATAGGTCACCATCATTTTTCCCAATACCGCTTCATATTGCATGGCCAGTCCAGGCAAGTTCCTGTTCAGGTACTGGAAATCCTTGTTCATTGGCAGCAGGTCCCTGGTAAAATAAACAACGAATGTGCTGCTGTCCGCCATTCTTCCGATGGCTTTCTGACAATCATAACCGGCGATCTTTTTAAACTCTTTGATATAAGTAAAATTGACCCCGTCGTATTTTTTATTGGATTGGTTCCAGTTATCCGGTGTCATCTTGATCATGTATTTCTGGTCGCCATAATCTTTCAGGATCGTAACAGCTCCTGATTTTCCATCCACGATAGTAGACTGGGTACCCAGGGAACTTACCATCTCCGAACGGCTGGAATTCCCTTTCAGGTAGATCACGCTTGTGGCCCCGTCCAGGAGATCGGCCGCCTGTGGTGTCTTGTTGCTGGTATTGATCACAATATCATACGAGATGGTGGCTTCTGTCAGCCTGCGCTGCGCCATTACTTGCACGGATGATAACAGTATTATGATCCCCGTGAATATGTTGTATAATTTCTTCATTTTCATTTTTCTCTCCCTAACAGTGTAAAAGACGTGCCAATTTAACCAATAAGTTGCTTAATCAAAAAAACCGGGTAGCGATAGGCTAAACCCGGTTCTTATTATGAGTTCTTTAACGGAATCAGCGCCTGTTCTTTTGCTGCATTTCCTTCATTTTCTTCTGCTGGTCCTGCATTTGTTCCATCCGTTCCTGCCATTTTGATTTTGTCTTTGGCTTTTTCCGGTTCAGTTCCATTTTCGCCAGTATCTTATCGTGATCGATGATATAGTTTTGTATGATGAACTGCAGGATGAGTGTAATGATATTCGATACCGTATAGTACCAGGTCAGGGCGGAAGGAAGCCTGTTAAAGAAGAATAAAAGGAACACCGGGAAGATATACGGCAGGTATTTCATCACCGGGTTGCCCTGGTCAGGGGTCATGCTCATGCTATACATCGATATCATGAAACTGGTCAGCACGGCTGCGATATTAAAAAGACTCAGGTGAGATCCCAACAGGGGAATATGAACACCGAATTGAATAGGTGCATCGAAGGCAGCAAGATCATGCGACCAGAGAAAACTGGCTCCCCGCAGCCCGATATCCGAATTAAATAAACTAAAAAGGGCAAAGAAGATCGGTATCTGTAAAAGCGCCGGCAAACAACCTCCCAGTGGGTTAACGCCTGCTTCACGGAACAGCTTCATCTGGTCCATACTCATCGCCTGCCTGTCTTCACCATGTTTTTCCTTAAGTTTTGCAATCTCCGGTCGAAGCACTTTCATTTTCGCGCCGCTGAGATAGCTTTTATAAAGAAGTGGCGAAGTGATCAGTTTGATAAAAATGGTCAGCAGGGCGATCGCAAGTCCCATACCCCCGGCAAAACTTTTGAGAAAATCAAAAATGGGAAGAATTACATACTTGTTAAGCGGGCGAACAAAGGAATAAATACCCTGGCCAAGGTTAACGAGCTTCTCAAATTTCATATCATACTTTTTCAGGATATGATAATCGGAGGGACCGTAGTAGAGACTAAATGGTATTACGGAAGGAGAACCTGCTGGTACGGGCAATTTCATATTGGCAGTCGAAAGCACAACAGTCTTTGCCGAATCCGCCGGAACTGTCCATTCCATTCTTCCTGACGCGAAATTGTTTTTAGCAACCAATATGGAAAAAAAGAAACGTTGTCTTACACCTACCCAGTTCACTGATTCATCGAAATTCTTACTGCTCTTGCGGCCGATAGTATGATAATCAAAGCTGCCATCCTTTACATAACCGATTTGTGAATTTTGTTTTTCATAAGAAATATCCGACTCCTGTTGGGAAGCCGCGTATTGCCAGGTAAGATTCATGGTTCCTTGCGTAAGCAAGGTATTCGCGCCGTTCATCTTCACATTGAAATCCATCATGTAGTCATCAGGCCTGAGTGAATACTCATGTGTGATATAAGCGCCGCTGCTGTCGGATGACTGCAACGTGAAAGAAACCATCTTAACGCCATCCTTAGAAGACGAATCGATCCGGGGGAAAAGCAGGTCATTGGTTTGTGCACTGCCCTGGTTGGCCCCTTTTCCCGTGTTGATCGTGTATCCAATTTTATCAAACCCGGTCCCGGCCATCTTAACCAGGTTGCTGTCCTGTCCTTTGAATTTTTTCAGCTCCACTTTCTGGGGCTGTCCTCCTTTGCTGGTGAACGTGACCTTTATCAATTCATTCTCCAGTGTGACCAGCTGCTCGGTTGCCTTGATGGTATCAGTGAAAATACCCGTGATGTTTTGCTGGGTTGCTGAATCTCTGATCCTGTTCAGCGAGTCCTGGATCGGTTTATTGACAAGCGCTATTGAATCCTGTATCGTTTTTTCTCTTGCCTGCTGTTCCAGTTTTTGTTTGCGGACAGCGGATTGACCTTTATTGGTATAATAGAAATACCCGAAAAACAGGGCTGCAAGAATAACAAAACCAAGGACGGTGTTACGGTCAAACTTCATTCGTCATTTTTTTGGAGGGGGCAAAGATAGCGGGTTTCGGGGTTCAGCTGCCTGTTTTCTGCTACTGGCTAAGGGATGCCGGTGAACAACGATAATTGGCGGTAAAAGCCTCAGAAATAAGGAGTCTGGAATAAGAAATTAGAAAGTGTGAACGGCAAGTATCAACCAGCAACCAGCAACTAACAACAGTCCTGAGCAGCTTGCACTGAGCGCAGCCGAAGTGTCGAAGGACCAGTCTATATCATTTCACTTTGCAAAAGCGGGTTCTTCACTTCGGTCCTTTTTTCAGCGCAGGCTTTTGCGGCTTTTATAAAATGGACAAATATCGGTTGCGGGTTCTCTACCGTACTTTTCAATTCGGGGTGATACTGTACGCCTACGAAAAAAGGATGACCAGAGAGTTCAATTATTTCCACCAGGTCGGTGCCGGGGTTCTTACCGCTGGCTTTCATACCGGCTTCTTCAAAGCGGGAAAGATATTTGTTATTGAATTCCCAGCGGTGACGGTGTCTTTCGCTGACCATTGTTTTTCCGTAGATCGTATGGGCAAGACTCCCTTCTTTTATTTCGCAGGGATAGGAACCGAGTCGCATGGTCCCTCCTTTTGCCGTCACTTTCTTTTGTTCTTCCATCAGATCTATTACAGGTTCTTTGGTTTGAGGATCCATTTCTGTTGAATGCGCCTCTTTTAACCCTAGTACATTGCGGGCAAATTCGATTGCCGCCATCTGCATACCAAGACAGATACCAAAGAAAGGCAATCCATTCTCCCTGGCATATTTCACCGCTACGATCTTTCCTTCCACGCCACGATGACCAAAACCCGGAGCTACCAGCAGCCCGTCAAGCCCGGCCAGTTTTTCTGCCACATTATCATCCGTAATGAATTCACTGTGGATATTGATCACCTGTACCTGGCATTCATTGATCGCACCGGCGTGTATAAATGATTCCAGAATCGATTTATAGGCATCCTGCAGTTCAAGGTATTTGCCGATCAGCCCAATGGTCACTTTACTTTTCGGGTATTTTAATTTATCGAGAAACTCTTTCCATTTTGACAACTCAGGTTCATTCTGGTTGTTAATATTGAGTTTCTTCATACATATAATGTCCAGTTTCTCCCGCATCATCAGCAGGGGTACTTCATAGATCGTGGGAGCATCTGCTGCTTCAATAACGGCTTCTATTTTTACATTACAGAACAAAGCGATCTTACGACGGAGTTCCGGCATCAGGGGTCTTTCCGTTCTGCAAACAAGGATATCCGGGTGCACCCCTTCCTGGCTCAGCATTTTTACACTGTGCTGGGTGGGTTTTGTCTTTAGTTCTTTGGCTGCTTTCAGGTAAGGGATCAGGGTAAGGTGAACCACCACGGTATCTTCTTCAGGCAGTTCCCATTGCAGTTGGCGGACAGCTTCCACAAAAGGTAAACTTTCAATATCACCTACTGTACCACCGATCTCCGTGATCACGATATCATAATCAGTGTTTTGTCCAAGCTGGAGCATTCTTCTTTTTATCTCATCAGTGATATGCGGAACCACCTGAACTGTTTTGCCAAGGTAGGCGCCTTCCCTTTCTTTGTTGATAACGGTTTGGTAGATCCTTCCCGTGGTTACATTGTTCGCCTGCGAAGTAAATATGTTGAGGAATCTTTCGTAGTGCCCAAGATCAAGATCGGTTTCAGCGCCATCTTCTGTCACATAACATTCACCATGTTCATAGGGGTTCATGGTACCGGGGTCGATGTTGATATAAGGATCGAATTTCTGTATCGTTACCCTCAGCCCTCTTGCCTGCAGTAGTTTCGCGAGCGAAGCTGCAACAATACCCTTCCCCAAAGAAGAAGTAACCCCCCCCGTAACAAAAATGAATTTAGCCATACAAAATGGTTATTTGTTTAGTTCAATGACTTTAAAATGATCTGATGGAAAATCCAGTCAACTTGACCAGCGGAATGTGTAATGGAAGAATTTCCGGGAGGTCATGCGAAGTTAAAAGAAATTTCCTGCCTGTTGAAATTTCATATCCACAGTTTCTAAAAAATGCGTGGAAAATAGGCCCCTTTGCAGTCTTTTTAATGAAGATTATTTAGCTACCCGGCGCAGCCAGATCCTGCGGCCACCGGGTGGGATGCCGTCCTCTTTCCGGCCCCGGGGGTTCATCCTGTCCAGGCTGAGATAGCAAGGGATCTCCCGACACGGTACCAGGAAAAGATACAAGACCAGTGAAAATAGATCAGCAGTGATTTCATCCTTTAAATTCCAGATTAACCCGGATTCGCTATTTTAGTAATTCAACCTGTCAAAATGAGAAGATCCATCCTCGTTATCATCACCTTCGTAGTTTCCTTATCCTCCAATGGCCAGAAAACCTATATCTGGTGCGGCACACTGATAGATGGGATCGCTGCTGAACCCAAAAAGAATATGACGATCATCGTGGAGCGGAATAAGATAACCGCTGTTGAAAACGGTTTTTTTGCCGCAGGTGCCGGCGACAGGACCATCGACTTAAAGACAAGAACGGTTACCCCCGGCTGGATCGATATGCATGTGCACCTGGAAAGCGAAACAAAAAAAGGAGCTGTTGCGGATAAGTTTATAGATAATCCGGCCGATGTGGCTTTTCAATCCCTTCAATATGCCAATGTGACCCTGATGGCCGGTTTTACAACGGTAAGGGACCTTGGCGGTAGCGGGGTGAATATTTCTTTACGCAACGCGATCAACAAAGGCCTGGTGGTCGGTCCAAGAATATTCACAGCCGGGAAATCCATTGCAACCACGGGCGGTCACGCCGATCCTACTAATGGTTACCGAAAAGACCTGATGGGCGATCCCGGGCCGAAGGAAGGCGTAATCAACGGACCTGAGGATGCCTACCATGCAGTAAGACAACGTTACAAGGAAGGCTCAGACCTGATCAAGATCACAGCAACAGGCGGGGTATTAAGCCAGGCTAAAGACGGGGCAAATGCGCAGTTTACCGAAGAGGAAGTGAAAGCCATTGTTACCGCTGCAAAAGATTATGGTTATAAAGTGGCGGCACATGCACATGGCGCCGAAGGAATGAAAAGGGCGATCCGTGGCGGTGTTAGTTCGATCGAACATGGAACATTCATGGATGATGAAGTGATCGAGCTCATGAAAAAATACGGGACATATTTAGTGCCAACGATCACTGCAGGTAAATCAACCGCTGATAGTGCCAAGATCCCGGGTTATTATACCGATATCGTTACACCAAAAGCATTGGCCACTGGCCCCCAGATACAAGCCACTTTTGCCAAAGCATATAAAGCCGGGGTGAAGATCGCTTTTGGTACTGACGCCGGTGTTTATAAGCACGGCTTGAACTGGCTGGAGTTCGGTTATATGATCGAAGCGGGTATGCCGGCCATGGAAGCGATTAAAGCAGCAACGATCAATGCCGCTGACCTGCTGGGACAAAAAGACAAAATCGGGAGTATTGAAGCAGGTAAGATAGCGGATATAGTGGCGGTGGATGGGGATCCTTCAAAAGACCCCAAAGTTTTTGGAAAAGTAGTTTTTGTAATGAAGGATGGGGTAGTGTATAAACAATAAGAATTTTTATATGAACAGCTCATGTGTTCCAAATCGTGTTAACGTTCCGGTAGGAACGTTTGGTGCGATAGCTATGATGTAGTTTACACGAAGCGTCCCGAAGGGACGCCTTGTGTGTTATAGCATTTATTACCCATAAAAGATCCCTATGGGAGCAAGTCCCAGATATATTTCCGGGACAAATCAATCCTTCGCTATCTTCTGATAGCTTGCTACGATCCCCCGAATCAGCGAGGAACTGAATCCCTGGTGTTCCATCTCGTTCAACCCCGCGATTGTACATCCTTTTGGAGTGGTCACTTTATCGATCTCTTGTTCAGGATGCGTGCCTTTTTGCAGTAATAACTCCGCTGCTCCTTTCACTGTTTGCGCCGCGATCAGTGAGGCGGTTGCCGCGTCAAAACCGATCTCGATTCCGCCCTGGATGTTTGCACGGATATAACGCATAGCATAAGCCGTACCACAGGCCCCCAATATCGTAGCAGCTTCCATCAACTTCTCATCGATCGTTACCACTTTGCCGAGTGTACTGAAAAGATCATGCACATATTTTATTTCGGTTTCGCCTGCATTCCGCCCGCAGATACAGGTCATACTTTCCCGGATCGCGATGGCGGTATTCGGCATGGCACGAAAAAACGGCAGCTTCTTTTTAATAATCTCTTCCACCTGCGAGATCGTAACGCCTGTGACAACAGAGATAAGGAGTTTATTACCGCTGAGTTCTTTTTTTATGCTACCGAGTACCTCATTCACCTGGAAAGGTTTTACGGCAAGGATGATGATCTCGCTTTTCTTTACTGCCATTGCATTATCACTGGTGATGGTAATGCCCTTTTGCTCCAGTGAGCGGAGCGTTGCCGTATTCCTTTTGGTGACGATGATCTCCTGGGCCTTGCTGAATTTGCTTGACAAAAGACCTTCAGCGATGGCTGTGCCGAGATTCCCGCCCCCGATAATGGTGATTTTTTTACCCATACTATAGTTTTGGTAAAGATAATGACCCGGCCGAAAAGCGCTTTGTATAAGGAAAGAAGCCTTTTATCCCTTTCTTATTAGACACAACCAGGAAATAATTTATTTTTTAAGATCCGGGAACAATTCTTGCCCGTATATGTTCCATTATTCAAGTAAACCAAATAAATATTTTATGCAAAAGAACATGTTTTCCCTGCTTGCCATAGCAGCATTTGCTTCCGCCAGTTTTGTTGCCTGCAACAATGATTCGAAGACAACAAAGGAAACGAAAATGGAGGATACCGCAACAATGAACAATAACAATATGGAGCCCAAAATGGATGAGGAAAAGGGAGTCATGGTAGGTGGAGCCAATATGGTGCCCTCTAAAGACATTGTTGACAACGCAGCAGGTTCTGCTGATCATACCACCCTGGTGGCTGCCGTAAAAGCTGCCGGCCTCGTAGAGACCTTAAAAAGTGCTGGGCCTTTTACCGTATTTGCACCAACCAATGAAGCATTTGCCAAATTGCCTGCGGGTACTGTTGACAACCTGCTAAAACCTGAGAATAAATCTGCCCTTGCAGGTATACTTACTTACCATGTAGTCGCTGGTGGCATGAAATCCACTGATCTCAAAGACGGCCAGAAATTAAAGACGGTCCAGGGAGAGGAGTTAACGATCCATTATAAGGATAATAAATGGATGGTTCATGATGCGAAAGGTGGGATGGCCAACATTACCATTGCAGATGTGATTTCCAGCAATGGTGTTACTTATGTGATCGACGCGGTACTGATGCCAAAAAAATAGAACCCTTTTTCCAGTTGCGAATATTTCAGCAAAAAGGAGTGACTTATGTCGCTCCTTTTATTTTAATAATAAGCTCTTTTCAACAGGAAATTCCTGACATAATCTCCCACCCCTTCTTCCAGTGAATGAAATTTTTGGGAATAACCGGCCATCTGCAGTTTGTTCATATCGGCTTCTGTGAAATACTGGTATTTATCCCTGATATCTTCGGGCATATCAATGTATTCAATAACAGAATCCATCCCCAGCCCGGCAAAGGTTGCTTTTACCAGGTCCTCGAATGTGCGGGCTTTCCCCGTACCGAGATTATACAAGCCCGGGGCGACCGGGTGCTCCATGAGCCAATAACAAACTGCCGCGACATCTTCCACATAAATGAAATCCCGGAGTTGCTTTCCATCCTCAAATTCCGGCTTATGGGATCTGAACAGTTTTACTTTACCGGTAGCTTTTGCCTGGTTATAAGAATGAAATATCACACTCGCCATCCGGCCTTTGTGGTACTCGTTCGGACCATAGACATTAAAAAATTTTAATCCTGCCCAAAAAGGCGGAACTGGCTCCCGGCTCCCGACCCGACTCTCCCTGATTGCCCATTTATCAAACTCATTCTTGGAAACGCCATAGGGATTGAGTGGTTGCAGTTGTTCAACCAGATCATGATCATCTTTGTAACCCAGTTCGCCACTACCGTAAGTGGCCGCTGAAGAAGCATATACTAACGGAATGTTTTTATTACTGCAATACTCCCATATCTTCTTTGAATATTGAACATTCAGTTTTTCATGCACCGAGTAATCGAATTCAGCAGTATCTGTGCGGGCACCGAGGTGAAAAACAAAATCGATCGCCGGATTACTACTTTCCAGCCATTCAAAGAGTACTTCTCTTTCGATCTTCTCCGTGAATTGTTTGGAATCGAAATTGAACCACTTGTCTTCTTCACTGAAATCGTCAACAATAATAATATTACTGTATCCTTTTTTATTCAGGTAGCCCAGCAGGTAGCTGCCAATAAAACCGGCAGCCCCGGTGAGCAATATCCTTTTATCCTTCTCCATTATATTGAACTTAATGCCGAACCGGCTTCTTCTTTAGATAAATAGTTTTCAATGGCCGTATCATATTTTTCCTGCCACCAGTCGATCGTGCCCCAGAAATCACCATCGATCACCATTTCACCGCTGGTCACCACCCCTAATTTTTCAAAAGGAAAATCGCCCAATGCTTTTTCAAAGTGTTGCACGTCTTCTAATGCAACTGTCACCACCACCCTGCTTTGCCCTTCGCCAAAAAGAAATGCATCTTTCCGAATACCTCCTTTTGTAAGAACCGAAAAACCAAGTTCCCGGTGAAAGCCTGCTTCGCAAAGGGTGGTGAACAAACCGCCTTCGCTGGTATCATGGGCCGACTGAATCATTTTTGATTCGATCAGTTGCCTTATTTTTTGCTGCAGCTGGTATTCCTCTTCCAGATCAAAATAGGGTGCAGGAGAAAACTCAACCTCACAGATCTTACTGAGATACTGCGATGAATTAATATCATTGTTGGTGACCCCGAGCAGGTAGATCAAATCGCCTTCCTCTTTAAAATCAAGGGTCATTTTATCAGCAATATCTTCCAGCAGGCCAACCATTCCTATTGTAGGTGTGGGATAAACTGGCCCATCAGGATTCTGGTTATAGAAACTCACATTCCCCCCCGTCACCGGTGTTTCAAATTTCCTGCAGGCTTCACCCATCCCTTTTATCGCATGAACAAACTGGTAATACACTTCCGGATCGTAAGGATTGCCGAAATTCAGGCAATTCGTTACTCCCAGGGGCAGCGCACCTGTACAAACAATATTTCTAGCCGCTTCACTCACCGCGATCATCGTGCCCTTATATGGATCAGCAAAAACATAACGGCTATTACAATCTGTTGTTATAGCAAGCGCCTTCGTGGTACCCTTGATACTGACCAGGGGTGCAGCAGTCGGCGCATTGGTAGAAACATTATTCGTTCCCACCATGCTGTCATACTGGTTATATATCCATCTCTTGGAAGCAATAGAGGGAAGCTGGAGAAGTGTTTCCGCGACTGTTTTTAAATTTTTCGGAACAGGAATTGTATCAGCATCAAATTTTTTGATAGCCGAAAAATAAGCAGGCTCTTTGTACTCCCGGTCGTATTGCGGGGCTCCGCCACCCAATACCAGTTCGTGTGCCGGTAAGGATGCTTCCAGTTCTCCGTGCATATAAAAATTAAGGATGCCATCATCGGTCACTTCGCCGATAACCGAACAAGGAAGATCCCAATTGCTGAAGATCTTTGTCACTTCGTCCTCTCTTCCTTTTTGGGCAACCAGCAACATCCTTTCCTGGCTTTCACTTAAGAGCAATTCCCAGGTTTTCATATTGGCCTGTCGGGTAGGCACTTTATCTAAATCAATCCGCATACCCACTTCGCCCTTGGCGCTCATCTCCGCGGTAGAACAAATAATTCCTGCCGCACCCATGTCCTGCATTCCCACTACTGCTCCCGTCTGGATGACTTCGAGACAGGCTTCGAGTAATTTTTTTTCCTGGAAAGGATCGCCCACTTGTACGGCAGGAAGGTCCTGTGCACTTTCGGCAGTTATATCAGCCGATGCAAAAGAAGCTCCCCCGATACCGTCCTTACCGGTGGCACTACCTACAAACATCACCGGGTTGCCTTTTCCAAGCGCTGTTGCGGAAACTGTTTCTCCTGCTTTCACGATCCCCACACTCATCGCATTCACCAGTGGGTTGGTATGATAACATTCATCAAAATAGATCTCTCCCCCGACAGTCGGTACGCCAAAACAATTACCATAATGACCGATGCCGTGTACGACACCTGATAGAAGATGCTGGGTCTTGTCTTCTTCGAGGTTACCGAAACGGAGCGAGTTCAAAGCAGCGATAGGCCTGGCGCCCATCGTAAAAATATCGCGGTGTATCCCTCCTATTCCTGTTGCCGCGCCCTGGAATGGTTCGATCGCGGAGGGATGATTATGTGATTCGATTTTAAATACAACACCGAGACCGTCACCGATATCCATCAGGCCGGCATTCTCTTCACCTGCTTTTACCAGCATCCTTCCACCTTCCCTCGGTAATGTCTTTAGCCATTTGATGGAATTCTTATAACTGCAATGTTCACTCCACATACCCGAGAAGGCACAGAGCTCATTGAAGTTGGGAGTACGACCTAATTTCTCACAGATCAATCTGAATTCATGTTCCGTCAGCCGAAGTTGCTGCGCTGTTTTTACAGTTATTTCCATTTTAACGTTCGGTTTGCAGGAGTTTTTAGATTGAACCCTGCCTTCGCAAAAATTGCTTCGGCAGGCAGGCAGCAAATTTACAATTTGTTGTTGACGGGAAAGTAGAACTTGTCAACTTTGTGCTGACAATCACCGCAATAATGGCTATTTTGCGGGATAAACCTTTACCATTGGAGTACCTGCTTTTTGTTGCCTGGCTTGTCCTATTTGCCTGGCTGGTTACCAAAGTAAAATTCTTTACCGGTACCGGTTTAAGCCAGCCGCAACTGATCATCATTCTTTTATTAAAGATCATGGCGGGAATATTCTATGGCTGGATAGGTCTTTATTATGGGGGCCTGGCCCAAATGCAGGATACCTGGGGATTCCATACCAGCAGTATCCAGGAATACCATTTATTGTTCAACGATCCCCATGAGTATTTCACCAATCTTTTCAAGGATCCCTATGAAGCTGGTGTTTCTAAATTCTTTGAGACAACAGACTCTTACTGGAACGATCTGAAAGGCAACCTCTTTATCAAAGTTTTATCGGTCTTTAATATTTTCAGTTTCGGGCATTATTATGTCAATGTGATCTTTTACTCCTTTATCACATTATTTGGCACCATTGCCATATATAAAGTGATGACCGATGTATTCCCGGAAAAGAAAACCACGGTATTGCTGGCAACCTTCCTGGTGCCTTCTTTCCTGTACTGGACAAGCGGGATACATA
This sequence comes from Chitinophagaceae bacterium, assembly GCA_039930245.1. Taxonomy (GTDB): domain Bacteria; phylum Bacteroidota; class Bacteroidia; order Chitinophagales; family Chitinophagaceae; genus JJ008. Next base: position 57,787 of record JBDSPR010000002.1, on the reverse strand, counting down.
AAGAGGGACTTATTTTCACCGGGATCAGCCTGATCGTTTACTGCGTCTATTTCGGTTTGAAGGAAAAAAGATTAGGTTTCAGGAGGATCACCTGTATGATCATCGGTTTCCTGCTCCTGTTAAGTCTGCGGAACTTCCTGATCATTATCATTTTTCCTGCGCTGCTGGCCTGGTTGCTGGCGAATAAATGGCCGGCTTACCGTGTCGTGATATTCGGGACCTTATACCTGGTCTTTGCGGTGCTTTTCTTTACACTGAGGTATATCAATCCGCGTCTTGATTTTCCGCAAGCAGTGGTCAACAAGCAACAGGAGTTTATCCAGCTGAAAGGTGGCAATTCCAGCATACCGATCAAGGAGCTGCAACCAACGGCGATCAGTTTTTTAAAGAATACACCGCAGGCTATTAACCTGTCAACCATAAGACCCTACCCGAGCGATGTGCGTCATATACTTTCTCTTGCTGCGGCGATCGAGATCGATTGTTTATTACTGATGTTCGTTTTGTTTCTCTTATTCCGCACCAATGGGTTGCGTTCAAAAACACTGATGTACTTCTGTATATTCTTCTCGCTCTCCCTTTTGCTGGCAATCGGGTTCAGTGTAAATAATCTGGGGGCCATCGTACGTTACCGGAGTGTAATCATGCCCTTCCTGGTCATACCGATGGCTGCGCAAATAGACTGGAAAAGGCTGGGCAGGCTTTTTAGCAATAATATTAAAAATAAAAATAATATTAAAAATTCCGAGGAGAAAACCGAAATTTAAATGACCTGGTCAAAAATTATTCAGTTTTTACTCACAATTTTGTAAAATCTTTGAATAAATCCGGTTAAAATCATTTGTTTTGCACAAAAACAAACAAATGTCACTCCGATTTAATGCTATACAAAACCTCTCAACTTCCATCGAAAAAGTAACAGAGAGCAGTGCCAAGATCACCGGGATCTTTGGCAGCAATGTATTCACGCTAAAAACAGCCCGTGAATTTTTAAGTGATGAGGCGTTCAAAAGCCTGCAGGGATCCATCAAAACCAGCCAGAAGATCGACCGCTCCATGGCCAACCAGATTGCCAATGGTATCCGTGCCTGGGCAGAAAGCAAGGGTGTAACACATTTCACCCATTGGTTCCAGCCGCTTACCGGTACTACCGCTGAAAAACATGATTCCTTCTTTACCTTAAAAGGCGATGGTACTCCCATTGAACAATTTGAAGGCGATGCCCTGATACAACAGGAACCCGATGCTTCCTCTTTTCCGAGCGGAGGATTAAGAGCGACTTTCGAAGCAAGAGGCTATACCGCATGGGATCCTTCCTCTCCAGCTTTTATCATGGAGATCGGCAACGGGAAAACATTGTGTATCCCCACCATCTTTGTTTCGTATACCGGGGAGTCACTTGATTACAAAGCTCCTTTGCTGAAAGCTTTGGAATCGTTGAATAAGGCAGCCGTGGATGTGTGTAATTATTTTGATAAGAATGTGACCCGGGTAACAGCCACTCTAGGATGGGAACAAGAATATTTTGTGATGGATGAGGCATTGTTCACGGCAAGACCCGACCTGGTGATGACGGGCAGAACCGTGTATGGTCATACATCCGCGAAGAACCAGCAATTGGAAGATCATTATTTCGGCTCGATCCCCGAAAGAGTATATGCTTACATGAGAGATTTTGAATCCGAATCTTATAAGTTGGGGATACCGTTGAGAACAAGACACAATGAAGTAGCGCCCGGCCAGTATGAGTGCGCACCAATTTTTGAAGAAGTAAGTGTTGCCGTTGACCACAACTCTTTACTGATGGATGTGATGGAGAGGGTTGCGCGGCGTCATGGCCTGCGGGTATTATTGCATGAAAAACCATTTGCCGGTATCAACGGAAGCGGAAAGCACAATAACTGGAGCATGGCCACGGATACAGGCGTTAACCTGCTGGCGCCTGGTAAGACCCCAAAGACCAACCTGATGTTCCTTACTTTTTTTGTCAACACCATTAAAGCCGTGCACGATTATGCAGATGTACTGAGATCTTCCATTGCTTCAGCACCGAATGATCACCGACTGGGGGCCAATGAAGCGCCGCCCGCCATCATTTCCGTATTTATCGGCCAGCATCTTTCAAAAGTTTTACAGGATGTAAAAGAAAGGGTGTCGGAAAAAATGGATGAGGCCGATGAAAGCATGCTGAAGATTGATATTCACAAAAGTATTCCTGAACTATTGTTGGACAATACTGATCGTAACCGTACTTCTCCGTTCGCCTTTACCGGTAATAAATTTGAATTCCGTGCCGTTGGGTCTTCCGCTAACTGCGCCAACCCAATGACTGTGCTGAACACCATCATGGCCGACACGCTGAAACAATTCAAAAAAGAAGTGGATGGACTGATCGAAAAAGGTGAGAAAAAAGAAAGTGCCATCATGCAAACGATTCGTCAATACATTGTGAGCAGTGAAAAAGTATTGTTTGAAGGTGACGGCTACAGCCAGGCCTGGGAGAAAGAAGCGGAGAAAAGAGGATTACCCAATGTAAAGACCACACCGCTGGCCCTCGACGCCATGGTGACTGAAAAAGCCAAGAAACTATTCGAAAGTAACAATATTTACACGCACAGCGAACTGGAAGCAAGACACGAGATAGAGCTGGAAAAATATATCAAGAAGGTGCAGATCGAAAGCCGTATCATGGGCGAACTCGCTACGAGTCATATTCTCCCCGCAGCGATCCGATACCAAAACCTGCTGGCAAATAATATCAAAGGTCTCCAGGAAGCCGGGATCGCTGAACCGGGTTACAGGAACCAAAAGCAGATACTCGGGAAGATATCGGAGCATATCAACAACACAAGTGATCTCGTGGAAAAAATGATCGAGGCTAGAAAGATCTGTAACAATATTGACAACACCCGGACCAAGGCCATCGCTTACCAGAGCCAGGTGAAGGATGTATTCTTTGACGATATCCGTTACAATGTAGATAAACTTGAATTATTAGTTGATGACAGGGAATGGTATTTACCAAAATACAGGGAAATGCTTTTCCTGAGATAGTTTTAAAAGATATACAGGGAAATGGGACTAACTAAAAGCTAATTGCTATCAGCTATTAGCTTTTAGCGCCGCACAAACCCGCAGATTTTTCAGGCTTTTTATCTTATTTTTAAACGACCCCAACTAAAAATAAGATGAAAAGAAAATTAATAGCCGCCCTCTGTTTATTTGGTATTATCGTATTGATCAGTTCCTGCAGCAATACAAAACCTGTAACAAGTACTACCAGTAGCAGTAAACCCGGAGCACCCGCTGCGATGAGGGAGTTCAGGGCAGCATGGGTTGCCACGGTTGCCAATATCAACTGGCCCAGCAAACCCGGGCTGCCCGTGGAAGAACAAAAAGCCGAAGCAATAAAGCTGCTTGATTTTTTATCCACGAATAATTTTAATGCCGTCATACTGCAGGTGCGTCCCCAATGCGATGCACTTTACAAAAGCGACCTGGAACCCTGGTCGTATTATCTCACTGGCCAACAGGGAAAAGCTCCCGATCCATTTTATGATCCCCTGGAATTCTGGGTCAAAGAATCGCATGACAGGGGTATTGAATTACATGTATGGCTCAATCCTTACCGGGCGCATCACAAAGATGGCAAAGAGGTCACCGAAAATTCGATCATAAAGAAAAGACCAGAACTGGCATTATTTCTTAAAGAAGGATACTGGTGGCTGGATCCCGCACAACAAGGTACACAGGACCATTCAACAGCCGTCGTGATGGACCTGGTAAAACGCTATGATATTGATGGTGTTCATTTTGATGATTATTTCTATCCTTACCCATCTTATAACGGGAATGCCGATTTCCCTGATACTGCCAGCTGGAGAGTTTACCAGCAAAGCGGTGGCAAATTATCAAGGGGTGACTGGCGAAGAAATGCGGTCAATGTTTTTATTGAACGTTTATATAAAGATATCAAAGCGACTAAACCGCATGTAAAATTCGGGTTGAGTCCGTTTGGTATCTGGCGGCCGGGCTATCCTGAATCCATCTCCGGTTTTGATCAATACGATCAATTATACGCGGATGCCAAACTCTGGCTGAACAAGGGCTGGATAGATTATTTTACCCCGCAATTATACTGGCCGATCAACAGGATGAGCCAGAGTTTTCCTGTATTGCTGGGCTGGTGGGCCGGTGAGAATACAATGAAGCGGCATCTGTGGCCCGGAATAAGTGTGGGCAGCGATACCAGTGCGAAGAATGTAAATGAAATTCTGAGCCAGCTAATGATCAGCCGCGGCATGTTGCCCGAAAGCAAAGGCATTGTACACTGGAGCATTTCATCACTGACAAAGAATCCCAATATGACCAAGGGTATCAAAGACGGTCCTTACCGACAACAGGCATTGGTTCCGGCAAGTCCCTGGCTGGATGATAAAGCGCCCGCAGCCCCCTCTGTAAAGATCACAACCGCCGGTGATGAAGTAAGCCTGCAATGGGATCACAACGATCCAACCGATGTATTTCATTGGGTGGTTTATTATTCTTATGGCGGAAGCTGGAGCAATACAATTCTCAGCAGCAAGGAAAGAGCATTCACCATTAAGAAACCAGCGGGACAGGTTACCACGCAGATCGTGATCACCAAAGTGGCGGTATCGGCGGTTGATCGCAATGGAAATGAAAGCCCGGTAAAAGAAATGAATGTGAACTGGTAGGCCTAATTAAAATTGGCCTTCATTACGCGCAGGACATTTTTGCCCAGTATTTTTTTGACGGACTTATCCGAATAGCCGCGTCTTTTCAATTCTTCGGTGATCTTCGGATAAGTGGTCACATCTTCCATACCGATAGGAACTGAGCCCACGCCATCGTAGTCGGAGCCGATACCGACATAATCATCTCCAACAAGCTTTACGATATAATCAATATGATTGACCAGGTCTGCAAGGGTGGGTCTTACTGCATCGAGTCTTTCGTTCCGGTATTTTCTCCATTCTTTATCCCGGGCAACCGTATCAGCCTGGTAGTTTCCTTGTTCTGAAAACTTTGTTTTCGCGTTTGGATCATTCAGTTCCTTTTGTGTTTCATCCCATTTGCGGCTGATAAAGCCGGAATAAAAATTAATACAGATCACTCCCCCATTCTTTGCAACAGCTTTTATCTGGTCATCTTTTACATTCCTGAAAACGGGGCAGAGATTCCAGACCGAGCTATGAGAAACCAGTACGGGTTTGCTGCTGGCAGCGATCGCATCATAAAAAGTTTTTTCCCCGGTATGCGACAGGTCTACCATCACACCCAGTTCATTCATTCGTTTTACAACTTGTTTTCCAAATTCTGAAAGTCCCCGCTTTTTTTCACCCCCTCCGGCCTCCCCCCGGCCCCCTCCTTTGCTGTTGACCTCCCCCCGGCCCCCTCCGAAGGAGGGGGAGTTCTCATCCATGGCGCTGGTAGCCCAGCTGGTACTGTTGTTCCAGGTAAGGGTCATATAGCGCATACCAAGGCGGGCCAGTTCTTCAAGATTGCTGATCTTATCCTCTATCATGTGTCCGCCCTCAACACCAATAAGGGAAACCAGTTTCTGCTGCCGGATCCCTTTTTTCACTTCTTTATAATGAGTAGCGGGGATCATCCGGTGCGGGTTGCGCAATAATAAACGGTTCAGAGAATCGATCTCGGCAACGGCATCATGGAAAAAACCTTCTTTTGTTCTTGCCTTTTTATCTGTCCACACAGAAAAGAACTGCACATCCACCCTGCCCTCTTTCCAGCGAACAAGATCACTGTGTCCTTGTTTTACCCTGTTGGAAATATCGATCCCATCGAGCACAGCGGAGGACAATACATCGTTGTGGGTATCTACCAGGACCGCCTTTGAATGAAGTTTTTTGACGGATTGTGCCTGGATGAAGGTAAAGGCAAGCAGGAGAATAGCGAGTAGGAAGTGTCGCATGCAGGTTGATTAGGAAGTGAAATTAGCCATACGAGGGTAGATTTTGGAAATATTTAAAAGACATTAGGCATAAAATAAATTCTCCATAATCGAAGACTAACAAACGATTAGAAACGTTTCTACCCGTTTATACACGAATATCGGTCAGATGTATTGACGTAGTAAAAATTTGAAGAAAGAAATTTCAACCGACTGGAAATCAATTGGTATTTTTTTGAATTTGGTTTTGGGGTTGTGTATATTTATGAGTTAGCGGCAAGCATATTAGCACCCTACCTTTTATTGCAGCTTTAGCCAGACAACAAGGCTATATTCAGAATTATCCACATTTTTATTGTTAGCTGATAATAAAATTAATCAACTAATTATTATACTGTCAGTTAATTTTCCCTATATTTGCATCAGTTCTTTGAGGAATCTTTCTGTGACTCTTCAACTAGTCCAAGATATAAAGTGTATTTAATTACACAACCCTTTGTGGTTCTGTTGGGCCATGCATGTGTTTTCGGCCAGTTATGCAAATGACTGTTACGTCAGCACTATTTAACCAATGTGTTCTAACATCTGTTACTTTTTTTTGTAGCAGGGAATTCTGGGGGATGTATCGACGAACAACGCTTATGGATTTAGTTGTAGGCATTCTTGAAATGTAGCAGGCAATATGCCATGACTAAATCATTTTAAAAATGAAAAATTTTAACACAGAAAGTCTTGATGACCTTGAAAAAGGAATCAAGCAACTCCTACTGGAGGACCGTTGTTCGTTTTCGGAAAACGAGATTAAACTTTTTAATGACTGTATCCTTGCGTTGCAGCTTTTCAAAAGTAGCAATGAAAAGAAGGGGAAACCTGACTGGACATTAATTGTCAAAATTGCTGAACTTTTGTCTAAGATTTACATTGCAAGTGACCATTTGAAAGGACTCTTTTAACCGACATCCCCTATTTTTTCTTTTTTACACTTACCAATTATGAATTTAGGTACTACTATAAAAAATTTACGTCAGCAGAAAGGGTTTAAACAAAATCTTTTTGCTGATAAATGTGATATTACACCAGCTTATTTATCACAAATTGAAAACAATCTAAAGGAACCCAATATTTCTACACTTAGAGTAATATGTACAAACCTTGACGTACCTATTCCAATTTTATTTTTTCTGGCTCTTGACAATAATGATGTTGCTCCAGCTAAAAGAAAATCTTTCGAAATGCTTGCACCTTCTGTTAAATCAATGATTGCTGAATTTTTTAATAATGCTTCTGTAAAGGAATGATAAATACGAAATCTCACTTAGCATACATTATAAAAGTTCGAGAAATCGAAATAGAATCAATAATAAATTCTATTGATAAACACTACTATGAAAAAGTAGAACTTAAAGCCGACAAAGATGGGACACCTAAGCTTGATAAGAATGGCATTCAAAAGAAAAGAATTTTACATCCTAGTATTAACAGACTGAAACAAATTCAAAAAAGAATTCTTAAAGAAATCTTATCTAAATTAGAAATACCTGATTATGCTTACGGTGCAATTAAAAAACGGGACAATGTAAAAAACGCAAGGAAACACCAGGGAAAGAAATATATATTTACTACAGACCTGAAAGACTTTTTCCCTTCAATTAAAAATCGGCAGGTATTTGAAATGTTTCGTTCTTTCAATTTTTCACCTACAGTATCAAGACTATTAACTCAATTAACTACGTATAAAGGGAAACTGCCCCAAGGAACACCAACATCACCAGCTTTGGCAAATCTTGTCTTCATCAAGACTGGAAAGAAATTACAAGAGTTTGCTGCAGAGAATAAGTTAACCTTTACATCTTTCATTGACGATTTAACTTTTTCAGCACCTATAGATTTTAAAACTAAGGCAAATTTTATAATTGACACTTTACAAAAGGACGGCTTTAGAATTAGTCATAGCAAGACAAACTATAAAACAAAAAATCCGACAGTTACAGGTATCGTAGTTAAGAATAACAACCTTGCAATTACTCCCTCCTATAAAATCAAGATTTTAGACATTAGTGGCAAAACAGAAGAACAAATACGAGGCTTGAATTTATATGCCGATCGAGTGAAAAAAGCATAAAAGATTTTGACTCATGCAATGCCAGCCGGTAACAAAAGGTTTTGTGCAATTGGGGCATGACGTTGAAGCAATCATCGGCAGTGCAAATCCAAGCTTTGGTTTCGGCGGACGTAATTCTGCCGGGCAGTAGTTCTAGACTTCGGCTTTTAGTTATAAATTTAGCTTCGGTCCCGGGCGGACAGTTGGTCAATTCCCCAACTGCACAAAGCCTCGAACGTTAGTGGCAATGCTAAATGACCATCCTATTAACTAACCTACTTTGACCGATATATGAAACAAGATGAAAATTCATCATCGAATAATTCTGAGAAAATAATTTCAGCAACGGAACTTCGGCAACTGTTAACAAACCCACCAAAGGAAATTATAGAATCCTCAGGAGAAGAATCTACAATCGTAATAGACGGTTATACAATAGAAGATGAATATATCATTTTAGATGAGAGTATTATAATAAATCTCAGGCTAAAATTTAACAATTGCACTTTCCAATGTGACAAATCTCTTTGGATTGACGGATTAGTGTGTAATGAATTCGTAACTTTTGAGGGATGTAGTCTTCCAGGTGGTATTTATTTTCGAGAGTGTTTATTTAAGAAAAAACTTCTTTTTAAATACGTTCGTATAAAGGACTATCATTTTTCTGGTGGCACATTTGAAAAAATTAGTATTTCCGGATATGACGCAAAGAAGATTTGGATATCAGGAGCAAAATTTGAAAGTCTTTTAATTGGTGAATATTTAGTAAATGATAACATACAAGAACTGACAATATTTGCAAAACCAGATGAAGTAGGAAACATAACAGTTACTCAACAGAACATAGACAAGTTATATTTAAGTGGAAGCAATAAAGACAGAAAATTCAGCTTTGCCAAAATAAAATGTAACACAGTAGCTATCACTGATTTTACTAATGAAGGTTCCTTAAATTTTTATGGGATTGAGCCAAAAGACTTAACCAATGATAAAAGATACTTTCAAATAATCAATAGCAACATGGAAAAAGCTCAATTTTACCGGGCTTTTTTCTCCCACTATAAAGAGTTGATAATAATAGATAGCTTTATTACAGAAAGCCTTTTTATTGGCTGTAAGTGGATTAATAATATAAGAGCATTATATGGTCCCGGATATGGAACATTTGAAGAATCAGTAAAAGCTGGAAGAAAAACTACTCCTGCTGAAGTTGTTGCTATCAGAGAAGCTTATAGACAACTTAAAATCTCTATGGCAAAGCATAGTGACAAAATACAAGAAAACAAATTTTATGCAGAAGAGTTGAATTTTCATAATAAGACACTAGCATGGGGCAAACCTTCTAAAAATCAGTTTTGGGATAAAATAATTTTGTACTTAAGCAAATCACTTAGTGACAATGGACAAAGTTTTATAAAGCCTGTATTTTGGCTGTTAGCCGGACACCTGATTTTTTTCACCATAGCTCTTTTATTGAATGCCTTTTCCCCATTACATATTTCATTTTCCAATCCGACAGAATCAGGTTTTCAAATTGCATTTCAAAAATATTTCTTTTATATGAATCCCCTAAGAAGGGTTGAAACTTCTCTAACCGGATATTTTATTCTCATAGACTTTTTTATGAGAATTTGGTCATCATATATGCTATACAACATTATTAGGGCAACAAGACGCTTTATTTCTTAAACAAGCACATCCAGCTAACATGAACTGTGCAAAAAAACAATCAACTTGTATTCTTTTTTTATGGTTTTGCTGAGCAATAATTGGGTTGGTACAAACTGTTGTTCTTAACCACTGCAAATACCTGTTTTAAAAGCTTGTTACATACTTACATTTGGCACTTTTTACAGGATCTTGCAGATTATACCAATTATTGGTACCTTTATAAAAAATATTCTATGGCGCGTAATACATCTATTTTGTTAGGCGAACATTTTGAAGACTTCATTTCTGCTAAAATCTCATCAGGTAAATATAATTCTGCAAGTGAAGTCATTAGAACTGCTTTAAGACTACTGGAAGCAGAAGAATTAAAAACGAAAACACTTAACAAAGCGTTGCTTCAAGGTGAAAAAAGCGGGCTTAGTAAAAACTTTGACCCGAAGGTTCATTTAAAGAAACTTCACAGTAAGTTTCTATGAAACCGCTACCCTACGTAATTAGCAAAAAAGCAATTGCTGACCTGGAGCAAATCTGGCTTTACACTGTCGAAAAATGGTCAGTTGATCAGGCGGACCGTTATTATAACTTACTGTTTGACGAAATCCATTTTGTCTGTAAGAATATAAATGCTGGCAAATCCATGGAGCATGTTCGAAAAGGATACCGGGCATCAAAAGTTAAGTCGCATCTCCTGTTTTATCGTATCCAAAATAATACCGTAGAAGTAATCAGAATCCTTCATGAACAAATGGATATTGAAAATAGACTAAAGGATTAATTAGCAACAAGGTACCCCTCGGGGATGAAGTAGCTCACGTTATTGTTATTGATCCAGGCTCAGTATTTTGATATCCCAGGCCGGCGGTTGGAAAATGCTATGCGAGTTTCAAATGCATGGGCCAGTGATAATCTTAAAAACATTAAGGTCATGAAAGAAAAATGGGACGAGCGATACAGAGCAAAAGAATTTGCCTATGGCGAGGAACCTAACAGATTCCTAAAAGAAGAATTGATGAAAATCCCTGCAGGCACCCTACTTTTTCCTGCAGAAGGAGAAGGTCGAAACGCCGTCTATGCTGCAACAATAGGTTGGACAGTTTTTGCCTTTGACCTAAGCTTTGAAGGCCAGAAGAAAGCCATTCAACTGGCCAATAAGCACCAGGTGAGGATCGATTATGAAGTGGGAGAACTTGAATCGCTGACTTACGCCCATAATCAATTTGATGCGATCGCGTTGATCTATGCGCATTTCCCGGCTGACAAAAAATCAGGCTATCACAAAATATTGACGAAGTTCCTGCGACCCGGCGGAACGTTGATTTTCGAGGCTTTTAGTAAAAAGCACCTGGATTATATGAGTCACAATAAAAAAATGGGCGGCCCGAAAGAAATCGAGGCATTATTTTCAATTGAGGAAATAAGATCAGATTTTCCCAATTTTGAGATCATCGAACTGGTGGAACAGGAAATTGAATTAAATGAAGGCCTGTTTCATATCGGGAAAGGTTCAGTTATTAGATTTGTGGGCCGGAAAAGATAAATTGGCACCAGCAAAATTCCCGCATCAAAAACCTTTTCAAAAAAAAATGGAACCATGAAAAATACCAATAGCAAGAAGAAATTTTCACCCGCACAAACCGATGAACTACTCAAGACACTGAAAGCCCGTTTTGAGAAAAATATGAGCCGTCACAAGGGTCTTGAATGGGCCAAGGTCCATGCCCGCCTGTCCGGCAAGCAGGCCAATAATGAAAAACTGAACTCCCTTTATGAAATGGAGATGAGTGGTGGCGAACCGGATATTGTTGGCTTCGATAAAAAAACGGGCGAATACATTTTTTATGATTGCTCGCCGGAAAGTCCCAAAGAGCGCAGAAGTCTTTGTTACGACGGTGATGCGCTGGCTTCACGAAAAGAACATAAACCGGCAGGTAGCGCCGTTGACCTGGCGGCAGAAATGGGCATTGAACTTTTAACAGAGGAAGAATACCGTGAATTGCAAAAATTGGGAAAGTTCGATTCTAAAACATCGAGCTGGGTGAAAACACCTGCTGCCATCAGGAAACTCGGCGGCGCCCTGTTTTGTGATTTCCGTTTCGGCCAGGTCTTCGTGTATCACAATGGCGCTGAATCCTACTATGCCGGCAGGGCATTCCGTGGTTCACTCCGTGTCTGATCCTTTTTCCCCCTACCCACTTGCTACTTGCCACTCCCCCGGATTAAATCCGGGGCTCTGCCCGATAAAGTGCAGGGACTTATTTCAACACAAACCCTTCAATGAATTTCGTATTAAAATCCCCGCTGCGGAAACGCTCATCCTGCATTAACTGGAGATGGAAAGGAATCGTCGTCTTCACCCCTTCGATAACATATTCGCTTAAAGCACGGTACATGGTCTGAATGGCTTCCGGTCTTGTTTGCGCAACCGTGATCAGTTTCCCGATCATGGAATCGTAATACGGCGGAATTACATAACCGGCATAGACATGACTATCGACCCTTACCCCATGCCCACCGGGCTGGTTGAGTGAAGTTATGCGGCCCGGGGAAGGGCGGAAATCATTATAAGGATCTTCCGCATTGATGCGGCATTCGATTGCATGATTGCTGGGGATATAATCAGCGCCGGTAATCTTCTCTCCCATAGCGATCTTTATCTGTTCTTTGATCAGGTCAAAATTGATCACTTCTTCCGTGACACAGTGTTCTACCTGGATACGGGTGTTCATTTCCATAAAATAGAAATTGCGGTGCTTGTCGACCAGGAATTCGACCGTACCCACACTTTCATAGTTAATAGCCTGGGCTGCTTTCTTTGCCGCATCGCCCATTTTCTGGCGGAGTTCATCCGTCATGAATGGCGATGGGGACTCTTCCACCAGTTTCTGGTGACGACGCTGGATCGAGCAATCCCTTTCACTTAAATGGCAAACGGTACCAAACTGGTCACCGGCCACCTGTATCTCGATATGTCTTGGCTCTTCTACGAATTTCTCCATGTAGATGCCGTCATTTTTGAACGATGCTGCAGCCTCCGCTTTCGCGTTATCATAAGCCCGCTCGAGTTCACTTTCTTCCCATACAATCCGCATGCCTTTACCACCACCACCGGCCGTTGCTTTGAGGATCACGGGATAACCCATATTCTTCGCAAGTCCTTTGGCTTCATCCACACTTTGCAATAAACCTTCGCCACCCGGCACAACAGGTACCCCGGCCTTGATCATCGTTTCTTTTGCGGTGATCTTATCCCCCATGGAATTGATCATATCCGGCGTAGGGCCGATGAATTTTATCCCATGGTCATTGCAGATCTGGGCGAATTTTGCATTCTCAGCCAGGAAGCCATAACCCGGGTGGATCGCATCGGCATTGGTGATCTCCGCCGCTGCCATCAGGTGGGCGATGTTGAGATAGGAATCAGCACTCTGGGGTTTCCCGATACAAACCGCTTCATCGGCGAATTTTACATGGAGACTGTCCCGGTCAGCCGTGGAATAAACAGCAATGGTCTTGATACCCATTTCGCGAGCGGTACGGATGACACGGAGAGCAATTTCACCGCGGTTAGCTATCAATATTTTTTTGAACATAACTTGTAATAATGTGATGAATGTGATAAATGTGGGAATGTGTAAATTGGTTGGACTGTATTACATTTTCACATTTTCATACTTCCACATTTCCACATTAAAATACTATACGGGTTCTACCAGGAATAAGGGTTGATCGTATTCAACGGGTGATGCGTCTTCGACAAGCACTTTTACGATCCTGCCTTTTACCTCGCTTTCAATTTCGTTGAATAGTTTCATCGCTTCGATGATGCACACCACTTTCCCGGGGCTGACATCTGTCCCGATATCAACAAGATTGGGTTTGTCTGGGGAGGATTTCCTGTAGAAAGTACCAATCATCGGGCTCTTGATCGTTATCGTATTCACCTCCGGGGCTTCCGCCACTTTTGGTTTCTCAGCAGCAGGAGAACCTCCTGATGCCGGGGTTTGTGAAGCGGACTGGAGGGCTGAATAAACCGGGGCTTGTTGTATGGGACTGCCGGATACTACCTGTGTGATATGTTCTTCTTTTTGCTTTATCGTAACCTTGAAATCTTTCTGCTCAACGGTCAGTTCCCCGATATTCGATTTGTTGATCATTTTGATCAACTCCTGGATTTGTTTGAAGTCCATGTTTTTCAATTTAGTAGACAGTTGGTTTTCTGAAAGCGGTTTGTTGAATGCAAGGGGGCTAAGGTAAGTAAATCAACAGGAGAAAATCAATGAATTTTTGGAGATTTTGGGTCAAAATCGGGCAAAATTCAATGAAAATGGCCCAAAATCGGGTGATTTCAGGCCATTTTTACTAATCTATTGTATTTATTCTTTCACGCGTTCTACGTATTCACCTGTTTTGGTATTGATGCGGATCTTTTCGCCTTCATTTACAAATAAAGGAACGCCTAAAGTAGCGCCTGTTTCCAGTGTGGCCGGCTTCAGGGTACGGGTAGCTGTATCTCCCCGCAGGCCGGGCTCTGTATAGGTAACCTGCAAAACGATCTTATCGGGTAATTCGGCGCCGAGCACCTGGTCATTATCCGTATTGATCAGTACACCCACTTCCTGTCCCTCTTTTAAATACTGGGGAGCATCGATGGTAGTTTCCTGCAAAGCGATCTGCTCAAATGTTTCATTATCCATGAAATTATAACCTGTATCATCCTTGTACAGGAACTGGTAATAGCGTCTTTCCACCCTTACCGGGTAGATAGTATCGCCTGAGTTCCAGGTCTTTTCGATCGAGCGGTTATTGTCAACCCCCTTGAGTTTCGCCCAAACTTTAGCTGCGGCGCGGGCTGTTTTATTCTCCCCGAATTCCACAACATTATAAAGGCTGCCCTCCAGGCTGATGATCAATCCACGGCTGATATCTGATGTGTTTGCCATTTTTTAAGCTTTTAGCTATTAGTCGTTAACGGATAGCTGTACCGGGTGAAAATTTCAGGCTGTCCTCCCGAAGCGTTTCGGAACGGGCGGGCGAAGATAAGGCAGTAAGGATTGCTGGCAAAAGGAAAGCGAATATGCTTTTGCACCAAAACAACCCCAATCGACAGGTTTCCGTCGTACAAAGACGGTTAAAAAATATTGCCGTTTCTTTGGACCTATGAAAAAATACCTGCTCATCATTGGCCTTGTCACTGTAACCCTCGCTGGCTATTCACAGGTAGACTCTATTCAAGCTCCCTATAAAAAATTCCCTTTTTTCCCGCCAATGAAGTTATTGCTGCCCGACAGCAGTACTTATTATACCAAGGATGATCTGCCGAAAAAGAAACCAGTCATGCTGATGCTGTTCAATCCCCAATGTGAACATTGCCAGCACGAAACAGAAGAGCTGGTCAGGAACATCGACCAATTCAAGGACATCCATATCGTTTTATCCACTTCCATGCTTTTTGATTCCATGATGAGTTTCAGGGAAAAATACAAACTGGCACAGTTTGATAATATCGTTGTGGGGTATGATCCAGGGTTCTTTCTCATCACTTATTATATGCTCCACAATATGCCCTTCCTGGCTTTTTATAATAAGAAAAAAGAATTGATCTCTGTTTTTGAAGGCTCGCTTCCTATCCCGGCTATCCTGGAAGTATTTAAAGACTAAGCTTTTCGGAAGCAGTATTCCCACTTGTTGCTTAGTTGGCAAGGTTTTTAATACCTGATAAGAGATTTAATTGTATTATAGTATGATTTTCAACGTCAATAAGGCAAAACAACCCTGCTTCGGCTCAGTTTTATTTACCGGGATAAGCCTTTTGTTGTTCTGTACGCCGGCATTTTCCCAGAACGGGAATACATCAGATACCAACCTTTATAAAACGGTTATAGCCGGTAAACAATACAAAAAAAGTTCCTTTCACCAGTTATTATGGGGAAAGCATTATCGCAAAGATTGGGCAACACCCGTTCAAGTCCCGGCTATCCTGCTGGATACAGTCAATGGGGGCTTAACCGCTTACCAGAAAGGCGGGGGCCGGCAGAGCAAAACCCTGCGGCTGCGGAATGCAGCGGGGAAAGAGTATGTGCTCCGCAGTATCGATAAATCCTTTGGAAAAGCGCTCCCGGATATGTACCGGGGTACTTTTATCGAAGGTATCGTGGATGACCAGGTCTCTATAGCAGAGCCTTATTCCGCTTTAACCATTTCAGGCATGGCTGAATCCGCCCGGATTTATCATACAAATCCACAGATCGTGTATGTTCCTTCCCAGAAAGCCCTGGGAGAGTTTGACCAGGAATTTGGCAATGGGCTTTATCTTTTTGAACAACGCCCGGATGAGAACTGGGAGGAGGCCGCCAATTTCGGAAATTCAAAAAAAATCATCAGCACGGAAAAAATGCTGGAAAATATCTTTAAAGACAATGATAACCGGGCCGACCAATTAGGTTTTGTAAGAGCAAGGCTGTTTGATATGTTCATCGGTGACTGGGGGCGGCACGAAGATCAATGGCGCTGGGCCACGATCGAAGACGGGGACAAAAAGATCTATAAACCCATTCCGCGGGACAGGGACCAGGCTTATACAAAATTCGACGGCGCATTGCTTTCCCTGGGTATTTCTGCCGCGGCCGATCACCTGCAAAGTTTTGGCTCAGATATAAAAAATGTAGCCACCTATAATTTCCCCGCTCGTAACCTGGACCGTCAACTTGCGAATGAACCTTCAAAAGAACAGTGGATAGCGATCGCCAAAGACTTACAAATGTCCCTGACCGATAAATTGATCGAAGAATCAGTCAGGCAATTGCCCTCAGAAGTATATCCGCTTTCCGGCAAGGAGATCACGAATAAATTAAAAGCAAGAAGAGATAAACTGGTTGAATTCGCCACGGAGTATTATGATTTTCTTGCCCGTGAAGTGGAAGTTACCGGCACCCATGATGCGGAGTTTTTCAGTATCAAGACCGTTTCTCCGAACGAAACAGAAGTAGCAGTATTTGACCTGGACAAAGAAGGTAAACCCAAAGCCCATCCCTTTTATACCAGGAAGTTCAATAGCACAGAAACAAAAGAAATAAGGATCTATGGACTTACCGGGAATGATCAATACAAGATCAGCTCGGCTGGCAACCCGACCAGGATACGGATAATCGGCGGACCGGGGAAGGATATTTATATATCGGATGGAGCAGCACCCGTACATATCTATGATAATGCGGATAATGATTTCAGCCAGTTAAGCGGCGCAAAAAAACACCTGTCCGAAAATCCTTTTATTCACTTGTACACCTACGATGGTTTTGAGTATGATAAAAAAGGTCCGGGTTTTATCCTGTCGTACAATACAGAAGACCATATTCATGTTGGGTTGAAATACGAGATCGAAAAACAACAATGGCGGAAGGATCCTTTTGGTTACCGGCATGAGCTGGCCGCCCGTTATTCGATCAGTGAATCAGCTTTTAGCTTTGGGTACAAAGGAATATTCACCCGCGTGATCAGTAACTGGGACCTGGTACTGAATGCCAATTACGATTTTGTACGCTGGAATAATTTCTTCGGGATCGGCAATGAGACCGTGATGGAAACCCAGAACCGGGATTATAATCGCGTTCGCTCTGCTGAACTATTTGCCGGGGCCGGAATAGAAAGAACATTTGGTGGCTATCACCACGCAGGGTTAATGCTTTCTTACCAGACCATCAAGATCCTGAACGATCCGGGTCGCTTTCATACGAAGCAGATACCCTACCCCCTCGATTTCGACACCAGGAAGTTTGGCGCAGCCACGGTAGGGTACAGCTATCGCAAAGTGGATAACCCCATCGTTCCCATGAAAGGGATCAAGTTCTACGCAGGGATCAATTTCATGCAAAACCTGGAAAAAACAGACAGTGCTATCACTAATTTTTCTTCGGAATTGAATCTCTTTCTTCCCCTTTCTAAATCCTTTGTGTTCACGATCAAAACCGGGGGCGCTAAGCTGACGGGCAAGCCCGAATTCTACCAGCTCAATAAATTAAGTGGGAGTAAAACGCTAAGGGGTTTCCGGAAATACCGTTTTTACGGGGAAAGTATGTTTTATAACCAGGCCGAGCTGCAGTTTATCAAAAATGTAAAGACTTTCTTATTCAGCGGCAAAGCGGGCCTGATCGCCTTGTATGATATCGGGCGGGTATGGCAGCCGGGAGAATCTTCCAATACCTGGCATTACGGGTACGGCGGGGGTCTTATGCTGGCGCCTTTCAACAAGTTTTCAGTCGCCGTATTCTATGCTTTATCCCGGAACGAGAAGGATTTCAGCATACGATTCGTAAAAGGATTGTAGGAGCGAAAAAACGGGCAGGCAGATTCCAAATCTACAACCGCCCCCCTACCTTTGCGGCAAATAAATCAATTATGAAAGTAACTGTTGTAGGTGCGGGTGCGGTTGGTGCAACCTGTGCTGATAATATTGCCCGTAAAGAACTGTGCAATGAACTTGTATTGCTGGATATCAAAGAAGGTATCGCCGAAGGCAAGGCGCAGGATATGATGCAAACGGCAACGCTGCTGGGTTTTGATACAAAAATAACCGGCAGTACCAATGACTATTCCAAAACAGCCAACAGTGATGTGGTGGTGATCACTTCCGGTCTGCCCCGCAAACCCGGGATGACCCGCGAGGAATTGATCGGCGTGAATGCCGGTATCGTAAAAGCTGTTTGTGAGAGTCTTCTCAAGCATTCTCCCAATGCGATCATTATCGTTATTAGCAACCCGATGGATACCATGACCTACCTGGCCCTGCAATCGACAGGGGTACCGAAGAACAGGATTATCGGCATGGGTGGCACACTGGACAGCAGCCGCTTTAAATACCAACTCAGCCAGCATTTGGGTTGTAGTCCTGCCGATTTGAACGCTGTAGTTGTTGGCGGGCATGGTGATACAACGATGATCCCTTTGATCCGTTTGGCGACCTGGAACAGTGCCCCTGTTACCAATTTCTTATCGGCAGAACAACAGGAAAAGATCGTAAAAGATACCATGGTTGGTGGCGCTACATTGACTGCATTGATCGGCACTTCCGCCTGGTATGCACCCGGTGCAGCAGGCGCAGCATTGGTGGAAAGCATTTTAAGAGACGAGAAAAAATTATTTACCTGCTGCGTAGCATTGGATGGAGAATATCGTCAAAAAGATATTTGTCTTGGTGTTCCGGTTATCATCGGAAAGAATGGCTGGGAAAAGATCCTTGATTTTAAACTGAATGAAAGCGAACAGGCCGCATTCAATAAAAGTGCAGCTGCGGTGAGGAGTATGAATGATGTGCTGAAAACCTTGTAACATATAAATCAATGCTGCCTTCCCCAAATTTATATTTCACCCGTTAGTATACTTCTTTGAATAAAAAAACAGAGAGCTATAACAGCTAATGCAATAATCAAAGTAAATACAATCAAAAATATAAAATTCTTTCCGGCATCCAGGATCATAGCAGTTGGTTTTTCCTTTTTGTAATACATTGGCAACTTGTCGCCCACACTATACGGTATACCCGCCACCCTGATTTTTTTAGAAATGACCTGCCCGGTTTCCGTGACTGAATATTCAATAGTCACAAGATTTATTCCCCTGTATAAGCCAAATGGCACTTCCGTAACAGTTGCTGTGGTTTTAACCCCGTGCTTTTTCATCCACTTCTGTTTATTATATCTATATAATATAATTAAGAAGGGTAAAAAACCTGCGCCAACCAGTAATGGGTAAATCCAAATCATTTTTTATAAATATAATTATTATGACTATTCATTAAAGAAATATTTTTTTTCTATTGGCTTTATTCTGCTTCGCCAGGGATCTCTAATAGTATTAGTCCATATTCTTGTATTCTGTCGCAAGAAAGCAGAGTTGATGAAAGAACTGATGAATAAACTTTAACAGGAATATATTTTGGGGTTAACTAGTTGAAAAAACGATCAACTTCTGGAGTATTTATTACTGAATGATGAGTTTCACTGATTCCCTTGTATCATTCTCCCCAATCAATCTGAGTATATAAAATCCTTTGCTCAACCGGCCGGCAGGGATAGTATTGAGAAGATCAGTAAATACAGTTTCATAGACTTTAGCTCCTATTGAATTATACACCTGGATCTTTGTAATCTGTGCATCCCGGCTGAGTATCCGGACCGGCTCATTCTGGTTAGCCGGGTTAGGATAAACAATGTAATTCATGCTACCCAAATAATAAACAGTTTCAGGCTGACTGTAAATTACCCTCCCATCCTGCAGTAGAATGCGAACTCTGTAGACATTCAGACCGGTTAGCAGTGTAGCGTCGCTATAGGTATAAGATAAACCAGTAATAGCAGTGGTGGTATCCAGCCCTTTAAAAGAGCCGGATACAAATTTCTCCCAGGTGATAGACCTGATCAGGTAAGTGGAGCCTAATTGCAGTTCAAGAAAACCACGATTTCCTGCAACAGATACAAGAAAGGCACGGATATAGCAACCAACTCCCTGGGTTGTATAATTGTAAGCATAACTTCTTACACCTTTAAGGTTATCAAGTATCGGTGCTACTGCATAATATAAAGAGGGGGAGGCTGCTTTAGAAAGAATGACAGCGGTATCGCTTGTAATAAGGAAAGGTTCCATATAGCGGCTCCCCAGTTTGTAAACCTGGTAACTATTCACGCCTTTCACCTTATTCCAATAAAATAAAAAAGAATCGGTACAATTAAATCCTACATATACATTAAATCTTTTGGAAACAGTGAACTTTTCTGTCGGACTGGTCGTGATACCGATGCGCATTCTTAGCAGGGCAGTGACAAAAGTATCAGGGGCATTCCATTTATAGTAACCATTGCCAAGATCAATATTGTTATTAATCAATTGCCAGCTATTGCCGCCGTCTATACTGTAATCTAACTGACCGGTGGGATTATTAAGGGTAGATTTCCAGCGGATAGTATTCACCCTGCCGCCTAAAATATTATCCGTTTGTACAGGATAATACCAATGAAAAGTATCTGCTGTATCAAATTGGTAAGCGATTGAATAAGTCTGTGGTTGTGACAACCGGATATTAAACCCTTTCACACTGATTAAATAATTACCGGCAACCGGATTATCAATTGTGATCTGTTCCGCATTATTCAAATCATCCCGTTTTCTGACTGGCAATTTACTCAAAGAATCAATGTGCGGAAAATGACTCAGTACCCAGGGTTGCCAGCTTTCACCAGTGGCAGGAAAGGATAATTCAACGTCAACGTCATTAATCAGTGCTTTCAGGGCATTTGCTGTTGCAGGTGGGTCAGTCCATACAAGGGTTATTTTAAAAAGTTTAATCCCAGGGGGTATCACCAGCGTATGAACATTTGTAGCAGCATTAGCTATAGAACCCGTAAAGAAATGCCCGTCCCTGATTCCATCAATTGCTTTGATCGCATTGAGAGATCCATAACCAGAAATATAATCTGGTCCTTTATTGCCTGCGTCATCGGCACTGTTCAACAAAACCGCCTTTACGAGATCAGATCCGGCAAAGTTTCCATGCAAATCCTTGTATGCATCTTGGGCTACCAGTGCAGTACCGGCAACAATTGCAGCCGCGCCACTGCTGCCATCTTCACCAAAAGCGACTAATTCAGGTTTTATCCTGCCATCATATGCCGGCCCTCTTGAACTTAAGGCCGATACCACCCCAAAAGAATCAGTATGCCCTACCGTTATAATATTCTTGGCCATTTTAAAGCTACCCGTGATATTGGCAAAAGAGGGTAATCCTGTATAATTACCTGTACCGGGGAGCAATCCAGAATTGCCTGCGGAAAAAACGTGTAATAAGACTGGACGGGTTGCAACACTTGCATCATATGCGGAAGCATCAGGACCGTAATAATTTTCGATAGCAGTGCCATATGAATGATTCTGTACATGGATATTGAATTGCTGGTAATATGTATCAGGCTCTGGTAACAGGTTTGAAAAATTGACAGAGCTTATGATAGCTCCATTCGCTACACCCCTCCCTTCATAATATGAATTCCCGGCACCTGCAATAACAGTAGACATGATTGTTGCATGGCTGCTGAGAACCGGTGATACAAAAGGTGAAATCACATATCTTCCTTTGAAATCAATATCAGCTGTATCAGGCCGATTCTCTTTTACTGAAACGCCGAAACCATTGCCATTGTATTGGAGATAATGCCTGTGCACCAGGTTTACTTTGTTAGCAGAAAGGTCGAGATTACTGACCGCAACTTCCTCCTTAGGTACCCGTAAAATATCAATGAATTGCACTTCATCTCTTGGTAAAATATTTTGCAATAAGAATTGCAAGCTGGTTCTTATCACAAAAATTTTTGCATTTGGATATTCATATACTGTGACAATTGAAGGCGTTTTTTGCACAAAGGATTTGAATGTGCCCCCGGCAGACACAGCAATGACAAATTCTGACACAGTACCTGTATCTGAAACATGTTGTTGAATAGCCAGTGCTGGTGAGAGTTTATTTGGAAACTGGCGGCTTTGGGAAAAGGTTGATATACAGAGGGAAAGGCTGAAAAAAAATAAAAAACATCTTCTCTTTACTGAATAAAAAATTAGAAAAGGGACAGACCGCATACTGAAAATTTGTACACTCAAATGTATCGAATAAACTTTAATAGACTTTTTTCCTGATTTGTCTAAAAATTATTACTTTTAGTACCAGCTTTCTGCTTAGCATATTCGTTTTATCCTCACTTTTAAAAACAAAAAACAATTATGAAAATCATTAGTAAAATGCTTGTAATGCTTTGCGTTGTATCGCTTGGCGTTACCTCCTGTTCTAAGGAAGTTAAAATCCCGGAAGCACAGGATGGTATTTCCGAGGAAACAAAAGCAAAGATAGCTGCACTAGGATTTAATTCTTCCAGTGCTTATGCAAGCGATGGCGGGTATATCGTAGAAGGCGATATTTTCCTTACTGATGCGACATTAAACGAAAGACCTACTTCTCCTTTCCTGAGGATTGCAGGTAATGAGCAGTACCATACTTTCAATCTTGTAACTGGTTGGCCCCGTACTATAACTGTCAGCAGCAGCGGGAATGTCAATGCGGCTGTCTCCAGTGCTATTGATGGTGCAATAGCACGTTACAATGCGGAACCTATAGGTCTGACCTTTGTAAGAGTTTCCAGTGGGGGCAACATTAATATTAAAATCGTTAACGGTGGTTCCTATATCGCTTCCGCAGGATTCCCCAGCGGTGGCAATCCTTACGGGGAAGTTAAGTTCAACAAGCAATACCAGAACTATAGTTCCGGTTTCTTAACTACAGTAATTACACACGAGATGGGCCATTGCATAGGGTTCCGTCATACCGACTATATGGACCGGTCTTATAGTTGTGGTTCGGGTGGTAATGAAGGCCAGGAAACATCAGGTGTAGGGGCAGTTAACATTCCAGGTACCCCAACTGGGCCGGATGCAGCATCCTTTATGCTGGCTTGCCTGAGCAGTACAACTAACCGTCCGTTTAATGCTAATGACAAAACTGCATTGGCTTATTTATATTGATAAAGTATGTTTTAATAAAAAACTCCGGTACCCTTCAAAACGGGGCCGGAGTTTTCTTTGGGGATGCTATTTTGACTATTTGACGATCTTGTAACAATACCTGAACAACCTGCCTTCAAAGTCAAACGGCGTTGTAGCCTTTGTAAGATCTTCTATTGAAGAAGATCTTATTTTCCCGGTATCCAGGAAAAATTTCCTATAGTTGGTACTAAAATAGAGTGTGCCGCCTGTTTTTATCCCTGCCAGGCAATCATTGATCAACAACACATGATCACGTTGGATATCCAGAAAATTCTCCATTCTTTTACTGTTACTGAAGGTGGGGGGATCCATCACGACCAGGTCAAAATACCCCGCCGGTAACATTTTCAGGTATTGCAGAACATCCGCATGAATGAATTTGTATTTTTCATTGCCGCTAAACCCATTTAATTCCATATTCCTCTTTGCCCAGTCAAGGTAGGTTTTTGAAAGATCGACGGTTACTATTTCAGAGGCCCCGCCAGCAGCCGCATATACCGAGAAAGAACCTGTATAAGCAAAAAGGTTCAGTACTCTCTTCCCGTTGCATTCCTTCTTCACCAGCTGCCGCGTGACCCGGTGATCGAGAAAAAGCCCGGTATCGAGGTAATCACTGAGGTTTACAATGAATTTCAGCCCATTCTCCTCCACTTCAAACCCGTTAGCCATCGTGTCATCCTGCCGGGAATCCAGTTTCTGGTATTGTCCAAGGCGCCCCTGTTTTCGCTGGCGCAATTTCAGGAATATATTTTCTTTTTGAACAGTTAACACTTCCATGATCACGGCAAGGGTTTGTTCCATCCAGTCGTCGTGTTCCTCGTCTGTCATCCCATGTTGGCGTTTATACTCAGCGATATATAATTTTTCACCATACCATTCTATACAGAGGGGAAATTCGGGCAGATCGTGATCGTACAACCGGTAGCAACTGACTCCCAGCCGTTTTGCGGACTTTTGCAGATGCCGGTACACTTTCGCAAGCCTGTTGCGGAACATGATCAATTTATCTCCTGTCAAGGTTGCCAAATTTTTACGAAATTAGCTGTTCCTAATGTATGCCATTGTAGATATAGAAACGACGGGGAGTTATGCTGCAGCTAACGGGATCACAGAGATTTCCATCCAGGTGTTTGATGGCGAAAATGTTGTGGAAAAATACGAGACACTGATCGATCCCCGGCAGCCAATTCCCTCCTATATCCAGGCAATGACGGGAATTTCCGATAAAATGGTGGCCGGCGCACCTCCTTTTGAGGCAGTGGCAGAAAAGATCTACCAGCTGCTCCTCGACAAGATCTTTATCGCCCATAATGTAAATTTTGATTATTCCTTTATCAAAACACAGTTAAAGGCGGCTGGTTTTGACTTGAACAGTAAAAAACTATGCACGGTAAGGCTCAGCCGGAAAATATTTCCCGGTTTTCCTTCCTATAGTCTTGGCAGGCTTTGCCAGTCACTTGGTATTACGATCCACGACCGGCACCGGGCAGCTGGTGATACGGAAGCAACAGTGACCCTGTTCCGCTTGTTACTGGAGAATGATAAAGAAAAACACATTGAAAAAAGCCTGCTGCGCAATTCAAAGGAATCAACGCTTCCGCCGAATGTACCGAAAGAACATTTTGATCAACTCCCCTATACACCGGGTGTGTATTATTTTCACAACGAAAAGGGCAAAGTGGTGTATGTAGGCAAGGCGAATAATATCCGTTACCGGGTGAACAGCCATTTCAGTAATAATTCAACCGGGCGGCAGAAGCAGCATTTCATGCAGCAGGTACATGCTATTAGTTTCCAATCCTGCGGCACGGAGTTAATGGCCTGCATCCTGGAATCAGCAGAAATAAAAAAACGCTGGCCTGTTTTCAATTCTTCACAAAAACGCTGGGAAGATGTATACGGCCTCTTTGTTTACGAGGACCAGAACGGTTACCAGCGCCTGGCCATAGATAAGAACCGGAAGCGGTTGAACCCGGTGCATACTTTTCATTATCTCGTGGACGGGCATACACTCACCAGGAAACTAATCAAAGATTTTGGGCTCTGCCCGAAGCTTTGTTTTATGCAAAAGGATCCCGGCAAATGTGAAGGCATCGCGGAAGGCCATTGCCGTGGCGCCTGTGAACAGAAAGAAACGGCGAAGCAGTACAATGAAAGGGTACAGCAGGCAATTGACTCGCTTCGTTTAAAGCCTTCTTTCGCTATCGTTGACAAAGGAATAAATGGCGAGGACCAATCCTGCATACTGGTTTGGGAAGGGAATTTCTATGGAATGGGATATATTCCTGCTGATGTGCCATTCACCGATCCTGCGATGCTGAAAGATTATCTCACTGTGTATAAGGAAAATAGTTTTATCCGCAATCTTGTACACGGATATGCGACAAGATTCCCTGCTAAGATAAAATTATTGGGAAATGTTGCCCCGAACAATGAATGATCAATCCAACCATTCAAAATCGGCCGCCACAGGACCTGCACCCAGCTCTTTTCTATCTTCCTCCGGCAATACTGTTAGTTTGCGCGTAGCGCCATTGATCCATGCAATATCTACTGTCAGTATCGCGGAGACGGTTGAAGGGTTTTTATAGATAGTGTGCACAATAGTGAACCTGGAAAAGTCTCTTTTAGCTTTTAGTAATTTCATATCAACGGTTACCGGGTCATTCATTCTTATTTCCCTTTTAAAAATGCATTCTTCCCGGAAGATGATCGGACCTATCTGCAACTGTGTCATCCGCTGCCAGGTCAGGCCGGATTTTTCGAGGTATGCAACCCTGCAGACCGCTCCCCAATCATAATAGACCGAATGCCGCAGGTGAAAATTCGGGTCCATATCAGACCATCGCACCTGTACAGGAATTTCAAATACATCCATTTGTTTTGATTTTAACGTTAACGAAATTAAATGATTACAGTTTGTGAACTTATCCGTACAACCTGTATTTTTGCCCACTTAATTAAAAAACTCATGAAACAATTGATCCTTTGTGCAGTATGCCTCGCAGGCTTCAGTATGGTAAATGCCCAGCCGGGTAAAACCACCCCGGCGAAAACAACTCCGGGAAAAACAACTCCGGCCAAAACTGCACCCCTGCTTAAGAACGCCAATGATTCGCTCAGTTATGTACTGGGAGAAGTCGCTGCCTTCAACCTGATCCAACAAGGATTGGGGAATATCAAGATCAACAGTACGGCATTCATGAGAGCATTAACGGATATCCAGGGTAAGAAACAAACCCTGATCGATGATGTGACTGCCAATACCATGTTGAATAATTATATGGCCAAAGCGGATGAAGAAAAAGCCAAGACAGTGATCGCGGAAGGAGAAAAATTCCTGGCCAAGAATAAACTGAAGCCCGGTGTAAAAACAACTGCATCCGGGTTACAATACGAAGTGATCAAAGAAGGAACTGGCATCAAACCAACCCTTGTTGATACATTTGTTGCCCATTACCGGGGAACACTGCTGAATGGAACAGAGTTCGATGCTTCCTACAACCGTAACGAACCACTGGTATATCCCATGACCAAGGTGATTGCTGGATGGACCGAAGGTTTGCAGCTGATGGCGATCGGATCAAAGTACAAGTTCTATGTCCCTTATAACCTTGCTTACGGAACAAGGGACCAGGGCGCTTCAATACCCGGTGGATCCATGTTGATATTTGAACTTGAGTTACTTGACGTCAGGCGTAAGCAATAAGCCTAATCCTTATCGCCTCTCATGTGCCGGATCTGGTGACGGGTACCCAGCATGATCACTTTCATCCCTGCGACAATGATAGTATCGTCGGGTGGGTTAATGAGGAATTTTCCCTCCGGGTCTTTTATACCGATACAATTAACACCTGTCCGGTGCCAGTGCTCGATCTCACCGATCGACTTCCCTTTCAGGTTTTCGGGTAGCTCTTCATAAGCCATGGATTCTACATGAATAGATTGGCCCTGCTCCCCTGAAATGATATCGATGAATTCCACCACCTCGGGTTTGGTGACCAGCGTAGCCATATGCGTACCCCCGATCCTGTCGGGCATGATAACATTATCGGCCCCTGCTTTTTTCATTTTGGGAACAGAACTCGCCTCGGATGCACGGCTGATGATCTGCATACCCGGGTTGAGTCCCCGGGCAGAAAGAATAATAAAGACATTTTGTGCATCCACCGGTAAGGTAGTGATCAATGCCCGGGCTCTTTCGATTCCCGCGAGACGGAGCAGGTCATCATCGGTGCTGTCACCTTCCAGGTGAAGGATCTTTTCACCTTCTGCCAGCATTTTTTTCATCAGGTGTTCATTTTTTTCTATCACGACAAAAGGCACATTGTGGGCGGTGAGGATCCGGGCAGCCTGGTAACCATTGCGCCCGTAACCGCAAAGGATCACATGGTCCTTTAAACTGGCAATATCTTTCATAAGACGTCTTGTTTTAAAGTATTCGTTTATTTCCCCGCTGACCACGAACTGCGTGATGCGGGTGATCGCGAAGGCAAATGTGCCCCAACTGGTGATCAATAATACAATCGTGAACCATTTGCCCGTTTCGCTGAGCGGCACCACTTCCCCGTATCCTACTGTGGTAATCGAAATCGTGGTCATAAACAGGGCATCCACGAAAGAAGCGTTCTCAATAGCTATATACCCAATGATACCTGCCAAAATAATGACAGCTAACAGGATGAATGGCTGGATGAGTCTTGAGGTGGACTTGTTCAAAACAGCAGGTTTGCCATAAAAATAAAGCAATGGATTGAAAATGCTGTATTAGCCAATGAGAATTATCGGGTGGCGGCCCTTTCCTTTACCAGGGCCATGGCTTTGTTGAACTGCTCCTTTTCTGTCAGGTTGGTATTATCGAGCTCGATCGCATCAGTTGCCTTGTGCAGGGGGCTGATCTCCCTGTGCGAGTCAATATAGTCTCTCATCTCCAGGTTATCCTTTACTTCTTCGATAGTTATATTGGGGTTTTTCTCGTACAGTTCCTTGAACCTGCGCTGCACCCTTACCGCATTATCCGCCGTCATGAAGAGTTTGAGTTCGGCTTTTGGGAATACAACCGTACCGATATCCCGGCCATCCATGACGATACCTTTTTTAGCGCCCATGTACTGCTGTTGCGCTACAGCGAATTCCCGAACCTCTTTGATGGCGGCAACATCGCTCACTTTTTCCGCGATGACCAGGTCACGTATCAGGTATTCGACATTTTCGCCATTGAGGTGCATATCGCTGCTGTTGCTCTTTGCATTAAAAACAAACTCCAGGTTAATACTTTTTAAGGCCTGTTTTATTTCTTTTTTTTCCGCCCAGTCGATATTATTCCGGAGAAAATACAAGGTGATAGCACGGTACATGGCGCCGCTGTCCACGTAAACATATCCCAGCTCTTTTGCCAGTTGCTTAGCCAGTGTACTTTTGCCACAGCTGGACCAGCCATCAATGGTTATGATGATCTTTTTCATGTGCGAATCGCATTACAAAGAACGCAAAGATCGCCATAACCACAAAGTCTAGAATGCCCTCCTGAATGACTAAGTCGGGCAGGGAGGCAATGACCGGGGCATAAAAAAAGCCATCCGCTGTACTGGCGAATGGCGTTAACAAGTTCAAATTTATTATGCTTTAGATTCTTTCGATTTTTCTTCGGCTTTCCCCTTAAAAGTAAACGACAGTTTGGTATTGTCAGCATCGGTATCCGCGATCAGCACGTCGCCAGCCTTTACATTCAGATTCAGGATCTCTTCGGCCAGCGGGTCTTCCAGGTATTTCTGGATGGCCCTGTGGAGTGGTCTCGCGCCGAACTGTACATCATACCCTTTATCTCCGAGGAAGGCTTTAGCAGATTCGGTCAATTCAAGACTGAATCCAAGTGTTGCCAGTCTTTTCAACACTCCCTTCATCAGGATATCAATAATATTAAAGATATTCTCCCTGCTCAGGCTGTTAAAGATCACCACGTCATCGATCCTGTTAAGGAATTCAGGCGAGAAGGTCTTTTTCAATGCTTTCTCGATAACCGCTTTATTCGCTTCATCTTCATTCTCTACCCTTGAAGCAGTGGCAAAACCAACACCGGCCCCAAAATCCTTTAACTGGCGAACCCCAATATTCGAGGTCATAATGATCAGCGTATTCTTGAAATCAACTCTTCGACCCAAACCGTCTGTCAACTGGCCATCATCCAGCACCTGTAATAAGATATTATAGATATCCGGGTGTGCTTTCTCGATCTCGTCCAGCAGGATAACGCTGTAAGGTTTGCGACGAACCTTTTCTGTCAGCTGGCCTCCTTCTTCATAACCAACATAGCCGGGAGGAGCACCGATCAGGCGGCTGACCGTGAATTTTTCCATGTATTCACTCATATCGATACGGATCAGTGAATCTTCCGAATCGAACATATACCTTGATAATGCACGGGCCAGCTCTGTCTTACCTACACCGGTCGGCCCGAGGAATATAAATGTACCGATCGGTTTCTTGGGATCTTTCAGTCCCACCCTGTTCCGCTGGATGGCTTTGACCACTTTGGCAATAGCTTCGCTTTGCCCGACCACCATTGCTTTCATGTCATCTGCCATTTTACGGAGCTTCTCGGTTTCCGCCTGTACCATCCGTTTTACAGGTATACCGGTCATCATGCTCACCACTTCGGCAATATCTTCTTCACCGATCGGGTAACGTTTGTGTTTGCTTTCTTCTTCCCAAACGTTCTTGGCTTTTTCCAGGTCTTCCTGTAATCTTTTTTCCGTATCCCTTAACGAAGCAGCCTCTTCAAATTTCTGACTCTTCACCACTTTGTTCTTTTCGTTCTTTACATCTTCGATCTTCTTCTCCAGTTCAACGATATTCTCGGGTACATTAATATTTTTCAGGTGCACTCTTGCTCCCACTTCATCCATTACATCGATCGCTTTGTCGGGAAGTAAACGATCCGTCACATAACGGTCGCTCAGTTTCACGCAGGCATCGATCGCTTCCTGGTCATAATTTACATTGTGGTATTCTTCGTATTTCGATTTGATATTATTCAGTATCAGGATCGTATCATCCACGCTAGGCGGCTCCACCATCACTTTCTGGAAACGACGGTCCAATGCACCATCTTTTTCTATGTACATCCTGTATTCATCAAGGGTTGATGCGCCAATGCATTGCAACTCGCCCCTGGCAAGAGCCGGTTTGAAAATATTGCTGGCATCCAGAGAACCGCTGGCACCACCTGCACCGACAATAGTATGGAGCTCATCAATAAATAAGATCACATCCCTGTTCTTCTCCAGTTCGTTCATGATGGCTTTCATTCTTTCTTCGAACTGGCCACGGTATTTAGTACCGGCCACTAGTGCCGCCAAGTCAAGAGAAATAACTCTTTTATCAAATAATACCCTGGATACTTTACGCTGCACGATCCGGAGGGCCAGGCCTTCCACGATAGCCGTCTTACCCACGCCGGGTTCACCAATCAGGATCGGGTTGTTCTTTTTACGGCGGGAAAGTATCTGGGATACCCGCTCAATTTCCGATTCACGGCCAACAATGGGATCCAGTGCGCCCAGTTCAGCCATTTTGGTAATGTCGCGGCCGAAATTATCCAGTACCGGGGTCTTGCTTTTTGCAGTACCCGCTGCTTTACTTCCTTTTGACTGGGAATATTTTTTCTCCTCGTCAAAATCATCATCGTTCTCATCCTGGAATTCGGCACGGGGATCGTTTGATTTTACGATGCCCAGTTCCTGCCTGAATAGATCGTAATCCACGTCGAATTGATTTAAGATTTGTGTTGCAATATTTTCTTTGTTCTTGAGAATTGAAAGCATCAGGTGTTCTGTTTCAACGGTGGCGCTTTTTAACGCTTTTGCTTCCAGCACGGTCACCCGGATCACTTTCTCTGCCTGCTTGGTCAGCGGCAGGCTGTTTATATTAGCAATATTTTTGCCGGTCTTGTCTTTTACCGCCAGTTCTATTTCCTTTCGTAGTTCATAAAGGTCGACATTGAAACTTTTAAGAATACGAACCGCCGTATTATCCCCCTCGCGGATCAATCCCAGAAGCAGGTGCTCGGTACCGATAAAATCGTTACCCAGCCTCAACGCTTCTTCCCTGCTGAAGGAGATGATCTCTTTAACCTGTGCTGAAAAATTATTATCCATTTTTAGATAATTGGTTGTGATACAATATTAACGAATAAATTTGGTTCCCGTTCTACCGTACTTATAAACGGAATGTTGATAATTTAAGTTGTTTAAGGCTTGCTATTTTATGATTTTTCAGGCTCACCCGCCGCAGCTATTGCGATGCTGGGCTCCCAGGTTTCAACAAATCAAACTATATACATATATGCTGGTCAAAACGGATACCAAAGAGAAATTTCATGCCATCACGGTTACCGTGCCTTCACTTTCTGCTACTATGACAGAAGAGTTGGGTGATTGTTTGTTGCCTTACCTGCAAAATGACGTTAAAAACCTCGTTCTAATCCTGAAAGAGCTGGGTTCGATCGATATGGTTGCCGCAGAAAAACTCGTGTATATCCAGCAAAAGTTTTACGAGAATGATGCTTCTTTTGTGATCTGCGAATTGCAACCTGCCGTGGAAGATTTCCTGGACAAAAATGAACTATTGGAGATCATGAATGTTACTCCTACTCAAAGTGAAGCCTGAGATATTGTGCAGATGGAAGAGATCGAACGGGAATTTATGATGGGCGAAGAAGAGAATGAGCCGTGAGCGATGAGCCGTGAGCCGTGAGCGATGAGCCGTGAGCGATGAGCCGTGAGCGATGAGCCATGAGCCGTGAGCGATGAGCCATGAGCCGTGAGCCATGAGCCATGAGCCGTGAGCCGTGAGCCAGTATTTATTCCACCTGAAATGTGCAGCTAATTGCTTTTAAATCGGGTCTAAGGCATATCACTGACACACCAAAAATCACTGACCGTTTCAATGTTCGCTGTTACCATTCTTGGCAATAACTCTGCTGTGCCGGCATTTGACCGCCATCCTACCAGCCAGGTGGTGACCCTGGATGGCAATAATTACCTGGTCGATTGCGGCGAAGGGACCCAGATTCAGCTGATCAATTATAGGATCAGGCGCAGCAGGATCTCCCATATTTTCATTTCCCATCTTCATGGTGATCATTATTTCGGTCTGGTGGGATTGGTCAATTCGCTCAGCCTGCTGGGACATCAACAGGAGCTGCATATTTTCGGTCCCGCAGCTTTAAAAGAGATCATCGAACTGCAGCTCAAAGTGGCCGATACACAATTATGCTACCCGCTGCATATCCACCCCGTAACGGAAGCGGCCACGCTGCTGGATAATGAAAAGCTGACCGTAAAATGTTTCCGCACCAATCACCGTATCGAATGTTTCGGGTTTTCTTTCCATGAAAAAAAGAGGCTGAGGAAACTGGATCCCGTTAAAGCAAAAGAGCTGGAAATACCTTCATCTTTTTATGACAGGCTGACCAATGGGGAAGATTATACCCGGAAAGACGGTTCGGTGATCAAAAACGAGGAAGTAACTCTACCGGGCGAACCGGGGAAGAGCTATGCTTTCTGTGCCGATACAAAATACGATGAATCCCTGATCCCGCATATTAAGGGAGCAGATATGATCTATCATGAGACCACTTATCTCGACAACCTCAGGGAAAGAGCAGAGGCCCGTTTTCATTCCACCAGCAAACAAGCTGCGGAACTGGCGAAGAAAGCCGGCGTAAAAAAATTACTGATCGGGCATTTCAGCAGCAAGTATGATACGCTGGAAGAATTTGAAGCGGAAGCAAGGGAAGTTTTCCTGGAAACATATTTAGCGCTAGAGGGAGTTTGTTACGAGATCTGATTCGTTGAAGGATGTATGATGTATGGTTTAAGAGCACCCTTTTTCGTAATCAACAATTCGTGTTACTACATAAAGTATATAGGGTATATAAGGTATATAGAGTATATAGGGTATATAGAGTATATAGAGTATATAGAGTATATAGAGTATAAAGGGTATAAAGGGTATAAAGGGTATAAAGGGTATATATAGTAAATAGGAATTAAAAATACGCTATATACTTTTCTACTTTATATACTCTATAATACTTCCCGCCCTACGCTCCTTTCATCAACGCGACGATCTTCGCGTGATGCTTCTCACTCACTTTCCAAACCGGCAGACGGAAGGTATTTTTACAAAGCCCCATTTCATTTAAGTAGGCTTTTACACCGCTGGGACTACCTTCGGCAAACATGGAAGCGATGATATCGATGTATTTGGAATGTAAGACAACAGCTTCTTCAAATTTTCCTGCCAGGCAAAGACGAACCATATCAGAATAATCTTTGGGATAAGCGTTGGCCACGACAGATATCAATCCATCAGCACCTCCGGCAATCATCTGAAGCGTGATCGGGTCGTCACCACTGATGACCATAAAATCAGCTGGTTTATTCTTTATGATCTGGTTGATCAGGTCGAAATTGCCGCTAGCTTCCTTGGTAGCAAAAATATTTTTCAGTTCATGTGCGATACGCAATTGTGTTTCAGCTGTTACACTTTGTCCTGTACGGCCCGGCACATTGTACATGATGATGGGTAAAGCTGTTGCCGCATTCAATGCTTTATAATGCTGGAAGATGCCTTCCTGGTTCGGTTTATTGTAATAAGGTGAGACGGAAAGAATGGCATCGTAACAGGTAAGATCGAATTTTTTGAACCCATCGATCACTTCATTGGTATCATTACCACCGATGCCTGCCACTAAAGGTAACCGGCCATTCACTGTTTTTGCAACAAAAGAGAAGACCTCCTGTTTTTCTTTGCCATGCACGGTTGCGCTTTCACCGGTGGTGCCCAATACAACCAGGTATTCCACCTTCCCTTTTATCCAGAATTCGAGCAGTTTACCAAAACTCTCCCAGTCGATCTTTCCGTCCTCGTGAAAAGGAGTAACGATGGCGATTCCTGTACCTGTGAATTTGTCTCTTAGTGACATGAATGACTATTGAAGATTTAATATTGAAGATTGTATATTGAATATTGCCTTCTCTCGACTTTCGGTCTTTCGGACTTTCGGTCTTTCCTCAAACTTCTTCCCAAAATCCCATCTTGCCGAATTTTTCGATCCGGGTGTTCACTCTTTCTTCTGCAGAATATTGTTTTAATTCTTTTATCACAGGGATGAGGAATTCCTTAAGTATCTGTGCCGACTGATCATAATTCCAGTGTGCCCCTCCGACAGGTTCAGGAATAATCCCGTCCGTTAAACCAAATCCCAGCATCTTATCGGCGGTCAATCTTAATTGTTCGGCAGCAACTTCTTTTTTATCCCAGCTGCGCCATAAAATGGATGAACAACTCTCCGGTGAGATCACCGAATACCAGGTATTCTCCATCATATAAACCCTGTCGCCAACACCGATACCCAGTGCACCGCCACTGGCTCCTTCGCCAATGATCACACATATAACAGGAACTTTCAGCCGGATCATTTCATAGATATTCCGGGCAATTGCTTCCCCCTGTCCTCTTTCTTCTGCTTCCAGACCAGGATAAGCGCCGGGTGTATCGATCAATGTGATGACAGGTTTGTTGAATTTTTCTGCAAGCCGCATCAGTCGAAGTGCTTTGCGGTAACCTTCGGGATTGGCCATACCGAAATTCCTCATCTGGCGCATTTTGGTGTTGATCCCTTTTTGCTGGCCAATGATCATCACCGTCTCTCCACCGAGGCTGGCAAAACCACCGATCATGGCTTTATCGTCTTTTACGTTGCGGTCGCCGAAAAGCTCCACGAACGAATCGGTCATCTTTTCAATATATTTCAAGGTGTAAGGCCTGTCGGGGTGGCGGCTGAGTTGTACCCGTTGCCAGCTGCTGAGATTTTCGGTGATCTCTTTTCTTTTCTCTAAAATGCCCTGCTCCAATTTCTGGATGGAATCGCTGAAATCGATCTTGGTCTTTTCCTGGCGATGCCGCATGGTCTGAATCTCATCAATGAGGTCTTTGATAGGTTTTTCAAAGTCGAGAAACTGGCGGTTAGCATCAGTGGGCATAGGCAGTAAATGTGGGGCTAAATTAAGGATTAAATAATAATGCGTGTTACCGGCGGGAAAGGCTGGTTTTCAGGGGATAATTACCCGAAAAACTTTTGGCTGAAAAGGAGCGCAGGGTTATCTTTGCCGTCCCTAAAAACGCTGTTATTGTCACCCTGACGAACGCAACGAGGAAGGAGGATCGGTAGTTCTCCTGGTTTTCACCAGGATGACAGAAACCGAAAAAGAAGTTGGATCGGTAGTTCAGTTGGTTAGAATGCCGCCCTGTCACGGCGGAGGTCGCGGGTTCGAGTCCCGTCCGGTCCGCAATTGTATCGAAAGCTATTGATTTCCAATAGCTTTTTTTATTTTAGTCGAACGTGTTGAAATGCTGTAAGTCAGAACTTGAGGGCAGCTTACTTAGTCTAACATGGCCTTTCCGCGATTTTGTACTTTAGATGCTGTATTAGAGGCCAGGAATTCAATTATAGCGATTGCTGCTTCATGCTATCGCCGCAGGCAATCAATTAGCAGCTTTGTCAAAAAATTCATCCCTCCTAACCTAAAACACCCAAACAATCAGCTTGTAAATCCCCCATATCAATCCAACCAATAAAGCCAACACTACAAGCACCACAGGTATGATCACTTTCCTTGCACTTCCCCTGTGCCTGCCCTCCGTGTAGTGTTGCTGCAGTAATTTCATATTTCGCTGGTTAGCTTTAAATGCCACATCAAATATGTCACCCAGGATGGGTATTGCTCCCACCAGTGTGTCAATAACGACATTCAGCACCATTCTGGACAGTACAAAGCCGCTGGCTCCTTTATTGATTGCAACCGAGACCATATAGCCGGAAATAAGAAAGGCGGCAAAATCACCCACACCCGGTACAAGCCCGATCAGGGCATCAATACCAAACCTGATATTTGTACCAGGTATCCTGAATTGGGCATCCATCAATTTTGCCAGGGCATTTAAATTACGCATGCCGGCTGGTGACTTTTTTTGCGTATCCATTCTATACAATTTGCCGTTACCCTACTAATTTGATGCCGTACCAAACTGGCCATTGTAATTACCTTACACTGATTTTGTAATGATGATCCCGGTATACGATGCTTTGAAAAATCAGGGAAAGAACTATTCATTCCTCATTTTGGCATCATTTTTCCAACCTTTTCCAAAATTATTAACATGAAAGCAATCTGGACCGGTTCGATCGGCTTTGGGCTCGTCAATATTCCCATCAAGATGTTCAGCGCTGTGGAAAGCAGCACACTGGATCTGGATATGCTCGATAAAAAGGATCACTCTAATATCCGTTTCAAAAGAGTGAATGAGACTACCGGAAAAGAAGTGACCTGGGAAAATATAGTACGGGGATACCTGGTAAACGAAAAATATGTGATACTGGATAAAACAGATTTTGAAAAAGCAAGTCCTGAAAAAACAAAACATATCGAGATCACCCAGTTCGTAAATGAAAAAGAGATCGATAGCATGTATTTTGAAAGTCCCTATTTCCTGGAACCTGAAAAAACAGGGGTTCGGGCTTACACCCTCTTACGGGATGCCTTATCAAAAACAGGAAAAGCAGGTGTCGGATTATTTGTTATGCATAACCGTGAGCATGTATGTATCATCAAAGCGAACGAGAAAGTGATCGTGCTTAACCGTATTCGTTTTGCGCAGGAGATCCGTTCCCCGAAAGATTTGAACCTGCCTGTTGCAAAAAGTAAACCGGCGGAGATTAAAATGGCCGTTAACCTGATCAACCAGTTGAGCAAACCCTTTGATGTAAAGAAATACAAGGATGATTACAGTGAAAAACTCCTGAAGATCATAAAAGCAAAATCAAAAGGAAAGGCGGTTCCGTTTAGCCCGATGAAAGTTGTTCATTCCACAACAAAGGACCTGATGGAACAGTTAAAAGCAAGCCTTTCAGGAAAACGTAAAGCTTCATGAGCCTGGTTACCTACAATAAAAAAAGAGACTTTAAACAAACCGCTGAACCTTCCGGAAAAAAATTGAGTAGGAATAAATTCCGGTTTGTCGTACAACGTCACCAGGCCTCTCACCTGCATTATGATTTCCGGCTGGAACTGGACGGCGTGCTGAAAAGCTGGGCCGTACCGAAAGGTCCTTCGCTTAACCCCGGAACAAAACGATTGGCCGTGATGGTGGAAGATCACCCGGTGGATTATATCACATTCAAAGGAACCATTCCAGCGGGCAATTATGGAGCAGGAAAAGTTGAGATCTGGGATAACGGCAGCTTTGTGCCCGTCAATGGAAAGCATGAACCCCTTTCCGAAAAAGAAGCCCTGCAAGCCCTCAAAAAAGGTGAACTTAAAATTTCCCTGAAAGGGAAAAAATTAAATGGGGAGTTCGTATTAGTTCGCCTGAAAAATGAGGAGAAGAACTGGCTCCTGATAAAACACAAAGATGAGCATGCGACAAGCACTATCTGGAATGCAGAAGATCATATCAAAAATGGAAAAGTGGGCGTTACCAAAACGATCGGCTCGATCCGTAATGGAAGGGCCAAAAAACTTCGGCATTTTATCAAGCCTATGCTAGCCACTGTAACGAAAATACCTTTTGACGATAGGGAGTGGATCTTCGAGATCAAATGGGATGGATACCGGGCGATCGCTGTAACAGGGAAAGACGACCTGAAATTCTATTCCCGTAACGGGATCGATTTTTCAGACCGGTTTCCCGCCATTTCGAATGCACTTAAGAAAATAAAATTCGACGTAGTTCTGGACGGTGAGATAGTCCTGCTCAATGAAAAAAACCTGCCGGATTTTCAAAAACTGCAGGATTATGAGAACCACCTGAATTACCCCCTTGTATTCTATGTATTTGACATATTGGAACTGGATGGAAAGAAGATGGAAGAACTTCCCCTGGTGGACCGAAAAAAAATATTAAAGAAAGTATTGGGAAAGAACAGCCTTATCCGGTACTGCGACCATATAGACGGTGAAGGGATCTCATTCTTTGAAAAAGCAAAGGAACAGGGATTGGAAGGGATCATCGCCAAGAGAAAAGAAAGTACCTACTCAAAGGGATTCAGGAGTAAGGAATGGCTGAAAATAAAGAATGTTCAAAGTAGAGAAGCAGTCATTGTTGGTTATACCGCGCCCAAAGGCGAACGCCAGCAATTCGGGTCGCTTGTACTTGCCAATAAAAAGGGAAACCAATGGGAGTACCGGGGTCATGTAGGCACCGGCTTTCCGGCTAAATTGCTTTCGTCGCTTAAAAAGCAAATGAAAACGCTGGAAACGGAGCAGTCGCCTTTTAAATCAAAAGTTCCCTTGAACGGGGATGTTACCTGGCTTCGTCCCAAATTGATTGCAGATATTGCTTATACAGAGATCACCCGTGATAAAATATTTCGTCATCCGGTTTTTCTTCGTCTGCGTGAAGAAAAAGATACGGATACGGTAAACGAGGAAGTGATCGAGGAGAGCAGAGATATCAAAAAAAATGAAGAGATAAAAGTTGGCAAGTTCAAAGTTGCCGTCAGCAACCGGCACAAGATCTTCTGGCCCGAGGAGGGATTCACCAAAGGAGATGTACTGGACTATTATGATAAGATGGCTTACCTGATCCTTCCCCATTTAAAAGGAAGACCACTTTCCTTAAAAAGAAACCCGAACGGTATCCGGGATGAAGGATTTTATCACAAAGATGCCGGTGAAAATGCACCGGGTTTTGTTGATGTCTTTAAAGTAGAAAGTGAAAGCAGCAAAAAAACAATCGATTATATCATCTGTAACAACAAAGCAACCCTACTTTATCTTGCCAACCTCGGATGTATTGAAATGAATCCCTGGAACAGTACGTCTAAATATCCTGCTAACCCTACCTGGATAGTTATCGATATTGATCCTTCGAAGAAAAATAAGTTCACCGAAGTCGTGGATGTGGCGCTGGCTACAAAAATGATCCTTGATAAAGCGGGTATGAAAGGGTTTTGTAAAACCTCTGGTTCATCCGGTCTGCATGTATATATTCCCCTGAAAAATAAATATGATTATACGACAGTAAAAGATTTTGCGCATCTCATCGCTTCCCTGGTGCAGGAGCAAATGCCCAAAAACACCACGCTGGAAAGATCATTGAGCAAACGTGGTGACCGGATCTATATTGACTACCTCCAAAACAGGAGCGGGCAAACGCTTGCTTCCGTGTATAGCTTACGACCGGTACCGGGCGCTTGCGCTTCCACCCCACTCGAATGGAAAGAAGTAAATTACGATTTGCATCCATCGCAGTTCACTATTCTGAATCTTTATGAGCGGGCAATAAAGAAGGGAGATGTTTTTCTTCCTGTTCTGGAAGAGACTACCTCTATCAGCAAAGCTTTAAAAGCATTGCATGTTTAATTTTTGCCCATTTCTGTAGAAAACAATCTACATATTGCAAGCTCAATCTGGCATGAATTTGACAGCATTTTACGTACAACAAAAACAATTTATTATGGCAAATCAAAAAAATGCTGGTAAAGACCAATCACGTCAGGACCAGGATAATCTGCGACAAAGTAATCAACAGGGAACAGATCAGGATCGCCAGGATGTAAACCAGCGGAACCAGTCTTCAGAACAAGATCAACGTAATTCAGATCAATCTGGTGAGAAAGGTCAAAGAGGACAGGATAAAGGCAGTTCTGGTCAGTCGGGGCAAAGCGGACAGAGAGGCCAGGATTCAAAAAATCGTGACCAGGAAGGCCAGGATTCCCAGCGCACAGGACAAGGTCAGCGTCAGCAGGGAAAAGAAGGAAAAGAACAAGATTCCCGCTCCCATAAACAAATGGAAGATGAATCAGGTAATGATCGTTCAGGTAGTTCCGGTGGCAGAAGTAACAGTGGTAGCGGAAGCGGAAACAGAAGCGGTAGTGAAAGTGGTGGAGACAGATAACGAAAGCCAGTGCTTAAGAAAGAATCTTTTCATTCAACAATGGAAAGATTTTTTATTTTCGGTAGTTCCCACTAAACTATAAACCATGTCACTAGGTATCCAGATCGCTTATCTTTTTTTACTTGCTATTCCCATTGCCTGTATTTCCTGGACTGTCACTCACGAAGAAGTATTCAAAGAACCCAGGGAGTATTGTGTTCGTTGTAGTAAGGAAAGTCGTTACCTGCTCGTACGAAAATTCTTTTACCTGTTCACCTGTGAGTATTGTTTCAGCCATTACGTGACGTTCGCCTTTTTACTGATAACAAAGTACCAGCTGCTCTTCAGCGATTGGAGGGGTTATCTTATCGGGGGTTTTTCATTGGTTTGGATTGCTAATATTTATATGAGTTTATTTTTTTTAATACGTACCGATATCAAGAAAGAAAAAACAATCATTGAAGAAAAAGAAAAAGTGCTGGAGGAGAAGAAACCTGATAAGTAGTTTGAGATGTAGATAAAATGGCAAAAAGTCCCCAGTCCCTGTGCAAAGAATTCCCCATCGTAACGCCTTGCTGCTTAGTATTTTCTGGCACAATTTTTTCGTTAAGTACTATCCCGGCACTAAGGCCTGATTTCACACTGCCGGTTAACCTAATATAAACCAGGGACCAATGAAGCGAATTATGTTACTGGCTGCGATACATGCCCTTATTATCAACCAGGTTCAGAAGAATGCAAGAAGCAAAAAAAATTTAGCAGCGCCCAAAATAACCGTTTCCCAAAAGGGCGATTTCAGCAAGCTTTCTGAACAATATACGAGCAGGGAGAATGGCCGTTACCTAACGGCTGCTTTCTTTCAATACGACAGCAGCCGGGTCAAAAAAAGCTGGAGTGCCCGGCAATAGCTTATAAGTTTACCCGGATAAATTCTTTCATACCTGTAATATCTCCAGGGGAATACCATTTCATCGTCTCATCTCTTTTAAACCAGGTCAATTGGCGTTTAGCGTATTGGCGGGTATTGGTTTTAATCTGTTCAACCGCTTTACTCAATGAATATTTCCCATCAAGCTGATCAAATAGCTCAGTATAGCCCACGGTCTTTAGAGCATTCAACTGACGATAAGGGATCAATGACCGCACTTCATCCACCAGCCCGGCACTTATCATCTGGTCTACCCTTGTATGAATGTGCTGATGGAGTTGTTCTTTCGGCAGTTTCAATCCAATTTGTGTCGTATTAAAATCCCTGGCCAGTTTCTCTTTTTTGCGGAAAGACAGGATCGAACAGCCACTGCTCTCTACTATTTCCAGTGCCCGCATCATCCGCTGCGGATTTTTTATTTCTCCAGTCGCAAAGAATTCCGGGTCTTTTTGTTTCAATTCCTCCTGCAGCCACCCGATCCCTTTCTCTTTATAGTTTTTAATGATCTTTTCCCTGGTTGCGGGGGCAACAGCAGGAATGGGATCAAGTCCCTCGCAAAATGCTTTGATATAGAGCCCGGTTCCTCCTACCATTACCACCACATCATGATCCCGGAACAATTCGTTTGTTTTATCGAGGGCATATTGTTCAAATCCTGCGGCGGTCACTTCCTCGTGTATGGAATGCGTGGCGATAAAATGATGCTTAATAGCGGCAAGCTCGATTTCAGAAGGTCTCGCTACGCCGATCTTCAATTCCTTATAGCATTGGCGGCTGTCTGCTGAAATGATCTCCGTACTATATTGCTTTGCCAGTTCAATGGCTACAGCTGTTTTACCAACTGCGGTGGGACCTGCAATAAGAACCAGTGTTTTATTTTTCGCTGAGCCCATTCTTTCCGTTAAAAACCCCGGCTCATCAGCCAGGGTAATAATAAATAATTGTGTTTTATATAATGATCAAACTTCTTCCCCATCTGCCGGGGCTTCTTCCTCATCTGCCGGAGACCCATCCTCTCCTAAAGTAAGGTCTTCTCCATCCTCGTTCTTTTCGCCGAAACCTTCCCCCACCTGGTTGAGATCATATTTTTCTTCGATATCGGCAAATTTGGGACCCAGTAATCCCTTGGTGCCGTACTGGCTGGGAGCAATACCCTCCGTTCTTATCGTAGACGGATAACCGATCTTGGGATTCTCTTCCTTAGATACATTGATCAGTTCCACCAGGAAATTCCAGTTCTTGTTAAAATCATATACATAAATAAAACGCTGGTTAGGGTCCCTGATCTCTGAACCGATGGGCGTGTCACTCATTATCAGCGGTGGCGCTTTGTATTCCTTATCATATTTCTCCAGGGATATTTCCCGCCCACGCAACCAATGATCGTTGCTGCGGAAGAAAGTTGCCTTGTGTTTATTATCAAATTCATACGATTTCAGGATCGCCTCGTGCAGGTCCTGGAAGGATTGCGTATGCCTGATCACCACATCGCGGTAAACACTCTCATCTTCTTCAAGATATATCCTGAATTTCAGTATCGCCATGCGACAAATTTACGCTTTTGAATTTTTAACTGCCAAACCAAGTTCCTTTCCTTTAAGGAGCATGAATTCATGGGCCGCTTCGTAGGTATTGGGGATCACCCCGTCCAGCATCGCATCCTTCAACGCATCTTTTATAATACCAACAGGTTTTGAAGGGGACAGGCCAAATGTTTCCATGATTATCTCACCAGTGATCGGGGGCTGCCAGTAACGTACATGATCTTTTTCCTCCACTTCCCGGCAACGCTGTCTTACCAGTTGGAAATTCTCCAGATAGCGTTTTACTTTTTGTTTATTTTTTGAAGTGATATCTGCTTCACAAAGCATCATCAGTGAGTCGAAATCGTCCCCGGCATCAAACAATAAACGGCGGATCGCCGAGTCGGTGATATTTTCTTTTGTCAGGCTGATGGGACGAAGGTGCAACTCAACCATTTTCTTTACAAAACGCATGGAATCGTGAAGGGGTAATTTGAGGCGGGCAAATATTTTGGGTACCATCCTCCCTCCTAACGCTTCATGCCCGTGAAAGGTCCAGCCATGACCTTCCTCAAATTTCTTGGTGGCGGGTTTGGCAATATCATGTAGGATCGCTGCCCAACGCAACCAGAGATCCTTGCTTTTAACAGCGAGATTATCAAGTACCTGTAAGGTATGATAGAAATTATCCTTGTGCCCGTGACCATCCTTGTATTCCGCCCCCGAAAGATCCACCATCTGCGGAAAAATAAGTTCGAGTAAGCCGCTTTTATACAAAAGATCGAACCCAACAGAAGGCTTGGGTGATAGCACGATCTTGTTCAGTTCATCGGTGATCCTTTCCTGTGATATGATACTGATCCGTGTGGCGGTATCCTTTATTCCCTGCGATGTGGTTTCGTCGATCAGGAATCCCAGCTGTGCTGCAAAACGGATAGCTCTCATCATCCGCAGGGGATCATCGCTGAATGTACGGGAGGGTTCAAGTGGGGTGCGGATGATCTTATTGGCAATATCCTCCTGCCCGTTGAATGGATCAATGAGTTTACCAAAATCATCTGCGTTAAGACTTATCGCCAGCGCATTCATAGTAAAATCGCGGCGGTCCTGGTCATCTTTCACCGTTCCGGGTTCCACGTCCGGCTTTCGTGAGTCGGCCCGGTAGCTTTCTTTTCTTGCACCTACGAATTCAATATCAAAAGCTTCAGCGGTTTTAATATGCGCGGTGCCAAAATTTTTAAAATAATCAACCTGGGGGACCGGTGAGAATCGTTTCGCCACTTCTTTTGCCAGTTCAATACCATCACCGGCGCAAACGATATCAGCATCGGTTGTTTCCCGGCCAAGTAACTTGTCCCTGACAAACCCACCGATCAAATAGGTTTCCATGCCCAATGAAGTAGCTGCATCGCCGATCTTTTTCAGTAATGCTAATTCCTTATCTGTACAATTGATTTCCATAAACCCGGTAAAGATAAACTAAGGAGAAAGATCAGGGTCTGATCACCGTTATAGCGCCGTTTTCCCATTTAATGACCGAGGATGGTTCGGCGATCGTCTCCTCCTCCTGCCGGTATTTTACGATATAGTCAACCCCCTCCTTTATTTCATTACTGATACCAGGAAATAAACCTACTGCTGCAGCGCCAGATAGATTGGCTGAAGTAGAAACAATTGGTTTACGGAAACGCCGGAGCAGGTGACGGCAAAAATCATCTTTACATATCCGGATAGCGATACTGCCATCTTCCGCAATAAGATTACCCGCGAGCCCGATCGCACCTTTATAAATGACCGTGGTTGGTTTAGCGGAGCGTTCCAGGTAATCAAAAACTTCCAGGTCAGGACTTGCCACGTATTGCAACACATCTCTT
The DNA here is from genome assembly GCA_039930245.1 of Chitinophagaceae bacterium. GTDB lineage: Bacteria > Bacteroidota > Bacteroidia > Chitinophagales > Chitinophagaceae > JJ008. The sequence goes on along the minus strand of JBDSPR010000002.1, from coordinate 13,233 downwards.
TCATCTGCCACCAGTACGATCATCGCTTTTTGCCCTGGTCTTTTTTTCAATGCGTAGACCTTTTCCACCGCCTCCGGGTTGGTCGCATCACAGCCAATCCCCCAAACCGTATCAGTCGGATAAAGTATAAGACCCCCGTTCCGCAGTATCTCCAGGCATTGTTCAATATCTTTTTCAAAACCTACCATACGCTTTTGTATATATCCATCATATTGGCCGAATAAATTTCGGGCGAAGACTTCAATGCATGCTTTATTCCTTTTTCCCGCATGGAATCAGCGAACGTTTTATCGCTGTAAATTTTTTTCATTCCTTCGGCGATTTCTTCGGTAACGGATGGGTCTACATAGTAAGCGGCGTCCCCGCCTACTTCAGGCAAACAGGATGCATTGGAAGTGATGACCGGAAGGCGACTCCACAATGCTTCGAGTACCGGCGCCCCAAAACCTTCAAAGAAAGAAGGATAGACCATGGCGATCGCGGATTGGTAAATAGCAGCGAATGCTTCGGGCTTACGAAATTCCGGGTCGTTCTTTACCGCTTCGCTTTCCGATAAAAAAATGATCCTGTCTTCGAGCCCCTGCTGGCGGATATAATCCTTCACCAGCTGCTTGTACTTTCCCCCGTCACCAATGACGACCAGCGGTATATTCAATTCATCGCGAAGAAGAAAAATGGCTTTGCAGATATTCAGCAGGTTCTTGCGCTCAATGACCGACCCAACATACAAAAAGAATTCAGGTGGCAGAAAGTACTTCCGGGCAATCCTTATTTTTTCTTTTTCACACACCTGCACGGCAAATGCAGGATCACAGCTCTGGTAGCAAACCACCACTTTTTCTTCCGGAGTTTTATAAAATTCTATGATATCTCTTTTTGTCTGCTCACTGATGGCGATCACTTTATCGGCATGCTTGCAGGCATAGCGGAATTTTTTGCTGTATATCTTAACGTCCACCGGGTTGTATTGTTCCGGGTAACGTTCATGGATAAGATCATGAATGGTAACCACTGACGGGATACCTGTCTTTTGAATGCCGATCGGTATCTCATGACTTGGACCGTGATAAAGATCGATCTTGTTCTTTACCAGGTCTTTTTTCACCCAGCTGCTGCGCCAGGCAGAACGAAACAATGTATTCAAGGGGCCATGTGGTAATACTTCCTGTATGTTTTCCCCGCTTATCTTAAACCTTGTAGAAGGTTTTGGATTAAAGAGATAATACTGGTGTTCGGGAAACTGTTTTGATAAAAGGCCTACCAGCGTGCGGCTGTAATAGCCGAGACCGGTGCTGTTATGAAAAGCCCTTTTTGCATCAAAACCAATGTTCATGGCTGCAAAGGTACTCTGGATTCTGGATACTGGATACTAGATGCTGATCTTTCGGCTATCGCTCAGGACTGGATACTGGCTTGCCTGCCGGAGCTTCCGATTTCGTCCTGATTCATCAGGACTTCGTCGGATAAATGAGCGAAGGCAGGTTGTTAGTCATCCCGGCGGAAGCCGGGACTGGTTGCTGGGAACTTTAACCATTTCCTATTCGCCTCTTCCTACTCGTCACATCCTACTCGCCACTTCCCTATACAATTATCAACTATTTTCGCTGCAAATTATTACTGATGAAAGAACTGATTCTTGAGGCATGGGCCAACCGTGAACTATTAAAAGATAATAAATACAGCGATGCAGTAAAAGCGGTGATCGAAGAAGTGGACAAGGGTCGTTTACGTGTCGCCTCACCTACCGGTAATGGCTGGGAAGTAAATGAATGGGTAAAGCAGGCTATTCTTTTATATTTCAGTATCCAGCAAATGCAGACCTGGGAACTGGCGCCCTTTGAATTCTATGATAAAATGTTGCTGAAAAAAAACTACAAAGAATTAGGGGTGCGGGCCGTTCCTCATGCAGTCGCAAGATATGGCGCTTACCTTGCGAAGAATGTAGTGTTGATGCCTTCCTATGTAAATATCGGCGCTTACGTGGATGAAGGCACTATGGTGGATACCTGGGCCACAGTGGGAAGCTGCGCACAGATCGGGAAAGGCGTTCACTTAAGCGGTGGTGTGGGTATCGGTGGTGTGTTGGAGCCTTTGCAGGCATCGCCAGTCATCATTGAAGATGGTTGTTTTATCGGCAGCCGCTGTATCGTGGTTGAAGGTGTGATCGTGGAAAAAGAAGCTGTACTGGGCGCAAATGTAGTGCTGACGCAATCCACCAAGATCATTGACGTAAGCGGCGCGGAACCTAAAGAAATGAAGGGACGTGTGCCGGCTAGAAGCGTGGTGATACCCGGCTCCTATACCAAAAAATTCCCGGCTGGTGAATACGGGGTTGGTTGTGCCCTGATCATCGGTCAGCGCAAACCCAGCACCGATCTGAAAACAAGTTTGAATGATGCGTTGAGGGATTTTAATATCAGCGTCTGACAAAAAAAAGTCCCGCCCTGTAAGCAGAGCGGGACCTGTTCAAATTATTCTTTCGCGATCCTGATTGTGCTTTCTTTTTCCTTATTCTTCACATTGATCAGGTAGATACCTGCAGGCAATGCAGCAAGATCCAGTTGCGTGGTCGCCCGGCTGCTGTTTTTCTGCATCACGGTCTTCCCATAAATATCAAACACACGGATCGTTACCATGCTCTTCATTCCAGGTATGTTCACATTTACGAGTTTGCTGACCGGGTTGGGGAATACGTTTAACTTCCCACCTACAATCAGTTCATCCTCTCTCGATGCCGTACCCAATGCTACTCGTAATGTGTAACAAACGGTTGAGCTGTTGGCCCCGTTATAACCGTATACCTGTGCATAGTACGTACCCGCGGCAGCAGTATAGTTGATCGTTTCATTACTTGTGCCGCCGGCCTGGGAAATAGCGACTTGTGTACCGGCGCTGTTCAGCAGTTTGATGTCATAGTCAAACGGCAGAGTTGTCAGGGTAAGTGTAATGCTGCCACCCGTTGTAATTACAAACTTATAATTATCCATATCACCGGTCGGGCTGATCAGCCCCGTAATATTTGTGTTGAACGGAATAGTTGCAGCACCCGAGATCGTTCCATTCGTAGCAACATCATATGTGCTGGAACAGCCCGTAACCACTGTTGTTGTAGCCGTGATCGTATAACAGGTTGCACTGGTTGCACCATTGTATCCATATACCCTGATATAATAAGTACCGGCGGACTGGTTGTTCAATGAAACTGTTTCATTGGCCGTGCCGCTTGTACCGGATCCGATCTGTGTACCGCTGCTGTTAAAGATGGTCATATCGAAATCCACACCGGAAGGTCCGGCCAACGTGAATACATTATTTGTCGTCGCCGTAGTCACCACTTTAAAATAATCATTATCCGTTGTGGTCGTAATAGCAGCTGAATTTGCCACAGCGGCAGAAATGGTCGCCGCCGTTGCCAGGGTCTCATTTGGCTCAAAGGCTGTTCCGCAACCGGAAGGATTGGGCTGGGTAGTGAATTGCGCGGTTGAATAAGCGCTACTCAAGCCGGGGCAATTGGTCCTCACTCTCCAGTCATACAAGGTTGCACCTGATAATCCGGACAGGTTAACCGAAAGCGATGAGGTCGCAGTTGCCACGTTTGTCCATGTACCGGAGGATGCTGCTTTATAATCCACATCATAAGAAGTTGCCCCGCTTACTGCGGTCCAGCTCACTGTTGCTGAAGAAGTCGTGATCGCTGAGGAAGCCAGTCCTGTTGGATTACCACAGGATGAACCAGCTGTGATCGTAAAATTGGTATTGGAGATATCGAAAAATATATTTCCAACGGATTCGAGCTTGATGCGTGCGTTTGCAGATGGCGTGTTCGGAACTGTAACCGTTTCGGTACCGTCGTTAGGAGTACTTGCTAACAGGGTAGAGAAATTATTCCCTCCATCTATAGAGATCAGTATTCTTACATTGGTACAACTAACAGGCGCGGCCGTAGTTCCTGCAACCGCCCAGGTTATCGTTTGTGTTGAATTCCCCGGCCATGATACGGCTGTATTAGGTGCAGTAACAGAGAAAGGACCTGCCGTGCCATTAACTGTTACTACCATATCCGTAAACTCTGTCTGCCCCACTGAAAAAGGTGAGGAAGAACTGTAGGGACCATTATCCCTGACCGTTAAACGGAAGTTCAGGGTCCGGGCAACAGAGCTCAATGCTTCCGTATTTGCACCGGCATCTCCACCGGGTAAAGGACCAGAAATCAGTTCCCCGGCAAGAATGGTTGCCAGTTTGGGGAAATACCTTGTCGGGGATGTTGAGGGGGCAAAACTGATCCAGTTAGGGCCCGTTGCTTTTGTCGCGCTTGCTACACTGCTTGCGCCTGTCTGGCCGGAAGAAGCATTGTCATTTTGTTCCCAGCAATAAGTCAGCACATCACCCGCATCAGCATCAGTTGCCGAACCAGTGAGTGCGAAGGGTGTGCTTTTTGGAATAGTATAATTGCTGATCGTTGCTACAACCGGTGTTGAATTCGAAATCACTGTTGTTACCGGGCAAGTCTTTGTTGCCAGGTTAGACTGGATCTGCGCGATGGAAGCCTGGTGATAGATATCAATAGAATGCGGGGCCAGGTCCTGGCTGGTAATACCCGCGTAACCCATGATGGTGATACCGGAACCAGGTTCTTTATTCACGCCGGTACCTTCGTTGTTCATGGAGAATGTATGATTGGCACCCAATTGGTGCCCTACTTCATGAACTACATAATCAATATCAAAATTATCGCCTTGTGGAATTCCATCTGCAGGCGAAGTGATACCGCTTCCTTTTGATCCGTTCACGCAAACACAACCGATACAACCCGCGTTTCCACCACCACCGGAAGCACCGAACATGTGACCGATATCATAGTTGGCTTCCCCGATAACCGATGTAAGGGTTGACTGTAGTTGGGAATTCCATTGACTCATATTGGTTGAATAAGGATCGGTAGATGGGTTGAAGTAAATCACAGCGCTGGTATTCGCGATCAGGTTGAGGTGTAAGGCGAGGTCTTTTTCATAAACCCCGTTGCAACGGGTTAAAGTGGCATTAAAAGCAGCGAGCACCAAACCAACCTGCGAAGTGCTGGTAGCTCCGAAATAATTAGAGTATTCAGCATTGCATGACTGGGCCAGTCGCATTGTTTTCAGGTCGCCTCCCGATCTTGCGAGAATATTCCCGTTGGAAAGCTCTGCGTTGATACCCGAGATTGTCTGCTGATCCAGTGTAGTGCAGGTCCAGGGCAGATTGCCTTTTGTCCTGCTTGATCGGAATACCGCGTAAACTTTATGATCGCGGGAATAAGCTTCAATAAATTCATTTTCTTTCTCTGTCCTGAAGACCATTGATTGAATACCCTGCGGAGAGATGCTCAGCTTCAGGGTGGCTGAGCGGTCCGTGATCCCCTTACCGGAAAATGCCCTGATCTCCGGGAACCGGGCTTGTAGGGAAGGCTCAAAATTAGAAGCTTCCACAATTTCGAATTGTTCAATTTGTCCGTCAACATTTGGTAAGCTGATAACCGTGGAATGTTTAGCGTTATTACCGGTCAATTTAAAAAGTTCATCCCTTAACGGTGCAATATTCAAATCAAATAATTTGAAATCTTTTGGAAATGATAACCGCGCTACTGCTTTGTCAGTATTAATGCCGGCAGCATTTGTCCGCAAAGTCCATAAATTCTCCTGTGCCATCACCGCTTGTATCAATACGAATGATAACACGAACAGTACAAGTCTTTTCATAATGCATATTGTTTTTGTAGTAAAAAAAAAATAAGGCTGCTCAATTTATATTATATCAGTAATGGAGGGAGGGGAAAAACACGTCGTAAAAATGTTTTTTACTGATTCATACATGGTGATTCCGGTAGTTGCTGTTTTTGGGGAATTGTCCGCGCCTGCACGCAAGCTCGCTTCGCTCACAAATAAAAATGCCCCCCAGTTATACTGGAAGGCATTTGTGCCCGGGAATGGATTCGAACCATCACAACCTTTCGGATGCTGCCACCTGAAGACAGTGCGTCTACCAATTTCGCCACCCGGGCAATTAATTAATTTATTATAAGAGCTTTCTTACCAGTGCGACTACCCCCTGAATTAAATTCAGGGTCGCCACCCGGGCAATTAATTAATTTATTATAAGAGCTTTCTTACCAGTGCGACTACCCCCTGAATTAAATTCAGGGTCGCCACCCAGGCATTTAATTAATTTATTATAAGAGCTTTCTTCCCAGTGCGTCTACCCCCTGAATTAAATTCAGGGTCACCACCCGGGCAATTAATTAATTTATTATAAGAGCTTTCTTACCAGTGCGACTACCCCCTGAATTAAATTCAGGGTCGCCACCCGGCCCAATGGGGTTGCAAATATAAAAGAGTCTGCCCAAAGAGTAAAATCTGATAAAAGAAATTACTCAGGTTCATGTCCCATGCATCGCGATACGAGTTTAGCGGTTTATCTTCACCTCACAAAGCCCTCTTAAATGATAAGAAATTACCTTTTTTTTGTTTTATTTATTCTGTGTAATAATGGTATTAATGGCCAGGAAAAAATCTCCATTGCTGTAAAACCTGCCCCTGTTTTTATTGAACAAGGAGAAAATAACCAGTATATTAATTTTGACTTCCTGGTGGCCAATCATTCGACAGACAGCTTAAGCCTGTCCCGTATTAGCCTGGAAGTACGTGATAAGAACAATGTCCTGGTACAAAAAAAGTTCCTGGATAATAATGGTACCGCACCCAGCATCGAAATGATTCCGAACAGGAAGTTTCCTGGGATCTCCTCACAATTGATCTTCAACCCTTTTGCGGATTTCAATTTGACCGTTCCGATCCATCACCTGGTTTATGAATTTGTTTTTTCAGCTACACAGGAACAGGAAATAAAGGTCAGCATAATCGTCAATCCCAAAATATATGTTCAGCGGTTAACCTATCGTTTTCCCCTGAAGGGAAAAGTGCTTGTCTACGACGCCCATGATCTCTATGCGCATCACCGGAGATTCAATTATGAATTTCCACCAATCAAAGCATTGGGACTGAATTCCAATTTTATGAGGTATGCCTATGATTTTGTCCCGCTGGATAAGAATAACCAGGAGTTCAAAGGTGAGGGGAAAAAAGACGAAGACTATATTGGTTTTGGAAATCCTGTACTTGCCGTGGGAGCCGGGAAAGTAATTTATGTGAGTAATGATCATAAAGATGATAACCGCTTCGACATTCCTGCCCTGGCTACCAACCCGCTTGAACTATACGGTAATTGTATTGCCATCCTGCACCCGGATTCTGCTGTCAGTATCTATGGTCATCTTAAACAGAACAGTATCAAATTAAAAACAGGAGAGAAAGTGACAGGCGGGCAGGAGATCGGTAAGATCGGGGTATCCGGGAGTTCGTTCTTTCCCCATTTACATTTTGAAATGAGAACGAATATCCGCCATGATGCAGAAGGGCTACCCTCCTATTTCTCCAATATTTATTTATCCGAAGGAGCCAGGAAAACCAAACTGGCCAGCGGGCTCGCTGAAACAGGACATATCATTGAAGCAAAATAATGACTTGTCATCCGCCGTTAAAAATCCATACAGCTTTGAGTAAGTTTTTTCCATTCAGCTGATTGAAAATATGCAGCGGGAAGCCCCGCCGCATCCGCAGCTTTAGGATACTTTGTCTCGAGTTTGAACAACATGCATTCACAATAGTTCTTTGCCTTATCACCCGTCATCGTTTTTCCGGCTTTAGCGGTACAATCCGCCAAATACCCGGCACGATCCTTATCCGTCCAGCCACCACCCAGACATTCATTAATCTTTTTTTGCCATTCGGGGGTTTCCATGTCTTCCTTGGAAAGTTTGGCAGCGTCTTCTACCAGGGGATACTTAGTTTCGACCTTTTCCTGCATGCAATAGCAATAGAACCGCGCCGAGTCCACACTCATACCGACACTGGCAGCCTTAATGCATTCGCTGATAAAAGCATAGCGCTCGGTAGAAGGCCAGCCCTTTTTTTTGGCGCCCGGTTGTGCAATCGCAGTATTGAACAGGAGAACCAATGCAATTAAACCAGGGGTCTTTATTTTTTTCATACTGGCAAGATATTTAATTTATGTTCTTTGAAGACAAAAACCGGGAAAAGGTTGCGCATGGCCACCGCTACCGACAGAAAAATATTTTATATATGACAGTTCTTCAGTAACTTGTTATCAGAACAGCTCTACTTCCCCTACCCGGAAACCACCAAAATTCAATCTCTTCCCTGCTAGCCAGTTTTGCCGACCACCAACCAATGAACCGATCATTAAAATACGGATCCCTGTTCGTCTTTTTTTATATGCTCCTGGCGTATAGTGTTGATGTATTTGCCCAGGAAAACTTCAATGATTTCAATGACCAGCAGAAAGAAACGATCTTCTTTGAATCATTTGATGCTGCCGACAACAAATGGGCGATCCCCCAGGCGAAATTCGAGAACGGCATGCTGGTGATGTCTGACCGGCTCAATATGCAGACACCCAAAACCGCCGTGATTATTCCCTTTGATGATGAACGCGATTTCGAAATAGAAATTATCGCTTCCTCTACATCCATGGTACTCGCCGGCCAGATACACTGGAACAACTATGCCTGGAGTTTTGGTACCAGTTCAGGTTCATCCATCTACCTGAACGGCACTCAATTAAAATATATCAGTAATAAAACAGAAAAAAATGTGTTGCGCAAATACACGATCCGCAGGGCGGGCCGGAATTTTCATTTTTTTATTGACGGAAAAAACGTCGGGATCACGGCCTGTATCCGTTCTGAACTGGGCGGTAAATTAAGGATCGGTTTTTCTGGCAAAATGGATATCAATTCGCTGCGGGTATGTTACCTGCTGAAAGAGGAACTGGCCATTGTCCAACAATCCGGACAGGAACCCACCCGGACCAATAATGCGGCGGATAACCGGCCGGGTAAACATACCATCAAACCGGGTGGCCGTTATTTCGGTTTGTTTATCGGGGTATCGAGATACGATAACCCAAAACTTTACCTTGAAAGGCCCGAGAAAGATGCCAAACAGATAAAAGAGACTATCGTGAAGCGGTATACATTTGCCGACTCCACTACTTTTTTATTGCTGAATCCCACACGACAGAAGATCATCGCTGAATTATACCGGCTGAGAAAGATCATCGGCCCGAATGATAACCTGCTCATTTTTTATGCCGGCCATGGTTACTGGGATGAGGATGCGAAACAGGGATACTGGTGGGCCAAAGACGCTGCGCGGGATGATCCTTCCACCTGGTTATCCAACAGTGATCTTCGGGAACAGATCCGGAGTATCAAATCGGCACATACCCTGCTGATCTCGGATGCCTGTTTCAGCGGTGGGATTTTCCGCACGAGAAGCGGCAACGAGATACAGAATGCCACCACGGATATACAATTATTATACAAGATGCCCAGCCGCCGTGCTATCACCAGCGGTACCATGACGGCCGTCCCGGATAATTCGATCTTTCTTCAATATTTTTCCAAAAGACTGACGGAGAACCAGAATAGGTTCCTGTCCTCCCAGCAATTGTTTGACAGTTTCAGGACTGCCGTTATCAATAATTCATCGGTCGTACCCCAGGATGGAGTGATCGCGGAAACAGGAGATGAAGGAGGTGATTTTATCTTTATACGGAAAGAGAATTAACCCGAAACTTTATTTGCATTTCTTGCAGCCTGTGATAGCATTTCCTCCCACTACAAAACGTCCATCCGGGTTTTGTTTCCAGCCATTATAAGCCCCTCCCAGCACATAGCGGCCATCGGGATTTTGTTTCCAGCCATCGTAAGCCCCACCCAGTACCCAGGTTCCATCGGGGTTTTTCTGGTAGCCACTATAACAGCCCCCTGTCACATAACTACCATCGGGATTTTTCTGGTAACCATTGTAAGCTCCACCGAGCACATAAGAACCATCGGGGTTACGCTGGTAACCATCATAAGCGCCGCCAACAACATAAGTTCCGTCGGGATTGATCTGGTAGCTGTTATAAGCGCCTCCAACTACGTATCGCCCGTCCGGGTTTTTTTTCCAGCCGTCAAACTCTCCACCCAGGACAAAGGTCCCGTCAGGATTTTTCTGCCAGCCATCATAGCCACCTCCCAGGACGTAGGTCCCGTCAGGATTTTTTTGCCAGCCATCATAACAACCGCCCAGCACAAAGCTCCCATCAGGATTCTTTTTCCAGTCATTATACTGCGCAAAGCTATTCGCCGGCGCCAGCACTACGAGCAGGATCATTATGGAATTGCAGAACTTCTTGGGCATGCATAAAAGTTTAATTGCCTTACATACTTAAATGTACAAACGAGTAGCTGAATTCCATTAATTTCAATGCCTTTATTATTAAAACCCCCAACATGGAAAAGACTTTGGCGGCATGGAAAGCAATAGCACCATTGTTTCCAGGGAAGTACTCTAAAAAAGCCAGGAAATGGAGTGGCCAACAGTAGCTCTGAATTAAGCTATGCTATCAATCAAAAATTGCTGAAATTAAATTTCTGCCCTCCTATGGATGCTTCATACATCAATCCCCCTTTTTGCTGTGTGAAAATCATTACTCCTTCCTTGTATTTCACATTAGCAGATGCGCCGGCTGTAGCTGCCACCGCAGAAGCCTGTGCGGAAAATTCTATTTTGTTTGCTTTGAACCGGTCAAGATCAGCTTTTGTTTCAAAAAAGATCACTTCGCGGTAAGCCTGCCCGCCAAACTGGAAACCGAAACTTACTTGTGTCAATTTTGCTTTACCAATTATTGAATTACCCCTGTAGACAACCCCATTACCTGCCGCGCCTCCGATACCAATCCCTCCTTTTCCCACATTGGGGAAGATCGCATAGCCATAAGCCGAATTAAATAAACTCTTCATCAATCCATCTGTAGAAATGAATTCCGCCTTTGCTTCCACAGCGTCTCTTACCAGTTTCCTGTCTTTATTGCTACTTTGGCCGGCAACTCCAGTTGCGACTACAAGACCTGCACAAAGAAGGATAAAAGTTTTTAACGACTGCAGTATTACTTTCTTATTCATAAAAGCTGTTTTGCATATAATGGCAAAGATATTGCCAAATAAGCAACCTATACCTGGGTGTAGCTGTCTATGAAAATGTGAATAGTGGATAAGTTTACCACTGGCAGTTCTCACCATTAAAGAGTAAATTTGTTACCACATGAAACCGCACAACTACCTGAAATTATTTACCTTATTGCTCCTACTCCCGGTTTTTTCCTTTTCGCAGGGAAAAAATGTCGTGATCAGGATCATACAGGATGAATCCCACAAACTCAATGATTTCCAGACAACCTTAACCCTTAAGAAAAAATCATTCAAGTTCCAGATCCTGCTCGACCAGGTAGATGGGTTGTACGTGTTTGCCAGTATCAGGGATTCGATCTATCGTTTCGACGAAACAAGCCCCATCCGTGATTTTAAATACCTCAAACTGCTGGAACTCCGGGAAACCGATAAATTCAATATCAACAGGGAATTGAATATAAGTGAAACGGGCTGGTCCTACTGGTTTTACAGCGATACTGCCGAATGGCATTCATTCAACCGTAAAGCAGTAAGTTTTACAACCAACCAGGTCGTGTGTACCAAAGTGATCCGGCAACTCTATAATGCTACAGAAGGAAACAATGTCAAATTCAAAGACATCAATACTCCACTCTATCTTTTCTTTGTTGCTGTAAAGGATTACGACAAAGATGGCAGACCTGAAACAGAACTGATGCGGAAAAAAGTAAAGATCGAATGGTCAGACATTGACGACTGATCCTTTACTTGATGACATCCCAGGGAGTCGTAATAACGGGATCTTTATCCTCATCCTTTGGACGATTATGTCCTTTCGGTAATTCAATAGGTTCATGGGATGTATCGTTTGAAAGACCGGTACCGATATCCATTCCCTTGAATTCTTCTTCAGTTATCACATCATCTTTATCCTTAATATGCCGCGTCATAATTTGCTTGGGCGTCTTGCCTTTTGACCGCTGTTTTTTTTCTGCTGTTTGATTTTTTCCTTCTGCACCGGGGGACTTTTTTGTGGGACTCATACAGGTATATTTTGGGTTTAATAAAGAAAATTTTATGCCAGCTATTACAGGAGGGGCTATTGCCTGGCCAGGGTCTATTCCACTAAAACAGGGTAATAATTCCCCAGTAATTGATTTTTTTCCTCGCTACTGAGCCAGGAATTAGTCAAAATGACCCTGAAAACTGACTGGCATAATAAATGCAAACTATAAGTGAGCAAGGGTAAAGAAAAGGATAAAGAATATTAAAGAAATACCCGGAAAACAAAAATATAACACTACGATACTCTAGGTGGACGGTGGATAAACCAAATGGCAGCTTATTTTATAGGTTGCCATTTTTGGTTTTAGACTACAATACTTTATAGTAAATGCCAGGAGATTCCTGGCATTATTCATATCCATTCTATTTCCTATTTCTTTCTGCCTTTCATTACGAGCCAGAGAATCAGCCCTACTACGAGGAAAACAAGGAAAAAAGCCCACCACATCCCGGCTTTGAAGATACCCGAAACGACTTCACAACCGGGTAATAACGTCACTGCAATGGCAAGAAGGAAAAAAAGAGATATTTTTTTCATATATCGTTGTTTGATCAACACTTTAAAATATCATGCCAAGGAATATACTTGCAGGAGATTCGAGGAATGCGTTCGGGATTTCGCATTTATCCCTCACCAATGACCCGTTGAAAATTTGAAATTGTGTAACGGCTAGTCGGACGGGTTGTGAATCACGCTCATTTTTTACCGGACAAAACAAATGGCAGACCTAAAATATAATCCGCAAAGAATTATAAAATAGCCGAGTACAGTTTTCCCCGAAAGTTAAGTCGCACTTAAGTTTGTTTGTCAGAAAAAAAAATCACTCCCTTTCCATTATTTATTCGGAAATAAATAGCTGTAAGAAGAAAAGCCACTATGAATAGTTTCATTTTCATCGTAGTAACCGATTCAGGGGATAAAAATAGTTAGAATTGCCGGAGCATGTATTCATTAAGGCAATGACAGGTAGTGGGTCAGTTTGAATTTGTCGACAACGATTCTATTGAATGACCAAGTTGTCATCCTGAGCTCAGCGAAGGATAAAATGAAGATTTTGAAGCTTCTATTCCGACGAAGGAGGAATCTAAAGACAGATTCCTCCTTCGTCGGAATT
>JBDSPR010000001.1:0-77367 GCA_039930245.1 Chitinophagaceae bacterium | reverse complement strand
GCTATTGATGGGACTGGGCTGGCTGCTGAGTCAAAAAGGGAAATATATCATCCCGAAGAGTTGGTTCGGAAAAGGTTTTGACCTCGCCAGCCTGGTAATGATACTCGGAGGACTATTTCTTATCTATAAATCGGTAAAAGAGATCCATGAAAAATTGGAAGGCGAGGACCCGAATGCGGCGCAGCAAAGCCGCCCGGGGATCTCGATGGGACAAGCCATTGCGCAGATCATGCTGATCGATGCAGTTTTTTCTTTTGACAGCATCATTACTGCTGGCGGTACCGCCCAGTACGTGGAGATCATGATCGCGGCCGTCGTAATCGCAATGACAATTATGTTTATGTTCAGCCCTAAAATATCCGCATTCATCTTCAAACACCCCACGCTGAAAATGCTGGCGCTCTCGTTTCTCGTGATGATCGGTCTCAGCCTGATCATTGAAGGCTGGGATAGCGAAGCAGCACACCAACTTCACTTGAAGAACTATATTTATTTTGGTATGGCTTTTTCGTTTGTCGTCGAAATGCTAAATATGACAATGATGAAGCGGATGAAAAAGAAAAAGCCACATCTGGTCCGTCTGAATGAACCGCTTATACAGGAAGAAGAAAAAAATGATTCTGATATGGCCAAATAGAACCACACTCCCGGTCAATTACCCATTACTAAAATGGTCGCAGCCGCCACCCCTGCTGTTTCGGTGCGGAGTCTTGTCTCTCCCAGGCTGACCGCGATGAATTCATTAGTTAAGGCCAGGTCAATTTCTTCGGGGGTGAAATCACCTTCAGGACCAATAACGATCAGCTGTTCAGCCGATTTTGAGAGTTGCGAGTGAGCCAGCAGTTGTTTTTTCTGATTCTCCCCTTCTGCACAATGCGCTATAAACTTCTGCCAATGGTTAAATTTTTCCGTTACCAGGTTTTCAAATTTTAACGGCTGCTGCAACAGCGGGAGCCATACCTGCTGGCTTTGCAACATCGCACTTATACAGATACTCTCCATGCGATTATACCTGAATTTGGTTTTCTCTGTCCTTTTGCAGATCAACGGGATGATCTTACAGGCACCTATCTCTGTCACTTTTTCCAAAAACCATTCAAAGCGGTTGCTGTTTTTTAAAAGCGAGATAGCAATGGTGACCTTGGTTATATTTTGAGGTTTATGAATACAGTCTTTAACGGTAACTATACAATTCTTTTTATCTTCCTCTTTGATCGTACAGGTGATCAAATTTCCTTTCCCATCCGTAAGATTCAACAATTCCCCTTCTTTCATCCGGAGCACCTGGACGATATGCTTCGAACTGTCTTCATCCAGCACAATTTCTTTTTGTGCTTTTTCGTAATTTTTGATATAAAAAAAAGGTAATGCCATAAATATATTCCTGCAAAAGATCATAGCTCCCCAAAAATAGGAAGCTATGATCCCTGCCTGCCGGTCCCGAAGGGATTCCTTTGGAGCAAGCAGTTTTTATCTATTATTTCTTAAGCTACGAGTTCTTAGCCCTAAGCCAAAAACTATCATCTATTATCTTTTATCTAAAAAGGGGTTTCTTCCCCGTCATCGGGCAGATCATTCATCTTACTGCCGCTCTGCACAAATACTCTTGCCCCGCTGTCCCCGCCCGCATCACTCACCGGTTTCCAGTTACCCGGCAGGTTTGTTCCGCCAAAACCAGTACCATCATCTTCCGTGAATTTCTGTATATGAAGCAGCGCCCTAAGTTTGATCGTTTCCAGTGAACCGTTCCTGTGTTTGGCGATCCTTACGATCGTTTCGCCCCGGTTATTCTCCCCCATTTCATTCTGGGTGATATCATAATATTCGGGACGGTACAGGAACATCACCATATCCGCATCCTGCTCGATGGCTCCGGATTCACGAAGGTCACTCAGCTGCGGCATTTTATTTCCGTCCTTACCGGCACTTCTTGTTTCCACAGCACGGCTTAACTGGGAGAGAGCGATGATCGGCACACTTAATTCCTTCGCGAGGGCTTTCAGGTTACGGGAGATATTACTGATCTCCTGTTCGCGGTTACTGTTCCTGTTCTCGCCAGTACCACTCATCAGCTGGAGATAGTCGATGATGATGAGACCGATATTGTGTTTGTTCTTCAACCGGCGGCATTTCGCTCTTAGTTCAAAAATATTCAATGCCGGCGTATCATCGATATACAAAGGTGCCTGTGCCAGTCGCTGTATACCCCGGGCATATAGTTGTTTCATTTCATGCTCTTCGAGTTTTCCCCGGGCGATTTTTTCCAGCCAAATCTCGCTTTCCGCAGCCAATATCCTTTGTACCAGTTGTCCAGCACTCATTTCCAAAGAAAAAAGCGCTACGGGTGTTGGTTTACCCGGGTGCATTACGGCATTGCGGGCAAGGTTGAGTGCAAAAGCGGTTTTACCTACGGCAGGTCTTGCTGCAAGGATGATCAGGTCTGTATTCTGCCAGCCATAAGTAACCCTGTCCAGCGAAGGAAAACCACTTGGCACACCTGTCACATCCTCATTTTTATGACGCAGGTCCTCGATCCGCTGTATGGTTTTTACCAGCACCGAATCGATGGTATCAAAATTTTTACGCAAGTGGTTGTTGGTGATCTCGAAGAGTTTGGTTTCGGCGTCGTCCAGCAAGTCAAATACATCGGTTGAATCTTCGTAAGCATCCCCGATGATCTCTCCGCTGATACGTATCAGCTCCCGCTGGATGAATTTCTGAAGGATGATCCGCGCATGCGCTTCAATATTTGCCGAAGAAACGACGGCATTGGTCAGTTTTGTTACATAGTAAGGGCCACCCACCATTTCCAGTTCTTCCTTGAAACGCAGTTCTTCTACCACGGTAAGAATATCGATCGGTTGGCTTTTATTGGAGAGGCTTTGCATGGAACGGAAGATCCGTTGATGCGCTTCCACGTAAAAACATTCCGGTTTTAAT
Organism: Chitinophagaceae bacterium; assembly: GCA_039930245.1. Lineage (GTDB taxonomy): Bacteria > Bacteroidota > Bacteroidia > Chitinophagales > Chitinophagaceae > JJ008. Next base: position 74,427 of record JBDSPR010000001.1, on the reverse strand, counting down.
ATCTCTACTACGGTATCAAAAGCGCTTTTCTCCAGCATGATGGCTCCCAGCACCGCTTCCTCCAGGTCTTTTGCCTGGGGCGGTACTTTCCCGTACACCATTGTTCCTAAATCAAGCGGCGACTTTCTTCTTTGTTTCCTGTCTTTGTTAATGTTCGTCAGATCCATGTTCTTGTACGGCGATAAAAAATTAAACCATTGATTTATTACCAATGACTTTGGGCCAATCCTCCAGTCTTGCTTTAAGAAATTGTTATCTCTTTGTTAGTGGAATGTTTCCGTCAGTCAGTCAGCGAAAATAAAGGTCTCAGGTGATTCAACTCCCGATTTAAAAAACTTTTTCTTTCTGCACCATTTTTTCACGCCGGATCAGGGGTTATCCACAACCGGATCGCTGTCAAAGTCTTTGACAATTTACCGAAAAGGGGTCGTAATCTCCCCGGAAAATTAGCACACACGTGCAAAAAAAACCTCATCCGGACCCTATTTTTAACCCCCGACCTGCAATAAAGACGGCATGTTGATTGTTATTGCTATAGAAGCTCTTTTTAGCGACAATTTCTTCTTTCCCAAAGCTGCTGCATAACAAGTGTTCAAACAAATAAATTCAACGCTATGCAAACAACAAAACCCAGCAGCCACCCCGTTCTCAGCCAAACCCGCAATAATACCACCCTCTGGATCGGTCATTTACAGGCCGATGCGAACGATCGTTTTGCCGGGCAAACTTTTACCTGCCCCGCAGACGGATTACTGAACAATATCCAGGTCTATTCCACTACGGTCCATCATCCGGGGGATGTGGCGATGACCCTGCATGAATTTGATCCCGCCGCCAGGACCTGGGGAGCTGCTATTGGTGATGCCATCATGTCGCTGGAAAAAAATGATGATGCCCGCTGGCTACGTTTCAATCTCCAGCCGGTCGCATTGAAAAGGGACGCTACATATGGTTTCCGTTTACAGAGCCGGAACGCGATGATCGGCCTTGGGGAAGCCGCAAGCGATTCCAAACAACCTTTCACGGGTCATGAATGGAACGGTAATTCTAAAAATGAACAGGGTTACTATTTTACTTACTTCAGTCTGGCGTACAAAATAGAAATGTGCGCTTAACGGTACTAAGACCATGCTATATATAACAGGAGGCTGCCCCTAATCGTTTTGATTGTCCTATGAGCTCTGAGCTTGCCGAAGAGTCGAAATATTGGCAATCAAAACGATAGTCTTCGACAACCCTTCGATAAACTCAGGGTGACAACGGCCGACAGATCATTTGGAATAGACTCATTTTTTTTATTCCTCTTCCCTCTTCGTAACTTCCCTTCACCTTTACTATGACTGATTCGAAAATATCAACGGCAGATTTCCTGCAACAAAGCGGGGTAGATGATATTCTTTCCGAACTCCGCACACATTTCAGCGACGATAAAAAATTCGTTATTTCCGATGTTACCGATGGTGAGGGACACCAGTATGTAGATCTTGTACAGGAAGGCGGTGGGGTGTTAGGCATTGCCCTGGTCGGGTACACCTATATCCTGGAGAAAATGGGTATCCGTTTTTTCAGTATGGCAGGAACGAGCGCCGGTTCCATCAACGCGATGCTGCTGGCCTGCGCAGGTAATAAGGAGCAGGAGAAATCAGGGATCATCACTGATCACCTGGTACAGTTACAAATGTTCTCTTTCGTGGACGGTATCCCCGGGCAATCAGCATTTACCCGCTTTATCCAGCGCATGGTCAGTGGGATGCTGATGGGAAGGAATCCCATTAAGAAGATCTTCAATTTTATCAAATGGACGGTCATCACATTGCTGGTACTTACCGTGGCTTGTTTTGTCATCAATTTTATCCGTCCCGGTATCTCCAAATGGATCGGGCTTGCCGCAAGCATCGTATTGGTCATTTTTACGCTGATCATTGTCATTGCCACCGGCCGCTTCAAACGATTCGCCCGAAACGGCTATGGGCTGAACAAAGGAAAGGTCTTCCACGACTGGATCAAAACACTTATCTCTTCGTTTCATATTCAATCAGACCCAAAACAAAAACGGATCGAGAACCATGCGGATCTTTCTGTTCATTTTATGCGTATCCCCGAATTGATCGTGAAGCCTGATACACGCAGGACCAATAACCTGCCGCCCCATATGCCCATGCTTACCCTGATCACCTGCGATATCATTGCTAACCGCAAGATCGAGTTCACGCAGATGTGGGATCTCTACTGGAGCAGACAGGAGGATGTGCACCCGGGTGATTTTGTCAGGGCAAGTATGTCGATCCCTGTTTTTTTCGAAAGTTATTCACTGACCGGTATCCGGAAAAAAAGTTCGTTCGGGATCTGGGATAAACACCTGAACTGGCAGAATGAAAAAAAGAATATCCCTGACACGGTTCAATTCATTGATGGAGGCACTCTCTCCAATTTCCCGATCAATGTATTTTATAACCCCATGTACCCTGTTCCCCGGATGCCCACACTGGGTATCCGGCTACAGGACGGGGTGCTGGACGCCGCTAACCGCAGCAATAATACTTTCTCCTCTTATATCGCTTCCTTATTCGCGACCATCCGTTTTAATTTCGACCGCGATTTTATCACCAAGAACCGGGCGTATAATATGGGTGTAAAAAATATTGATGTACAGGAACACAGCTGGTTGAATTTTTTCATGAGTGACAAGGAAAAGATCGCCCTGTTCCGGAAAGGGGCATTGGCAGCGGCTGATTTCCTGAAAAGCTTTGACTGGGATAAATACAAAGGGGAAAGATTGAAAAACTTTGAAATGCAGCAGGAGCGATTCGACAACCCGAACAACATGAAAGTATTTCCTTATACAAAAGTTTAGAAAGTAAACCCGGGAGAGTGCCTTAATTCATCACCATCTCTCTTGCATTCTCCATGGCAGCAACGGTGGGTTTTTCGCCACTCAGCATTTTTGCAATGCTGGTGATCCTTTCTTCGGTGTTGAGCTGGCGAATATTTGTTTTGACCTGGTCTTTTACGATCTCTTTATAGACGAAGAAGTGTGTATCCGCTTTCCCTGCTATCTGGGGCTGGTGAGTGATGCAGATCACCTGCCGCTTTGCCGCCAGGTCCTTCATGATGATACCGACCTGTCTCGCGGCTTCGCCGGAAATACCCGTGTCGATCTCATCAAAGATCATCGTAGGAAGATCAAGGGATGCCGCCACTAATGATTTTATACAAAGCATCAGGCGGCTAAGCTCACCACCACTGGCAACCTTGCGCACCGGCTGGAACTGGGAGCTTTTACCGGCCTCGCCAGCAGGCAGGTTCGCATTAAATAAAAATTCGATCCTGTCGCTCCCATGAAAATTCAGGGCCACTGGTTCTATAGCGATCTTCAGTTTTGCATTTGGCATTCCCACCTGGGCCAGCAATTTGTTCACTTTTTCTTCCAGGGTTTTTACATGTTTTTTGCGGTTGGCAGATAATTTAGCGGCAGTTACTGTTATTCCCGCAAGCAGCCGTTCCGCTTCTTTTTCTTTTTGCTGGATCGTTTCATCCATGTTCAGCACGGCCTGGAGTTTTTCTGATAGCTGTTCCTGTATCTCCAATAGCTGGTTCGTGGAGTTCACCCCGTGCTTTTTTTGGAGCCGGTATCCCAGGGCCAGTCTTTCATTCAGCTGTTCGATCTTTTCAGGGTCGTACTGGATACTGCCCCCGATCCTGTCAAGATCCCCCGCAATATCCTGTAACTCTATCTGGGCTGATTGGAGCCGCTGGACAAGAGCAGCCAGCTCCGGGTGATAAGATGAATAAGCATTCAGTTGGTTCAGCATGGATTTCAATTGCTGTACCACCGGTGTTTCGTTTTCATTGAGCTCCTGGTATGCTTTATTGAGGACTGTCTTAATGTCCTCCGCATTGCTGAGCATCCTGAGTTCCGTATCGATCTGTTCCAGCTCGTTCGCTTTGAAACCGGCCTCCGCCAGTTCAGTGTACTGGAAACGGTTATAATCTGCTTCCTTATCGAACTGCTGCTTTTGCTTTTTTAATTCTTCGGTTGCTTTTACCACAGACTGCCATTCATTGAAAACAACCTGGTAGCCGTTCAGCAATTCAGCATGACCGGCAAGCGCATCCAATACTTCGCGCTGGAAATCACTTTGATTTAGCTCAAGCGTATCGAATTGCTGGTGGAGATCCACCAATAAAGAGCCCAGTTCCTGCAGTTGAGAAAGCGTGACTGGGGTATCATTGATAAAAGCTCTCGACTTCCCGTTGGTCCCGATCTCCCGTCGAACTACCAACTCATCGTTGCTGTCCAGTTCATGTTGAAGAAGAAAATCCTTTATCACTCTTTTATCCGCCTGGTCAAAAACACCTTCGATCACGCATTTTTTTTCCTTGTTGACCAACGCGGTGGAATCAGCTCTTTCTCCCAGTATCAGTCCCAATGCCCCGACAATGATGGATTTGCCAGCACCTGTCTCGCCGGTGATCACATTGAGCTGGCCGGAGAACCGCGTCTCCAGCTCATCAATGATGGCATAGTTCTGTATGGAAAGTTTGCTGAGCATGTGCGCTACTGCAAATTAATTGTAATTCGGCAAGCAGGTAAAATAAAAAACCCCGACGGGGAGCGTCGGGGAAATAAAAAAAATAAAAAAACAGTTATTTGAGTTCGACCTTGCTGCCCAGTTCCTCATCCACCAGGATGCGGCCGCAGTTCTCGCAGATCATTACTTTTTTATGCTGCTTGATCTCGCTTTGCTTTTGCGGGGGGATCGCGTTGAAGCAACCACCACAGGCGTCTCTTTCCACCGGGACCACCGCCAGTCCGTTGCGGTAACTTTTGCGAATCTTTTCATAGCTCGCCAGCAGTCGGCCATCCACATGTTGTTTTGCTTCTGTCGCCTGTTTATTAAAATGTTTTTCTTCTTTCTCGTTCGCCGCGATGATCTTCTCCAGTTCGCCTTTTTTTGTTCCAAGCACACTTTCTTTACCAGCGATATTCTTCTTGGCTTTTTCCAGCAATACAGCCTTCTCGGCAATTTCTTCTGTCGCGTCCTTGATATGTTTCTCCGCCAGCTTTATTTCCAGCTGTTGCATTTCGACTTCTTTATTGATGGCTTCGAACTCGCGGTTGTTCTTCACGTTGCTGCTTTGCTTCTCGTATTTTTTTACGAGGGCTTCGGCTTCCTTAATGGCTGCTTTACGTTGTTCAATGAATTCTGTAACGCCATTGATCTCTTCTTCGATACGGGTCTGCCGGGCATGTAAACCCGTGATCTCATCTTCCAGGTCAGCCACTTCCATGGGAAGTTCTCCCTTCAAGATATGGATCTCATCGAGTTTGCTTTCGATCTTCTGGAGGGTAACAAGTGAGGTCAGTTTTTCTTCAACGGAAAATTCTTTAACGTTTGCCATGTATAGTTTAATTTTTGAGGCTCAGCAATAATGTACCGGGTTGGTTTTTATCGCTGTTTTAAGGACGGCAAAGGTAGGGAATTTTTGCTCTAAAATCCCCTGTAACAGGTCGATCGTGAACTGTTCACTCTCGTAATGACCGATATCTGCCAGCAATAAACGGCTGTTGGCATCAAAGAACTCGTGGTATTTGATGTCTGCTGTAACATAAGCATCCGCACCGGCATTTAAAGCCCTGGAAATCAGGAAGCTGCCCGCTCCTCCACAAATAGCCACCTTATTAACCGGTTTATTCAGCAAGGCAGTATGACGAATAACAGGAGTGCCAAATACTTGTTTTAACCGGGCAAGAAAATCCTTTTCTTCCAGGGTCTCGGGCAGCATCCCGATTATACCCGCACCGCTGCCTGGCCATTCGTTGGATAAAGCCACTACATCATAAGCCACTTCTTCGTAGGGATGCGCTCTTTTCATGGCTGAAATGATTCTCCCCTGGAGATAAGCCGGGAAGAGCACTTCGATCCTGGTTTCTTTTTCCTGGTGCTGAGTGCCCGTTTCTCCCACATAAGGCTTTGTATGCTCCCCAGCCTTGAAAGTACCGGTCCCTTCCGCGTTGAAACTGCATTCGCTGTAATTCCCGATCTGCCCCCCACCTGCTTCAAAAATAGCTTTGCGCACTTCAGCAGCTTTATCTACCGGGACAAAAGTGAAAAGTTTTTTCAGTGTATTCTCTTTAAGAGATAAAACACTCACCTCCTTCAAACCAAGCATTGCGGCGATCTTGCCGTTCACACCCTGGATCACATTGTCGAGATTGGTATGGATGGCATAAATAGCGATATCATTTTTGATTGCGGCGATGATGGTCTTTTCTACATAGTTCTTCCCGTTGATCTTTTTTAAACCGCTGAAAATAATCGGGTGATGCGCGACAATAAGGTTGCATTTTTTCGAAACAGCTTCCATCACCACTTCTTCTGTCGCATCCAGCGAACAAATGATCCCGCTACAGTCCCAGCCAGCCTGCCCGGTTATCAGACCCGCGTTATCATATTGTTCCTGCAGGGAAGGATCTGCCTGCAATTCGAGGAAGGAAATGATCTCATTTATTTTCATACGCCAAGTTAAGTATTTGCCAGCACCCGCAGGAGTCTTCCGATCGGTTTTCATTATCTTTAAGCATGGCGTTGAACCCGCAGCAACACAGCATCATTATTAACGAGATTAAAAAATCTCTTGGTAAAAAAAATGATGATGATCTGAGCCGGTATGAGATGGCCAAAGGTACCTGGCGGCTACGCAAGACCATCCGGCGGGAGATAAAATACGTGTTCATGATGCTGCTGGGGATATTGTCCGCGGGATTCGGACTGAAAGGATTCCTGATACACAATGGACTTATTGATGGTGGCGTGATGGGAATCTCCCTGCTGAGCAATAAACAATTTGGTATTTCCTTATCAGTGCTGATCATTGTGATCAATCTTCCTTTTATATTATTGGGCTGGCGCCAGATCAGTAAAGTTTTTAGTTTGAAGAGTATCGTGGCCATTGCTTTACTGGCCCTGGTAGTAGAGGTCTTTCCCTACCCGCATGTAACCAACGACAAACTGCTGGTAGCTGTTTTTGGCGGTTTCTTTATCGGCGCTGGCATCGGGTTGTGTATCCGTGGTGGCGGTGTGATCGATGGTACGGAAGTGCTCGCCATCTTTCTTAGCCGGAAAAGAAGTTTATCAGTTGGTGATTTTATCCTGCTGTTCAATATTGCGATCTTTTCAGTCGCGGCCTACCTGCTTTCCGTGGAAGTTGCCCTTTATTCCATTCTCACTTACCTGGCAGCTTCAAAAACCGTTGACTTTATCCTGGAAGGTATCGAGGAGTTTACTGGTGTCACGATCGTTTCTCCCCATGCCGACGAAATTGCTGAGTTTATCAAGCAGAAAATGGGCAGGGGACTGACTGTATATTCGGGCAAACGGGGTTATGGCAAAAGAGGTGAAACCTATACAAATATGGATATCCTTTTTACCGTGGTTACCCGCCTCGAGATCAGCCGTCTCAACAATGAAATAGACAAGATTGATCCCAATGCTTTTGTGGTCATGCAAAGTATCAATGATACCAAGGGCGGAATGGTTAAAAAGCGACCGCTTAAATAGTTCCCGCAACATGTGCTTAAATCTTTCTTGGCCGATTCAGAATCTTTCGTACCTTTTCTTTTCTTTCCCACCCTTTGGATAGCTGCCATATCCACATTTTAAAAAAACATGACTATGTTGAAAAGAACGATCGGTCGTTCCCTGCTTACTTTACTCGTTGTAACAGGGCTGGCAGGAACCATTAATGACAGTTCCATTTCAAAAAAAGAAAGAAAATACGCCGTAGGGATGATGAAAGATACCCGCGATGGTGCGGTCAGCAGTGTGGACGGACTTTCCGAGGCCCAATTGAATTATAAAGCAGATCCTGAAAAATGGTCTGTAAAAGAATGTATGTACCATATTGCAGGTGCAGAAAAACTGTTATGGGGCGCTTTGGAAAATTCTATGAAAGTCCCGGCGAACCCGGAGAAAAGAGCCGAGATCAAAGTGACGGATGAGCAATTTGTAAAAATGATACAGGACCGGAGCGCAAAATTCCAGGCCCCCGAACCCATCCAACCAAAAAATACAGGCTTTGCTACTTTATCTGACGCTGTTGCAGATTTTAAAAATACCCGTGGTGATCATATCAAATACCTGAAAAACTCCACCGAAGACCTGAGAAATCATGTAGTGCAGATGCCCTTTGGCTGGATCGATTGTTACCAACTATGCCTGATGATCGCAGCACACAGCAACCGCCACACCCAGCAGATCAACGAAGTAAAAGCCAATCCAGGCTTTCCCAAATAATATTTTTTATGGTTGAAAAACCTAGGCCCCATTGTCCCACCGGATATGGGGCTTTCTTTTAAAATGACTTTGTGCCGGGGGAACTGATCGTTTTCTCGATCAAGATCATCTTACCATCGGTGGTCATCCCTTCCACCACTACTTTGAATTGTTTGGTCCTGTCATTGTTGTAGAAAGTGAGCGGTATACGTGGATTGATATGGTTCACAAAAATATCGGGGCGCCAGTCGAGTGTGATACGATGATCTTCTTTATCCCTGGGTGTCTTGTTCACGGTGTATTCGGGCGCATAGAATTCTTTTACCACGGAATAGCCATTATACTGCAGCATGCCTGCGGTGGAAGAAAGACTGGTGATATCCGCATCTTTTTTTGTATAAACAGCCAATACTCCACCTGCGCCATTGCCTACAGCACCGACGAAATTGCTGAAAACTTTTACCATGGCCACCTGGTTGGCGGGGATAGTAGCGATCACTCCTGCATCAGTTTCGATCTCATTCAGATAAAGTATCATCGGTATCGGGCCCATGGAGCTGGCAGAAGCGGTTTGCCGGTAATAGATCGTGTAACTGGCTCCTTCATTGGTAACATCAATACCCGGAACCCTGGTTTGCAGGTAATCAAAGATATTCATATACGTGTCCGCTTCATTTGAATTGACCAGGTCGATGGTCTTGTTCGCATCACCGGAGAACATGCCGCTGACATATTTTTCTTCCATTTCCTCCAGCAATGTTTTTTTCTTTACTTTCAGCGTGATCCCTTCCAGCATAGTACCATTGGCCCTGAGGATGGCATCATAATCATAAGCCATTTTGGATTGGCTTTCTGGCGGGATGGCCTTTGTAAGCCAGGTAGGTTGTTTCTCTGTTACAGGTAAAAGGAAATATCTTGTCAGAGAATCGGGAGAAAGTGTCACATCAATATACTGGTTCTTCTTTCCGCGGATATCACTGAACAAAATGCGGGTATTGCCAAAGAAAAGCATGGAGTCAAGACGGAATTGTCCCTGTTTGTCAGTTGTTACGATCTGCATGGTCCTGGCTGAATCAGCACCCATGAGCAACAACAATAATTGTTTTTCGGCAAAAGGTTTTTTTGTATCGCGCAGGTTAACCTTCCCGGCCAGGGTAATATAAGAAAGATCTTTGTAATTGGAAGAAGGAACACCTGTTTTTGAAAGTTCATTCCATTTAAATCTCCTCCAGCCATTGGTCATCATCACCATGTCCAGCGCTGTTTTTACCGAATCATTATCAGCGGAAAAATAATAGGCCGGCCGGTGGATATAACCTTTTAGGTCTGAAGAAAGCAGGAGTGTGGAATAAATATTATCGGGCCGCTCCGGTAACAAATTGTATTCAGGGTCGCTGATGGAAACAGATAAACTGCCCGTGACCGTATCCTTTAAGGCAATGGTGAAACGGTTCTTCCCTTTTCCAAGGAAACTAAGAGTATCGGTGACCAGTTCGGCGGCTTGCATGTATTCTTTATTATTGACAAAGCACAGGCGTTCTGCCAGCGGTAATCCATCCTTATTAAAAAAGGTGATCTGAAGGATACCTGAATGCAGGTTCATTGTATTGATCACACCCTGGATGTCTTCCCTGGCTGGTTTAAAATCCTGGCGGAACACGATATGATGCTGCATCTGCCCGATCATATACGCGGCCACGAAGGAAGGATCTGCGACCCGCTGCTGTATGTCAAAAAAATGCCCCTGCGGATGTGGGATCAGCGTCAGCACAATTCCTTTCTCAGTGACTTCGGGTAAATAATATTTTTTTGCGGAGGGATCACCGGCCAGCGTAACAAAATATTTTTCATTGGCAAGAGCGGTGATCTCAAAAATTCCCATTCCATCATGATAACTATTGAATGAAATGATCTCCTTCCCGCTCTCTGTTTTTAGCTGACCGCTTACACTGACCGGCAAACCCTTTTCATCCGTTGCTTTAAAAGCGACACTGTTTAAAAGTCCCGTTACCAGGTTTCCTCCTTCGGGGAAAAATTCGAAACGGGTCATCTTTTCCGTTGGAGTTTCCGGCCTGTTGTTCTTTTTCCCATAGATAAAAATACTTCTCTTAAAAACGAATCCGGGATCGGCATTGAGCATGGTAGGCGTATAGGCTCTTACCAGGTAAGATCCTGTCGGAAGAGAATCGGGCAATTCGAGCTGGCCGCTGCTGACTCCGAGGAAAACGGGGTATATCTTTCGCATCAGTAATTCTGAAGCGGTATTGAGCAATTCAACATAAATAGAAGTGCTGATTGTATCCGGCTGGTAATCGGAGTAGAGGTATGTTTTGAACCAGGCCGTTTCTCCACCCAGGTAATTATCGCGGTCAAAATGGAGGTAGGCTTTTTCGACAGGCATTTTTTCCGACCAGCGTATCAGTAAGTCTTCGGGTTTTTGACCAAATGAATTCAGGAAAATTAGTCCCGTGGCAACAAAAAGCGCCATTTCTTTTCTCATGTAAAGTGGTTGTGCGGTGAAATTAACCCCTTGAAACTAAATGGCAAATAGGCCTGTTTTGTTACTTGAAAATCTTAACAACCCCTTTTCCCGTATTTTATCTATTGATTAAAACAGGACTTGTCGTAGCTTTATAAACTATTAACCCGTATATGAAAAGACTACTACTATTTGCCGGGATCGCCTTTTTAATGAGCGGCTGCAAAAAAAAGGTGGAGCAGATCTACCAGGATCTTGTGATCCAGGCGATGACGGACGGGCAGTGGAAAATCTCCAATTTTGTCAATAATGGGGTGAATATCACTGCTGATTTTGCCAATTATAAGTTCCAGTATTACAGCAACTTCACGGTGGATGCCATCAATAATGGGGTAGTCGAAAAGACCGGGACCTGGGACGGCAATGCCACTACCATGACCACTACAGCCAATTTTATTTCCCCGGCTTATCCTCTTGGCCTGATCAATGGAACCTGGCATATCGACCGCAATAGCTGGACTTATGTCGAAGCTACCCAGACCAATGGAACAGACGTAAGGGTTATGCGGCTGGATAAACTATAACTTATTATTGAATTTCTTTGTTACTTTTGCTCAGATCCGCTCCCTTTCCCTTTAAACATAATACCCGTACCGTCGTCTCAGTTCCTGGGATACCATTAAGTTGGTACGCAATCTGTAAGAGTTACTACCTGAAATGCCTGATTAGAGCACGAATACTGTGCTTTGGGAATAATTATTGCAGTTGCCGGACGTTTTAATGTATGATTTAAAACCTGAAAGCTTTTGAGGCCGAAATTCTACAATATCCTTACAAAACTGATTGCTGCTTATGTAGTTATCTTTTCCGTTACGACCGTTTCCGGACAGACCCCCGTTGCAAATTTCACGGGTAGCCCTGTTTCAGGCTGTTCCCCTCTTATTGTCAATTTCCAGGATCTTTCAACCGGCAACCCGACTGCTTGGCTCTGGGATTTCGGCAACAGCAATACTTCTACACTTCGGAACCCCACCGCTACCTATTTTACACCGGGTACTTACACAGTAAGCCTGACGGTAACAAATCCTAATGGATCAAATACCCTGACCCGGAGCCAGTATATTACAGTTTACGAATCTCCTACGGTAGCTTTTACAGCCGATATCACCAATGGCTGTTTTCCATTAAGGGTACAATTTACAGATATGTCGACAGCAGGCATTGGTAATACCAATGTGAGCTGGCAGTGGGATTTTGGTAACGGGACACTTTCTTCCCAACAAAATCCACAGGTTATCTATACAAGTGCCGGAACTTTTACTGTCACGCTTCGGGTAACCAATGATAAGGGATGTGTGAAGGTGGTAAGCCGAACAAATTATATAACTGTTACGCCCGGCGTTAAGGCCAATTTCACCCATACACAATCCACTGTTTGCCGTGCACCCGCAGATATTTTCTTCACCAATACATCAACGGGTCCTCCGACTTTGAGTTACCTATGGGATTTTGGGGATGGCTCTCCTTTATCGGGGTTACAAAATCCGGTTCATACTTACCTGGCGAACGGAACCTATACTGTAACACTTGTAACATTCAGCACAGCAGGCTGCCAGGATACCATGCGAAGCACCCCTATCGTTATCGGTGGTTTCAACACTAGTTTTTCCGCACCCACCAATGTATGTATCAATGAAGTGGTCAATTTCACCAATACTTCTAATCCTACTCCCGCCTCGATACTTTGGAGATTTGGTGATGGCGGAACAGCGACATCTCTGAATGCAACACACAGCTATGCAGCAACGGGTACTTATACAGTATGGCTTTATAACACTTATAATACCTGCCAGGATTCTGTCTCGCAACAGATAAATGTGAACCCCCGGCCCGTAGCCGATTTCTCTGCTCCTGTTACTTCCAAATGCGAACCACCACTTACTGTGAATTTCCAGGATCTTTCTACCGGTGGTGCTACTGCCTGGGAATGGAATTTCGGGGATGGCTCGCCGGTATCCAATTCGCAAAATCCTGTTCATACGTATACCAGTTATGGCTCATTTACTGTTCGCCTGATAGCCTTCACCGTCGCAGGCTGCCCGGATACGATCGTAAAAACGAATTATATAATTATCCGGCGGGCAACGATCAGCCTGCCAGGTTTTCCAACCCGGGGATGCATCCCTTTTACCATTACCCCTGTTCCGGTGATCTCGTCAGTAGATGCGATAACTTCCTACAACTGGGACTTTGGTGATGGCGGCACTTCTACACTTCCAAATCCAACATATACTTATGTGGCCCAGGGAACTTATACGATCCGCCTGATCATTACCACCAGTTCCGGGTGCACCGATACGCTAACGATACCTGCAGCTGTAAAAGTAGGTTCTAAACCGCTTGCTGATTTTTCAGCAGCCCCTATTCCTGTCTGCGGGCGGCAACCGGTATTCTTCACCGACCTCACGGTTCCTGCAGATGAATGGCTCTGGGATTTTGGTGATGGAGGCACATCGACGATGCAAAATCCCACCCATAGTTATAATGATACTGGTTACTTTGATATCCGCCTGATCGCAACAAACAATGGTTGCCCGGACACACTGATAAAAAGCAATTACGTTTATATATTACCGCCTATTGCCAATTTTACACCCGTACCTAATTGTAGTAACCGTTTTCAATTCAGCTTTACCGATCAGTCTATCGCCCCTGTTACCTGGGAATGGAATTTTGGAGATGGCTCACCGCTATCATTTATACAGAACCCCGTGCATAATTTCCCTGCCCTGAGTGCTTACACCGTCAGGCTAATCGTGACCAACGGGGCCTGTGCAGATACGATCTCCCAAGTCATACAAACAGTTGATGAGAGTCCCGATTTTATAGCGGACCGTTTAGCTGCCTGTAAAGTGGCCGGGATCAATTTTACCGCGACCAATATCAATATCGCCAAGATCACCAATTATAGCTGGGATTTCGGAGATGGCGGTATTGCCAATGTTACCGTTCCGAATGTATTATATGTTTATGGGGCCTCCGGAAACTATACGGTTATTCTTACTACTACTGATATCAATGGGTGCACGGATGTGGCAACCAAAACAAATTATATCCGTATCAATGGTCCTGTCGCCGGTTTCAGCGCTACTAATACAGCAGGTTGTTCTGGACAATTAACAACGACATTTACTGATCTTTCGGCTACCGATGGAGTCAACGCTATTGTGAACTGGCGATGGAATTTCGGGGATGGTATCATCCAGAATTTCAGCGCCCCACCATTCCAGCATACTTATATGATACCGGGAACCTTCACGGTAAAGCTATTCATCACCGATGCGACCGGTTGTATTGATAGTGTAACATTGGCCAATCTTGTTACAGCCACAGACCCGATACCTGATTTCAATTCCGCGGATACGCTGACTTGTCCGGGTGCTACGGTGACATTTACCAACACTTCATCACCGGCCGGTTTTACCAGCCAATGGGATTTTGGGGATGGCAACGGCTCGGGCATTGCATCCCCTACGCATGTATATGCAGCCAACGGGTTGTATGATGTGAAGCTAAGGATACTGGATGCTGTTGGTTGTGCAGACTCCATTACAAAAATGGCTTATATACGGGTTGATAGTCCACGGGCAAGTTTTACCATGAGCGATTCAACGAGTTCCTGTACACCATTCGAAGTACAATTCACCAATACATCGACCTATTATAAAACGGTCGACTGGAATTTCGGACCCGGTGAAGGATCATCCACGTTAAACAACCCGGTCCATTATTATTCCAGCCCCGGAACGTACCTGGTTAGACTGCTGATCACAAGTCCCGGTGGTTGTCTTGATTCCACTTTCAGGACGATTACGATTACCGATACGGCGGGATCACGATTGGATTATTTACCCTTATTCGGGTGTAAGCCACTGGATGTAAACCTGAATGCATTTACCCCTGGAGTTATAGCGAATTATTTCTGGGACTTTGGAGATGGCTTTACCCAAACAACTACAACTCCCAATGTCAATCATACGTACACTTCGTACGGTACTTTCTTACCCAAGGTCATCATGGAAGACCCGGCCGGCTGTATCATCCCGCTGCAGAGTGTGGATACAGTCCTTGTGATCGGTGCCGAAGCAAAATTCGGCGCGGATAAAAATATTTTCTGCGATATCGGAACGGTGAACTTTATTGACTCGACCACCTTCAACGACCCGATCACCAGCTATACCTGGAATTTTGGAGATGGAGCATCCCTTAACCAGCAATCTGCTTCGCACACCTACACAGCGCCGGGGAATTATACGGTTGACCTGATCGTGCGGACACAAAATGGCTGTATTGATACACTGACCAAAATCAATATGATCAAAGTAGTTGAAAGTCCATTGATCGATATCGGGGGTGACACGGTCGTCTGTATCAACAAATCATTGCTTCATGCAGGATTGTTCATGCGGCCCGATACTTCTGTTGTCACCTGGTCATGGAGTTTCCCGAACGGGAATGTCTCGACGCAACAAAATCCACCTGCGCAAACCTATACCACCGTGGGTACATTCACCGTAACGTCTGTTGCCACCAACAGTACCGGCTGTAAGGACACCAGCACGCAAAATATACTCATCAATCCCTTGCCGGTGATAACGATACCGGGGCAGATGACGATCCAGGCGGGTTTTCCTGTAACGATACCGGCAACTTATTCTCCCAACACGGTGAACTGGCTCTGGGCGCCTGTTACAGGTTTGAGCTGTACGAATTGCGCCACACCGGATGCGGGCCCCAAATTCAACACTTTCTACCAGGTCTATTTTACGGACAACAATGGCTGCAGCAATATTGGTTCCATTGAAGTGATCGTGATCTGTAAGAATGCCAACCTGTTTATCCCCAATACATTCACACCGAACGGGGATGGAAGCAATGACGTGTTCTACCCACGCGGGAAGGGACTGGACCGGGTAAAAATGTTGCGCATATTTAACCGCTGGGGTGAAGTGGTCTTTGAGAAAAAAGATTTTCCCATCAACGATGCCGCTTCCGGTTGGGATGGAACATTCAAAGGGCACAAACCAATGGCCGATGTATATATCTACCAGGCCGAAGTATTCTGTGATAATGGCGATATCATCAAACTGAACGGGAACATCGCCTTAATATTATAAAGCATGATCATGAAGCGAATGATAAAAAATTTCTTTCTCCTTCCCGTCATTTTACTGGCAGGTCTTCCCTCCCCTGGGCAGGATCTTCATTTCTCACAATTCTTCGAAGCGCCACTGTGGCGAAATCCTTCGTTGGCCGGTATTTACACAGGTGATATAAGAGTACAGGCTGTTTACAGGGACCAGTGGAACAGTGTTACCAATGCATATAGGACCGGGTCATTGAACGGAGAATACAAAATGCATGTGGGTAAAGGCGATGATTTCATGACAACCGGTTTACAATTACTTTTTGATAAAGCCGGATCGATCGGCTGGACCTCCACGCATGTTTTACCCGCATTGAATTACCACAAATCGCTGAGTTCGGATCGCAACAGTTATTTATCCCTCGGGTTTATGGGCGGTTGGGTACAACGTCGTTTTGATCCCTCCAAAGCCACCACCAATAGCCAGTATGATGGCGGCGGGCTGGGCGAGAATTTTTCAAAGGCCCAATACAGTTACCTCGATGGCAGTGTTGGGATGAGTTACAATTCCATTTTGGGAAATAACGAAAGCAATAATTATTTTCTTGGTGCGGCCTATCATCATTTCAACAAACCAAATGCCTCTCTATATCAGACAACTGGTCTTGAACTGCATCCTAAATGGGTTTTTTCCGGTGGTCTTCGTCTTACTGTAGCAGAGACAGCTTTTTTTACTTTGCAGGCTGACCAGACCATGCAGGGAGGATTTAGTGAGACCGTAGCTGGTGCTATGTATGGACTTAAGCTGGGTGAAGATCCCGAACATCCCGACTATATCATTCATGGAGGTGCATTCTTAAGATGGAATGATGCATTGATCCCCGTTGTTAAACTGGATTATAATCCCTTTTCAGTTTCGCTCAGCTATGACGCCAATATCTCTAAACTCAAACCTTCGAGTTATGGAAGAGGTGGATTTGAATTATCCATCTCTTATGTTGGCTTTCGAAAAAGCAAAGGGGAATACCTTCTCTGCCCGAGATTTTAACCAATCACCCCGCTTATTTATCCTCCGGGTTATTCATGCTGAATAATAGTGCTGCGAGTAGAGCCCCGCCAAAACAACCCGCGAGATAGATCCAGATATTTCCCCACTCAAAAGCTTTCATTACGCTGGCGCCAACTGCTACGGCAGGATTGAAGGCTCCCCCGCTGTAATCACCAAAACAAAAAGCCATTGCCAATACGGTAAATCCTATGGCGAGTCCGAAATAACTGTTCCCTGCATTTGCTTTAGCCGTAGCCACATTGAGCACAACATAAGCCAACGCAAAAGTTCCAAGCAGTTCGGCAATGATAGCTTTTGTCTGGTCAATTGATTGATGTGCTTCGGCAGGCTGGTCCTTAAAATATCCGACCAGTAAGGCGGCAAGTGCTCCCGCAGCGAACTGGGTGATCATATAAATAAGCGCTTCGGGGGTCTTGATGCGTCCGCGGATGAGGACTGCCAGGGTGATCGCGGGATTATAGTGTGCCCCGGAAATATGGCCGCCGGCATAGACCATGACCATTAGAACCGCGCCGATCGCTAAGGGATTACCTGTCATCCCGATCGTAAGCACCAGGAAAAATGTACCGATGAATTCAGTGATGTATTTTTTCATACCAGTTGATTTTGGGTAAAATGACCAGCTAAAAACTATTTAGCCGGTTTCTTGTTAATTTGAAGGTAGCAGAAACTGCCAATGGTTTATTCCTATTTTGTTCACATAAAATCACGATATGAAAATTGAGGTTGGACAAGCCGCACCGGATTTCACGCTGTATGACAGTACAAAAAAACAGGTAAGCCTTTCGGACCTGAAAGGGAAGTCAGTATTATTGTTGTTCTTCCCCCTGGCATTTACCAGTACCTGCACAAAGGAATTGTGCGCGGTAAGAGATGATATCTCCTGGTACAATAATGTACATGCAACCGTCTTTGGCATATCCGTCGATGCATTGCATACACTGGCGAAATACAAGGAAGACCAGCAACTGAATTTTACCCTGCTGAGTGATTTCAATAAGGATGTTTCTGCCGCCTATGGATCGCTTTATGAAATGTTTGGTTATAATATGAAAGGGGTCTCAAAACGTTCGGCATTTGTAATTGATAAGGAAGGTATAGTCCGTTATGCAGAAGTATTGGAGAATGCGGGTGAGCTCCCCGATTTCAATGCCATCCGCGAGACCCTTGACCATTTAAACTAAGTTTTCGTTAAAATCGGTTCAAATAACGCTTGTAAGTGATTGATTTTTAATCTATTTAAACTTAGAGTAGTTTTACGTTGCACAGATAAAATTTTCGGCCTACTTTTCGAATAATAAAAGTAAATTTGTTTCGTTGAGACGAATTCTACCCATATTATCCTTTATTCTGTTGATTGCCATCCAGTCACATGGTCAATCCAGGCCAGCACCTTCCCCGGATGCGACGGATAGGATCATTAAACTATATCCCAACCCCGCAACTTCTTATATCACATTTGATCTCCAGAAAAGCTATAAAAAAGGAATGTCGATCCAGATCTATAATGGCTTGCTGGGTAAGAAAATGTACGAGACACAAAATCTCCCTGAAAAGCTGACGATCGATCTTAATGATTTCAATCGCGGCATGTACATCTATCACCTGATAGATATCACCGGTAAGATCATTGAGTCCGGTAAATTCCAGGTCTCCCGCTAATCAATTTTATTTATTGGATTTATTGTACCTGTACCACCAGGAATTTAAGGTATTGTGTATTGTCCATTCCGCGGATCACCGGGTGATCACCCGCCTGTGTCTGGAAGGTTACCTGCCGTATCTTCCTTCTCGAATCTTTTGCAGCCATATCAATTGTTTGCAGGAATAATTCCGGGCTGACCAGGCTGGTACAGGAAGACGTTACAAGAAAGCCTCCGGGTCTCACCAGCTTCATTCCGCGGAGATTGATCTCTTTATAACCGGTGATCGCTTTCTGTATCGTTTCCCTGCTTTTTGTGAACGCGGGCGGGTCCAGCATCACCACATCATATTGCCTTCCGTCTTTTGTCCATTGTTTCAAAGCATCAAAAGCATTGGCTGTTTCAAAGCGGCAGATCTTCTCCAGCCCATTCAACACTGCATTGCTGTTCGCCTGTTCTACCGCATTCGCAGAGATATCAAGCCCCAGCACTGATTTGGCGCCGTAGTGTGCAGCATGTATCTCGAATGTACCGGTATACGTAAAAGCACCCAACACTTCCGCTCCTTTTACAATGTGCTGAATGGCCCGGCGGTTATCCTGCTGGTCAAGAAAATATCCTGTCTTTTGTCCATTTTCAATATCCACGTAAAACTTTAGTCCATTCTCGTTGATGATGATCTTTGTATCGAACGGAGCAGATAAAAAACCTTTTTGTTGCGGTAACCCTTCCAACTCTCTTACCGGAACATCATTCCTTTCATAAATACCCCTGGGGTGAAAGATGGTTTCCAGCGCTTTTACAATCGCCGGTTTCCACACATCGATACCCAGCGCCAGTGTTTGTATAACAAAATGATCATTGAACTTATCGATAATAAGCTGGGGTAGCGAATCCGCTTCCCCGAATACAAGACGGCAATTTTCCGTGTAACCAAGTTTTTTACGGTATTCCCAGCAGGCCGCTATCTGGTGATAAAAGAATGCTTCATTGATCTCCTCATTCTTATTCCTGGAAAGTAACCTGACCAATATCTGCGATCGCGGATTAATATATCCTTTACCTACAAATTTCCTATCATAAGTAAATACCTCGGTTATTTCGCCACCCGTTGCTTCGCCTTCAGTATTTTCCACTTCATTTGCAAATATCCAGGGATGGCCATTGACGACGCGGGGTGCGATCTTCCTTTTCAGGTAAACTTTGTTCATACCGCCGCAAGGTAAGAAACGGTATGAGAACCCTCCCGGTACTGGTTAAAAGCAGGGAGCCAGCCGATTGTACGAATTGTCACCCGGGCCCGCTTTTAAAAGGTCAGTTTGTCCTGAAATCGGCTGTTGGCGTTATTCTTGACAAGCTTACCTTTGCCGCCCGATCACACTATCCGGTATGAGCGGGCATTCAATTTAAAAAAAATGACAGAAAAGCACAGAAAAGAAGAAGTGGAAAACAATCATTCCATGGATATCAACACCGATGAGAACCAGAGCGGAACTACTCACCTGAACGAGCCGGTGATCGAAGAAACCGAGCTGGAAAGCCTGCGCGCAGAGCTGGCTGAATCAACGGATAAATACATCCGCAAAGTGGCGGAATTTGAGAATATGAAGCGGCGTAGCGCAAAGGAAAGAATAGAACTGATCCAGACTGCCGGCCGGGATGTGATAACCGAGATGCTGGATGTGCTGGATGATTGCGACAGGGCACAGAAACAAATGGAGAGCAGTGAAGATGCGCAGTCGATCAGGGAAGGTGTTATGCTGGTTTTTAATAAACTTCGCGGAACCCTGCAGGCAAGAGGAGTAAAAGCGATGGAAACATTGCACCAGGAATTCAATCCCGATCTCCATGAAGCGGTTACAGAGATCCCTGCACAGACAGAAGAGTTAAAAGGAAAAGTAGTGGATGAGTTAATGAAAGGCTATTACCTGAATGATAAGATTATCCGGCACGCGAAAGTCGTAGTCGGAAAATAAAACGAACCATGTCCAAAAGAGATTTTTACGAAATACTTGGGGTTGCTAAAACTGCTTCAGCTGATGAGATCAAGAAAGCTTACCGTAAAGTAGCAATGCAATACCACCCCGACCGCAACCCGGGTGATAAGTCTGCTGAAGAAAAATTCAAGGAAGCTGCCGAAGCTTACGAGATCCTAAGTGATGGGGATAAGAAGGCACAGTATGACCGTTATGGGCATGCCGGTGTAAGCGGGCAGGGACGTGGGGGATACAGCGGCGGCGCCGGTATGAATATGGAAGATATCTTTAGCCAATTCGGGGATATTTTTGGAGAAGATCTTTTCGGGAATATTTTTGGCGGTGGCCAGCGGGGTCGTGGCGGACAACATAGAAGCCGTGGCGTAAGAGGCAGCAACCTGCGGGTGAAATTAAAACTGACCTACGAGGAGATCGCGAAAGGGGTCACCAAGAATATCAAGGTAAAAAAACATGTAAGCTGTTCCACCTGCCAGGGGAGCGGCGCAAAAGATAAAGGGAGTGTACAAACCTGTACTACCTGTAACGGGAATGGCCAGGTGCGCCGGGTACAAAATACTTTTCTCGGGCAGATGCAAACTGTAACAACCTGCCCTGCCTGTAACGGTGAAGGAACCACAATTACAGCTAAATGCCCCACTTGCAAAGGTGAAGGCAGGGTCTATGGTGAAGAAACGGTGAGCATCGATATCCCCGCTGGGGTACAGGAAGGCATGCAGTTGAATATAAGCGGCAGGGGTAATGCGGGGGAAAGAGGCGGTTCAGCCGGCGATCTCGTGATACTGATAGAAGAAGAACCACATAAGGAATTACACCGCGAAGGGCTGAATGTTGCGTATGAACTTCATCTTTCTTTTACCGATGCTGTATTCGGAACACAAATAGAAGTGCCAACTATTGATGGAAGGGCCAAGATAAAAATTCCTGCAGGCACACAAAGCGGGAAGATATTCCGGTTGAAAGGAAAAGGATTCCCTGCAGTAAACTCGTATGAAAAAGGAGACCAGTTGGTGCAGGTGAATGTCTGGACTCCGCAACACGTCAGCGCGGAAGAAAAAACTATGCTGGAAAAATTAAGTCATTCCCCCAATTTCAAACCCCATCCTGATAAGAACGAAAAGAATTTTTTTGATAAGATCAAAGAGATGTTTTCCTGACCTGGAAGTAAAACATTTTACCAATTCTGCGTTCCGCCACCTTTTTTCTTTTTTACTTTGGAATACAGGCTTCTTGCCTGTTGCACCAGGGCAACAAATTCCTTTTGTAGAAGATCATCTCTTCCCAGGGAGGCCTGTGCCAGGGAAAGTATCTCGTTCCAGCCGGTGTTCTTTATAAATGAAGAGGTTCGCAGCAAGGAACCAAACATCGCTACCGCCGCGGAGAAATGGTATTGTTTGTCGAGCTCGGCAAATGGAGTAAAAGTGAATTTACAGGTATAATCAGCAAAATACTGTTTCTCTTTATTGGGATGCTGGTACTGGAGTTTTATATCCGCCAGCTTCCCCGTGGTAAAATCGTCTTTGATAGCGCCTTTGTTAATTTCAGTAGGCACGATCTCAAACAAGGCCAGCATCGAATGACCCGAACCGATCTCTCCTCCTTCGATGGCAGACAACGAATCCCGCAAAGCCCCTACTTTATTATCAAACCCGATGAGGCGATATTCTTTAACGTACTCGGAATTAAAAGAAACATTCATGTACACATTATCTGCAACAGCATAGAGTGTTTGTGTAAATTCCTTTAACAGCACTTTCTCTGCTTCCTTGAAATTATCCAGGTAAGCAAAATTGCCGTTGCCTTTTTTGGCCAGTGTCTGGATTTTGGAATCTTTGTAATTACCCATCCCCACTCCCAGGCAGGTCAGGTAGATACCAGACTCACGCTGCACAGAGATCATCTCGTCCAACTCAGTCTCTGTTTTCAGTCCCACATTGAAATCGCCGTCTGTGGCGAGTATCACGCGGTTATTCCCCTCTTTGATAAAATGATTTTTTGCCACACTGTAGGCCAGCTTGATACCCGATTCACCGGGCGTACTACCACCCGGTGTCAGTTCATCGATCACTTTCAGGATCTTTTCCTTTTCACCACCGCTGGTCGTATTGAGCATTACTCCCGTCACGCCACCATACACGACGATCGCGACAGAATCTTTATCCCGCAGGTTATTGACCAGCAATCGGAAAGCCGATTGCAGGAGTGGCAACCGGTTGGGCATATCCATGGAACCTGAAACATCGATCAGGAAAACAAGATGACTTGGTGGTAATGTATCCAGGTTGAGTTTCTTTGAAGACATATTCACATAGAACAATTGGTTGTCTGTGTTCCAGGGACAGGTACTCAGGGTGGTACGGATATTAAAAAGATTATCGCCCTCGGGTTCATGGTAATCCAGGTTAAAATAATTCAGCATCTCTTCGATGCGGACGGCATCGGGAGGAACAAGTGAATTCAGCGTGATAAATCGCCGGATATTACTGTAGGATGCCCTGTCCACATTCAATGACATGCCGGTGCTGGGAAATTTCCTGGCATTGACAAAATGATTCTCAAGAATGCTTGCATAGGTCTCATCACCGGTAAACCAGCTTTTTTGTTCGTCTTTCTCCAGGTCCTTGGTAAGTGAAGACAGTTTATCCCTGCGGGTATTGGAGGCCGAAGCGGGCAAGAGTTTGAGTTTGACACTGACATATTTCTCCGCATCGATCATCATTTTTTCGGTCCTGTATCCCTCAAAAGAAAAACTAAACGTGTCCAGCTGCTGGTTGGCCAGGATCCCGAATGTGCCGGAGGAACCGGTGCGGAAGATATAGCCTGTCTTAAATTGCTTAATCACAACGTTTTGCAATATATTACCCGATTCATCCTTTACCTCGCCCCGCACATAAAATTGCTGGGCGTATACGGACAAATTGAGCAATAGAAAGGTTACAATATGGCAAACGGCCTTCAAGGGGATATTTTGGCGTGATAAAGTACAAAAAAAACAGGACAGCCGGGGCGAAATTATACCAATTGGTAGATCTCCTTCAGGTTTCGTCCAAGCCCGTCGTAGTCAAGGCCATACCCCACCACGAACTTATCAGGTATATCAAATCCCACATAATCCAGCGTGAGCGGGAATTCCGTTGCAGCCGACTTATGCAGCAAAGACGCTATTTTCAGGGATTTTGGTTGCTGGTGAAGCAATTTGGGAAGGAAATTATGCAGGGTTTTACCGGTATCAACAATATCTTCCACGATAATCACCTCCTTGCCAAAAAGATCATCCTCGAGCCCGATGGAGGTAACCACGTTACCCGATGATTTCATCCCCTTATATGAGGCGAGTTTGATAAAGCAAAGCTCCGCTTCGATATCAAGATGCTTAAAAAGATCCGAGGCAAACATAAAGGACCCGTTCAATATGGCGATAAAAAGAGGGCGCCTTCCCTTATAATCAGCACTGATCGTTGCTGCGATTTCCCGCACACGCTGAAGGATCGTTGCTTCGTCCAGGTAAATTCCGAATGATTTGTCGTGTACTTTAATTACTGCCATAATTAATTGGCTGGTTTAATTAGTTCCGGGGATCTTAGCAGGAGGCGTTAATGAATAACTGTCTTTGACAGCAAGTTTTGGCAGGGTGGCTGATCTTGTTTTCAGGCTCAGTTTCTCTCCGGCGGCCGGCTTATCCTCTTCTTTTAACCAATTCAATTCCCGCAGGCTCTCCACCCGGATACCTTCCTGTTGTGCAATATCGTGTAATGTTTCCCCGGGTGTTACAAAATGGAATTCGCTACTCCCGGTCTTGCGCTTCCGCTGCAGGTAGATCAACTGGTCTTTTTCTGTCTGCTCCATTCGTGGAATTTCATTGAACTCAAATATTTTGGAAAGATCCACATCGTATTCTTTAGCGATCGAAAGATAAGAGATGCCTTTTTTAACGAACACCACTTTGGTATCGTTGATCCTGAACTCGCCAAGGGGATAAGCTGGTTGCACAACCCCGGGGGTAACGGGTTCATCCGCCGGTTCAGTGGCTACCGCTGTCATGACGGCGGGTGTCGTTTTTCCCAACGCAATCATGGTATAATCCTGGAGATTGTAATCCTCGATCATTTTTATAAGTACCTGGGGATATTTCGGATTGGTGGCATAACCGGCATTTTTTAACCCGTTCGCCCAGGCCACATAATCCGTGGGGTCAAGGGTGAACAGGGAAGCATAACGTTGCCCGGTTTTCAAAAAGTCTGAATGATCCTTGTACGAATCGATGGTGGAAGGATATTTCCTGAAACATTCTCCTTTGGCATCATCATCATGCCTTACTGATTCTCCTGTCCAGTTGGATTTGCATTTAATTCCAAAATGGTTATTGGAAGCCTGCGCCAGTTTGCTCATACCCGCCCCCGATTCGTGGATCCCCTGGGCAAGGGTAATGGAAGCAGGAACCCCTGTGCGTTGCATTTCTGCGATAGCAAGGTCCTTGTAGGTAGTAATGTAGTTGATGACCGCCTCCTTGTTCTGTGCACGGGAAACCAATGCAGGGAACATGCATAAAAGAAGAAGGCTGTTTTTTACTCTTGGCATTGTTACAGTTTCCGGACCAGGCAAAGCCCGTCACGGACGGTTAAGACTATTTTTTCAATATCGGTCCTTTCTTTTATAAAATCATTGAATGCCTGGATACCGATCGCACTTTTCCCCTTCACCTGTTCTTCCAGCACCTGCCCATGAAAAAATATATTATCTGCTAAAATAAACCCGTTTTTCCGCAACCGGGAGAAAACAAGGTTAAAATATTCAATATAGGAGGGTTTATCCGCATCAATAAATACCAGGTCCCATGTTTCATCAAGGGAAGGGATAATATCTAACGCATTTCCTGTATGAGAAATTATTTGATGGGAAAAAGAAGATCGGTCAAAATATGACCGGGCCCTGTCCGCGTCGGCCTGCCTTAATTCAAGGGTATGAAGTTGTCCGTCCGGTGTCAACCCTTTTGCCAGGCAAAGGGCGCTGTAGCCGGTAAAAGTGCCTATTTCCAGTACCCGTCGTGGGCGGATCATACAACTGATCATCTCCAGCAGTTTGCCCTGGAGATGACCGCTGAGCATCACGGCTTCGGCATGATGCTGCACCGTGAAATCATTGATCTCTTTCAGTAAACTATCTTCAGGGGAAGATAGTTTTTCAGCATACTCCTGTACCAGTGGATGTATCAGTTCCAACACGGGGATTTCGGGCAAAGATAAAACTCTTAAACCGCTTGCAGTACAGGGCTCGTTGCAGTACTCTTTTTTGAAATGAACCATAACCCAAGAAAAGTAAGTATCCCGTTTATCAGGATCAATTCATTACCTATCTTATAACCATGAAAGATCGATTCAGAAATAGCCTGCAAACCGAGGTTTGTGTGCAGCTTGGCTTCGTACCAGGCGGGGTTACTTAACATATCGATTCCCATGGCCAGCAGTGGCGCAATGATACAAACGGTCCAGATAAACTTGTCGTTCAGTTTACGTTTTGTCAGGATACCGAAGGCGAATAATCCCAGTAAAGGCCCGTAGGTAATACCGGCGAATTTCAGGATGAAATCAATGATCAGTTTGTCGTTGATCCACTTGAACAACAAGACCATCAGGAAAAAAACAGCGGCAAAACTAAAGTGCACGATCAGCCGGGTTCTTTTCTTTTCTTTTTCCGTTCCTTCTTTCTTTTTCATGCCCAGGATATCGATGCAAAAACAGGAAGTGAGTGAAGTGATCGCTCCATCCACACTCGGAAAAAGTGCCGAAATGAGGGCAATAATGAAAATGATCCCTATGGCCCCGCTGAAAACCGGGCTTAACGCAATCGTGGCAAAAAGATCATCTGCGGGAACCTTTATCCCGTTAGTAGCAGCATAGAGATACAAAACGCCACCCAGTACCAGGAAAAGAAAATTAACAAGCATTAAAACTCCCGTGAAGGTCATGATATTCTTTTGCGAATCCTTCAGGGTCTTTACACTGATGTTCTTCTGCATCATTTCCTGGTCCAACCCGGTCATGGCGATGGCGATAAACATACCGCCGATAATATGTTTCCATACATACGAACCGGACTTAACATCCCAGTTGAAAATATTATTATATCCTTTTGCACTCATCATCTCCCAGGCACCGCCAAAATCGGTGCCCAATGCCTTTGTGATAGCGATCACACAGACCACCAGTCCAAGCAGCATACCAGTTGTTTGTAGGGTATCGGTGTAAACGATTGTTTTTACACCTCCCTCGAAAGTGTACAGCAGGATCAACGCAAGAATAACAAGGGTGGTGACCTCGAAAGGAATATTGAATTTTTTAAATATAAAAGTCTGGAGGATGCTGATCACCAGGTATAACCTGGCCGTAGCCCCGAATATTCTTGAAACGATAAAGAAAAAAGCCCCGGCCTTATGCGCATTGATGCCAAATCTTTTTTCCAGGTATGTATAGATGCTGGTGAGGTTCATCCGGTAATACAGCGGGATCAGCACGAATGCGATCACGAGGTAGCCCAGTAAATAACCCAGCACGATCTGGTAATAATAGAAATTACCTGTACCTACCCCACCCGGTACGCTTACGAAAGTAACCCCAGACAAAGAAGTACCGATCATGCCAAAAGCCACCAGCATCCAGTTGCTGTTGCGGTTACCGATAAAAAAGGATTCGTTATTGGAATTGCGGGAGGTATACCAGGCCACGGTAAGCAGCAGTACAAAATAACCTATGACAAAAGAAAATAGGACAACTGGCGACATAGTATAGGGTTTCCGTTAAATAATAATTACCGCGCTAAATAACCTGTAAGGAATTTTGAAGATAAAGAAAATTGTTATCCCTTTACCGCAATTTACATCAACTATGGCTATACGATCACT
The DNA here is from genome assembly GCA_039930245.1 of Chitinophagaceae bacterium. GTDB lineage: Bacteria > Bacteroidota > Bacteroidia > Chitinophagales > Chitinophagaceae > JJ008. Next base: position 46,922 of record JBDSPR010000001.1, on the reverse strand, counting down.
TGCTGTTTTCTGCGGTTCAAAGGAAGGCGTTAACCCTTTGTTTGCCCAACAGGCCCGCCAGCTGGGCCAGCTGATGGCAGAAAACAATGTTAAACTTATCTATGGCGGCGGTTCCGCGGGTATCATGGGTGTTATCGCGGACGCAGTAATGAAACATGGCGGAAAAGTTACGGGTATCATTCCCAAACTGCTGCTTGAATGGGAAGTCCAGCACCTGGGCATCACGGAACTCATCATTTCCGATGACATGCATGTCCGGAAAAAAACCATTTACAGTCTTTGTGATGCCGCACTGATATTGCCCGGGGGTTTTGGCACCCTGGATGAATTGTTCGAGATCGTTACCTGGAACCAGTTGACCATACACGATAAAGATATTTATATTCTCAACTCGGGTGGCTTCTATGATCACCTGATCCGGCATATCCAGCATATGAGGGAAGAAAAATTCTTGTACGAAGAAGCAGAAAAAAGGATCACCGTTATCAATGACCCTTCAGAATTAGTTGTCCATTTTAAAAGCTAATCTTCACGCTGCCTGCCCTGGAACAGCGGAACCTGGATACCACCCCGGATAATCGGGATCGCCCTACCATATGCATCGGTATAGGGAGAATCGGTATCACCGGAAATATCAAAAAGCACGGCCAGGTAATAAAAGGGTGAACCGCCCCTGCCCTGCCGGCCGGAAGTATAACCTCCCCCGACCAGGAAACTATTCGCATCGAACTTTGCCTTTTGTACCACATCTCCTCCTGCCTGTATATATTTCTGGCGGATAACATTGTGTTCGGCCTGTGCCTGTGCAAATAAAAAACGAACAGGGTATAACTTAACAAACGCACCCCCACCATATACGCTTTGGCGGAGTTTGTCATTAAAAACATTATTAAAATCCCTGTAAGAAGTATAATTATAGTTCACCACGATACCTGCATCTGCCCAGTTGGCGAGGCTATAACCAATTACAGGACTAGCGCCGATCAGAAATGTATTGTTGTAGAAGGCAAGGGATACGCTTCCACCGGTAAAAAGGTTTTTCTTTAATGAATTTTCTTCCTTCTCCTCATCCTGCGCTTGCAGGAATGTGGTGGCAGATAAAAACAGTAACGAAAACAACAAATTTCTTTTCATTGTCATGGGGTATTATATTATTTAATCGAAAATTTTTCCGGCATTCAATATATTATTGGGATCGAAAATTTTTTTGATCTCTTTCATCAGCCGCATCTGTGTAGCATCGAAAACGATATCCATGTATTCTTTTTGCACGAGGCCAATGCCGTGCTCACCGCTCAAAGTCCCGCCCAGGTTTTTTACGAGTACAAATATCTCTTTTATCCCTTCTTTTAACGAGCCATTCCATTCTTCATCTGTTAAATCACCCTTAATAATATTCACGTGGAGGTTGCCATCACCAGCATGACCATAACAGACCGAATGAAAACCGTATTTCCTACCGATATCTTTTACTCCTTTCAGCAATACGGGCAGTTCTGCCCGTGGTACTACCGTATCTTCTTCTTTATAGATCGAATGTGATTTGACCGCTTCGCCTACCCTTCTTCTCATCTTCCATAGTTCCGCTTTTTGCTGGGCATCGTCGGCAAATAGAATCTCCCCGCAATCAAATTCCTGTACGATCGCGGAAATGCCTTCCATTTCCTGCATCAGCACATCCATATTATTACCATCCACCTCTATCAGCAGGTGAGCCTGTACTTTCTCCCCGATCTGTACCGAACTTGTATCCAGGAATTTGCTTACCCATTCCAATGCATCCCGTTCCATGAATTCCATGGCGCTGGGGGTATAGCCCGCACGAAAAATAGCACTTACCGCAGCACAGGCATTTTCAGCCGCATTAAATGGGACCAGCATCAGCAGGTCATACTTCGGTAGAGGTATCAACCGTAGAACGATCTTAGTAACAATACCTAATGTTCCTTCGCTTCCGACGATCAGCTGTGTGAGATTATAGCCGGTTGCATTCTTGAGCACATTCGCGCCGGTCCAGATTATTTCACCGGTAGATAAAACTATCTGAAGGTTGAGCACATAATCCTTTACCACTCCATATTTCACTGCTTTCGGTCCGCCACTGTTTTCGGAAATATTTCCACCGATAAAACAGGAACCACGGCTGCTCGGGTCCGGTGGGTAAAACAATTTTTTTTCTTTCACTGCATTTTGCAGCACTTCGGTAATCACACCCGGTTCAGTAGTCACCTGGAGATTGCGCTCATCGATTTCAAGGATGCTGTTCATCCTTTCGGTGGATAGCAACACGCCACCAAGATGTGGCAGGGCGCCACCGCTTAAACCGGTTCCGGCACCGCGGGGAGTGACAGGTATTCTATCCCTGTTGCAGATCTTTAATAGGGCGCTTATCTCCTGCGGAGTTTTGGGTTTGATCACCACTTCGGGAAGGAAATGCAGGTCCTCTGTTTCATCATGCGAATAATGGTGAAGGGATTCGCTGTCGGAGAAAACATACTGCTCTCCGACGATCTTTTTAAAAGATTCCAGGTGTTTTGTGGTCAGCACAGAAGTGGCGAGGGTTTCCATGGTCTTATTTTTTACAGGAATGAGCTGTAAAAATCGGGATTATCAGCAATATCCGAAAGGATATGATCAGTAGTTTTTGAAGGAGGGACACATCGATTCGCGGCTGTTCCCCCTGTACCTGTCAACCACACCCTGGTTGATCAGCGAAAATTCAAAAGCTCCCCGGGTATTGTTGTAATTCTTCAGGGTCGACATAGTAGCGTCGTAGCTGAATGTAAAGGTCATATCCTTGTATCCTAACCCAACCATGGGAATAACGGCATCCTTATAGCGATAATAAACACCCGCGATCAGGATTTTTTCACCGTCACCAGAGAGGTTATAATGCGCATTTAGCCCCCCGACGATCTCGTAGGACTTCGCCTGCATGGAAGCATATACATTGGGATTAACGATCACCCTATCATTCAATAGGAAACTACCGTTAATAAAACCGGTATAGCGGACCGGAACCCGGTTATCGATCCCCTGCTGTTCGTCAAAAAAAGATTCGCGGGGACGGTTGACATGCAGGGCGGAAAAACCAGCATTCAGGTAAACTTTATCTGTAGGAAAATAGGCATAGTTAGCGCCTACCTGCAGGTCGAGGTAATTGATATTATTGACATCCAGTTTCGGAGCTGCTGTAGAATTATGTACATCAAAGAATTTTCCATTCCATTGACTGGGAAAAGTAAGATTGGACGTATTGATATTCTTGTTCGCCCAGCCTGCATTGAAACCGAGACTGACCAGGCTTCCAGCGTTCACCATCTGGTGGTAGGCGATCGAACCATATATCTTGGTCGAAGTGAGGCTACCTGTTCCCGCCACATCGCGGAGGATGACCGCGCCCAATCCCAGCCAGCCGGTATTATCCCTGTTCTGCATTGTTTGCATATCGCCATATGCGCTCATGGTCTTATACGGGAAAGCTGTTACGGACGCCCATTGATTACGAAAATTTACACCCAGGCGGTAGTCCCCATCTGGTATGAACCCGGTATTGGCGGGATTGGTAAGCAATGGAGAATTCATGAACTGTGAAAAATGCAGATCCTGGGCACCGGCACAAGGTGCAAGGAATAAGGCACAAGCCACAAACACGGTTAGTACTTTAGATTTCTTCATTTGCACATTTTCAGATTTGCTCATTTCCACCTTTATTATCTAATTAACGTTATATCGCCTTTCTTAGTTGTTTTGGTTCCATCGGAGAATTCAATGCTTAAAGTATAAACATATACATCCATCGGTTGTACCAATCCTTTGACTTTGCCATCCCAGCCCTGGAAACGGTTATTGGTCTCAAATACTTTCTGCCCCCAGCGGTTCCAGATAATGAATTGCATTTTTGCAATACCAAAACCCCTTACCAGGACCAGGCTGTTCACATCACCGCTCTGTGGCGTGAAAGCATTGGGTACATCCACCAGTGGGTCGATGATAGCACTAACTGGTTTGCAGATTGTACTGTCACAGTTCGCCGCATTATAAGCCGTAAGACAGGCATTAAAGGTACCCGTAGCGTTGTACTGGTGATCCACCGGTCCCCTTGAAGTGGTTAGTAAACTATCCCCGTCACCAAAAACCCATTTGAACCTGATCGCATCAACTGATGATAAATTAAGGAAGGTAGCAGGAGTATTCGCCACGGGTGGATCCGGTGTATAAATAAAATCAGGAACAGGCGCGTCAAAAACATTGACGGTGAAAGTTGTGTCATGACTGATATTACAGGTTCCGTTATTGATCGCTGTCAGCCTGACAATATAGGTCCCGGTATTCACATATAAATGGGTGGGGTTCGCCAGGGTCGATGTATTATTCGGTGACCCGGGATCGCCAAAATCCCACTGGAAGGAAACTCCGTTAAGAGATTTGCTGTTAAATATTGCATTGTAAGGTATACAACCAGTCGACGAACTGCTGATAATGGCTTTTACATTATCAGCGATACTGATCGTGATGGTACTGTCGTCCGGGTTATTGCAATAGGAGGTGTCCTTTAATATAAGTTTTGCCAGGAAAGTACCTAAGGCGGGGTAAGTATGCGTGACTGCGTTGACGGCGCCAATTTTTGCAGGCACCCTCGGGCTTCCATCTCCAAAATCCCATACAAAAGAGGTATCCTGGAATGGCCGCGTAGGATCGGTAACTGAATTATTAATGAACTGGTAAGTAAATTTCGGGCAGCCCGGACCGATAGGTTGAACAAATGGCCGCAGATCTGCGCGCAGGTCACCTACTTTAATATTCAGGAAAGAGGAATCTCTTACATTACAGGTATTGGGATCGATCGCAACCAACATCACCTGGTAAACACCCACAAGATTATAAGTAAACGAAGTTGTTGGCACTGTCGTTACCCGGTCTGGCGGATTTCCCGGTATATAATTAAAATACCATTCATAGCTCTGCGCCGTTGCGATCGTATCGGTAAAAACAACGGTAAGCGGAACGCAACCTGCTGTATCCCTCACCCCATCAATCGCCGATCTTACCGCGCCGGCAACTCCTGCCAGGTTCATGGCGATCTTCACCATGGCCAGGTTACAGCCCGGACCACTTGCATTGTTCACAGTCGACCAGGCACCGGGGGTTACAGGAAACTGCGGCCGGCCATTTACCCGGTCAAGATTACAATTGGCGCAAATGGCCTGGTAGATCACGCCATTCTTATCAAAGCGGCTGGTGCCTCCATCCACGTGATCACCACCTGCAACATTGGTATTATTCTCGCCAAAAAAACTGGCAAATAAGGGCCCGGGGCCCGCTGCATCTTTCCGTAAAACAAAAAAGTAAAAATCTTTTCCATCCGTATTCGATTTGATAGCATCTGGAGTCACCGGTAAGCCGGTTGTTCCTGCGCTGCCAAATGGATTACTATTATCATAGAATCCTCCCCAACCGGAGATATAAACGTTTTCACAGCGGTCTACCAGGAAAGCGATCGGTGAAATATTTGGGGTAACCGCCCCTGTTCCGAATGCCGTGGAATAAACATAGGCCGAAAGATCGGGTCGCAGCTTGGCGATGAATTGCTTCCCACCCGAATTACTATAAGCCGCATTGATAATTGGCCAGCTACCTGTTGTCTGTCCCATGATATAGGGGAAACCGAGATTGTCGAACTGGACACCAAATACCTGGTCAATACCATTGGTACCTATATAGGTTGATTTGATCAGGGCGGTACCGGTATTATTGATCCTTGCAACAAACCCATCAATGAGACTGCCGCCGTTCGTATGATTGGAGGGGCCCACTGTTCCTGAATGATCACCAAAAAAATTGGCACTCTCGGTTCCACCGCCAACATAGATATCCCCGCCGGGGCTCAGCGTTAATACATAGGCCGCATCATCACCAGAACCTCCGAGATAACTCGCAAACAAGAGAGTGGACAGGTTCGGGCTGAGTTTCAATACCACCCCATCCTGGTTATAACTGGGGCTACCTCCTCCCGAAATACGCTGGAAAGCTGCAGCCGTTACCGGGAAATTATTTGATTGTGTACTCGATGCCACATATACATTACCTCCTGCATCCAATATTACTTCACTACGTCCATCATCCCCATAATTTCGCTGGAGTGAATTCAAATTCCTTGTGACAGAAATATTTACCCCGTCATTACCGGTCCCCCCGATCTTCCTGGAACCGATCAATGGTCCTGTGCCGTTAGGATTGAGTTTGGTAACCACAATATCAAACCCTGTTCCCGCTGTAGATCCATTGTTTACTACAGGGTAATCATTCGAATTGGATCGGCCAGCCAGGATAAGGTTGCCCTGGTTATCTACAACAAGACTATGTGGCTGTTCATTCCCGGACCCACCAATATACGTTGCATAAATTCGTTGCGAACCATCCGGCGATAACCTGATAATGCCGATATCTATCGGCATCCCGCTGTTGCCACCCGTGTAAGTAGTTTGAAAAGCACCCGGTGAATAAGGGAAGCCGGTATTAAAAACAATACCGCCACCATACATGCTTCCATCAGGACCATAAGTAGCAGTAAAGCCCCAGTTGTCGGCCGAACTGCCGGCAAAAGAACAGAACACAACAACGGGATCAATGATCAGTGTGGAAGATCGGTCATAATCTTTTACATCAAACCTCACCACATTATCCTTAATAACATATTTGCAATTGATCTCCTGTTTTCCCTGCACGGATCCCACGCTATATTGATAAGTGTACGGTGAAGATTCCTTCAAATCTCCCACCGAAGTGGTGATCATTAATTCTTTATTCTTTACCTGTAATTTATCTACCCCGTTATACTTCAATGCGATCTTTGAAACATCACCACCGGGTTTTACGATGATATCATATTTTAAAAAATTATTGTCCGTATAATAGCGGACATCAATATTGGGATAGACATCTTTAAGGGTGATCGCCTGGTAAATTTTACAACCGGCTTCCCATTTGGAGGGATCGTTGCCAATAAAATAATTGTTGAAACTGGTAATGGGTTTATCGGGTACAGTGGTCATTTCCGGGTTGGCACCGAGAAAATCAACATTATAAGCATGTGAACGAAGGGTGAGCTCATCATTGGCCGTTACGAGGCCACCTCCACCGGGTTTCTGGCCATGCAGGAATTGGAGAAGGTTTGCATAATCAACCGGGTTGTGCTGTACGACGGTAAAACCATTCTCCCGTACAAAGAAATCGCCATTGCTCACGCTGCCTTTAAATTTTACCCGGCTATCCCACTGGCCTTTATTTTCAATGAATTCGATATTATTATAACTCTGTGCTTCCACGGTGAACCCCGTGACGATCAAAACAGTAAGGGTGATAAAGTGTTTCAGGGTCAAATTATTTGTATTAAAATAACTAATATTAGTGAGATCTGGTTTGAAAACTTGTGTTAAGAAATACGTTTTATTTAAATGGTTTACCGTACCGTGACAGTTGCCTTTTAACGGATTGGGTTTTTAAGAATTGATCCGGAGCCAGAAAGTTGCAAATAGCTATGTTTATGATATCCTGCTCCAGGCGATCGTTCCTTTTTGTTGCTGTAAAAAGATTTTGGTCTGCAAATTATCGGCCGAACTGAGTCCCGGGTCTTTCTCCAGCAATTCTGCTACCATATTTCCCGCCAGCTCAAGTATTGGCCGGTCTTGGACTATACTTGCCAGCTTAAAGTTTAAGACCCCGCTCTGTCTTGTTCCTTCAATATCACCGGGTCCCCTTAATTCCAGGTCCTTTTCGGCGATCTCGAAACCATTATTTGTCGCGACCATGATACGGATGCGTTCCCGGGCTTCTTTACCCAATTTGGGGCCTGTCAATAATATACAATAGCTTTTTTCAGCTCCACGGCCTACCCGGCCTCTTAACTGGTGGAGCTGTGACAAGCCAAATTTTTCCGTGCTTTCGATCACCATCACCGAGGCATTGGGTACGTCCACTCCTACTTCAATAACGGTGGTGGACACGATAATCTGCGTATCCTTTTCAATAAATCTTTTCATATTCAGCTCCTTTTGGCCAGCGGGCTGTCTTCCATGGACCATACTTATCCAGTATTTGGGTTCGGGAAAATAGGCTTTTACATTCTCATAGCCTTTCATCAGGTTCTCATAGTCCAGTTTGGCGCTCTCTTCGATAAGCGGGAAAATTATATAGACCTGGCGGCCCTTATCGATCTCGGCCCGGATAAAATCCATTACCCGGCTCCGGTGTGATTCATAACGGTGAACAGTTGTTATGGGTTGTCGTCCAGGTGGCAACTCATCGATCACGCTATAATCAAGATCGCCATATGCGGTCATGGCGAGGGTACGGGGGATTGGTGTTGCCGTCATGACCAGCACATGCGGGGGAATCGTCGCTTTTTGCCAGAGTTTAGCCCGTTGAGCTACACCAAACCGATGCTGCTCATCAATGATCACGATCCCCAGGTTGTTGAACTGCACCACATCTTCGATCACAGCATGCGTACCGACGAGTATTTTTAATTCACCAGCATCCAGTTCCTTTAATATTTTTTTCCGTTCGGCAGTTTTGGTTGACCCAGTCAGCAATTTTACGGGCACGTTGATCTTTTCGAGAAGGGTCCGGATCGTTTTAAAATGCTGCTGTGCGAGGATCTCCGTCGGCGCCATCAGGCAGGCCTGGTAATTATTATCTATGGCAAGCAACATGATAAGCACGGCGACGATCGTTTTACCGCTTCCCACATCGCCCTGTAGCAACCTGTTCATTTGTTTTCCCCTGGCGGTGTCTGCTCTTATCTCTTTGATCACCCTTTTCTGCGCCCCGGTTAAGGTAAAAGGGAGATGGTTCCTGAACAGGTCATTGAAATGGTCCCCCACTTTTTCAAACACCACTCCTTTTGAATAACGGTGACGTTCGGAACGCAGCAGACTCATGCGCAATTGTGCAATAAACAATTCTTCGAATTTCAGCCGTTTGACCGCTTCCTCGTAAGCAGTATTATTTTCTGGAAAATGAATTTGCCGCGTGGCCCTGAACCGGGAAATAAGTTTCAATTGCCTGATCACTGTGGCAGGCAGGTTTTCGGGAATGTCTTTTTCCTGCACCAAAGAGAGTAATCCCAGTGTAAGTTTCCCGATCTGTCTTCCCCCAAGACCCCTGGCTTTTAATTTTTCGGTGGAAGAATAAACGGGTTCAAGAAAATTCCTGGCCCCGGGCTGTTCGGTTACCAGTTCGATCTCAGGGTGAACAAGCTGTGGTTGCCCGTTATAAAACCCCACCCTGCCAAAAACAAGATATGCCCGTCCGGGTTCCAGGAGTTTTTGTACCCAGTTCAATCCCTGGAACCAGGTAAGCTCAAGCGAGCCGGTCTTATCTTTTACTGTTGCCACCAGGCGTTTACCAGCCCGTTGACCGATGGTTTCAGCATGTGTCAGTACAACAACAAGCTGGATAAAATCCGAGTCAGCCTTGATCTCATTGATATAATTGATCCTTGTCCTGTCGATATGCCGGAAAGGATAATGCTCCAGCAGATCAGCAAAGGTGAAGATGCCCAATTCCTTTTTGAGCAGATCGGCCCGCTGCGGGCCTACGCCTTTCAGGTATTCGATGGGAGTTGATAATATGTTTGATGATGAGGAAATAACCTGTGCCTTTCAGGTAAAAATAGCAAATCCGGTCTTTTGTAATATTAAGGATGTAGTAAGACCAGGAACTCTCCGGTGGGGACGGGTTAGGCAACATCATTCTTCTGTTGCCATTTGGTTTTTGCCCTGGGAGAAAATTTTTCCTGGGATGGCTTATATAGAGATTTAGCAAAGAGTAACCAGCTAATAAACGATTAAAATCGCCGTACTGACCCGGAAAAGAGAAGGAGAACAGTCATTTATACTGTGAAAATTACGGTTTCGTTTGCGCAAATATCCCCTGTGAAGACGGAATACTGCAACTTGTTGAAGGTAAAATAATTATTAAGGCAAAAACAATAAAATAGCTTGACTTATTCCCGAAAAGCTGGCTATTTTACAACGTAAATCCACTACCCGCTTAAAAACCGGTATCTAATGAACAACCACCATCTCTACCTGCTGCAACTTGATGTGCAATTTCGTGATTACAGGTTTGCCCTGCTTTGCTTCGTCACGGCTTTTGTGATCACACTTGTTACCATTCCCCCGATCATCAGCCTTGTAAAAAAGTATCGCCTTTTCGATGTGCCCAATGCACGTAAAGAACATGTTGCTCCCATACCGACCATGGGTGGCATCGCGATCATGGCGGGGATGATGACAGCCTTATTCTGCTGGTTCCCTTTTAACAACGCAATGGCACAGATCTGTTTCTTTCTTTCGATAGCTGTGCTTTTCGGCCTGGGCATTATGGATGATCTGAAAGATCTTTCCGCGAAATATAAATTCATCATCCAGCTGGGACTGGCTACGCTGATCGCCCTCTCCGGTATACGTATTACATCGCTCGAAGGTTTGTTGGGTATCCATGAATTATCTCTGTCCGCTCAATATACATTCACCATACTGGCAATTGTAGGTATCACCAACGCGTTCAATCTCATTGATGGTATTGATGGCCTTGCCGGGGGACTGGGTTTTATGAGTCTTGTTACACTCGGTATTTTTCTTACCATGAGTGGTGATGCAAATACTGCTTTGGTTGCTTTTGCACTGGCAGGTGGTATACTTGCATTCCTGTATTTTAATTTCAATCCCGCGAAAATATTTATGGGAGATACGGGCTCACTCGTCCTGGGTTTTGTGGTAGCCGTTTTATGTATCCGCCTGATGCAGGTAAACGTGGTGATCGCTGAACCGGTATTACCCCATGCCCCGGTATTTGTACTGGGTATCGTACTCGTCCCGGTATTTGATACTTTACGGGTCCTCATTAGCAGGATCTGGAATGGCCGATCACCGTTTTTGGCAGATAAAACACATATCCATCACTTGCTCACCAACCAGGGTTTCAGTCATGGTTTTGCCGCCAAGCTAATCTGCTTTTTCCACGGGTTCATCCTGATCGAAGTTTACTGGCTGAAAAGTTTTCGCCAGGAACTCATTCTCGGGGTATTGATCATCTTTATGCTTCTTACAGTCGTGCTGTTGAAAAATCTCGGACTGATCAGGAGAAAAAGAGGTACCCTGCAGGCAGGATCTTCTATGGAGCTCGAATAAGCCCCCCATTAAGACGGCTAACTATTCCCGGGCTATGTTATTCTCTTACCTGGCTTTGCTTTCTTTTTTTATGTGGCTTTTCAAACTCATTATTACACCGAGCTGTGCGACCTGGCTACGGTCAATATCGTTATCATAAAGTGTAAGATCGGTAAGGCCAAAATGATAGCGGGCATAAACGCCGATATTCTTGCTGATCCCCACACCGGCACCGGCGTTCCATCCAAAAGCGGTGTTCCGGAAACTTCTTTTCAGGTTAAAATGAGTTCCGGCTTCCCTGCTTTGCGCGGAGATAATTACAGCCAGTTGTGGTCCGGCTTCAATATAAAAATTACCAGTGGGGAAATACTGAAACATAACAGGCACGCTTACAAAACTCAGCGCAATAGTTTGATCGCCCTCATCTGTAATATAGTGCTGGCCTTCCCCTGAATACAATAATTCGGGCTGGATGCGCCAGTTCTTACCGAGATGCTGGTTTACAAATACGCCTGCGTGAAGACTAAGTAGCCTGTCTCCATCATAACCGCTCAGGCTGGCATAATTTAGACCTGCTTTGATACCGGGTTTTGGCTGCGCTATTACAGTAACTAAGGAAAGGCAGCATACTGCCAGTAAAAACAATTTTTTAAAGGTTTTCATAAATACAGATTTCACCAGGGGTTGCAAAGCAGGTGCCAACGGGCTCACTGTTGATCTTATCTCGTTGAAAAGAAGGGGCTAAAATTTTCCACAGTAAAAAGACGTGGTAGGAAGAAAAAAAATAATCGAAAAATTGCTTGAGTAAATTCCTCCCAACCCAGATATTAAAACCTTATATACCGGCCATCATAGTTGAAAAGTTTGAGGACAAACAGGCCCAGGTTATCGCTTGGCGGAAAATATTCGTTGAATAAACTCAGTGTATTCTCATCTTTACTGAACCTGTCTGCCAGTTTCTTCCATATTTCAGGCCAGGAGATATCTTTTTTACTGTAAAGCGTTCTGTTGATCATATCGATCAGTGGATCATTGATTGATTTGGATCCCATCTTCTTCGACCCGATCACCTGTACCTCCGGGTTGATCGCCGCGATACTGATCGTCCTGTTGTACCCGCCGCAGGAACCCAGGATCGCCAGCCTGACCGATGCTGTCAGTCGGTTCAATGTTTTATCCAAATGGTAACTATGACCCCGGTGTACCAAAACCACCGGCTCCAGTGAACTTTCCTTTAAATAAGCAAAAAGGCTATCCTGCGCTTTGCTATCTTTTTCTTCTTTGATATCCAATGGTAAGTTGGCATACACAACAAGAGATGGGTCTGCCACCGACCGGATCGTTACCCAGTTTTTGTTTTTCTCGACCTTCCATTTGCTGTTATCGCTATACAGTCTTAGAAAATTCCCAAATGAAGCCACACCATCCTCGTCGCCATAAAATAAGACCAACTCAACGATCTCCCCGTTTTTATTTACCAGTGATTCTCTTTTCAATTGGTCATAATCCCCCAGCAAAGCCCACATTGCATCCAATCCTTCTTTTTGTTTTACCAGTCTCAGCATATCTGACAGTATCCCGTATAAACGTATTCCCAGGAACTGGTGATCTGTTTTGCAACGGCCCAGGTTAGATTCAAGTACTTCCTCTACCTGGCCGGTGATCACTGAGTCTGCTCCAATCGCTGAAAAACAATCGGCAATATCCATAGCTCCTTCCAGGGCAATATTTTCATCTTTCTCTATCCCGGTAATAAAGCGATTCAATATTTCTTCCCTTTTCTCCGGGGAAAGTCTTCCCAGGAAATCAATCAGTACATTGTAATTGGCTGCCAGCCGGATAAAAACGCGGAAGTGGTCGAATTTCACCATATCAAATAATGAATCAACAGGCTGGTCAATGAACCGCTCCATCAGCCGCTTATACAATCCCAGGTAGCTGGAAGTATATAATTCATCTCCGCAGGTGGTGATGATATAATAGATATCCTGTATCCGAAGGTTCTTTACAGCAGCAAAGCGCACGGCCTCCGTGGCATCATGCAAACTATTGACCTCGTTCACATAAAAGGAAAAGGCTTTTTGTCTTATCCCGCTTCTTAACGGTTCTTCAAAAACTGAAACGGGTTCGCGGGGTTGCTGCCCCTCCAGGGTATTTATCATCAACTGGAAATACCTGAGTGCATCAGTTCTCGTTTCGATCACAGTATCCGTTGTGATAGTCGATTCCGCGAGCTGTTTTACAAAAGGCAACAATTCAGCTGCATTCTTATCGTCAGCCAAGAGGGTGATCTGCCTTAAATAAATATTACTGCTGCTACGTATCCTGGCTGCTAAGCGAGATCTGTCCTTTTTAAGGTAATAAACCAGTTTCAGGGGATCATGTGCCGCTGCGGCTGACAATAAAGAATCAGCAAAACGAAAATCAGGTTTGGATTCCAGGAATTGCAAAATAAATTCCGGGGAAGAAGCTACCCGCTTATAAACCGCAACATCATCCAGTAAACTGTATTCTTTATACTGGCTAAAACTTGTCGCCATCAGCTGGCTCCTCCGTTTGTCCAGCGGCTGCAACAAGGGTAACAAGGGCGCATGCGCAAGCAAGCCCCGCAAGATGTTCTTATAGGCCTCAATATCCCCGGGAAAATTGTAGTACGCATGTTTTCTCCTTTGTATGTTCCCGCTAAGTTCCCTGATAAAATAAACTAGGCTTCTTTCCGCTTTTTCCATTTCCCGGGCATCCTTTGATTCGCCCGACCTGATAAATGTGTAAATAGTAGTTAGTTCCGATTCAACATAACGGGCAAGAGGATACACAATTGATGAATCTGCGGAGATACTCTTCAGCTTCCGAAGTAGCTTTTCCTTTTCATCTGCTTGCTTATCATTCGCCGCATCCCCTGTTTGAGCCGTCATAGAGGTACTGCAAGCAATCAAACGAGTGGCAAGAAGGCAATAAAGCAGCGTTCGCATAAATAATTTTATACAATTACGTGATCTAACAACTATAATCTTGTAAAAACGTGCCAGCTTCAGCAACAGGTATATTTTATTCACTGCATAACACAGCTGCTCAGCAGTTAATACACTTATTTAGAATGAATTACAACTCCCGATTTCAATGTAGGGATATGAAATATTGTATAAACCGGGGATTTTTTTTCTCATGACCCCAAATTGGTATTGGTATGCATTTTGAAACTATAGATTTTATAAAATATTTATCAATCTGTATTCATTTAAAACAATCATTTTTTATCTAAAACTTTATTTATGAAACGAATGCTTCTATTAGTAGTGCTATCCGCCTTTGTGCTGAGCACAGCCTTCGCACAAACTGCGGTGGTAAAAACAAAGTACACCGTGTCGGGTGGTTTGCTTGGCGCGGCCAATATCAGCGGATTCAGAACTGACAAAAATGTAACCCCCAATGTTGACTATAAATCCAAGCTGAATTGGGGTGTTGGTGCCTGGCTTAATTTACCAATAAGCAGCGGGTTTTCTGTTGAACCTCAGTTGATGTACAATTCTTACCAGTACCAGACACGCAGCACAGCAGCGGACCTGTTGCTCTATGATGGTAAGATCCGCTACATTTCTCTTCCGATCCTGTTGAAATTCCATGCGGGTGATCATTTCGCGTTCACACTGGGTCCACAGTTTGATTTTATGACATCGATCGAGGACAATAACAATGTAGCCGATAAAGTAGATTTTAAGGGTTCGGCGGTATCGCTGTCCGGTGGACTTGAGATATTTCCTCATAGCAGGGTAACCATCTTTGGACGTTATATCCATGGATTTAGCAATGTGGATGATCGTACCAATCACGGTACTGATACAAGAGAGTACAAAACCTCCAATGTTCAATTGGGTTTAAAATTCAGGTTGTTTGGAACTAAGAAGAAAGAAACTACTTACCAGGCCACTGCTACTCCTCCAGCTCCGTTGGATTCAGATGGCGACGGAATTACCGATGACGTGGATAAATGTCCAACCGTGGCTGGTTTGCCAAAATACAATGGCTGCCCGATACCTGACAGTGATGGTGATGGCATTAACGATGAACTGGATAAATGTCCTAACGTAGCTGGTTTAGCCAAATATGATGGTTGCCCGATACCTGACAGTGATGGTGATGGTATTAATGATGAAGAAGATAAATGTCCTAACGTAGCCGGTACCGCTAAATACAATGGTTGCCCGATTCCTGATAAAGATGGTGATGGCATCAACGATGAAGAAGACAAGTGCCCGGATATCGCCGGTGTAGCAGCCAACAATGGTTGTCCTGAAGTGCCCGCTAACGTGAGCAAAACACTGGGTATGTCTGCCGAAAATATCAGTTTCGGTACAGGTGCAAACAACGCGAAATTGACTAGCCGGTCCAACCCGCATCTTGACAAGTTAGTAACGATCCTGAACGAAAATCCGGGATTGAAGATCAGGGTGGAAGCGCATACCGACAATGCAGGTGATGATGCTGTAAACATGCAATTAACACAGGATCGCGCCGCTGCTGTGAAAACATATCTTGTCAGCAAAGGCATCAGCGAAGACCGTGTAATAGCTGAAGGATTTGGTGAGACCATGCCGATCGCGGATAATACAACTTCTGCCGGTCGTGTGAAAAATCGCCGGATCGAGATAAAAATGACTTATTAATATCGTTGCGAATGAAGATTAAAAGGAGACTGATAATCAGTCTCCTTTTAATCTTCATTATTTCCCGGCCAACTCACTAAGATATGATCTGACATATCCTCATTTTTCATTGCGCAGGTTTTATGTTTTGATTTATCCGGAAGAAATTATCCGGGTCGAACTTTTTCTTGATCTCTGCCAGCGGCTGATAATTAGCCCCGAAAGCCGATGGTACGAGTTCCTCGCCTTCACTGATGAAGTTAACGTATACACCCCCTGTGGCAAACTGAGAAGTTGCCCCGAACAATTCCCGGGCCCAGTCGATGCATGTTGCATCTGATTCCTTATCCTCCCAGCGGGTATGAATATTCATAACGAAGTTCGGATCCCGGTGAGGATAGGCAGTAGCATTTACAGCAACACGGTTGACAGCGCCACCTAAGTTGCCCATGAAGATCTCACTGAGCGGCGATGGAAGTTTCCCGGCATATTCGGTAATTGTATCGATCGCTTCATCAGTGAGTGCTGTAAAATTGTGTGACTTCCAATAATTCCTGGCGCCGGGTGTAAGCAATGGATCAAATGCCTGTTGAAATCCTGCGAATGGAGTAGGACCAACGACATCGGCTATCGGCTTGCCAAATTTACGTAAGGGATCCAGGATCTTTTCGCCCTCCTGCATATCCCCTGCATACACCACTGCAATGATGAATATCTCTTTGCCATGGACCTCAGCTGGAAGAAAAGGAAGTGGCGGTGCTTTCCGCAGCACCACCCAGCAGGTAAGCTGGTCAGGCGCTTTTGCTACAAAATCCCGGTAATACCTGAAGATCCTCTTCGTCTCGCTAAATGGATGAACGATCAGTCCTGCCAATAGCATGGGTCCTATAGGGTGGAGCCGGAACTTAAACGAAGTAACGATCCCGAAATTTCCGCCGCCTCCACGAATGGCCCAGAAGATATCCGGGTTCTCCTTTTCGTTTGCGTGCAGGAGTTTTCCGTCCGCAGTGACAATATCTGCCGACAAGAGGTTGTCAACGGTAAGGCCCAGGCTGCGGCTTAGCCATCCGAAGCCACCTCCCAGTGTAAGGCCGGAGATGCCCGTAGTGGAATTTATGCCTACTGGTGTGGCTAATCCGAAGGCTTGTGTTTCATGATCCAACATCCGTAGCGTAGCGCCGGGTCCAACTAAAGCGGTCTTTGCATCCGGATCAACACTGACTGAATTCATCAGTGAAAGATCTATCATGAAGGAGCCATTGGACGAACCCTTTCCGGCAATATTATGACCCGCCCCTTTTACAGAGACGAGCAGGTTATTTTTGCGGGCAAATTTCACACAACTGATCACATCGGCAGCGCCGGTGCAGCGGGCTATAAGAGATGGGCGGAGGTCGATCATCCCGTTCCAGAGTGTTCTTGCTGCTTCGTATCCCTGGTCCCCGGCCCGCAATAAACTACCCAGCAACCCGGATTTGAAATCATTTACATTAGTTTCAGCAATAACGATCTCCCGACCATCTATGCTATTAATTTTTACATCAGGCATAATTAGTTGATTTTTGCAAGTTATTTTTCTCGCAGGATCCGGACACTACCGACTTCTTCGCAAAGAAAAAGTTACATAATTTATTTTACTTCCGAAAATCAGCAATATGAATTACAGGAGGAACTGTCCTGTCCTGATACAGAATATACTTATACTGTGTTTTACAAGGCTTTAGCAATTTCTTTACCCAGTTAGGATTTTAAAATGTTCTGCAGACCAGGTGAAATGAGAGGGCAAAATGTATGACGTTATTATTAGCGGGTGCACAAAAAGAACGATTTTTTAAAGCAATAGGTATCAGGAGTAAATATTTGTCGTAAAAACGCGATACGAAAACGGCTCAGGGAACGTCAGGTTTCCTTATTCTAACCCTTCAACAACTCCTTCCATTGTCGGGTAGTTGCCTTATCTGTCTTTATATTGCTCAGCGTGGCGATCGAATCCCAAAATTTCCCGACACCTATTCCCCGAAGCAATATTTCTGCATTCGAGTCTCCCAGTTCTGGGGCTGATGGGTTCGGTTTTGAGAATGAGAACTGGTATTTTTTTCCGTTAACTACGGTATCAAAACCCATCCCCATGCGAAGAAAAGGCCATTTCACCTGTTGCAATTCAGTCAGTCCGACTGCAAACTGTATCCCTTCTTCCGTAACAAAATTTACCTTTCCATTTTCATATACCAGCAACCCTGGTGTAACAGTTCCGAACAGCCCCGCCATTTGCCAGACCTTTGAAATAATTTCCTGTGACATAAGATTTGCTTTTTTATAAAATTCGGGGAAAAACGAAAGCTACTCATTAAATTGAAAACACTATGCTCCTAAAATAAAAAATCCCGCTTTGAAGACAAGTAGTTCCGAAAGGCGTGATTTGCTATGACTTTAAAAGAGTGTCGTGGTGAGAAGAAGTGGTGAATAGGTTTATACAGAAGTCGAAAAGTTGAACCTGTTTATTGTTCTTGATTCGTGCTCGCAAGACTGGTTTCTTATAGTTGAATATGGGCACGGTTTTACTTTCGGTTCGTTGTTCAGCATTTGCGATGTTCACCACTATTTGTGAGTTACTTTATATAGGTAGCCGGCTGTTAACCGGGCTCTCTGCGTTTTGATCTTAGCGTGCTTTTTTCTTTGGATCCGCTTTCTTCTGTGCGGAGCTTTTCTTTTTTGTAGGCTTATTCTTCCTGGGTTGAGTTGTCTTTTTCGACATACAATTAAATTTAAGGTAAATGAATTATTTACTTAGGGTTGCAGGGTATTTTCTTCCCGTTTTTCCATTTTGTCCCATAAGTAAACAAAGATATGCCTATTGTCTCATTTGGCCTTTGGTAGTGGGTTGTTTTGGGCTGGTTACTTCCCGATACAAAACTTACTGAAAATATAATCCAATTGATCCTCGTTGGTGATCTCTCCCGTGATCTCCCCGAGCCAGTGCAGGCAGCTGCGGATATCAAGCGACAGCAGGTCGCCGGGCAATTTATTATCGAGCCCTTCTTTAATAGCCACCAGGGAATTTTGGACTTCCTTCAATGCATGGTAATGCCGGGCATTGGTGACGATAGTATTTTCCAACTGCACCGTTCCTTGCAGAACCGAATCCACCATTCTTTCTTTCAGCACATCAATATGCAACCGTTGCCTGGCAGAGATGAATACCATTTTGTCAAGGTCAGCGAATTGTTGTTTTGCGGGTTCTTCGCCCAGTTCATCAATCTTATTCGCCACCAATAAATAATTCAACTGTAGTTTTTCCAATATCAGTTTTTGTACCCGGGCTTCGGGCTCCGGGCTCCCTACTCCCGGCTTTTCCTCTCCTGCGTCGAATAAATACAAGACCAGGTCCGCCTCTCTCATTTTTTCCAGGCTTCGCTCAATTCCCGCATGCTCGATAGTATCAGTGGTATGTTCACGGATACCCGCAGTGTCAATGAGCCGGAATATGATCCCGTCAATATTGATCAGTTCTTCAATTGTATCCCGGGTGGTGCCGGGTATTTCACTGACGATGGCCCGGTTCTCGTTCAATAAAGTGTTAAGCAAAGTTGATTTGCCAGCATTGGGTTTACCGATAATGGCTACGCTAACCCCATTTCTTATGACATTACCGAGTTGAAAAGAATTCACCAATTTGCCCGTTGCTTCCTGCATCTCTCTGATCAGCTCATAGAACTGTTTTCGGTCTGCGAACTCCACATCTTCCTGGCTGAAATCAAGTTCCAGTTCAATCAATGCAGAGAAACGGAGCAATCTTTCCCGTAGGGCTTTCAGGTCACCTGAAAAACCACCCCGCATGGTATGCAGGGCCGTTCGTTGTGAGGCCGCCGTATTCGATGCGATCAGGTCGGCCACGGCTTCGGCTTGCGCCAGGTCCAGTTTGCCATTCAGGAATGCCCGTTGGGTAAACTCGCCCGGTTTTGCAAGTCTTGCACCACATTGCACACAAGCCGCGATCACCTGCTGCTGGACATACGGGGAACCATGACAACTGATCTCTATCACATCTTCCCCGGTATAGGACGCTGGATTCTTGTAAAGAGAGATGACCACTTCGTCCAGCACGGTTTCCCCATCTTTTAAAAAACCGACATGTAAAGTATGTGAAAACTGCTGTTGCAGGTCTTTTGATGGGAATAGTTCATTAGCGATTGCAATAGCCTGGGGTCCGCTTAAACGGATGATGCCGATGGCCCCCACTCCCGGCGGAGTAGCCAATGCCACGATCGTATCATCCCAGCCGCTGAGTTTGTTCATTGGGTCAAAAATACCACCTCACCCCCAACAAACATTGTATTTTATACGCACCTTAAAACACAATTCCCCCCTCTCCAAAAGGAGAGGGGGGAATTGACTTATTATTTCATCACGAAGCGAAACGTTTGTGGGGGTGAGGCTATTCGCCCTGCACCTGGAAGGTAATCGGCTGCTTGCGGTAAGCTTTTACCTGGCGGCCATTCTGTACGGCGGGGTTCCATTTAGGTCCTTTTTTAATAACCCGCATCGCTTCTTCTTCCATACCGTAACCATGGTTGGTCAGCGATCTTACATCACTGATATTTCCTTCTTTGTCCACCACGAACTGAACAACAGTTGTATATGTTCCTTCTGGAGCACCGTTATCGGTAGCTACCTGGCCATTCGCGTTCCTTTCCAGGTATTGACGCCATTTGCCGTCACCACCGGGGAAACTGGCTTCGATCTCCACTTTGTCAAATATCTTGTTCTCGTCGTCTTCTTTCTTTTCTTCTACGATCTGCTTTCCTTCATCGATCACAACAGGGGTGGCGATATTATCGTCCTTGATACCTTCCTGGTTCACCACATCGATCTTGGCTTCTTTTAATTCTTCCTGTGGGGGTGGTGGTTTTTCCACCTCTTCATCTTTTTTGATCACAGGAGGAGTGAACTGTTTCATTTCCACTTTTGGCGGCTCCACTTTAGGAGGCGGCGGGGGCGGAGGAATTATTTTCTTTTCTTCCTGTTTGATATCCTGCAGCGTGATCTCCTGCTGCTTGATCTTATTTTTACCATCCCCATTTAATGTGCTTGCCAGAACAGAACCTATCAATGCCAGTAAGGCAACAGAGGCTGTAATGATAAGGGCGCGGGTAATGCGGCGGTTATAAGTTTTTCTTAACTCATAGGCACCGTAATCTTTATTCCTGTCTTCGAAGATCAGGTCAAGAATGTCGGCTGATAAAATTTTGTTTGCTTCCATACTGAACGTTTTTTATTAGATGCCGGTGGTAATCAATTCCATAATTATCACCGGTTTATTTTATCCCATTATTTTTTTCGGTGGCCTGGATCAGTTCATATTCCTGTGGTAAGATCTTCACCATGGCATAGGTCCTTACCTGGTTGATCGTCATCTCATCGAGGATATCCACGGTATTCATATACGTTGCATCCTGGTCAGGTTTGATCACCACGACAAAGTCCCTGTCCTTGCAGGCATTCTCCCAGTCGGGATCGCCTTTTTCCTTTGCTCTATCCTGTGTTTTCTTGCAGGTCTCATCGTGCACGTGACGGCTGATCACATCTTTCTTTTTATCAATGATGATCTGTCGGATGCCCTTGAAAGTTGTTTGCTTGAAATTATTACCGGTTGCATCCACGGTCAATTTGCCTTCATAATAATAGACCTGGTTGCCCTTACCAAGCATGATGGTGATAACACCCGATTCTTTTGCTTCGGTTTGTTCTTTCTCATCCTTGATATCTTTCGGCATATTCAGGTCGAGGGTGGTAGGTGTTGTCATGGTAGCCGTGAAAACGAAAAACGTGATCAGCAGGAATCCAAGGTCCACCATGGGTGTCATGTCCACACGCGTAGAAAGTTTTTTTGCTTTCTTTACGCCCGGGCCTTTTTTATGACCGCCACCATCACCACTATCAATACTTGCCATATCAGAAGTATTTAATTTTTAAAAAATTATTTAGTCATTCGTTTGTTGGCCTTATCAAATTCCGAACCGCTTGGAACATCATCCAGGGACGTTACGAGATTGTATTTGAATTCGTCGTTCCTTTTTAATGCACTTACCACGGCTTCAAAAGCAGGATACTTTGACTGGCCATCTCCTTTTATCAGGTAGTTCAATGGTTCGCCGGCAAAAGCCTGTTTGGCTGCACCAATCCACCATACCAGTTCGTTAGTAGCGGAATCCATGACGGGTATACCCGGTTGTCTCACACTTTCCTGGGCTTTTGGATCAATGGCCAGAAATTGTTTTAGTCCCCCAAAAGGTACCCCTACCATATAGGTCTGCTTGTAATTGGCCATTTCCGCAGGAGAAAGACCAAGATTCCGGCTGCTGTTGATTGCCTGGATCACTGCATCAAATTTGGTTTTATCCTTATCAGATAAAACGGTGAAAAATACACGGTTACTCGAGTCTACGGAGATCATTACAGCATTGTTCTCGGGCAATTTTTGAGAGATAACAGAACCGGGTGTTGTTATAGGAACCGGTTCAGGTGGCTTGAATTTAGTAGCCATGATGAAGAAGGAAAGAATCAGGAAGGCGATGTCCACGAATGGGGTCATATCCGTATCTGTACTCTTCTTCGGTATTTTAACACTTGGCATTTTTACAAAAGTTTAGAATTGAGATGAATAGCTGTTCAAATTCCATACAAAAACCTGCTAAAATCCCCCTTATTTATACAGGGAAGCAAAGCTTTGTGTCAGCGTGAAACCTGATTCATCAATGCCATATGTAATCGAATCGATCTTAGTGGTAAACACATTATACATAATCAGTGCAAGTGCTGATGTACCGATACCCAAAGCGGTATTATAAAGCGCTTCCGATATACCGATCGCCAGGTCACCGGCAGCACTACCGCCACCTTCTGAACCCAATGCACTAAATGACTTGATCATACCGATTACCGTACCTAACAGGGCGATCAGTGTACCCACAGACGTGATGGTAGACAGGAACACCAGGTTCTTTTGCAACATGGGTAATTCCAGCGCAGTAGCTTCTTCTACTTCTTTCTGGATAGCAATCACTTTCTGTTCGGTATTCAAACCGCCTTCGTTGATCATTTCTTTATAGCGGCGGAGACCGGCTTTCATTACATTACCCACTGAGCCGCGTTGTTTGTCGCACTCAGTCAGCGCTGCATCCACGTTACGGTTTGCAAGATGGTACTGCACTTTACGGATAAAATCAGAGATATTTCCGCTGCCTAATGCCTTACGTATCGTAAGGTACCTTTCAATAGAAAAAACAATAACCATCAGCAGCATTCCTATCAGGAGTGGTACGATGATACCACCTTCATAGATCCTGTGTAAAGAATCTTTTGGCTTATGGTGCTGTGGCCAAAACCAGCCTGATCCCTTTTCTTCAAATCCACTTGGGTTACCCAGGATAAAACGCCATATACAATACCCGGCAACGATACAAAAGATGGGTGCAAACCAGGAGATCGCATTACTACTTTTCTTTGGTTGTACCGATGTCGCCTTAACGGATGCAGTTGGTTTAATTTCTGCCATGATCTTAATTTTTAGTTTTTTTTAAAAGTTAAATACTAATCCTTTTTCAGAGATACAATGCTAAGAAAAAAGTGAATAAAAAAATCCCCGCCCTTCATTTTTTCCGGGGAGGAGCGTCAAGTTAAGGATTTTTCCAAACGGAACAAGTCCCTGATTGATAATTTGATAAGAAAATCCTGCAAAGACCGGGCCTTTAAAACAGGGGTGCCTGGAAGGCAAGTCATTCATAGCGCAGGGCATCGATCGGGTTGAGATTTCCGGCTTTCAGCGCAGGGTATAAACCTGCCAGCAACCCCACGATGGTACAGATAATAATGCCATAGATCACCCAATCCCATGGAACCACGAAGCCTGTTTTTAGAACAATAGAGAATATATTCCCCACCATGATGCCGAGGATGATACCCAGGATCGCCCCCAAAATACTGATAATGATCGCTTCCAGCAGGAATTGCCTGCTCACAGTACTGGCTTTTCCACCGATCGCCTTGATCAACCCGACCTCGCGGGTCCTTTCCGAAACGGATACCAGCATGATATTCATTAACCCTATCGCAGCCCCGATCAGAGTAATCAGCCCGATAACTGTTGCCGAAATAGTAAGAAAACGAAGACTGTTCATCGCTTTTGACGCGATGCTATCGCTCCGGTCAAGTATGAAATTATCCTCCTCGGTAGCTGCCAGGCGCCGCACCGTCCTGAAAACACCCTGCGCCTCTCCCATTGCCTGGTTCACTTTAAGCAGGTCTTTTGTCATGACCGCTACAACATAAGAAAATCCAGATGGAAAATTCTGTGCAACATTCCTGTAAGTAGTGATGATGACATTATCGCGGCTAAAACCAAAAGTAGAGCCCCGGCTTTCCATTACACCCAATACCCGGTAAGGAATATTGTTGATCCGGATCACCGTATTGGAAGCCCGGTTTAATCCTGTTTTAAATAATCGTTTGGCCACATCATAACCCAATATGCAAACATTTCGCCCTGTTTGCACATCAAGCTGGTTAAAATTCCGGCCATTGGACATTGTAAAGCCATTCAGTAGTAAATAATTCTCATCCCCGCCAAAGACCGTGACATTCGGGTTGGTTTTCCTGCTTTCCCAGGAAGCGATATTATTCCTGTTCCCAAAAATGGAAATGCTTTTGATCGCAGGAAAATCAAACTGCTCCACGAAATGCTCGGCTTCTTCCTGTGTAATAAGCCTGCCGAGATTGGAATTTTTTTCTTTTTTCTTTCCTTTTTTGGAGAGTTTGATGTCCCGGTTATTGCCTCCAAAGAAAATACTTCTTTCTTTATATCGTACCGTGAAAGCATTTGCACCCATGGTGGAGAAGCTCTCGGTGAATTTTTGGTTCATCGCTTTAATGGCCGTGATGATGCCGATCAGCGCCATGATACCGAAAGCGATAATGGATATGGTAAGTCCGGTTCGCAGTTTATTGCTCCGGATCGTGCGGAAAGCCAGTAATACAGTATCACGAAAAACCATGGCGGGGATCCCTATTTATTCCAGTAAAGTTAAGGCCCCGTTTGCGAGTAACCGAATGGATGATCAGTATCAGAAATAATACCACCTAAGCAAGAGCTCCGGGAAGATACCCACCAGTATGACCAGGGCCGCCAGCAGTACCAGCGTCCACTTAAAAACAGGAGAGACCTGGATCGGTTGCGGATCGCCTTCCTTAAAATACATGGCCTGTATCACCCGGAAATAATAATATACACTCACCGCCGCCATCAGCACGGCAAAAATGAGCAACCATAGATTTTGACCGGCAGCCATGGTGGCTTTGAGCATGTAAAATTTGGCCAGGAAACCACCTGTAAGGGGTATACCCGCCAGCGATAAAAGGAAGATCGTTGTCGTTGCTGCCAGCAAAGGTTGTTGTTTGGCAAATCCATTGAAGCCATCAAATGTGTAATCATTCATTTTAATCAGCACCGCGAAGATCCCTATCGTAGCCAGGCTGTACGCCACCGTATAAAGCAGCAGTCCTTCCTTGGCATCGCTATTCATAGCATACAGGGAAAGCATCATGAACCCGGCCTGTGCGATGCTCGAATAGGCCAACATTCTTTTTACACTTTGCTGGAAGATTGCAGTAATATTCCCGATCAATAGTGTGGCTACAGTGACTATACCTGCTATCAATTTCCATTCTGGTTGCAGCAGGCCAAAAGCCTCGTCAAACAAACGGATAAAAGCAATGAATACCGCAGCTTTAACGATCGTAGCCATAAAGGAAGTGAACACAGAAGGGGCACCATCATATACATCCGGTGTCCAGAAATGAAACGGCGCCGCGGATACTTTGAATGACATGGAAAAAAACAGCAATAACATCCCTGCTACGAGTAACGCAGAAGGTTTTACTTGTGTGAAGACATTGATATCATCTGTATAAAAAGTTCCCCTTGCCCCATAGACCAGGGCAATACCCATCAGCATAAGCCCCGTTGAAAATGTACCCAACAAAAAATATTTCAGGGACGCTTCGTTGCTTTTCAGGTTCTTCTTATCGCTACCAGTAAGGATATAAAGCGGGATAGATATTATTTCGATACCCAGGAAAAGTACCAGTAACGATTTGAAGGAGGAAGTGAGTGTGATCCCGCAAAGGATGAAAAAGATCAGGGCGAAATACTCCGCGTAATTGATTCCTACTTTTTCCATATCACGGGCCGAAAGGATCAAATATAATAAGGTGGAGCCGATGGCAATACTGTCAAACAAAAGGGCAAAGCGGTCGAAGATGATCATTCCCCTTGTGTCGATCTTAAATAGCACCGTACCGCACATTTCGAGCACATTCAATGCCAGTAAAAGGACCATGCCCCCGATCGCCAGGTTGCGGATAGCGCTTTTGCTTTTCAGCAGGAAACTGCTGAACATCATGATCACTCCCAATATGGCCGATACAATTAATGCATTCATACGATCCTGTTATTAATGTCCCCTGAAAAGAGGAAGTATATCTGCTTTTTTTATGACCGATTCCGAAATATCCTTTGTTATATCCAATAAACACTGCGGGTATATTCCTGCCCAGAAGATCAGAAATACGATGATACCCAACGCGATCTTTTCATTTAGTTTTATATCCACCGCCAAAGCGGTCAGTTCATTGGTTGCCCCATAAAATACTTTCCGGATCATGTTCAATGTATAAACCGCGGCGAGTATGATGGTTATTCCAGCGAACACCGTGAACCACATAGCATACTTTGTCACCAGTGAATTAAAAACACCGTTGAACATCAGGAATTCGCCCACGAAAGCATTGGTGAGTGGCAGGGCGATATTGGCAAGGGCCACGATCACCAGCAGGATCGCCATCGCCGGGGCTTTCTGGGCCAGGCCTCCCAGCTCTGATATCTTTCTTGTCCCGAATTGTCTTTCGATCAGTTCCACCACGATCCACAAACCAATTATATTGATACCATGGTTGAACATTTGTATCATAGCACCCTGCATCCCGCTTTGATTCACCGCGAATATCGCGACACACATCAGGCCAATATGTGCAATGGATGAATAAGCTACCAGTCTTTTGAGATCATCCTGTTGTATCGCGATCAATGAAGCATAGATCATCCCGATGATCGCCATCGTGGTCACCACGTCGCCCCACTGAAAAGAAGCTATTGGAACGACCGGCAGCAACCAGCGGATCAAACCAAACACGCCCATCTTGACCATCACCCCGCTTAGTACCATCGTAGTGGCTGTAGGGGCTTGTTCATATGTATCGGGTTGCCAGGTATGAAACGGGAAAATGGGCATTTTAATGGCGAATGCAGCGAAGAAAAGCCAGAAGACAAACTGCTGTTGCTTCATACTGATCGAAACGTTGTAAAACGATTCTATATCAAAGGAACGGGTCGGGGAATGGGAATAGATATACAGGATACCGATCAGCATCAACAGAGAACCGATAAATGTATAGATAAAGAATTTGAATGTAACTGCGATCCTGCGTTCCCCACCCCACTGCGAACAAAGAAAATACATGGGTATCAGTGCCAACTCCCAAAAGAAATAGAAAAGCAGTGCATCCATTGCCAAAAACACTCCCATCATACCGGCCTGGGCCAATAACATCAACCCGAAAAAATTATTCGCTTTTTTGTAAGGACTGTTCCAGGTTGCCAGCAGGACCAACGGGTAAGCCACCGCGTTGAGCAGGCAGAGCAGTTGGCCCATTCCATCCAGCCTGACGGAAAAGCTGCTCCCGATCGTTTGCATCCACTCCGACCGGTGTTGCAAATATTTTTCTTCCTTGAAAACAATCAATCCCAACAGGGATACGACCAGTGTAATGAGCGAAGCGAACAAAGCCCAGAAACGCGCCGACCTTTCATTCTTCATAAAGAAGGTGAGCAAGCCGCACAGTAAAGGAACCAATATCAATAAAACAGGAATCATATTATTGGCCTCCCCAAACCCCTCCGAAGGAGGGGCTTAAGGAGACTTAAATTTTATTTGTTAAAAAATTATCCAAGCTCAATTTATTTCCGAACGTTCTTTAGGAACCTTATTTTCTTAAAAAGAATTGAATGACAAAAATCAATACCATGCTTACGACCATCAACAACACATAATTTCCCACCTGCCCGCTTTGCAGCAAGCGCAACTGGCGGCTGCTATAATTCACTACCCTGCCAACACCATTCACCAGCCAGTCGATCACCGATCCTTCAAATACGGTGTTGAAAAAACGGCCTAATTTATTCAACGGGTTTACGATGATCTTTTCATAAAGTTCATCCACATACCATTTATTCTCCAGCACCCTACCAAATCCACTGGCTTCGCTGCGCTGGTAATTCCTGAACCGGAACCAGGCAAAAATGATGATGATCAGCACAAGCCCTGTTGACAATCCCATCAGCATATACTCCGTAGAAGCAGCAACATGGTGCCCTTCATGCGGGGCGATCACTGGTGAAAGGAATTCACCCAGTTTATCCCCTCCATGCATCATTACTTCCGGTATCCCCACAAAACCTCCGATAACGGATAGTATTGCAAGAATGATCAGTGGTATTGTCATGGATGCCGGGCTCTCGTGAAGGTGATGTTGCTGGTCGGTTGTTCCCCTGAATTTACCAGTGAACGTGATAAAGAATAAGCGGAACATATAAAAAGCGGTAAGCAGCGCGGTAAATAATGCAATGCCGTACAGAACAGGGTTCCTTGTATAAGCGCTCAGGAGGATCGCATCCTTTGAAAAGAAACCACTGAATGGCGGGATACCTGCAATTGCGATACAACCGATAAGAAATGTTATAAAAGTGATCCGCAATTTTTTGCTTAGTCCACCCATATTCCGGATATCCTGTTCTCCACCCATGGCATGTATCACGCTGCCACTGCCGAGGAACAATAAGGCTTTGAAAAAAGCATGCGTCATCACATGGAATACTGCAGCCACATAGGCACCCGTACCCAGTGCGAGGAACATAAAGCCCAGTTGACTTACTGTGGAATAAGCCAGCACTTTCTTAATATCGTTTTGTTTGAGAGCGATCGTGGCGGCCAGCAATGCTGTGGCAAGTCCCACATAAGCCACAATATCCATGGTGACAGGCGACATGGAATAAAGGACATTACTCCTCGCAATCATATAAATACCTGCTGTAACCATTGTTGCCGCGTGGATAAGGGCTGATACTGGTGTAGGGCCTGCCATCGCATCGGGCAACCATGTGTATAAGGGAATCTGGGCGCTTTTACCGGTAGCTCCCACAAAAAGCAACAAGGTGATCGCTGTAATATCCGATGCTTTCAGTTTGGCCAGGTTGGCTGGATTGAAAACTTCGCTGTAAGAAACCGTTCCAAGTTTACTGATCAGCCAGAAAATGGCGATCAGGAAAGCAAGGTCACCGATCCGGTTCATGATAAAAGCCTTGTTGGCGGCTTTATTATACTCCTGGTTCTTAAACCAGTACCCGATCAGTAAATAAGAGCAGAGGCCCACGCCTTCCCAGCCGATGAACATGATGACAAAATTGGCACCCATCACCAGCAGCAGCATGGAAAATACGAACAGGTTCAGGTAGGAAAAATATCTTCCATAATCGACTGCGTTTTCTTCCTTCATGTAGGAAGTGGAATAAACATGAATCAGCAACCCAACACCGGTAATGATCAACAGGAATACAGAAGAGAGCTGGTCGATCTTGAATGCAAAAGGGATCTTGAGTGAACCAACTGAAATAAAGTCGAAATAATGTGCTTCGTGTGTATTTCCTCCTTTTACCTGCAGGAATACCCAGATACTTATGGCGAATGAAGACAGGATAACACCCGACCCGATGATACCGATCAATGGTTTGGAAAGGTATTTTCTTCCAAGTCCATTGATCAAAAAACCGATCAGCGGAAGCAGGGGAACCAGGTAAACTATTTGTAAAACGTTCTGCATAATATCTTCTAAAAAACAATCATCAATGTTTCAGCCTGTTTAAAAAATTAATATCCACCGAATGGATATTCCGGTACATCATTACAATGATCGCCAGTCCCACACTTACTTCCGCCGCCGCCACTACCATGATAAAGAATACGAACAATTGCCCATCTGTTCCGGCTGTTGTGCCGATATCGCCTGCTAAGACTGCCGCCTTATAATGCATTTTTGAAAAAGCTACCAGCATCAGGTTCACGGCATTGAGCATTAACTCTACGCACATGAAAATGATGATCGCATTGCGGCGGGTCAGCACGCCTACGATACCTATGCTGAACAAGGCAATTGAAAGGAATATGTAATAATTAATAGGCATGGCCCCCTCCAACTCCCCCAAAGGGGGAGAGTTTTTATTTTTTTCTCTAATCAATGATGGTCTCTTTCGCCCCTCCTTTGGAGGGGTTGGGGAGGCCGATTTTCTACTCCTTCTTCCCTATCACTACCGCACCTACCATTGCACTTAAAAATAATATGCTACTGATCTCGAAAGGCACTACATAGGTGGTGAACAGTTCCTTCCCGAGGTTTTTGATCAGCCCGATATTTCCCCCGTACACCAGGGCCTGTTGATGCTTGATATCCGTATCTTTTAACGCCGCTACCAGCACCAGTAATAAACATCCGCCCGCAACAGCACCGGCCATCCTTAGCCAGCGGTTCTTTTGCGGTTCTGTCTCCTTGTTCAGGTTCATCAGCATGATCACGAAGAGGAACAATACCATGATGGCACCTGCATAAACGATCACATTTACGATCGCCAGGAATTGCGCATTCAATAAAATATAATGACCGGAAATAGCAAAGAACGTAACGATCAGCCAAAGCACGCTATAAACAGGATTTTTATTGGTGATCACCATCAGTGCGCTGAAGAGGGCCACGACGGAAAGAAACCAGAATAATATTTGTGTAATCGACATAAGCTGTTTGCTCTTAGCTACTGGCTATAAGCCTGTTCTTTATTTTTAAACTCATTTTTTTGCTGTCGGTCTCTCCCCTACTGCATTTTCGTACGCTTGTTTCTCTTCTATAGGATGCGGGATCAACAGGTCCTCTTTTTTATAAATAAATCCTTTCCTTCCATAGTTAGCCGGCGCGATAGTTTGTGAGAGGTAGATCGCATCTTTCGGGCAGGCTTCCTCGCACAGACCACAGAAAATACAGCGCAGCATATTGATCTCGTACTTCGCAGCATATTTCTCTTCGCGGTATAAATGTTCTTCGCCAGGCAGGCGTTCTGCCCCTTCCATTGTAATCGCTTCAGCGGGACAGGCCACGGCACATAATCCGCAGGCGGTACAATTCTCCCTTCCTTCCGCATCTCTGTTCAATACATGCAGGCCCCGCCAAACTTTGGAGAAACTCCTGGTCTGTTCGGGATAATTAATGGTCGCCTTCTTTTTGAACAGGTGACTGATCGTAATACCCATGCCTTTGAGGATATTCCAGAGATAAATGCTCTCCAGGAATGTCATCGGCTTCCGGTCAACCTGTTTGGCTCTTTGTGTTAACATTTTAGCTGTTAGCTATCAGCTTTTAGCTGATAACTTCTTTAAAAATTTCGCAAATATATTACTCGAAGTCCGAAAGTCCGGGGTCGGGAAGTCCGAAGATCGTTTCATTTATTTTAAAAGTCTCTTTTCACTCTTCAGTGTCTCCTTCTTCCGGACTTTCCGACTTTCGGTCGTCCTAACTTCTCTCTATTTTTTCAACAACAATATCACCGCCGCAGTGATGATCATATTGACCAATGCCAGCGGTATCAGTTTCTTCCAGCCCAGGTTCATCAACTGGTCGTACCGGAAACGTGGTATCGTCCACCTTATCCAGAGGAAAACAAACAGGAAGAATGTTATTTTGGCCATCAGCACGCTAAAGCTGATCAACGACATCCAGAACGCGTTCAATCCCCACGTGGCTTCGTTTACAAAGGGGATATCATAACCGCCGAAATACAAAGTTGCCATCACCGCACTGCTGATGAACATATTGATGTATTCCGCGAACAGGTAAAATCCCAGTTTCATGGATGAATATTCCTGGTGGTAACCAAAGTTCAGTTCGTTCTCTGCTTCGGGCAGATCAAACGGGGTACGGTTACATTCCGCCAGGGCACATACAAAAAATATCAGGAATCCCAATGGCTGGTATATGATATGCCAGCCGTTCTGTACCTGGTTGGCGACGATCTCGCTCATCTTCAAAGAACCTGTCATAAATAATACCGCGATCAATGCCAATCCCATTGGCAATTCGTAGGAAACCATTTGTGATGCTCCACGTATAGCGGCCATCAGGGAAAATTTATTATTGGAAGCCCAGCCACCGATCATGATGCCGTAGACACCTACGCTGACAATACTGAATACCAATAATATCCCCATGTCCACATCTGCCACCTGCATGGGGATCAGATTTCCTCCCTTTGTTACAAAGGGTGCTGCCCATGGAATGACTGTACTGGTAAGTAAAGCTGTTACCATTGCCAATGCAGGTCCGAGTATGAACAGGAATTTATTAGAAGAGAGCGGGATGATTTCTTCTTTGAAAAATAATTTACCCCCATCTGCCAGTGGCTGGAAAATACCAAAAGGTCCTGCCCTGTTGGGCCCGCGACGATCCTGTAACCAGGCTGCCACTTTTCTTTCGGCATAAGTAGTGTACATAGCGATAAAGAAGGACAGACCGACGATTCCGCCGATCAGCAAAGTTTTCTCAAGGATCAACCACCAATTTATTGACAATAAAAACATAATTAGTTAGCCATTTAATTACCACCTTCCCCGATCAAAAACTCATATTCCTGTTCACAATTCCAGAGTATCTCTGCATCATCGAATCCACCAAGTTCTCCTGCCCATTCTTTCACTTTTTCAAAATCAAGATTCTTCTTAGTACAGAATGTTTCAGTGAGGCGCAACGAATTCCCAGAATCTCCTTCTGTTAATTTTTCATCCAGGTAATCGAAAAATTCTTTCAGCAACTTTTCCGGCATCGGCAATATTTCTACCAACCGTTCTTTTTCCTTTTGCTTGAATTCCTTTTTTTTATTTTTTTGCTCCTCGTTCATTACTTGTCAATCTTGCCGTTCTCAAACGTCTTACTTGTAGCCGGTCCCGGCAATGCGGCCAGGTCCACTTTATTTACGTCGCTGATGCTGTGAATATCCATCAGCAATTTCGGATCACGACCTCCCATCACATCCGCGATGGTCTCTTTTGGTTTCTGCAACCCTTCGTAATGTCCCTGCGAAATAACCGAATGCCGGTTGATCTTTGTGGGTCCTTCGATCACCCAATCGTTGATATGTTTTTTGTCAAAGCGACAGGTATTGCAGATCCAGCCGGGTTTGTTCCCTCCTCCGTCGGGACTAGCATAGCTCTGTACTTCTCCCCATTCATCCTTTCTTGCCGTCACTCTTAATACATCATCGCCGCGTTGCCAGAGCGTAGCTTTGCCGCAACAGGTTGGGCAATCGCGGTGGGCATCAACGGGCTTGGTGAACCAGACACGGTTCTTGAACCGGAATGTTTTATCTGTCAATGCACCTACAGGACATACATCGATCATGTTTCCGCTAAAATCATTATCAATTGCTTTGGAGATATAGGTCGATATCTCGGAATGATCCCCCCTGTCCAAAATGCCATGTACCCGCTCGTTGGTCAACTGATCGGCGACATAGGTACATCGATAGCAGAGTATGCACCGGGTCATGTGTAATTGTATATAGGGTCCGATATCTTCTTTTTCAAAAGTTCTCCTGTTGAATTCGTATCGTGTGCCTTCCTTACCATGATTATACCCAAGGTCCTGGAGATCACATTCACCGGCCTGGTCGCAGATCGGGCAATCTAATGGATGATTGATGAGTAAGAATTCAACTACGCCATTTCTTGCATCCAGTACTTTTTCACTGGTGATGTTTTTTACTATCATGCCGTCCATTACATTGGTACGGCAGGAGGCTACCAGCTTAGGCATGGGCCGGGGATCCACAGTGGAACCTGCGGCGACTTCCACCAGGCAGGTACGGCATTTACCACCGCTGCCCTCGAGCTTGCTGTAATAGCACATCGCAGGAGGCGTGACATCACCACCGATCTGCCTCGCGGCATTCAATATAGTTGTACCCGGAGCCACTTCGATCGTGATATTATCGATCGTGACCCGATAGTTATCGGGTTTAAAATTCGCAGGTGCTTCTTTTTTTACTTCGACCATAATTTGTTTCTCGCAGCGACGGCAGCGGAGCGGCGGCGCAATGCTTTATAATTTATTAGCGATCCTTTTGATTCCATCTTTCAATAATACTACATTAAAATTGACGAGTAATCCAAGTTTCAGGTTAGTCAATTTCAAATAGGTAAGAACTTGTTTATAATGCACATCCGCCAATACTTCCACACTCTTCAATTCAATTATTACTTTATCATTCAAAATCACATCGGCCCTAAAGCCGATTTCCATTCTTACTTCTTCATGAACCAGGGGAATACCCTGTTGCCGTTTATACGGAATTCCTGACTTCCTCCATTCATGACAAAAGATCTCTTCATAAACAGTTTCAAATAATCCCGGGCCATATTACCTGTGGATCTTAAAACAAATATCAAGAGCCAGCGTTGCTATTTCATTTTCATTCATCACTTTCCCTCCTCACTTATTTCGTAACAACTCATTTCTATCCCATAGCGTTCGTCGCAGCTTTGCGTTCGCCGCGAGAAACGCTATACTGTTACCGGCACTGGGATAGGGTCGGCATACCCCGCCAACCCATAATTCCTTCTCAAACAATCCTCCGGGTTATTGACATGCCATTCAAACTCATCCCTGAAATGCCTGATCGCGGCCGCTACCGGCCAGGCGGCGGCATCACCTAAGGGACAAATCGTATTCCCCTCGATCTTTCGCTGTATATCCCAGAGCAGGTCAATATCAGTCATCTTGCCTTTCCCGTTCTCGATATTCAATAATATTTTTTCCATCCAGCCCGTTCCTTCACGGCAGGGCGAACACTGGCCGCAACTTTCGTGGCGGTAAAATCTTGCCAATGTATAGGTGTGCCGAACCACGCATTGTTTGTCGTCCAGCACAATAAATCCGCCGGAACCCATCATAGAACCCGTTTGAAAGCCCCCGTCAGCAAGACTTTCATAGGTCATCATTCTTTTCTCTCCTTTTGCCGTTGTCAGCAACAGGTTGGCGGGTAAAATTGGAACAGAAGATCCGCCGGGTATACAGGCTTTTAATTTTCTTCCGTTTGCCATTCCACCACAGTATTCCTCACTGTAAATAAATTCTTCCACGGAGATCGTCATGTCGATCTCGTATACGCCCTGCTTTTTTATATTACCACAGGCAGAGATCAGTTTGGTGCCGGTAGATTTGCCAATACCAATTTTAGCATACTCCTCTCCCCCTTCATTAATAATAGGTACAACCGCCGCGATGGTCTCTACATTGTTCACTACGGTCGGGCAATCCCACAATCCTTTTACGGCGGGGAAGGGTGGTTTAATTCTCGGGTTGCCTCTTTTACCTTCGAGCGATTCAAGCAAAGCTGTTTCTTCTCCACAGATATAAGCACCGGCTCCACGCTGTACATAGATCTCACAATCAAAACCACTGCCCTGTATATTCTTACCCAACCATCCGTTGTTCTTTGCTTCCTGTATGGCTTGCTCGAGTATGTCAACGATCCAGGCAAACTCACCACGGATATAGATATAAGACCTGTTCGCACCTAATGCATAAGCAGATACGATCATTCCTTCGATCAGCAGATGAGGGATGAACTCCATCAGGTATCGGTCCTTGAATGTCCCGGGCTCCGATTCATCGGCATTTACCACCAGGTAACGCGGCACTCCTGCCGGTTTGGCAAGGAAACCCCATTTCATACCGGTAGGGAAACCGGCCCCACCACGACCTCTCAGCCCGCTTTTCTTTACTTCCTCTGTTACCTGGTCGGGTGACATAGATTTAAAGGCCTTCTCCACGCTGCGGTAACCACCTTCGCGGCGGTATACATCGTAGAGTCGGATGTTCTCCACATTGATCTTATCTAGTAATAATTTTCTTCCCATACCCCTATCCCCTAAAGGGGGATTTAATTTTTATTTTACTGCCTGCCTCGCAAATAACAGCCATCTCTTGCCCTTCCTTACCCATACTTCGAGCACTTTCAAATGAAAGGAGTTTGTATCTCCCCCATTCATTGATACATTAATATCCGCCACAAACCTTGCATGTGCCATATTTCCATTGATTATTACCACAAGGCTATCTTCCTTAAAACTGTTATAATTCATATAACCTGTTTCCAGGTTTTTTATCATCTCATTCTTTGTCTCAACCCAACCGTTGCTATGCCCATAACTCAGCGCTTTATCTGTTTGCTGGTTGATCGAAACAGTATTCTTACCGACCATCGCCTGGTGAAACTCTTTCAGCGTAGCTGAAAGTTTTTCCTCACTCGTCTGCGCAGTCAGTTCCGGGCTTACAAAGAGCAATACTAATAGCATCAACAAGTTCGTCCTAGTTCTTTTTCTCATACATGTGGTTGAACATCCAGTGTATACCAAATTTATCTTTCAGCATACCAAAACGGGCGCCCCAGAACATATCCTGCAAATCATTCAGGATTGTTGCACCCTGGCTCATTTTTGCAAACACCTGGTTTATTTTTTCCAGGCTTTCCACTTCCACACTCAACTGAACATTGCTGGAACCTGGTACCGTATATTCCTTATAACCATCCGAGATCATCAGCATATTTCCGTTAAATTCAAGTCTTGAATGCATTATTTTTTGCTTCCAGTCCTCATCGGTAGGCTGCGGATTGTCAGCATAACGGCTGAGCATGGTTATTTCTCCGCCAAAAACATCCTTATAGAAATTCAATACTTCTTCCGCATTGCCGGCAAAGATCAGGTAAGGGTTCAGTTTCATAACAGTTGTTTTAATTATTTATGCCGGTATTTTTCCTGCACTCTTCCACGATCGCATCCACTTTTTCCTTTGTCAGGTGTTCCCGGTAATTTTTTCCCAGTTGCATCATGGGCGCATAACCGCAGGCACCCAGGCATTCCACCGTTTTCAGCGTAAACAATCCATCTCCCGTGGTTTCACCCGGTTTGATCCCGAGTTTATCATGGATATATTGAATGATCTCATCACTGCCATTTAGCATACAGGGACCGGTCTGGCAAACCTCGAACAGGTATTTACCAACTGGTTTCAGGTTGTACATACTGTAAAAGGTGGCCACTTCGTATACTTCGATCGGTTCCAGCTGTAACAGGGACGCAACATAATCCATGGTCGCTGCACTTAACCAGCCACCAAATTCCTGCTGGGCCAGGTGCAATACCGGGATCACAGCGCTTTTCTGCTTCCCTTCGGGATAAAAATCAATTATCCTTTTTACTTCCTGTAACGACTTATCTGAAAACTCTATGTTCATTTTCAATTTTGGTCCCGATTACTATCGGGATGGGAAATTTCGAAATTTCAAGCCAATTATATTTTAATCATTGTTTCAATTTACGTGACACTGCAATTTCCCAATTGTCCTTCTCCCAATTCTTATGCATCCAACTCGCCCGCGATCAAATTCAAACTACTCATCGTCATGATCGCATCGCTTAACATGCCACCTTTTGTCAGTTCCTCGTAAGCCTGGTAATAAATAAAACAAGGCCGGCGGAAATGCAAACGATAAGGTGTTCTCCCCCCATCACTGATAAGGTAAAAACCAAGCTCTCCGTTCCCGCCTTCCACGGCCTGGTATACTTCGCCTTTTGGTATCTCCGTCTCACCCATCACGATCTTAAAATGATAGATCAGTGCTTCCATCTTGGTATAGACATCTGCTTTCTCGGGTAAATAATATTCGGGGACATCTGCGTGGAATACTTCTGCTTCAGCGCCTTTGAATTCCTGCACTTTCTGGTATGCCTGTTCAATAATGCTCAGGCTTTCCCACATTTCTTTTTCCCTTACCAGCCAACGGTCATAATTATCACCGGTGGTACCTACCGGTATGTTGAACTGGAAATCTTCGTAGCTACTATACGGCGTGTGCACCCTCACATCATAGTCTACACCTGCTGCGCGAAGATTTGGGCCGGTAAATCCATAGTTCAATGCTCTTTCGGCGCTGATAGCCCCGGTTCCGATGGTGCGATCCATGAAGATCCGGTTGCGCTGGAATAGATTTTCAAACTCTTTCAACACTTTGGGATATTCGGCCAGGAATTTTTCCAATTTCTGGAATGCGATATCATTGAAATTTCGTTCGAACCCGCCGATCCTGCCCATATTCGTTGTCAGCCTGGCGCCGCAGACCTCTTCATATATTTCGTAGATCAGTTCCCGGTACTGCATGACATAAAGGAATCCTGTATAAGCACCGGCATCCACCCCAACGATGGAGTTACAGATCAGGTGATCCGATATACGGGCCAGTTCCATGATTATCACCCGGAGATAATCAACGCGTTTAGGTGTTTTCACGCCCAGTAATTTTTCACAGGTGATATGCCAGCCCATATTGTTGATGGGGGAAGAGCAATAATTCATCCTGTCTGTCAGCGTAGTGATCTGGTATAAAGGTCTTCGTTCGGCGATTTTTTCAAATGCACGGTGGATGTATCCAATGGTTTGCTCGGTGGAAACAATACGTTCCCCATCCAGCTCGAGGATATTCTGCATCACGCCATGGGTAGCAGGGTGCGTAGGTCCCAGGTTAAGGGTCGTGGTCGTTTTTTCGATCGATCCTTCGGGTAATTTGATGTGTTGTTCTGACATTTACCGATATTTTATCCCTACGGGATAATCATTTTTCTGTTTTTCATTTTTTTCGCCTTCGCTCACACGATCGGTCTTCCGGTTTCATCCGGTTTATCCGCCTCGGCTATCAGCGAATTCCGATCATCCCTCTCGTCGGTATCCGTTCCATAACCTGTATGCCCACCCCTTCCAAACATTTCATCGTCCTTGTCGATCCTTGTCTGGTCCTCCAGGGGGAATTCTTTCCGCATCGGGAAATAATCCATTTCATCCACGTTTAATATTCTTTTCAGGTTTGGGTGGCCGACAAAATTGACCCCGTAAAAATCATAGGTCTCTCTTTCCATCCAGTTCGCGGCAGAGAATAATCCTGTGGCAGTATAAATATCAGTTTGATTGATGTCCGTAAAAACTTTGAACCGGATACGGATATTATCTTCCAGGTTATGCAAATGATAAACTACCGCGAGTTCTTTTCCTTTATTGCTGGGATAATGAACGCCGCAGAGGTCTGTCATGAAACGAAACTTCAATTCTTCGTCATCGTATAAAAAATTAAGCACCTTCAGGTTCAAATCTTTTGGTGCTTCAAATGTCAGCATGCCATAAGGTTCTTCAAAACCCGTCACCTGCCCATTAAATTTTTCTACTAGCCGTTGCCTGATATGTTCGTTTGTCAACATGAACTTTAGCTTTTAGCTGTTGGCCTTTAGCTCTTAGCCAAAGACCTTGTTTTAAACATTTACACCTTGTTACTAAAAGCTAAGAGCTAATAGCTAACAGCTTTCTTATTGTATTCCGTAACTATCCATCAATGCTTTGTATTGTTCACCATTCCTTCTTCTAAGGCTTTCCTTACCCACCAGGTCCTGTACCCGCATCACCCCATCGATGATCTGTTCAGGTCTTGGCGGGCAACCCGGTACATATACATCCACTGGTACTACCTGGTCGATCCCCTGTAAAACGCTGTAAGTATCGAAAATACCACCGCTGCAGGCGCAGGCTCCTACGGCGATCACCCAGCGGGGTTCTGCCATTTGCAGGTAGACCTGCTTCACAACCGGTCCCATTTTCTTTGCAATCGTCCCCATCACCATCAACAGATCGCATTGACGGGGAGAAAAACCAACCCGCTCAGAGCCAAACCTGGCCAGGTCATAGTGCGAACCCATTGTTGCCATGAATTCGATACCGCAACAGGAAGTGGCAAATGGGAGCGGCCAGATCGAGTTTTTTCTTGCCAGGCCTATTATGTTGTTCAGTTTGGTGGCAAAAAAACCTTCTCCCATGCTGCCTTCGGGCATTTCTGTCATGCTGATATCAGCTTCCAGCGGCTTTTTGATGAGATTATATGATACTGGACGAGCCATGATTATTTAATATTTTAGATTGATGATTGATGATTGAATTATTTATGAATTAAGAACACTCAGTTCCTATAACTTGTTCCTCAATAATCAATATGCAATATTCAATCGTAAATCCTCCCCCGGTTATTTAATATTTAAGATTGAAGATTGAACTATTTATACATTACTAACAATCACCGCCACCACTGGTTCCCTAAATCTTCAATATTCAATCACAAATCTGCAATCTCTTTAGTCTTCCCAATTCAAAGCCCCTTTTTTTATAATATATATGAACCCGCAAAGGAAGAAACCAACGAAAAGGGTAACCGCCCAGAATCCTTCCCATCCCAGCCCTTTAAAATTCACTGCATAGGGATAAAAAAAGATCACTTCCACATCAAACAGGACAAATAAGATAGCGGTCAGGAAGTATTTGATCGCCATGGGCTGGCGGGCATCACCATGTGACTCGATCCCGCTGGCAAAATTCTGGAGTTTATCGGTCGTCTTTCTTTTTGGACCCAGTAAATGCGTTACTACCGTCAGGAAAACGACCAGGCCAACGGCAATAAAAACCTGCAATGCAACAGGCAGGTAAGAGCCGGAACTGCCTGTGTCCAGGCTGGTTTGTAATAAATAAATCATAGGTCTTTTCCTTCCGGCAAAAATAAGGTGACCTGCTGAAAATACCTTATTTAAATACAGTGAACGGGTTTAAAAGCAGGCAGACGGGCCAGCCAGTTGTATAAAGAAAAATCCCCCACCATAACAGCAAGGGATTTTCTTTGTAAAAGAAGAAAACCGAGTTCTTATTTCTTGGCAACAGTCGTTTTCTTTACTGTTGTTACTCTCTTGGGTTTTGCTACCGGTGCAGGTTTAGTGCCGTTACGGGTTGTTCCAGGTTTTGCCGCTGGTGATTTCTCCAAAATTTCTATATTCTTTTTAATATCAGCGTTTTCAGGATTTAATACCAACATCTTTTTCAGGTATTCAATAGCTTTTGCTTTGTCTTTAGCAATATTGGCATAGTACTGTGCCAAATAACCGGCAGTGCTTAGTATTGCTTTTTTGTTCTTAGCTGTATCCTTTTCAAGAATTTCAAGATATTTTAATCCAAAGGGGACAGCTGCTCCTTTCTCCATAGTACTATCCAGTATACGTGCGATTGTAAAGCGCATTTGAGGGCCATAAGGCTCATCTGGATATTTTACATAAATGATTTCAAACAGACTATCAGCCCTTGTATAAGCGTTGCCCTGGTAGTAGGCGAATCCTGCATCGAAATAATCACGCTGACTAGGAGCGGTCTTTAGTTTTATGAGTGCCAGGCGTAGATCACCTTCTTTAATGCGACTAATGCTGTCACCTCTGCTCTTAAACTCATCTGCCCCTTTTTTCAGAAAGGCCACTTTTGCTTCGACAGTTGTATCTAAACTCGCTCCTACCATATATGTACTGTAAATCTCATCAGGAGTTCCCCCCAATTTTGATAATATCAATGCTTTTGTTTCATAATCGGGAAGTATTATATCATCCGGGTTCTTTTTGGCAAAGAATTCATCACTGTTTTTCCTGGCATTGACGAAATTGGCCCTGGCCGTAACAGAATCACCTTTTTTGCTCAACGAATCTCCTTTTCTATAATAGGCATCGGCTAGTAACCTGTATACTTTTGGTTTGGTCAGTGTGCCCATCGCTGCGGCAACGGCTTCCGCTTTTATGATAGCCCCATCAAAATCTTTTCTTGCCCAGCTCAATTGCGCATAGAGGTATTCATCCTGGATGTCTTTTTCCGGGAGTTTGCTCTCGATATATTTCTTTAACTGCACTTCTGCTTCAGGAAATTTTGCCCGGAAGAAATGATAATAAAACAATTCATAATAGGCAGGAGTAAAATTGGGATCTCTTTTGGTAGCACTGTTCAGGTATTCCGTGAACAGCTCCCAGTTCTTCTGTGATTCAAACAATTTGGCAAGACGGATATCGGCTATGGCAAAATTGGGATCCATTTCAAGCGCTTTTTTGTAGCTCTTGTATGCATCGCCTCCGCCTTCACCAGGTTTTGCTTTACGATAAGCATTACCCAGCTGTAAGAAGATATCAGGCGTTTTATCGCCTTTATCAGCAGCCGCCACTAATTTCTCGATCGCATAATTGTAGTCGCCGCTTTTTGCTTCCGCATTGGCACGTCCTACAGCACTAAGAATTGCCGGGTCGTCGCCTTTACGACCACGTGTCATGCTAAGTGCTGTTTCAAAATGCTGGCGTGCATCATTGAGTTTGTTCTCCCGCAACTCGACATGTCCAAGTCCAACCAGCAATAAAGGAGCATTCGCGGTACTTTGCAATCCTTTCTCGTATAATGCACGGGCGTTAGCTACCCTTGCACCGGCAAACTCATCCATTTCGAGATAGGTTTGTCCGAGCCAATAAATAGCTTCAATATTATTTGGATTGGTCGCCAGTAATTTTTCAAAAACGCCGATAGCGCTTTTGTACCGGTCCGCATACAGGTTGTTCTTACCTTCCTGGATGCTCTGGGCCTTTAGTCCGCTTACCGACAAGAAGCCGGAAACTAACAGGGTGATCAGGGTTTTCTTCTTCATTTTCTTCTTCTTTTAAGTTTGTAAATATAACCAACTGCTTCTTTTACTCTTTTTACTCATTTAGCCTTACGGGCCTGATACCGAAATTCTTTTGTGCCGGCGCCAGGTAGGCTCTCCTGAAAATCATTTGCCCGATCTCCCCGCTTATAAAGTTTGCAAACGAATTTCCAAGGCCTTTATAATTTTCCTTTAGTATATAATTCAAATCCCGTACCATAGGATACCGCTTTATGTAAATGTTTGCCTGGTAGGCTTTAACATATGCCCCGGGGATATCCGTGCTTTCGATTGCGGCAACTCTCACTTTTTTCAAAAAACTAAGCTGGCTCGTATCCTCGGGATTCCCGATCCAGCTAACTCCTATAAACCCAATAACATCGGGGTTTTTGGAGACATAATCAATCACTCCCTCGCTGCTGCGCGCTGCCATCGCCCTGGAGGTCAGTGTGTCACCGCGCAACACTGAATCGATGATAAAACGTACTGTACTGGTTGCTTTCACCCCGTCAAACACCGGAATTAAACTTTTCTTAAATCTCCCGGTGAGTATTTCCCTGATCTCGTCCATGGTAAAAAGCGAATCGGGTATCGACGGGTGCACGATCACGGAGATTGCGTCGCGGGCTACGGTCATGAATTTGGGTGATTTCCCGAGAGAATCTACGATAAAAGCTTTTTCTTCCTCGCTGTAACGCCGGGTAGCGATCACCATCCGAATGCTGTCAATTAACAAATCCTTTAAACATTCCGCCTCTGGTTTATACTCCATGATGATCCTCGTGCCGGGATGATTGGCTTCGTAGACTTTAACCTGTTCGTCGATCACGGGCTTGAACGATTCATCAGCGCTTACATAAATAGTTCCCTTGCGGCTGTTATCAGGGAGTTCGTCTTCCTGTTCTTTGAATGACTTACACCCGCTGCCCAGCAGTAGGAGGAAAATAAATGCCGTTAAAGAAGCTCCGTTTCGCATGGCCCGGGAAAAATTCATCTGAAATAATTTTTTTTGTACCCCCGGTAAATACGCCAGGCACCATAGATTATACAAACAGCACCAAATATCTTGTCGATATCATTTGGCGGGAAACGCTCATTGAAAGAGATGTCCCCAAACTTATGGCGAAAAAAAAACACCAGCCCGGCCAGTAAGATGAGAAGTCCCATACCGTAATCCAGCAGGGACCTCATCAATGAAACTTGTTTTCTTTTTTTTCTTTCGTATTCCTCAAACATCCATGCTGTTTTATGGGGAGGGCAAATTATTGAATTTTACTCTTCCACCCCTATAAATGTTACCGGCAGTACATAGCTTACAGGAACATTGATCCCGTTCTGGATAGCCGGCATCCAGCGGGGCATTTTTTTACAGACCCTGACTACTTCATTGTCAAACTCATTTCCTCCGCTGGTCTCAATCTCGAAGCTGTTGACACTGCCGTCCTTATCCACTTTGAACCTGATCCTCACCACCTTCTTTTCACCGGCCTGCATTTCACCGGGAGTAGACAGGTATCTCGCCAAAAACTTTCGCATGGCTTCAGCGCCACCGGGAAATTCGGGGTCTTTTTCATGTATCCTGAACTCGGTTTCATTTTCTACAACCCTGGGACCGCTGCCGAC
The DNA here is from genome assembly GCA_039930245.1 of Chitinophagaceae bacterium. GTDB lineage: Bacteria > Bacteroidota > Bacteroidia > Chitinophagales > Chitinophagaceae > JJ008. The sequence continues at coordinate 2,691 of JBDSPR010000001.1, read as the reverse complement.
AGGATTTTCCAGCGGCTGAGCCAGGGGTATCACTTTTTTATCTTCGGGATCGCCGGCAACATGTTGGGTGGACACAATCTTACCTTTGATATCTTCAACAGAAGCCATCTGGTCTTTCACCGTTTCCACGATCTTCGGCGGAGTGAATTTTACCTGGGCAATTTTAAGGGTAACCGGTTTTTGTTTCACCAGGGCTTTTGGCTGTTCCGGTTCTTTCAGTTTTTCTTCGGGGAGCCGGACAGATCTAATTATGATCTCCTCCCTGTCTTTTTTTACAGAAACGGAAGCAGTCTCATTCTTTTTTATAACACTCATTAATGCCAGTAAAAGGATTGCCGACATCCCTGCTCCCAGCGCGGTCAACAATCTTTTGTTGTATCCTGTCCGGAGTGCATAGGCGCCATAATCCTTGTTGCGGTGCTCGAAAATAATATCGAGCACACTGGCCTGTAATATCTCCTTGTTTGTCATCGTGTGTGTTTGATAGTTGAGATGCTGGCTGGCTGGGGAATCCATAACCTGTTTACTTATAATTAAGCGAAGAAACCCTTGTTACGGTAAGGAAAAACCATGCGCCGGGCTTCCTATCTTTGCTGGATGAAGATCCTGATGGTTTGCCTGGGAAATATTTGTCGGAGCCCTCTGGCAGAAGGTATTTTGCAGGACAAGGCTTTCCGTGCCGGGTTAAGATGGAGTGTAGAGAGTGCAGGTACCAATAATTATCATACGGGTGAACCGCCGCATCCTTTATCCCAGAAAGTAGCCAGGCTGAATGGCATTGATATCTGCCAGCAGCGGGCAAGACGATTTACAGCAAGCGATTTCGAAGTATATGATAAGATATTCGCTTTAGCGAACGACGTACTGGATGAAATGAAGAGGATCGCGGGGAAAAAATTTGATTCGACAAGGGCCGACCTGCTGATGAATGAATTATACCCGGGGGAGAACAGGGATGTACAGGATCCCTGGTATGGACCTGAACCCGGTTATCACGAAGTGTATACATTGATCGATAAGGTTTGTGATAAGATCATAGAGAAGGCCTCCCTGAATCCCTCCAAAGGAGGGACTTTTAAAGCCTCCTTAATTTGAAATAACTGTATTTATGGCAAAAACCACGGCAAGCGTTCCCCAAGGTACTCGAGATTTTGGGCCAGAAGTGGTCCGTAAAAGAAATTACATTTTTAATATAATTCGGTCAGTGTTTGAACTATACGGTTTCGAGCCCCTGGAAACTCCCGCAATGGAGAATATTGAAACTTTGATGGGCAAATATGGAGAAGAGGGCGATAAACTGATCTTTAAGATCCTGAACAATGGTCTCGATAATGCGGAGAAAGAAAAACAGGCCCGGGAGGATTTTGAGAAAGTGCTGGAAGGAAAAAATGTGAAGGGGATCACCGAAAGAGCGTTAAAATATGATCTCACCATTCCTTTCGCCCGCTACGTGGCGATGAATCATCATACACTTAGTTTTCCTTTCAAACGCTACCAGGTACAGCCCGTATGGAGAGCTGACCGGCCGCAGAAAGGCAGGTACCGGGAATTTTATCAATGTGACGCCGATGTCGTGGGAAGCGATTCCCTGTTGAATGAAATTGAGTTAGCGGGAATCTATGGCGAGGTATTTACCCGCCTTGGCCTCGGGGGTTATGAACTAAGCATTAATCACCGCAAGATATTGGTTGCCCTTGCAGAATTATGCGGGGGTGAGGACAAGCTGATCGCCATTACAACAGCGATCGATAAATTAGGTAAGATCGGCCTGGAAAAAGTAAAAGCTGAATTGGTCCAGCGAGGCCTTGGAGGTGAACAGATTTCAGTTATCGAAGAATACCTTCAGATCTCTGGCGATATGAATGATATTATCTCCGGTCTTTCTTCGTTAATTGGTCATACAGAAACCGGGAGGAAGGGGATCGATGATATGTTAGCTATTATTAAAAACCCCGCATCTAAAAACTTAAATATCAAAGCAGATCCCACCCTTGCACGCGGTCTGAATTATTACACCGGCATCATTTTCGAAGCCAAAGCTCCCGCCAGTGTAAAGATCGGAAGTATCGGCGGTGGTGGTCGTTATGATGATCTCACTGGTCTTTTTGGTGTTCCCGGTATTCCTGGAGTTGGTATTTCTTTTGGCGTAGACAGGATCTATGATGTCATGGAAGAATTAAACCTGTTCCCGGCAGATGTGCATATTGGCACGCAGGTTCTCTTCTTTAACCTGGGAGAAAAAGAAAGTGAAAGGGCTTTTGTTTTACTGCAGCAATTACGGCAAAAGGGCATACGCGGCGAACTGTATCATGAAACCTCCAAATTCGATAAGCAATTCAAATATGCTGAAAAGAAAAATATCCCGTGGATCATAATTCTGGGTGAAAAAGAGCTGGCCGGTAATACCTGCAACATAAAGAATCTTAGCAGCTGTGAACAACAAACAATCCCCCAGGAGGAACTGTTGAATTTTACTTTTTAAAAGAAAAGCCGGCTCTCAAGAACCGGCTTTCAGGTAGTGGGTCAGTTTGAATTAGTCGACAACGATTCTATTGAATGACCAGGTTGTCATCCTGAGCTCAGCGAAGGATAAGATGAAGATTTTGAAGCTTCTATTCCGACGAAGGAGGAATCTAAAGACAGATTCCTCCTTCGTCGGAATTAATTTGATCGTCAGCCCATCTATTCCTC